>CAPN01000001.1 GCA_000333235.1 Pseudoalteromonas luteoviolacea B = ATCC 29581 | reverse complement strand
GTACATTTATCTTCTTTGTTCGCTTCTCTGGCGATAAATTCATTGAGGTTTTTCATATACCAACTGATGTCATACAGTCTTGAACGCCATTGGGCGATGGTTTTATCTAAAAACACCTTACTTGCTTCATCTAATACTTCACCGCTTAGATAGCGCTCTACCAGCTGATTACCATTGTAAAGTTTATACCAACGCTCAATAACTTCGTCATCAGACCAATCAAGCGCTTGCTGTTTGTTCACCTTGACTACCAAGTGATAGTGATTGCTCATGATGGCATAAGCCGCGATTTCTATGGCAAAGATACTGCTAAGCAACTTCATTCGCTC
>CAPN01000002.1 GCA_000333235.1 Pseudoalteromonas luteoviolacea B = ATCC 29581 | reverse complement strand
TCAACTGACTCGTTGCATTTCGCTTTGCTGCGTCATCTGCCGTGTCAGTGGGAGCGCATTATAGGGAGCTAAAAAAAATGATCAAGCGTTTTTTAAAGAAAAATACGAAAAACAGATCGTTCGAACAGTTTTCAAACAAAACCATTCAAAAAGACATGTTATTACTCAAAAAACATACAAACCAAAGTATCGAATACGCTAAAAACACAAAACCCAGCTGGCGCTGGGTTTTGATTAATGCAGTTTTATTTAGGCTTATGTAACACCATATTGGTCACGGTAAGCTTTTACTGCATCTAAATGCTCAGCCATATTGCCTTGCTGCTCTAAATACGCAATTAAATCTGCTAGCTTAACAATAGAAATCACTTTAGTACTGAAATCACGCTCAACTTCTTGGATAGCAGAAAGCTCAGCTTTACCTTTCTCTTGGCGATCCAATGCAATTAACACACCAGCAAGTTCAGCGCCTTGATCAGCGATGATTTCCATTGATTCACGAATAGCGGTTCCCGCGGTGATCACATCATCGACTAGCATGATCCGACCTTTCAGTTCTGATCCTACTAATGAACCACCTTCACCGTGAGTTTTTTTCTCTTTACGATTAAAACAGTATGGCACATCTTTATTATGGTGGTCTGCAAGTGCAACCGCAGTCGTGGTTGCGATAGGAATACCTTTATAAGCAGGACCAAATAACACATCGTAATCAATCCCTGCGTCTTCAAGTGCAGCAGCATAAAAACGACCTAGGCGTGCTAAGTCGCGGCCAGTATTAAATAATCCAGCGTTAAAAAAATAAGGGCTAGTACGTCCAGATTTTAACGTAAACTCACCAAATTTAAGCACTTGCTTTTCTAAAGCAAATTCAATGAACTCTTTTTGATAGGCTTTCATAGCTTCCTCTGACTTTTGATTTACGCTAAAGCTTGTTTCTGAATATCAATAATTTCACGAATAGAATGTTTCGCCAAATCTAACATTTCATGAAGTTCTTCAAATGAGAACGGCTCACCTTCTGCTGTACCTTGCACTTCAATAAGCTTACCTGTTTCAGTCATAATCACATTCATGTCAGTCTCAGCTTCAGAATCTTCAACATATTCTAAATCTGTGATTGCTTGACCGTTATAGATGCCCACTGAAATAGCCGCGATCATACACTTTAACGGATTAGCATTGATCATGCCTTTTGCACGCATATGCGTAAGTGCATCAACTAAAGCTACACAAGCACCACTTATAGATGCTGTACGAGTACCGCCGTCCGCTTGAATTACATCGCAGTCGATGGTGATTGTATTTTCACCTAGTGCTTTCAAATCTACTGCGGCACGAAGTGCACGAGCAATTAGACGTTGGATTTCCATCGTACGGCCACCTTGCTTTCCACGAGCAGCCTCACGATCATTACGCGTATGTGTTGAACGTGGCAACATACCATATTCCGCAGTGATCCAACCTTTGCCTTGCCCTTTCATAAACCTTGGCACGCCTTGTTCAACCGTTGCAGTACACAGCACCTTGGTATTACCAAATTCTACAAGGACTGAGCCTTCAGCATGCATAGTGTAATTACGCGTAAAGGTTACCGGTCTGATCTGATTGGCGGTTCTTTGACTTGGACGCATCCACGTTCCCCTAATTTCTGAATTTGACTCATTATAAAGGGAAGAAACCGAGGTTGCACGCCGAAATGTCATTGCCTATTCAGTCGGACTCAGTTTAGGCTATAATGCTGAAGATAATTTTGTACTTTTATTAGGAACCGTTATGATCCACAGCATGACAGCTTATGCTCGCCGCGAAGTAAAAGGCGATTGGGGAACAGGCGTTTGGGAGATCCGCTCAGTAAACCAACGATACCTTGAAACTTTTATCCGTGCGCCTGAACAGTTCAGAGGGCTAGAGCCTGTAATTCGTGAGCGCCTTCGCTTAGCGTTACAACGTGGAAAAGTAGAGGTATTCCTTAAATTTACCGCCAACCCATCCCACGTTGGCGAACTTAAAATTAACGAATCACTGGCAACTCAACTCATTAATAATGCCAAGTGGGTAAAAGATCAAAGCGGGGGCGAAATAAACCCTGTGGATATTCTACGTTGGCCAGGTGTCATGGAAGCCCCAGAACTTGATTTGGATTCCGTTAATGGCGAACTATTAGCTGGTTTTGATGTGTTAATTGATGATTTCAAAGCAGCCAGAGCAAGCGAAGGAACAAATCTTCAAGAAATGATCCAAGCTCGCCTCGATAACATCATCGAGCAAGTTGGGATAGTAGAATCTCATCTTCCCGAGATCAATAAGTGGCAACGTGAAAAACTCACTCAGCGCCTAGAAGAATTAAAAGCCGAAATCGATGAAACTCGCTTAGAACAAGAGTTAATCTACCTAGCCCAAAAACAAGATGTTGCTGAAGAACTTGATCGACTTCGTTCACACGTTAAGGAAACCAACAAAGTCTTGAAGAAAGGTGGCGCATGTGGACGTCGTTTAGACTTTATGATGCAAGAGTTTAACCGCGAATCAAATACCCTCGCATCTAAATCCATCAACACTGACATTACCAACGCCGCCGTTGAGCTAAAAGTGTTAATTGAACAGATGAGGGAGCAGATCCAGAATATAGAATAACAAGTTTTCTAGTATATTTTGGGCTTAAATTGGCGATTTAACATGCTTTTTTAAGGATTAGTCACCATTTATTTATCCTAGCTAATAAAAAAATAAGCTAAATCAGCCCCCAAGTGGTGACCAAAGTGGTGACTTTTGGTCCTCCTCTCCCCTCATTTTGTTCGCAATTTTTGTTCCGAATAATGAGGGAAAGTTGATGAATATCTCGCAAACTGCAAAACATATTGAAGCGCTGGTGCAATCCGGCCAACCTACTTTCGAAAGCGTTTACCCTAGCCTGTATCTTGATGTGAAATCCAAAGGCACCGCCAGTTGGATCATACGTTACCAATTATTTGGTAAACGCCGTCAGTATAAAATAGGCGGCTATGGCAAGGGACATGAAGAGCTGCTAGATCTTGAAGATGCTATCAAGCTCACGATTGATTGCCGACAAAAGCTAAATGACGGCATCGATCCGAAACTCGATATTGAACGTCAAAAGCAACCTAAGCTCGTAACCTTCGATGATTGTGCCAACAAATACCTAGAAAAAAAGCGCACCAAAATAAAGACTGCCTATGTATATGAGCGCGTATACAACAATGAGATCAAGCCGCACCTAGGTAACATCCGCATCGACCGAATTCATAGCTATGATATAGACAACGTTATCCAGCGTGTGTTGGACTCCGGTCGTCCAGCCATTGCCAATCAGGTGCTTCTGTTTATTAAACGTGTTTATCGTTTAGCGACTAAATATGGCGCAGTCACAGTCAACATCGCCCAAGAATTCTCACAGGTTGATGATGCAGGCGGTGCCGACACCAAAAGACAGCGCTTCCTAGAAGAGCAAGAAATTGAGTCAGCATTTAACGTATTTCGCGAGCATCCTATCAAAATCCCACGCAGTACCTATATTGCATTGGCGCTATTACTGCTATTAGGCAATCGAAAGATGGAACTGCTCTCAGCTAAGTGGGAGCAAGTCGATCTTAAGCGGCAAACCTTTAAGTTATATGCAAACACCACTAAGACCGATGCTGCGTTGGTGATCCCCATCCCAGATAAAGCTTTACCACTGTTTCAAGATCTCCATCTGCTCAGTGGCGATCATGAATATCTCTTCCCCAAACGCCGGGCCAGCAAGCACCCTCACATTTCACCGGATACTATCAACGATGCTGTCGCCTGCCTGTTCGGCATAAGCTATGGCAACCGCAAGCGCGGCCCCAATTACATGAAGGAAGAAGGTGTCCATCACTTCACGTTACATGACTTGAGACGCACATTTCGTACCTTATTGTCCAAATTAGGCGTACGTCGTGACGTGGCCGAAAAGTGTATGAACCATAGCCTAAAGGGCGTTGAAAAAACGTACGACTGCTATGGCTTTTTTCCGGAACGCGTAGACGCACTAAATAGACTGGCCGATTTAGTGATACCACTCATTCAATATAAACCTATGACAGCTAATAACCCACAATCGCTATAGAAAAGTGCTGAGCTTGCCTCAGCGGAAACGATTACAGGACAAAAACATGCATCATCCAAAACTTAAATTTTTTCCTCCTATCCTCGTTGCATTTGCAGATGACTCTGGCAACTATCCAACAGCACTTTCCGTGCTTGCAAACGGCACTGTTTATCATTGGTATGTAAAACCAGAAAAAGAGTGGCTTACTCATCACTACTCTTTGTCAAAGAGCGAGGGGTTATCTATTTCATACTTAAACCAAGTTGGGCAAAGCTGTAGCTATATATTTGATCAACTCATTGACGTGACCTTTGGCTATTCACTACTTCATACAATTGGTTTGCATCAAACAACAAAACTTATGTTGCAATTTGACTGTGAAACGCTTCCTAATAAGAACAGCCCCAACATGGTGTTTGCTATTAAAGATGTTGCTGAATTGGCTCCGAAACGCTATCGAGACAACTTTACTAAAGAAATGGCACTAAACCCCGATTGTTTTCAGTTAAACCCTAACTCTACCAGTGACGTTTGTGTTGCTGCGGCACTCACCGTATTGCGCCTCAATAGCATTCGCGTATATACATAGGCCAAACCTCTCTGCCCAATAAATTAATATGATAATTCACCTATACTGGTGAATTATCATATTGAAATTGACATCCATACTTAAAATCACCGTTAACGGTTAATAAACTTGTTATTCATTAATATCAGTCTATAATCACTGATACTGATGAATATTGATATTGGTGCATATAAATGGCGAAGAAAGTAACTTCCTCAAAAATGCCTCAAACACAGTTTATAAATGACGCGCATGTGTTGGGACAACTTATTAAAGCAAAACGCACGGCGATGGGTATGAAGCTCGCTGATTGCGCCGCGCTATGTAATGTGGGTATCAATACCTTATCTCGCATTGAAAATGGCAATGACAATTGTACCCTAGCTGCCACATTTGCAGTGCTACATGGACTAGGTATCAAGCTTACCTCACCGTCCCTTTCGCCTGTTCCTATTGAAAAGCAAATTGACTCAAATGTAAGCAATGACGAATGGGTATAACAGCAATGACAACAGACAATATCAACCAGCCCTCAGAATACACTTTGCTCATCTATTTAGCAGAGCAATGTATTGGCACGCTAACTTTGGATAAAAGTACCAATCTGCTCAAACTTGAATATGAGCCGGATTGGCAGCAAACAGGCTACCCACTTTCTCCATCGTTAACACTGGATAACGCTCATTCTCGTGAAGTCGCCTATAACTACCTTGATAATGCCTTACCTGAAGGAGAAGCCCGAAAGCTCTTAGCGGAGCACCTCGGTGTCTCTGAAAAGAATGTTTACTCTCAAGTACGAGCTATTGGCAATGATCTGGCGGGAGCCATTTCGTTTAAGGCGAGTAAACATGGATCAGACATTTCACCAGAGGCAAATGAGCCACAATTTAGAGTGATCGAACCGGACGAGCTAACCAAACGGCTTGCGAGCAAGGAAGATATTGGCTTGTTAACATGGGATGACAAACCACGTCTAAGTGTGGCAGGCGTACAAGATAAGCTCAACATATTCATTAATGAGCGAGGACAGATAGGTTTTGGCGATGGGGCTTTATGTTCAACGCATATTCTCAAGTTTGAAAAACACAACTGCCCCAACCTCGTACTCAACGAATACTTCTGTATGAAACTGTCTAATGCCGTAGGACTACCTACCGCAGAAGTACAATTCACGCGATTCGAAGAATACCCAGCGCTAATTGTGAAGCGTTTTGATCGTAAGTATACGCCTGAGCATTCGAAAGTTTTTCGTAGACATGTGATTGATGGCTGCCAAGCACTTAATCTGCCTCGTGATTATAAATACGAGCGAAATCTAGGTGATGGCAGAGATGTACAGCATATTAGAGATGGAGCAAGCTTACCCCGACTCTTTGAACTGGCAAAAATGATGGCATCACCTGTTGAGAGCATTCAATGGCTTATCAACTGGCAGCTATTTAATTTGATGATCAGCAACTATGACAGTCACGGAAAAAACGTTTCTCTGTTTTTTGATAAACGTAATAGTCGATTCACGCCAGCCTATGACTTAGTGAATGTTGCCATGTTCCCACAGTTTAAGCATGTACTTGCTATGGCGATGGGCGATGAGTTTGACCCCGAAAGCATTAACGCATATCAAATGGCTGATTTCGCAGAAACCTGCGGGGTGAATAAAAAGCTCTTATCTCGCCAGCTAAGCGATTTGGCAGATAAAGTCATAACCATACTTACGCAGCAATCATTTATTGAAAAAATAACTCAAGAACAGCATTTTACCGAAGACGACCGACATTACATGGCTGAGGTGCAAGCTCATATATTGGTACGAACACAACACCTAAGATCACAAGCGTCTGAAATACCGAATATTGAAGTATGAGAGCAAAAACCAATTAAAAAAAGGATATGAGATTCACTATAGGTGAGTGCGAACTTTTGACAACACTTTTGCCAAATTTGGCAAAGCATTTGCCGACTTTGACACGCGAATTGCCAAGAATGGCAAGGTTTTAAAAGCGTTAAATAAGAGGTTTTTGGGCTGATTGAAATTTAAACGCAAAGTTCACCTTACATTGGTTATATAACTTTATAAATTTCATAATCGTTATAATAGTTATACCATGAATTGCTCAAATTCTCTACGGGAAAAGTAGATTCACACTCACTTAGAGCGAACTATTTTTTCATGCTTTTTCGATATCTACACTATTATTTGAATGACTTATAGTTTATTTCTGACAATCAAAAAATAGTAAGTATTAAAAATATCTGCATACTCACTTATGCAGACTTAAATATCCAAAAGCCAATAATTTTCAAACACTTAAATTATTATAGAAGCGAAGTTATGGAAATACAGAAGCAAGATATTAACGAAGTGTTTAAAGAGATGGTTGATGAGGCAGTTGCTTTTGCAATTGTTGGTAAAGATGGGCAAGTCGCATATTCATATGCTCAAAATATAAAAATTAATTTTGACCCAAATGATGCTTCACTCATCCTTAAGATGATTGCTCAGCTATCAGACACGAGAGATCGAAAATGAGTTTTGCCCCACAGCAGATCAAGTCACTTGAATAGCAAAGTTCACTCGGTGAACTTTTTAATCGAGAACGTCATTTAGGTCATCTGTAATTTTGAGACAAAAAGTTCGCTCGGCGAACTTTTTAGTCAAAAACGTCATTTAGGTTATCTGTAATTCTGAGACAAAACATATTATTTCAGGTAACGCTCGGATACTAAAAACATATTTTTTACAAAGACTTATGTCGTATCCCGTAACCTGCCGTCCTCACAATGGTAAAAACTTTTAGCTGATCAGTCTTGTCCCGATCTGGGACAAGCAAACCATCACTAACTAGCAAAGTACGCCGAGCGCACTTTCACCTTTAAGACCGAAGAACCTTGTCCCGATCTGGGACAAGCAAACATCGCTAACTAGCAAAGTACGCCGAGCGCACTTTCACCTTTAAGACCAAAGACCCTTGTCCCAATCTGGGACAAGCAAACAATCGCTAACTAGCAAAGTACGCCAAGCGTACTTTCACCTTTAAGACCAAAGACCCTTGCCTCAATCTGGGACAAGCAAACCATAACTAACTAGCAAAGTACGCCGAGCGCACTTTCACCTTTAAGATCAAAGACCCTTGTCCCGATCTGGGACAAGCAAACAATCGCTAACAAGCTAAGTACGCCGAGCGCACTGTCGCTCCAATCGCTCAGCTCTAACTAGGAAATGAAAATATCAAATTCAATAATGAGAAAGATGATGCGGAACAACTGAAATAGTTCCGTTAAATAACTAACGTCTTTCCATTAAAAGCCATTAATCACTAGAAACATAGTTGATGGTTTTGTAATCGAAATTGCTAGCCAACTTATTTGAGTCTATAACAACACCTCTACTAAACTTGACAGAAATTGAATCGACACTAATTTCCTAGACACCTCTTAGTTAGATAAACTAACTAAAAATACAGAGGTGTTTATGAGCGGAAAACGCTATCCAGAAGAA
>CAPN01000003.1 GCA_000333235.1 Pseudoalteromonas luteoviolacea B = ATCC 29581 | reverse complement strand
GACGACCTTCGGGTTATCTAAGCATTGGAAGTTACTAAATTAATGGCACAAAAAAACCAGCAATAAGCTGGCTTAAAGTTGGTTGCGGGAGCCGCAGATTATGAAGAGCGAACCGACGACCTTCGGGTTATTGAACTATAAAACGAATACTAAATTACAGATACAAAAAAACCAGCAATAAGCTGGCGTTAAAGTGGGTTGCGGGAGCCGCAGATTATGAAGAGCGAACCGACGACCTTCGGGTTATCTAAGCATTGGAAGTTACTAAATTAATGGCACAAAAAAACCAGCAATAAGCTGGCTTAAAGTTGGTTGCGGGAGCCGTAGATTATGAAGAGCGAACCGACGACCTTCGGGTTATTGAACTATAAAACGAATACTAAATTACAGATACAAAAAAACCAGCAATAAGCTGGCTTTAAAGTTGGTTGCGGGAGCCGGATTTGAACCGACGACCTTCGGGTTATGAGCCCGACGAGCTACCAGGCTGCTCCATCCCGCGCCTGTAAATTTGCTGTTCTGCAGCATGCTAACTCTTTATTTACACTTCCGATTTAGTAAGAAGTTGGTTGCGGGAGCCGGATTTGAACCGACGACCTTCGGGTTATGAGCCCGACGAGCTACCAGGCTGCTCCATCCCGCGCCTGTATGTTTTAAGCTAAACTTCGTCAGGGACCGACGACCTTCGGCTTTTTTGGCATTGCGAGTCCGACGGATGATTTATCATCCTGCTCCATCCCGCGCCTGTAAATTTGCTGTTCTGCAGCATGCTAACTCTTTATTTATACTTCCGACTTAGTAAGAAGTTGGTTGCGGGAGCCGGATTTGAACCGACGACCTTCGGGTTATGAGCCCGACGAGCTACCAGGCTGCTCCATCCCGCGCCTGTAAATTTCTCTTTTAAAAACGGTTGTTTATACAGTGTCTTTCAGAGAGGTCGCTATCATATAGGATTTAAAAAGAAAAGCAAGCAACATTACTCACGATTGTGACTGTTTGATTGCAAAATAAACAATTAACGTCTTTGGTGTGGTGTGACGATTTTTTGCCACTCCCAACCGGGGTGTCCCATCACGATAAAATCCGGGTTTTCGGTACTTTCTCTTTGGTTATACGTGAGCGGATTAAACTCGGCATCCGTGATGGTTCCACCGGCTTCTTCCACAATCACTTGCGATGCGCCCGTATCCCATTCACCCGTTGGGCCTATGCGTAAAAAGCAATCCGCTTTTCCTTCGGCAATGATGCACGCTTTTAAAGAACAACTTCCCAGTGCCACTGTAGCAAATTGAGCATTCAAATATTGGCTTACAGCCTCAAGTTTTTGCCGACGACTAACGGCAAGTGTCAGCTTTTCAGGTGGTGCTACGTTTATTTGACTTACCACACCACCTTCTTTTTTGTAAGCTCCTTTACCATGAACCGCAAAGTAGGTGATGTTCTTCGATGGCCAATGAATAATTCCCATAACTGGTCTATTATCTTTGACTAGCGCGATATTTACCGCAAAGTCTCCACTTTCAAGAATAAATTCTCCGGTGCCATCCATCGGGTCTAACAGCCAATATTGTGACCACGCTTTTCTTTCTGCTAAAGGTGGTATTGGAATCTCTTCAGACATAATAGGAATATCAGGTGCAAGTGCGCTTAAACCCGCTGCAAGTACTTCATTCGCGGCCAAATCCGCTTTAGTAACAGGTGTGTGGTCTGCTTTTTCGATCGCCCCCACATCGTCTTGCTTGTAAATCGCCATAATCGCCACCCCAGCTTGCTCAGCGAGGGCAATACAGGCTTCTAAATACTCATGCATCCTTATCTCCTTCTAAAAACTGCTGAAGTAAGAGTAATGCCGCGACACTGCGTGCTTCGGTGAAATCAGGCTGCGCTAGCAACGTTCGCCATTCGGACAAAGGCCAGTTAACCACAACCAATGGCTCTGGTTCATCGCCCTCTAATTGCTCTGGGTAGAGGTGCTTAGCAACTAAAATATGCATCTTGGCGTTGAAATAGCTCGGTGCCATCGACACCATTTTCAACTCTTTAAAGAATTCAGCGCCCATACCAACTTCTTCTTTTAGCTCACGGTTAGCAGCTTGCTGTGGTGTTTCACCAAGGTCGATTAACCCTTTTGGAAAGCCCAATTGATAGTCATGCGTGCCCGCACAATACTCTCTTACTAAGAGTAGTTCATTTTCAGCATTGATGGGGACAATCATGACCGCACCGCGTCCACTGCCTTTGATCCGCTCGTACTGACGCTGCTGCCCGTTGGAAAACTCTAACGATAAAGCTTCGACATGAAACAACTTGCTGCGCGCTGTCACTTCACTAGAGAGAATTTTAGGTGGTGTAGGATGCTTTTTCTGTGTCATGGGCATTTTTTTGCTATGATGCGTTTATCTAATCATAAAGCCTTTAGAAGTAAATGCCTATGCTAAATTGGTCCGAGATTGACACCGTTTTATTAGACATGGATGGTACCTTGCTAGACCTGCATTACGACAACCATTTTTGGATGGAAGTGGTTCCTCGGGAATACGCGAAAAAGCATAATTTGGCATTAGACAAAGCCAAGGCCATTATTGAATACAAGTACGCCAGTGTGATGGGGCAATTGTCTTGGTATTGCTTAGACTACTGGCAGCGTGAACTTGAGTTACCAATTCTTGAACTCAAGCGTGAAATCCAGCATTTAATTAGCCTGCGCGACGATACCATACCGTTTTTAAGGTTTTTACGCGCCAACCATAAACAGGTTATCTTACTGACGAATGCGCACCCAGATAGTTTAAGCCTAAAAATAGAACTCACCGAGTTTGACCAATACTTTGATAAGCTTATTTCCACTCATGACTACGGCTACAGTAAAGAACAACAAGCGTTATGGCAGGCCGTGCAAGGTGCTCTTGGATTTGATTGCAAACGCACTTTGTTTGTCGATGACAGCTTAAGCGTACTGCGCAGTGCGAAGCAATATGGCATTGCCCATTTACTTGCTATCGCTAACCCAGATAGCAAAAAGCCACATAATAAAATTTCAGAATTTTTAGCGATTACCGACTACCATCAAGTGATGCCAACGTCAGTAATACAACGTTAGCATTGCCCACTTAGAACGCATTTTACAATGGCATGTTGACGGTTAATGCTGTTGGTTTTACGTATGCAATTAGCCAAATGATATTCTACCGTTCTTTGGCTAATATCCAAGATTTGACTAATTTCCCACGCTGTTTTACCCATCGAAGCCCACTGGATACACTCACGCTCACGCGCCGTTATCGAAAAATCTTCTTTGTGAACATATTTTCGATATTGTCTAAATAACTGAGGGGAAAATATCTTCCAAAAGTCCCCTATCAATTCGCAAACGCTGCTATCCATGGATTGTTCATTGAGATAAAACACCATAAATGCACCATATTGCCTCGAGCAGCCTGCCGGTACAAAAAATACAGGGTCAAGTTTCTCGGTACAATATTGTGAATCTATGTGATTCAAGAACGTCGGTACGGTTTCATTAAAACAATAATCTACAAAGCGACTATCTTTTTCTATTACGTCAATCAACGTTGTCGGCAGGTTACCAAAATCACGAACACGATAAGACTGTAAATCTTTAAGTTCAAGGACGACTAAGCCCAAATGCTGATAACGAAATAGCGCTTGTATATCTTGCAATGCGTGCACTAAAGTAGCTTGGCATTGCACGCTTTCCACCAGACCCTTAATAAGGTCGAAGCTCTTCATTTTAGACCTGCTTAGAAGACATCTGACTGTTCAGATCTTCTTTACATAATTCAGGAACTAAAATACATACACCTTGCGGGTATAAATCAACTAAAGTGTTGCTATGTATTACTTGGGCTTGTTCATCTACAGATTGCACCATTGGAGTGCTTATAGCGAAATAAAGTATTGGCAAAAAAGTAGGCATGATATTCCTTATTTTTAGATTAATTTTCCCAGTCAATATTGTGAAAAACACTGAAATTAACAATAATTTAAAAGGAACATCTTTGTAACTTAACCATAACTTAATATAAAACCCATTGAATTCAATGGATTTGGTAGTTTTTCAACTGGCTCCGTTGATTATTTTGTACTTTCATAGTTAGGCTATTACGATATTTATTGAGATAAAACCATGGGCTGTTTCCTGCATAATCGAAAGACAGCTGTGTTAAAACAGGCTGCTCAATATTAGCAATATTGAGTTCATGGATTGTCGTTGTTTTCAGGTCATGCGTAGACCAATAGATATAACTATTTACGACACCCCAGTTTGTATTGTAATTTTCTGAAAGTGTCACGTTTAAAGCTGAAAATGAATGGCTTTTTACATCATAATAAAACAGCTCTCGCTCTTCAGAACCAACAACAAAGTTGTCAGAATGCTGTCGAACATAGCGAAAATGAGTAAGGATGAGTGATGACTGTCTAGTTTCTAAATCGAAGCGATGCAATTGCCACTCTCCACTTCGCTTTACTGTGTAAAATACATCCTGGTTTTGTTTCGACAAGTCGACATCGCCAACCGGTTCGCCAAAAGCGGTTATGTATGAGATCTCATAGGACTCCTTATTCAAAGCCGCCAGTCGATTATCAATAAAAAGTAAAACATGCTTATTGTCTGCCGAATCATCAATGTAGCGGATTTTTTTAATTGAGCTAAGATAGGTCTTTGTTTCCTTATCATTTTCTTTATTAAGCAATACTAGCTCATAATTTTCCTCGTTTTTAATTACCGCCCACATAGCTTGGTTTTTTGATTGATAGTTCAGGCTAGTCATGTTTTCTTCAGACTCAATAACCTTAATGCTAGAAAAATCGGCTAGCGGTAAGCGCTTCTCAATAAAACTATAAGGTACTGACTCAGTGTGCAGCGCAGTAAAAGTATTATTTCCTCTCACTTGTAACTGAACAAATTCATTTCCATCTAATGAGATCTTTTGCTCCTTACCAGAAACCACGTTAACTTTTAAGATGTCACTGCCACTTAGCAACAAAAGATGTTCATCATCTAACCAATCAACATCAAAGACCGTAGAGCCTGCGAGATATTCAAACCTTGGGGACTGCGTGACCGTGTCTAGTACGTTGATGGTGTTGCGAGTGTTTTCTTCTGTTACTCGCAGTATTGCCATAAGCTTACTGTTTGGTGAAAAATCGAGTTTAGTGTCATATACATCTTTATAAGAGGAATGGGTAATTTGACGCACCACTTGGGAGTCTATACTCAGTTGATAGATCAAAGCGGTAGAAGTCGCCTTTTTGTATCCCGTAAAGTAAATTTCATTGTGATTAAACGATGTAAATACTTTGTAAACCGC
Source organism: Pseudoalteromonas luteoviolacea B = ATCC 29581 (assembly GCA_000333235.1). GTDB lineage: Bacteria > Pseudomonadota > Gammaproteobacteria > Enterobacterales > Alteromonadaceae > Pseudoalteromonas > Pseudoalteromonas luteoviolacea_D. The sequence continues at coordinate 13,697 of CAPN01000003.1, read as the reverse complement.
ATCAAACTCGCCCATCAATTGGATTGCTTGAGTCTCATTGCTTTCTAAATTAATTTGGTACAAGTGAGCAGAGTCGCTGCTTAAATCAGTATAAAAAAGGTATTTAGCGTCACTAGAAAACGCTAAGGTTAAAGGATTATGCTCTTGCTTAGAAAGCAGCCGGCTTTCACCGCTCTTATTATCTTTTAAGACGATTTGAAAGCCCTTTTCACCCTTCAATTTTACGAAATAGGCTAGATATCGGCCGTCTTGTGACCATGAAAATGCACGCTTTTGCCCCCCGAAAGTATCAATCAATCCATTATCTTCAATTGAGGCTCGCTTTGGCTCAAAAGCGAAATAAAGAATAACAAGCAGTATTACTGAAATTGCAGTCAAAATAAGTTTAGATATGAAAGAAAAGTTTGGATTACTAAAAAAGAGGGGTTCTTGAACCGTTTCAATAAAGCTATTTTCGTCTAGCTTACCGCCCGCTATCAGGTTAATGTTTTCGTTGACTTCAGCGTGTAGTTTGAAATCATTTGCTTCAGGCTCTGATATGCGCTCAATGACACAGATTAATCTATATCCTCGTTTACTCAACGATTGCAGATATTTTGGCTCTTTATGGTCGTCGTTCAATATGGCACGGATTTTACTAATGATGCGCCTTACCGCTGCATCCGAGACACAGCGCCCATGCCACACATTTTCATGCAATTCACCCATGGAAACATAGCGTTCTGAGTTTTCGATTAGATAACACAGCACCTCAAATACTTTCGGCTCTAGAATGACCTTCGCGTTTTGACCGTCAAGCGTCATTTCTACCGTGTTTAACTCAAAATCACCAAGTTGAATTAGCATTTTCTCCGACCAAAATATGTACATATTGTTAACAGCGCAGATTGTACCCCAATCAATCATTCTGCACCATAGCTTTATAACCAATTGAAAAAATTAACCATTACACCAAAGTCACAAAAAAGTTACTGATTTCGTATTGTCTTTCATATGTAAACAAATACCCTCAGGCCGAGTACCTTTTTGGAGTAAACAAATATGAAAGACACAGCCAATGCGATAGCAACAACCGGCCATACTTTGTCCGCTTTTCGTACTGCAGATGGACTCATCGAGATAACGAGTTTAGAAATGTTAGATGCGTTAGTCGGGGGTTTAATCGAACCAGAACAAGCCTATTGCGAACTAACGCATACAGAGAACACTAAAACGCATAGCGATAGTCAGGGTGTCAGTTGATGACTCAATCGAGCCTAAAACCCACAAACAAACGCATGACAGAGAAAAGAGATCTACATTCATTACCCAATTTAGAGAGCTGGTGCAGCGATATTGCAATGGCTTTTCCTTCTGTCGATCGAGCTAACCTAGGTAACTGCAGCACCTTTTTGAGAATCCTCAATGCATTTCCTCTCATTCTTGCTTACCGCGGAGAGACGCAGCAAAGTGAAGCATTATTGAGAAAAATCATATTGTTTTGGTCTAACCAATACCAACAAACCAAAAACATCCTGTTTTTAACAAACGCAATAGACCCGACCGTAAATTTAGTCCGCTTATTCAAGCTAACGGGGCAAGAAGAAGGCTTTGAACAAGCGTTGGCAAAAATTGACCTACTACAAAACAGCTCTGTCCTATTAGGTGAGCATGAGTTGACTCTGAATAGGTTAGGTAAGAGTCAAGATATTCTGCTCCGAGCTGTTTTAAACGAAAAAACAAAACATGAACTTTCTCACAATAACTTCTCGGCAATATTCGATTTAGAAGAAAAAATCCCTTCGCACCTCGCTAAGACTGATCTTTATATTGAACCAAAAGTCATCGCTCTTATTAATATTGGAAAGTTTGACGCAGCAAGCGACCTTTGCTTACAACAATTGAAAGCAAGAAAAACGCTAAAAAGCGCGGTTTATTTATACCGACTCTATGAAGTGTTCAAGATTAGAGGTCATTTTAGCCAGGCAAACGTAGTAATCAATCATCTAGTTATCAATCTAGAGAAATCCAAGATATCCACACTATCGGAACTCAACTTTGCTGCCGCAGTGATTAAAGAAGCTAACTTAAGCGGTGCACATGGGTTAGTCCAGCAGGTAATTACTGGTTATAACGCCATCCAGGATGAGTTTAATCTCACGCTGCTTCTTGTGCATCTAAATCATAAAGAAAACTGTTCAACTCGAGCCTCCACCATTCGAAAAATACTATCAAAAACAAGTTACATTCCATTATTAGCACTAAATAAAGGAGAAAAAACAAACAATGATGATTATTGGAAAATCCAGGCTGAGCAAAAGTTAAACTCTTTTCTTTGTTATACCTAGTAAATTACACAGCTATCAAAACAAACACTGTTAGTTAACATATATACAACCGGTTAGAAACAAAACAACTTTACTAGGAATAAAAACATGACAAATAAATTTGAAAATATTAACAGCGAAGAAATTAAATTAAACGAGCTTGGTGAAATTGTACTAAGCCAAGAGTTGCAAGATGCGGTAGCAGGTGGCTTCTCTCCTGAAGAAGAAGAAGATGAAGAAGGCAACGTTAACTGCCCTGTAGTCAATGGCGTGTGTGGCAAAGAACTTCAATAGTAATAAGGCTGCATTGCAGCCTCTTTCATCAAGGTTAACCATGACTAACTCTATAGAAAAAATTCAAGGCTTTTCTAAAGTCCACCTTGCTAACAGCCTTAGCAATGAAATGTTTCAATTGATTCTCTTTCCAACAGAACAATGTAACTTTCGCTGTGTATATTGTTATGAAGACTTTGAAATTGGCAAAATGCCAGATTGGCTGGTAAATGCAACAAAAATCTTGCTGACAAACAAGATCCCATCACTTAAAAAACTCTCCTTAATGTGGTTTGGCGGTGAGCCTCTGCTTGCTAAAGACATTCTTTTCGACATTGCAGAACACACCTTGAAACTTGCTGAGCAATACAACTGTAAAATGACAGGCAACCTCACCACCAATGGCTTTTTGTTAGATGTAAAAACTTTAGAGCGACTGGTACAACTTAAACAAAACGAATTCCAAATTTCGATTGATGGCGATAAAGAGTCACATGACACTACCCGCCTGACCCGTTCTGGGCGAGGCAGTTTTGATAAAATTTGGGCACGATTAATAGATGCAGCCAACACTACGTTAGATTTTCATATCACCCTGAGAGTCCACGTGACGGACCTAAATCACGAGAGCGTGCTGAAATTCTGCGACCGTTTTGACACTGAGTTATTACATGACTCGCGCTTTAAACTATTTTTCAAGCCAATTGGCGATTTAGGGGGGAGTAATGGTGAAAAAATAACCAGTCTAATATCTAAAAAGTCCGCACCTGCACTTTGTAATGAACTAACTGAACGCTATGCCGGCAACGCGAAAAAACTGGATTCTGTTGGCCACTATATTTGTTACGCAGGAAAACCAAACTCTATCGGTATTAGAGCCAACGGCAATTTAAATAAATGCACTGTGGCATTGAATGATGATCGCAATGTGATTGGTAAAATTAACCAAGATGGCACGTTGACCTTAAATAACGAGCGATTCAGTACTTGGGTGAAAGGATTTACAACGCTGAATAGTTGGCAAATGGGGTGTCCACTAAGTTATATGAATCACAACAGCGCTGTAGGCGATATTCCCGTCAAAAAAGTAAGTTAAACACCATGCCAGTCATCAACATGTTTCGTAAAGAAGCGCTCCGAAATCAATACAAATCCAATGACCTCGGGCGCTCTTTGATCAAACAACCCAGCATTATTAATAGGGCGATATTAGCCCTTTTGGTCGTCTTTGCGTTGGGGCTAATTTGGATAAACCTTTCTCAAATACAAACAAGTAAGATTTATACAGCCCACATCGCTGCTGAAAGCTATTTCCCAATAGTACACAATAAAGTGCTGATAATAGAGCAAGTATTGGTAAAGGACGGTGACGAAGTAAAAAGGAATGCACCTTTGTTCGGAGCGTCGCAATTTAATCATGATGGCGTATTAGAAAAAGTCACTATCCGAGCACAACATAATGGCTTCTTCTTTCAACAACGATTGGATAAAAACCTGATTGAGCCGCTCAATCCTATCGGACACATTGTGTCGACGGATCATGCCGATGACCTTGCGATTTGGATTAAAAAAAGCCGCGAGCTGACTTTATCGGCAAATCAAAACATCACGCTTATCAACCAAAACATAAAAATGAGTGGCATCATTACTATGGTCATTGGGAGTGAATTGAATGACCAAGAGCAACGTATCTACGTTCAGCTCGATAGGAGTCATTACAAACACCTTTCACCCAATTCTACATTCCAAGTGCACATTGCTCGGCAACCAGAAAAAGTCATCAATCTGATTAAAAAGTGAATTAACGATGCAACTGAGCGACTATATCGATTTTAAATCAAACAAACTCCCTATTTTTTTACAAAGTGAAGTAGCTGAGTGTGGCATCACGTGTCTTGCGATGATCGCGTTTTACCATGGCTATAAAGTCAATATGCTCGCCATGAGACAGAAATACCCTGTGGGCAGTCAAGGAATGACCGTCAAACAAATTCTGAAAGTTGCGGACGAAATCGGCTTTTCTTGTCGAGTACTCAAACTGGAATTAGGCCAACTCGAAAAAATCAAAGGCCCAGCGATTTTACATTGGAATTTCAATCATTTCGTCACATTGCACACGGTTAATCGTAACGGTATCGTGATCCACGACCCCGCTAAAGGAAGACTAAAGCTAAGTTGGCAAGAAGTCTCTGAAAGTTTTACTGGCATCGCGATAGAATTGACTCCTACGGCAAACTTTACGATCGCCGATGAACGAGTGAAGATGCCACTAAAAACGTTCATCGGGAATGTTGATGGGCTTGCGCTTTCTTTGCTTAAAATATTCATCGTCGCATTAGTTTTGCAGTGTTTGCTGCTGGCCTCGCCCTATTACATTCGCATTGTAATTGACCATGGTATTCCCATGGCCGATGGTAACTTGTTGATAGGGTTATTATTGGCATTTGTATTGGTCACTCTACTGGCATCGCTTAGCAATGTGATCCGCTCTGCCGCCGTTTTATTTCTGGATAAAAACTTAGGCTTTCAGGTAAAAGCCAATATTCAGCATCACTTACTACACCTCCCTGTGTCCTTTTTTGAATCTCGTCATGTCGGAGATATTAAATCCCGATTTGAAGCATTTAATGAAGTACAACGAATGATTAGTCGCGGCTTTATTTCGTCTATCGTAGAAGGCTTATTAGGTATTACAACCCTGATTATTATGTTTTGCTACGCCCCCTCACTGGCGTTCATTTCGCTTGGTTTTTTATCACTCACTTTGCTAATGAGGATCTACTTGACGAGTCTTGAAAACAGGCACCTAGAACAAGTATTAGCAAAGCAAGCTAAAGAAAACAGCCACTTCTTGGAAACGATCCGTGCCATTATTCCCATTAAATGCTACGTCAAAGAGAGTACTCGACTTTCGTCGTGGTTAAACTTATTTGCTGACACCACTAATGAAACAATTAAACGTGAAAAAACCACCATCATTGCGGAAATTAGTCAGGAGTTCTTGAGTAAGATTGAATATTTGCTAGTCATTTTCATCGGAGCATCATTAATTATTGAAGAACGCTTTACGGTTGGTATGTTTATCGCTTTTCTCGCCTATCGCCAGCAGTTTTCAAGCAGCACTCAAACCTTAGTCGACCACCTATTTCGCTTTAGACTCGCATCGACATACTTACACCGCATGTCGGATATCGTCATGCAAACTCGCGAAGTCGATGATGCAACTTATTCAATTGAAAAACAAAATGTCCAAGGAAAATTAGAAGTTAGAAACCTACATTTTCGCTACTCACCTAGCTCTCCTTGGCTATTCCAGAACCTCAATTTCAGCATTGAGGCTGGGGAATCGGTAGCGATTATAGGCCGCTCAGGATTGGGTAAATCGACACTGCTCAAACTAATGATGGGCTTAGTAAAAGCAGAACATGGCGATTACTTATTGGATAACCAATCTATTACCTTGATCGGTATGAGAAATTTTCGATCGTTATGCGCGACGGTAATGCAAAATGACCAACTTTTAACGGGTTCTTTAGTAGAAAACATTACCTTTTTTGAACCTAAGCCCGATTTAACTCGAGTCATTGAAGCAGCTCAAGGTGCTGCTATTTGGGATGACATTCAAGCTATGCCGATGGGACTACACTCTCAAGTTGGCGACCTAGGCGGCGCGCTCTCTGGTGGCCAAAAGCAGCGTCTGTTGCTCGCTCGGGCTTTGTACAGTGAGCCTAAAGTACTGTTTTTAGATGAAGCAACCAGTCACTTGGATGCCCATACCGAAAAGCGCGTCAATCAGTATTTAAAAGCTAAAAACATCACCCGAATTAGCGTAGCTCATCGGCAAGAAACCATTCAATCAGCAGACAGGGTTATTGACCTAGAAGCGCTGATCAAAAAACAACCCATGGCGCAAGCTATATGAGTGTTAGGAAAGAAACAGCATGAACATTAAATCAAAAACAGTATATCAGGGACTATTAGTGCTTTCTGGGCTCCTACTATTATCTGGTTGGCAACTTGGCTTCAATGACAGCGCCCCAACCGTGGAGCGAAGTAGTTTGTCTATCGCTAAAGTCGAACAAGGTGATTTTTCGATAAAAGTCGATGGCTATGGTTTATTGCAATCACGCGATAAGCGCCTTATCACGTCAACAAGCAACGCCATTGTCGATGAAATAATACTAAAGGCCGGGGCTATCGTGGACGAAAACACGGTCATTTTAACGCTCAAAAATCCAGAGTTAGAAGGCAAGTTACGACAAGCACTGGCAAGTTTAAAAAGTGCAAAGACTCAAAAACGCCAGTTAACGCTTTCGCAGCAACGTGAACTCATTAATAACCAATCTAGTATTTCTGAACTTAAAGCAAAGCTTGAAATCGCCATGTTACAAGTGGATGCTGAGCGCTTCTTAGCCAAATCAGGGATTGTGTCAGGCATCAGCGCAAAGAAAAATGAACTTGAAGCGAAACAGCTTGCAAAAAATATCGAGCTGGAAGAAAGCAAATTAGACAAACTCAAATCGATGCAACTTGACGCATTGTCTATACAAGACGATTTGATAGCGCAGGCGCAAGGCGAATTTGACGTTGCAAAGGAAATGGTTGAACAACTGTCGGTCAAGGCTGGGTTAAATGGTGTGATTCAGCGAATGCCGCTTAACTTAGGTCAAAGCGTAAGCGCTGGTGCTGAACTCGCTTTAATTGGCACCCTTTCCCCGCTTATTGCTGAAGTTAAAGTGCCTCAAATTCAAGCCTACTTGATCCGAGAAGGGATGCCAGCAGAAATAAACTCGCTCAACGAGCGCGTAGCAGGGATCGTACATCGAGTCGACCCAGTTATCAACGAAGGGGCGGTACAAATCGACATAAAACTCACCGAGTCACCCTCTTCAAATTTACGACCTATGCAACAAGTGGATGCGACGATTTTCGCCAATGTTCAAAAAGGCAGCACGTATATTACTCAACCTTCTGGTGTATCAGAAAACACCACCGTGTCGTTATTTAAGCTCGGTCAAGATGGTCATGCCGCTCTCATCGAGGTCTCGTTTGGAAAAACCTCTGGTCAACATATCGAAGTGCTATCCGGCTTAGAGCCAGGCGAGCAAGTGATTATTTCACAGTTAGAACTGCCAGCAGAAACAAAAAGAATCAAAGTATCAGGTTGAGGTGAGTGATGAACACAGAAGTATTAAGCGTAAAAAATATCAAAAAATCGTTTAAAAACGGCGAAGACAGAAGCGAAGTACTGCGAGGGGTTAGTTTTTCCGTATTGGATGGAGAATTCATTTCCATTTCCGGGCCTTCTGGCTGCGGTAAATCAACACTCCTTAATCTGATGGGATTACTCGATACACCTGACAGTGGCGAGTATTTCGTCGATGGTCTGCTTGTGACGAACATGAGCGCTTCACAACGTGCGAAAATAAGAGGGAATCGTATCGGGTTTGTATTCCAATCCTTTAATTTGATCGATGAAATGACCATCCTAGAGAACGTCGCGTTACCTTTAAAATACCGTGGAGATTCACTCTCAAGTCGTCATGCCAGAGCACTCGATTGCCTTGACAAGGTTGGTTTGGCAGATAAGGCGCACCTATTTCCTAACCAAGTTTCAGGTGGACAACAGCAACGCGTTTCGATTGCTCGTGCACTCGCTGGGGACTCTGGCATCATGTTGGTCGATGAACCCACGGGTAACCTTGATTCCAAAAATGGCGATGCCATTATGCAATTGATTTTGGATCTCAACCGTCAAGGCACCACGATTGTACTGGTTACCCATGATCCTCGCTACGCGAATATGGCCTCTCGAACCATTCACCTTAAAGATGGTCTAGTCGTTACACCTTCAGAAGAAGCCCAAGACGCATCCGAGGCCGCATAACATGTTTATTGCAAATGCTTATCAGATATTTAAACGCGCTAAGCACTACTATTTAACTACCGTGCTGACGCTTTCTTTAACCTTTGCCATGGTATTAAGTGCATTCAGCTTGGTTGATTTGGTTTTTTTTTCCAGTTTGCCCTATAAAAATAGCGATAATCTGTATGTTTTAGAGGGGACGGTTAATTCAAAAGGCTTTTCAGGCCCGGCAACCAACGCCAAAGTGACAAGCTATATTGAGAAAAATAATGATGTTTTTAATGAGTTTGCCACCTATCATCAGTGGTCAGAATACAAACTATACGAAAAACCTTCTAGGCCGGACATCAATGTTTTACTGTCATCCCACAATCTTTTTGATGTACTTGGTATCAAGCCTTTTAAAGGCAGACTCTTTAATGAGCAAGAAGCGTTAGGTAATCAACAGCTATCGGTGGTACTTGGTTATCGCGCTTGGAAAACATACTTTGGCCAAGACGCTCAAATTATTGGCAAGAAAATCCAGCTCAATCAACGCCGTTTCAATGTCATTGGGGTCTTACCGGATGATCTCGTTTTACCTTTTTACTCTGATATTAACGACGCGATTTGGCTGCCTATTGACTCGGATGAAACCTTCAACCCAAAAACAGCCGACGGCTTTATGGGCAGCTACAAAGCCGTTGTACGCTTAAAGCCAAGCATTAATGAGAGTCAAATTACAGAGCCATTAAACCATTTAGCGTTAGAAGGCACAAAACTACATGCCCCTAACGTGTTAAAAGACTTTTCGGTAGAAGCAAAAATAACGTCATTCCAAACTGCATTACAAGGGGATAGCGGCGGTATTGTCATCATGATCTTGGTCGGCGTGAGTTTGCTTATGTCCATTGCAATGATAAACCTATCAAGTGTACAACTGGCCAAAGCTGTCACCAAAATAAAACCAACGGCTATTAGTTTTGCATTTGGCGCAAGTAAAAAACAGCTTGCAGTGGAATCGTTTAAGCACAACGTGGTGGTGATCGGTCTAGCTGTTTTTATCGCGCTTTGTATTACTCAAAGTAGCTTCTCGTTAATTAAAGAACTCGCAGCGGATTCCATCCAGCGTTTGGACACCTTAGGTTTAAGTGTGAACTCGCTTCTATTTTCTATAGCGCTGACCGTTATTATTGCGAGCTTTTATACCTATATAGAATTGTCGATTGTCAAAGAAGACAGCTTGGTTGACAGTTTAAGTAGCAGCGGTAAAGGTACCGGGAAGCAAATGAGTTCGGGGACGAGTCATTTGTTGGTTGGCTTACAAATCCTCTTTTCTTTTATCGTGTTAAGTGCAGCAAGTCATGTCGTTTTAGTCGCACTATCTGAAGCCATGCGCGGCAACGGTATTAATACTGAAAACAAAGTATCGCTTAGCATTAATTTTTCAAATATTGACACCATAGAAGAGCGGAAAAATATTCACCGTGCCATAGTGCAGCAATTATCTTCTGCCCCTCATGTTACCCATGTTGCAACCTCGTCTGAGCAGCGTCTACCAGATACAATGAATGTTAACCAGGTGTACAACGCAAGCGGTCGCTACATTGCACAAGCCAGAAACAGCTATATCAATCGTGACTATTTTTCGGCTTTAGATTTAAAAGTCGAGGGCAAAACATTTACGAGTGGTGATGAAAAGCTCGCAGAACCACCTATCATAATCAATCGTCGCCTCGCTGAACTACTAGGAAAATCACCTATAAATCAGAAGATTAGTTTTGATAACAAAACATTTAGCACCATTATTGGCATTGTTGACAATATGTATGTACCTGGCAGCCCTGAAAACGAGTACTACGAAGTTTTCACGCCAGGAGATAATGAGGGATGGCGGCACTTCACTTATTTACTTTCTCTTGATGCTGATATTAACCTTGAAAATGAACTGATAGACCTAATCAATAAAATTGACTCTCGGCTAGATATCAGCAAATTAATAACGCTGGAGGAACAATTCAATAAAAAGCGCCAACGCCATTTGAATGCCGCATGGCTTGCTATGGTGCTTTCTGCTACTTCGTTGTTTATGGTCATGATAGGGATTAATGGTATCGTCAGTTACATCATTAAGGTCCGCCGTTACACGCTGGGTGTAAAGCTTGCTATGGGCGCTGATACGTTAACGCTATTAAAAGAAAGTATTCTAGACTTATTCAAGCCTATTATAATGAGTTTGATACTGAGTTTTTCAATCCTGTTTTTTACACTTGGATATGCTATCGCAGAATTTAATCTTAACGCGCCTATTCTATGGCATCTTATCGCGGTGATCTGGGTAGCCCTACTCGCTATCGCTCAACTGACCGCATTTTTCCCTGTTCGAAAAACGTTGCAACAGGATCCTATTAAGGCACTGCGAAATGAATAAATGGATTTTATTTTTACTTCTGTGCTGCACCTTTATAAATCAGAGTTCAGCTCAAGACCAACCGCTCGAAAAGCCAGATTGGGCTGCTCTAGTCGATTCAGCGCATACGCAGACTACGTTGCTTTCCCCGAATGGGGCAATGGCACTCGTGCTACAACAGAAAACAGCAACATCATTAGAATACTTATCCAAAGACAGTGTGGCGCTCGCTGGACTCGACTTTTATTTAAACTTACCCAGTAGAAAAGACACTAATCTCTATCACCAGGCGACCCTCTCCTTTTTAGATACCAAAAAAACCATCGAGATTCGTCCCCAAGGGGTCATCGTAGACGCCAATTGGTCGCCTGACTCCATGAAAATAGGGTTATTAATCCAAAAAGACGGTGTAATAAATCCTTGGTTATACAATCTGAAAACGGATCAGCTTAGCAAAGTATCAGCTATTGAACTTTCCGTGCGATTAGGACAGCGTCATATAAGATGGGCACCAGACAGTACTTCATTTATAGTCAAACACCGAACATCAAAAGCAAAGTTCGTAGATATTTCAGAGACCAAGCAACCCCAAGTGCTATCGTCAGCAGAGCAAAAGCATCAAGGTCGAACCTACCCAGATTTGTTGGAGTCCGATGGCTTGATTAGCCAATTTACCGAGCTCGCTCAATCCTCAATGGTGCAAATTAATTTATCCGGAGAAGTAACGCATTTAACCGATGCACTTTTGGTCGATGACTTTGCACTATCACCTGATGGTCACTATCTTCTGCTAGAGAACTTACCCTCGGTTTTGCCGCAAAACTTAACCTTCAAAAAATGGGGTAGATCTTACCTCGTCGTCGATATTGAAAAGCGCTCAGCCATCCTGACTTTGAAAGAATTGGGCAATAAATCAAACAACGCTTTACCGAAAGATTGGGCGCCTGCTGGTGCAAGACTGGTCAAATGGCTACCTCACGAGCCGGCAACCGTGAGCTGGGTTGAGACCACAGATAATGGTTTAATGAAAACTCAGCAACCTTTTCACGATAAAGTATTCATGCTTGCTGCACCTTTTAACTCTAAACCAAAATCACTGATTGATGTGGAATGGCGAACTCACGACATTTTTTGGAGTGAAACAGGGGTGGGCATTTTACAACAATGGCGCTTTGAGGATAAGCAGGCACGAACGTCACTAATATCGCAATCGCTCACTCTGCAACAACTTAATCAACGAGACTATAGGGACAAATATAATGAGTTTGGCGAACCTCTCTGGCTAAGAACACCTGAAGGCAATCAGCGCCTTTTAATAAACAATTCGAATGTGTTTATGACATCATCAGGGCAAAGTTCGGCTGGATATCGCCCTAAACTCACCGCTATTAATACCAATGATCTTACCTCTCACGTTATTTTTGAGAGCCCTACAGCTAATTTAGAACAGATTGTTACAGCGACAGAAAAGCGATTTATCATACAAAGCGAAAACGCTACCACGCCACCTTTCCTTTTGCAGTCAGACTTTATTAACCCAGCGATTCGACAGCCTTTTTATTTCAGTGCACACGCAGCGACAGGAGAACATGAGTCTCATCAGATCCGCTACCAAAGAGCGGATGGATTGGAGCTGAGCGGTATTCTTCATCTACCAAAAATGATGAAGGTTGCTGATGGGCATCAAATACCGGCTGTTTTGTGGATTTATCCTAAAGAATTCGAAAATAAGAAGCTTAGCCAGCAACATAGCGCTCCTACAAACATGTACAGAGCTTTTGATGCATCCAGTCCTTTGGTCTTTTTAAAGCAAGGAATCGCAGTATTTGAATCTCCATCAATGCCCATTGTCGCATTTGATGGGTCACAACCGAATGATCAATTTATCGAGCAACTCACTGAAAACGCTAAAGCAGCAGTCAATGCATTAGCAAAGAATGATAAAATAGACGTCAACCGACTCGCCATCATGGGGCATTCCTATGGCGCTTTTGCCGTCGCTAACTTACTCGTACATACGGATTTGTTTAAAGTCGGGATTGCGCGCAGCGGTGCTTACAATCGCACTTTAACACCTTTTGGTTTCCAAGGAGAAAAAAGAAAACTTTGGGATGCAAAATCTACCTATTTAGCAATGTCACCCTATCTATCGGCCGATAAACTAAATGAGCCCTTGCTATTAATTCATGGCGAGTTAGATAAAAATGCAGGTACAACACCACTACAAAGTGAACTAATGTACCGGGCACTGATTGCCAATAACAAGACAACCAAATTAATTATGCTACCTTTCGAAGATCATAACTATCAAGCATATGAAAATCTCGTATTTATGCTTAATAGTCAGTCCGATTGGCTTGGATCACATTTATAACCCTTTCAAGGTATGGGTTATAACTGATGTAGTCATAACCCATACCTTGAACTTAAAAATAGCGCTTATGAAACACTATTCTAAGCTGTTATTCTTTCCTTACCATCTGCATTAACAATGCTAAATCGAAACTACATGTTAAGTGCTACTGCTGAAAAGCTTCTTCTGTAACTGTACATGCGGCGATTAGGCGGTCTGTTCCTTTCTTGCAACTGCCTAACAGTCTCCATAAATAGCGCATATACTTGCTTGTTCATCTAGACTAAAAAAGTCTGCGGCCAGAGGTCTTCGACGTTCAAAGTCTGTGAAGGCGAAATACGACCGAAGCAAAGCTCAACGCGTGTTGAGGTGAGGTTAGGGACGACCGAGGTACGAGGCTACAAGGACGTATTCCAACACCGCTCTTGGCTTTGGCCTTGTTTGAATTGGCGTGAGGCTTTCTAGAACGCATAATGCAAAAAAGCCCGACTCTTTCGAGTCGGGCTTTCT
>CAPN01000004.1 GCA_000333235.1 Pseudoalteromonas luteoviolacea B = ATCC 29581 | reverse complement strand
TTTTTGGTGTGGCTCGTTTGGTTTTCGGGGCAGGCAGACGGTTAGGTTTAAGCCCTGGCTCAAGTTGGAGCTTAGCGATTGCCACACTTCAAAAGCGAGCTAATGCTAATGCTATCCAACTCATCAGTTTTGCGCTAGCGATTAAATTAATGTTGTTTTTGGTGGTGCTAAAAAATGACTTAATTGCCGATTGGCAAATGCAGATCCCAAAAGACGCACCAAATGCGTTTTTTATTAATATCGCAGAAAACGAAATTGAGCCTATCAAAGCGGTATTTGATGACAATAAAGTCTTACATGAAGCTTTTTATCCGGTGTTTACAGGACGAGTGAATGCACTTAATGGAGTGCCGTTTGCCTCAAGCACATCGAAACAAGAAGGTGAAGAACAAGACGAAGACGCACGTCAAGGGATCCGTCGAGAGTTAAACCTGACTTGGCTTACACAGTTGCCAAGTGGCAACGAAATTGTTGAAGGTGAATGGTTTAGCCCACAAAGTGAGAGGCTTGAAGTGTCGGTGGCGGAAGGCGCGGCTGAATTTTTAGAGCTCAAGTTGGGCGACACGCTCTCGTTCTTAGTTGGCGTCCAAACCTTTGAGGCGACGGTAACCAGTATTCGCAAAGTTGATTGGAATTCGCTTAAGCCGAATTTTGTGATGATCTTTAACCCGGCGATGTCTGGGCAATTGCCAACGACCTACTTTACTGCCGCGAAGCTTTCAGAGGATGATACCAAAGCGGTGTCACAATTATTACAACGGTATCCTACGGTATCCATGATCGACATAAAAAGTCGCATTGAGCAAGCTCAATCAATGATTGGACAGGTTTCATTGGCAATCAGTTTTGTATTGAGCATTGTCTTAGTGAGTGGAGCGTTAGTGCTGATCTCTCAAGTTCAAGCGAGTTTGGCCGAGCGCATGCAAGAAGTGGTTATTTTACGTACGTTAGGGGCGCGTGGTCGGCTAATTAAACTCGCTACTTTGTTTGAGTTTTTGCTCCTTGGTGCTGTATCGGGTTTTGTTGCTGCGTTTGTCAGCGATATTGCTTTGTTGGTATTGCAACAGCAACTGTTCGATTTGCCGGGCAAGCTTCATCCCTATGTTTGGTTGCTAGGTCCTGCTGTAGGCGCAAGTTTTGTTGCGATCATTGGTTATTTCATGGTCGCGAAAACCATGCGTCGCAATACGCAAGCGCTACTTAGGAAAGTTGCATAGCGTAATTGGATTCGATTCAACGAAGGGCAGTCACGTAGCTGCCCTTTTTTATTTGCAGAGGGTTTTAAGTGTTAGGGGCAGTGAAAAGAGGAAATTGTTACGCATGTTGACTCGTCACATTAAGCTGGTAATTCGCCTGACTTCTGAGCGTAGCGAACAAATTCTGAATAAATCGCATCTTTAATAAGCCTATCAGGTGTAAACGCATAATAGTTTTGATAAACATTATCTATAGGGCCGACAAAGTGCACATCGTAGCGTTGCTCGATTTCTGCTTTTACGGCGATAGGTGCTGGGAACAACCCAAAGCCTTGTTGCCCTAAAGCATGCATTAATGCGCTATCGTCAACGTGACCAGCTACGGTCATTTCTATGTTGAGTTCGTTTAACCAATAATGCAATGCATTTGTCATCGGACTATTTTTGGCAGGTAATATAACGGGGCACTGTGCAAGGGAATGAGGATAGCCAGTGACAACTAGATCATAGAGTTCTTGTGTGGCAAAAAAGCCCAGTTGACTGCGTCCAAGTTCATGACAAAACACTTTAAATGGCGTACTACTATCGAGGGGCTTATCAGCCAATACTAAATCTAGTTTGTGCGTTGCCATTTGAGCAAGTAACTCGGCTTGTTGACCGTCGATACAGTGCAAATTGGTTATGCGTTCATTGTCGATAAGCGGAGCCAACCATTTAGACACGAGTGATTTTGGAATAGCATCGGAAATACCGACTTTTAACGAGCGTACTTGATTGTGAGTATCGCTTTGTGTTGTCTCTAACCATTCTTCTGCAATAGCGAACATATCATCGGCATAGTGCTGAGTTAACTTGCCAAACTCAGTGAGCTTTAGCCCTCGCCCTTCGCGAGCAAACAAGGGTTTTCCTAAGCGATCTTCTAATGCGCTGATCTGTGCACTTACGGTTTGAGGGGTAAGAAAGAGTGATTTACTCGCGCTAGCAATACTGCCGTGTTTAGCTACTTGCCAAAAATAATACAGGTGATTGTAATTAATATTTGTGATCATTCGTAAATCTCGAATTCATAATAAGAAATAATCAGCTTTTTTCTTTTTACATACGTTAGTAGATTTAAGGCGTACAGACAAGCTCTGTACTGCTGCAATAAGTAATTTATTCATTAAATAGTGCTCAAGTGATGCGGGGCGAAGTTTGATTTATAAAGAACTTAGTGGCGTTCTCCAATTTCATGATCCTAGCGAATTGTGCTTTTGTATAAATCAACGTGATTTCTACGCAAAGTACTGAACAAAGGAGGTAAAGAGGCAGAACAAGACATGCAATTTTACAGTTATTCCCAAGCACTTGCTGCGGCATGGATGCCGCATTTCTTTTTCTTATGTCATGTATCGCTCTTTCTTTATTTTATTCATTGTTTTCAATCCTTTTTTTTGCTGTTTTTCGATTTGCCGCTAAGCTTTTTTGTAACGCATAAAGAACATTGATGATTTTTAGTAAGAAAAAATAGCTATCTCTTTAAAATTAAATATAAAATCCAGTTGAATTAGAGTGATTGCACTAAGTTGCTCTTAAAAAAGCTCTGCGCTTATAAATGGAGTTGAGCGCTTCCCTTGGAATTCTCCACCGGAGGTAACATGAAATTAGTATACGGACTATTATTTGCTTCAATGGCCGCAACGGCAGACGTTAGCGTCATTGTTCACCCAAGCAACGCCAGCACGATTGACGCCAGCACCATCGAGAAAATCTATACCGGTAAAGTAAAAGCGTTTCCAGATGGTTCGAAAGTCACGCCAATTCGCTTGGCTGAGGGAAACCCTATTTCTGAAGAGTTTAATAGTAAAGCGTTAAACAAATCATCTAGCCAATTGAAAGCCTATTGGTCAAAACTCATCTTTACAGGGAAAGGCACACCGCCCGATGAAGTAAACAGCGATGCTGAAATGCTGAAACTCGTGGCTGCAAATCCAGATCACATCGGTTTTGTTTCGAGTAGTGCAGTGACAGGTGATGTCAAAGTAGTTCATAGTTTCTAATAAGGAAGATTCTCCATGAAAAAGACTTTACTTTCTTTAGGTGTTGCGGTTGCGTTAGGGGCCTCATTTAATGCTGCAGCGGATCTGCGTATTAATGGCTTTGCTTCAGTTTATGCCGGTCAAACAACGAACAGCAACCAAACCATGTACGGTTACGATGAAGACACGACGTTTGCGAACGAATCTAAATTTGCCGTGCAAGTGTCTGCGGATTTAAGTGAAGGATTAACCTCGACTGCGCAAATCATTGCTCGCGGTAGTGAAGACTATAACGCAGAGTTTGAGTGGGCTTACGTGACTTATCAAATCGATGATGCGTCGCAAGTAAGTGTCGGTAAAATGCGTATTCCGTTCTATAAATACTCAGATTTCTTAGATGTGGGTTATGCCTATCGCTGGGTACGTCCGCCTCAATCGGTGTATGGCTTAAGTTTTTCAACCTATGAAGGTGCAAGCTATTTGCGCAGTGATACGTTAGGCGATTGGGATTCAACTTTACAAGTTGTTTATGGCAACCTTTCAGAAGACATTAAAGCGTACACCGATGCGGATCCGGCTGAGATGAAATCGATTGTCGGTGTGAACTGGACGATGGCTAAAGATTGGTTTAGCGCTCGAGCTGCCTATTTAGTTGCAGATGTCACGATTGATGAAGTGAATTCAGCACCGCTTAGCCAATTGTTTGCTGGATTAACGAGTTATGGTTTAGTGAGTGAAGTTGAAAAACTGCGCACCAATGACGACAGCGGTTACTTTTTAGGTGTTGGTTTTAGTATTGATTACAATGACATTTTGGTCGATGCTGAATATACGGAGCTTGAAGTAGACAACAGTGTCTTGGCGCCACAGTCACAGTATTTCGTCTCACTAGGTTATCGCATTGGCAGCGTGACGGTTCATACTACGTTTGAAGCGAATGAAGACAAACATGAGATGAACCGTTTCAATTCTGTGCCGTTGACCGTTAACCATCCTCAGCTTGGTACAATCCCAGTAAGTGTTGATCCGACCAATCCAAATGCGCCGACATTGCGTGCACTAACCAATGGGGCATTGCAAAGCGTTAAAGTAGACACGTCTACTTGGTCAATTGGCATGCGTTACGATTTTCATCCATCTGCTGCGTTTAAGTTTGATTACTCATCGATGGATGACAACATCACAGATCAGCGTACCGGTTTAATTACGGCAGGTGTTGACGTCGTATTTTAATCACCATGTGAGTTTCTTCTCGTTACAAGAATGGGTAAACTATGCTTGTAACGAGGGAAATTATGCTCAGAATATCCAATTCAGTCAGTCTTGCTGCGTGGGAAATCGAACTCACGGCGATCCGCGCCCAGGGTGCTGGTGGCCAAAACGTTAACAAGGTTGCATCAGCCATCCATTTAAAATTTGATATCGCACGTTCAAGCTTACCCGAGTTTTACAAAACTCGTTTATTGGCACTAAGTGATAGCCGCATCACCAAAGAGGGCGTCGTGGTGATTAAAGCCCAAGCTTTTCGAACGCAAGAACAAAACAAAGAAGATGCATTAAATCGTTTGCAAAACTTAATTGTTGCAGTGAGTAAAGTTGAAAAAGCCAGAAGAGCAACGCGCCCCACATTGGCGTCTAAAAAGCGACGTTTAGACGGCAAATCGAAACGAGCGGATGTAAAGAAAAATCGTCGATCGGTGGATTTTTAATACCCTGAAATCAAGCAACTTCAAGTAGTTTGGGTATCCTCCTTCTTTTTAATCTAAGAGTACGTCTATTTTTGTGTCGTTAAATTACTGCGCTCCGTAGGCGGGACTTTACGTCGCGCTGATTCTATTTTTTTAGAGGTCATTCTGTTGAGTGACCAACAAAAGCGGGATTTGACGAACGTGGTGACAACATCCTTTCATGACGTCTCGTTGCTCCGCCTGAAGAAGAAATCGCAGTGCCCAACGCGTTTAATACACAGGGAAACCCCATTAGCACTGAAAACAGCAAAACGAGACAAGGTTCTTAACCTAAGTTTAAGGAAACTTATTACGTACAAACCTCCGACCTCTTCACATCGCACTACTTTGGTGCCTAACATCTTTGCATTTTCAGCCACTTAAAAAATTATCAAAGTTAAAAAATCATCAAATTGAATTAGATTTAATAAAATAGCTGTGCTAGATTATATAGGCCTGTATCGGGCAAAGCTCTCATGTCGCTGTCGACGGATGGCTAAAATGATCAGGGAATGATTAAGTCCCTGTGTTTTTGAATATTAAATATCGTCGCATTGTGCCGGTGTGATGATGCTCGTTTGTTTGCTTTATGAAGTACTGATGGATGTGATTCTGATCAGTAAGCCAACAAGCTGAGTTTTGTTTAATGTGACTTTCCCCCAAACCGAAAAGTGGGGATGGGTTATTCTGATTTAAGGAATACAAGGACTGCTTATGCTTACCAATAAAAAAACGCTATTAGCTGTTTCTATCGTCTCTGCTTTGACGTTGACAGCTTGTGGTAGCGACAATGATGATAATGTTGTAGTACCACCACCGGTCGTAACGCCGCCACCACCACCGCCACCGGTCATTGTAGTGCCAGAAGCACCGGAAGAAATTGCATTCTTAGCGACTGTAACGCTTGTAAATGCGTCAACGGGTGAGTTGATTTCATCTGCAGTTAAAGTGGACTTATATGAAGGTGACACGTTAACTAATAAAGTAACGGATGTTGATGGTAACGCGATTACTTCAATAACCACCGAAGATGGTTTATTAAATTTCAGCGTTAAAACTGGTGAATCGCCTAATCTTCGTGCGGTTTTAACAGCCGAAGGCTTTGTGCCATCAAGTGCTACATTAGATTTAACCGATACCTCGGCGGACTTTGAAGGTTCAATTTCTCTAGCGCCTGTTACTGGTGCTGGTGTAGAAGCTGCACAAGAAACTGCAGCAGTTTCAGCGGGTCAAGTTGCCGTTGAGACTAAAGTTGCAACTTCTGCAGAAGCAGAAGCAACAGCAGAAGTGGTTGTACCTGCTGGTACTACAATGCAAGACGCTAACGGAAATGCAGTTTCAGGTACTTCGGTGACAATGAAAGTTCAGACTGCTGGTACTTCAGGCTCTGCGACTAAGGCTGCAGTGGGTGACATGATCCCTGCAGGATTAAACACGGCAACTGAAACAAATGTTCGTAAGCCTTTATCGGTTGCTAACATTGAAATGGTTGACAACAACGGCAATAAGATTAAGAAATTTAGCTCACCAATCACTGTGACGCTTGAAGTTCCTGAGTCTGCAGGTGTTAAAACTGGCGACAAGCTAAAAGTTAGTTCTTATGACGAAGCGACTGCTAAGTGGACAAAAGACGAGTTTGAAGCAACTATCGGCGCATTTAATGCAACGAAGAAGTCTTTTGCAGCAAACTTTAAAACTGATCACCTCACGTTGTTCACAACAACGAAAGAAGAACAAAAATGTGGTACTGCGAATGTTATCACAATGGATCCAGGTAATGCGGCTGCACCTGGCTTGAAGATCTCTATTGTTGGTAATAACGGTGAAGCTATCCGTAACGCTACGTCGCTAAGTAGTTTAGGTCAACAGGCAACAGCTAAAGGCCTTGCTGCAAATGCAGTTGGCGTAGTTACTGTTCAGGCTACTGGCCTACAAACTCATACATCGCCAGCAAATACGAATGTGTGTGGTTATGCAGTGCCTCAGTTACAACCTGCAGCAGAAACTCCAGTTTCAGCAAGTATTACAGTAAACTTCCAGTGCTCTAACGCAGGCGCTGCAGCACCTGCAGGTATGGCTGGTGCAAAAGTACAAGCTCGTCTTGGTACTAACGTGGTTAACTTCGATGGCAATGGAGGGGTTTACACATCTAGGGGAAACTCTATTTTGGCATCGCAAAATTACAGGTTGACTATTGAGCCTCGTGGTGAATTCAAAGGCGCAACAACAACGGCAAATTTGAATGGCGTACAAATTAACGGTCAAACAATTCTGTTTACCAAACAATGTAATGAAGGTACTAGTGCTGGTGGTTAATCGTTAACTACTAAGTAAAAAACGCCTGGCTTAAGCTGGGCGTTTTTGTTTTAGATGCTAAAAACGAGTAGACAAAAGCCTTTAATCCAAAGGTAAGGCGTTTTTTTATCTTTTACGTTGTTAAAAAATGACGCTAAGAGAGGCAGAGTTAACGAATGAACACTTCATTCTGATTCGCCAAATCAGGTTATTGATAAAAGCGCGTTTATCGCTTGGATCTCGCGAACAGCCGCAGAATTATCCCCGTGCACACACAGTGTATCTGCTGTTAGATATAATTTTTTCCCATTTTCTGTAACCACATAACCACTTTGGGACAGACTTTTAACTTGCTCCAGCATCGTTTCTTTATCATGTACTGCGTTTGGTTTGGTGCGCGCCACTAATTTGCCTTCATCCGTGTACAACCGATCCGCAAAGGCTTCAAAATAGAGGGGCAAACCGTATTGCTCGGCTAAATGTCGATGTGCTTTTTGCTCTTTGGTGGCTAATATCATTAGTTTTAACGGACTTGGATAACTGCTCACTGCTTGCATCACGGTTTTTAATATTGCCACGTCATCCATCATATCGTTATACAACGCACCATGGGGTTTGACGTAATCAAGCGTTAAGCCTTGCACTTTGGCCATGCCTTCAAGCGCGGCAATTTGATAATGCAGACAATGGATCAGTTCTTGCGGTTTGAGTTTCATACTGCGGCGGCCAAAGCCTTGCTTGTCGGGGTAGCTGGGGTGCGCACCGATTTTTACGTTATGCTGTTTGGTAAGTACGAGCGTGTTGGCCATTACATCTGGATCGCCCGCGTGAAAGCCGCAGGCGATATTCGCGGCGTCAATATGGGGCATAACGTGTTCGTCCAAGCCCATTGTCCATGCTCCAAAACTTTCACCTAAATCACAGTTTAACCACATAACCGTTCTCTTTTAATTTCCTGCTCTTAGCGCAATATCGCTAACTAAATGATGCTCTGGTGCGCTCAGAATACACGTTGAAGGGCGCAGTACGCTGATTAAGCGCTGCCACGTCATCGGGCTCGGCACTCGGATTTTACCCTGTTCTACTTTAGCATGTTTCAAGTACGGAAGGTCTCGAATTTCGTGTAGCCATGTGTCAATGTCACCGTCAGTGGGTAAGGATTGTTCTAACCAATAACTCGGCAGTTTCACTTCTTCAATCGGTGAGCGAGGAAGGGCCTCCGCTTTGACTGTTGATACTTTGCAAAAGGCGTTGAGTTTTTTTAGTGCGTGTTTGACATGGCAGTCCGATGCAAATGCAAATAGCACAAAATCCGTATGCCAGTCAGCCTCGCTCAGTGAGCGACATGCCACTTCTTGACCTTGTTGATAAAGATGAAAAAGTGCTACGTCGGTAATTGGATTAATGTTTTCCCCCAAAGAGGGTAAGTCACATTTACCAGGGTGCTCGTTGATGTCTATTAAATGGCCAAAGGTTGGATTTTGGACACAAAACGATAAAAGTGGCAACGCCTCATGTTTGGGTAACATAACCAACTGAATTTTTAAAAATTCAAGTGCTAAGTTGTTCGTTTGCCCATGGTAGTCACCAGAACGAATTAACATTCGAATAGCCGCGGGGCTATTTAATGAGGCGGATGCGTCCATGATTTGCCTTAGTGCTAAATTGAAACCGGTAATTGACCGAGCGCCTGTGCACGCCCTAGCAGCACTTCGGCAAGGGCACTAAACGCAGGACCCGAGACCGATTGGTCATTATCAACATCAATGTTATAGGCGTAGCTTGCAAGTACTGCATTACTCAGTGGTCCAAACGTTTTGATTTCGTAGGGTGCGCGTAAGCTAATAAAGACAACAGGCTTTTTAACGTGAGACTTTGCAAAACGCATTAACTCGGCAAGTACTTTGGGTTGCTCACTTTGGCTTAATTTGCTGTCTTTGAGTAAATGCACATCTTCCATGCCGCCAATTTCAACCGCACTTTGCGGTGGGGACGCGTGCGCCGCAATGAGTATATCAGCGGTTTTTATCGCTTGCTGAGACTGCTTAATATCCAACGCTTGTAGGCTTGAAAAATCAATCTGCAAGGTTGGATTGTGCTTAAGTAATGCGTGTTTTAAAGCCAATGCTTTTCGAGTATCAGGCATAATAATATGAACACGCTTCACTGATTTTGCCAATGGTACCGTACCGTCGTTTTTTACTTTTGTTATCGCATCGACAGCCAGTTGCATTTCGAGTTTACGATGCGCAGGATTGCCAATGAACGATTGTGCTTGGCTTAAGCTCATTGAAGCAGGTTTTAGCGTGCTTTTTAGTGTTGCGATACGTTTCGCGGACTGTGCTACCCAGGTTTTATTAACTTCATTGCGATTAACTGCCGCAACGAGGTTGTCCATGAGTTTATCAAAGCGAACCAGATCGCGTGGTGTGCGAATAGCCATTGGCATGAGCGCAATATCTACACCCGCTTTAAACGTTTCGATAACAGCCTTGGTTTCATCAAAAAAGTCGCTGATCCCTGCCATGTCTAAGGCATCGGTAATGGTTACACCTTGATAACCAAGCTGCTCTCTAAGTACATCGTGCATGATGACTTTCGACATCGTGGCGGGGCGTATCATGGTTTTACCCTGTTTGCTTTTAACGGTCGAGCTATCTAATTGTGGGTATTGAATGTGGGCTGTCATGATCATGCCCGGAGGTGACGTTTTAATGATCTGGGCAAACGGATAAATATCATTGTTAAAGATCGTCTGTTTGTCGTGATTGACTCTGGGTAGACCGGTGTGGCTATCGACGTGGGTATCGCCATGACCCGGAAAGTGTTTCAGTGCACTAATAACCCCTTCATTTTCCATTGCTTTAACTTGCGCACTACCGAGCGTTGTAACCACCTTAGGATCTTCGGAAAACGATCGTACGTTGATTACAGGATTATTTGGGTTACTGTTTACATCCACAGTGGGCGCGAAATTTACATTGATACCAAGAGCATGCAGCTCTTGACCAATAATTTTTGCCACCTCAGTGGCGTATTTGGTTTGATGCAAAGGGTAAGTTGCGCCGATACTCATGTTGCCAGTGAATGAGGTGGCTTGAGCTCGATTTAAGCGTGCAACTCGACCACCTTCTTGGTCGATTGCAATAAACAAAGGTGGCAATGTGCGATTCGCAGATTGAATACCGCGCAGCGACTGACTCAATTGATAGGTTTGTTCAATTGTTTGGGTGTTTTCTGAAAACAGGATAACGCCACCAATGTGATGTTTTTCGATGAGCTTTTTAATGTCATTAGGCAAAGTAGTCACGGCTTGACGGCATGTTTTACTGTCACCACTTTGGCAATAGAAACGCAGGTCCAACATCATTTTTTGGCCTAATTGTTGGCGCAATGTATCGCTCTGCGCAGTGGTAGTGTGAGACATAAATAACCCAATAGAAATAGCGAAAAAAGAAATAAAGCGACGCAAAACAGCTTACCTAAGTACTAAACTTGTGGGTAATGTATCATGAGCCAAGTAGGTATGCAGTTGGTTCACGGTAAAAATATTATCATCGAATAAAAGGACACATTATGAAGCATCATTGTATCGATTACGTTGAGTTTCCTGCTGCGCACATTGACAAAACACAGCGTTTTTTTGAGCAAACGTTTGGTTGGCAATTTACCGCTTATGGGCCGGAATACGTCGCATTTCACCATGCGGGGCTAACAGGCGGATTCTATTTAAGTGAGTTGACTTCTCAAAGTTCATCTGGTGGTGCGCTTATCGTTATGTATAGCGAGCGTTTAGAAGAAACGATGCGCTCAGTCGAACACTTTGGCGGGGTGATCACCAAGCCTATTTTTAGTTTTCCGGGCGGAAGGCGGTTTCAGTTTCAAGAGCCAAGCGGTAATGAACTCGCGGTTTGGTCTGATCGGTAACCGTTAAGCCTAGGGCGCGTTACCTTGATTGTTGTCGTCGTTTTATTTCCAGTGAGCGCGACATAAAGTCCCGCCTACAGCAAAAAAGTTAGTGGTGAAAAAACCGCAACTTTGCTGACTTAACTTCAAGGCAACGAACCAAAACGTTCGCCTAGTAAGTTAATGAGCAGTTACTGATGCTGGTAGATTGGGGATAAAATAAAAATGCTTCGAGTACTATGGGGTGCTCGAAGCAACAAAATGAGGAGGAATGACTTTAAGTTACCTAACTTGCAATACCCACGTCTAACTTGGCGAACCAAGCTAAAAACTCTTCGACCATTTCACCTTTAAACACTCGACCATGCTGTGGTGCCATGATCTCAATATCAAGCTCTTTAACCCGTGCAATCCAGTTGTTTTTGGCGCGATTGGATGGCATCCAACGTTTGTGGAAATACTCCATTTTTTTCACGTGGCTACCAAAATCTTCGACAAACATAGGGGCGCTGTGATCTTCAAGCGCAGCACCAATGTCGCCACTCATTAAAATTTTTGCAGCCGGATCGTACACATTAAAATTACCTGATGAATGTAAGTAATGAGCAGGGATAAACTTAAGCGTAGCCGAGCCAATTCGCACTTCACCGCCATCATCTTTGATAGGTACGTAGCTAATGTTTTCCATACCAAAGTGACGGATAAACCCTTCCCATAACCAGGGTGCATAAAGTTTTGCGTTTGGAATGGTTTTATCCCATAAACCGAGTGAGCTGATGATATCGGGATCTTGGTGTGAAGCAAACAATGCCGTAATGTTGTCGAGATCTAAGTGTTTTAAAATCCCCGCGAGCATAGGGGAGAACAATTCAATGCCACCGGGATCGAGGATAATTGCTTCGTTTTGACTAGAAATAACGTATTGGTTTGTGTCGATGATTTTTTCTGGTTTGCTTTCGTCTCGACCTAACACTAACCAACGGTGCGTTGTCGATTTGTAGAGTTCGGTTGCTTTCAACGCATCGCTCCTCTTAATTGGCTGATTTCTTTTAAGTTACTACCAACGGCTTGTTTAATTTTTAGTGCTGCGCCGGCGATAAAGTCAGACACAGATTGCAGACTATCGCAAAACTCCCCCGCATTGGAGGCTTCAACTCGGCTCGTAACGGCAATGTATTCTGCGCTACGCATGTGTTTTTGAATGTCTTCAAAAAATCCGGCAAGTTCAAACACAGCAGATTCAAGCTCTCGTGTTTTTTCAAGCAGTTGCTCGTTGGCTGAAAATTTCAACCGCTTGAGCGTCGTGCTATCCACCATCGATTCAGTCCGCGAGAGATGATCGCGAAACTCGCTGCATCTCACCACAGCTAAAGCCATGGCAAAAAGACGATTCGACAATTCGGCAATCGATTTAGTGATCCGAATGGTTTGATCGGAGAATTCGTCGATAAAGTTGGTGATAGGTTTAAAGCCAAACGCTGAATCCCCTGCACGAAGCGCAACCACTCGGGCATTCTTCGCGGTTAAGGACAAGTTCTTAGCTTCTAATAATATAACATCTAGGTTAGCGATGATGTTGGCAACTCGAACAAAGTTGTCTATCGCACGCGCATGGGCATTTAGATGATCCATTGCTGCCTCTTTTGCAATTCATTGCCCACTAGCATAGGACAGAGTTGGCATTGACGCACGCAATTAATGAAACTTTTTTGAACTAGATCAATCGGTTTATTAGCTAAAAAGCAATAAACCGAGCGCTGTACTAAATTTTAAAAAAAATTGTACCTCTTAAGTTTCACTTAATATTCGCATTCTAAATTGCTCCTTAAGGTAACCCAATTAGGTGTACGACATGAGCGCACTTCCACGTTTTAAAATGCAATCAAACTCAGAATTTATTGCTGTCCACAAAGCTCATCCGTTACGAGCTGAACTTGAAGCCAATATTTATCAGGGATTTTTTTCAGCGTTTAATGCAGACATTCATGAATTTATGCCACTGCTCAGCCGTTTTTCAAATGCCAAAGGGCAAGCTGTACTTGGGCTTAGGTGTGCAGAGCATGAATCGTTATTCAGTGAAGCGTATTTAAATTCGCCAGTTGAACACTTATTTGACGGAGCTAAGCGCCATCAATTTGCAGAATTAGGCAACTTATTTTCAACGCATCGAAGTGCCACCATCGGGCATTTAATCGTGGTGACCAAAGCGTTATTACTTAATGACATTGGCTACTTGATGTTTACAGGCACAGAGCAAGTTAGGAAACTTATGGTGTTGTTACAGGTACCAATGCGAGAGGTAGCAGCAGCAGATCCGGATAAAGTGTCTTGTTCAGCAGACTACGGCACGTACTACCAGACAAACCCTGTAACCTGTGTGGTTGACCTAAAACAAGCAAATCAGACGATTAACACGGTGCCTTTGTTTGCAAGTTTAGTTCCTGAGCTACAGATGCACATTGAACTGCTTGCTAAGGAGTTACGATGAACCCTTTGCTTGAAAAGTGTACTTACAAAGCCGGTGATATAGTATTTTCTGATCTAACTCAATCACTTAGTTTTAGCCAGTTGGAACGCGCAGTCGCCTGCGTTAGCGAAGTATTGACTGAATTGGGCTCTGACGTTATCGCGACACAACTCGACAATAGCATCGCGTGGAACATTCTTGATTTGGCGTTACTTGAACGCCAATTTGTGCACTTGCCATTACCTGGCTTTTTCACCCATCAACAAAGTGATTTTGCGTTAAGCAGTGCGGGCTGTCAGTTGTTAATCACCGATATCGAACGCAGCGGTTTAGATTTAGTTAAAGAATGTCATATTGCAGGAGTATGGTGTTATTTCTACTCGTTGCCATTCACCAAAGTGCGCTTGCCTCTAGGTACAAAAAAGATCACGTTTACCTCGGGTTCAACAGGTACGCCTAAGGGAGTGTGTTTGTCTCTCGACAATCAACTGAATGTGGCTTTTTCGTTAGCTAAAGCGATTGCCTTAACCTCTGGTAAGCACCTTAGTGTATTGCCCTATGGCGTTTTACTTGAAAATGTCGCAGGAGTATATGCAAGCCTACTTTCTAAAGGTCAAGTGGTATGTATGACCCTTGAGGAACTCGGTTTTTCTGGCACTTCACTTGCGGATCCACGTCGCTTATTAACGTCAATTACCCACACCGCTCCAGCGTCGATGATATTGGTTCCAGAACTCTTGAAAGCGCTTGTTATTGCAGCTCAAAAAGGATGGCAAGCGCCGACTTCGTTAGCGTTTATTGCCGTTGGAGGAGCAAATGTTGCGCTTGAACTATTAAATCAAGCACAACAATTAGGTTTGCCAGTGTATCAAGGTTATGGGTTGTCGGAAGCAGGCTCTGTCGTCGCCCTTAATTTACAAGCACAAAATGGCGAAGTAGGGAAAGTACTTGACCATTTAGAGTATAAAATACGCGATAACGCCCTGTTTTTACGAGGAACACTTTTTTTAGGTTATTTAGGGGAAGAAGCAAGAGATCAAAATACGTGGCTCGACACCGGTGATCTGGTCATGGAATCTGCATCCGGATTGTCGATCCTTGGCCGTAAAAAGAATGTGATCATTAATAGTTTTGGTCGAAACATTCATCCAGAGTGGCCTGAAAGCTTAGTATTAAGTGATACTCGCATTATGCAATGCGTGGTGGTCGGTGAAGCGAAACCTTTCTTAACCGCGTTAATTTTTGCTGAAGCCACGGTGACTACCCTGGTCATTGAACATCTACTTGCGCAAATAAATCGCCAATTACCTGTTTATGCCCAAATACATCGCGTGATCCGCTTATCCACTCCACTGCACACGATACCCGGTTTACTCACTGGCAACGGACGACCAATCCGCGGTGCCATTGAAACTCATTTTCATGCTGAACTTGACGCGGTATACCGCGAAAGTATGTCAGCTTAGGAGCATACTATGACGACATTTTTTGACCGACTACAATCAGAAACGACGAACGAAAGAGCCTATTTGATCGATGCGCCGATAATTCGCTCAGTGTTCAATGGCGAGATAACACGTTTGCAGTATGTTTCATTTTTGCAAAATGCTTATCACCATGTAAAACACACTGTTCCGCTCCTAATGTACTGTGGCAGTAAGCTTAACGATGATAAAGAATGGCTACGCGAAGCACTAGGGCATTACATCGAAGAAGAGATGGGCCATCAAGAATGGATCCTCAACGACATTGCAGCCTGCGGTTTTGATAAAGAAGCAGTGCGAATAAGTCAGCCAAGTTTTGCTGCAGAAATGATGGTGAGCTACGCCTATGACAGTATCGCTAGGAAAAACCCTTTGTGCTTCTTTGGAATGGTCAACGTGCTCGAAGGCACATCGATTGCGCTTGCTGATAACGCAGCAAAAACCATTCGTGAAAAGCTTGACCTGCCTAAGAAAGCGTTTAGCTATTTAACTTCACATGGTGCACTGGATATTGAACACATCGACTTTTTTAAATCTTTGATGAATAAGATCACCTGTAAACAGGAGCAAGATTTAATTATTCACACCAGTAAACGGTTTTATCAATTGTATGGCAATGTGTTTCGTGGCATTGAAAGTCACCCGGCGATCCCTAAGGTAATCGGTGAGGAGGCATTATGAATAAAAAACTGGCTGTATTAACCGGTGCCACTGGTGGTATCGGGTCTGCAATTGCTCAGCAGTTAGCCAAAGCTGGATGGACGTTATTGCTAGTAGGCAGAAACGAATCTATGTTGTCTGCGTTGCGTGATGAGCTAGGCCCAAAGCACCAGTTTCTTGTGGAAGATCTGCGAGATGAAAAAGCGATTCTAGCAATAGCCTCGTGTGCCCAACAAATGGGAGGCGCAGATCTGCTTGTTAACAATGCCGGTGTGAATCAAATGCTTCCGTTTGAGCATACACCAACGGATACCATTGAATCGCAAATTTCCATTAATCTTATTGCCCCAATGCGACTCACTCACAGTCTGCTCAGTCAGTTAAAGCAGCAGCGAGGTACAGTGGTTAATGTTGGTTCTGCTTTTGGGGCGATAGGCTATCCGATGCAAAGTATCTACTGTGCAAGCAAGTTTGGTTTACGTGGATTTAGCGAAGCGTTGAGCCGCGAGTTGGACGGTGAAGTACAGGTTAAGTATTTTGCCCCACGAGCTACCGACACCAGTATTAATGGCGATCGTATCCGGCAGTTGAATTCAGCTCTGGGTAATGCGATGGATAAACCCCAATACGTTGCTGATGAGTTTATGAAACTATTGGGATCTACCTCAAGACGGCGCGCGGTTGGGTTTCCAGAGAAGCTGTTTGCTCGCCTTAACGGCGTATTTCCAGAGCTTGTAGACTCAGCACTGATCAAACAATTGAAAGTGATTAAAGCGTATTTTGTTACAAAGGAGACTTCACTATGAACCTTAGAAAACTGATCATTGGCGTAAGCCTATTTGTGTCGGTGGCAACTTTTGCCAATGATAACTTTGACGAACACTTGAAAGCAGTGCAAGACAGTTGGGCAACGGTTAACTATGAGCTTGCTGAGAGTTCTCGAGAAAAAGCATTTGAAGCCCTAGTGAAAGAAAGTGCAAGCCTTGTAGAACAGTACCCTAATCGGGCAGAGAGCCATATTTGGCATGGCATTGTTCAGTCAAGTTTTGCTGGCGCAAAAGGTGGACTTGGCGCGCTTGGACTTGCCGAAGCCGCAAAAAAAGAACTTGAAGCCGCAATGGCGATTGATGAAAAGGCATTACAAGGTTCTGCGTTAACGAGCTTAGGTACTTTGTATGCTAAAGTTCCAGGGTGGCCAATTGGCTTTGGTAATGATAAACAAGCAGAGAAATTATTTAAAAAGTCGCTAGAATTGAATCCAAGTGGTATCGATATCAATTACTTTTATGCAGATTTTCTCTATGCTGAAAAAGAGTATAAAGATGCCTTCGAACATCTGAAAAAAGCAAAGGCAGCGCCAGCTCGCGAAGGACGAGAAAAAGCCGATAAATACCGCCAACTCGAAGTGGATGAGCTGTTAGCTAAAGTTGAGAAAAAATTAAAAAGACGCCAATGAGATTATTATTAGTCGAAGATGACACCTTACTCGCGCAAGGACTCGTACGCTCGTTACAAAAAGAAGGGTACAGTGTTGACCACGCTGCAACACTGGCCCAAGCAGAGCATCTGTTGAGTCCTGAAAACACCGAATTGGTCGTGTTAGATTTGGGGCTGCCTGATGGTGACGGCATGTCGTTGCTAAGAAAAATACGTCGCAAAAAATGGCCAATTGGGGTAATTATTCTTACCGCGAGAGACCGAGTCGAAGATAAAATTGAAGGGCTAGATCTCGGTGCGGATGACTATTTACCTAAGCCATTTGAACCCAAGGAGCTATTTGCACGGCTGCGGGTGGTAAGCCGTCGTGGCAAGTTAGTTACGAGTAGTGCATTGGCTGTGGGCGATATCGAGATGGATATGGCAAGCCATACTGTTGAAGTAAATGGCGAGAGTCTAAATTTACCTCGAAAAGAGTTTATGTTGCTCAAAGCGCTAATGGAAAATGTAGGTCGGGTATTATCAAAAGAACAATTGGAAAACAAACTGTATCAATGGGGTGAAGAGTTGGGCTCGAATGCGATAGAAGTGCATATTCACCATTTGCGCAAAAAACTACCAGAAAACACGATTAAAACACTACGTGGTATTGGTTATGTGATGGGCAAAAAGTGAAGCATTTAGGCAATCGGACGTCGATCAATATTCGCCTGACGCTTATTATTATTTCTAGTTTTGTTTTAACCCTCTTTTTAGCGTTATTAAAAGGGTATGAAACCAGTTACGTGACTGCTGAAAAACAATTGGATGAGCAACTTTATCAATTAGGTGAGGTATTAATGCATGTGCCTCTTGCTAAGTGGCCAGAGCAAAGCCAGTTATACAGTAAACGTTGGTCGGCGCAAACGGAGCAATTTAGTGCCGATATCTTCAAGGCAGTTCCATTCGAAACTTACCCAGACGTAGGGGCCTACACCGCAAATTTGGCGAATAAACGCCTACGGATAGTCGTGATGAAGAGGGATGATGACACACTTTGGCTCGCACAGCCGGTTGAGCGACGATTTGAATTAATTGAATCTTTAATTGTTTCAGCGATGACTCCACTTGTAATGATAACGCCTATGCTTGCGCTAGCAATCGCCTGGTATATACGGCGCTCGTTGCGTCCATTAACACTCCTATCCAAAGAGCTGCAGCTCAGAAAAGCGAATGATTTTTCTCAGTTGTCTACGATCTCCACGGATGCAGAAGTCGCCCCAGTGATTGAGCGCATGAACCAACTACTGACAAAAGTTGAAGCGGCATACCTTCGTGAGCGCTATTTCGCCTCCGACGCCGCACATGAATTAAAAACCCCTATAAGCAGTTTAAAAATTCATTTACATAACCTTGCAGAAGGCCAAAGTGAGAGCATTTTGGCACTGGAACAAGGGGTAGCACAGCTTAATCACATTGTTGAGCAAATGCTCACTTTGGCTCGAACTGAACCCGAATCGTGGCATGCTCAATTTAAACCGATTGATATTCTCAGTTTTACGCAAAACTTAGTGAGCGATCTGTACGAGAAAATTGAAAGCAAAGGGCAAACGATAGAACTCGATGGCAAAGAGTGCGTAATTTTTGGCTGTGAATTTACCTTAAAAACCTTGCTTGGGAATTTACTTAGCAACGCAATTAAATACACCCCTAAGGGTGGTGTGTTGGCGCTTACCTTAGTCGAAGCGGATAGAAAAGTGGGTTGGCAGTTAGATGATTCTGGCCCAGGTATGACAGAGGAACAAATCGCACGGGTTTTCGATCGTTTTTACCGCGTTGGAGGGGATAAACACCCATCAGGTGAGAAAGGTGCAGGACTCGGCATGGCGATTGTTCAGCAAGTGGTGGCGATTTATGATGCATCCATCGATCTTAGTCGCAGTCATTTAGGTGGATTGCGAGTAACGGTGTGGTTTAATAAGGAGTTGGTGTGAAGCTGTTCCTGAGACTCAGTATTTTTGCCACCAACCTTGTTTTATCGAGTAATGCGATTGCTCGCGATGACAGTGTTTTTATTACCTTAGAAAATCACCTTTTTTCACCTTCTGTGGTCGAGATACCAGCTGGAAAGAAAGTGCGTTTAATCATTGAAAATAAGGATATTGAACCAGAAGAGTTTGATAGTTTCGATCTCAATCGCGAAAAAGTACTGTTTCCCGGGCGTAAAAATGTCATTTATATCGGACCTTTGTCCGTCGGAGAATATCGTTTTTTTGGCGAGTTTTCACCTAATACAGCGCAAGGAAAAGTGATTGTTAAGGCGGTAAACGATGCTTCTTAACACAGTCGTGATCACAATTAATCAGTGTTTGCCCATCGCCTTACTGTGGGTGTTGTTGCGTCAATCGTTGGTAATGCGGCCTATTACAATTCGACACAGTTTAATTGCCTCTGTAGTTGGCCTTTTTATCAGTTTTGCGTATTTAACTGGAGCGGGGGTTATTAGCCAATGGTTTGATTATAGGGGGTATGAATTAAGCCAAATGGGGTTGTTTTTTCTATTGTATTTAGGCTTGTTAATTTCGTGTGTTCGCGTTGAATCGGTGTGGCCCAGCGTTACGCTGGTGGTCGGTATAACCTTATATTTAAGTAATTTTCTAACTTACTTGGTGAGTTATTATCGGGCAGATACCGCACAAGCTTTATGGATTGGCACCATTTTAGGATTGGGCATTTGTTTTAGTCTGTGTACGTTATTGTATTTTTTCTTTACGAGTGAAGCCGCGAAACCGTTGCGAAAAATTATTATGTTGGTTTTTGCTTGTCATGCCGCCAGTAAATTGGTTATGGCGCTCGATCTTGCAACACAAATTGACGTCATTCCCTCGAGTCAAAGTGTGTTTGATTTAAGAGCCATGATAGATGAACACAGTGTGAGTGGACGCTTACTAAAGATTTTAGTGGGATTCGAAGCGAGTCCCAGTATTTTATCATTAGGAGTTTTTGTAATGAGTACCCTGTTTATTTTAGGGGTGTTGACCTTTGTTGCTCGTGTTGGTCGAAAAAGTAGGAGTAAAACATGCGCATTATAATCGTTACTGCATTACTGCTAAGTATCTTTTTGCTATCGGGTAGCGTGCGAGCTGATGGAATGGTAGTCGACAAAGTTTATCATCCTTATGTTTTACCTAATGAAAAAGAAATTGAATGGCGATTATTGTCTCGGCAAACGGCAGAACAAAATTATTTAGCACAGCGTCTTGGCTTTGGTTTTGCGATTGTAGAAGGGTTTGCACTTGAAGGTTACGCGATTGGCGAAAGAGATATCGACGAAAACTATTCATTTGCTGCCTATGAGATTGAAGCACGTTGGCAGTTAGTCGAGCAAGGCAAATACTGGGCAGATTGGGGGTTGTTGTTTGAATATGAAAAACGCACGAAAGAGTCCGCGCATGAAGCAGCGATTGGTTTGATATTCGAAAAGGAATTTGGCCGTACGAGCCTCACGATGAATGCGTTTGCGATTCATGAGTGGGGAAAAGAAATTGAAAACGAATGGGAGAGTGAGTTTCGTGCTCAATATCGTTATCGTTGGATGAGTGCTTTTCAGCCTGCGATCGAAGTTTACGCCGGTGAAGATTTTGTTGGTATTGGCCCTGGATTTATCGGTTTACATCGTTTTGTTGGGCAGCGGCAACTAAAATGGGAAGCGGGGTTTATTACTGAAGTTGGGCACAATGGTAAAGATCACAGTTTTCGTTTGGCTTTAGAATTTGAATATTAAGACTGCTTATCTAGCCTTTTACGCTCACGTAACTCGATTTCTAACGCTTTCCCCACTTTTTGAGCAATCGCGTGATGCTTTTTATGTAGCGTGTGATACGCCTCTGATTCAAATAGATGATACATCTTCAGGTGCGTCAGGCTTTTTGGCAGAGGCCATTCGGTCGATACAATATAAATTGCATAATTAAATCGCTTTTCCACCAATAACTCGGGAAGTTGAGCAAGATTATTCAGTTGATAGAAACGACGTCCTTTGGCACTTGGAAACTGATAACCAATCACACGCATGGATTGATCGGACGCAACGATGGTTTCAGGCGATGAAATCAACACTGAGTTGTCACATAGTACGTTATGGCTACACAGTAAGACGTAGTCTACTTTGGTGATAGGTGGGCCAACTTTTATAATATTGCTAAAGGGCTTAAAGATCTCTTGGGCATGCAACACATCGCCATCAGTGTGTTCCGCACTGATTTCTTGTAATAAACGATGCGCAGGTAGTTCAACAAACTCGGCTTTTATACCAGCTCGTTGATACGCTTGTTTTACGATAGGCAATGCAATGTTCGCAACAGACGGATGGTTGAGGTAAGAGATTCTTAGGCTATCTTCCTCAGTGGAAAAAGCCGAGAGGCTTATAAATGCAAAAGCAGCGCAAATGAGTAAACGAAACAAAAAAGAAGCCCGATACGACATGTGTGTTTCTATTTTACGCTATTTTTTCGTGTTCGTATTGATCTACCCCCTCAAAGATGAAGATTTTTTAGTGAATTTGCATTAACAAATGAATGGAAATTTATTTTAAGAATTACTTGCAAATTGTTTGACTTGCTATTTCACTGGTCCTATGATGGTGAAGGACAGAAAAGTCCGTCGTTTGAAATTCCATTACGTTGTTTAGCGTTTGAAAGCGGTAGTATCGTCCTGAAGTTTTAAGCTCCGTATTTTTTTGATCTTTTTAGGCCTTCGGGCAAAATGTTTAATATTTAGGATTTAGTACTATGTCACAAACTGTAACAGGCACCGTAAAGTGGTTCAATGAAGCAAAAGGCTTTGGTTTTATCGCACAAGAAAACGGCCCTGACGTATTCGCTCACTTCAGCGCTATTGAAGGCAACGGTTTCCGTACGCTTGCAGAAGGCCAAAAAGTTGAGTTCTCTATTACTACAGGTCAAAAAGGCCCACAAGCTGAAAGCATCAAAGTGCTTTAATGCTTGAAAGAGTAGAATTCGTATAAAAGAGCAGGCATTTTGCCTGCTTTTTTCATTTTTGCTCTTCTTATATTTAAGTATCCTGTTTGGTTATGCCTCTTTGCTCATTTTGTTCTTTTTCCTGTTTATTCTTTTCCATTATTGATTAGAGCAGCGCGATAAACATCACTATCGACTAAGTCCATATAGGCTTTTTTTATGGCGTCTAACTGCGCTTGATCCATATGTCGATTCGCTGCCAAATAACCGTTTATCGCTAGAGCGGGTATTGCCGTGATAAATTTAAATTGATCATCCGGCAAATTAAGTTGCCGTGCCATGTCAGGTAAAAACAATCTGTCGTCAACTAAGAGATCCACTTTATTGTTGAGGAGTAAATTGTAAGAATGATGAATATCTCGAGTTTCAATAACGTCGAAGCCCAAGCTTGTCAGTACTTGTTGTGCAATGTCATTACGCTGCACCACCACCGTGTAGTTTTTTGCCTTGTTGAAATCGTTGAAGTCTAAGTCATTTCGATGCTTCAATGAAACAAACCCTAGTTCAAAGGTCGCGACTGGACCAATCCACTCAAAATGAGCCTCGCGTTCTTGTGTTTTTGCGATACTAAAAATTAAGGTATTGGGTTTATTTGTAGCTAAGTGTAAGGCTCGAGCCCATGGAACCATAGCGATCTCATGGTTAATCTGTGCTTTTGTTAAGATAGCTTTTACTAATTCAGTGCTGCTGCCGGTAATTTGATTGTTCAGTGTTATTTGGTAGGGTGGAGAAAGTTCAGTTAACACAAGTACTTTAGAGTAACTAAAGCACGACGTAACAGCAAAAAATAATCCTGCGACTTGCCTGATTAATTTCGACAAAATCGGCCCCTCACTCTATTTATTGACCAGTTAAGTATAGAAGACCTAATTCGACAGTGCTGAAAATTTAGATATGGAACCAAGCTGATAGGGTGGCCTTCCTCAAGCAGATTGACTAGAGTGATTGAAATGTCGACAAAGTGCGTTGGCCAATTTCGTGTCGAGAGGTACATCAGTTCTCTGTTCCTCGATCGTAATCGCAATGATACTTTTGTCGACAATTTGTGTGATTTTGGTTGATCTCTTCCTGTTTACTGCTAGTATTGTCTACAATTTGTTGGTTTACACTAAAAAATGCTGTATGAGTCTATTTACTGAACAAGCAGTAACGTCGTCTGATAAGACTTTTTTCAGCCTTAGAAAGGCCATTGTAGAGGGAGAGATCCCCTCTGGCACTAAGCTGAGTGAAACAGAATTGTCGACAAAGTATGCGGTGAGTCGAGCGGTGATCCGTGAAGCGATAAATCGTTTGGAAGCGTGTCATATTGTAGAACGTAAAGCGAATGTTGGCGCTCGTGTCGTGGCCTTAAGTCAAGCAGGTCTTGAAGAGTTATATCAAGTTCGAGAGTCGCTTGAAGGCATGGCAGCGCGATTAGCCGCACTTAACATGAGTGATGAAGACATTAATGGCTTAACACAACTCTTAAATCACCACGCTAGCAATGTAAAGAGCGGCGAGTCTTATTACCAAGAAGCTGGCGATGTTGACTTTCATTACCGCATTATTTTGGGTAGTAAAAATAACCACCTTATTACGATGTTGGTAAACGGCATGTATCACCTTATCCGTATGTATCGAGTGCAATTAGGTATGGCGGGTCCCCGTGTGACAACGGCGTTTGACGAACACCAACATATTGTGCGCGCTATTCGTAACCGCGATCCAGAATTAGCAGAAATGCTAATGCGCAGACATATTCAATATTCTAAAAATAACATTGCAAATAAGCTTTCGAGCGACAACAGCAAAGAGAGAACATCATGAGTGCAGGAAAAAAATTTCGTGACGCATTAGCAGCAAATCAACCGCTTCAAATCGTCGGAACCATCAACGCCTACAGTGCCATAATGGCAAAAAAAATCGGTCATCAAGCTATTTATTTATCAGGTGGGGGCGTTGCTAACGCGTCGTATGGACTACCTGATTTGGGCATGACGTCGCTAAATGACGTACTGGCTGATGTTTATCGTATTACCGCCGCGTGTGATTTACCTTTAATGGTTGATATCGATACGGGTTGGGGTGGAGCGTTTAACATTGCCAAAACCATTAAAGACATGGAAAAGGCAGGTGCAGCAGCGGTTCATATTGAAGACCAAGTCGCACAAAAGCGCTGTGGTCATCGCCCAAATAAAGAGATCGTATCGAAAGAAGAAATGGTTGATCGCATTAAAGCAGCGGTTGATGCGCGCACCGATCCTAATTTTTTCATCATGGCGCGTACGGATGCATTTGCACAAGAAGGGCTTGAAAAAGCACTTGAGCGAGCGAAGGCTTATGTCGCAGCTGGTGCTGACGGTATTTTTGCAGAAGCAGTGAAAACAGAAGAGCATTATCGTGCTTTCACTGAAGCGCTTGATGTTCCTGTTTTGGCTAATATTACCGAGTTTGGTCAAACCGAGCTTTGGAATAAAAAGGAATTGGGTGACTGGGGGGTGAGCATGGTGCTATATCCATTAAGTGCATTCAGAGCCATGAATAAAGCGGCAGAAATGGTATATCAGTCTATTCTTGCAAATGGCGATCAAAAAGCGGTCATTGATTCAATGCAAACTCGTATGGATTTATACGACTACCTTGGCTATCACGATTATGAGCAAAAATTAGATAGTTTGTTTGCTCAAGGCAAAAATAAATAATTCAAATTATGCAAGGCGTGCGGCTACACGCCAACTAGCAGGTCGTCGACTTGGCGGCTATAGCAAATAAAACAGCAGGTAAAATTTCAGGAGACAACAAAATGGCGAAAGTATTAAGCGGCGCAGGTTTGCGCGGACAAGTTGCAGGAAAGACAGCACTTTCAACGGTTGGTAAATCAGGTTCAGGCTTAACTTATCGAGGTTATGACGTAAAAGATTTAGCTGAAAACTGCCAATTTGAAGAAGTCGCTTACTTGATCCTCAAAGGTGTACTTCCAACACAAGCACAACTTAATGAATATAAAGCGCAGTTAAAAGGCATGCGCGGTTTACCACAAGCACTTAAAGACGTACTTGAGCGTATTCCTGCAGATGCGCACCCAATGGATGTGTTGCGCACAGGCTGTTCGATGTTAGGCAACCTAGAAGGTGAAGCGAACTTCGATATGCAACAACAAGTAACCGATCGCATGTTAGCGGCTTTCCCAAGTATCATTTGTTATTGGTATCGCTTTAGTCATGATGGTGTGCGAGTAGACGTGGAAACAGATGACGACTCAATCGGTGCACATTTCTTACATATGTTACATGGTAAGAAACCGTCTGAACTACATGAGCGTGTCATGCATGTTTCACTTATTCTGTATGCAGAGCATGAATTTAATGCGTCAACGTTTACCGCGCGAGTGTGTGCTTCAACGCTTTCTGACATGCATTCATGTGTTACCGGTGCAATTGGGTCACTTCGTGGTCCACTTCATGGCGGTGCAAACGAAGCCGCGATGGAGATGATTGAACGTTTTACGTCTGCTGATCATGCAGAAGAAGAAATGATGGGGATGTTGGCTCGCAAAGAGAAAATCATGGGTTTTGGTCATGCGATTTACTCAGAATCAGATCCACGTAACGAAATCATTAAATTATGGTCAGAGAAATTGGCAGCTGATGTCGGTGACTCAGTGCTTTATCCGGTCTCTGTGCGCTGCGAAGCGGTGATGTGGCGCGAGAAAAAGCTCTTCTGTAACGCCGACTTTTTCCACGCCTCTGCGTATCACTTTATGGGTATTCCAACAAAGTTATTTACGCCGATTTTCGTAATGTCACGTTTAACAGGTTGGGCTGCACATGTTATGGAACAGCGCGCAGATAACCGCATTATTCGTCCATCAGCTGAATACACAGGTGAAGATTTGCGTAAAGTAACGCCGATTGCTGAGCGCTAACATCTTGCCCTTGAAATAATGGAAGGCGGCGACTGTCGCCTTTTTTGTCACCGATTGCAGTTGGATATTGATATGAATACGCAATACCGCAAAAAATTACCAAATACAAACTTAGACTTTTATGATACCCGTGAAGCGATTGAAGCAATTAAACCGGGTGCTTACGATGGGCTGCCTTATACCTCTCGCGTATTAGCAGAGAACCTTGTGCGCCGCTGTGAACCGGCTGTACTTACTGATTCATTAAAACAAATTATTGAGCGTCGCCGTGATTTAGACTTTCCGTGGTTCCCAGCACGCGTTGTGTGTCACGATATTTTAGGTCAAACCGCGCTGGTGGATTTAGCTGGTTTGCGTGATGCGATCGCCGAAAAAGGAGGCGATCCAGCCAAAGTAAACCCAGTTGTACCCACTCAGCTGATTGTTGACCATTCGTTGGCGGTTGAACATGGTGGCTACGATAAAGACGCTTTTGAAAAGAATAGAGCGGTTGAAGATCGTCGAAATGAAGATCGTTTTCACTTCATTAATTGGACCAAAACAGCCTTTAAAAACGTGGATGTAATACCGCCAGGAAATGGTATTTTGCACCAAATTAACCTTGAAAAAATGTCACCGGTTGTGCAAGTACGAGACGGTGTGGCATTTCCAGATACATTAGTCGGAACAGACAGCCACACGCCACACGTTGATGCGCTAGGCGTGATTGCAATTGGTGTCGGTGGCTTAGAAGCGGAAAGCGTCATGCTTGGTCGTGCTTCTTATATGCGTTTACCGGATATTGTAGGGGTTGAGCTAGTTGGTGAGCGTAAACCGGGGATCACGGCAACCGATATAGTACTTGCGATCACTGAATTCTTACGCAAAGAGCGTGTAGTTTCCGCCTACCTAGAGTTTTTTGGCGACGGAACAAAGAGTTTGAGCTTAGGTGACAGAGCGACTATTTCTAATATGACACCTGAGTATGGTGCAACTGCAGCCATGTTCTATATTGATGAAAAAACGATTGATTACTTGCGATTAACAGGTCGCGATGAAGAACAAGTGCAGTTGGTTGAACATTACGCAAAACACACAGGTCTTTGGGCAGATAGTCTAGATAACGCTCATTATGAACGTGTATTGAAATTTGATTTATCGACCGTTACTCGAAACTTAGCTGGCCCGTCAAATCCGCATCGTCGCGTGGCAACCACTGAACTGGCGGACCAAGGTATTGTAAAAGATTACGTTCAAGAAGACGGTAAGATGCCTGATGGCGCCGTGATCATCGCGGCGATTACGAGTTGTACTAACACCTCAAACCCTCGCAACGTCGTTGCGGCAGGTTTACTCGCTCGTAATGCCAATGCTAAAGGTCTAGCGCGTAAGCCGTGGGTGAAAACGTCTTTTGCTCCAGGCTCTAAAGTCGTTAAATCTTATATGGAAGAAGCAAATTTACTGCCTGAACTAGAGCAATTAGGCTTTGGTGTGGTCGCGTTTGCTTGTACAACGTGTAATGGGATGAGCGGAGCGTTAGATCCAGTGATCCAACAAGAGATCATCGACCGCGATTTGTATGCAACCGCTGTACTTTCTGGAAATCGTAATTTTGATGGACGCATTCATCCTTATGCGAAACAAGCGTTCTTAGCCTCACCACCTTTGGTTGTTGCCTATGCCATTGCTGGTAGTGTGCGCTTTGACATTGAAACTGGAATATTAGGTCACGATCAAAAAGGCAATCCAGTTACTTTAAAAGACATTTGGCCAAGTGATGAAGAAATCGATGCGGTGATTGCTAAGAGCGTAAAACCAGAGCAATTTAGAGCCATTTACGACCCAATGTTTGATTTGAGTGTGGATTACGGTGAACACATTAATCCACTGTATGACTGGCGTCCGATGAGTACTTATATTCGTCGCCCTCCTTATTGGGAAGGCGCTCTTGCTGCACCACGTACGTTAACAGGAATGCGACCTCTTGCGGTGCTTGGCGATAACATCACGACAGATCATTTATCACCATCGAATGCCATTATGCTTGATAGTGCGGCGGGTGAATACTTACATAAAATGGGCTTGCCAGAAGAGGACTTTAACTCCTATGCCACGCATCGAGGAGATCATTTAACGGCTCAGCGTGCAACGTTTGCAAACCCAAAATTGTTTAATGAAATGGTGCGCGATGAAACGGGTAATGTGAAGCAAGGTTCGCTCGCACGTATTGAGCCAGAAGGTCAAGTAACTCGGATGTGGGAAGCCATTGAAACTTATATGGAACGTAAACAACCTTTGATCATTGTCGCTGGCGCTGATTATGGTCAAGGTTCATCCCGTGACTGGGCCGCAAAAGGTGTACGTTTAGCTGGGGTTGAAGCGATTGTTGCGGAAGGATTCGAACGTATTCACCGTACTAACTTGATTGGTATGGGGGTGTTGCCTTTAGAGTTTAAAGACGGAACAAATCGAATTACGCTTGGGCTAGATGGGACAGAAACGTATGACGTGAAAGGTGAACGTACTCCAGGTACAACACTGACGTTAGTGATAAACCGTCGTAATGGAGAAACCATTGAAGCTCCAGTGACATGTCGATTAGATACAGCAGAAGAAGTATCTATTTACGAGGCAGGTGGGGTTTTACAGCGTTTTGCCCAAGATTTCCTTGAAGGTAACGTACAGTAGTTAGATTAGTTGGCGCTCTTGTATTGTTTTAGAGCGCCAAACAAACAGCCAAAGGAACGAATATGAGTTTTAAACCACAGATGAAAATACCGGCGACCTACATGCGCGGCGGAACTTCAAAAGGCGTGTTTTTTAATCTTGCCGATCTACCTGCTGCAGCACAAGTACCTGGAGCAGCGCGCGATGCGATGTTACTTCGAGTGATTGGAAGTCCGGATCCTTATGGTAAACATACCGATGGAATGGGCGGCGCGACGTCAAGTACCAGTAAAACTGTGATTTTGAGTAAAAGTATGCAATCAGAGCACGATGTAGACTATTTGTTTGGTCAGGTTGCTATCGACAAGCCGTTTATTGATTGGAGTGGTAATTGCGGAAATTTAACGGCGGCAGTTGGGGCATTCGCGATAAATAACGGCTTAGTGGACCAAGACCGAGTACCTCAAAATGGTATTGCTGTGGTGCGGATCTGGCAAGCAAATATTAAAAAAACCATCATCGCACACGTGCCGATGAGTAATGGTGAAGTCCAAGAAACAGGTGATTTTGAGCTTGATGGTGTGACTTTCCCTGCCGCAGAGGTGGTGGTTGAATTTATGGATCCTAGCGATGGTGAAGGCGATATGTTTCCCACTGGAAACTTAGTCGACACGCTAGACGTGCCAAACATTGGCCGTTTTGCGGTGACGATGATTAACGCAGGTATTCCAACGCTTTTCTTTAATGCAGAAGATCTTGGTTATGAAGGCACGGAGCTGCAAGACGCAATTAATGGATCGAATGAAGCCCTTTCACGTTTCGAGCTCATTCGCGCTCACGGCGCGCTTAAGATGGGCTTGATTGCCGATCTGCAAGATGCTGAATCACGCCAACATACGCCTAAAATTGCGTTTGTAGCGCCACCTAAAAGTTATCTCTCGTCAAGCGGCAAAGCGATCAATGAGACTGACATTGATTTAAATGTGCGTGCGCTGTCTATGGGTAAATTGCACCATGCGATGATGGGAACTGCAGCGGTAGCGATAGCAACAGCGGCGGCAATTCCTGGGACATTGGTTAACCTTGCAGCCGGTGGTGGCGATCGCGATGTTGTTACGTTTGGTCACCCTTCTGGCTCCTTGAGAGTGGGCGCAGAAGCGAAACAGGTTAATGGTCAATGGCAAGCCACCAAGGCTATTATGAGCCGTAGCGCACGAGTATTAATGGAAGGTCATGTGCGGATCCCTAATGTAATTGATTAATAAAAACGCGATTTATCTGCTTTATATCTAAACATCATCAAGTTATACCATAGCGAGACTCTAATTCGGAGGCTCGCTTTTTTCTTGGTTGGAGACCATCACATCAGGTAAATTTGCTCGTTAGCAGTACGTTATGGCGTTTCTGCCACTGGCTTTACTGCGGTAAAGCGCCTCATCAGCCGCGGCGAGCGCTTTTTCAAAGTGATGATCACTTTGCCATTGCGACACACCACAACTGACCGTTACACTGAGATCTTCGCGTGAAAATCGTTGTGTTTTAATGTTTGCAGTGATTGCATCTAGCTTATTGATTAGTGCTTCTCGACTCATAGCGCATAGGATCAAAAGGAATTCCTCTCCGCCCCAACGAATCGCAAAATTGGGCGAATGTGCATGTTCACGTAAAATAGCGGCGACATTCTTCAGTACTTCGTCTCCTCTTGCATGGCCATAGCGGTCATTGATCTTTTTAAAGTGGTCAATATCTATCATCACCAAGTGTATTTCATTTACTTGATGTTGTTCATGCAAACGTTGTTTATCCATTAGTTGGCTTGCAAAGCGCCGATTGTACAGCCCTGTTAGTGGGTCTAAGGTAGCCATCTCGGTTAGCTCTGTGCGTGAATTTATGCTCATTTCACGTAGGTATGCCAAGGTAAAGATCATGGGTACACCACTCAAGAATACATTGGTAACATGAATAACTTGTTCTGCATGAGGATAAGGGAAGTCGTAATTAGGGGTTTGCAAACCGATTAACATGAGCGCAAAAATAAAAATTAATGTGAGCGACATGAGAATCGCTCGAAACAGGGGAATCGTTTGTTCCATTAGCAAAATACAGGCAATCGCCCATAAATAATATTGAAAGCCCAAGTTCAAACCAAAGGTAAAGCAGACACAAACAGAATGGACCAACACTTCAAGGCACACTATTTGTAATCCAAAAGCGATTTTGTCTTGTGAAAAGTAGTGTATTCCCGCTCTCCATGCCCCAACACTAAAGAGATTTAACATAGCCAAATAAGGGGCATCA
Organism: Pseudoalteromonas luteoviolacea B = ATCC 29581; assembly: GCA_000333235.1. Classification (GTDB taxonomy): domain Bacteria; phylum Pseudomonadota; class Gammaproteobacteria; order Enterobacterales; family Alteromonadaceae; genus Pseudoalteromonas; species Pseudoalteromonas luteoviolacea_D. Next base: position 43,736 of record CAPN01000004.1, on the reverse strand, counting down.
ACGAACCAAAAAAAGGCAATTAGCGCGACGTGCAGCCATAAACAATATGTTGCCACCTTGGTTAATATCTCTATTTTTTGCCGTTCGACAGAGGAAAGTTTTTGCTCAGGGGTCAACGAAATTTCCACTTTGAAATGCACGTCTTATTTTAGTATAGGAAACATTTAAACGTTGTTGTAATTGCAAATTACAAAATAAAAATGGCCGTGTACATCGAGTTAGGTGTACCTAAAGCATCAAATCTTAGTGAATAAGTTGTGTTTTATTTGGTGTTTTTCTGTTTTTTAATTGTTAAATGTCATTTTTTTATTAAAAAATAATACTAAATACTGATTTTTACTTCAGTAAATAGGGCTAGACTGACTGAGTTTGGTTACATTTAATAACAACTACAGTAATCTATGATCCGACTACTAGCGATAATTTCATTTTGTTTTATGACAATCCCAGCTTTGGCAGCTGAACACTACAGTGATCACGACAAATTCTGTGGTGAGCTTTCGGATGCGCATTGCCTTGCTAACATCAACAAAGCTTTAATGGAAGCAGAGCCATTAGGCATTGAGTGGTTAAAGCTCAAATCGTACCAACTTGATTATTTTTACGACAAACAAATGTTTGAGCAATTAGCTTTAGAAATTGAACCATTAGTTGAACGTAAAGATTTGCCTGTTGTGTTTACGTCTCAATTGAATTTTTATTTTGCAAAGGCCCTTAATGCCCAAGGTGATAAGCAGCGGGCAATGCATTATGCAAACGAAACAATGCAGCAATTAGAGGGGATGTACGATGCATTTGGTGATCCGCTTCGCGTGATTGAACTGGCAAATATGCAATACGTTTTTGGAGATAAAAAACGAGCTTATCAAATTTTGCTGATGGCAGAAAATCGCTTTGGCAAAAGTAAAGATGCTAATTTTTGGTATGAACTAAACGAGCAGTTTGCGAATGTCTTTTTTGCCTGGGACAATATAGAAAAAGCAATACATCATCGAACATTGGCATTACCTTATGCACGCGAAATGGGGACGCCGAACAAGCTTTCAATAGCCCTAGGAAATTTGGCAAGAACGCTTCAATTACATGGCGAACATGCTCTTGCTCGGGATTACTACCTTGAAGCTGTGGAATATCTGCACTCGCCGAGCGACGGAGTGATATTAGCTGCTTATCAAATGCGCTTATTACAAGCTTATTTTGAACTGCAACAATATACACAAGCGAAGGAATTGCTTGAGCAAATTAATATGGAAAAGCTTTCCAATCCGAGAAAAAAAGAACTTGAGCCTATCTTAAGTGTATTAGGTTCGCAAATATGAACTGCATGTTGCATTGCATTTTGCGAATTTCAGAATCTACATTTACTATGTAATTGAACTTTATTTAGTTTTTTCTTGGTAAGAATTTTGAATGTTGAATGGTAAATCCCGACAATATCGAGGTTACCATGAAAAACGGATTCATAACATTTGCTGCATGCTTGCTGGTGGCCTGTGGTGGTGGAGGGGAGAGTGCATCAACCCCAACTACGCCGGTTGAAACCCCAGTGGTGACTGTACCAACCCAGCCGCAGCCAGAAAGTACAGCGCTCAAAGACAATGAAGTAGCGATGACAACCGAGTTCAATCAATTTGCAACCTATTTGACTCAGTTACCAGACAAGACTGCCCAATTTAAAGGTACGCAGATATTTATAAAAGTCTATACACACGATGGTAACGCTTTGTATCTCGGAAAGTTACATTCGAATCTAGCTTTATCGTTACACCTTCCTAACCACATAAAGTCCGTCAAGATCGATGTGTTCTCATCCGATCCTCAAGATCCCCAAATTACTGAGGAGATAACGCTATGAACTCCACCATATCATTCGCGTTTCTAGCGATGCTAGCGGGTCTGCCAACCACCGCTTTTGCAGAACTTGAGTCAGTTATGCTTCGTGACAACATTTCCCAAGGTTATGGCATGATAAACTTGTTTGAAGTTCATCGAAGCAGTAAAACGTCAAATCCAATTAATGGCCAGACATTACAGGCTTTTCGTGAACAGCATGGTGGGATTTTGGCGTTTGTTGTCGACGTGAATGAGGCAGCAAACGGGACAGAAAAAGCGTCAACGCAGGGAGTTGCTGTGGCTGAGGCCAATTTAATCTTTGATTTTTCAGGCACAAAAATTACGTGCTCAAAATTTACAACGAACACAGCGAGCATGTTGGCATTAAAAGGACAAACAGCACGCACTGAATACCCAACGCTCCTCGGGGCTACCGGCTCTAACTTAATTACCCCGAGTACAGCCAGTGATCTGTACGGCACAGATTTCAGCGCAATGTTGCGATTGAAACTTGACAACGAAGCTTGTGGTGTAACGTTACCAAGTCTATCAAATGTCACAAGTGCTTACTTAGAAGTCCGTTTTGTTGATACCAATGTGAAGCTTGGGGATCCCGAGGCGTTTTATGACTTTTCCAATGGCCCAGAAGATATTGCTATCATCAGCATACAAGACGTTGAGCCTGTTGAAAAATTGCAAGCTGGTGTAGAAGAAGCTCCTTTAGTCATTGCTAAGAGTCAAGTGACAAAAACGGTAGATGCGTGGAGTTACTACCCAAGTGATAATAACTTTTATGTTGTAAGTTATGAAGATAAATACCCAAACAAAGGCGATTATGACTTTAATGACCTTGTTATTGGTTATCGAGTAGGTTTGGGGCTTGTTTATAATGAATCTCTTAGACAAAACGAGGTGACGTCAATTGTTGCCACTGGCTACATGATAGCGCGAGGCGCTGAATACACCCATGACTGGTATTTAAGGATCCCGACTAATACTCCAGTATCAGGCACCGTAACGAAGAATTTATTTGTTGAAAATACCGCTGAACAAGTCGCAAATTATCCGCAATTACAAACCATTAATGGTGAAATTAATATTCAAGTGTTGAAAAACACCAAACAGATGATGGCTGTCAGCGGTTCACCATTCGTCAATACTGTGCCGGATCAAGCTTTAGTTCTCGGTAAAAAATTTAGTCTCTCGGTCAACTTAGATACTCCAATCTTATTATCAGAATTTAGTGCGCCACCGTATGATCCGTATCTGCATGTCATCCCCACTAATTTTGAAGTGCATTTATCGGGTTTTCAAACGCAAATCTCTAGCAGTGCTAACTTTGGTGCAGACAGTCAATTCAAAGATGAAAACGGTTTTCCATATGCACTCATATTTCCGGACGATTGGTATCCTCCTTATGAGGGGACAGATTTAGGTAATGCGTACAATCAGTTTTTAAACTACACCATTTCACCTTCATCATCGAACGAAACGTGGTATTTGTCTCCAAAAGACGGTGAAGTGAACACAATAAGCAAGGCTTTTTGGAACTGGTAATGCTTTTCGGTAAGTTGGAAAACGTCCAACTTAATTATTACAAGGAATGAGCAGTCTCTTCTATCCCTTTGCCAAACATCGACGTCTTTTCCTTCTCCTTTCGATGTTTGGCTTTTTCATTTCATCTTATGCTTAGAGCAATTTCGACCCGTTAGGAACATTAAAGTCGACATTTGCTAAGGCGACCTCACCTCGCTCATTGTGAAACCCAGTAACTAAACATTCTGACATAATAGGGCCAATTTGCTTTGGCGGGAAATTAACGACAGCGATTACTTGCTTACCGACAAGCTCATGTGGTTCGTAGAGTGCGGTGATCTGCGCACTGGACTTTTTTATTCCAAGGTCTGAACCAAAATCAATGTTCAGTATATATGCCGGTTTTCTTGCTTCGGGAAAATGGGCAGCACTTACAATTGTGCCAACTCGAAGGTCAACTTTTTCAAAATCTTGCCACGAAATCGCAGGTTTCATAGACTCTTCCTTTTAACGTTAATTAATTTTAGATCTATTTTTGAAATGATTGCTCCCACAACAATAAGGATGAGTGCAACTAGTATAGAAATGCTCCAAGGATTTTGGCCAACACTGGCAAGCGCCATCGCTGACAACACTGGCGTGAAGAAACTGCCTAGTGCCAACAGGGTGCGGTTGCCTTGTTTAAGGCCTATATCCCACAAGTAAAATGCCCCTCCAACGGGGCCAAGCCCAAGTAACAAAATACCAAGCCACTGTGAATACGTGAACTGATATTCTTGTGGCTCTATAGCTAGGTGAGTGACGAAACTACACAAGCACACGACTACACTAAGCCAACCAATGTCGTTAATGCTGTTTGAGGCTGTCGAAAAATACCAAGAATAACCCGCCCAGATCAGCGCGGCGCAGATGCTGAGACCGTACCCAGTTAGAATAGTACTTGTCCAATTAAGTTGTACTTTGTCGGCTAACAAAGTTGTAATGCCAATTAATCCAAGTGTGCCACCCATCAGTGACTTTAAACGTGTTTTCTGATCGGCGACTAAAACAGCAAGAAAGAGTGGCCATAAATAAACGATCAAACTGACCTCAATTGCAGGCGCGAAGCGCAGTGCTGAAAAATAGGCGAGGTGAAATCCAAATAAGCCAATTATGCCAATTAGCCATTGTATTTTAGTAAGCGAAGGCATTGTAATGTGTTTATCAAGGTATAGCTGTTTTGCTCCCATGAGCATAGCACTTATAAAAAAGCACATTGATAGTAATAAAAATGGTGGGATTTCGAGCGTTAATAGACTAATCGTTGCCAAAAGCCCCCAAAGCAGGATAGCTAAGCCGCCACATATATTGGGCATCAATTTTGTTCTCATTTGCAATAAACCAGATTATCAGCATACGCTAATTTATACATCAGATTGTGCAGAAAAGACGGTTTAATAGGCGAAAGAGAAGTATTTCGCATGGCAGTAATGATTTATGGCCATTTATAATTCACAGCAACTTTTAAATTGGCGTTACAACGCAGTGGTGTTTCCTTAGGGCAAATTTTATAGGTATTTATGCCGCGTTATTGATTTTGACAAGGGAATGCCATTCGCTGTAATCAATGCCTTGCCTAAACGCCCGTAATTCTTGCTGAAGTCGTGCACTTTTAAGCAGATTGGGTATAGATGTGTGGTGTGTAACCAAAGGAAAGCGAAAAACGACGTGTAAAGGCAGAATGATCAAAATAGCCTACTTGCTGAGCAATCAATTGAATTGGCATGTCTGTGTGGCGAAGCAAGGCTTTGGCTTTTTCCATACGCAGTTGCGTGAGATAACGATGAGGGGATGAGCCGACCTGTTGTTTAAATAACAATTTGAATTGTGTTGCTGAAAGGCAGGCAACAGCAGCGAGTTGCTTGATTTGCAATGGTGAACTCAACTCTTGCTTCATGAGTACTATGGCGCGTTCAATACGTTTGTCGAACGTTTGCAAGCCCGACTGCACAGCGAGTAAAGACTTGAACAAGGTTAGGGTGTGGTGCTCTAAACTCTCATTGATTTCACTGTGTAACTGTTTTTCGATAAACGACAAGAAGTGAACCATTGGTTCGGTTAAAGAGAAGAGAGGCACAGTTAACGCGAGGAGATTGCTCGGTAACGCATTTAGATCAGCAACAATAAAGCGGGCATTTTCATGAGCTCGAAATGCATGTAGGTGATCAGCAATAATGACAATGCCTTGCCCAACGCCAACTTTCCCCTTGAAATTTGCGACTTCAATATCGAGATAGCCATTTAAGGGTAAAACGAGCTGATTATAACTGTGCTGATGTGAGCACATTTCGCGGGCATAGTGCCGAACTGAAAGAGACTCTTTAAGCATGTTGTCGTTGCTTGTACTTTTCCAATAGTGTGCCTGCTCTGTAATCAAATAGCAAAGCGGTATTAAAAAGAACGATTAACGTCATAGTCGCAAATACTAAGGGGTGGTAACGTTCTAATTTTTACCAGTGGATCCGATAAGGGTGAGCGCGTTTGGCATTTAACGGCTGAGCATTGTCCAGTTGGTAAATCGCTTCTAATGCTTCTTTCAAAAAGTAAAATTCGGCAGGTCCAAACGCAGTCTTATGCATATTGATCATATAGTCAAAAAATTCCGGCTTTCGCATGGCCTCATCAAAATTTGCAATCGCCATTTTTCCCTGGAGACTGCGCGCACACGCAATGTAACCAAATACGGTTTCCGCAGCACCACTCAAAGAATGATAATTCACATCATGTAATTCTGCTCGGTGATTAAAATGGTTCGCGTACACTTCGCTGTATTCCAAAATACCATCAACTTTTCCTGTGGCGACTTGCTCTCGCAGATTAATTGCAGCTTCAGCTCCTTCAGCAAAAATCAGTTTGTCTTTGAATTGACTGATCAACAAATCGAGTTTATCGCCATACGATCTCCCTTTTACGACCGCGATTTTTAGCGAGTGTTTTGTGAGCAACTCGGTGAAATTGATTTTGTTAGGTAATTGCACTGATTTATGAGATATGAGGCGAATAGATGGAAACGCGACAATCGGGTAATGACTAAACAAGGCGTCTTTTTCACGCTCATTCGTTTTTAATTTGTTGTATAGGCATGCATAAGGGTTATTCTTTAACTCTCGCCATTCACGAGAACGACTAGCAGGCATAAATTCTAATTCAATACTGTTTTCGACAAGACGGGCAACATGACTAAACATAGTCGCGCCAATATCGACCGGAGTTTCACCCTTTTTGGGGATATAATCCGATGGCACTTGAATACGAAGCGTATTTGCCTCAACAGCAAAAGCAATAAAAATCAGTGAAAGCAAAAATAAGCGCATAAAAGTTACCTCGTTGTGTCAACCTCCCTGCGACAAACTCATTTTATATAGTATACAACTAATTGCGCCTTTTTTTAATGCAAACGATTGTATTTTATGCGTGAAGTATACAGAGAAATGCGCTCAAGACAGTGAGCGCATTTTTTCGTCAGAAATAAGTTGGGATTATTTCATTCGTTTAAGTAGTAAAAAAGCGGTAGGTAAGACGAATAGCGCAAGTAAGACAGCAGACAACATACCACCGACCATCGGTGCTGCTATTCGACTCATCACTTCACTGCCCGTTCCTGAGCCATATAAAATTGGGATCAGGCCAATAATAATGGTTGCAACGGTCATCATTACTGGGCGAACTCGAAGCCCCGCACCATTCGCAACCGCATTAACGAGCTCGCTCGCCGGAATAGTGTTGGTATTGTGCTGATATTTTGCAGTTAGCTCGTTATACGCTTGGTTTAAGTAAACGAGCATTAGCACACCGATTTCCACTGCGACTCCTGCCAACGCAATAAATCCGACACCAACCGCGACAGAGAAATTAAATCCTTCAAGATACAGTAACCATAAGCCACCGATCAGTGCCATCGGTAACGTGCCCATGATCAATAGGACTTCCGTTAAGTTTCGAAAATTAAGGTACAAGAGTACAATAATGATCCCAAGCGTGAGTGGTAACACGTAACTGAGTTTGGCTTTGGCGCGTTCCATGTATTCATATTGACCCGCAAAACTGAGGGAATAACCCGCTGGTAGGTCAAGGTTTTCTGCTAAGTGGGTTTTAGCATTGTCGACGTAACTGCCAATATCCACGTTATCAATATCGACGAACGTCCATCCATTAAGTCTTGCGTTTTCACTTTTAATCCCCGGAGGGCCATTTTGAATGTAAATATGTGCAACGTCACCGAGGGCAATGTGTTGACCTTTAGGTGTAACAACAGGCAGTGAGGCTAGGCTTTCTGGAGAGTCACGAAAATCTTGTGGATAGCGCATGTTTACAGGATAACGCTCTTGACCTTCAACTGTTTCTGTAACATTCATTCCGCCGACTGCGGTTGAGACAACTTGTTGGATCTCGGTGACGTTGAGTCCATAACGAGCCGCTTTTAGACGATCGATATCCACTTTGATGTATCGCCCTTGTGCAACCCGTTCAGAATATACAGACGCTGTGCCAGGCAATGCACTAAGTAGACGTTCAACCTCTTGCCCTAAGCTTTGTATCACATCCAAATCAGGTCCCGCAATTTTTATCCCAACGGGGGTTTTAATCCCAGTTGCAAGCATGTCGATACGGGTTTTTATTGGCATTACCCACGCATTGGTGAGTCCCGGAAACTGGACTAAGTTATCCAGCTCTTTCTTTAAAGACTCTGTGGTCACACCTTCTCGCCATAGGCTCTGTGGTTTCAATTGAATAAACGTTTCGATCATGGTGAGCGGCGCAGGATCAGTGGCAGTTTCAGCACGGCCAATTTTACCAAACACATTTTCCACTTCAGGTACCGTTGCGATCAGCTTATTGGTTTGTTGCAACAGCTCGCGCGCTTTACCAATCGAAATCCCGGGATAGGTGGTTGGCATGTACATTAAATCGCCTTCATCCAACGGAGGAATGAATTCGTTACCAATTTTATCAAGCGGATAGAATCCAATCACTGTGACTATCATTGCCAATAGCAAGGTCGTTTTCGGCTTTTTTAGAGCGGCCTTTAGCACTGGCATATAGAGCGCGATAAGTAAGCGGTTTAGTGGGTTTTTATCTTCAGGCAACACCTTACCGCGGATCACGTAACCCATTAAAACGGGGATCAGGGTGATAGCAAGACCTGCTGCTGCTGCCATCGCATACGTTTTTGTATACGCCAATGGTGCGAACATACGGCCCTCTTGAGCTTCAAGAATAAATACTGGCAAAAAGCTTACGGTAATGATCAATAAGCTAAAGAAAAGCGCAGGCCCTACTTCACTTGCTGCATCGGCCACAACTTGCCAGCGATTTTCATCGTTGACCTCTTTTTGGGCCATGTGTTTATGTAAGTTTTCGATCATCACAATCGCACCATCGGTCATGGCACCTATGGCAATAGCAATACCGCCAAGAGACATAATGTTGGCGTTTATCCCTTGCATATACATGATCAGAAAGGCTACTAGAATGCCCAGAGGCAAACTTACCACCGCAACAATGGATGAGCGTACATGGAATAAAAACGCAACACACACTAATGCAACCACAACTAGCTCTTCGAGCAGTTTGTCGCGCAGGTTATCAACAGCGCGGTCAATCAAACTTGAACGATCGTAGACGGTAACCACTTCGACGCCTTCGGGAAGGCTTGCCTCAAGTGTGGCGAGTTTTTCTTTTACGCCTTTGATTGTAGCAGCCGCATTTTCGCCAAAACGCATCACTACAACACCCCCTACGACTTCGCCTTCACCATTAAGTTCGGCGATACCACGGCGCATTTGTGGGCCAAAGGTTACGGTGGCTACATCGCCAATTTTTAGCGCGGTGCCTTTTTCATTTAAACCCAGTGGAATGCGTTCAATGTCTTCAATACTTTGAATGTAACCGGACGTGGTAACAATATACTCCGCTTCAGCCATTTCAATGACCGATGCCCCCGTTTCTTGGTTGCCTTGTTTTAGGGCTATTTGCACTAAACTAAGTGGGATGCTGTAAGCTCGAAGTTTTTCAGGATCAACTTGCACTTGGTACTGGCGAACCATTCCGCCAATCGGTGCCACTTCCGATACCCCGTCAACAGTTTGAAGCTCGTATTTTAAAAACCAATCTTGAATACTGCGCAATTGACTAAGATCGTGCTTACCGGATTTATCGACTAAAGCATATAAATACACCCAACCCACACCCGTGGCATCTGGGCCAAGAGCAGGACGTGCATTGGCAGGCAAACTGCTTGATACTTGGCTCAAGTATTCCAATACGCGCGAACGAGCCCAGTATAAGTCGGTTTTGTCATCGAATATCACGTAAACGTAGGAGTCACCAAAAAAAGAATAGCCGCGAACTGTTTTTGCTCCAGGTACGGCCAGCATTGCGGTGGTGAGTGGGAACGTGACTTGATCTTGCACCACTTGTGGTGCTTGCCCCGGATAAGAGGTTTTAATGATCACTTGTACATCAGACAGATCTGGAATTGCGTCAACAGGGGTCTGTTTTAGTGCGAAAATACCTGCACCGGTGAGCATTAAGGTCACGAGCAACACAAAAAAGCGGTTGCCGATTGACCAACGAATAATGCCTTCAATCATAACTTAGCTCCTAGTGGTGTGCATGTGCATCGGCGTTAACGACATCGACTATCACTAAGTCATCGCGTACTTCGAAGGTAAATTCAATTCGCTGTGTAACCTTGAAAGTAGACAAATCGACGTTTTCGGCAACGATAAAGTCCATGGTTGCAGCTTCTCGGCCCCATTTTTCAATAGCGTCTCTCGTAATGTTCACAATGCGACCTTCTGTGTTGATGGCATTTACTAGGCCGCTCACTTGTGCGGTTGGGTATTCCACCTCTACCATTCCCATCAAGTGAATACCAGTAACTAAAATGCGGCCATCGTCTTGCATTGTTGCTTCAAAATGCAACGCATGGCCGGTTTCCATTTCATCAATGTTTACGTTTGCGGCAATTGGAAAATCCATCACCATTTCAGGCCATTGCCACTCTTCGACGGCATCATGGCGAATAGTAGCTGTACGATTGGCGTGGTCTAGATCACGAATATCACCAGCGATCCAAACAGAACGTACGTCCTTTGGTGCATCCATACGTTTAAAGTCTGAGGTTTTAGACGACTCCGAATCGATTAGAAACTGCGCAGAAATAACAATCTCTTCGTCTTCGTTTAAGCCATCAATAATTTCAATTTGGTTATTGCCCCATTTACCAAGACTAACTGCGACGGATTTGAATTTACCATCACCAAGTGCCAGCACGACACGATCTTGATGACCTGTGCGGATCACGGCTTCTTTCGGTACATTCAGCGTGGCTTGATCGGTGTTGGCGTGAATTTTCACCGATGCAAACATGTTGGGCTTTAAAGCATAATCGCTGTTATCAAAGCGTAAACGCACTCGTAAAGTACGCGTTTTCGGATCGAGCGTTGGATAAATGTAGTCAACTTTGCCGTCCCAGGTACGGCCAGGTAAGAAATCGAGAGTCATTGTTACTATCTGATTTAAAGCCACTTTAGCAGCATCTCGCTCAAATACTTCGACCTCGACCCACACTTGATCGAGTTGACCAATGCTTAATATCGTGTTGCCAGGTTTAACATAAAAACCTTCGCGAACTTGCAAACCATCTACAACGCCAGAACGCGGTGTATAAAACGTAATGGATTGCTTAACTTGGCGTTTTTTAGCAAGCTCGTCAATAAAGCTCGAGGATAGCTGTAAAGCGTGTAAGCGTGCTTTTGAAGCTGCGATCAACGCTTGATTATTACGATTAAGTGCTATCAAATATTCTTCTTGTGCATTGACAAGCTCTGGCGAATATAACGTATAAAGCGGCGTATTAGCTTGCACCGGCTCTCCAGTTGCTTTCACAAAAAGCGTTTCAATCCATCCTTCTACTCGAGGATGGATATGGATTAAAGAGTCTTCGTCGTATTGTACATAACCGACAGTGCGGATCTCATGATTGAGCACCGAACGCGTTACTTTTGCTGTACGCACTCCGAGGTTGTTCTGTACTTCAGGGCGAATGGTAACCGTGCCAGGCGCAGCAGCGTTGTCTTCTTCGTACACGGGGACGAGATCCATTCCCATCGGTGATTTTCCTGGTCCGTCGCGACGATAATTCGAATCCATCGGTGCGACCCAATAAAGTGGTTTCTTCTCCTCACTTGCAGTTGGCCCACTCTCTGTCGGTGGCATAAACAGCCACGTTGCAGTGCCGCCAATTAAAAGGCCAATGAAAATAAAGATGAGTTTTTGTATTAATGAATTCATTGTAATTTTTCCTTCAATTGGCCTAGATCAGGAGATAGAAGAGCATTGAGTTTGGCGACGGTTTTGAGTGCTTGAATGTCGACATTTAAAGACGCCAGTTGAATATTCAAAACATTAACACGCGCCCAAACAACATCGGTGAACGCGCCATCGTCATGGGTATAAGCGGTAAGCGCTGCCTCTGCTTGTTCGCTGCTTTGTGCGATGAGCTTAGTATCAAAGCGAATTTGGCGCTCTGCCAGTGTTTGCAATGCACTGTATAAACTGCGTGATTCACCGATGAGATTTTTCAGTTGCAGTTGAATTTGTGTTTTTGCAGCTTCAACTTGATATTTGGCGGCATTTAGAGATTGATCTTGGCGTTTTTCGGTAAAAACAGGCAGATCAACGGACACGCCGACAGAGAAAAAATCTGCGCGGCTCATTCCTGTGTCAGCACTATCACGAAATGCATAACTTGCGTTGACGCCCCACTGTGGCTTGTACGCTTCATTGGCCAAATCAACATTCTTTTCCAACATCTGTTGCTGTGATAGCAACATTTTTATACTGGGGTGACGTTGCAGTATTTCGACCAATACTTGATGTGACTTGAAAGCGTGATGTTGCCAAAGAGTGAGCGCCGGCATGGAGCTAAAATCAAACTCAGTGTCATTAAATACACTCAGATTGTCTTGTAAAAGGCTAACGAGTCGAGCCCGGCTTGAACCTAATTTTTGCTGTTCATTGGCCAGTCGTTCTTCTAGTTGAATTAGTTCCAGTTCAGCGCGGATCACGTCTTGTTGACGTATACGTCCAATAGCATTGGTATAGCTAGCTTTCGTTACTTCTAGTAATTGTTCAAATAACGCTTTGTTACTGTTAATCAGTTCAATGGCTTTCTCTGCGGCGACCGCATCAAGCCATAGCTCTTGTACTTGGAGTGCGATAAGACTTTGACGAGCAGCATGTTGCCACACTAATTCTTGCTGTTGAACATCGACTTTGGCTTGATTGATAAGCAAGCTGTCGCCACGCGGCAGCATCTGTGCAATCCCAACGGACATTTGAGTCATCGGCTCTTGCGATAACGAGAAGGTGTCGATTGGTAAATTCATTAAATTCAAACTAGCGCGTGGATCTTGCCATGCTCCAACGGCAACGTGTTGTGCTGATAGCGCGTTCGAGCGTTGGCTGACTTGCTGATTGAAAAAATCATTCTTTTGAGCAAGTGCAATGGTTTGCTCTAAATTTAGCGAGGTAGCATGAGCTTGATTGATATTCAGTGTAAATAAGCTCATTAGCAAAGTAGCTGCAGTACCATAAAGGCTTAGCGATTTCATAACTACATTCCAAAGTAGATGAACATGACACTTAAGGGGAATGGTCTACGACTAAGTAAAGACAGACAGTTTTTCGCCTTAAGCAGTTAATGCGTGATCAAATAGCCGAAATTTAGGCACATTGATCCTGTGTTAGGCAAAAATGGGTGGTTTATAAAGCGAAGGTGATGGTGTGGAATCAAAGCGTTGTTCAGGAAATACCACTTTTTCAGCGCCAAAGCCTTGAAAACGGCTTGAATCGAAAACGTTAACCAAAGGAGCAGCACCGCAGGCGTTTGCAGGACAATGACAGGTAATTTGGCAACAGTCAGTTTGAGCCTCAGCCTTGTTGCTATTGCTGAGCGTATGGTGTGCATGGCCATTATCTGAAGTGCTTGGCATGTCCATCACGTGATCGTGCGTTGGCATTATTGAGGTGAGATCGGAATGGGGCATAGCATGACATGGCATTGCAGCAAACGCGAGGCTTTGCCACATAACTAACAGCATCATCATGTATTTAAAAATGTGTGTAAACATTCTTAGTCCCGATCTAATAACCGTCTAAGAGTACCAGTTACGATTAAAATGTAAAGTTGAAGGGACGTTAATTCGTGTAATTTGGTGTAATAGCGGCATCGAGATCTGCCTATTATACTTTTACTATTGTGAAAGATAGGATGATAAGCACATGCAACCAGAATTAATGTTCACCGATGAAGAGCACGAGACGTTCACTGTTTCCGATGAAGAAACGACGCAGGCATTATTGCTGTTTGGGTTAGAAAATAATCAGGAAGAAGTGAATAAAGACATTCAGCATATGCTTTGGTTGTTGAAGAAAGTGTGCGGTATTGAAGTCGAAGAACTAGCCGAAGGGGTGGTCAATTTAAAGTTTCCTGCGCAATTTAGGTTGCCTCACTAGGGTTCGATATTTATTAACCAACTTTGTTGTAACGAGTAAAGGCAGGGAAGTTGATCTGCGTGTTGTTTGAATGTGAGTGTATAGCGTCCAACATCAAAGCGGTAGACTAAACTTAAATCGAGAGCGGCAGTTAGGGTGGTATCGCCAGCAAGTGTAAGGTGATCGGCTTGGCTTGGAGAGCTTCTCTTGGCAAGTGGCCCTTCATATTTTAAAACTTGACCCTCTTCCCGCTGGATGTAAAACATATCAGACCAAAAACCCTCAATCGGCGTGTACCATGGTAAAAATATCGCGGCAGTAGCACTTGGGTTTGTTACGGAAAATTCGATGTGAACACCATCTTGCAATTTCACTTGCTCGGGAACACGTAAGTTGCACTCGAGTGCCACTGTGAATGAAGAAAATGCCATCGTAGAAAACCCAATAAGTGTATTTATGTTGTTCATGAACTATCTAGCTTATTTAAAAATGGAGCCTAGGCTCCATTACGCATCATCATAATAGAATATTTAATTTTGATAAGGAGTGTTTTCTGCAAAGTATTCATGACTGTCGGCGTTTTGGATTGCTTGCGCCGGATCTGAAATCGCTAAGTTTTTCGCACCAGCTTGTCCGTACACAATGTCATCGGTTCCTGCTACGGCATTGAAGTGGCTGAGCTCATGAACGATGGTGCCTGCACGAGAATCTGTACCAAGTTCATTGGCGCTCCAAAATGCCTTACATAAGTAAACTTTGTAAGGTTGATTTGGATAAACATAAGCGAAGTATGACTGTTTACAGCTGCAATCGAACGTTAAGGGTTTATTATCGATGGCGTCGTTAATCGCATTAAAATTGGCGGTAATTGTACTATAACGGCTTGACGTACTTGCGCCAAACCACGTGTTATAGCGAGTACCTGATGTGTTTGCAGAATGGCTGCTTAAGTAAGCCACCGAATCATTGGTAATTTGGTCTGCGGCATTGAGCGCGGATAAAATATCGGATTTTTGAGCATTATCACAACGACCCGTGAAACAGGTACCGCCAACACAATCTTCGGAACCACCGCCTTTTCCTCCTTTAGCAGACGTGGATTGCTTGTCGAAAACCATTGGCATGCCATCAAACCAAATTGACTGAGTACTTGATTGCAGCATTGAAGTCGATGATTTGGTCGGCGCAACTGAAACGACAGAACGTGGGTCGACTAAGGTGTGATTGAATAGACTTAGCGAGCGAACCGAGTAGCTCACTTCGTAGTTGCCAGGTTGGCTAAAGTCATAATAGCTCGTGAGCTCAAACGTTTTACTTAAGGTTTCGCCGGCTTTTAGCTTTATATAATCCGAGTCTTGTGGTGCCGGGCGCTTGTAATGTGGGCCTTGAAATTCGACTTCTTCACCGTCTCGCGTGATATGAAAAATATGTTCCTCTTCTAGGTTTGTGTACCACCCTAATATTTTTTGTGTTTTGTTCGTTGTGTTGGTGAAATGCACCGTGGCGGAGACGTTGCCATTTTCCATTGGTTGAACATCGACATTCACTTGAATTGAATTGCCTGCCATTGCACTGGCCGAGCCTAAAAATGCGGCTAGCAAAGTCATGCGAGAAAGGTTTTGCGTTGTTGTCATTTTAATTTCCTGTTGGATGTAATATTGCGTGCGCCATCAAAGTGGCGAATAAATTATTAGTTTGTAAAAGCAAAATTGGCAACAAAAAATTAACCATGCGTAAAATTTGTTAATGTTTAATCAGTTAAAGTCATGATTATTAGGTTTTTATTGTTGTAAATGAATGTAACCAACTGAAAATTTTCATATACGTGCTAGCGTGAATTTAGCCAGAATTTAACTGAATAAATTACGGTGCAACAGTCCGTTTAATAAAGTTACTCGTGATGTGGGCAAAGCAGATAGTGAAAAAGCATGAGGGAGTTATACACTTCTCTTTAAGTGGTTGAAAAATAGCCTGCAAATTGGGTTTATCCACAAAATCTGTGGATAGATGTGTGTTTAACTAGGGTATAGGCTTGTGAAAGTTAAGTTTTATGAGGCGTTGCACTTGCCGTCTCTTATGGTCACTGTTTCTCTAACAACCAAGATCGCAAACGAGTTATGGTTCTCCGTTTAGATCGTTTTTCAACGAGTGAATTTCAGATCGAAGTGACAAGACAATTAAGTAAATGGACGTTAACTAACTCAAAAATGCGGGATTTCGTCGCGAACATAATAGAACGTTCAATTTTGCTATTTGAAATCTATTGGTTAATCACGCATAGTGTATGCAGGTGTTCTCACTAACAACATGAATGATCAGGATATTACTTTTTTGTCTTACTTTTGGGCTGTCTTTTGCCCTACAAAGCGCTGAATTTACCATTGGTATTAATGAGCGCGAGGTGTTTCGTTATAAAAACGCAGATGGTGCTTGGGCAGGCAAAGACATTGAATTAATCGAAGCGGCATTTCGTCGCACACCACATACTTATAAATTGGTCTCTATGCCTTGGGCACGGGTTTTAAAGTTACTTGAGTCAGGTGCTATCGACTTGACCATTGGTGCGGCAAAATTGCCAGAGCGACAAGTGTATGCTTGGTTTAGTGAAGCCCCTTTTCGTTATAGCTACTATACCTTGTTTGCACGAAAAGACCGCGTTGTGCTGTTTGATAACGCGAGCTCATTGGCAGACATTGCAAAGTCTGCAGCAATGGTGGGCGCACTGCGTGGTGCTATCTATTCAGAAACCTATTATAAGCTTTCGAGCAATCCACTTTTTACCGAGCATATTGCGTTTATCGACGATGACCAAAGTTTGCCAGAACTTGCACTAAAAGGGCGGGTTGATGGCTATATCGAATCCGAGATAGAGGGCATCTACTATTTGAATCAAAACGAGGCCTATCGCGATTTTATTCAACCTCTTTTTCGCGTTACGCTCGAAAGCGAAAGCCAAAGTTTTATGATGTTTAGTAAGAAGTCGGTCTTGCTAGAGCAAGTAAAAGAGTTTGATGCTGCACTGCAAGAAATGCACTCCAGTGGCGAATACGACACCATCACCGCCAAATATCAGGCATTATACCCATAAGTTAGCCCTTGAGTTGTTACTTAATCAACATAGCGGCATTCTGATATTTCCATTTTCAGGATGATTGATTACATCTCTTTTTACCTTGTCCTATCTTGAAAAAAAGCCAAGATGCCTTGAGTATTTATTCCTTGCGTCACTATTTTAGTCACTCTAAAATGCGCCGCCCGCGAGGTGTGGGCGTGTTTTTGGAGTATCACTTTGCAAACAAATTTTGCGAATCCAGCCCCACTTGGGCTGATGGGGTTTGGTATGACGACGGTGTTATTAAACCTTCATAATGCCGGTTTTTTTGAAATTAGCGCGATGATTTTAGCCATGGGGTTTTGTTATGGTGGTTTGGCGCAAATTATTGCCGGAATTATGGAATATCGTCGCAATAATACGTTTGGTATGACGGCATTTTTATCTTACGGGTTATTTTGGTGGAGCCTTGTGCTTACTCTGATCCTTCCAAAACTTGGTTTAGCCGACCCGACTCCAGCAAACTATATGGGTTGGTATTTACTCATGTGGGGCGTATTTACCTTATTTATGACCTTAGGCACATTTAAATATAATCGCGTTGAGCAGGCCATATTCTCTGGTCTAACCTTGTTGTTTTTCTTGTTAGCATGGCGTGATTTTAGTGGCAGTGAGTTAATTGGTAAAATTGCTGGATTTGAAGGGATCTTAGTCGGTTGTTTAGCGATTTATTTAGCCATGGCGACCATTTTGAATGAACAATTTGGCCGAGAAATTCTGCCAATTGGACAGCCAAAGCTCCGGCCCGAACCGATAACTGATTCGGTAGCATTGTAATAGCAATCGCCAAGCTTTACTGTCTCATAATCGATCCGTTAATTAAGCAGTTCGATATCCGTTTTTTTGCAAAAAATAGGGAGCAATTCGCTCCCTATTTTTGTTTATACCCAAACAACTCTATGTTGATCAGGTTTATACCTTAGTGAAACTGAGTTTACACATCACTCAGTTAAATAAGTGATGTCACCCAATTTAAGTGGCTCAAGTTGCGCTTTGATTTTCTCAACGTCACCGACAATAACCCACGTCAATTTATTGGTATCAATCAGCTTTTTCGCTTCGCTGTGTACGTCATTGAGGGTAATGCTTTGAACAGCAGAGCCATAGTTCTCGATGCTCGCAACAGTTTTACCTTTACGGTATGCATCTGAAAGCGCATAAACAAGGTTAGACTTACGCTCGTAACGTCCCGGTAATTCAGCTACTTTGCTACCTACTACTTTTTGCAACTCTTGTTCGGTGGCGGGCTTTTCACCCACGTAGTTGTTTAGCTCTTTGAGTAACTCGTTAATCGCATCACCGGTTTTATCGGTTTGTACTGGTGCATAAACCATGTATGGCGACTGGCCTTCACTGGCGATCATAAAGGTGTAAGCGCCATAGGCCCAGCCTTTGTCCTCTCGCAAGTTCATGTTCACGCGAGCGGTAAATTCACCACCTAAAATGGCGTTCATCACATCCAATTTAATGTCTTGGTTTTCACTTAAAGACGGGCGATCATAAGCTAACAAACCGCTAATAATAAGTGATTGTGGTGAATCTGGTTTATCAATAACAAAAACGCGAGGTTTGCTTTGAGCGGCAACGTTTTTCAAGGCCTTTTCAGGTTTCGCAGATGAGGGAGCCTGCCATTGACCAAGCTGCTTTTCAAGCGAACCTTTTAACGTGTTCATGTCGATATCACCAACCACGATAAGACGTGCGAGATCTGGACGTAACCACGTTTCTTTAAATTCCACTAAGTCTTGTTTCGTGAGAGAGGTCACTGAATTCTCATCACCAGAGCCTGTTAATGGTTGACCGTAAGGGTGATCTTTACCATACAGAAGCGGTGGTAGCGTGCGCAGTGCGCTCGATTGTGGTTGAGATTTCTCTTTGTTGATTTGATCTAGGCGAAGGGTGCGCAGGCGCTCAATATCTTGATCATTAAACGCCGGTGACGTCACTACGTCTGCAAACAATGCTGCTGCTTTTTCCCAATTTACCGTCATCGCATCGAGGTAAATCGAGGACGTATCGAGGTTTGATGCAACAGAAATTTCTGCGCCGATCTGTTCAAGTTCAGCTGCGAGCTCTAAGCCAGAAAGTGATTGCGTGCCTTCGGTTAGCATGTTCATTGCAAAATCTGCTCGACCAATTTTTTTGCCATGATCTGCAGCGTATCCAGCATCGAATTCTAATTTTAGGTTCACTGTTGGGGTGTCTGAGCGTTTAGCTAACACGACTTCTAGGCCATTGCTTAAGGTGGTTGTTTCGATGTCTGGTAAGTCGAGCGTGGGCAACTCATTGACTTCGGGCAGTTTTGAACGATCTGCGCCTACCTCAGCGTGGGTAAATTTATCAAATGGTAATACCGTTAATACAAACTCTCCGCTAGAGAGCCAACGAACCCCTGCTTGGCGAACCGCATCCGGTGTTGCACTTGCTTTGATGGCGAAAGCGTCTTTGTAATAACCAGGGTTGTTGTGATACACCATACCAGAGGCGAGTAAGTCTGATTTTCCACCAAAGCCGCCAACACCTTCGAGTTCTTTTACGAGATTGGCTGAGCTATTAAAACGCGTTCTATCTAACTCTTTTTGGCTTGGCCCTTTATCAAGTAGTTTTTTGATCTCTTCATCGATAATGGCTTCAACTGCTTCGATAGAAGCGCTTGGCAATACATCGACGGACACTAAAATTTGACCGGCAAGTACACGTTCGTAATTGTACGCCCATACGCCAGATGCGACTTGTTCGTCGTGTACTAAGCGCTTATGCAAGCGGCTATTTTTACCACCAGCTAGGACGTCCACTAGCAGGCTCAAGTATTCAGCATCAGTTGTGCCCATTTCAGCCGTATTCCACACTTTAAGAATACGAGGCGCTGGGACACGATCTTGCATCGTAACCCGCTTGGTTTCATTGCGCTTCGCAACCCAGGCTTCAACTTGGCCAACAGGCTTACCCGGTTTAATGTCGCCAAAAAATTGATTGGCTTTAGCTTTTGCGGTTTTTACGTCGATATCACCCGCAAGCACGAGTACAGCATTACTTGGGCCATAGTAGTCTTTAAACCATTGGTGCACGTCATCGAGTGATGCGGCGTTTAAGTCTTCCATTGAACCAATCACAGACCAAGAGTATGGGTGGCCTTTAGGGAAAGTGTGCTCAGCCATAACAGACCACATTTTGCCATAGGGTTGGCTTTCACCTTGGCGTTTTTCGTTTTGTACTACGCCACGTTGTTCATCGAGTTTTTCTTGAGTAATTGCGCCAAGCAAATGACCCATCCGGTCCGATTCCATCCACAGTGCTAAATCGAGCGCGGTGGTTGGTACGTTTTGAAAATAATTCGTTCTGTCGCTGTTGGTTGTGCCGTTTTGCTCTGTTGCACCGACTTTTTCGAATGGACCAAAAAATTCATCGTCGTAGTTTTCAGTGCCGTTAAACATTAAGTGTTCGAAAAGATGAGCAAAACCAGTTTTTCCTTCTTTTTCGTGTTTTGAGCCCACGTTATACCATACGTTTACGGCTACAATTGGCGCTTTTTTATCCGTATGAACAACAACGCGTAGGCCATTATCTAAGGTAAAGGTTTCGTATTGAACATCAACGAAAGGCAGGTTTTGTGCCGCTTTAGCTGTTTTAGTTGGTGCTTGGCCAGAATTTGCCGTAGTTTGGCATCCCGCCAATGCCAAAGTCACTGAAACCGCTAATGCGCTAAGTGTAAGTTTTGACATAGGTTCCTCTTCAATTAGTCGTTGTATCTCAAAAAGCTACGATAACATGATATTTGATAAGAAAGCATTAGGTGTTCGTATCAATATGTAAACGAAAAGACGCACCTTTCGATGCGCCTGATACTACTGTTTACCAACATACGTGATTATTTGCGACGTAACCACACGAATAGTGGTATTAAAAACAACCAACCTCCGCCACCGGATGACTTTTGTGATTCGGTAGGAGGGGTCGGCGGTGGTACTGGTGTTGGTGTTGTTGTGCTTGGATCTAGCACTTTGACAACGACGGATTGCTCTGTGGCTTTGCCTCGTTCATCTGTTGCAATTAACTTAAAGGTCAACTCGCCTGCGCTATCCGGGGTTTGAAAGGTAATGGTACGTGTTGTACTACCGCTTAGCTCGACGCTGGTTCCCGCAGTTTGTTGCCACAGTAACGAGATGGCATCATTGTTTGCATCTGCAACGTTAGCGGTAACTTGCATGGTTTGGCGCGTATTGGCTTCAAAACTTTCAGATAAATAAATTACCGGTGCAACGTTAGACTCGTCATCGAGAACGCGTACTGTCATTACTTGATTAGTGCCTACGGCGTCGCCACTGATGGTAAAATTAAATGACTCGTCGCTTTCATTTAATTCGTCATCAATGACACTGAACGTCAGTACTTTTGCCGTACTCTCACCGGCTTGCCATGTTACTGAGCCGTTTAATTCACCTGAAATATCATTTGACGCATCTGAGTCAAACGCGTAGTTAACGGTTAAAGTTTGTTCACTGCCGTTTACACGTAAAAGTGAAATATTAAATTCGCCACTATTTTCGACTACTCTGAGAGAAGAATTAGCTAAGTCGGCGTAACCTATTTTTACTGGCGTTTGACCAAAATTAACTCGCACTAAGCTCTGACCCAGTGTTGCACCGCCTGTTACGCTATGTAAGCGCACAAACAGTGATTTATTGATTGCGGTATCTGTATTTGCAAGTGGGATTTCAATCGTTTTGCTTGCCACCTCGTTGGCAGACCAAGTAAGTGTTCCAGATTGAAAGGGGACTTCAGTGGGCGACGTATTACCTGCTAAAAGGTCGTATTTCACACTAACTGTACCGTTACTTCCGGCTGCTCGAACAACATTCACCGAGGCCTTCACTGCGTCGTTTTCAACAGAAATAGGCTGACTAGGTAGCGATATCTGCCCAGCGGTGGACGTTTTCGTGTTGTCTTTTAAAATGTATAAGCCGCTATTTATGTCACTGACCAATACAAGCCCCGAAGGTAAATAAGGATAGGTGCCCCATGCACCATTAAACTGTGCACCATCGCTATTTGGAAACGTGTCGAAAAAACCGACTTCAGTTGGATTTTTTGGATCTGAAATATCAAGTACCGTTAAGCCGCGTTGATAATTCGACATGTAGTAGCGATTGCCTTTTACAAAACCATTGTGGTCAATGGCTTTCGTCGGACCTTGCCATTCACTGACGAGCAATGGAGCGGTGAGCTGTGACACATCAAACACGCGTACAGTGGTGTTTAGGCTATGCGTTTGTTCATCCAATTCGTCGTGCACAAATAAATATTGGCCGTCTTCACTCCACCAACCTGAATGAATGTATTCGGCGTTGCTGTAGGTCACATTGCCAAGCTCATTATGTTTTGCTTTATCGGTAATATCCCAAAGGCGGACTTCTTCTTCATTGAAATCGACAAACACTTCACACCCAGCTTGTGATGCGTTGGCACAGTCACGAGCAGCACGATTATCAGTCACCCAAAAGGAGACCGCATCATGAGTATAATCGGCGCGCGTTGTGGCGCGAGTGGGGCTAGCTGCACTTAACTCTCTTGGGTTATCTAATTTGAAATTGCGATAAGCACCGCCCGATACGTTCTCGCCGACTAAATGTAATGTCGGTGTATTTTGGTTCAGACCGATGTTTAAACTGTAATCGACGTTTGAAATGTACACATTGTGAGCACGTGCCGATGCGAGATCATTGCCAACCAGCGATATGCGATTGGGTAACTGACTTAAATCGACGATCATCACGCCATCGGACCCGCTTTCTGAGGTAACGTAAGCGTACGCGAGCCAACGTTTTTGGGCTTCAGAATAATATTGGTAGACTTTAATATCACGCCAAGTTGTCCGTTGTCCTGTAATAAAACCAATCTCAGTCGGATTGGTTGGATCTTTTAAACTCACGACCGCAACACCGGTATTGAATCCCATTATGGCGTATTCGGTGTTGTCATTTAGATCAACGTGTCCCCATATATCATTACCCGCGGTTGGCTTTTTAGAAAATCCGTTAAGTGGAACGTGCGAAACCAAATCAATGTTTTTACATGAAAAATTGCCTGCTTTTCCATTCACACACGAAGTGGTACTGTGCGCCTGTTGAAGCGCTGAATCCATGACTTGACGTGCTTGAAATTCTGCGTGATAGCGAGATAGCCCATCTTGAATAACGTGAAATCCTTGATTGTAAAGTCGGCTCTTAAGCTCTTTAGGTACACCATACAAGGTGGTTGTGTGCAAAGTGGGCGCTTGGTTTAAAAAGTGATCAAAACGATTATAACCACCAAGAACCGGAACCATATCACTGGTAAGCGCTAACAATTCGTCGGCGTCTTTGATAGTGTAATCCCCACCTGCGACAAGCACTTTATCGCCTTTTTTGGCGTGCAGTACCGCATAAGCAATGCTTTTACATGGTCGAATTGGTGTATCGCAGCGACCTTTGTCTTGCCCGTCAGCTGCAACAAAGCGTGCTTTATCATGTTCGGCATGCGCCACAGCATAGCTACTGGCAATGCTAGTGAAAATTAGCATGGACCTTATTATTGTTTTCATGGTTCACTTCCTGTTGACGTAAAGTACCTTGAAGGGTATTAAATATCGGAACATCATACTAACGTGAAATTTAACATGCTGTACAGATTATATGCACTCACATTTGCGACTTTTTTGTTAGCAGGCTGCGAGATACAATCAAAATCGACCCAAGTAACCATGGTGCCAACGTGGGGCGATATTCCTATTTCACTGTGTGAGCCAATCGCTGAGCTTGGCGGGCATGTTGCGCAATTGCAATTTTATCTATCAAATTTTAACGTAAATGGAAAGCCGGTTGATTTATTACCAGACCGTTCGGGATCGCAAATCGAACAGCTAGTATTAGTTGGTGGAGATTGTCATACCAGTCAGTGGGATATTGAAATACCATTAAACGTTAGAGGGAGTACGCTCAGTTTTACATTGGGTGTGCCATTTGATGTCAATCATTTTAACCCACTTACTCAGCCCTCACCACTTAATGTGCCAGAAATGTTTTGGACATGGCAGCAAGGCCATAAGTTTTTGCGCTTGGATGTCGCTCATGAGGATGGAGGGTGGGAATTTCATCTAGGTTCGATAGGATGCCAATCGGCAAGTGTCATGAGAGCACCTAAAGCGTCTTGTTCAAGCCCAAATCGCTACGAATATACGGTATTAATGGATGAGACATTGCAAATTAATCTTGATTTAAAAACGCTGCTTAACAATGTGACGGTAAAAACCGCTAGAGCCTGCATGGGTGAGATTAAAGACAAACACTGCCAAATGGTCATGACGAATCTTGAAAAGCCGATTTTTCGGAGCGGGCAATGAACAGATATCGAACTGCAGGGGCAGCGATAATTGCATTCGGACTTTTAGGCGTTCTATTTTATGTTGCCAATGCTCTGCACAGTCAACCTATACCTTACCAATTTGCTATTCCTGAGGGCTTTCCAAAACCAATCGTGCCTGCGGATAATCCGATGTCGGTAGCAAAAGTTGAACTAGGTCGGCACCTTTTTTATGAAGAAGGGCTTTCGGGCAATGGCACTCAAAGCTGCGCAAGTTGCCATCAGCAGCAACATGGATTTTCTGAACCGTTAGCGGTGTCTATCGGTTCTACCGGAGACGCTCATCATCGCAATTCGTTGGCATTAATTAATGTTGCTTACAATAAAACCCTAACTTGGAGTCATCCTTTTTTACACAATATCGAAGCTCAGTTGCTTATTCCGATGTTTGGCGAGCAACCTGTTGAAATGGGGATCACGGGGTCAGAGTCGATGGTTATGACTCGATTGAGAAATGAACATTATGAAACGATGTTTAAGGCTGCCTTTGGGAGTACAGAAATTACCTTTCATCGAGTCGTACAGGCCATTAGCACTTTTGTTCGCACGCTGATCTCGTTAAACAGTCCATTTGATCGTTATGCTTATCAAGGAGACGATAATGCTCTCAGTCAACAACAGATTGAAGGCATGAACTTATTCTTTTCAGAGCGATTGGAGTGCCACCATTGCCATGGTGGCTTTAATTTTACTCAGTCCACCACTCATGAAAACCAACCGATCAATCGCTTTGCCTTTCACAATACGGGGCTATATTTCACCGAACAACCACGGTTTAATGCAAAAGGTTACCCTCAGCATGATCGCGGTATGATTGATGTCACCCAGAACATTGGTGATGAAGGATTATTTCGTGCGCCAACGCTACGCAACATTGCTCATACTGCACCCTATATGCATGATGGGAGCATTGCAACACTCGACGACGTGATTGATTTTTACGCGCAAGGAGGGCGATATCTCAGTGACGGTCAATTTAAAGGCGATGGACGTCTGCACCCTAATAAAAGTATGTTTATCAAAGGGTTTGAATTATCCGAAAAAGAAAAAGCGGCGTTAATTGCCTTTTTACAGAGTTTAACGGATGAACAATTTTTGACGAATGAAAATTATTCCGACCCTCGGGTTGCAATTCAAGTTTCAGAACATTAATTTTTTATTATGGGTATGCTGTAGAAGCTAACCGATTGGTTAGCTTTAAGATTTAACTCAATTTTTTGTAAACCATTGTTTTAAACAACGCCATTCGTCTTTTGCAGAACGTTTAGTGCGATTTAGCGCGGCAAAACTTGCAAACCACCCTAATAGCAATATGAATAATATGCTTTGATTGGTTTGTTTGTCGTCAACCACTAACGCCATGGCAATCATCATTGCAGCCCAAATCAGGGAATGTGCTATCAGCACAGGGGCATCTTGACTTGGGTGCGGTTCAATTTTGTTGAGCAGACGACAAATGCTTTGTAGTACTTTGGCTTTACTTGCAGGATCGTTAACAAGCGAGTCTTGATAGCCCATATCCGTTGTTGCTTTGTCGAATGCTTGTTGTTCGCTACTGCCATATGCCACTTCTTGTTCTATCACACAATAAAGATGATCTTTCAGTTCGTCGATTTTATCGCCGTCCCACAACTTTTTTGTGATGACATGGTTACACCAAGTATCTACTGCTTTTTCAAGATCAAACATCGCTTTGTTCCTTAGAAAGACATGAGTAATGTGTAAAGCTGCTCCCAACCTGCTCGTTGTTTTGCTAGTTCGTCACGGCCACCCTCGAGAATTCGATAGTATTTTCGTTTACGTCCTGTGGGCGCTTTGCCTTCATATGATTCAATCCATGTGTTTTTTTCCAAGCGATGCAATATAGGGTATAGCATACCGTCGGCCCACACGATTAAACCATTAGAGCGCTCTTTCACTTGCTGAATAATTTCATAACCGTAGCTGTCTCCACGTTGCAAAATGGACAGGATCAATGGAGTAGCCGAGGCTGCCATTAAATCTTTTGAGATATTCAAAATCGACAATCTCTATACCTAGAACTTCTAGGTATAAAGATACATAGAGATTCTAGGTATGGAAAGGTTATTTATGTTCTTTTTTAACTAGTTGTTTTTAATAAAATTTAAATATCGAAAGGCAGATGAGTATGTTAGAAGCTAAGGTTTAGTAAGGCGATAAAAGTGTGGTGGCAAGGTAACTTGCGGCACATCTATCTGAGTTTTCTAGCAAATGTATAGAAAGCGGAATGCTGGCGTGAATGCTGTTTCAATCCAAGTAATCGAATAAATGAGCGAGTGAGTGATGTAGCAATTTCATTGTTTTGTTAATTTACTTTTAGCGAAGCAAAGTATAACGGATTACCAAGCTGATCAATGAATGGATCGGAATGATCAGAAGCTCCTGGTAAGATATCTTTATGTCATCATTAAGGCTTCTTAAAATAGTTCAGCCTCTTTGTGGGTTAAGTTACCACGTAAACTTTCGACCATTTTGTTCAGATCGGAATGCGCATTCTCAACAGTATTACTTAAACGATCACTTTGAGCGATTTTACGGTAGTTTTCGGAGATCCCTTGCAATTGAACAAGCGTTTCTTGCAGCGTTTGGGTTATGTTATTTTGTTCTACCGCGGCGCTTGCAACATCGTCGTTAATGGTTGCCATTCTATCCATTTGTGAACTGATTTCACGCAAAGATTCTTGAGTTCGGTTTGTTTGTTCAGAGTTTTCTTTAACGATGGTGATTTCTTTTTGCATGGCTGCAACGGCACGTTGAGCTGCGTTTTGTAAATTACCAATCACACCTGCGATACTTTGGGTGGATTCTTGAGTTTTGCTAGCAAGGCTTCTGACCTCGTCGGCAACAACGGCAAAGCCGCGACCGGCCTCACCTGCGCGAGCAGCTTCAATGGCTGCATTTAATGCGAGTAGATTGGTTTGTTCAGCAATTGCGGTGATCATATTCAGCACCGAGCTTACACTGCCCGCTTCTTGTTCCAGTGCTTGGATCACTTTTGAGGTGTTTTCGACTTCGACGACGAGTTTTTGCATGCTATCAGCGGATCTATCCATACTCGTCGAGCAACTTACGGTTTGCTCGTTGACCCGTGAAGTCGAGTCCACAGCATCTGTGGTTAGTGTTTGTAGCCGTTCAGCTAAATTCGCCAGCCGATTAATGGTCTCTTCCATTGAGTCGCGACATTTTTGTTGCTCTATTGAGCCCTTCGCGATTTGATCGCTCACTGAATGGATCTCGGTAAACGCTTCTTCTACATCGTCTTTTACCACAGAAATGTTAGAAACCGCTTCGATAATGTGATTTTTAATTTCAACGATAGCGCCGTTAAGTTGACCAAGCTCATCATTGTAAGGGTATTTCATCGCTAAATCGTATTTACCTTCTGCGATTTCTAATGTGTTCTGGATGAGTTGTTTTAAAGGGCGAATGATAGTGTTACTGAGTAAAAGTAAAATACCGATTAATGCGCCAACTGCAACTATCACTGCGGCAATAGGATAATAGACGGTGACCGCTTTACGCTTATCTGCAAACCGCTTCGTGTTTTCGTTGATTTCGATTTGCACATCATGACGTGCTTGATTAATTTGTTCGGCTAAATCTCTGTCGATGCCTCTTACCGATTGGTCAGCAGCCGTAATTGATTGAGAATGTTCAAAAATGGCTCGACCTTGCTCGTATTTGGGTAATAGGCTTTGGTGATGTGATTGCAGATCACTGAGTAATTGTTTGTACTTAATTTCGTTTTCGAGTTCTTTTTTTTGTGACGATAGCGCCTTTTGTATGCCTTTGTGAAGGGAAATAAATTCTTGCCAATATTTTTCGTCATTGCGGATCAGGTAATTTTTCCATGCTTGTACTTGGCTCTTAAATTGGCTTTCCATATTTGAAAGCTCGTGGATCTCTGCGGTTTCTAGTTGGCTTTGTTTAGTAAAATCAGTGATAAATTCTTCTAATTTAAATGTGCTTAACAAACTAGAGCACACGATCACAACAAAACCAATGATGACAGGAAACGCAATTTTATTTCTTATGTTCATGAGACTACTCACTTTAGGCCTTCCACTAAGTCTTTACCAGAATACAAGATTTGTCGAATAGCATGTAGGTCGCTTGTAGTCTTATTCGTCTGCGAAAAGTGCTTATAGATCCATTGTTGAGTTGCTAAATTGAGTAATTCGATTAAACGCGTCGTGATTGATTGATCCGCCAATCGACCATCAATGCGAGTACTATCATTGCGCTGCCTAAGGCAAGCCTGAGTGGCTCGCTAGGTTTGTTCCAAATGAGAATGTTAACTAAAATTCCGGCAGGAATGAGTGCGTTATTCATTACGGCCAGCGTGCCTACTGAAACAAGCGTTGCTCCTTTATTCCAAGCGAGGTAGCCAACGCCAGAGGCAATGAGTCCCAAATACACAATAACACTCCACTGGGTCACCGTCGTGGGTAACTTCGTTATGTTGCCAAATAATAGCAGCCCAATACTCGAAATAATCAAGGCGCCAATGAAGAACCAGGCGAAGCGTTCGGTATGTTTGATGTTTAAAGACTTGTCGAGGTGTTTGTACCATACCTGACCCGTTGCAAAGCAGAGGTTCGCACCTTGCACTAATAGAATGCCAGTCCAATAAGCACTGTCGAGTGGTTCATAGCGGATCACCACCGCACCAAATACAGCCAAAAGTGCCACAACTAAATAGCGCCAATGGAAGGTTTTATTAATAGCATCGTGAATAAGCGTAATGTAGATAGGCGTCATGACGGTAAATAACAGCACTTCAGGCACACTTAAATACAAAAATGATTGGTAGTAAAAACCATACATTAAGCCAATTTGGATCGCGCCAATACTCATTAATGCCAATTTGTGTTGTTGGTTTAAACGTTGCGGGCGGATAAAGGGTACTAAAACACAACAGGCGAGTAAGACTCGGCTCCACGCTGCAAACCAGGAATCGACCTGCCCGGCTAAATAGACCCCAATTAAGCTAAAAGAAAACGCCCAGAGTGCGGTGATAGAAATTAAATAAGACATCGTTTTTTTGGCACAATTTTTAAGTTAGTCAGTGTAATGGAATCCGCATTAGCAGAGAAGTTAAAGTGTAGTCCATTGGCGTTGTTGGTAGAATCTTGATTAATTTAGTTCGAAAAAAGCGATGATTAGCATCGTTATAATGTGATTTTATTTTACTATCAGATCCATACAATAGGTCTTGTTCACACTTATCCCTTTAAGTATACCCATGAACGATTAGCCACGCAGTTTTGCGTGGCTTTTTTCTTTTTGGACGGTTTACTTGTTCTTTTTTGTGTTTCTACATTCATTATAATTTTCTCAGTTTACGCTAATTTAAAAGGTACTTACCTTGTTGCATTAGTGAGCCTCGTATTGAAAACACGGTGCAACTCACAAACAGGCATCTTCTAGTTGTTTAGGTATATACTGAGATCCGAATTGTAAAAGGCTTAAAAAATGAAACAAGTAATTCACGTAATCGTTCTCTTAACCATTTTCTTGATCACCGGGTGCATGGCAACGGATCCAAGTTCTGTAGAAGAAAAACGTAACACCATAATAAAGATGCAACAGGCCACACTAGCAAAGTTGTATGCGCAAAAACCAGATGTTCGTCAACAAGTGAAATCCGCTCCAGGATATGCGGTATTTGATAACGCAAACGTTAATTTGATTATTGCCAGTGTGGGTGGTGGATATGGTGTTGTAACTAACAACCGCTCAGGCCAAAAAACATTTATGAACATGGCTGAAGCGGGTCTTGGTTTAGGCTTAGGTGCTAAAGAATTTAATGTGGTAATGGTGTTTCATAGCCCCGCAGCGATGAATCGATTTATTGAATTTGGTTGGGCGTTTGGTGGCAACGCGGATGCAGCAGCGAAACATCAGCACCACGGCGCAGCAATCGCGGCAGAAGCTGTGGTAGACGATGTGACGATTTATTCGTTAACTGATACTGGAATTGCCCTGCAAGCGGTGCTAAAAGGCACCAAGTTTTGGGTTGATAAAGAATTAAACGAATAAGCAACATATCACACGGTTATAGCACGTTACTTTAAGATCCAAATCAAGGAATTTGAAGTAACTTAGCGTGTTCATTGACTCACACTACGCTTTGGCTTTTAACGCAGCTTGCGCAAATACAACGCCATGTATTCCCGTTTCACTTTCTAACATGTGGCGAATGTTTTGATGGCTAGTTCCGTCTGGGTTACGTTTTACATCGTCGAAATAATGCTCGGCAAACAAGGCTAAGGTTTGCGCTTTCGATAAATCGTGAAGTTTCGCAAACGCCAATACTTTACAGGAACCTAAGTTGGTTCCCTTTGCATTTTCAAGGCCATTGTTGTTAAACGCCACAGGTGTAAAGTCATAGTGCGCATCAATGCAGGCCAAAATGGTGCTAAAAGCGTGCGAGTGTGTTTTTTCGTTAAGTACTTTTAATAAGTCTGTGAGGGTCATCATGATATTTTTCCTTGGTGATACGGCCATTCGGTTTTGAATCGTTAAGTCAGTTAATCTACATGCAGCGAGGCTTGCACTTACTCCCTGATTTAAACACTGATGTTAACGGCATTTATGCCCAATTTACTTGAAAATACGTGACTTCAGCAAGCACTGACAGGCGTTTAAGCTAGACATTGATTGCTGATAATGGGTTTCTTCTTAGCAAAATCAATAACACGCTTGGATTTTTCCTATACTTCATCGACGTATTCAGCACTTTATCTCAAATATACTGAGTAATGGTTGAGTCTACTCTATAGTATTGATAACTATTATCATTTGGTGGTTTTATGCAGTTGCTAATTATACGTTTGTGGGTTGTCGGTTTTAGCTTGATGGCGATAGTATCCACGCCTCGCGTTATGGCTGATGTAGTCAAGGTTGAAGCGTTTAAACCTCAAAAAGTCGAACGCACACATCGTATTGCGTTAAGCGGCACAGTTGCACCGGTGCATAGTGCCGAATTGGCCAGCCAACAGGTTGGCGTTGTGTCGCACATTTTCGTTGAAGCGGGTGACGAAGTCGATACAGGGCAAGCCTTATTGCAACTCGACGACACGCTTGCCAAATTGCAACTAGCTCAAGCAAAAGCGGAGCAACATATTGCGGATGTTGCGCTGCAAGAAGCAAAGCGTTTACTGAAAGAGCTTGAAAAACTCTCGCAAAGCCAGTTAGCGGCGCAAACTCAATTAGCTCAGAGACAGGCGGAAGTACTGACTGCACAAGCGAGAGTGCAAAACGCGAATGCAAAAGTGGCGCTGCAAGAGGAGTTATTGGCTCGCCATAAGCTTTCTGCGCCATTTGCTGGCCTCATTCATGCTCGTTCGGTGGATGTAGGTGAGTGGCTTTCAACGTCGACTCAGGCTTTTCAATTAGTGTCTCACGCTAACAAACGATTAGAATTAGCCGTACCGCAACAGTATGCGCAGTACATGGCACAAACCTCCGAAATTACAGCCACCATTGTTTCTGATGCCACTCAAGGTGATCCCTTTACAAGCAAAGTAGACCGCGTTGTTCGTTCAATTGATTTTGGAAATCGCACGTTCCAGCTGTTTGTGTCGATTCCATTTGATGCGCCGTTTGTGGTTGGTAGTTCTGCACAAGCATTCATTGATTTACCGACGGCAAATAAGGAAATAATTTGGGTACCTAAATCGGCATTGAAGCGCCACCCAGACGGCGGGCACAGTTTATTCGCGGTGGAAAATGGCAAAGCAAAACGCGTGTTTGTAAAAATAGTGGATCAACAACCCGAACAAGTGGCAGTGAGCGGCGCAAGCAGTGAATACACGTATGTAAAAGCTGGAATAGAGCTGCTTAAAGACGGTCAAGCGTTGTTGCTTAGCGCAACGTCGGAGCCAGAACAATGATTGAAGCAGCCGTGAAGCGCGGTGTATTAGTCACCGTATTGGTCTTGATAAGTTGTATATTAGGTGTTGTTGGGTCGTTAACGATCCCAGTACAAATGATCCCCGATCTGGAAGTGCGGACAATAACAGTACAAACTGGATGGCCTGGCGCAACACCACAAGATGTTGAAAAAGAAATTTTAATTGAACAAGAGCGGTACTTACGAAGTTTACCGAACCTGCAGCGAATGGTGTCGTATGCCAATATGGGGAGTGCGGAAATTGAGTTGGAATTTCCGTTTGGTGTTGATGCGAATGATGCACTGATCCGAGTGAACAATGCCCTAAGCCAAGTTCCTAATTACCCAGAAAATGTCGATCAACCCAGGTTATTTTCAAGCTCTTTTTCAGGCAATGCTTTTATGTATTTTGTACTTAAGCCAGTAGCGGGTAACCCACTTAAGCTTGATGTCGATTTACTTCGTGACTTTGCTGAAGACTACATTCGCCCTCGAATGGAAAGCGTTGAGGGGGTATCTGAGGTTCGTGTTGGGGGAGGTGCTCAGCGTCAAATCCAAATTCAAGTGCATGAAACTCAGCTCGCACAACGAGGAATAAGTCTTGCGCAGGTACGCAGCGCGGTGAGAAATCGCAACAAAGATGCGTCTGCTGGCGACATTGAAAGTGGCACAAGCCGTTATCTTTTGCGGGTCGTCGGTCGTTTTGAGCAACTGAGCGAACTTGAAAACTTAATCGTGCGTTATCAAGACGGTGTTACGGTTTACTTAAAAGACGTGGCAACAGTTAAACTCGATCATTTTGAAACACGCAGCATGTCATTTTTTGATGGTGAACGCACATTGAGTTTGTCGGTGCGTCGTGAAAGTGGTTCAAACGTACTTGCGATAAAAGAGGCCATGTTGCCGATTGTGGACGAACTCAATGACCAACTTTTGCAACAAAATGGATTGCAATTGATGCTAATGAGCGATGACGTTCAATATGTACGAAGCTCATTGCAGAATGTGTGGTTTAACCTAGCGTTAGGTGGCCTTTTAGCGACGTTGGTCATGTATTATTTCTTGCGCTCTGGACGCGCAACCTTTATTGGTGTGCTGGGCATACCTATTTGTACTATTGCAGCGTTTTTAGCATTGATGAGTTTTGGTCGAACGATCAATGTGATTTCGTTAGCTGGGGTTGCGTTTGCGATTGGCATGACGGTAGATAATACCATTGTGGTGCTTGAATCGATATTTCAGGCCAAACGCCAAGGAAAAAGTAAGCTCGATGCGGCGATTAGTGGGGTTAAAGACGTATGGCCTGCGGTGCTTGCGTCTACTGCAACTACCGTATTGGTATTTGCGCCTATCCTGTTTGTTCAGCAAGAAGCGGGGCAATTGTATTCGGATATTGCTATTGCGATTTGCGGTGCGATTATTGCCTCGATGTTGGTGGCTATTTTTGTTGTGCCAGTGGCACTTGCGCGAATCGAAAAAGCGCATGGCACGGAGGATAGTTCCCGCTCGTTTGGTGGCGTGTGGCTTAAATGCGCACACTATTTTACCCAAACTAAACGTCGAGCGCGCATTGCATCATTTTGTTTTAGCGTGGTTATCTTAGGTGCTACCTATCTTGTGATGCCTGCTGCGGAATATTTGCCGGAAGGGGAAGAGCCAAAAGCGTTTTCGATGATGATTGCGCCGCCGAGTTATAACTTATCAGAAATGGAACGAATAGGTGCTGAGCTTCGAGAATATTTTGCCGATTACGTCAATGCGGACGCTGAAGCGTTTAATCACGGAGAGACCTCGATGCCGCCACTTTCGTATTATTCAATGTCGGTATCTGTGGGACGCATCTGGTTTCTAAGTGCCCCCGTCGAGCCCAAAAACATCAATGCTATGATGCAAGCGATCGCGACTAAATTTAAGAGTTACGAGGGAATGCGCGCATTCTCGGCTCGCGGGTCAATCATTTCGAGCAATGATGGCGGTACACGGGCCGTCGCGGTAGATATCGCAGGTAATGACATCAATGAGTTATACAACGCGGCGGAGGCGGTCTATCAACAAGCTAATCAAGTGTTTGATGAGCCACAAATTAATTCAGAGCCAGGGTCGCTATCGCTAGAGCAGCCATTAATTGAGATCCAGCCTCGGTGGCATAGACTGGCCGAGCTTGGCATAAATAGTGCTGAATTTGGGTATGCCGTCGCAGCGATGAGTGATGGTGCGTACGTTGACGAATTTATTCTAAATGATGATAAGGTCGATATTTTCTTATTTAGTAGCTCAGGTTCAAGTCAAACCATTGAGCAACTTGCCACAACGCCTTTTGTTGTGGGCAAAGATCACGTGTTGCCACTCAGTGCACTGGCTGATTTGATCGAAAGTAAAAACAGCAATTCTGTGCGGCGCGTAGATGGTAAACGCACGGTCACGGTTTACATTATTCCTCCACGAGACATTGCTCTTGAAATTGCTGAAGAAAAGGTTCGCACCGAGTTACTTCCAGCGCTTTGGCAACAAGGTAAAATAGCGCAAGGGATCAACGTTAACATCAGTGGAGCGGCCGACCAATTAGAAGCTACTAAAGAGTCACTGTCGAGTAATTTCGTGATTGCTTTGGTTCTTTGTTATTTGCTGTTAGTGGCGATATTTACACATTGGCGCTATCCACTGTTTATTTTGGCGACAGTCCCCCTTGGTATGGCAGGTGGGTTACTGGGGCTGGTGTTGATCAATGGCGTTAATGCGCTGCTCAGTAAAGTTGGAATTAACGCGTTTCATCAGCCTTTTGATATGATCACCATGCTTGGATTTTTGATTTTGCTTGGCACCGTAGTGAATAACCCAATTTTAATCGTCGACAAAACACGTCAGTTGATCACAGAGTATGGCGTGTCTGTAACAGAGGCCGTGCGCCAAGCAGTAGAAAAGCGAGTGAAACCTATCTTAATGTCGACCGCGACTACGCTTTTTGGCTTAGCCCCTTTGGTGTTGATACCGGGTGAAGGTACTGAGCTTTATCGAGGCGTTGGTGTCATTGTATTAAGTGGTTTGCTCGCTTCAAAGTTACTAAGTTTTAGTTTTCTACCCGCGGTGCTGGTTGCGGTGCTTAACGATGAACCGAGCAACACGCGTTAGTGCGTTGTATCGCGTGGGCAATTGCGTTTTGATGCTCACGCGATTTGTTTTGACTGAATTTGAAGTGACCTTTTATGGAAAATATGTCGATAGAAAATACGTCAATATGTTGAAGTAACGCGGTACGCTGTTTCGTGCTTAAACTGTCTGCTTGCCAAGGTGTTTCTTCACTTTGTTCAAAATACCTCACTTGTTTTGCTAAGTTTTCCCACGCGCTTGCATCGGTGTCAAACCTGCTCAATGTTCCCTTTACATGCACTGTTTTGTAATGCCAAGTTGGCAAAGTCTGTTGTGGAACGAGATTGGGCGACACATAGTAACTTTCCCCATGAAATATCACGTTGAGCGGTTCCGTGGTATGACCTAAAACGGGGTTGTTTTTTGCTGCATGGCCAAACAACTTCGTTTTGCACGCACTTAACTGCAGTGGGAGAAAAACCGCGTCATGGCTGTGGCAAATTAACGTTGCGAGCGGAAAGCGTTCAATCAGTTCATACAATGACGCAAGATCCGTTTCGATAAAATGTTTATTGGGGTAATTTTGCATCGTTCGTTTCCTTTGATTTATCAATTGCAGGTTAATTTTGCCATGAGCTTATTGCGACATTCAGGCCAGTCGTCATCGATCATGGCGAACTTAGCCGTATTACGATAGGTGCCATCTGGCAGACGCCGATCTTTTCGGCTGAGTCCTTCAAACGTGGCACCAAGACGCGCAATAGCGCGGCGAGATTTATCGTTTTGTTCGTGAGTGCGAAATTCGACTCGCACTAAGCCAAGCGTCTCGAATGCGTGTTGCAGCATCAAGTATTTCACATTGGTATTGATATGAGTGCGTTGCCACCTATCGGTGATGAAGGTATGGCCTATTTCACAACTTAAATTTACTGGATCTAAGCGAAAAAAACGGGTGGTGCCAATGACGTTGTCTGTTGTTTTTTCGACGATAGCGAAAACAAGTTGCAGCTGAGCATCAAACTGCGCCGTTTGATTAAACCAACTATGTAGCGCGTGTTCTGAGCGGCAGTAGTTGTCAAAGACCCATGTAAACACCGAGGGTGATTGGCCTGCGTGTAAGAGTTCATGCAAATGGGCCTGCTCAAGAGGGATAAGTGCAACATGTTCATTTTCTAAGCTGGTTTTTCGAAACATACTTTTTCCAATTTGGTGAATTTTGAGTAGAAAGCGTAAACCAGTATTGGTATAACAATAACAACCAGATAATAAATAATGGCTAGACCAGATGGGGAAAACCAAGTTACACACCATCCAAAATCAAGTGCGCGAACACATTCGCATCGGTTTGTATCGTCCGGGTGAGAAATTGGGATCTGCGCGGGACTTAGCCGAAAAGTTCGCAGCTAATCGGCATACGGTGATGGCCGCTCTGCAGCAATTGATTGCAGAAGGGTGGTTATGCAGCGTAGTGCGCCAAGGCTATTTCGTTGAGGAAAAGTTACCGATTGAACATTCGGCGACCACGTCGCAACACAATTTGCTTGAGCCAATTTCCCCACCATTTGCCGAGGTTTTGCCCTTGGCGATTACATCGCAAGTCAGCAATTATCGTTATCATTTTGGTGGAGGTTTGCCTGATATTGATGCGTTCGCATTTGATTCATTTCGGCGTTCTATGTCGGTTGTGTGTCGCCAAGCGAGTGGTCCTTTGCTGCATTATGGAGAAGTTTCTGGTGTGATAGGGCTCAAACAGCAAGTCTTACATTATTTGCGCCATGCACGCAGCTTAGATAAAGACGACGTATTGATCTGTAATGGTTCACAAGAAGCGTTATCTCTCATTGCTCAGACGTTTATTCGCCAAGGCGATGGGGTGGCGATCGAGGCGCTTGGTTATCCACCTGCTCGCAACGCTTTTGCTGCCTGCGGGGCTCGGCTTGTTGCCATTGCGCAAACATCCTCGGGGATCTGTACCACGCATCTAAAAGAAGTGCTAGCCAGTCAAACGATTAAGCTTTTGTACCTTACGCCACTCCATCAGTATCCTACCACCGTCACACTCAGCGCTGCTAAACGACTTGAGATTTATCAGCTTTGTTATCAACATGGGGTTTTAATTGTTGAAGACGATTACGATCACGAATTTCACTATGCCTGTCAGCCGCTGCAACCGATGGCAGCGTCTGATCCCGCTGAAATGGTGATCTATTTATCGACCTTTTCTAAAGTGATGTTTGCGGGAATAAGAACAGGATATGTGTGTGCATCGAAGCCCATCCTTGCTCAGCTGGTGGCGCGAAAACAATTAATGAATCATTGTAATGAGGCACTGACCCAAATGGCGATAGCGCACTGGATGCAAGAAGGACATTTTGAACGACATCTGCGGAAAATGACCAAATTATACCGCCAGCGCCGTGATGCAATGGTGGCCTATTTACAGAGCCGAATTTCCCCTAAACTACCCTTACAATTTGATATCCCTGATGGAGGAATGGCACTTTGGGTGGATGTAGGAAAACCCATTACCAACCTAAAAGGTATGATGAAGTCTATGGGAGTTTACGTTCAAACTGAAAGCGAATTTTGCGTAGAACCACCGCATAAAGAGCGGTTTATTCGCCTAGGGTTTGCGTCACAGTCGACAACGAAGGCGTTGCAAGGATTGGCAATTTTACTATCACAGATAGAAAAAGAGCCCGAATAACGGGCTCGTAATGAAGGGATAATTGTCCTCGTTAAGCCGCGTTCACCGCTTTCATTTGGCGAGGGCCGTTAACGACAACGAAGTTGGCTTTACGGAAGAAATTAAATTCCGTGGCCGACGCCCATGTATACGCACCCATCACGTGACCGATCACAATTTCGCCAACTTTTAATGGAGGCAACATGATGTCTTCACGGATCACGTCGATGCTGTCACACGTAGGGCCAGATAAAACACTTAATTGTGGCTTACCCGAGGCATAAGGGAAGCTCAGTGGGTAAACCATGTGGTCATAAATTTGACCAGAGTATGAGCCATAAACGCCATCATCTAAGTAATACCATGTTTGGTCGCCACGTTGTGCAATACCCATTACCGATGATACCGATGTTACCGCTGGAGCACTTATATAACGACCTGGCTCGGCTAAAACGCGAATGTGTGCAGGCAGTTTTGCTAACTCTTCGCGAATTGGCGCACAATATTCAACGATGTCAAATGCTTTGCCGTCGTAGCTGACAGGGAAACCACCACCGATATCGAGAGTTGAAAGCGTAATACCTTGCGCGGCTGCTTCCGCAATAATTTGGTTACATGCAGCTACGGCGTTGCTATGACGCATCGGATTTACCGCTTGTGAACCAACGTGGAATGACAAACCAATGATGTTCACACCCAATTCTTTAGCTTGCTTTAGCAACGTTAAAGCTTCTTCTTGACGACAGCCAAACTTTTTAGACAAGTCAATTTTTGTGTCTGGGTTGCGGAAGCTTACGCGCAGTAATAGCTTCGCAACGTCTTTGTACGCAACAAACTTTTCTAATTCACAAATATTATCAACTACGAATGTTTTACAGCCGTATTCTAACGCATAACGAATATCGCTATCGCGCTTAATCGGGTGGCTGTGAATACAACGCGCAGGGTCAACGCCAACATCGCGAACTAAGTCAACTTCGCCATTTGTCGCTAAATCGAAATAACCATCTAACTCTTTCAAAACGGCAATAACAGCATCGTGTGGAAGCGGTTTAAGTGCATAATGAAGAGCCACACCAGGAAGCGCCTTCTGCAGTGATGAGTACTGCTTTCGGATTGCATCGCCATCTAGGACTAATAGTGGCGAACCGTGCTCTGTAACAAGTTTACGGTAATCAATAGGACTTGCATTCAATGCGCTTAGTTTCATAACGTGTGTGGTTACCTCGTGGGTTAAAGTTTAAATAAGTTGTTTGCGCGCATTATGGTTCACATGAATTGAAATGCAATAAAAATACATACTTTTTCACTGATTATATCTTATCCACACGATAAATGATTTTTATCGTGATATAACATGCTGGTTTAAAGTGTTTTTTTGATGAAGTGCCGTGATTTTTTGGTTTAAATGATTGTAATTGGCGCGAATAAATTTTCTTGTAAAGGGAATGTCAGCAATAAAAAAAGGTGACGAAAACGTCACCTTTAGAAGGTTGGGCATGAGCCCCTAGATAAATTGTTATTTGCGTTTTTTTGCTTTGCCTTGTACCGCTTTAAAGCGGGGATTAGCTTTGCAAATGACAAATACACGACCACGGCGTTTTACTACTTGGCAACCAGGGCGTGACTTGGCGCTTTTTAATGAACTTAATACTTTCATGATTTATTTCCTTTTGAAAACGGCACGTTGAAACGTCGTTCGAATTTAGCAACTTGACCGTCACTCGCCGCCACTTTTTGCTTACCAGTATAAAAAGGGTGTGATGCAATCGACACATCGACAGGCACGTAAGGGTAGGTTTTGCCTTCAAGTTCAATCGTGCGGTCGGTTTTGATTGTTGAACCAACAATGAAAAAAGTGTCCGCAGCGGTATCGTGAAAAGCCACTTGTTGATATTTAGGATGAATATTTGGTTTCATTACCACCTCAAATGATATGTTATAAAGTAACAATATATTAAGTGAGAATAATTATCAACTGTTTTTAATAACGAGTTAAAAGAGAGTGTTTATGGAAGTGAACAACAAAGGCAACAGTACTTTATTGTGGAAACTTGGCTTTTTAATATCATGACTTTATGAGATATTTTGTAAAAATATTTAGTATTTGGTCGCCAACCAATTCAACATTCGATCCACTTTTATTGAGTCACCAAGAGGTCGACTAATGCATGCAAGATCAGAGATGTCGACGCGCCGCGGCTTTACCGATCATGAGCACCTAGATGAAGTCGAGCTTATTCATATGAACGGCAGAGTCTATGACTATAATTTAGGTAGATTCCTTAGCGTAGACCCCTTCATACAAAGTCCGGGCAATTCGCAAAGTGTTAACCCGTACAGTTACATCATGAACAACCCGTTGTCAGGAACCGACCCTACTGGTTACTGTTCAGCAGAAACTGGCACACGAATTAAATCTTGTGTTGATGTTGAGGTGACGAACACCGATACAGGAGAAGTTTCTACAACATCGATGAACAGTAGGCACAGTAACTTTGCTGGAAATGTAGCAAGTTATGCTGCTAGCAAGTTGGGTAATGGTGCTCAGATTACGGGTATGTCAGCCACCATGAAAAATGGCAATACCGTGGATCTCATGTCGCAAGGCAGTATCAGTAAAGAAAATGTTGGCAAGCCTGCTGAATCAAGCGAGAGAAAGTCACACGATGGCACATACTTCTTTGGTGGAGCAGGTATGGACGGCGACTACATTGCAGACATGGTCACATCCTTTGAGGAAGCTGGAATATCTGATGTTCATGCTATAAATCGTGAGGAATGGTCGGGAACCACATACGCAGACGCAATAGTTGGGGTATTGGCTCTAAACGAAGAAGTTGATGTCAGTGAGAAACTGATAACCATGAGAGAGAAGTTTCAAGGCCAAGGAGATGGTCAAGGCCAACTTAACTTAGTTGGGTATTCTTATGGCTCATTAGTCGCCGCCCACGTTGCAATGACAAGGACACTCAAAGGGGGAACAGTAGATAATCTTGTTCTCATAGGCTCGCCAATCACATCTGAGTTCTTGACAACCTTACGTAACAATCCCGGAATTAGGAATGTTATTGTGCGCGATTTAGCTGCTCAAGGTGATCCTATAAGGGCTGGGATGAGCGGCTTCAGTGTTGTTACTTCGGCTCCACAATTATTTTATCAACAGGTCACAGGAACTGGGCATTTCTATTACGCAGGAAGTGGATCGGCTGGGCAAGCAAGGCGAAGGGAGCTTGCCAAAGACTTGTATAATTCGGGTTTGAGGTAACAATAATGGACTTAAAAAACAAATTATCACTGATTTTATATTGGTTTGCGATTGCCTTTAGTGCTTTGAATTTCTTGGCTATTGTTATTATTGGCTGGGAGTTCATTTATACAGGAAAAGGAATAGGTTCATTTGCTCTACTTTGGTTTGTAGGTTACGGTGCGGTATCTACATTAGCTTGGTTAATAGGCTTTTTTGTTTCAAGGAGAGCAAAGTTAGACCTTATCTATTGGCTCACTATCGTGATGCCTCTAGTGATGTTCTTTGTGTTACCTGTGAAGTTTGTTATCGAGTAAAATCGTTGCGTTAAGTAAGGCAAAGCCCACACCCGTGGGCTTTGTTGTATCTGAGGTTAAGCAGCCAGTTCGTTATCGTTGGTGATCTGCTGTGAGACTTCCTGTTGTGCCGTCTGCTCTGCAATGTATTCACTGGCCATGGCCTTGTGTTTATTGATGCTCATGCAGCGGGCTAGCGTTTTCAGGCGGGTTTCTATGTCCGGTGTTTGACCTTTGTCGGCTTGACCGCTTTGGGCATCCAGCTCTTGGCCATTGACGAACCAGTGGCACTTGTCCTTGTGACGACTTCCGGCCACGTAGGACGCCGCTCTGTCCATCGCAGTGGTATACAGCACAAAGGTATCGCCATCGACGGTCGCACCTTGGCTTGAGTACACCGTACACGCATAGGCTTGCACCAGTTGCAGCCTGCCTTGCTCATCGGAGTAATCCGACTGGTAAAAGCTCACCGTACGGCCTGAGTCGAGCTTTACGGTAAAACGAATATCATCCCCTTGTTGCAGCACTTGGGTAATGGTGCCTTGTTCGCCGTTGGTGAAGTTCCGTTTTGGGTTGTAATCGTTCTTGGTAAAACGTACACGCTCACCTTTTGAGAACGCAAAATACAGGCTTTGGTTGGACACCACACACTCGGTCAGGATGTTTTCTGTGCCCAGCTTACCTTGCTCTTGATAGACCTTGCGCACCAAGTCATTTAAGAGCAAATAAAAGGACAGGCATAAAATTTTTGCAAATTTCACGCTGTGAACTACTGTTTTTATATACAGTATTAATTTGAGTTCACACCTATGACCAGAGCAAGGAAGAGTCTTATCGATTTGGCGTCAACGCCTTATTATCACCTAATAGCACGATGTGTCCGTCGTGCTTTTTTGTGCGGTGAAGATAAATACACTGGCAAAAACTTCGACCATAGAAGAGAGTGGCTCGTTGAGCGAATGAAGTTGCTTAGCAGTATCTTTGCCATAGAAATCGCGGCTTATGCCATCATGAGCAATCACTATCACTTGGTAGTCAAGGTGAACAAACAGCAAGCGCTTGATTGGTCTGATGACGAAGTTATTGAGCGTTGGTATAAACTTTACAATGGTAATCAGCTGGTAGAGCGCTATCTAAGCGGTGAAGTATTAGATGAAGCAAGTAAGGTGTTTTTAGATAAAACCATCGCCCAATGGCGTTCAAGACTGTATGACATCAGTTGGTATATGAAAAACCTCAATGAATTTATCGCCAGAGAAGCGAACAAAGAAGATAAATGTACAGGCAAATACTGGGAAGGCAGATATAAATCGCAGGCCTTACTAGACGAAACCGCGTTACTCAGCTGCATGGCTTACGTCGATTTAAATCCAATCAGAGCCAATATAGCGACAAATCTAGAAGACAGCGATTTTACGTCAATACAGGAGCGCCTAGCCCAATTTAAGGCCAATCAAACACAGCAAGTAAACACGAGTCAAACACTTAAACAAAACGACGACAGTCAACACCATAAGCAACCAAAACAACTTAAACCTTTTGGCGGTAGCCACGTAGACAGCGCTTTGCCTTTTAAACTACTGGATTATTTGGAGTTAGTTGACTGGAGTGGACGACATATTCACCCTAAAAAGAAAGGGTACATCAGTAAAGCAGTACCAAAAATCCTGTTAACACATAACATCGAAGAAGCCGTGTGGTTAGAGCAAGTCCAACGTTTCAGACGTCAATATGCAAACTTTGCAGGAAGTAGCCAAGCCTTAAAACAACAAGCCGCAAAAAATGATGCAAAGTGGTATAAAGGCACGGGCTGAGCAGTAAGACCGCCATATTTTTATTCAGTTTATTCAAATCAATAACACAGAAACCAATCCAATCCATCGATTGGCTATAGCCACTGTTTTTACTAAACCTCTTACTAAAAAAACAATCCCTTCAAATCTCGAAAAATAGCCATTCGTATTGTTGCTAGAAGAAGCGTGTCAACCTGTTAACAAAACTCAGGTTAGAGGCAGGGGTTAAAAATATCTGAAATTATTTATGCCTGTCCTAAATTATTTATGCCTGTCCTTTTTCTGTTT
>CAPN01000005.1 GCA_000333235.1 Pseudoalteromonas luteoviolacea B = ATCC 29581 | reverse complement strand
CGCATCCCTACCGCGACACGGTTCGCGGCGAACTTTGAAAGTTCGACACGTTCTTTAACAATATAAAGCAATCATCTGTGTGGGCACTCGTACAGATTGGGTTCTAACAGCTAAGCCACGTTGTGGCGAAGCACAAAAAATTAGAGTCTCAATACTATTTCCTGTAAAGGAAACTGAGTGACCAAACAGTCAATTCAGCGTTTATTTATATAAACAGTATCGAGCTGAATCTTC
>CAPN01000006.1 GCA_000333235.1 Pseudoalteromonas luteoviolacea B = ATCC 29581 | reverse complement strand
AACGTGTCGAACTTTCAAAGTTCGCCGCGAACCGTGTCGCGGTAGGGATGCGCATCTTACGTCATCCAGTTTTTTTGTCAACACTTAATTTTGACTTTCGTTTGAAGCTCAGCGTTAAGTTTTACTCGACTCAACTGACTGGTTGATTTCGCTTTGTTGCGTCGTCTGCCGTGTCAGTGGGGTCGCATTATAGGGCGATTTTACTTTAGCGCAAGCGCTTTTTATCTTTTTTTTCATCTTTTTTCATATACATACATTCACACAACTTACTCATAAGTTACACACAAAACACTGTGGATAACTCGCGTCAAACTCACCTTACTCTACAATAATGTCTTGCTGTGTTAGATTGTGCGCCTCTCATTTTTGCAAGCTCTTAGATAGGTATCGTTTAT
The DNA here is from genome assembly GCA_000333235.1 of Pseudoalteromonas luteoviolacea B = ATCC 29581. Taxonomy (GTDB): domain Bacteria; phylum Pseudomonadota; class Gammaproteobacteria; order Enterobacterales; family Alteromonadaceae; genus Pseudoalteromonas; species Pseudoalteromonas luteoviolacea_D. The sequence continues at coordinate 27,740 of CAPN01000006.1, read as the reverse complement.
GCAAAGCTCGATTGAATGGATCAGCGGTTTACTCTGGGGTCATGTACTGATCTATTTATTAATTAGTGCAGGTGTCTTCTTTACTCTCCGTTTAGGTTTTATACAATTTCGTCAGTTTCCATATATGTGGAAGGTAATGGCAAATAGCCGCAGTGGAGCTGAGGATGGTATATCGTCGTTCCAAGCGTTTTGTACTTCTCTCGCAGCACGTGTTGGTACCGGCAATATGGCTGGCGTTGCAGTCGCACTATTTTTAGGTGGACCTGGTGCCATTTTTTGGATGTGGCTGATTGCCTTAATTGGTATGGCGACCAGTTTCGCAGAAAGTACGTTAGCTCAAGCGTATAAAACCAAAGACGATGAAGGAAACTTCCGTGGAGGCCCTGCTTACTACATGGAACTAGGGTTAGGCAAACGCTGGATGGGCGTTGCCTTTTCATTATGTTTGATTTTAGCCTTTGGCCTTGTCTTTAATGCTGTGCAAGCTAATAGCATCACTGCCGCATTCGAAGTGGCATTCGGGGTGCCTAAGCTTTATATGGGCATTGCACTTGTGATTGGCTCTGCATTTATTATTTTTGGCGGTTTAAAAACCATTGCTCGATTTGCAGAGGTTGCTGTGCCATTTATGGCGCTAGCCTATTTACTTATCGCATTCTATGTTTGTGCTATTAACCTCGAACATTTACCAGACGTATTTATGAAAGTCATTAATAGTGCACTTGGACTAGAGCAAGCTGGTGCTGGAGCAATTGGCTATGCTGTAATGCAAGCCATGATACAAGGAATAAAACGAGGGCTTTTCTCAAATGAGGCCGGAATGGGAAGTGCAGCAAACGCAGCCGCAACCGCGACGCCTAATCCAAACCACCCCGCATCCCAAGGTTACGTACAAATGCTCGGCGTATTTGTTGATACAATCATCATCTGCTCAGCAACGGCTGCACTTATTCTATTGTCAGAAGTTTACTCACCAAGCAGTGATCTGACAGGCATTGCGCTCACACAAGCTGCTTTGGTTAGTCATGTCGGAGAGTGGGGAGCGACTTTCATCGCCATTGCAATTTTGTTCTTTGCCTTCACTTCTATTGTGGCTAACTACTCATACGCTGAAACCAATTTACTCTTTCTTGAGCATAATCATGAAAAAGGTTTGTTGTTTTTTCGTTTACTTGTACTTGCGATGGTCATGTGGGGCTCACTCAGCGAACTAGGTATTGTATGGACCTTAGCCGATGTCTCGATGGGTTTAATGGCTATTATCAACGTGGTCGCGCTGTTTATGCTATCAGGTGTCGTTATCTGGTTAAGTAGAGATTATCAAACACAGTTAAAAGCGGGAAAAACCCCTACTTTCGACCCGAGTAAACACCCCCACCTTGCTAAAACTCTGCCCAAAGGAATTTGGCACTAAGTAATAGATATTGAGCGCACATGTCAATGCGCTCAATATCTAAACAATCAGTTCCTAAGCAGTTGCCTTTTAAAAAAATCTCCGTATAGTAAGGCCCGATGTCGGCATATAGCGCAGCCTGGTAGCGCACTGTCATGGGGTGTCAGGGGTCGCAGGTTCAAATCCTGCTATGCCGACCATTAAAACCTCAAGTTTCAATAACTTACAGCAAAACCCTTCCTAACTTATCCTAAGTCTATAACTTTCTTTGTTTCCGTGTCACCGATATGTCACCACTATAGCTAAAAACCTGTTAGGCAATTTTAAAGCTCTTCAAACGTCCGAAATCTGTTTAAATGTTAGGTTTTGTGAGGTTTTAGCTGTCCAAATGTCCAGTTTTGTCTAGTCTAAATCTCTTTGATATTCAGTTTTATGGGCTATGTGACTTCCAGATATTCCAGTATTTCATTAGAAGGTAAGTTTTAGTGGGGGGATTTAGTTAAATATGAAGTCTCTCATTAAACTTTAAAGTAATAGGGACTTTTATAGTCGGGAGTTTCTTTTTTACGAGTGAGAAAACTCCCTTTTACTCTGCTACCCAGCCGTAATTACCCGCAACGAGCTACGCCTAACTGAACCCAACTGTTTTCTTGAGTCAGTTTCACAATATCAATAACCTGAACTGAAATACCCTGCCCTTTGAAGCCTTGTTGATTCAGCTCTGTACAGACGTAGGAGGCAAAACCATTCCTGATAGTACCATCATCAATTACACCTACTTTTAGCAAGTAAGGATTAGACCACATAGCATCTTTGATTGTATGTGTATCAATCATAAGTCGATCTTTAAATGCTTGGTGTCTTTCAGTTATCTGTGGAATAGATGCGGCTTGGTTAGATTCTTGCCCTGACTCTTCAGTAAACTGGCTATAAATGAAAAAGCCAAACACAAGTAAAACGATTAGCTTACCCAAACTATAGTGCTTCGCCCCTTGAGAGCTGCCGCATTTCGGGCATTTAGACGCTCGTTTATCAATATCACAGTAACAGTGTTTGCACTTTTTAGTTGCCATAGATATTCCCTTATCGTTTTTGGTTTTCACTAACAGTAATTGTCTTGTTTTAAATGTTCAAGAAAAAAGCCCATTTCAGGGCTTTGAGGTATGGCAAACAAGTCGTAACTTGATCCTGTTTTGTTGTGTCTATTCAAGTTCTTCTTTTGGTTTCAATCTGCTCGTTCCATAGCTTTTTGTTTGGGCGAGCTTTTTCTTTTTACCTCTCCCCTTAGCTAAGTATGAAACGCGATAGACCGCCTCTTGAATAGAATCCAAATAATCGCGTCTAATATTGTAGTAACAATCCTGTGGGGTATATTCAAACCCCTGTATATGATTATCCCAAACATCCTTAACCTTAAGTAGAATTTCAATTGGATGTCTAACTTTGTGACCGTCTACCATCAATACATAGTGATAATGTTGCTTCTTAGCCGTTTCAATCTCACGGCACCATATAAAACCAATACGCTTTAAGCCGTAATGACTTTTTAACCATTTAAACAGAATGCGGTTAAATTTAGTTATCAGCTCGTTTCTATCTGTGTATTCATATACGTGTAAGTCGAAACGAATCAAAAGAACCTTGCTGTGATATGAGAGCATTGCCAAGACCTGAGCAATCATCTTTCTAGCCATTTCTAAATAGATACCACTATAATGACCATTCACTTCCCAATAATGACCATTCACTTCAACATGCGAGGCTATTGTCTTATACACTTCGAGTAACTCACCAGAAGGATATTATTAATTACCTAGCAAGAAGCTAGTGTTTGCTAACCTTATCCCTATCACCATTAATGCGACTAACTAGGTACTACCTGCTATTAATTAGGGTAAAAAACCAGATTTAGTATTTCAGGAAATTTAACCCTTACTTAAAGAGCTTTAAGAAGTAAGCAAACACTAACATTGCAAATAAACACTAATATCCAGTATTCTTGAAAGCTGGTGGTGATGTTTGGTCGCACTCCACCAGCAAAATCAAATCTCAGTAGGGTTTTAAATTAACTTTGCTTAGCAATTTAATTCCCTACTCTTCCGTTTCGCTATCATTTGCCGCTTTCCCCAATCCTTTGAGGTACGCCTTTCTAGCTTCCGTCGACTCCTCAAAAGCTTTAGGCTCGCGCTTTCGCCCATTAACAGCGTCTTTGTGCGATTTATCTTTTAGCTTACTTCGCCTTTCTCTTCTGGCTGCGGCATCTAATTCGGGATCACCTGATAAATGCTTAGGATCAAGCGTCAACACACCGTCGACTTTGTGTATTAGCCAGTGCCCAAATTGATCCCCCTCTAATTTCTGAAGAGGTGAGCGCAGGTTTTCACCAAATAGAGGGTCTAGTGCCAGTTCAGCTCTTTTAGCTGTACCATCTACTGCTAATACAGTTAATAACTTATGCGCTTGAGTGCCTACTTTTGGTATGTATTCCATAGGCGCAGCTTTAACCAAAGCAATTAGCGGATTAAGATTATTCATAATCACACCCCCGCCTTTGATTCTAAATACGTATCAAGATCAGCTTTGCGGTAAACGCAGCAACGGGGTGTTAAACGGATTTTCTTAGGAAAGCTTGGCTCTGAATTTTCCAAGCGCCAAAGAGTACATAGAGAAACGCCCAAATAGCTTGCAGCGTCTTTTAAACGTAGGTTTTGTGTGACGTTCATGTTGAGTGACCTCTTAATAAATTGAAATTTAGAGCAATATCAATCGCTCTATTCAAATATTAAAAGTTTGATCAGCTCCATTCCTTTACATTTTAATCGCCTATTTATTTAGAAATGCGAGTCATCCAGAAGCCCATAGAAAAGCTCCTCCATATCATCACTCCACATATTTAGATTCAAAGATGGGTGTTTACTTGTGAGCCCCGAGTAAAACTCTACAGCATACTTTACCAGCTCGTCTTTGCTATGATTAGGATACTTAATAGCAAACTCTTGCAAGCGAGCATTCACTCCTTCCAGTTGCCATTGAATGCTTGCGAATTTACCAAGACTGACCAACTTTTTAGGAGGATTGTAATAAATATCTCTAACGGTTTTCTCCCCTAGCCTACCATCTACTTTTAACCATTTAACTTTTTTACTCGCTTCGTTAAAAGCATTTTCCCCTGCTTTTTGTGATTCGATAGATGTGCTTATCGGGTAGCCATAGCCTATGAAGTAGTTTACCCAGTAATGTATTTTCAAAGCTTGTCTTTCTAATTCTTGGGGTGATTTTTTGGGAGCGCCTCTGGGTCTACTTCTCTCACCGATAAGGGTTTCAATTAACTCTTTGCCTATTGGATATTTCTCTATTTCTTTCCAATACCCCTCACGTAGCGCAAATTTCAAAGGTTCAAAATCTCTAGCATCAAAACACGGTTTAATTTCTTCTTCTAACCAGTTTTGAAACCCGAAATAATTTTTTTTAGTTCCGTTTTCGAAAGTAATAGTTATGAGGTGCCCAAAATCTCCATACATTATTGTCATTAAATCACGCTTAGTGCTGTGACTGTCTCTTTCTTGTATCCAAATTTTTGCATTTTTGTATCTCATTCCAAAAATCCCTCAAAGCAGAAAGAGCAAGTCAAAATCAATGAGAGCTGGCATTTTCTAGCAAACTAATAATTTCTTCGTTCTTATGTAGTTTTGCATATTCAAGATGTTCGAAAGCTTGGTCGTTAGTAGATAGGTCTAACCCATCATCTAGCAACTGCTTTACTAACAACACATCACTATTACTAATCGCGTCTTGCAGCTTTTTATGTATAGAACCCATGGTCTTATGGACAGCTTCTTGTAGCTCCTCTTGCTCTCGATTGCAGAATCGGCAAATATTGGCTTCACCCTTAATAAGCTCCGCGCAAAATTGGCATTTTTTTAGTTCGCCAACAGCTAAAGCTTGATTTTGCAGCTTCTCGTTATTTTTGCTCACAAATAGACTACATAAAACCCCGAAAGGCCCTAGCAGTAATCCGATAACGAACCATAACCCAGCGCCAAGCCCCTTACCTGATGCTATAATCGCAGCTACAACTCCGCATATTGCCCATAAAAAAATATAACCAACCATATCCTTCTCCTTTTGGATGAAATTTAAACTTACCTAAACCCTGAACCAAGCTGTCACAAACCAATACGATGTTCAAGCATCAATGATAATTTGGTTTCGCCTTTCCGTTTCTATTTCCCAACTCTCACTCAATGCTTCAATTATGTGTGCGGTATTGGATTCATCATGTCTGAGATAGTTTTCAGCAATCATAGACCCGTCAGCGTGACCAACTAACCCCGCAATAGTAAGCACAGGCACTCCACGCACCACCAGCGAAGATATAAAGTTATGACGGAAGGAATAGAACTCCAAATCAGCGCTAACACCACCTAAGCGCTTTACGTGCTTCCAATGGGTTAAGTGGGCTTTACGTTCAATTGTCCGTCCCGTTCGCTCTGACTTAAATATCAGGCCATTTATTGGCTTACCATTTTGTTCTGCCCACAGCTCAAAAATAGCTTTTAACTCCCCCGTTATTGGGAACTTAACCTTTTTACTATTTTCGGCTTTTTTGGTTTTTGATGGTATGAATACCAGTGTTGTCTTTTTAGCCAACTCGTTATAGTGCAAGTTTTCCCATTTCAAAGCGTAAATGTCTGCGGGTCGCATCCCTGTTAAACGGGCAATATGGCAAAATGGAATAAACCAATGCGGGTAAGTGACTTTATCTAGGTCTGCTAAATGTGCTTTACCGTGTATACGGCTTGAGCGCCTTTGTTCTCTGAGCTGTTCAGCGTATTCATAAAGCCCTTTGGCAATCCCGTCTTTATCCTGCTGGCTAAATATGTCACGCTTCGCGTTTAGAGCTTCTCTGTGCTCTTCTAAGGCGTCTCGTTCTTCAATGGTCAGTTGTGGGAGGTTGTAATTCTTGAGTGGGTTAGAATCTAATACAGGCTTGATGTTCACGCTATCTGAGCGGGTCGCATAGTTCAACATAGCTTTAAACGCGCCATAGTCACGAACAAGGCTACTTCTCATAATTCCCTTTGCTCTGCGTTTGTTGTACCACGCTAAAATATCAGCAGGGGCTATTTTATCCATATCCCTACTAAACAAGTGTTCAAAGTTGCGAGCTATCCCGCTCAAGGTTTCATTTCCGCGCCTGTAATTCTTTATTTTGTACGGTGAGTAAATGTCTTTGAAGAACACCCCTGTTTGAATATGTCGTTTTGCCTGTGCTTCTTGCACTGCTTGTCGCTTTTGTTCAGCAAGTTGCTGTTTGTGGCCTAAAGGGTCGACACCTTGATTTAGCTTTGCTCGCCACTCTAAGACAATCTCTTGAGCTTTTGCTGGTGGTAAATTGTGATCCCCTATTGTGGCATCTCTTCTCTTGCCTGTTAGGTCGGTATAACGCAACCGCCAAGCTCCACCTGACTTTAACTTTATAAAGTAAAAACCCTGTATTCCTTCCCAACTCAGTTTATCGCGCTCGCCTGCGCTGCCTAAAAACTCACTTAATCGCTTTTGGGTAATTGTTTTTACTGACATTTAGCTAAATTTCCGTGTCACCGATATGTCACCACTATAGCTAAAAAATGGGAAATTTCCAAAAGTTTCAGATTATATCAACTATATGAAATATAAAGACTATTACTTGTATGTTATTGATAGAAAACGACCTTTCTTGTCATGGGGTGTCAGGGGTCGCAGGTTCAAATCCTGCTATGCCGACCATTCTTTCCCCCCTATTTTTTGCAAAAAAGTACGAAGGCCTATGTTTTCTGGGCGCGTAACTTGGCCACAATAAAATCTTCGTGTGTCACATACAATAAACCCGCAATTCGACGGATCAAGTGTTCTTCGTGGTTATCTACTTCACCATCTGCTAAGGCCATTTGCCAGAGTAAAGTAAGGATTTCAATGCGCTCTTCGCTGCTCGTTTGATTATTAACCGCCTTTGAAAATGCATATAGGTCAATCGCATTTTCAACGTGGCTCGTTGCCTCCTCAAGCAAGGTATTTGCTTCTTGCTCAGAGAGGTTTAATCGTGTTTTTAATAACTTAATTGCCAACGCTTGCTCTTGCGGTTGCAACTGCTGATCAGCTTGCATAATCTCTACGAGTAACGCGCCCAGCGCTAAATTAAAATCATGTTTTGGGATACCGGATTGACGCTCATCACCCAGTAACCAGTTTTTTATTTTTACCAGCATGTAGTCTCCAGCTTAAGTACGCTAAACTTAAGTATTATTAATTCATCCAAGGAAAACCAATGCCGTATATCACTTTATTGCTTTTGCTTGGTCTTAGTGTCTTAGGAAGTGGTTGTACGATAGCCTCCGTGCCGCTTGGTCAACCTGAGCGCTTGTACGATTTTGATCATCAAGTACATTATAGTCAGACTCGTTTTTCTGACGAGAGTTTCATACTCAGCATCGACAGCGACAGCTATGCGCATTTTCAACAACAAAGTACGTTTTTATTGCGTCACGCAGCTACCCTATGTGGCGACAAGGAGCCTGTGCTCACAATTAAAAATGGGATCCAAGATTTTGAGCGCTTTACCCAACCTATCCGCCCGTTAAAACCGAAGTTACTCGTTTGGGTGCGTTGCTCGGCACCCAGTCAATTTCCAACTCAATCCTGATAGCCCCAAGGTGCACCTGGTGGTGTTATTGGTGCCGTTAAATCAAAATCCACACGAAATTCTCGGCCTTCTCTTACCATACGGTACGTAAACGTTTTCTCATAAACAAACATTTGCCACGTGTTGCCCATCGATTGTGGAATGCCGTTTGTCACAAAAAGTTCTTTTGAATATTGGTCGGCTGGAAACGATTGTACATTATCGAAACCGGCGTCCAACGTATGACCACCATACATCGTTGAAACGTCATCAGTGCCATCTTCATGGCGATGATCGTGTTTTAAACTGAGACCACTACCCGTTTTAGTCAGGATCCAAGTGCGCGAAGCATCACTGCCAACATGAAAAGGGATTTGCAGTTCTCGCTCATTGCAACGACGGACATGCATCACCAATTTTGCGGTAACAAAATTACTTGGCCCTTGGTTATCAACACTGACCTTTCCTTCAAACGCTTTGCCGCATAATTTGGCTATATGATTGAAGAAGGCATCGTGTGTTGGAATAGACACTAAAGGCGCCGGACGAGCGATTGCCGATATGCTCGTTAATACGAAACTGGCCGCAATAACTGCTTTCATAATACGGTTCCTGAATAACAAAAGCCAAAGAGTAAAACTTCTTTGGCTTGTTTGGTATTAGATTGCGATTAAACTTGAATAACTTAAGCTTAACGCCAGGGCTCTTGCCATGGTTTTTGACTTGCGAGTGCTTGCTCGTAAATGGTGATCGCCTCATTTAATTGCTCGGTTTCACCTATAAAGTCCAAACCACTTAGCAATCTTGCTTTAATGTCAGCACGAACCTCAAAGTCAATGGGCTCAAACGCAGCCGAACGCAATTGCTGATTTTCTAAATCAACCTCAATAGCAAGCTGTTTATGGCTTTGCGTCAACGCAAATAACGCATCTAAAGTACTAGCCGTCAGTGCAATACACAGCATTTGGTTATTCGAGCAGTTATTAAAGAAGATATCTGCAAAACTCTCCGCCAAAATCACAGTGAACCCGTATTGTTTTAACGCCCAAGGCGCGTGCTCTCGCGATGAACCGCAACCAAAGTTGTCTCGCGTTAATAGAATGCTCGCTCCTTGATATTGCGAGTAGTTCAAAACAAATTGCGGATCTGACTCACCATTGTCTAAATAACGCCAGTCATAAAACAAAGCAGCATCAAAACCATCTCGACTGGTCGAAGTTAAAAATTGCTTTGGAATGATCTGATCGGTATCTACGTTGTTTTTATCTAGCGGTGCAACTAGCCCTTTATGATAGATACTCATACTGCTTCTCCTTGAATGTCGGTAAAGTAGCCCGCAATTGCCGCTGCCGCTGCCATAGCCGGGCTGACCAAATGCGTACGGCCTCCGCGACCTTGACGACCTTCAAAATTACGATTTGATGTCGATGCACAGCGTTTGCCAGCCCCTAATCGATCGTCATTCATTGCCAAACACATAGAGCAACCCGGTTCTCGCCACTCAAATCCTGCGTCCATAAAGATTGCAGCTAATCCTTCTTGTTCCGCTTGCTGCTTGACTAATCCCGAACCTGGTACAACTAACGCCTCTACCCCAGTAGCCACTTTTTTACCTTTTACAATACTTGCCGCAGCACGCAAATCTTCAATACGACTATTAGTACACGAACCAATAAACACCGTATCAACCTTCGCGTCACTTAGCTTTTGCCCTGCTTCAAGCCCCATATACTTAAGTGCATTACGCATCGCATCAGCTTTGATTAAATCAGGCTCTAAATCTGGGTTTGGCACACAATCATTAATGCCAATGACTTGCTCTGGGCTGGTTCCCCACGTCACTTGTGGTTGAATGTCATCAGCATGGAGCGTTACAACGTGATCAAAAACGGCTTCAGCGTCTGATCGCAACGTACGCCAATACTCTACTGCTTGGACGAAAGCTTCGCCTTTTGGTGCAAAAGGACGCCCCTCAAGGTAGGCAAACGTCGTTTCGTCAGGGGCAATTAACCCAGCCTTCGCGCCCATTTCAATACTCATGTTACACAGCGTCATCCGTGCTTCCATCGATAACGCTTCTATTGCAGCGCCACAAAACTCCGCGACATACCCTGTACCACCAGCAGTGCCTAACTTACCAATTACCGCTAAAATCAAGTCTTTTGCAGTCACCGTCGGGCGTAATTGACCATTCACCTCAATCTTTAATGATTTAGCTTTTTTCTGTTGTAGAGTTTGTGTCGCCAACACATGCTCGACCTCTGACGTACCAATGCCGTGCGCTAATGCACCAAATGCACCATGTGTGGACGTATGGCTATCACCACACACGATCGTTGTTCCGGGTAATGTGACGCCCAATTCTGGCCCCATGACATGCACAATACCTTGATTAATGGAGTTTAAGTCATACAATTGAATACCAAATTCAGCACAATTTTCTGCTAGCGCCATCAATTGATTGCGCGATACGTCGCTAGCCGCGTCAAGCGAGCGGCTTTTTGTCGAGACATTATGATCCATCGTTGCAAACGTTTTGTCTGGACAACGGACTTTACGGCCTTGTTCGCGCAAGCCTGCAAAAGCTTGAGGAGACGTTACTTCGTGTACGAGATGACGGTCTACGTACAACAGATCTGTTTGTGCATTAATTTGTGCGACAACATGCGCTTGCCAAATTTTATCGTATAAGGTTTTTGCCACTTGCTACTTCCTCACTGTACTGAATTACGCAATACGTTGCACAATCGCCTGTGCAACATCTAACGTGGTATACCCTGCTTTGGGATAGATATCAGGTGTACCCACACCTGATGCCACCGCTTCTGCTACCGCTTTCTCAATACAGCGAGCAGCTTCATCTTGGCCTAAAGAATAACGCAACATTAGCGCTGCACTTAAGATCTGAGCGATTGGATTAGCCACGCCTTTTCCTGCGATATCAGGTGCAGAGCCACCCGCCGGTTCATACAAACCAAAACCAGATTGGTTCACACTTGCAGAAGGCAATAACCCCATTGAGCCCGTTATCATGGCGCACTCATCCGAGAGAATGTCACCAAATAAATTGTCACACAGTAATACATCAAACTGACTTGGCTGCTTAACGAGCTGCATTGCCGCATTATCGATATAAATATGTGATAAAGTAACATCCGGGTAATCTTTCGCTACCTCAATCACCACTTCACGCCATAACACACTCGATGCCAATACGTTTGCTTTATCAACCGACGTAACACGATTACTGCGCAGACGAGCTGCTTCAAAGGCAAAACGAGCAATACGCTCAATTTCTTGCCGAGAATAACGTTGGGTATCAAATGCAGCCTCTTCTGCACCTTGACCCTCTCGGCCTTTTTCGCCGAAGTAAATGCCACCGGTCAGCTCACGTACACATAAAATATCAAACCCTTTTGCGCTAATATCCGCTCGAAGTGGCGAAGCTGCGCTAAGAGCAGGCAATAACTGTGCAGGGCGTAAATTACAAAAAAGACCAAAATGCTTGCGCAATGGCAATAAAGACGCGCGCTCAGGTTGTTGATGTGGGGGTAAATGCTCCCATTTTGGACCGCCAACTGAGCCAAATAAAATCGCATCGGCGTTCTCACATGCTTGCAGTGTTGGTGCAGGCAATGCTTCACCATGTGCATCAATTGCTGCGCCACCGACGAGCTGATGATCAAGCTGCAAAGTAAAATGAAACTTTTGACTAACTGCCGCTAATACTTGCTCTGCTGCAGCCATCACTTCTTGGCCGATGCCATCACCTGGCAACACCGCGACTTGGTAACTTGGTTGGCTCATCCTGCTTTCCTTTGTTGTTTTAGATCGGACACTTGCTGTGCTCGATAAATTAAGTTGTAAACTCGAATAAGGGCACGAACAGACGCTTCAACGATGTCGGCAGCGAGACCAGCACCGTGATATTGATGGCCATCATATTTGGCAATAATGTCTACTTGTCCAAGCGAACTTACGCCTTGACCGGTTGCGTCTAAGTTGTATTCGATCAATTCAACACCCATATTCGTTAAGCGTTCAATCGCTAGAAATGATGCTTCAACCGGACCATTGCCGGTTGCTGCTTCTTGGCGCATAACACCACCGATATTCATGCCGACAGTAGCACTGGCGACTGACTGAGAGTTCGACGTTGAATTCACGAACTGCAACTGATAATGCTCGTCTGTGTCTTTAATTTGATTGAAATAAATCATCGCTTCTAAGTCATAGTCATACACCGTCCCCTTTTGGTCGGCTAAGGCTAAAAAGCTTTCGTATAAACTGTCCATGTCATAGTCACTTTTTTGGTAACCTAACTCAGACAAACGATGTTCTATAACATGGCGGCCAGAACGCGACGTCATGTTTAATTGATTACTTGGCACGCCAACGCTTTCTGGCGACATAATTTCATACGTATTTTGCGCTTTTAACACGCCGTCTTGATGAATACCTGAACTGTGTGCAAACGCATTTTCTCCAACAATTGCTTTATTAGGTTGCACTGGCATGTTGCAAATTTTCGACACGTGACGCGAGGCGCGATAAATCTCCTCGCTGCGGATATTAGTGTGTACCTTTAGGTGGTCTTGGCGCATTTTGATGATCATGGCAATTTCTTCCAATGAACAATTACCTGCACGTTCACCAATACCATTGACCGTGCACTCGATTTGACGAGCCCCCGCTTGCACCGCAGCAATCGAGTTTGCTACTGCAAGACCTAAATCATTGTGGCAATGGACACTTAAGCGTGCTTTATCTATGTTCGGCACATTGTTACGCAAATGGTAAACCATCGCGGCATATTCATCGGGGGTAACATACCCTACTGTATCCGGTAAATTGATCGTGGATGCACCCGCATTAATTGCTGCTTCGACGATTTTGCATAAATCATCATGGGGTGTACGACCTGCATCTTCGCACGAAAATTCAACGTCATCGGTGTAATTGCGTGCTAGTTGAATTGACTTCACCGCCATCTCAGTGGCGCGTTCAAGGTTCACTCTTAGCTTGTGCTGTAAATGCAGCGGACTGGTTGCGATAAAGGTATGAATACGGCGTTGTTCTGCGCGCTTTAATGCTTCACCACACGCTTCGATGTCTTTTGCAACAGCACGCGCTAAACCACAGATAATCGGGCCTTTTACTTCGCTTGCGATCCGCTCAACAGCTCGAAAATCTGCTGGACTGGACACCGGAAAGCCGACTTCCATCACGTCGACATTAAGACGACTAATCGCATGTGCTAATTGCAGTTTGTCGGATTCTGTGAGACTCGCTTTTAATGCCTGCTCACCATCTCGCAATGTGGTATCAAAGATCCAAACCTTATCCTGCATACCTTTTTCCTCATTCCAAAAATAAAAAAACCCCCGCAGTAGCGGGGGTTGTAATGTGGTTGCTTAATGCGCACCTACGCCCCGCTCCTGCACTTAAGCAGAATCAGATTGAGTAGTAATGACACGAGTGTGAACATTTGCATTAAGTTAGTTCCTGTCGATGAATTGCCCTTGTTTTATCATGGACCAAAAACCAAGATCAAGCATAAAAAATTCAACAAACTAGGACTGCTAGTTCAGTTGCAGCATTTTTTCTAAAAATAAAAACAATTAAATGAATAGAATATTCAAATCAAAAGAAAGTGATGCATAATGAAGAGTATATGTGCTTGTGAACTGGCAGAATTGTTTTTCATAAAAAACCGCAAATTTTTTACGGTTTTTTTAACTAGGCATGATTCGTCGCGCCACCATAATGCCCAGCACCTCTTGCGATATAACGTAATTGCCAAATTAAACGTTCTGTCAATTCTTTACGTTGCACTAAATCTTGATCAAGGGCTTCTGCACCGGAGTGAAAAACCAGCGTTACCATTGCTTCGGCCTGCATGTAAGCATGATTCGCTTCACAATGAGTTTCCGTTTCTAAATAATGTGCAAGTTCAAGTATAAAGTGCTGGATTTCCCGTGCTACTGCCGCACGAAACGCTTTAGAAGTTCCAGAGCGCTCACGCAGTAAAAGTCGAAATTGGTTACTTGAGGTATCGATAAACTCCATAAACGTGTGTACCGAAGTTTGGATAACACTGCCGCCATTCGCGATCCGTCTACGCGCTTGGCGCATTAATTGACGCAGAGTAAGGCCCGCCTCATCTACCATCGTTAAACCAAGTTCATTCATGTCTTTAAAATGACGATAGAACGACGTTGGTGCAATTCCAGCTTCACGTGCAACTTCACGCAAACTCAAATTAGAAAAACTGTGATCGGCGCTCAATTGATTAAACGCAGCACTGATCAGTGCTTCTCGCGTCTTTTGTTTTTGTTGAGCACGAATACCAGACATTATTTTCCCCTAATCGATGTCAAATCGTAAAACCTGCGTCAATGAACCATAAACGCAAGAGGCAAATTAAAGCAAAGGTTCTTTGGTCATACAAGCAATACCTGTTAAAGGTCATTCTCGTGCTTTAATTTAGATCAAAAGTCGACCACTTCATGCAGTATTTCTCTGCGCTATCATTGACTACAATCGACTTTCCTACTATTTTAGCGTACATATGTACGCTGAAATTTTACCGACATGAAAAAAGCACCTATTATCTGGACCAACGTCCTCTTTTTTAGCTTAACGTTTCTAACCGCTGTTACACTTGTGCCATGGTATGGAGTCACTTATGGTTATGAGGTATCCACTTGGATAGCCTTTGTGGCCTGTATGTTTTACGCCGGTTTATCGATTACAGCAGGGTATCATCGATTATGGGCACATAAAGCCTATGATGCCCATCCTGTGATCCAAGTCATTTTTGCTCTTGGCGGTGCATTTGCATTGCAAAACAGCGCGCTCCATTGGAGTTCCGATCACCGTGTTCATCACGGTCATGTCGACGATCCGATTAAAGACCCTTACGCTGCTACAAACGGGTTTTGGTTTAGTCACATTGGTTGGATGCTACGTGATTATCAAGGCGAAAAATACGGCGACTACAGTAATGCCCGTGACCTACAAAAAAACGAGGTGGTGATGTGGCAACATCGTCACTATATGAAATTAGTCTTATTGACGAACATCGGTATTCCGCTTTTACTGGGTGTTATGCTTGGTGATGTGATAGGCATGTTACTTTTAGCTGGCTTACTGCGCTTAGTGCTTAGCCAACACTTTACGTTTTTCATCAATTCAGTGGCACATATTTGGGGTTCACGCCCTTATACCGAGAAAAACACGGCACGTGATAACGGCTTTTTGGCGTTGTTCACTTATGGCGAGGGATATCATAACTTTCACCACATTTTCGCCAGTGACTATCGAAATGGGATAAAGTGGTATCACTACGATCCAACCAAATGGATGATCCGTGTAATGGCGTTTATGGGATTGGCCAGTAAACTTAAACGTACGCCTGTTGAACGTATTGAACGTGCCAAAGCAGAAACGCTATTAAATAAAACACAAGTACGCTTAGCAAAATTGCCTTTAGCGCAAGATAAGCTTACATTGTTACACCAAGAGTATGAAATACTTCTAAAAAAACTGCAGGGCTTTTGCTCCGTGCAAAAACAGCTTTTAGAAGCAAAGAAAAATGCCATGTTAGCGCAATGCGATAAACATGCTTTACTAAAACAATATCAAGAGCTCGAGCAAGCATTCCAAGCACAAAAACAAGCTTGGCTTGCACTCAATGCGAGGCTGCTTAAAGCAGCAGCTTAATCTGCTGCCTGCTTCAGCCTCGACTTAGTTATAAGGAGAGGCTGTGGCAAAACCAAATCCACCAGCAGAACACACTGCTGATACACCAAAACCCCATTTTCAATACGACGCTATCATCATCGGCACAGGCCCAGGCGGTGAAGGCGCCGCAATGAATCTATCAAAGCGCAATAAACGCGTCGCGGTCATTGAGCGATTGCAAGCTGTTGGTGGTGGCTGTGTGCATTGGGGAACCATTCCCTCAAAAGCACTGCGTCATTC
Source organism: Pseudoalteromonas luteoviolacea B = ATCC 29581 (assembly GCA_000333235.1). GTDB lineage: Bacteria > Pseudomonadota > Gammaproteobacteria > Enterobacterales > Alteromonadaceae > Pseudoalteromonas > Pseudoalteromonas luteoviolacea_D. The sequence goes on along the minus strand of CAPN01000006.1, from coordinate 11,700 downwards.
TGTCAGTCGTTTTATTGAATACAAAGCGAGTCCATTTTATCGTAGCGCTGATCGCAATCATCGCATGACGTTTTCCGATATCCTGCACCATGCTAGCGATGTCATTGGCAAGCAAGCGAGTTTGCGTAGTAGTTTTTATGAGCGAAACCGCATTACCTTGTATCAAGGCGACGCAAGCTTTGTCGACAAGTACACCGTTAAAGTGGCTCATGATGATGGTTCATTTGAACTCATCACTGCGCCTGTCGTCGTCATTGCAACTGGCTCTCGCCCTTATAGGCCAAAAGACATCGATTTTAACCATCCTCGTGTCTATGACAGCGACACGATTTTAAGCTTAGAGCACGATCCTAAGCGCATTATGATCTACGGTGCAGGGGTCATTGGTTGTGAGTATGCCTCCATTTTTAAAGGGTTAGGTGCGAAAGTCGATTTAATCAACACACGAGAGCGCTTACTGGCCTTTATGGACGACGAGATCTCCGATTCTCTGAGTTATCACTTTTGGAATAGCGGCATAGTGATCCGTCACAACGAAGAGTTTGCCAAAGTAGAAACGCGAGATGACAGTGTAATTTTACACCTTCAATCCGGTAAAAAAGTTCAAGGCGACTGCTTGCTCTTTGCCAATGGTCGAACCGGTAATACCGATACACTTAATCTTGAATCCGTGGGTCTAAAACCGGATGGTCGCGGCCAATTAAAAGTAAATCAAGCTTATCAAACACAGATTGACAACATTTATGCCGTCGGTGATGTGATTGGTTATCCAAGCCTTGCAAGTGCCGCCTTTGATCAAGGTCGAATTGCCGCGGATGCGATTATTCGTGGTTGCTGCGATGAAAAACTGATCATTGATATTCCGACTGGGATTTACACCATTCCAGAAATGAGCTCCGTTGGCAAAACCGAACAAGAACTTACGGCTGCCAAAATACCTTACGAAGTGGGACGTGCGCAATTTAAACACCTCGCTCGCGCGCAAATCACAGGAACCGAAGTCGGCAGTTTGAAAATCTTGTTCCATGCAGAAACCAAAGAAATTCTTGGCGTTCATTGCTTTGGTGAGCGCGCCTCTGAAATCATCCATATCGGTCAAGCCATTATGGAGCAAAAAGATGATGGTAATAACGTGGAGTATTTTGTCAACACGACATTTAACTACCCAACAATGGCCGAAGCTTATCGCGTTGCCGCACTTAACGGCCTTAACCGTCTGTGTAATTAACACACACAAAAAAGGGCCTTAGAGCCCTTTTCAATCAACTACTCATTTGTGATATTTTGCACTGAACTCATGCACTGCGTTAATAAACACACCCGCATTTTCAGGATCGACGTCTGGCGTAATACCGTGGCCTAAATTAAATACATGACCTGTGCCATGACCAAATCCGTCTAGAATGTGCTGTACTTCTTCACGAATACGCTCTGGCGTACCATGCAACATCGATGGATCCATATTCCCTTGAAGTGCCACTTTATCGCCAACTCGACGACGCGCATCACGAATATCAATTGTCCAATCCAAACCAACTGCATCACAACCTGTCGCCGCAATTTTCTCGATCCACTGCCCACCATTTTTCGTAAACAAGGTCACAGGTACTTTACGTCCGTCGTTTTCACGAATTAGACCATCTACAATTTTGTGCATATATTGCAGTGAAAACTCGTTGTAATCACGCGGGCTTAATACGCCGCCCCACGAGTCGAATACCATCACCGATTGCGCACCCGCTTTAATTTGAGCATTAAGGTAATCAATGACTGAGTCAGCTAACTTATCGAGTAACAAATGCAGAGTCTTTGGTTCAGCAAACGCCATTTTCTTAATTTTGCCAAATGCCTTGCTGCTGCCACCTTCAACCATATACGTCGCTAATGTCCATGGTGAACCGGAAAAGCCTATTAATGGAACTTCCCCTTTTAACTCACGACGAATTTTACTTACTGCGTTCATTACGTAACCAAGTTCGTCTGTTGGATCAAGACGAGGAATCGCTTGTACATCCGCTAAGCTATTAATTGGACGCTCAAAACGAGGACCTTCACCAGTTTCGAAATACAAACCTAGTCCCATCGCATCCGGAATGGTTAAAATATCACTGAATAAGATCGCCGCATCGAGTGGAAAACGGCGTAAAGGTTGTAATGTTACTTCACATGCTAATTCAGCATTTTTGCAAAGACTCATAAAATCACCAGCCTGCGCACGAGTTGCTCGGTATTCTGGTAAATAACGGCCTGCTTGACGCATCATCCACACTGGCGTGACATCGACGGGTTGTTTTAACAGAGCACGTAAATAACGATCGTTTTTCAATTCGCTCATGGCGTAGGTGATCCTTTGTACAAATGAATTCTGAGAATTGTATCATTATCTGCCGAACGCCTCTACGCAAAACTCCTTTCGATGACGTTTAAGGCAAACATTTCATGATCTAGATTAATGTTAGATTCATCAATCACTTAAAAAATAATTTCAGAAACTCCCTATTAAACTATTTGCAACATACCAAAAACCTTGATATAAATTTCACCGCGTTAAAGAAAAATAACAAAAAAACACCTTCAATAAGAATAATAACTACTTGTTTTAACAAGCTAAACTGCATTAATTTAACCACCTTCGGGTGGTTTTTTATTTTCGCGTATTCAAACCTCGTTTCTCCTAAACTTTTTATTTCTTTTAAAATCATTAACTTTGCATCAACAAGGTACAAAATTAAGAAAAAGTGATTGATCTTTTTCCAAAATTTCATTGTTATAGAGGAAAACAACCCGCTTAAGGAGATCACCATGCTTACGCGTTTAGAAGAAGCCCAAGCACAATGGGGCGGCAGCCATTCCGTAATTGATAATTGGCTAGCAGAACGACAAGAGCTTCTGGTCTTGTATTACCAAGTAGCTGGGTGTGCGCCATACGATAAGAATGATCATGCATTACCTGATCACGCACAAATACAAAGCTTTTGTCAGATTTTATTAGATTATTTGTCTGCAGGTCATTTCGAGATCTACGACGATTTAGTGCAACAATGTGAGAAGAAAGGCCCTGAAAGCCTGAAACTCGCTCAAGCACTGTACCCTCGTATCGCCGAAAGCACCGATCTTGCGTTAGATTTTAACGACAAATATGCCGAAGCGTTAAACGAGTCGGTGTCTGCGGATTTCGATCGTGATTTATCTACACTCGGCGAAGCGTTAGAACTTCGTTTTGAATTAGAAGATGAATTGATCCACAACCTATATGCAAATCACACCACAGTATAAACTCTAAGTATCGGTTGTTAAAAACAAAAAGGGCCAAACGGCCCCTTTTTGTTTCTGCGCAAAGATTACTCTGCTGCTGCTTCTGTTTCTTCTTGGATTTCAAGTAATTCAACTTCAAATACCAACGTAGAGTTTGATGGGATACGACCTAAATCACGCTCGCCGTAGGCAAGTTCAGACGGGATAGTGAAACGGTACTTAGAACCAACTGGCATTAATTGTAAGCCTTCAGTCCAACCTGCAATCACGCCTTTTAGCGGGAATGTTGCTGGTTGATTACGTGCATATGAGCTATCAAATTCAGTACCATCTAACAAAGTGCCTTTATAGTGCACTTGTACTACGTCTGTCGCTGCTGGCTTTTTACCTTCGCCTTGAACAAGCACTTCATACTGAAGACCAGATTCTGTGGTTGTTACGCCTTCTTTCGTTGCGTTTTCAGTTAAAAACTTTTGACCTTCGGCTTTATTTTTTTCAGCTTCTACTTTAGCGAAATCGGCCTGTTTTTCACGTACCGTACTATCTAAAGCCGTTAATACTTCACGGATCTTCGCTTCATCGAGTTTTGCGCTACCAGCTAATGCATCTTCAAAACCACGCATCAAAAGTGCTTGATCTAATTCAATACCTAGCTCTTTTTTATCGGCTAAATCTTTTTGTAGGAAGTTACCTACCGATGCACCAATTCCATATGCTTGTTGTTGCGCTTCAGTTTCTAGTTTTACTTCAACAACTTTCTCTTCTGCTTTTTGATTACATGCGGCGAGTGCAAGCACAGAAGCTGCAATTAGCGACAGTTTCAACGTTTGTTTCATGAAATTTCTCTTGTTAATGTTTTATTAATGAATGTGATGGCTTCACATTATCATTTCACTGTGAATATGCCAAATAATACCAACTTTACACGATCCGATGCGCTAAGGCCTGTTGATCTTTCAAGCTCACTTTGCTGCATGGCAGCTGAATTGACGCTGTATTAATACCAAATAGACAAATCAATTCTACAACGCCTTAATCGTGCTAAAACAACACAATGGTGATAGGCTTAAATTATGCGAATTGGCGCATGACAGATTTTAGCACGGCGGAATAGACCTGATATATGTACAAAGGTTCATTTATCAATACCTATATTTTCATTTTTATGATGACCTTGGCGTTAACAAGTTGCAGTGAACAAAGCTTGCCCGGTTCGGCTGTGTCGAAACAAGCTCATGCTAACTTAGGTGCGTACGCGGCCGCTATTTCAGTTGACGGACGATACAGTGTGGTATCCAGTGCAAACCAAGGTGTATTGCTATGGGATAACCACGATCAGATTTCACGCTTTCAATGGTACCATACTCAAAACCAACAAAATCTAGTACACAGCGTTGCACTTTCTTTTGACAACCAAGTCGCCGTCACCGCGACAGATACCGAGTTTGCGTTATGGGATACACAAACTGGTAAGAACCTTGGCTATTATCAAGTAAGCAAAAGTACGATTCGGGATATCGCTGTCAGCAATCAAGGACGCTATGTACTGTATGGACGAGCGGATAATATTGTCGTCTTTGTGGATCTTTGGGAGGGCCGTCGCCTCGAGTTTATGGGACACAGTGAAAAAATCAACTCAATTGCCCTTTCCCCAAATGGTTATTTTGCACTCACCGGTGGCAATGACTATTCGGCTTATTTTTGGGACACTCGTAGCGGGCAAGTGTTACACCGTTTCAACCACCCCTCACGTGTTACCAAAGTCGCCCTTGACCCTGAAGGCCGTTTTGCATTTACCGCAGATAGCATGAAAAAAGCCAGTATTTGGCAACTGACAACGGGTGATTTAGTCTCACAATTGCAGTATATTGCACGCCAGAAAATTTTTAGTGCTGTTACGTTTAACCAAGCGGGTACTTTACTCGCCACTGGTACGCCAAACCGAATGCTGACGCTTTGGGATGTACAAAGCGGAGAAAAAGTCGCCATCTGGCAAGTCGAACCAAGAGAAGGGTCTCGCCCCAAGTCGGCCGTGGTTTTTGCCACCGCATTTGTCGATAACGATACCGCACTTATCAGTGAAAGCTCAAATGGCATGCTTGAGCGCTTTGAAAGAGAGATAACGCCATGACGAACATAGAAACACGCGTAAACGAATTGGAAGAACGTATCGCCTTTCAAGATGAAACGATTGAAGTATTAAATGATGAACTCAAAATTCATCAACAACGTCTTGCAAAAATGCAGCGTCAGTTAGAGTTACTCGCAGAAAAAATTAAAGACTCTCAGCAAAGCCCAATGATGCACCCATCGCAAGAGCCACCACCTCCACACTATTAATGCAAAACAAAAGGCGCCTGTCGCGCCTTTTGTTGTCGAGTAAAACCTAAATTGCTTATTCTGGCTTAAATACGCCTATCACTTGTTCGAATTGACGCGTTGATGCCTGTACGGCGTTATCTGGTTGCACCATAATATGACCGCAGTGAATACATTCAACTTTTTCTACGTCATGCTCTTTATAAAGCATCATACCATCGACTTCTTTACACTCAGGGCATGCTGCCCCGGCAATAAAGCGCTTTTTCTGTTTCAAACCTGCCCCCTAGTGCTCCTACTTACTATTCATCTTAGCATTACGAATCAAAGTAGGATTTAACTCAAATACTGCACACTATTTTACCGCATTTACGTTATGAATAGGTATAGAGCTCTCCATTTTCCGTGTTAAAATCTTCACAATTAAAATAGCGAATCGAGCGTTATGATCCATCTTAATGAAATAGAACTCCTACGAGGCGGAAAAACCCTTTTAAAAGAAGCCAGTGCTACGTTATTCCCAGAACATAAAGTTGGCTTGGTAGGTGCAAATGGCTGCGGTAAATCCACACTATTTGCCTTGTTAAAGGGGGAGCTTCACCTCGATTCGGGAAATTATTCTATTCCTAAAGATTGGTCTATTGCGTCCGTCAAGCAAGAAACGCCAGCCTTAGAGTTAAGTGCCATCGATTACGTTTTACAAGGTCATCCAGAGTATTATGCCTGTCGTATCGCGCTGCGCGAAGCGGAGCAACGAGGCGATGGCGCAAAGCAAGCCAAAATCCACCAGCAACTTGAGCACATGCAAGGCTACAGTATCGAAGCAAAAGCCGGGGAGTTATTACATGGTCTGGGCTTTAACAACGAACAAATTCCGCTGCCGGTCAGCTCGTTTTCGGGCGGCTGGCGTATGCGCCTTAACTTAGCCCAAGCACTGATCCGCGATGCGGATTTGCTGCTACTGGATGAACCAACCAACCACTTAGATTTAGACGCGGTATACTGGCTAGAGCGTTTTTTACGTGCTTACACTGGTACGCTCGTGCTTATTTCACACGATCGCGAATTTTTAGATGCCGTTGTTGACCAGATCTGGCATATCGACCAGCATCGGATCAATGTCTACAAAGGTCACTACTCGCAATTTGAACGTCAAAAAGCTGAGCGTATGGCGCAGCAACAATCACTGTTTGAAAAACAACAAGCAACCATTGCGCACCTTGAGCAGTTTATTACGCGCTTTAAAGCGAAAGCCAGTAAAGCCAAGCAAGCCCAAAGCCGTGTGAAAGCCCTTGAGCGTATGGAAAAACTCGCCCCAGCGCATGCCGATTCTCCATTTAATTTCGAGTTTCGCGATCCTGAAACATTGCCAAACCCTCTTATGTCTCTCGACCAAGCGCAAGCGGGCTACGGTGATAGAACGATTCTGCACCGTATCAAACTCAATTTAGTGCCTGGTAGTCGTATCGCATTACTCGGCCGAAATGGTGCGGGTAAATCGACCTTGATTAAACTCCTGGCAGGTGAACTTTCCCCACAGGCAGGCGACGTTTTTCAACACCAAGGTTTAAAAATTGGTTATTTCGCTCAACATCAACTTGAATCTCTCGACCCTCAAGCCAGTGCGATTACTCATTTACAACGACTTGATGAAAAAGCCAGTGAGCAACTACTACGCGACTTTTTAGGGGGTTTTGCTTTCAATGGCGACAAAGCCCTTGAGCCTGTGGCACCGTTCTCTGGTGGTGAAAAAGCCCGTTTAGTATTAGCCATGTTAGTGTATCAGCGCCCAAACCTATTATTACTCGATGAGCCAACAAACCACTTAGATTTAGAAATGCGCCATGCCTTAGTCATGGCTTTGCAAGGCTTTGACGGGGCAATGGTCACTGTATCGCATGATCGGCACATGCTGAAAAACACCGCAGATGAATACTATTTAGTCGATAACGGCGAAGTCACCCAGTTCGGATATGACTTAGATGCATATTATCAGTGGTTGCTCGCTCAAAACCGCGAATCGAGTAAAAGAGAAGAGCAAGACGATAAAGCGAATAGCAATGCCAACCGTAAGGAACAAAAGCGTTTAGAAGCAGAATTTCGTAAATACATCCAGCCATTAAAAAAGAGCATAACCACGCTTGAAACAAAACTCGACAAGCTCACCGCTTCATTGTCAGTGGTTGAAAACCAACTTGCTGACAACGATATTTACAGCGACGAGAATAAAGCACAATTGACTAAACTGCTCGCCGAGCAGGCTAAGCTCAAGCCCGAACTGAATGATGTTGAAGAGTCTCTCCTATTTGCATTAGAAGAGCTCGAAAGCAAAGAGCAGCACTTTGAGCAAACGGGTGAGTTATTGTAATGAAAGCACCACTTTGCAAGGACGCTTTTTGGCAGTTTTCGTGTGCGCTGTACGCCAAACCTGGTGTACAGTCAGCCTTACTTGCCGAGCAAAATGAAAACGGAAAAAATATAAACCTGATCTTATTGCTGCGTTATTTAGAAACGATTGCATTTGCTGTTGACCTCGAGGCACTCGATGCATTCATGCAATGCTGCTCGCATACTGACGCCCACCTGCTACATCCTCAACGTGCCGCCCGTGCTCACTTAAAAGCAAACTATGCCCATTTCGCTGACTATGAAACCACTCGACAATTGATGTTAAATGCTGAGCTCGCGTCAGAGCGCGTGCAACAACACGAATTGCTAAACGTTGCCCAATCGCTCGATTTAAGTCAGTTTGAACATCCAAATAATCTGGATCTATATTTACAAAACGACTCTGTAACCGCCCTTTTACGTGCATCTTAAACTTTGCGTTGCGCTTTTATCCCACTTGCCTCATATCGCCAAAAAGCAAAATTAGCGTAGATTTTATGATCAAGATCAAGCCTTGCGTCTGATACCGTTTTTCTACAAAAGAAACTTGATCCGGATCATGCATAGACTCCACCCGCTCTACTAAGATACGCCCATAGACAAGTTTAGGAGGCATCGCCATGAACGTATTCTTTAGAGACTTTTTTTCTGACCCAGTGTTATTTTTGTCCTTTGGGATTTTGGGCGTTGTCATCGTACTTTGCCTGTACTACGTGTATTTCTTTATGAAGAAAATCAACGAAGCTGAGCAATCTTAACACGTCTTAACCAAATTAAGCACGACGCACAAAGCCCCTTACTAACTCGGTTAGTCGGGGGCTTTTTATTTGTCCCTCTACAATTTTGTTCAGCTTTGATAAACTGGTCCGACAATAACCAAGACGATGTAAAGTTAACGTGCATGGAGTATCAATTTAAGCCAGCTTGGTGGATGACAAATCGTCATGTGCAAACCATTCTCCCAAGAGCCTACCGACTGCGCCAACACATGCCAGTCCACATGGAAAAGCTCGCCACTCCCGATGGCGATTTTCTTGAACTCGCGTGGGCAAAACCTGCAAAACAAGAAGCTCCTCTCGTGATTGTGCTGCATGGCCTAGAAGGAAACATTGACAGTTTTTACGCCCGTGGCATGATGGAAGCGGCTTTCAAACAAGGATTCGATGCAGTATTAATGCATTTTCGCAATTGCTCAGCTGAGCCAAATCGTATGCCCAGAGCATATCATAGCGGCGAAACAGAAGATCTTGGCTTTTTAGTCGACACACTACGTCGACGTTTCCCCGATCGCTGTCTTTATGCGGTTGGCTTTTCTCTCGGTGGAAATGTGCTGACTAAATATTTAGGTGAACAAGGTAAGCACTGCCAATTAAAAGGTGCAAGCGTTGTGTCGGCACCATTTGACTTGTCTAGTTCTTGCCAAGTGATCCGACGTAGTTGTTTTAAACTGTATCAGAAATATCTTTTAGATAAGTTAAAACGCTCAACTGCTCGAAAGCTAGCTCAAGTTGCTCCCGTCTTGCAGTTAGATCACAAAGAGTTGATGAACATTAATGACTTGTGGCAATTTGATGAGCGCGTCACAGCCCCATTGCACGGGTTTAATAATGCAGAAGACTATTACACAAAAGCGAGCGGTAAACCGTATCTTAAAAAAATTGCCATACCGACTTTAGTGATCCACGCTGAAGACGACCCGATGCTTTCAGAACAAGCGATCCCAAAAATAGAGGACGTCAGTGAAAGTGTGAGACTCGCTGTGTCACATCGCGGCGGACACGTTGGTTTTTTAAGTGGATATAATCCGCTTAAACCGGTTTTTTGGTTAGAATACGCCGTGCCCCACTTCTTCACCACATTGAGACAGCAAAGCCATTATGATCATTCCGTATCAACAACTTGAAGTAACGACTCTAGAGAACCTTATCGAGCAGTTTATATTGCGCGAAGGTACTGATTATGGTGAAACAGAAGTGGAACTCGAGACTAAAGTCGATCAAATAAAACAGCAGCTTAAACGTGGTGCCGTGGTCATTGTTTACTCTGAGCTACACGAATCCGTCAACATTATGTCTATCGAACAATTTCGTGCTAGCGAATCGTCGGAATTCGTTTAGACATTGCGCCGTTTTCGTTATAGTGGAGTGTCTCATACACAACAGGAAAAATAACATGGTACGTTCAACTATCAGCAGCTGCATCGCTTTGATATTAAGCGCCTCTGCGCTCGCTGCTGCACCCACTGAATTTCATGCCTCTGAAAAGGCCGTTAAACTTGCAAAAGAAAACTTGCTGATCGATACCCACATCGATGTGCCTTATCGCTTAGTAGACAAGTGGGATGATGTGACCAAAGCAACCGAAGGTGGTGATTTCGATTATCCTCGCGCCGTTGCAGGTGGCTTAAACGCGCCTTTCATGTCGATTTATATTCCTGCACAACTCGAAAAAGAAGGGAAAGGAAAAAGCTATTTACTCGCCAATCAACTAATCGATGGAATGGAAGCGATTGCTTATCGTGCACCTAATAAATTTGCAATGGCCTATTCGACTAACGACATCGAAAAGCAATTTAAAGCCGGCATTATTTCTATTGCGATGGGTATGGAAAATGGTAGCCCGATTGAGGGCGAGCTAAAAAATCTCCATCATTTCTATGACCGTGGTGTGCGCTACATTACACTTGCACACTCGCAAAGTAATCACATTTCAGACTCCTCTTATGACTTGCGTCGCCAGTGGAAAGGCCTGAGTCCATTTGGTAAAGAATTGGTCGTCGAAATGAATAACGTCGGTATGCTGATTGACGTATCACATATTTCAGATGCCGCATTCTACCAGGTCATGGAACTCTCTAAAGTCCCAGTGATTGCATCGCACTCGTCACTGCGTAAGTATACGCCAGGATTCGAGCGCAATATGGATGACGAGATGTTAAAAGCACTCAAGAAAAATGGCGGCGTTATCCAAATTAACTTTGGTTCTAGCTTTGTCACGTCTAACGCAAACTCTTGGTATGACCAACGTGATGAAGCACAAAAAGAAGCCGAAGCAAAAGGCGAAAATCGAACTGACTTCCGCGCGGCGTATTTAAAGCGTAACCCATTTCCATTTGCTTCATTAGAACAAGTACTTGATCATATTGACCATGTAGTAAAACTCATTGGTATTGATCATGTTGGGATTGGATCAGATTATGACGGTGTAGGAGACTCTTTACCTATTGGTTTGAAAGACGTATCTAGTTACCCTAACTTAGTACAAGGCCTTTTAGATAGAAACTACAGTGAAGAAGACATTAAAAAGATCCTTGGCGGTAATACCATGCGTGTATGGAAAGCAGCTGAACAATATGCCGCGACGCATTAAGCGGCTGGTATAACACGCTAAAGCGGGCTACTTCGGTAGCCTTTTTTGCTTTTGTTGCTATTTGATAAGTGAGAACAAAGAACAGGACTAAGGCTAATCGATAGTAGATACATTAACCAAATCGGGTTATCGCACTCTAAAACGAATACCAAATTACAAATACAAAAAAACCAGCAATAAGCTGGCGTTAAAGTGGGTTGCGGGAGCCGCAGATTATGGAGAGCGAACCGACGACCTTCGGGTTATTGAACTATAAAACGAATACTAAATTACAGATACAAAAAAACCAGCAATAAGCTGGCGTTAAAGTGGGTTGCGGGAGCCGCAGATTATGAAGAGCGAACCGACGACCTTCGGGTTATTGAACTC
>CAPN01000007.1 GCA_000333235.1 Pseudoalteromonas luteoviolacea B = ATCC 29581 | reverse complement strand
AAACATCAGAAATGACTCGGGTTGTTAGCTCAGTTGGGAGAGCATCGCCCTTACAAGGCGAGGGTCACTGGTTCAAGTCCAGTACAACCCACCATTCTATATTTTTCAAACCACCGTCATCTCTTGTCATTAAAGACGAAATTTGCCCTATTCAAGCCCAATCCAGCCCACTACCCTATCAAATTATACATATCATTGAGTCTAATTCTGTTAATTACCTTCAATTTCAAACTATATTTGATAGTGGAAAGAACGCTTATGGATAGTCTTTAATGTTTCACAGATCTCGTTTTTCTTACCCTATTCTGAAAATTTCTCGAACCAACTATCGGTAAATCTTACTCAAGTAACCTATTACTATTCCCAAATTAACTTTCAACGACTAGACTGTTGTTATTGTTTATAAAACCATTTTCACGAGATGCCGCCAATCAACTTGACCAATTCGAAAATATTAATTGTCGAAGAGCAGCCTCTCGCGCTTAATTACATCAAACAGTCGCTTGAACGCTTAGATTATCAAAACGTAAAATTTGCAGACAGTGCACCACTTGCGAAAGAAATGTGCGTAGCGGAAACGTTCGACCTTATTATTTGTTCATTTGATTTAAGTAAAAAACAAGATGGCTACCAACTATATGAAGAACTAAAAGCAAAACGCCTCGTTCGTGGGGTAACTGGCTTTATCTTCGTTTCTGCTGAAACGAGCGGTGCACTCGTTCATAGCGTTCTCGAACTTCAACCAGATGATTTTCTTGTTAAGCCTTTTACGATCAATGACCTTAAATCTCGGATCGAGCGCGTCTTAAAGCGCAAACGCGTCTTGAGAAAAATTCTAACTTTAATTGACGATGAAAATGACTCTAAAGCACTTCGCTTTATAAATGGAGAGCTTGATAAAGAAGGACAAGCCTTAACACCGCTTTTACTGCGCTTAAAGGGGGATGTTCTACTCAGATTAAAACAATTCGAAGAAGCCAAACAGTTCTTTAAATCCGCGCTCGATTTGCAAAAGTTTACGTGGGCTAAAATCGGATTGATTGAAGCATTGATTGCTAATAACGAACACGTTTTGGCTCATCGTATGCTTAAAACGCTTCTTGAAAAAAGCGAAACACGCCTCATTGCCTTAGATTTACTTGGTCGACTTGAAATGCAATTAAACCAGTTTGAATCTGCACAAGAGTTTCTAAGCCAAGCATCCGATATGGCACCGAGAAACATTGAGCGTCAAAAATCCCTCAGCCGCGTTGCACAAATTAATCATGACTATGAACGTAGCTATTTAGCGCAAAAAGACATCGCAACATTTGCTAAGAACTCGATTCACGATAACCCTGAAATCTATCTCAATGCGGTTCGAGCTGGCATTGACTTTGCGCTCAGTACAGACCAAACCGAACAAATTACTCGGATCACTCGACAAACGCAGCAGTATTTACAAGATTTAAAAAAGCAGTTCCCTCACGCAAACAACCAAGCACAAATCGATGTACTTAATGCGCGGATGCATTATTTAAAAGATGAGAATCAAAAGGCTCGACGGCTCATGGAACAACTCGCTGACGAGCCAGTGATCCGTTCAATTGATGCGAGTTTAGATAAGGCAAAAGCCTATCATGAACTAGGGTTTACGCACAAAGCGCAAGCGTTATTTGGACAGATCATCACACATTGTGAACGCCATGCGAAAAATGAAGACCCAACCACATTACATTATTTACAACAGCAACAAGCCGAACGAAAAGAAATTACCATGGGCCCTCGCGAGCTTAATAACCATGCGGTAAATCAGTTTAATCGAGGACAAGTTGAAGTTGCTCTCGAAGCGTTTACTCAAGCCTTTCGGATCATGCCCAAAAACGCCAGTATTGCACTAAACTTATTGCAATGCCTACTCGACAGCAGTAAAAAAGGGCAAACGTTTAATTCGAATCTCGCTGGCCGCTGCGTCACAATGTTAAGAGATACAAAGCTTGAGCCTGATCAACAACTTCGTTTTGAATCAATATTAGACAAACTAAAAGAAATGAAGCTATCTATAAATTAACGTCAATTCTATTACTTATTCTGATTCATTTTTCACTAGCGATAGTGCATTGACGCAATATCGGAGCCCACTTGATGGCGGACCATCTGGGAAAACATGCCCTAAATGAGCATCACAGACATTACAGACAATTTCAACACGCGTCATACCATGCGAATGATCTGCTAAATAAGCAATTGCTTCGACTTCAGCTGGCTGTGTAAAGGAAGGCCAACCCGAGCGACTATCGAACTTTTCATTTGCATCAAACAACAGCGTATTACAACAAACACAATGGTATTCTCCTGGTGTAAACACAGTACAGGCTTGCGAGCTAAATGGTCGCTCAGTACCCTTTAAGCGTGTGATACGAAAAACGTCTTCAGGCAAAAGCGCTTGCCACTCGCGCTCGCTCTTGGTAACTTTTTTTTTCGCAGGATGATTACCTTCTTTTGCCAATTTTAATATTGTTTGCCACGTTAACATACCACCTCCTGCCTTTCGCACATTTCACTGTTTGCAAAAATTCGCATTCCTACACTCAATCTACTTGAATATGATTGGGAATAAAAACATTCTTCACGACATTATCGTTCCTGCTTTTCATCTTGCGGCCAATCAGAAAAAAAACAATCCAAATAGCGGCTTTTGAGTAGATACCACAATACCCAGATCAGTAATACGATTTGCACAGCAATTGGTGCAGAAAATTGATAATAAACTTGTTGCGCATGCCAAATAAGCCAAGCAAGATCGAGACATGCACTCGCAACTAAAGGCCATTTCATAAAACGCCAAATTGGTTTAAGCCAACGCGGAGCATTGGGTCGACGAAATGAATAGACCACGCCCGCGATTAATGCGCCACTAGCAATTGCTAATGAAACAAAAAACTCATTTTTAGTTTGATAAAAAATTGCCATGATATTTGAATCGGGCTGCATTGAAGCAGCCGCAAAAATCCAAATAATGTAAGCTCGTAGCAATACAATTAGACTCAAGTTAAATGCAATAGGCGCACGATATACACCGTATTTATCCCAATATTCAGGGCCAAATTGCTTAAACCTTTTAGGCACGTTCTAGTTGCTCCAACAACGCAATAAGCGCACCTTCATCGTTTACGTTGACACCAAGTTCCTGCGCTTTTGCCAATTTTGATCCGGCTTTTTCGCCAGCAAAGACCGCGTCCGTGTTTTTCGATACACTTCCAGAAACTTTGGCTCCGAGCGCTTGCAAGCGCGCCTTTGCATCATTGCGATTTAATTGACTTAACGTGCCGGTTAAAACAAACGTTTTTCCGTCAAGAGGTAACTCGTTTGCTGCTTTTTTTATTAAGTCAGGCCATTGTAGTCCTTGCTCACGCAAATCAGACACAACTTGACAATTATGCGGTTCTTCAAAAAAGGCGTACAAATGATTTGCAACTACCACTCCCACATCGGGCACGGCTTGCAAGTCGTCGATTGACGCACTCATTACGGCATCAAGCGTTAGAAAATGTGCAGCCAAGTTTTGTGCAGTTGCCTCACCAACTTCACGAATACCAAGTGAATAGATAAACTTGGCAAGTGTTGTTGATTTAGCCTGTTCTAACGCTGCGACTAAGTTTTGTGCTGATTTAGGACCCATTCGCTCTAAACTTTCAAAATGACCCTGACGCAATTTAAACAGATCAGCAGGCGTTTCAATCAACTCCCTATCCACCAGCTGCTCAACAATTTTATCCCCTAAACCATCGATATTCAGTGCTTTTCGCGATGCAAAGTGTTTAATTGCTTCTTTTCGTTGAGCTTGGCAAACTAATCCACCTGTACATCGTGCCACAGCCTCACCTTCAACACGCTCTACATGGGAATGACATACTGGACAACTAGCAGGAAATTCAATCTCTTTCGCCACTTCAGGGCGTTTAGCTAACACAACTTGCGTGATTTGTGGGATCACGTCTGAGTGTAATGTTTGATCTTTTTTCAAATAGTATTCGGCAAACATATATGTGCCGTAACCGCTTGTTAATTCTTGATAATTGGTAAAGTCCATAACCTTGCTTGTGTTGAATTTTTTTTCAACTAGATTAGACAAAATTAGAATTCCTTAATCTTATCAAAATCAGATCTAATTCAGAACAAATTTGAATTTTTTTTCAAATTAATTTCAATTTTTTTTGGCATTTTCTTAACCCTGAAACTTCCAGCTAAATATTAAATTTTTCAGTCCTTTACACACAACCAACAGCCTTAAATAAATAATAAACATAAAAATATATACCTTACTTTTCAATGGGTTACAGCTTGCATTTTTAAAATAATGAGCAATAGTGGTTAGGAAAATATGTTAAGAGGTATGTAAATTGGAAGATTACAAAAATGATAAATATCTGAATAAGAAATTATCAGAGTTAAGCGCATTATTAAGCCCAAAAAGTAACGCTATTGAGCTTTACGAAGCGTTAACTAAAGGTATAAACAATAGAGGTTATAGATTAAAGCACTTATCTATGGCAATTGAGATATTTACTAACTACCAGAAGTTTTCTGGAGAGGGATATCTAAATACCTTTCAAGACTCAATAGTTAGCTTTGTTCATTTAGAGGAAATCAATAATAAAAATATCAATACACTTTTTTATACCATAGTTAAAAAGGTATACCAAAATGCCGTAGCGTTAAAATATTTCATTCCTAATGAAGCTTCAGATTCTTTTGATATATTTCAACTATGCCCCCAAGGTTCACTAGATATTACTGAAGCTTTAAAGACTTGCTTAGAAAAGAGTTCATGCAATGAAGAAGTAACGAAAGCAACTCAACTATTTATTTCTTCAAAAAACGTCGAAAAAAACTACCTACGTATTTTTGCTAATTGCTTTGAAGACATTTCAAGAATAGACCCCAACTGGTCACCATCAGCAATAAAACAAGGAATTGAACAATTTATAGATAACTACGACAACGGTAATTCTGCCGAAACTACTAAGTACCATGAAATAAGCAGAGTTCTTGAGCTTTTCTCACACCTTAAAGGCTTGGGGCTAATAGATAAGCACACTGTGTTTCCTAAAAACATTAAAAAACCATCAAGTTCCAGTTTAACGCGAAGTACTAACCCTACGATTTCTTCAATAAACATAGATAAGCTGAAGCCTGCCGGTGCAATGACATCAGCTCAAAACCTCATTGAAGAGTTTTACGATGATCTCAACGCCAAACTCACTTATCTGCTAGATAAAGCCACGTCAATCATATTGTCTTACTTTCTTAAACATGAGCGTAACGGCTCAGTTGAATTGGAAAATGATCTAATTGTCTCAATGCATATAATTATTGTTAATGAAATGGGAATTAACCCAACTCCGCTATACAACCTGAAAGTTACCATTGACGCAGACTCTAGAACGAAGAAAGAGTTTATAAAAGTTGAGGATGATGGTTATGTCAGAATTAATGTAATTAAATGGAGACAACGAAGACTACAAAAGAGATCCGCAACCCCTTCCACAACGCCAACATTTTCTGAATTGAAAGCAGAAAGCATTAACGCTGCATTTTGTATTCAGTTCGCTATTTTATTAACTGAGAATAGGCGGGAAGATCTCAAAACAAATTTGCTTTGGATTCGCAAGAATCAAAGGGTAATAAGAAATGACAATTCATTTGACAGTGAATTTCGAATATTTTGCGACAAGTATCTTCCCCCAGACTTTGCGAAACTTAAACCAACACTAATGCGAGTGCGTATGTCACGAGCTATTGAAATATACATAGGAAGTGATGGTGACGTGGTAAAAACTGCAACTTATTTAGGAAACAAAGTTAAAACAACATTAAGCACCTACATTCCAGCTTATCTACAAGAAGTTGTGTATCGTAGAAAGATCTCTGTTTTTCAGCACCTTTACTTAGTCCTAGCCACCGCTAATGAAAGTGAAAAGTTAGCTCTGCTTGGCTTAAACCAAGAGCAATATGATAGCTGCCTGAAAGAAGTTTATAAAAATGAAGACTTTGGAGGGACATTATTTGAAACATTAAAGCCAACTTCAAGTGAATCCGCAGTAGATACAGAAACATTCTTTATCTGTTCCCCGAAGAATTTCGCTTTCGCACTGAAACTACTAAAAACCTCCTCTAGTAAAGACAGCGAATTTTATAAAATTTGTTTACATGCAATCAACAAAGCTTCTACTGGCAGCATTATGCAAAAGAAAATGATTCAAGAAGCCGAAGAAATTTTGGAACAGGAGCTGTAGTAGCATGAGTGATTTAGCCAAACAGCTATCGTTGTCATCTGCCAATATTCCATTACTGTGAATCGACACCAATAATCTAGACACTTCCTAGCCGTTCTTTATGTCGTTTTTCGTACTCTACTGGCGAAAGCAGATCATTGGAACCATGTTT
>CAPN01000008.1 GCA_000333235.1 Pseudoalteromonas luteoviolacea B = ATCC 29581 | reverse complement strand
CAGTAGGTGCTGGTGTTGTAGCTACAATCATCGCTTAATAACTGAGTTATTAAACGTTGAAAAAAGGTCGCTTAGGCGGCCTTTTTTGTTTGAGATTGGTAAGTCTGCAAGAACAATGACGCTCACTGTTGAGCTAATCTGCCGCCCTCAAATTCTCAATGGACGAAGGTTTACGTTTCGCTTATGGTGAAGGTGGCCTTGCGTGGCAACCAGCACAGCAAGTGCTGTGTTGTAGTTACAATCATCGCTTAATAACTGAGTTATTAAACGTTGAAAAAAGGTCGCTTAGGCGGCCTTTTTTGTTTGAGTTTGGCAAGTCTGTAAGAACAATGACGCTCACTGTTGAGCTAATCTGCCGCCCTCCAACTCTCAATGGACGAAGGTCTACGTTTCGCTTATCGTGAAGGTGGCCTTGCGTGGCAACCAGCACAGCAAGTGCTGTGTTGTAGTTACAATCATCGCTTAATAACTGAGTTATTAAACGTTGAAAAAAGGTCGCTTAGGCGGCCTTTTTTGTTTTATGTACAGTAAGTTAAAAGTACAACCAATCGACTCTGACCCTATTGGAGTACTCGATTGGTAGGCGAGGGTTTACCCCTCGCATTTTTATTATTACGCAGACTTTCTATGTCGAGAAAGAGCGAAAAGCCAATCTTTGATTAGTAGGCGAAGGTTTACTCTTCGCTTGGTATTCCTCATTGAAATGCCTCTTAGAATGCGAGCCATAAAGACTCGCCTACATGAGACCTGTTTGAGCGAATAGCAGATCTTCGCCTTATCTATTTTCGTCTTTCAATTTACAAGTTTCTCGTATGGTAAGGAAAATGAGCGATTTGGTCGTTTTTATCCTCAAACAATTTTAGCTATGAAGGCATAAGGCTATTTGTAGCAATAAGTTATCTAATATGATAAAAAATCGGTAAGTAGAAACTCGAGGTGGTTAGCAGCAGAAAAACGACCGAGTCACCAGAAATACTATATTAAGATAAGTGATAGGTTTTTATGAATAGGATTGGACGGTACGTTAGCAAAGAGGATGTTTACCTGTTTTTTGTCGCAGCTTTCTGTATGGCATTAGTTATATGGTTTCAATTCATTGCATATGACTGGCCTGAAATTTTTAAACAAGGTCAAGAAGCATCTGATCTAATAGTTAATATTTCACTTTCTTATATCGCCGGCTGGATTATTTACATAATTTCGATTTTCATACCAAAAATCAATGAATTAAAAAAGAAAAGCGCATTATTAAAGCCGATTCTAAGGAGTATAGTCGACGATTTTGAATTTAATATTTACAACTCACTGCTAATACCAAATCAAGAAGCCAATAAACCGCTATTTGAAAAGTATAAGAGCAAGCCGTTAACCATTGATAACACTGACCTAACTAAGCTTATAGATGATGTTGACATACATGTCGAACAAAGAGTGCTACTTATTCTCAATATGAGAAAGCAACCAGTAAGCAATAAAGAGCAAATTACATGCATTTGTTTAGAACAAAAAAATAAGCACACCCTGAAACTAGAAAAAGTTAATCACCTACTAACTCTAGATGCTTTGCAGGTAATTAATGAAGTTGAAAATTCAAATTTTATTATTTGTGCGTCCCAGGAGTATGACAACTTTAATTCCTATTTTTTCTCTAGTAGTTGTTTCTTGAGGCACTACGATGCTGTTGTAAATCTAGATAGATTCATCAAAGAAAAGATATAGAAAGGTAACTAAAGCCAGTTAATTCATGTTGAGACATTAATGTGTTTTGTAAGTGTGTGTTGGCATGTATCAACATAATAATTGGTTCGAATCTTTCGCTTAAAGCACTGTGACAGGCTTAAGCCAGTTATTTAACCAAACTTAATATCCGTAATTGGCACAAAGTACTTCTTTAAAAAGCGAGGGGTGAACCCTCGCCTACAGTGCGAAATACGTATTGCCTAAGTTTGCTTTTGGCACAAAGCTCTTCTTGAAAAAGCGAGGGGTGAACCCTCGGCGACAGCGCAAGATATGGATTACTTAAATCTGCAATTTGCATAAACACGATCGCCCACACAATAAAAAACCGAGTTGCCTCGGTTTTTTCACATCACGCATCAAGCTAGTAGTTGATTAAAACGAGCCGATTAAAACACCGCACACACTTCATCGGCTTTGCAGCTGATCACGGTTACATTGCTATAACCTAGTCGTTGTAGTTGCTCAGCCGCGAGCACTGCACGACTGCCTGCTGCACAGTGGAGGTAAATTGGCCGTGCGGCATTGCCTTCAATGGCAGGGAGTTTAAACTCGAGTAAGCCGCGAGGTACGTTAATCGCCCCTTTTGCGGATTTTTCTTGATGTTCTTGAGGTTCGCGTACATCAACGAGTAGCCCCCCATTTTTAGTGATTTCAGTTTTTGCTTCTACTGCGCTGACTGATCGCAGTGTTGGACGGACGGACTGTATTAGTTCTTGAACAGGTTTTAGCATTTCTCTTCCTCTACACCGAGTTTTTTCAAAATAGTGATCATTGGGCACCACTTTGTGAAGGCGGATTGGATTAAGTTTGCTGCAATAAATACGCTAAACCAAACCCAATTAGGGTGAACGTAAAGAGTAAGGTATAGCGAGAGCAGTACCATAATGCCAGCAATTAAACGAAGAAAAGCGTGTAGTTTCATGATGAGCCTCAGTTGCACAAATTCTATTCGTTTAAAGTATATTAGTTATTTCTAATTTAGCAAGTTCTAATATTAGACTTTTCTAATGTATATGCCTATACTATGAACAAGATCACTTTTTAGAAGAACGGTGTATGGATCTGCAAACGATGGCTCACAATGCCGAACAAGCAGAAACCTTGTTGAAATTAATGGCGAACAAAAATCGGCTGATGATTCTATGTCGTCTACAACAAGGCGAGCTAAGTGTGAGTGAATTAAATGATTTAGTGCCATTGGCGCAATCAGCATTGTCACAACATTTAGCGAGTTTACGCAAAGCTGAGATCGTGTCGACACGACGCGAGGGTCAAACTATTTACTATCGGGTTACGGATCCAAGAGTGGCGTTACTTTTAGAGGGGTTGTACCGTGTATTTTGTGAGCAAGGAAGTGAAACATGAGTATCATAGAACAAGCACTGCGCAAAAGCTTGGACGGTAAGTTTCCGGTTTTTATTTTTATACTCTCATTGTTGCTCGGTGCGTTAGCACTTCACTTTACACCTAGAGAAGAAGAGCCACAAATCGTTGTTCCTATGCTCGATATTTTAGTGAGCGCCCCCAATACCGATGCACCAGAAGTCGCACGGCTAGTTACCACACCGCTTGAAAAACTACTGATGCAGATCCCAGGTGTCGAACATGTGTATTCATCTACCCAGACTGGCAGTACCGTTGTCACGCTGCGCTTTCACGTGGGTGAAGATAGGGAAGAGGCGATTTTAAACACCTATGCGAAACTCTACGCCAACCAACACACCATGACGAATTTAGTGAGCAATTGGCAAGTTCGTCCCATTGAGGTAGATGATGTGCCGATCATGATGTTGGGTTTGTACAGTACACAAGCGGATCGATATTCTGATTACGAGCTCACTCGCTTTGCACAAGAGATCTCTACGCAATTGCAACAAATACCGGACACCAGTGAAGTTAAAGTGATCCCTGGGCGACTTCGTCAATTGCAAGTGTATTTGAATGCCACAGCGCTTGCTGCACATCAGACTACGCCATTGGACGTTATGATGGCCATTCAATTATCGAACCAAATCCAACAGGTCGGCAATGTTGTGGCCGGACAACAAAGTATCACGGTTGAAGCCGGTGATGTGCTTCGTGAGCAAGCGGATATTGCACAGCTTGTCGTGAACGTGATTAATGGGCAACCGATCTATTTAAAAGATGTCGCCACGATAACAGACGGCCCTTCAGAGCCTTCTCACTACCAGTGGCTAGCGCTTAATGATTCCGAGCAACGCTTGCCTATGGTGACATTGAGTATCGCCAAGCAGCGCGGTAGCAATGCCGTCGCGGTGGCTGAACAAAGCTTGGCCTTGATGGAGCAATTACAAGCCACGATGTTACCAAAGGAAATTGGCGTAAAAGTGTTGCGCAATTATGGTGAAACAGCCAATGAAAAAGTCAATGATCTGACTTCCAGTCTAGCGTTTGCTGTATTTACGGTCGTGGTCTTTGTGGGGGTATTTTTAGGTTGGCGGCCGGCAATCGTCGTAGGACTTGCAGTGCCTATTTGTTATGGCATCACATTGGCATTAGACTTTGCGTTTGGTTATACCGTGAATCGGGTTACGCTTTTTGCGCTCATCTTGTCTTTAGGGTTATTGGTGGATGATCCAATTACCGGCATTGATAACATCAGTCGTCATTTATTACGAGGTGGCAAAAATAAAGATGTGTCGATAACCGATGCCATCATGGAGGTGAAAACGCCGCTCATCATGTCAACGTTAACCATTATTATGGCCTTTATTCCGCTTGCGTTTATTACGGGTATGATGGGCCCTTATATGGCACCAATGGCCTTCAACGTACCGGCGAGTGTCATTGTCTCGACCATTGTCGCGTTTTTTGTCACGCCATGGCTTGCTAAAAAGCTCTTAAGCCATGCGCCACTGCAGGCAGAACCTACTTATGTTGACGATGAGCACCCGAGTGTTTACGCGCGACTAATTACTCCATTACTCGATAATAAGCGCAAAGCTAAGTGGGTGCTTTGGGGTGTATTAGGTTTGTTTATTGCGAGTGTCAGTTTACCTATTTTCCGAGCGGTTCCTTTAAAGCTTTTGCCTTTTGATAACAAGAATGAAGTACAGATCTTAATTGACATGCCTGAAGGCACCAGCCTAGAACACACCGCGAAACTTGCAGCGCAAGTTCAGCAACGCGTGTGGCAAATGAGTGAAGTCACGGCAGTTGCAGGATTTGTTGGTCAGCCATCGAGTATGGACTTTAATGGTATGGTTCGCGGTTATTATCGTCGTCATGCCGCGCATTTTGGTGAACTTAGAGTCTTACTCAAAGATAAGCTCGAACGTGACCACCAATCTCACGGTGTTGTACTGCGTTTGCGCCAAGCTTTGCGGGACTTTAATCGAGATGGCATTGTCGTCAAAGTGGTTGAAGTACCACCGGGGCCACCTGTTTTAAGTACTTTAGTTGCAGAAGTGTATGCCGATCCTTTCGTATCGGGTCAAACGCATCAAGAAGCAGCCAAGCGACTTGCAGAACGTTTGGTGCAAGAACCACATGTGGTCGAAGTGGATACATCACTTAGTGCTCCAGCACCTTTAAATCGATTTGTTACCGATAAAGCAAAAGCCGCTCTTTCGGGCGTTGCGACACAAGACATTAATCAAACGTTAGCCATAGCCAGTGGTGGTATGCAAGCTGGTTTAATGTATGTAGCGGATGAGGCAGAACCATTACCCATTAACCTTCAGCTCCCTTATGCTGTGCGAAACGAATGGCAAAATTTGATGTCATTGCAGCTGCGCGGTCGTCAAGACTTAGTAAAGCAAGGAGATGACTTTGGTTTAGTGACGGCGAAACGCCCTTTAGTGGCATTGTCTGAACTTGGTTCGATGACTCAACAACACATCGACCCGATTATTTTACGTAAAGATCTTCGAGAGGTGATCTATGTGACGGCTGAGTTAAATGGCCGCACACCCGCAGAGGTAATAGCCGACGTGGTTGCGGATGAGATCCCAGCTGGGGTGCTAGTGCCTAATTCATCACCAAACCATTATGAATCACGCGATTACATCACAAGTGGCGGTGGGTTGTATTGGCAATTGCCGCGTGGTACGCAATACCGTTTTGGTGGAGAAGGCGAGTGGCGCATCACGGTGGATGTGTTTCGTGATATGGGCATTGCATTTGCATTTGCGCTGAGTGCGATCTTCGTGATCTTGCGCTTCCAAACTGGGTCAAGCAATGTGTCGTTGATTATTATGTCAGCGATCCCGTTAACCATGATAGGGATCATGCCGGGCTTTTGGTTTTTAAATCAGTTTGGTGAGCGTGAAATTGCCGGTGCGCCAGAACCGATTTTATTCACAGCAACTGCCATGATAGGCATGATTGCCTTAGCAGGGATTGTCGTACGAAACTCCTTAATTTTGATTGATTTTATTGAGCAAGCAAAGTTGCAAGGTGCAACGTTACGTAGCGCACTGATTCAAGCTGGAAGTGTGCGTATGCGACCAGTTTTGCTAACCGCTGGTACAACGCTGCTCGGTAATATGGTGATTATTCTCGATCCGGTATTTAGCGGATTAGCGCTTGCCATTATCTTCGGCATTATTGCCTCGACACTGTTTTCGTTATTAGTTGTGCCTTTGGTGTACTTTCTTGCATTTGCAGATTCCGAGGCATCACACAAGGGAGAAACGCCATGCGTTTAACTAAACAAGTAGGGTTGCCTGCGGTGGCCATTTTAGGCTTATTGATTGCTGTGGCGTGGATGGCGGGCCTTTTTAGCGATAAAACCCCAGCGGGTGTAAAGCCAATAGCGGAGCCGTATACCGGTTCTGTGGTGAATGTAGATGCCATTTTGAAAGAGGTAACTGAACGAGCACCTGGTAGTGTGGTTGCAAAAGAGAATACGCTCATTGCGAGTCGATTATTGGCACAGTTGAAATCGTTAAATGTTCGAGCAGGGGACAAAGTAGTGCAAGGGCAAACCATTGCGCGATTAGATGATGCCGATTTAAAAGCACAAGTGTCGCAGGTAAAAGCCGAACAAGATGCTAATGATGCACAGCTTAGCCAAGCGACAAAACAGTTAGAGCGCAGTTTAACTTTGCTTAATCAAGGATTAGTTGCTATCAATCAAGTAGATGAATGGCGTGCTAAGGTCAATGAATTAACCGCGCGTAAAAACGCCTTAGAGCAACAATTAACCGCGGCAAATGTGGCGTTAGGGTTTAGTGTGATCCAAGTCCCTTTTGCGGGAACGGTCGTAGAACGGCTCGTTGAACCGGGAGCGATAGTTTCGCCCGGTATGCCTATCGTATCTTTGTATAATCCGGCGCAGTTGCAAGTACAAGCCTCGGTACGTGAACATCAAGCGGCGCATATGCGTCTTGGTGATAGACTTAAAGTTTATGTACCCGCGACAGATTTAGTGCAGTATGCCACCATTAGTGAAATTGTCCCTGTTGCAGATAGTAATGCACGCAACTTTTTAGTGAAGTTGGATATGGGATTATTACCCGATGTGATCCCCGGCATGTATGCACAAATTGAATATACATTAGAGCAACGTCCGGCATTGATGATCCCTGCTTATTTAGTGAAGCAATTTGGTCAATTAGAGATGGTTCAAGTTGTTGAAGAGGGGCAAGTTAGCCGGCGTTTTGTGCGTCTAGGTAAACACATCGGCGATCAAGTTGAAGTGCTTAGCGGCTTAGGTAAACACGACAAACTTGCAGTATTTTAATGGTGATTGCTAGGCCGCTGGTTTTTAACGTAGTTTGACAACTGAGAATAACTAGGTATCAAACCAGCGCCCTGCCTAACAGCTTACACATTCTCGCTGAATAGGTCCCTGAGGGAACTTGGGGATTCGTTTTTATAAAAACGTAGCGATTTCCTCTAGCGATTTTTTCACTAGTGCATGTTCAGGAATGCTCGCGTCCGCAGCGGGGTAGCCAGCGACAATTAGCATGTAAGGACGCTCGTTGTCTGTATCACGACCACAGATCTCGGTTAAAAATGACATTGGCTTTGGGGTGTGAGTGAGCGTAACAAGGCCTGCGTTATGCAGTGCTTGGACTAAAAACCCAGTCGCAATACCGACAGATTCATGAACATAATAGTTGGTTTGTTTATCTTCGGCATGGATCCCGCCTTTTTTTTGGCTAAAAATGGCGATCAACCAAGGAGCATGTTCAAGATAGGGTTTGCTGGCATCTGTGCCTAGGGGTTTTAGCGCGTTTAACCATTCGTCACCTGCTCGCCCTTGATAAAATGAGCGTTCTAGATTTTCAGCGGCCTCTCGGATCTGCTTTTTTACATGAGCGCTATTGATCGCGACAAAATGCCAAGGTTGGTGGTTTGCACCACTTGGTGCAAGCCCCGCTGTTTTTATGCACGATTCAATAATAGCTTGTGGCACTGCTCTGTCACTAAAGCTACGCACAGAATGACGGCGTTTGCTGTTTTCATAAAATGCCGTTGCGCGCGTTTGCATTTCATCTTGTGGATATTCAATAAAGTCGGTTAATGGTACATTGGCATGGTTTTGCATTCAGAGTCCCTTGTAACGGCGAAGTGAATAAAAGTTATATCGTGCTTGTTCCTCCAGATCAATCACACTTTGTTCAATTGGCTTAGTTCGATTTTAAATTTTAAGGAAAGTTTATGTACGTACATCGTTGGTCAGATGGCACGCCAGTGAAATTACCAGTAGGGAAAGTCGTGTGTATTGGTCGTAATTACGCAGAGCACGCGCAAGAACTCAATAATCCCGTTCCTGATAATCCGATTTTGTTTATTAAGCCAGCTTCGGCAATCACGGCTTTCAGTAAAGAATTAAGTTTACATGCCTATTTAGGGGAGCATCACTATGAAGCAGAACTTGCTTTGCTTGTAGGCGAAACCATAACCCGTGATACAGTTTCACCCTTGCAATGTATTGAAGGAATGGGATTGGCTTTGGATCTCACGTTACGTGCGCTGCAATCTGAATTAAAAGCAAAAGGCCACCCATGGGAGCGCGCAAAAGCGTTTGATCGCAGTTGTCCTTTAACTGGGTTTGTACGCAAGACTCCTCAATCGAAAGAAAACTACGAATATCGCTTTTGGCAAAATGGCGAATTGAAACAGCATGGCCAAAGTAGCATGATGTTGTTTAACTTAGAAAAGTTACTCGGTGAAATAAGCGACTACTTCACACTAGAGCCGGGTGATGTGGTGCTCACTGGCACACCTAAAGGTGTCGGGGCATTGCGTCATAATGACAGATTGACATTACAATTAGGCGAAAATACGCCTTTTGAAGCAAAAGTTAACTTAGAGTAACGTGCTCTTTTAATCGAAAACCCAAGGAAAAATCATGAAAATCAAAGCACTTGGCACACCATTTTCAGCAACAGCCTGTAAAGTTTTACTTTGTGGTGGCGGCGAATTAGGCAAAGAAGTCGTGATTGAATTTAAACGTTTAGGTGCTGAAGTCGTCGTGCTTGATCGTTATGAACATGCACCCGCTATGCAAGTGGCAGATCGCAGCTATGTTTTATCGATGCTCGATGGAGATAAACTCGAATCAATTATTCGAGAAGAAAATCCAGATTACATCGTGCCCGAAATAGAAGCGATTGCCACAGACAGACTCGTCGCCTTAGAAGCACAAGGATTTACGGTAGTGCCAACGGCGAAAGCGGCGCAGTTAACTATGAACCGAGAGGGTATACGCCGCTTAGCAGCTGAAGAGCTAGGGTTGAGTACTTCTGCCTATGAGTTTGTTGATAACGTCGATGATTTTGAGGCAGCGGTTAATCGCATAGGCATACCGTGTGTGGTTAAACCAATCATGAGCTCTTCTGGAAAAGGTCAAAGCGTTATTAAGTCTTTAGGTGATATTGCCAAAGCATGGCAGTATGCTCAAGAAGGCGGGCGTGCAGGTAAAGGACGTGTCATTGTTGAAGGGTTTGTTGACTTTGATTATGAAATTACGCTTTTGACCGTACGGCACAAAGACGGCACTAGCTTTTGTGAGCCGATTGGTCACTTCCAAGAAAATGGAGATTATCAGCAAAGTTGGCAACCACAAGCGATGTCACCTTTAGCCTTAGCGCGAAGCCAAGAGATTGCAGCTAAAATCACAGAAGCACTTGGTGGCAGAGGTTTATTTGGTGTTGAACTTTTCGTTAAAGGCGATGAAGTTTATTTTAGCGAGGTTTCACCTCGTCCACATGATACCGGCATGGTAACGCTTATCTCACAAGATTTAAGTGAATTTGCGTTGCATGTTCGCGCCATTTTAGGATTGCCCATTCCATCCATTCATTTCCATGGCCCATCAGCGTCGAGCGTGATTTTGGTTACTGGAGAATCTAACCAGCTACAATTCGGTAATTTAGCTCAAGCACTTAGCATACCTAACACAGATCTTCGTCTTTTTGGTAAGCCTGAGGTGAAAGGCACGCGTCGTATGGGGGTGGCATTGGCAAGAGCAAATAACGTCGATGAAGCAGTTGCCGTTGCTAAAAACGTTGCGGGCTATGTGGAGGTAACACTGTGAGTAATGTAAATCGCCCTATTGGTGAATTAGTGCTTGGTTACTGGCGACTATTAGATTGGCAGTTTTCTGCGCAGCAGTGTATCGAGTTTACTGAAAAAGCCCTAGAACTTGGGATCTGTGATACGGATCATGCGGATATTTATGGGCAATATGAATGTGAAGCAAAATTTGGCGAAGCACTAAAACTACAGCCGAGCTTGCGCGATCAGATCCGCATTGTGACGAAATGTGGTATTCGCCCAGCCCTTGCAAGTAAAGGCTTAGCAGGTAAAGCAAACCACTACGATTCAAGCAAAGCACACATAATTGCGAGTGCGCAGCAATCACTTAAGCACTTTGCTACTGATAGGCTCGATGTTTTACTTATACATCGTCCTGATTATTTAATGGATGCTGATGAAGTGGCTGAGGCATTTATCACGTTAAAGCAACAAGGGGATGTATTGAATTTTGGGGTATCTAATTTTACGCCTTCACAAGTCGCACTATTACAATCTCGCTTGGACTTTGAACTTGTTACCAATCAAATAGAGTGCTCGGTGGTTGAAATGAGTGCGTTAGAAAATGGCACACTCGATCAATGCCAACAAATGCGTATGCACCCGATGTTATGGTCGCCATTAGCGGGAGGACGTTTATTCTCAGCCCAATCTGAACAAGCAATTCGACTTCAAACTGTATTACGACAAGTTGCTGAAGAAATAGATGCGAATTCAATGGATCAAGTTGCTTATGCATGGTTAGCTATGTTGCCGAGTAAACCAAGTATTGTGCTTGGTACAGGGAATATTGAGCGAGTCGCACGTGCAGTTTCAGCGTTAACGCTCAAATTGAATAAAGAACAATGGTACCGTATTTGGCAAGCGTCTAAAGGCCACAGCGTTCCTTAATGATAACTTAGGTAATAGCCAACTAATTGAAGTCATGTATCTTCAAGTAGACTGAGTACATGAAAAAGGGCCGTCAGGCCCTGGGTTTGCAGCAAGTAAAGTGATGTTAGTTACAGCTCAAAACTGACGCCGTAACTTGCAAACACTTTAATATCGTCATCGGCTTTTAAGTCCACTTTTTTCAGACCTAGGGTAATGCCATTTTTACTCAGACTGATCCCATAATCCATGTACTTATCATCTTCGCCATACCAATCCATAATGGTGTCACCACTTGACTGTGCAATGTGGATATCTAAGGTCGTCTCATTTAGCACGGTAAACGAGGCGTTAGCTTCTAAATAAAGCATGTCTTCACTAGGTGCAGAGGCTTCGTCTACGAAAGTGGTATACGAGGCTTTTAACGTTAACCATTGCCAGGATACTGAACCATAGATCTCGCCAAAATCAATGTTTTCTGCTGCGTCCGGATACGCATAGTAGAGGTAACCGACATCGTAGCCAATGCCATTGCTTTCCCATGCAAATCCACCATATACATCCATTTCGTATCCCGCACTGGCCTCTTCACCAAAGTCAATCGTTGACATCCACGTACCGAGGTAGAAGCCGCTTTCGTGGCTATAATCCAACCCGCCACTTATCGCAGCGCGGTCTTGAGTTTGTGTGATGCCTCGCCAAAAGTAGTTGGAACTTGCTGCGACATTTGCTTCAATACCAGCCATCGCGCTTTGACTTGAAAGTGAGAAGAATATACCCGCAGCGAGTAACGATTTTTTTGTTGTCATGTTGTCACCTCATTCATTTAAACTGGTTAAGTAATAGCAATGGATGAGCCAATAACAAATTTATTACAAAAATAAATTATATATTCAATATAATCATAGTTTTATGGTGATGTTGATTTTGAAATGTTGGAAAAGTTGAAAAATATGTTGCACTTTGGTGGTGCAAATTTGTGCAGTGATGCACTTGTACCGAGCATGATAACATGTTGAGGCTAAAGCGCTTTTAGGGAGAAGAAGCTCTCCCTAAACAAGGTACTCACTAGCCGAAAATGGCACGAAGCAACTGTATGGTTTCGTCTACACTTCTGCCTTTTTCGACTTCCGCGATGATAGAACCGCGTTTTTCTTTTAGATAAGCAGGAAGATCTGGATTTTCTAACGCTCTGTCTACCAATATCGTTGCAGACTCTTTGCCTCTGCGTACAGCTCGATTACCTGAGGCGGATTTAGCTGACGCAGTGCGCGTTGGTTTATTTATCGCCTTGTAGTAGTTCGATTGTGTCGGAGTGTCTTCGTCTGCATAGTAAAACCAACATGGTAAAAGTGCTTTGTAGTGGGTTAATTTTGTTTCAAATTCGTTTGCAGGCATACTGTGTTTGAACCAAGGTAATGTGCTCACTGTCATTACTACATCTTGCCAATAGCGTTCAAAATCACGATTTGAAAGGCGTGCAATTCCAAGTGCTAAACATAAACTCTCTTGCTTGCTTGCCATAATAGGTGTGAAGACATCTGGTCGGCGCATCGCTAATAAACGAGTTGCAGGGGCGAGCGTGGCTTGCTCGTCGCTGTCGTTAAATGCATTGACGAACGCGATAACAAAAGCTTGGTAATGGGCTTCATTGACTTCGCCGCAAAGCGGGATGTGCTGTAATGCTTCATCGAATAAATAGGGTAAATCGGCAAGAGCTTGATGAAAGCCTTTAGCGGCCTTAGTCGAGGCAAACCATTCGCAGTCAAATGGATAGGCACTTGTATCGAGCGCAGCACTGTATTTACCAGCATAGACCGCTCGGTCTTCACCAATCATGTCGGCCAGTTTTTGTTCTCGTATTCCATTAATATGGTCAAGGAAGCGCAGCTGTTCATCTAACGCGAGATTGTGTTTGTTTTGCTCTATAAAAGTGATTAGCACGGGCCATGGAGCAACACGCAGAGATTTAAGCTGCAAAAAGCTTATTGCGCCGCTAAGCAGGTCCTGGAGTTTTTTGACCGTTGGCAGTTGATGGTCATCAAGTAAATCGAAATTAATGCGGCGTTTAACGACATCGAGCATCTCGTAGCACCAACCTAAAAAATCTTCTGGGTGGGTGGTTACTTTTACTGCCATTAAATTCAGGCTAATTTCAGTCGCTTGTTTTAATATGTTTTGATAAATGCCGCTTTCAATTTCAGGAAGCGCCATTTTAGACGGGGAAGTAAGCAGCTTTTTCATGCTGAGAAGCGTCTCCAACGATTTCTTGCTCTGGCTTTAAGTGTAGCCAATTTCTCATAAAAGTAAGGGCGTGCATCATACCGAAGATAGAGCAACATGCAATTTTAACGACAGATTTAAGCTTTTTTTGAATTATTATTAACCAGTTATTTAGCGAACCTCTAATTTGAACCACTTCTTACCCATTTTAGGGTGTTGAGAATGCGTTGGTTATCTTTTGCAGGGGCGCTAAAATAAAGTGCTAAACATTGAACCGCGAACATCCATCACAAGGCGAGGGAGCTATGTCACGAAAGATAAATATTCTAATAGGTGCAGGGGTGATCTTCGCCGCTGCGATTGTCATTATTCCAAAATTGATTTCAACTGACGCCATTGTTGCTCAAGTGACCGAGCAAGTTGAGTTTGTAACAGGGCGCAAATTAACGATAGATGGTGGTGCTGAGTTATCGATTTTCCCAAGCCTAAAAGTAGAGTTGAACGACGTTCGTTTCGCGAATTTCCCCCAAGGTACGGCAAAAGACATGATGTCAATGAAATCACTGGCGTTACATGTACCTTGGATGACGTTGTTTAACGGTAAAATAGAATTGGAAAAGTTTGTGATTAACGAGCCCGTTATTTTACTCGAGACTTCAAAAGCGGGTGAGGCAAACTGGAAGTTAGTGCAAGCCTCCCCGCAACCAGCTCAAAATGAAACAGGAAAAACAACCTTGCCTAAAGGGTTTGATATTGGGCTTGGTGAAGTCGCAATTTACGGCGGCCAACTTACGTATTTTGATGGCGTGAGTGGTAAAAAAGAAGAGATTACTTCGCTCAATCTGAAAGTATTGCTCGATTCTTTGCATTTGCCTATCACCGTGGACGGTGAATTAGCATACAAAGGTGAAACATTAAAACTGCTTGCCTCAATTGATAATCTAGCGAAAGTGATCTCTGGCGAGACATATGCATTTTCCAGTGAAGTTAATTCGACTCCAATTACGTTAAGTTTTAAAGGAAGCATTGCAGATCAAGGCAAAGCGATCACAGGCCAGTTAGATGCAAAGGGGGCTTCACTTGCGAAATTGGTTCAATGGCAAGGTGTCACTTTGCAAGAGCGTGATAATGCCTTTAATGCATTTTCAGTTAAAGGGGAGATGAGCTTACAAGGAGAGCAATTTACACTCTCTCAATTTTACGCGTCACTCGATGTGTTGCAGATCTCAGGAAAGAGCACCGTCAAGCTTGCTAATACACCAGTGATTAATGCGGAACTGGATTTGGGCTTTCTCGATCTGAACCCTTATTTACCACCTGTGAGTAATACGCCGGCAGAGCCTGTCACAGATACTAGACCCGCTACCCCGATTGTTTGGGATGATACCCGCTTGGATTTATCGTCGCTCAAGCAACTAAATGCGACGTTAAAAGTAACCGCCAATGGCTTAAAAGCAAGAGAGATCACGCTAGGAGAAAACCAGTTTGCCCTTAGTATTAAAAATGGCATCGCGACCATAAAGTTAGATAAGTTTAACGCTTATGAAGGTCAAGGTGTCGGGTTGGTTGTAGTAAATGCTGCAGCTGAACCTTATAAAATTAATACCGAATTTAATCTTAATGCAATAAATGCTGCTCCTCTATTAAACGATGCAATTGGCTTTGATAAAGTACTAGGCAAAGGTAGCGTGGCATTTTCGTTGAGTACACAAGGCGTCAGTCAAAAACAATGGATTGGTGCGCTTGAAGGTAACCTTAATTTTGCATTGACGGATGGTGGTGTTAAAGGCGCTAACTTGGCAGAGATGGTGCGCCAAGGCAAAGAAATGCTTAAAGGTGATTTTTCTTCTGTCCAAGATGGCTTAAGTACTGATTTTGATAAAGACAAAAAAACAGACTTCTCGTCGTTGACTGGCACTTTCATGTTTGCAAAAGGTGTTGGCACGAATAATGACCTAATGATGGCGAGTCCACTTTTGCGGATCACAGGTAGTGGCTTTGTTGACTTGCCACAAACGCTCGTCGATTATCGCTTAGTCACTGGTATTGTCGATACGATTGAAGGGCAAAATAGCACCGATACCAGTACTGGGTTTAAAGTCCCTGTGCGTATAAAAGGGCCTTTCCATGCTGTTACAACGAAGTTGGATTTAAGTGATGCAGTGAAAGACAAAGCAAAAGAGAAAGTAAAAGATAAGGCAAAGGAAAAGCTCAAAGACAAGCTCAAAGGGTTATTTGGTAACTAGTTAGTAACCTTGAATGTAAGAGTGTAGAAGCTTCCCTCTCGACAGTGTGGTGAAGCTTCGAGCCACTCGACTTGGGTCTCCATATCGTTACATTCACGATGTTTCCTTTAAAAAATGCCTGAGTTTGTCATTTGTCCTGTTTATTCATCTTGAATTTACGTAGTCTGACCCCACATAAATGTTTAACCCGCGCTGTCGACTCATACTCGAAGCGGCCAATATCACTGTATAAATAATGTACACTGTTGATTGCTAAAGAATCCTTTATCTCTCAATCCTGTCGGCTCAAATTAATTAAATTTTAGCCTATCTTTCACACGATATTGCTGATACAATTGCCCGCCCTTGAAAGACGAAAGCTTCGTTTTTTGAACGGGTTTTAACCTAAATGCTTGGGTTTTATACAAATTCAAGCGAGTTGTAACTACACCGGAGCTCATTAAGATGATCCAAATGCAAACTCAGCTGGACGTTGCTGACAACAGCGGCGCTCGCAAAGTGCAGTGTATTAAAGTCTTAGGTGGTTCGCACCGTCGTTACGCAACGGTTGGTGACATCATTAAAGTTTCTGTTAAAGAAGCGATTCCTCGCGCTAAAGTGAAGAAAGGTGATGTGCTAAACGCTGTGGTAGTGCGCACTAGAAAAGGCATTCGTCGTCCAGACGGTTCTTTGATCCGTTTCGACACAAACGCTGCTGTAATGCTTAACGCAAACCATCAGCCAATCGGTACTCGTATCTTTGGCCCTGTGACTCGTGAACTACGTTCTGAAAAGTTCATGAAGATCATTTCACTAGCCCCAGAAGTACTGTAAGGAGTCGATCATGGCAGCAAAAATCCGTCGTGATGACGAAGTAATCGTACTAGCCGGTAAAGACAAAGGTAAGCGCGGTAAAGTGCTTTCAGTTGTAACTGAAACTGGTCGTGTATTTGTTGAAGGCGTAAATCTGATCAAGAAACACCAGCGTCCAGTTCCACAACTGCAACAAGCTGGCGGTATTGTTGAGAAAGAAGCGTCAATCGACGTATCTAATGTCGCGATTTTCAATGCTGAAACAGGCAAAGCGGATCGTGTTGGTTTTAGATTTGAAGACGGTAAAAAAGTCCGTTTCTTCAAGTCTACTGGTAAAACTATCTAAATAGTTGGAGTAGACGATGGCGAAACTGCATGAAGTTTACAAAGACAAAGTAGTAAAAGAACTTTTTGAAAAGTTCGGTTACAGCTCTGTCATGCAAGTCCCTCAGTTAACTAAAATCACCCTAAACATGGGTGTGGGTGAAGCACTAGCAGACAAGAAAATTCTAGACAACGCAGTTGCAGATCTAGAAGCTATCTCTGGTCAAAAAGCTCTTATCACTAAAGCTCGCAAATCAGTTGCAGGCTTCAAAGTGCGTGAAGGCTACCCAATTGGCTGTAAAGTTACCCTACGCGGCGAGCGTATGTGGGAATTCCTTGAGCGTTTAGTATTTATCGCACTACCTCGTGTACGTGACTTCCGTGGCGTAAGCGCAAAGTCATTCGACGGTCGTGGTAACTACTCAATGGGCGTACGTGAGCAAATCATTTTCCCTGAAATCGATTACGATAAAGTGGATCGCGTTCGTGGTATGGATATTACTATCACTACTACTGCGAAAAATGATGATGAAGGCCGTGCGCTATTAGAAGCGTTCAACTTCCCATTCAAGAAATAAGGGTAGGGTTATGGCAAAGAATTCAATGAAAGCGCGCGAAGCTAAGCGCACTAAACTAGTTGCTCAGTATGCTGAAAAGCGTGCGGCACTTAAAGCTATCATCAGCGGTGTAGAAACTTCTGATGAAGAACGTTGGGACGCGGTTGTTAAGCTACAATCTTTACCGCGTGATTCTGCCCCTGCGCGTCAACGTAATCGTTGTAACATCACGGGCCGCCCACATGGTTTCCTTCGCAAGTTCGGCATGAGCCGTATTAAAGTTCGCGAAGCAGCTATGCGCGGTGAAATTCCTGGCCTTAAAAAGGCTTCTTGGTAATAGAGTCACGGGAGTAAGACATGAGCTTGCAAGATCCTATTGCGGATTTATTTACACGTATCCGTAACGGTCAGACTGCGAAGAAGGTATCAGTTGGTATGCCAACTTCAAAGCTGAAAGTAGCTATCGCTAAAGTACTGAAAGATGAAGGTTACATCACTGATTACGCAGTAAATGGCGAAGTAAAAGCAGAATTGACTATCGAACTTAAGTACTTCGAAGGCAAAGCTGTAATCGAAAACATCCAGCGTGTTAGCCGCCCTGGTCTACGTATCTACAAGAAACGTGACGAATTACCAACGGTAATGGGTGGTCTAGGTATCGCTATCGTATCAACTTCTAAAGGCCTGATGACTGACCGCGCTGCGCGTAAAGCCGGTGTTGGCGGTGAAATCATTGGCTTTGTAGCTTAATTCTGGAGGGGAACACATGTCTCGTATAGCGAAGGCTCCAATTAATGTTCCTGCCGGTGTTGAAGTTACACTTAACGGCCAGGACATCAAGGTTAAAGGCAAAAGCGGTGAGTTGTCTCGTACAATCAACGCTGCAGTTGAAGTTGCGTTCAATGACAATGTAATCACGACTACACCTCGTGAAGGCGTTGCAAACGCATGGGCACAAGCAGGTACTGCTCGCGCTCTAATCAATAACATGGTTACTGGTGTAACTAATGGTTATGAGAAGAAACTTCAGCTAGTAGGTGTTGGTTACCGTGCGGCATCTAAGGGCAAAACATTAGATTTGACTCTTGGTTTCTCACACCCGGTAGTATTCGAAGTGCCAGTAGGCATTACAATCGAAACTCCGAGCCAAACTGAAATTCTTGTTAAGGGCGCAGATAAGCAACTAGTAGGTCAAGTTGCTGCAAATATTCGTGCATACCGTGCTCCAGAGCCTTATAAAGGTAAAGGTGTTCGTTATTCTGACGAAAACGTGCGTCGTAAAGAAGCTAAGAAGAAGTAAGGTAAGACGATGGATAAGAAAACAGCTCGTCTACGTCGTGCTAAGCGCAGTCGTAGAAACATTATCGAACAAGGCACAACGCGTCTTGTTATCCACCGCACGCCACGTCACATTTACGCTCAAGTAGTTACTGCTGAGGGTAAAGTACTGGCTGCTGCTTCTACTGTTGAAAAAGCAATTGCTGAAACAGTTAAAGGCACAAGCAACGTAGCTGCAGCTCAAGCTGTAGGTAAAGCAGTTGCTGAACGCGCGGCAGACAAAGGCATCGCTAAGATCGCATTTGACCGCAGTGGCTTTAAATATCACGGCCGTGTGAAGGCGCTAGCTGATGCTGCGCGTGAAGCTGGCTTGCAATTCTAGGAGTAGACAATGGCTAACGTAGAAGCAAAAGCACAACAGCCAGAATTGGCTGAAAAGCTAATCGCGGTAAACCGTGTGTCTAAAGTGGTTAAAGGTGGTCGTATCTTTAGTTTCACTGCACTAACTGTTGTTGGTGATGGCGCAGGTAAAGTAGGTTTCGGTTACGGTAAAGCACGTGAAGTTCCAGCTGCTATTCAAAAAGCAATGGAAAAAGCGCGCCGTAACATGGTTACTGTTGACCTTAACGGTCACACGCTACAGCACCCTATCAAGGGTCGCCACGCGGGTTCAAAAGTGTACATGCAACCAGCATCTGAAGGTACAGGTATCATCGCCGGTGGTGCGATGCGTGCGGTACTAGAAGTTGCAGGCGTACACAACGTATTGTCAAAAGCATACGGTTCAACTAACCCGATCAACATCGTTCGCGCAACTGTATCTGCGCTAGAGAGCATGAACTCTCCAGCTAAGATCGCAGCTAAGCGTGGTTTAACTGTTGAACAAATTCAGGGGTAATTAACCATGGCAAATACTGTAAAAGTGACTCAAGTAAAGAGCTCTATCGGTCGTTTACCGAAGCACAAAGCAACTTTACGCGGTCTTGGTTTACGTCGTATCAACCATACTGTTGAGCTTGAAGATACGCCTTCAGTACGTGGTATGATCAACCAAGTTTCTTACATGGTTAAGGTTGAGGGGTAATTCGAATGCATTTGAATACACTTTCTCCTGCTGTTGGTGCAAAAACTGACAAGAAGCGTCTAGGTCGTGGTATTGGTTCAGGTCTTGGTAAGACTGCGGGCCGTGGTCATAAAGGCCAAAAATCACGTACTGGTTCTTCAGTTCGTTGGGGTTTCGAAGGCGGTCAAATGCCTATGCAACGCCGTCTACCAAAGTTTGGTTTCGTTTCTCGCAAGTCACTTGTGTCTGCAGAAGTGAATCTATTCGAAATCGCTAAAGTTGAAGGCGATGTGGTAGATCTAAACACGCTTCAAGCAGCTGGTTTGATTAAAAAGAACATTCAGTTCGTTAAAGTTGTAAAATCTGGCGAAGTTTCACGCGCAGTTACTCTTAAAGGTCTTAAAGTGACCAAAGGTGCTCGCGAAGCTATCGAAGCTGCCGGAGGCAAGGTAGAAGAGTAAGGAAGTACACAATGGCTAAACCAGGTAAAGAAATGCAAAGCGCACAAAGTGGCCTTGCGGAATTGAAGCGCCGTTTACTGTTCGTATTGGGTGCTATCATCATCTACCGTCTAGGTTCATTCGTGCCAATCCCTGGTATTGACGCCGCTGTACTTGCGCAGTTCTTCGAGCAACAAAAGGGCACCATCGTTGAAATGTTCAACATGTTCAGTGGTGGTGCGCTTGAGCGTGCTTCGGTATTGGCTTTAGGTATTATGCCTTACATTTCGGCATCGATTATCGTTCAACTTTTGACGCACATTCATCCTGCGATGATTGAGCTGAAAAAAGAAGGCGAGGCGGGCCGTAAGAAGATAAGCCAGTACACGCGTTATGGTACGCTCGTGCTTGCTACATTCCAGTCAATTGGTATTGCGACAAACATGCCAAACATGATGGACGGGTTAGTTGTTAACCCAGGTTTCGGTTTCTACTTCACCGCTGTGGTGAGCTTAGTGACTGGTACTATGTTCCTAATGTGGCTGGGCGAGCAAATTACAGAACGTGGTATCGGTAACGGTATTTCGGTTCTGATTTTTGTGGGCATTGTAGCTAACCTGCCGTCTGCGATTGGTTCGACAGCAGAAATGGCGCGCCAAGGTGATTTGAATGTTTTGGTACTGTTGCTTCTTGGTGTAATTGTATTCGCTGTTACTTACATGGTAGTGTTCTTTGAGCGTGGTCAACGTCGTATCGTCGTTAACTATGCAAAACGCCAGCAGGGCCGTCAGGTGTATGCGGCGCAAAGCACTCACTTACCATTGAAAGTAAATATGGCGGGTGTTATTCCACCAATTTTTGCTAGCAGTGTCTTGTTATTCCCTGGTACAATAGCAAGCTGGTTCGGACAAGGTGAAGGTCCAGTCGCTGATGTGCTTTCTGCAGTGTCTGCAGTGTTGACCCCAGGTCAACCTCTGTATGCTGTTGTATTAGCCGCTGCGATTATCTTCTTCTGCTTCTTCTACACTGCGTTGGTATTTAACCCGCGTGAGACAGCAGATAACCTGAAAAAATCAGGTGCCTTTATTCCAGGCATTCGCCCAGGTGAACAGACGTCTAAATACATTGATAAAGTGATGACACGCCTCACATTAGCGGGTGCGTTGTATATAACCTTTATCTGTCTGGTGCCCGAGTTTATGACTATGGCATGGCAAACGCCATTCTACTTCGGCGGTACATCGATTCTGATTATCGTTGTTGTGATCATGGACTTTATGGCACAAGTACAGACTCATATGATGACACATCAATATGATTCTGTGCTGAAAAAAGCAAACCTTAAAGGCTATGGCCGATAAGGTCG
Source organism: Pseudoalteromonas luteoviolacea B = ATCC 29581 (assembly GCA_000333235.1). Lineage (GTDB taxonomy): Bacteria > Pseudomonadota > Gammaproteobacteria > Enterobacterales > Alteromonadaceae > Pseudoalteromonas > Pseudoalteromonas luteoviolacea_D. The sequence goes on along the minus strand of CAPN01000008.1, from coordinate 4,171 downwards.
TTTTCACGGAGTTGAGCAATGAAAGTACGTGCTTCCGTTAAGAAAATCTGCCGTAACTGTAAAGTTATCAAGCGTGCTGGTGTAGTACGTGTAATTTGCAGTGAGCCTAAGCACAAGCAAAGGCAAGGCTAATAAAATAGACGTGCAGGCTGAGTAAGTTTTACTTAGCCTGTGTTTTTAACTCGATTTGGTCTGCGTTTGAGTATCCTTACGGGCTTTTCAAACTAATAGTATACCAAATCAATTTATAGGAGACGTGTTAGTGGCCCGTATCGCTGGCATTAACGTTCCTGATCATAAACATGCAGTTATCGCTTTAACTGCGATTTATGGTGTAGGTAAAACACGCGCTAAGGCTATCTTAGCTGCGACAAATATCGCTGAAGACACAAAAATCGGCACTCTAGACGAAGCTACACTTGACATCCTTCGTGAAGAAGTTGGCAAGTACACTGTTGAAGGTGACCTTCGTCGTGAAGTTACATTGAGCATCAAGCGTCTTATGGACCTTGGTTGTTTCCGTGGCTTACGTCACCGTCGTTCGCTTCCACTACGTGGGCAGCGTACTAAGACTAACGCGCGTACTCGTAAGGGTCCACGCAAGCCTATCAAGAAATAAGGTGGGGTAAGTTATGGCTAAAGCACCAATTCGTCGTAAAAAGGTCAAAAAGCAAGTTGCTGATGGTATGGCTCACGTCCATGCATCATTCAACAACACTATTGTGACCATCACTGACCGTCAAGGCAATGCTCTTTCTTGGGCGACTGCGGGTGGTTCAGGTTTCCGTGGTTCTCGTAAGTCTACTCCGTTCGCTGCGCAGGTTGCTGCTGAGCGTGCAGGTGCAGTTGCACAAGAGTACGGCTTAAAGAACCTTGAAGTATTCATTAAAGGTCCAGGTCCAGGCCGTGAGTCTGCTGTTCGTGCATTGAATGCTGCTGGTTTCCGTATCACTAACATTACTGACGTGACGCCAATACCACACAATGGTTGTCGTCCACCGAAGAAACGTCGCGTATAACATAGGTTAGGAGAAAGAACATGGCAAGATATTTGGGCCCTAAGCTCAAGCTAAGTCGTCGTGAAGGTACTGACCTGTTCCTTAAGAGCGGCGTAAGAGCGATTGACTCTAAGTGTAAACTAGAAACAGCTCCTGGTCAGCACGGCGCGCGTAAAGGCCGTCTATCTGACTACGGTTTACAACTACGTGAAAAGCAAAAAGTTCGTCGTATTTACGGTGTTCTAGAAAAGCAATTCCGTAACTACTACAAAGATGCTGCTCGCCTTAAAGGCAACACAGGTGAAAACCTATTACAGCTTCTAGAGCAACGTTTAGATAACGTTGTATATCGCATGGGTTTTGCAAGCACACGTGCTGAAGCACGTCAGTTAGTAAGCCACAAAGCGGTTATGGTTAATGGTCGTGTTGTGAACGTTCCTTCTTACAAGATTACTCCAGAAGATGTTGTTGTAATTCGTGAGAAGTCTAAAAAACAAGCGCGTATCATCGCTGCTCTAGAGTTGGCTGAGCAACGTGAAAAGCCAACTTGGATTGAAGTTGACGGTAAGAAAATGGAAGGTACTTTCAAGCGCCTACCTGAGCGTTCTGATCTGTCTGCGGACATTAACGAACAACTAATCGTCGAACTTTACTCGAAGTAAAGTTAAGAGTTAAGAGAGGATAAAATGCAGGGTTCTGTAACCGAATTCCTAAAGCCAAGGTTAGTCGAGATTGAAGCAGTTAGTCCATCACGTTCTAAAGTTGTTTTAGAGCCGTTGGAGCGTGGCTTTGGTCACACGCTAGGCAACGCACTACGTCGCATCCTATTATCATCAATGCCAGGTTGTGCAGTGACTGAAGTAGAAATCGACGGTGTATTGCACGAGTACAGCGCGAAAGAAGGCGTACAAGAAGACATCATTGAAATTCTGTTGAACCTAAAAGGTTTAGCGGTATCTCTAGAAGGTAAAGATGAAGTTTTCCTTACCCTGACTAAATCTGGCCTAGGCCCTGTGACTGCGGCTGACATCCAGCATGATGGTGATGTTACAATCGCTAACCCAGAGCACGTTATTTGCCACTTAACAGCAGATAACTCTGAGATCAGCATGCGCATCCGCGTTGAGCGTGGTCGTGGTTATGTGCCAGCGTCAAGCCGCTTATCCTCTGATGACGATGAGCGTCCAATCGGCCGTTTGTTGCTAGATGCATCATTTAGTCCGGTTGAGCGTATTGCGTACTCGGTTGAGTCAGCTCGTGTTGAGCAGCGTACAGACTTAGACAAGTTAATCATCGATATGGAGACTAACGGTACTTTGGATCCTGAAGAAGCGATCCGCCGTGCGTCGACTATCTTAGCTGAACAGCTAGAAGCATTCGTAGACTTACGTGATGTTTCTGAGCCAGAAGCTAAAGAAGAGAAGCCGGAATTCGATCCTATTCTACTTCGTCCAGTTGATGATCTTGAGCTGACTGTTCGTTCTGCAAACTGTCTGAAAGCCGAGCAAATTCAATATATTGGTGACTTAGTACAACGTACTGAAGTTGAGCTTCTTAAGACGCCAAACCTTGGTAAGAAGTCTCTAACAGAGATAAAAGACGTTCTAGCTTCTCGTGGTCTATCACTAGGCATGCGCCTAGAGAACTGGCCGCCAGCAAGTCTAGCTGAGTAATCTAAGTTACTGTATTAGTTTAGTTAGAAGGATAGGGTCATGCGCCATCGTAAGAGTGGTCGTCAATTAAACCGTAACAGCAGCCATCGCAAAGCGATGTTCAGCAACATGGCTGGTTCTTTGGTGAAGCACGAAATCATCAAGACAACATTGCCTAAAGCGAAAGAGTTGCGCCGTGTAATTGAGCCTTTAATCACACTGGCTAAGACTGACAGCGTAGCAAACCGCCGTTTAGCGTTTGCTCGCACGCGTGATAATGAAGTTGTTGGTAAGCTTTTCACTGAGATCGGCCCGCGTTTCGCGAACCGTCCAGGTGGTTACACTCGTATTCTTAAGTGTGGCTTCCGTGCAGGTGATAATGCACCAATGGCTTACATTGAGCTACTAGACCGCCCAGCGGCTGAAGCTCAAGAAGACGCGCAGTCTGCTGAGTAAGTCTATATAGACACATAAAAAGCCGAGCTTAGCTCGGCTTTTTGTTTTTTACGCTAATTAACTTTTATCTATTCATTTTATTGTTGTTTTCGTATTTACTTGTCTAATCTCAGTTGCATTTTAAATTTTCCGCTTTCCTTATTTCTTTTACTTATTTCTAATCGTACGTAAAAGCTTGCCTTGTCCAAAAAAGACCAATTAAGAGGATTGGTTTAGCTTGGCTTGGAACTGAGTTGATTCAGGCATCCGAATGTTCAAAATAATATACAGCAACTTAGCGCAACAAAACCAAGCAAGCTTCTAGGCAATATTTAAAATAAGCTAACACCAACTTTCATTTGAATGTCTTGATTAGCACACTTCGTTAACTCGCAGGGGCGCTCAATGTCTATTTTAATTTTTTTCACTCTTTTACAGATATAGATTTTCCATAAGTCATAAATAATAGAATTTTGCCATACCTTGAAATCGTATTTTAGCTTAATAAATGAGCGCAAAGATGGTTTTTTATGGCTTTTAGCCTGTTTTTTGCTCGAACGATCTGTTTTTCGTATTTTTCTTTAAAAAACGCTTGATCATTTTTTTTAGCTCCCTATAATGCTCTCCCACTGACACGGCAGACGACGCAACAAAGCGAAATACAACGAGTCAGTTGAGTCGAGTAAAACTTAACGCTGAGCTTCAAACGAAAATCAAAATTAAGTGTTGACAAAAAAACTGGATGACGTAAGATGCGCATCCCTACCGCGACACGGTTCGCGGCGAACTTTGAAAGTTCGACACGTTCTTTAACAATATAAAGCAATCATCTGTGTGGGCACTCGTACAGATTGGGTTCTAACAGCTAAGCCACGTTGTGGCGAAGCACAAAAAATTAGAGTCTCAATACTATTTCCTGTAAAGGAAACTGAGTGACCAAACAGTCAATTCAGCGTTTATTTATATAAACAGTATCGAGCTGAAGCTAAGGCTTCAAAAAACTTTTAATTGAAGAGTTTGATCATGGCTCAGATTGAACGCTGGCGGCAGGCCTAACACATGCAAGTCGAGCGGCAGCACAAGTGA
>CAPN01000009.1 GCA_000333235.1 Pseudoalteromonas luteoviolacea B = ATCC 29581 | reverse complement strand
GTGACAGCATCAATGTTGTCCCCTTCGTCTAGAGGCCTAGGACACCGCCCTTTCACGGCGGTAACAGGGGTTCGAATCCCCTAGGGGACGCCACCTTAACAAGCTTTAAAAGTCACTATTCTAACTAGAAATCCTTAGCAGTAAGCACCTTTATTATTATATCAATTCACACCATTAAAAACGTCAATTTTTTCTGGTTTTCAATACTTCATTGTTCTTAATTAAGAATTGTGTCGCGGAAAAAGTGTGTTAATAACAAGGCTCGTGTGCCTTGCTTTTACTCTAACACTCCTATCCATAATCCATACAGTCGGCAGTGAGTTATTTTTAATTCAACTAGCGGTAGCTTTATTACTCCCAAAGATTAAATATTCATATAGCCGGTGCTTTTATGTGCTAGTGCGATAAAAGCCATGCAATAGAACTAGCGGCTAAACAATAATAAAACATTGGCAATAGAGTAAAGCGAATAATTTCACCCTCTTTATCTTGCAAACCAACGACACTTGCAGCTGCAACGACATTAACAACCGCAATCATATTGCCGGCATTTGCTCCCAACATTTGTAGCGCTAACACGAGTATTGGGTCTAGATCGGCTTTTAGGGCAAGTGATTGCTGAAAACTGGCAAACATAAGATTTGAAAACGTTGCGGAGCCTGCGATAAATGCGCCGAGCGAACCGACAAGTGGTGCGATAAAAATCCAAACCTCGCTAAGATGTGTCGCAAAAAGTTCAGCTAAGGCTATCGGCATTGCAGGAAGTTCAGCGTGATTAACGTGCGATTGTAAGAAAACTCTGACCATTGGTACGGCGGTACAAAGTGCGATAAGTGAAGGAAATAACATACGAGCACTTTCTTTAAATGCCGAAAATAATACCGTTGAGTCAGATCTTTGCAACCAAATAGCGAAACATGATACCAGAACAAAAATACTACCGGGTAAATAGAGTGGCATCATGGTCACTGAAATATCAGTGCCGATTATGTCATGCCATTCAAACACGACAGATTGCAGAATTGATTTGATAGGAAGTTCGGGTAGGCGAGTGATAACAAGTAAGATCGTTACGATAATATAAGGTGCCCATGCCATTCGTAGACTTAGCGAATTAGACAAGGATGAAGAATATTCGCTTTGTGAAACAACATTCTCTTTCGGTAGTAAAAATCGGGCTTTCGCTAATGGGCAAATAATTGCTAAGCCAATCATCGCGCCAAGTACCGATGGAAATTCGGGGCCAAAAAATAATGCAACTAAATAGGCAGGCACACTGAAGGCAAGGGCACTTAATAGCGCAAAAGGAGTAATAACAAAACCATCTTTCCAGCGCTTTGATTCAGTAAAAAAACGTGTATAGATAAGTACCATAGTGAGTGGTAAAAACGCGGAGACGAAAATATCGATACTAATTGCAGTTAAGGCAACTTGGTTTACTTGGTCGGTGTTTAAATCGATTGCACCTTGAGCAATACCCACTAGAACAGGTGTGCCAACAGCGCCAAAAGAGACTGCACTAGAATCAGCAACAAGCGCTAAAACCACTGCACTGAGGGGGCTAAAGCCAAGTGCTACTAACAGGGGAGCTGCAATGGCAGCTGGTGTCCCAAATCCTGCAGCACCCTCTAGAAAACTGCCGAATAGCCATGCAACTATAATAAGTTGTACACGCTTATCTGGGCTTATTTGGGCAAAACCATGTTTAATTACATCAGTTGCGCCAGTTTTTTGTAAAACCTTCAATAATAAAATCGCACCAAACACGATCCACAATATCGTTAAAGCCAATAGAAGGCCTTCAATCGTTGCTCCGAGCAATTGTGTTGAAGGTACAAGCCAAAAATAATAAGCACACACTGAGGTTATTAAAAAGCTCAGTGGCATTGCTTTTTTGGCGGGAAGTCTGAGTACGACTAAAAACACAAATACACTCAAAATGGGTGTCGTCGCGGTGAAGAGTTGCAAAAGAGACATGGCTAAACATTAAGTCGGTTTTATCCTATTGCTTATATTGACATAGTTTTAAAAATACTTTTATTAACTAAATCAAATTTACCCAAGTTATCTCACGATGCTTGATTAACGAGAATTTGTAGGCAGTTAGGTAGGCCCCTAGTATGATTGAGAGTTATTTACCGTTGTTAAACTAGGTCGACCATTACAGACTATAAAATGCGCCCGTGTGGGCGCATCCTTGGGATATTCATATCAGAAAGTGTGCAGGTTAGGGATTAATAGGGGAGATAATGCCCAACCGGCAGTTAATTGATAGCCAATTAATGGTCGTCGTCCGAACTCGACTTTTTTGGTTTACGTGTAACTTTATCGAGCATTCCCATCGCGAAAGCGGAAATCACAAAGGTTAAATGGATGATGACATACCAAAGTAATTTTTCGTTATCGATATTTTCTGCATTCATAAAAATTTTCAATAAGTGAATAGAAGAAATTGCAACGATAGAAGCGGCTACTTTGCTTTTCAACGAGTTGGTGTCTAATGTCCCAAGCCACGAAAGCTTTTCGGTGTTCTCGCTAAGTTCTATGCTTGAAACGAAGTTTTCATAGCTAGTAAACATAACCATAATTAACAAACCAGAAACGAGCGCGATATCAATTAGCGATAACACGACTAAGATAAGCTCCGCTTCTTTGATTGCTAAAATATTCGGCAGCAAATGGAATAGTTCTTGGAAAAACTTAATGCCCAATGCAATTAGGGCCAAGCTCAGGCCAAAATAAATCGGGGCCAACAGCCAACGGGTGCTGTACATCAGCTGTTCGACAAGTGCTTCGAGTTTTTTCATAGTTTTGTTTTATCTGACAATGTTGCCTAAATAGTACTACGCTTGAGGTCAGTTTTATACTTCTATCTTGTCTTTAAATTCACACAAATCTTCAATTAAGCAACTGCCACACTTAGGTTTACGGGCGGTACACACGTAACGGCCATGTAAAATTAGCCAGTGATGGACGTCTACTTTAAACTCTCTAAGAACGACTTTGTCGAGTTTTTCTTCGACTGCACCGACATCTTTACCTTTGGCGAAGTTGGTGCGGTTCGACACGCGAAAAATATGGGTGTCGACGGCTATGGTCGGCCAGCCAAAAGATAATAAAGGTAGATTTAAATAAACTTCTGAATTGTGCCCAGGCTGTGTAAAAACAGGGATTCCATCAAAAAATATCGGCTTGGGTTGCACTTAAGCATCCAAATGGCGGTCATCACATTCACAAGGTGCAGA
>CAPN01000010.1 GCA_000333235.1 Pseudoalteromonas luteoviolacea B = ATCC 29581 | reverse complement strand
AGGGTGAAAAGTCGAAAAGGGAAGCAAAAAGTTTTGCTTCACAGACTTTGAACGTCGAAGGCCTCTGGCCGCAGACCGGACATCGCCAGGCTCTTAATTAAAAGAAAGCCCGACTCGAATGAGTCGGGCTTTTTTGCATTATGCGTTCTAGAAAGCCTCACGCCAATTCAAACAAGGCCAAAGCCAAGAGCGGTGTAGGAATACGTCCTTGTCGCCTAGCTCCTCAACGAGCCGTGAGGAATAGTCAACTTAGATCTTTAATTGCTTTTGATATGCCATCTAGAGTGAGTGAATACATGCGCTTATCCATTAATTCGTTAATTAACTCAATTGAATGATAGTAGTGCCAATGTTCCTTTGGTTGTGGGTTCAACCACGCGACTTTACTAAAATGGGATGTAAGGCGATTTAACCAAGTGCTTCCTGGCTCTTGGTTCCAATGTTCAACGCTGCCACCGGGGTAGGCAATTTCATAAGGACCCATAGTTGCATCGCCTACAAAAATAAGTCGGTAGTCTTTGCCAAATCGATGGATCAGCTGATACGTATCGACGACTTCACTGTGACGGCGGGTATTGTCTTGCCAAACGTGTTCATAAACACAGTTATGAAAGTAGAAAAACTCTAAATGCTTAAACTCCGTTCGAGCGGCACTAAATAACTCTTCGCAGATATGAATATAATCGTCCATCGAACCGCCGATATCGAATAACATAATGACGTTTACGGCATTGTGACGCTCTGGTGCCATTACCACATCGAGCATGCCACCTTGTGCGGCGGTGGAGCGAATCGTTTCATTGAGGTCGAGTTGGTCACTGGCACCACTACGCGCAAATTTACGCAGTTTCTTGAGGGCAAGTTTCATTGTTCGGCTGCTGATCTCTGCATTATCGTCTAAATTGCGATATTGGCGCTTGTCCCACACCTTAACAGCTTTACGATTGCGATTTCCGTCTTGACCGATACGGATCCCTTCCGGGTTATAACCATATGCCCCAAACGGTGAGGTGCCACCCGTCCCAATCCATTTATTACCGCCGGCGTGGCGTTTTTGTTGCTCTTTCAAACGCTCTTGCAGTGTTCTAAGTAGCTCATCGAGTCCACCCAGCGCTTTAAGTTTTTGTTTTTCTTCTTCGCTGAGTTGTTTTTCAAACTCTTTGCGTAACCAATCCGCAGGTAACTCCTGTTCTTTGAGTACACTGAGTAGATCCAATGATTCAATACCATCGAAATACTGTGCAAAAGCCCGGTCGAATTTATCGAACTGTGTTTCATCTTTCACCGTAATAATTCGACTTAGATGATAAAACCCTTCTAAGTCGGCAAATGCTAAACCACATTCGAGTGCTTTCATGAGGTCGAGCCATTCTCTTAGGCTAACTTTGACTCCGTGCTTTTTCAGTGTGAAGAAAAATTGCAGTAACATATTAACGGCGTGCCATAAACGCGAGTTTTTCAACCAACGAGACATCTTGCTCATTTTTGAGCAGCGCGCCAAACAACGGCATTAATCCGCCTTTATTGGTTTTATCTTGTAATATTTGAGGATCGATGTCATCTGCGACTAACAGTTTTAACCAATCCAATAACTCGCTTGTACTCGGCTTTTTCTTAAGACCTGGAATTTCACGGAGCTTAAAAAAGACTTCTAATGCTTCGTGTACTAAACGTTGTTGGATCTTCGGGAAATGGACATCGATGATCTGAGCCATTTCTTGTGCACTAGGAAAATCGATATAGTGGAAAAAGCAGCGACGTAAAAAAGCATCTGGTAATTCTTTTTCATTATTCGACGTAATAATCACAATTGGTCTTACGTGAGCTTGGATTTGTTCGCCAGTCTCATAAACATGGAATTCCATTTTGTCGAGTTCTAGCAATAAGTCGTTTGGAAATTCAATATCAGCTTTATCAATTTCGTCAATCAATAAGACAGGGCGTTTTTCGGCACTAAAAGCTTGCCAAAGCTTCCCCTTTTTAATGTAGTTCCTGATGTCATTAACACGAGGATCGCCAAGTTGACTATCCCTTAACCGCGAAACGGCATCGTACTCATACAAGCCTTGCTGCGCTTTTGTTGTTGATTTAATGTGCCATTGTAATAAATCAGTATCGAGAGATTTCGCTAATTCTTCGGCGAGCAGTGTTTTGCCAGTGCCAGGCTCGCCTTTTATCAATAGTGGCTTTTCTAATACAATAGCTGCGTTCACCGCTTGTTGTAGCGCCAAAGTGGCGATGTACGATTCGGTTCCAGTAAAAAACATTCTACAGTCTCTGGTCTAATGAGTATTAACCTATCTTGCCATAGTCATTACATGACCTCAATCTTGTGAGTGCTCACCAAGAAAGCGAAAGCGAGGGATGGCTTTGCCTTCAATGGTGACAGTTTCGATAAACATGCTCAGAGGTCGTACCCAGTGATCGAATTTATCATACTGTGTTTGATACACGACGAGTGATTCTTGTGTTTCTGAGTGAGTTGCAACAAACAGCACACGATACAGGTTTCCTTTATAATGTTGATAAAGTCCAGGTTTGATTTGGTTTTGCACAGGACGCTCCGTATAATAAAGCGGTTTAAATTAAGAAATACTAAATCATGAATTATATTGCCTTAGATGAGTTTAAAAAAGCGTGGGTATTCCGTCATAAAGAATTACCGATCGATGATCAAGATTTAGCGCTGATTAAGCCGATGTCTGCCTCTCGCGCGGCAACGCTATGGGCTACTATGGTAAGCAAAGAAAAAGATCACCCTGATTTTTTTGTTGTGACCGAGTGGACGGGGGATCCTAAATCATGGCAACAAACATTGAACTGGGAAGCGCCTTGGGAAGCTGGCGAGCCAGAACTCCCTTCTGACATTATAGATTTTCTGAATTGGGAAAATAACACTACGGTTTATTTTTGTATGTCACGCGATAGTGTTATCGAAACGCGTTTTGATGTGTTTAAACGTCATTGGCAAAACTTTATGTTTCTCGCCGATGGGAGTTTATTACTTGGTAAAAAGCGAGAAGCGGTTGTTCAATTTATGGAAAATGGCCAAGCTAAGCTAGGTTGTCGGCCTCTCGATTAGGGTCAGAGTAAAAAGCTGATTAGGTATATTTGTCCTTCGTTGCATGCTATAACACCTATATGCAAGCGTTTTTTCAGATGGGGTTAGCACTAGGAGGACATTTGAAGCACGATGCCGTGACATCAGCAATGCAAACCACGATTTGGCAAAATGAAGCTGAACGTTTAGCTTTTGCCGAGCTTGCCAATGTGTTTTATGCCCGTGAAATTAAACACTTGTCGGACTTGACCGATTTAGCTCGAATGCAGCGCTTGCTTAAAAGTTTACCTGTTTATGTTGAGCGAGCTGCCCGTCATATTATTCAAGGCGACATCCCCATCCCTTTGGACACACAAAATGCCTGTTGGCTAAGTCCGGTGCGTAAGCAACCTCTCATTGAATCACAAAAAAACACAGAATTCTTTGCTCGATATGGAACCTTGGGTTTAGTCGTGCCCATTTTGTATAAAGATGCTGTTTATTGTCAGCTATTCATGGACAGCCTAGATCAAGTGCGAGAAAATAGCGTTCATTGTAACCAATATGGTTGGTTTAATTTCGATGGCCAGCATTGTGAAAATGAACATTTGTCACTGTTAAAGCCAACGAAAGCTATCATGACGGCGGCTTGCTGTGGCCATCAATGGAAATTAGGTAAGCCTTTTGCACCACGACTTTTGACATTACGAGATATGTTGTTGGCGAGCAGCATTAATTGGGGGGATGTCAAAAAGACGAAGCGACAAGCTCGTCCCTTTTCGACGTAATTGGAGCGCATAAATGCGACTGTTTCAACTTATCTTGCTTTGCTTAGCAGGGTACATTCAATACAATTTGTGGTTTGGTCATAATGGTATGCAAGATTATAATCGCATTAAGCATGCGGTCGTTGAACACAAAGAAACAAACGCTCAATTACAAAAACGCAATCGAGTGATGAAATCTGATATCGAGGATCTTAAACTTGGTTTAGAAGGTGTTGAAGAGCGTGCTCGCCACGAACTTGGATTAATTAAACAAAACGAGACGTTTATTCGGGTACTTCCCGCACAAGATCATGATTAAAAAGAATACGATTGCTGCAATCGTGCCAGCCGCAGGTGTTGGTAGTCGGATGCAGTTAAATTTCCCAAAGCAATATCTCAAAATTCTCAACCGCACTATTCTTGAACATACGGTGGCGAAGTTAACGTCAGTGAGCGAACTTAGTCACCTTGTCATTGCCATAGGCTCTGAAGATCCCATTTTTCCAACACTTTCCTTTAGTGATAACCGCATTCAATCGTGCATTGGTGGAAATACTCGTGCCCACTCAGTGTTTAATGCTATGTGTGAACTGCAACGCCATCAACCAGATTGGGTGTTGGTACATGACGCGGCTCGACCTTTAGTATTAAAAGATGATATTGAGCAGTTAATTGCTAGTACTAAAAACGAAATCGCAGGTGGTATTTTAGCGTCTAAAGTAAAAGACACGATTAAACAGGGTGAGGATTACGTCGAACACACAGTGCCTCGAGATTCACTTTGGAGCGCACTAACGCCGCAATTATTTCGTTTTGATGTACTTTTTGAGGCTTTGCAGGAGGGACTGGAGCAATGTCCACATGCGATAACAGACGAAGCGTCTGCAATTGAACGCAAAGGACTTCCTGTGAAGCTAGTCGCAGGGCGCAGTGATAACATCAAAATTACGACTCCAGAAGACTTTGAGCTAGCGCAATTTATATTAATGAATCAACTAAACAAGGTATTGCAATGAGAATAGGACATGGCTTCGATGTGCATAAGTTCGGTGGAAATGGCCCAATCACACTAGGGGGCGTGAAGATCCCTTATGAGCAAGGCTTTATTGCTCATTCCGATGGCGACGTTGCGATTCATGCGCTTTGTGATGCCTTGTTAGGTGCACTTGCACTAGGTGATATTGGATTGCATTTTCCAGATACCGCGAGCGAATTTGAAAACATTGATAGTCGGATTTTACTGCGTCATGTCATGGGGTTAGTACAAGAGAAAGGCTATGCAATCGGTAATGTAGATATTACGATAGTAGCACAAGCGCCTAAAATGCGTCCACATATCGATGCAATGCGTGCCATTCTCGCAGAGGACTGTGCTTGCCATTTTGACCAAGTTAATGTGAAAGCGACGACCACCGAAAAATTAGGCTTTGAAGGGCGAAAAGAAGGCATTTCAAGTCATGCTGTGGTTTTATTGGTGAAGGTATGTTGACGTTAAACTACCTATATAAGCCACCCTCTGCGACAGCTGATTTTAAAAGCAAAGCTGAAGATTTTATTGTCGATGAACTGATGGACATTGACTTCACCGGCGAGGGTGAGCATGTTTGTTTGGAAGTGGTTAAGCGTGGCGAAAACACGCTTACCATTGCAAAAGCCATTGCTAAAACAGCAGGAGTCGCGTTAAGAGAGGTCAGTTATGCTGGATTAAAAGACCGTCATGGCGTGTGCACACAGTGGTTTAGTGTTCCTGTCGCGATTAAAAAGCACATTGATTTTGCAGTCCTGAACAATGAAAACTGCATGGTGATCCGACAAATTAGACATAATCGTAAGTTACGTACAGGCTGTCATAAAGGTAATCGCTTTACGATTACGCTGCGCAATGTGTCGGATGTGAGGGCGATTTTGGCTCGTGTAAATGCTGTGCGTCAAGGCGTCCCAAATTACTTTGGTGAGCAGCGATTTGGTTTTGACGGTCACAATTTAAACATGGCAGAGCGTATGTTTAATGGTGAACCGATCCGTGATAAGAAGCTTCGAGGTATCGTCATTTCAGCAGCGCGCTCGCATTTGTTCAATCACATTGTTAGTTCGCGTGTCGAGGCGCATGGAATAGCGGTAAGTTGGCCAAGAGAAATCTTCTTGTTAGAAGGCAGTAACGCTTTTTTTGAAGAGGATCTTAATGATCAAAATGTGGCTCGTCTGTTAAGTGGTGATATTCATTTATCTGCCCCCTTGTATGGTCGAGGTGACCGAGGCATAGTAGAACAAGAAAAAGCATGGTTAACTGATTTTACTACTTGGTGTGATGGATTAGGTGAGTTGGGGTTAAAAATGGAACGCAGGGCGCTTCGTTTGGTACCTAAAAACTTCGCAGTAGAAACCATCGATGACAATACCATTAAGCTTTCGTTTGAATTACCAAAAGGTACTTTCGCCACTGCGGTACTAAGAGAGTTAGTTCAGTATCAGGATGTCAGTAAAGTCGTTAGCGAGGAGAGTGAGTAAATGCATATATTATTGAGCAACGATGATGGGGTCCATGCTAAAGGAATCGCGATTCTATACCAAGCATTAAGCCAAATTGCTAACGTAACGGTTGTTGGGCCAGATCGTAATTGCAGCGGTGCAAGTAGCTCGTTAACGTTATTAAACCCGCTGCGTGCAACACCGCTTGATAATGGTTTTATTTCTGTCAATGGCACCCCGACAGATTGTGTCCATTTAGGTGTTAATCAATTACTTAGTGAACAGCCTGATCTGGTAGTTGCGGGGATCAATAATGGCGCTAATCTAGGCGACGATACACTTTATTCGGGCACGGTAGCCGCGGCAATGGAAGGTCGTCATCTTGGTTTACCTGCGATTGCGGTTTCTTTGTGTGGGAAACATGAAACACATTATGAGACGGCCGCGGCTGTTGCCGTAAACCTGATAAAGCAACTTCAAGATCATCCTCTCCCACGCGATCAGATCCTTAATTTGAATGTCCCTGATATTCCATTGAGTGAATTAAAAGGCGTTAAAGTAACCCGTCTTGGTGCGCGCCACAAAGCAGAGACGATGACAAAACAGCTCGATCCTTGGGGACGCGACGTGTTTTGGTATGGTTCATTAGGAAGCGAAAGTGATGCAGGAGAAGGAACGGATTTTCATGCTGTAAACCATGGATATGCATCCATAACACCATTACAGATTGATATGACGGCACATTCCAGTATCGCAGCAATGAAAACTTGGCTTCAGGTGGATTAGATGATTAGTAACTATTCTCGTAGTGCAGGGGCATTGAGGGCGTTGCTTGAGAACAACGGCGTTTCAAATCCTAACGTGTTGCGAGTAATAGAATATACACCTCGACATGTTTTCATTGATGATGTGTTAAAACACAAGGCATATGAAAATACCGCATTGCCGATTGGGCAAGGGCAGACGATCTCACAGCCTTTGATCGTAGCTAAAATGACGGAGCTTCTATTGCAAGCCGGTGTCACTGATAAAGTGCTAGAGGTTGGTACTGGCTCGGGGTATCAAACCTCTATTTTGGCTCAACTCTTTAACAAAGTATATTCAATTGAACGCATTAAATCGTTGCAATGGCAAGCGAAAAGAAGGTTACATCAACTTGATTTATACAACGTTGCTATGAAACATGGTGACGGTTGGCAAGGTTGGCTATCTAAAGCCCCTTTCGACGGTATCATTGTTACAGCAGCGGCAAAGTCAGTACCAGAAGAATTACTCGCGCAACTTGCCGAAGGCGGTGTTATGATTGTACCCATTGGTGAATCTGAGCAAACTCTGATGCGTTTTCACAAAACTTCGCAAGGGATCACAGCAGAGAAGCTGGCTACAGTTCGATTTGTTCCTTTAGTCGCTGGTGAAATTGTGCTTTAATTCTACTGTTTAATAAACAATAACTTAAAAATATCCTTTTGGCGTAATAAGGAGCAAACAGTGTTAAAGCGGCAGTTTTTTTCATTGTTTTCTATTGTTCTTTTGCTCAGCGCATGTAGCTCTCGTCACAATCCTGCACCGGTTAGCAGTTTAAAGACACATCCGACCTCATTAACAAAAAAAATTAACATTCAAGGAAGCCGTTATACCGTTAAAAAAGGGGATACGTTATTTTCTATCGCATTTAGCGCGAATCAAGATTACCGAACTTTAGCGAGAAATAACGGTATTGCGCCGCCATACGTCATTTACCCTGGCCAAATTTTAAATGTAGAAAATCCCGCAAATAAAAATAAAAAGCGCAAAAAATATACCAGTTTGAGTAATAAGTCTAGTTCTCAACAACGAAATTCTAACAAAATTGCAAAAAAAGATCTTGATCCGCAAAATCAACGAGAGTATGTTCAAAAAGAAGCCACAAAAAAAACTAGTCATACCAATCAGTTGGGTGCTAAAGGGGTACAGTGGCGCTGGCCGGCGTCGGGGAAGATAACGCGACGCTTTTCAGACAAGGATAATGGCTACAAAGGCCTGCAGATTAGTAACAAAGAAGGAACACAAGTCGTTGCTGCTGCGAGTGGGGTAGTAGTTTATGCTGGAAACGCATTACGCGGATACGGTAATTTAATCATCTTAAAACACAATGATGATTATCTTAGTGCCTACGCTCATAACTCAAAATTGCTTGTTAGAGAACAGCAGCAAATTAAAGTTGGTCAGAAAATTGCCGAAATGGGAAGTACAGATGCTGAAGAATCGGCGCTCAGGTTTGAGATTCGCTATCAAGGGCAAGCTGTTGACCCGGTAAATTATCTACCGAAAAATTAATTGCAATCCAATCGGATGGATGCTGATTTTAAAGTTGCTTGGGAGGACGGTATGAGTCAAACAGCGAAACGTGAGGCAAAAAAAGCGGGTGATTTTGAAGATAAGTTCGATGATGACGTAGCCATTGACGAATCTATTGACGAAGAAGAGGTCGTAGAAGAAGACGATAGCGCTGAGGAAGAGATTTTCTTAAAGGACGATGCTGTAAAAAACCTCGATGCAACTCAGCTTTATTTAGGGGAAATTGGTTTTTCGCCATTATTGAGTGCAGAAGAAGAAGTTTACTTTGCGCGAAAAGCACTAAAAGGCTGTGAAGCTTCTCGTAAACGTATGATTGAAAGTAACTTGCGCCTTGTTGTGAAGATCGCACGTCGCTATAACAATCGTGGTTTAGCGTTATTGGATTTGATCGAAGAGGGTAATCTAGGTCTTATTCGTGCGGTTGAGAAGTTCGACCCAGAACGAGGTTTTCGTTTTTCGACGTATGCAACATGGTGGATCCGTCAAACGATCGAACGTGCCATTATGAATCAGACACGGACAATTCGTTTGCCAATTCACGTCGTTAAAGAACTGAATGTGTATTTAAGAACGGCACGTGAACTGACTCAAAAGTTAGACCATGAACCAACGGCGGAAGAAATTGCACAGTGTTTGGACAAGCCTGTCGATGAAGTGAGCCGAATGCTCCGCTTGAACGAGAAAATTACCTCTGTGGATACACCAATCGGTGGTGAAAATGACAAAGCGCTGCTCGATGTTCTAACTGATGAGCGTGGCTCAGGCCCTGAAACTGAAGTACAAAGTAACGACATTAACAAACACATCGTTGATTGGTTAGGTGAACTAAACCCTAAACAACGTGAAGTATTAGCGCGTCGTTTCGGATTACTAGGTTATGAGCCATCTACGCTTGAAGATGTTGGCCGTGAAATAGGTTTAACACGTGAACGTGTTCGCCAAATTCAGGTAGAAGCACTGCGTCGTTTAAAAGACATTTTACAACACGAAGGCCTAAGCACCGACAGTTTGTTTGAACAGCTGTAATAGATTGAACTAACGCTTTTTTCAGCAAAAACCACTTCATTCGAAGTGGTTTTTGCATTTGATGCCGGCACTGATATCTAAATCATTTTGGAGATGCTTAACATGTATCTTCACGTTGTTTGAGCATCCCCCTATTTACTTAACGCTTTAAGCTCGTAGAGTAAATCGAGCGCTTGTTTTGGTGTCAGTTCATTAGGGTCGATTTGACTCAGTTTCATATCGAGTGCACTTTCTTGTGGGATTAATGAAAGCTGTGATGATGAAGAGGGTTCTGTACTGGCCTTCATTGTCATTGGAGTATCAATTACAGACTGATGAGCCTCTAACAGGGCTAGTTTTTGTTTTGCGGTTTGGATAACCACCTTAGGCACCCCAGCTAGAGACGCAACTTGTAAACCAAAGCTTTTACTCGCAGGCCCTTCTAATACCGTGTGTTTAAAGGCGATGGTGTCACCATGTTCAACCGCATCAAGGTGAACATTTACAAGGCCAGGTTGAAGTTCGGCTAACTCTGTTAATTCAAAGTAATGTGTTGCGAACAGTGTCTTCGCATTTAGCTGTCTCGCTAGGTAATCGGCAGTGGCATAAGCCAAAGAAAGTCCGTCATAGGTACTGGTACCGCGGCCAATTTCATCCATTAACACGAGAGAATTTGCGGTGGCATTATTTAAAATTGTCGCCGTTTCAGTCATTTCTACCATAAAGGTCGAACGACCAGAGGCAAGATCATCGCTTGCGCCAATGCGGGTGAAAATACGGTCAATGTTGCCGATACAAGCTCGCTGAGCAGGTACAAAGCAGCCGATATGTGCCATTAAGGTAATTAGCGCAGTTTGGCGCATGTAAGTTGATTTACCGCCCATGTTAGGGCCTGTAATTATTAGCATTTTACGCGTCTTATTCAATTTTACCGGATTGGCAATAAAAGGCGTTTTAGACACGTGCTCAACTACTGGATGGCGTCCTGCGATAATGTCTAACTCATCATTGCCAGTAAGCTCTGGTTTACTGTAATCCAAGGTTTGCGCCCGTTCAGCAAAGGTATTTAGAACATCAAGATCAGCAAGGGCACTTGCCATCAATTGCAAGGCTTCAGTGTGCGGTGCGATAGAATCAAATAGCGCCTCGTAGAGCTGCTTTTCAAGGGCAAGCGCTTTACTTTGACTGCCAAGCACTTTGTCTTCGTGCTCTTTTAGTTCAGGGATGATATAGCGCTCATTGTTTTTCAGCGTTTGGCGGCGAATGTAATCCGCAGGAACAAGATGGCTATTGGCGCGGCTCACTTCAATATAAAAGCCGTGTACCTTATTAAAGCCGATTTTTAAGGTGTTAATACCTGTGCGCTCCCGCTCCCGAACTTCAAGTTGTTCGAGCACATCGGTTGCACCTTCGCTTAACGCGCGCCATTCATCTAGTTCTGCATTGTAGCCTGGTGCAATAACACCGCCATCGCGGATCAATACCGGCGGGTTTTCTACTACGGCACGGCGAAGTAAATCCAAAAGTTCAGGCTGTTTAGGGGTGTGGTTTTTTATCTGTACAAGACGTTTATCGGTGCACTGGACAAGCACATTATGCAATGGTTCGAGTAATTCTAGTGCGTTTTTAAGTCGTGTTAAATCGCGAGGTCGCGCATTACATAACGCTAAACGCGTTACAACGCGTTCAATGTCACCGACTGTGCGTAATACGTCGTACAGTTCGCCAAAGAGCTGCTGTTCAATAATGGCAGAAATAGCATTCAACCGTGAATTTAGCTCGACTCTATCGCGAATAGGAGTGTGAATACGGCGTTTTAATAAACGCGATCCCATTGCGGTTGCGGCTTTGTCGAGTACGTGTGCTAATGTATTGTCTACACCACCTGCAAGGTTAGTCGTCAGTTCTAAATTTTTACGTGTTGCCGCATCAAGGACCACCGCGTGTTCATTTTGTTCAAGACGAATAGCACGGATGTGTGGCAGCGTTGTCCGTTGAGTGTCTTTAACATATTGCATTACCGCACCCGCAGCAATAAGCCCACAACTTGCTTTAGCGACACCAAAGCCAACGAGATCTTGCGTGCCGAACTGTTGGCAAAGCAAATGTTCTGCGGTATCGAGATCGAACTCCCATTGTGGACGACGTCGCGCGCCTTTGCGATTTTCAACTAGATGAACAGGATTAAACTCTTCTGGGTAGAGGAGTTCGGCTGGTTGTAAGCGTTGTAACGTTGATTGCACCGCTTCGTCTGTTACATGTTCTACAATCGTAAACTCACCTGAGTTAATGTCGAGATAAGCTAGGCCAAATTGCTCCGTTTTACCTTGCCAGATGGCGGCAAGCAAGGTGTCTTGGCGCTCATGGAGTAGAGCTTCATCGGTGACTGTACCGGGCGTAACGATGCGAACTACTTTGCGTTCGACAGGGCCCTTGCTGGTAGCGGGATCGCCGATCTGTTCGCAAATCGCGACAGATTCTCCCATTTGTACTAAGCGTGCTAAATAATTATCGACCGCGTGATAAGGGACACCTGCCATTGGAATGGGGGCCCCCCCGGCTTTGCCGCGGTGGGTTTGCGAGATATCGAGCAGGTGAGCTGCACGAATAGCATCATCGAAAAACAACTCGTAAAAATCTCCCATACGATAAAACAGTAAAATGTCTTTATGCTCAGCTTTGATCCGCAGATATTGCTGCATCATTGGGGTTTGTTGTTTTATAGTGTGTTCAGAAAATAAATCGAATGCCATTGTGCTACCTAAAGGTTTACCATGAACTTACATCAAGAGATAACCACCCTTGCTGCTCAAGTAGGCGCTATTCTATCGGATAAGGGATTGACGATCACTACTATTGAATCGTGTACCGGTGGCGGGATCAGTTACGCCTTAACCGATACGCCGGGAAGCTCAGCGTACATTGAACAATGCTTTGTTACTTATAGCAATACAGCAAAATCTGAACTGGCCGCCGTAAACCTATCCACACTTAATGAACATGGTGCTGTGAGTGAAGCGGTGGTAGGCGAAATGGTGGTTGGTGGTGCAAAGCGTGCAAAGGCAGATATAGCGATAGCAGTTTCGGGTATTGCTGGGCCTGGTGGCGGAACGAAAGACAAACCTGTCGGCTTAGTCTGGTTTGCATGGAAAGTACTGGATAAAACAGTGTGTAAGAAAAGTGTCTTTGCCGGAAGTCGAGCTGAAATTAGAGCGCAAGCTATTGCTTTTGCTTTAAAAAATTTACTAGTTCAATTAAATCCTGAAAATTAGCTTGATACTGTAATTCTATACAGTATACTGAGCGTATTAAGCAAGATTGGAGAAGCAAATGAACGATAACAAGCAAAAAGCATTGGATGCCGCATTGTCGCAAATTGAGCGTCAATTTGGTAAAGGCTCTATTATGAAACTTGGCGATAGCCAAGCACTCGACATTGAATCAATTTCAACAGGGTCTCTTGGCATCGATATCGCGCTTGGTATCGGCGGTTTGCCAACAGGGCGTATTGTTGAAATTTATGGCCCTGAGTCATCAGGTAAAACTACGTTAACATTGCAAGTTATTGCTGAAGCACAAAAACAAGGCAAAACGTGTGCGTTCGTTGATGCAGAACATGCGCTTGATCCTGTTTATGCGCAAAAACTTGGTGTAAACGTTGATGAGCTGCTTGTTTCACAGCCAGATACAGGTGAACAAGCGTTAGAGATTTGCGACATGTTAGTTCGCTCTGGTGCGGTAGATGTGGTGATTGTTGACTCGGTTGCAGCATTAACACCAAAAGCAGAGATTGAAGGCGAAATGGGTGATACGCACGTTGGTCTTCAAGCTCGCTTGATGTCACAGGCGTTGCGTAAATTAACGGCAAATATTAAACGTTCCAACACTTTGTGTATCTTCATCAACCAGATTCGTATGAAGATTGGTGTGATGTTTGGTAACCCAGAAACCACAACTGGTGGTAATGCACTTAAATTTTATGCTTCTGTACGTATCGACATTCGCCGTATTGGTTCGGTTAAAGAAGGTGACGAAGTTGTTGGTAACGAAACGCGCGTTAAAATTGTTAAAAACAAAGTGGCACCGCCATTTAAGCAAGCCGAATTTATAATCATGTACGGTGAAGGTATTTCGAAAGAAGGCGAGTTAATCGATTTAGGCGTACAGCATAAAATCGTTGATAAGTCAGGCGCATGGTACAGCTACAATGGCAATAAGATTGGCCAAGGTAAGTCGAACTCTATTAAGTTCTTAAAAGAGAACGTAGCGATTGCTAATGAGATTGAAGGTAAACTACGCGACATGCTGTTGCTTCAAGCAACGATTAAGCCTGAAGAGGGCGTTGATCCGGGTTTAGCCGAAGGTGAACTTGAGCTTTAAGTAACCGCTCTATTGAGTTTCAAGCAAAACGGCACGCAGAAAGCGTGCCGTTTGCTTTGTGTAGGAAGAGCACTAGAAGAGGTGAAGTAGCGCTTTTAACTACCTTTGTTTTTTGTAGCGCTAATTGAAGTCCGTCCGTTAATAATACTGCACCCTTTCCCCGTCTTTTCGCATCGTGAATTGCCATGAATATAAACAGAATTTTAACCACATCTTATTATGGTATGAGATATCATTATTGTTCCTAGTGAATTAATCAACTCGGCCATACCGGGCAAGGGAAGCTCATCGCGCTGAGTTTAAACTGAAAATGTGTGGCTACAGCGAGCATTTATAGGTGATTAGGCAAGCAAAGATTGCAGGCAATGGCTTTAAATTCAATAATACGCCGTAGCCTAGCCTAGCCTAGCCTAGCATTGTAAATAAGGTTGAGCTCTGAAACATGTCTCTTTAATTAGATTGGATATATACAAGATTGCAGCGCTTGAACGCTTTTAAACTAATATTATTGCAATGATCTATTGATGTGAAAAAAGCCACCGGATGGTGGCTTTGCTACAACTAAGTGTTGTTAGAGAGTTTATGAATTTTAATCGCTTTATCCGAATGTTGATTCACTAATCAAAACTGGGTTTAAGCCTTAGAATACGTATTTGGCAGACAATTGTAGTCTATCTAAATCTCCATCTAGACCATTTTCAACTTCGCGACTTGCCATTTTGTATTCCACACCAAACGTGAGTTTTTTAACTGGTGAGTAAAGCAAGTTTGCGCTGTAGCTGTGGATTTCTTTCGTTGGATTACCTGAATACATCAGTAAGTTTGCGTCGTTGTCTGCACTAAAGAATGAGTACAAGAACGTAGAACGCAATTGATCATTCCAGAAATGTTGGTAAGCAACAAAACCGCTAGTTGAGTCAATCGCATTGAGTTTATTACCATCATATACTGCGCCATGAGCCGCATTTAAACCGACGTAACGACCAAGGCCTGTTCCTTGAGTGAGCATAAACTTTAGGTTGTCTTGAGAGCCGACTTTGATCGTACCTGAAGCACTGATCCCAAATGACGATTCACTTTCATCTGCGGCGCCGGCTTTATAAGTAAGTTGGCGCGCAAGCGCAGTTACAACAAAGTCACCCCAATCGGCAGTGTGTGTATAACGAGCAGTGAAATCAGGCATGCTTGCGTCGTCAGTCACTACCATTGATTGATCAACCGTTACTGTACTTTCAGGGTTTTCAATTGAGAATGACCAATTGCCAGTTGTGTATTTCGCCATTGCTTGGCGCACGAACACGGTACACTCTGCTGGGCCAACAAAATCTAATGTTTCAGGTAATGCGCCAACGTTTTGGAAGTTAGACCACGCTTGGCCAAATAACCAGCCTTTGTATGTCACATACGCTTGACGAATACGTGGTGAGTATGAGTTTGTTACGCGCTCATTACCACCTGTAGAAGCAATGAAGTCTAACTCGACTTTGGTGTCGATACTGCTACCATCGTCGAGCGCCGTTTTGGTCCCAAAGAAAAAGCGAGACTGTCTTGCATGCATATCGAATACTGCGTCATCTGAGGTATTCGCAGCAACAGGTGTAGTGCTTGGTACATAAAAATCACGGCCAATGTGCTGTGCACCAAGCGAGCCATCAGAGAAGTCACTCCAAATTGCATCAAGTTTAATGTAACCGCCATAACTTACATCCGTGCCAGTTAAGTCAGCCGCCATTGCAGGTGCAGAAAGTGCGCTAAAAACAGCCATGGCGCAAAGAGATCGTGTTGTCGTCGTTTTAGTTGTCATAAATGTAGTTCCTATGTATGAGCCACGTTTTGTTTTTTGAACGCGCTAGTTGGTCAGAATCACTTTTGTACATGGTTGCTTTTTACTCAATTACCTATTGGTCTATAAGACTAAGGTCGAGTGATTCACTTGTTTTATATATGGGTACTTATTATATTGGTTTGTGTCGAGTTGTCGAAACGATCCAAGTATTTTTTGGTTTTACTGCTTGATGTATAAGCAAATGTTAACAAATTCGCCAATTTGTCGAGAATTTAATACAAGATTTACAACTAAGGTCTAATACTTTAAGGGTTATGGGTGGTAGATCCTTGAACAAAGCAGCAAGGCCAATATTTAACATGGAGATGACTATGTCACAGAGTATTTATCCTGTTCCTGAAGCGTTCAAGAACAATGCACTCGTCGATAATGATCGCTACAACGAACTATACCAACAATCGATCACGGACCCAGAAGCGTTTTGGGCGCAACAAGGTAAACGACTAGACTGGTTTAAGCCGTACACAAAAGTAAAAAACACTTCATTTGATAAAGGCCACATTAATATTAAGTGGTATGAAGATGGCGAGCTAAACGTATCGTACAACTGTATCGATCGCCATTTAAAAAGAAAAGCGAACAAAGTGGCGATGATTTGGGAAGGCGACAACCCAGCGCAAAGCGAAAATATTACGTATCAAATGCTGCACGATGAAGTAGCAAAACTCGCGAACGGTTTGAAAAAACTTGGCGTGCAAAAAGGCGATCGCGTCGCAATCTATATGCCAATGACACCACAAGCTATTTATGCAATGCAAGCCTGTGCACGTATAGGTGCAATTCATTCGGTAGTGTTTGGTGGTTTCTCTCCGACAGCGATTGCTGATCGTATTGTTGATTCGGGTGCCAAAGTGGTGATTACTTCAGATGAAGGACGCCGTGGTGGTAATTGTGTTCCACTTAAAGCAAACGTAGATGAAGCACTTAGAAATCCGAGTGTAAAAACTATTGAGCATGTTGTCGTACATAAGCTTACCGGTGGAGAGGTGGAATGGAATAGTGTGGACGTATGGTGGCATGATTTAGTTGCTGATCTGCCTGCGCAATGTGAACCAGAGCCAATGAATGCGGAAGATCCTCTGTTTATTCTCTACACATCAGGGTCAACGGGTAAACCAAAAGGAGTGGTTCATACCTCGGGTGGTTATCTAGTGTATGCATCAATGACGCATGAATACGTTTTCGATATGAAAGAAGACGATGTGTATTGGTGTACTGCGGATGTAGGTTGGATCACAGGCCACAGTTATATGACGTATGGGCCACTTGCAAACGGTTGTACACAAGTGATTTTTGAAGGCGTACCAACCTATCCAAACGCAGGGCGTATTGGCGATGTAGTTGATAAACATAGTGTGACTATTCTTTATACTGCCCCAACGGCAATTCGTGCTCTTATGGCAAAAGGTGACGAGCCTGTTGCATCGTCTACCCGTAAATCGTTGCGTCTTTTAGGTTCAGTAGGCGAGCCGATTAACCCAGAAGCATGGGCATGGTATTACGATAAAATTGGTAATGGCGCTTGCCCAATTGTTGACACTTGGTGGCAAACTGAAACGGGTGGCATCATGATCACTCCACTACCTGGTGCCACAGACATGAAGCCAGGCTCGGCAACTCGTCCATTCTTTGGGATCGCTCCAGCTTTGTTTGATGCTGAAGGGAATACACTTGATGGAGCAACAGAAGGTAACCTAGTGATTTTAGACAGCTGGCCTTCACAAGCACGCACGGTGTTTGGCGATCACGAACGTTTTGAACAAACGTATTTTTCTGCTTATCCAGGGGTGTATTTTACAGGTGATGGATGTCGCCGTGATGAGGATGGCTATTACTGGATCACAGGCCGTGTTGATGACGTATTAAACGTGTCAGGTCACCGACTTGGCACTGCTGAGATTGAAAGTGCATTAGTGGCTCATGAGTCCGTTGCTGAAGCAGCCGTAGTAGGTTATCCACACGACATTAAAGGCCAAGGTATTTACGTATACGTGACCCCTAACGAAGGCGTTGTGGTCACCGAGGAGCTGACTAAGGCGGTAAGAAATTGGGTACGCAAAGAATTAAGTCCAATCGCTTCGCCCGACATGATCCAATGGACACCGGGTCTGCCAAAAACGCGTTCAGGTAAAATCATGCGCCGTATTTTGCGTAAAATCGCGGCAAATGAATATCAGCAGCTAGGCGATACGTCAACGCTTGCGGATCCAAGTGTGGTTGAGGAGCTAATAGAGAACCGCTTAAACCGTTAAATGAGCGTTAAAAACTTGATTCTCATTGAGTTATAAACGTACTATAACGGCTGTCCTTGGTTTCAAGGGCAGCCGATTTTTTAGGAGCTAACCATGAGCCAGTTTTTAATCGCCGATGACCATCCGTTATTTCGAGAAGCATTAAAAGGCGCGTTAGTCGCTCGTATCGAGGGCTTAGAAGTATTTGAGTCAGATAACTTCGACAGCACGCTTACGGTATTGAGTGAACAAGAGGATTTGGATTTATTGCTGCTAGATCTACACATGCCTGGTAATGGTGATTTGTATGGTCTGATCCGGATCCGTGAAGATTACCCGAGTTTGCCGATTGCGGTTGTTTCGGGCAGCGAAGATTTAAGTGTCGTGTCTAAGGTTATGGGTTATGGTGCAATGGGATTTATTCCTAAAGCATCTTCGTCCGATGATATTGCTAAAGCCATTGAGCAGATCTTAGATGGCGAAACGTGGTTACCTGTAAGCCTAAAAGACCAAGTGGCGAATATCACCACTGAAGATAAAGAGCTTGCTCAGCAAGTAGCATCACTAACACCACAACAATATAAAGTGCTGCAATATTTGCATGAAGGCTTACTCAACAAACAAATTGCTTACGAGTTAAGTATTTCAGAGGCGACAGTTAAGGCACACATCACGGCTATTTTTAGAAAGCTAGGGGTTTACAACCGTACTCAAGCAGTTCTGATTGCCTCAAAACTACAATTAGAACCAATCGAACCTTCGATTTGAACCGCTATTAAAGGAATAAGAGATTGGGTATACCCAACCTCTTATCCACAACTCGGACTTGTTAAGCGAAGACCACCGTTTTATTGCCATTTATAAAGACTTTTTGTTCGCACGCCAAAGCCAATGCATTGCAAAACACTGTTTTTTCGATATCCCGGCCAATTCTAGCCATATCTTCTGCGGTTTCGGCATGGGTTACTTGTGTCACATCTTGTAAAATAATTGGTCCTTCATCGAGTTCATCATTTACGAAGTGAGCGGTTGCACCAATAATTTTCACGCCGCGTTCAAATGCCTGGTGGTAGGGCCTTGCCCCAATAAATGCAGGCAAAAAAGAGTGGTGAATATTAATAATTTTATGATTAAAACGTGCGACAAATTCAGGGCTTAAAATACGCATGTATTTTGCCAAGCCGATAAGCTCAGGCTGATAGTGGTCAATAAGATCACCGACTTTTTTATCGTGCTCTTCTCGTGATAATCCTTGGTGTGAAACGACATGAAATGGAATGCCAAACCCTTCAACCAGTGTTGCTAAATCAGGATAATTCGCAATAACGGCCAATACCTCGATATTGAGCGCTTGCTCATAGTGTTTTAATAGCACTCCTCCTAAACAGTGTGCTTCTTTTGTGGCTAGCAACACGACTTTGACTTTATCACCTCGATGTAGGGCTATTTTGCTGCCAATAGGTAAACGGGTTTGTAATTGAGGTAAAAAATCATCGTTAGGAATATCTGATAATTCTGTGCGCATAAAAAAGCGCTTGCCTTCCTTATCAACAAATTCTTGATTGCGCGTAATATTGAGTTGATGTTCAAAACACAACCCCGTTATTTTTGCGATCAGCCCGACATCGTCCGGGCATTGTGCAGTTAATACAATTGACATGGCCTCATTCCTATCAATTTGAAATTGAATCAACACTCTCCCATAAAGCACCTAAAATGTGGAGTCAGTTTTTATAGAAATTAGAAGTCAAAGTACAAATTGATACCTTTAACGCTTCAAAAATCATATTTTGGGGCTTTGTAGCTATTTTCCATGATTCAGTAGGGCTTTTAATTTTGCGGGTTTCACCGGTTTAGATAGGTAATGAATACTTAATGACTTCAAGCTGTTTTTGAGTTCTTCATCACGTACGGCGGTAATTAAAATAGCCGGCACAGCACGCTGCCAGATCTCTCGCAGTGTTTTGATGAGAGTCACTCCATCGCATTCAGTACCGAGTTGATAATCGATAAGCATGACATCTGGGGCTTTATGCTGTTTTCCATAGGCCATCGCATCGTTAACATCGCTAAAGAGAGTATAACTGCACTGCCATTTACCAAGTAACGTAGACATGGCTTCTAAGTTTTTCGGATCATCATCCACAACTAACACATTGAGTTGTGACTTTTGCTCAACCGCGCTTTGTAAATGCACTTTTTGTTGCACCAGTGCAGGATCCCCAATGGGAATTTCGATGCTAAACCGGCTGCCTTTGCCTGGCCATGATTTCACTTCCAGAGGAATACTCATCAAATCACACAATCGTTTTACCACACCTAACCCAAGTCCAATGCCCTTGTTATCGCCTTTATGAACTCGATAAAAGTCGTTAAATATTTTTTGTAGCTCTATGTCGCTTATGCCAGGGCCGGTATCCCAAACTTCAATGCGTAGGCTGTGTTGTCGATGACGGCACGCAACTAAAACTTTACCTTGTTCAGTGTATTTAACAGCATTGGACACTAAATTTTGAATAATACGACGTAAATAAGTGGTGTCGCTGTGTACAACGCAATCGGGCCCTTTTACTTTTAATTCGAGGCCCTTATCTTTCGATAAAATAGCGTATTCATTGGCAAGCGGTGCCAGAATATCTTGAATGCTAAAATGGCGAGGGGTGGGCGACATCGCGCCTTGTTCTAACTTCGCAATTTCAAGTAACGAAGACATAAGGTGTACCGTAGAATCTAGACTGTCCCCTAGTTTTGATAGGTTATCTTTATTGGGTTTATTTAATGATGCCTCGTCCATAGCCGCGAGATATAAGCGTGCGGCGTTGAGTGGTTGGAGAATATCGTGGCTAGCTAGGGCTAAAAACCGAGTTTTACTGTCGTTGGCACGTTCGGCCTCTTTTTTGGCTTCGGTCAACGCTTTTTCGATTTCAACTCTGCTTGCAATTTGTGACTGCAGATCAAGGTTAATATTTCGGA
This sequence comes from Pseudoalteromonas luteoviolacea B = ATCC 29581, assembly GCA_000333235.1. Lineage (GTDB taxonomy): Bacteria > Pseudomonadota > Gammaproteobacteria > Enterobacterales > Alteromonadaceae > Pseudoalteromonas > Pseudoalteromonas luteoviolacea_D. Next base: position 228,412 of record CAPN01000010.1, on the reverse strand, counting down.
TCTCGTGAGTTCTTGCTTCGATGCGGTTTTCGAGATCCATATTTATTTCTTCTAACGCATTTTGTGTAGCGATATGTGTCGTAATATCCGAAAAACTCGTTACAAAGCCACCATCTGGTAGTGGATTACCAATCATCTCAAATACTTGGCCGTTGCGACGATGGCGAATGAAATGGTGCGGTGTTCCATTACGAAGGTGCTGTACTCGTTTCTCGACGTGTTTATCAATCTCACCGGGGCCACATTCGCCGCGCTCAGCATTAAAACGAATGATTTTTTCGATCGGCATACCCACTTCTAAAAAGCCATCCGGATAATGAAACATTTCGTTATAGCGTTTATTCCACGCAACAAGATGAAGATCTTTATCAACAACAGAGATACCGTGTGATAGGTTTTCAAGTGACGTAAACAACAAGTTTTGGTTAAACTGAAGGGCTTGAGTTGTTTCATCGAAGAAGTTTACGACCTCTTCAAAAGCCATCTGTTTGCCAGAGGCGACAGTATGGATCAGCGCTTGTGCGGAGGATGCACCAAGAACCCCCGCAAGTGCTCGCTCGCAATAGGCAATAAACTCAGAATCTGGATAAGAATTACTGTCGCCGATTTGATGGTGGATAGTGTAAACCGCCAAGATCTGTTGACTACGTTGAATACCAAGAAAAGTTTGCAGCAGGATTTTAAAATCGGCGACGGTGGCTTTTACATTTTTATTCAATCGCTTAGAAAGCGTAGCTTGTTCTTTCGGGCTAACGAAAGCAGCCGCTTGGATCTTGTCAATTAGACGTTCGTTTGCGCCGAGTGAAAAGCTTATGTAACACGCTACATTCGCAAACAAAGCGATCAATGTACCTCGTGTCAGTAAGGTTTGTCGTAAATCAGGATCAAGAGAGGTAGACACGTCCAACATAGGAAGCATTAAAAACAGCATCCAGCAAATAATACCAGCCAATAAACCAGCATAAACGCCATACGCATGGCCTTTTCGCCAATATAATCCGCCAACGATGGCTGGTAAGAGTTGCGTTACGAGAGAAAACGCAACTAAACCCATATTGGCAAGTGCTTCGCCATGCCCAAACCATTGCTGATAGAAATACGAAAGCAATAGAATGGCCGCGATCGTAAAGCGTCGAACAAGTAAAATCTGAGACTTGAAATTGCTCGACACTAAGTTGCGTTTGAATTTACGTTTGAACAACAGTGGCAATACAACGTCGTTTGAGATCATTGTACTCAATGTTAATGTTGCTACGACAATCATGGCGGTTGCTGCCGACAAGCCACCAATAAATACAAACATAGTGATAAAGGGATAACCTTCAATCATAGGTAATGCTAAAACAAAGCTATCAGCCGCGATACCTAAGCCTATTTCCGGATGAATAGCAGCAGAAGCAATGGGCAAAATCATTGCAGCAATAAGCATCAAGTAAAGCGGAAAAGCCCACCTTGCGGTTTTTAAATGACGGCGATCTTGGTTATCGACCACCGTAACGTGGAATTGTCTTGGTAAACAAATAATCGCTGCCGCCGCCATTAAGGTCTGTCCAACAAAATTAAAATTACTAAAATCAAATCCTTGCCAATGTGTCCAGATAGTTGAGTGATCGACATTAATAAGGGCAAATATCGCAATGATTGCCACAGCACTTAGTGCTAGTAACTTAATAATGGACTCGAACGCCACGGCGAGCATTAAACCTGAGCGGTATTCAGTTACATCTACTTTACGGGTACCAAAAAAGATGGCGAACAGTGCCATTAATAAGGTGCCAGATAAGGCTAGCATCGTGCCCGAAAGTTGATTTTGCTGTTGCTGTAACAATAAAAAGCTACTACTTAGTGCCTTCAATTGAAGTGCTATGTACGGGATCGTCGCAAGAAGGGCTATGATCGTCACCATGATGGCTGTGGCTTGTCGTTTCCCGTATCGAGCGGAAATAAAGTCGGCAATGGTGGTAATGTTTTGCTTTTTGCTTACTAAAATGAGCTTACGTAAAAAGCCCTGTCCAAACACAAACAGTAAAGCCGGTCCTAATAAGATGGGTAAATAATGCCAAGCACTGCTAGCGGCTGTACCTACAGAGCCGTAATAGGTCCATGAGGTACAATAAATACCCAAGGAAAATGCATAAACGAAGGGGTGGTGGCTTATCTTCTTTGCTAATGGAGTGGTTTTATCTCCCCAATTGGCTAGCCAAAAAAGTAAACCAATATAAGAAATAGCGGCTAGGAGTAAGGCGGCTGTCATCGCGTTTTATCATTGTTCTTGCTAGGCTTTGACTAACCATATCAAACTTACTTAAAAATGTAGTGCAAAGAATTATCTGCAATCTCTATAAACCAATGAAAATATTTAAATTACAGTCGGTTACATATGTTTTTGGTGTGGGCATTAGACTAATGTCTGATAGTACTTATTGAGGTCTAACCAGTTGTCTTACTTGTGTGTTGAAAAATGTAACTCAATGTTTTTTATATCAAAAATTCAAATGGTGAATAGTCTATTTTACAGTTTACGTAAACGTTAACTGGCTGTTACGACTAAGGTCTCAATTTCAACTTGCAGTTCGATTGCTAGAGTCAGTAAGGACAACTAATACCAACACTACTCATTATGAGTAACGTGATAGGGGACAATAAAAATGGCTTTTAAAAATCAAGACGACGCCAAAGCTTATTGGTCCGAAAACTTAAGCCTGGTGTTTAAATTACTGGCAATTTGGTTTTTGGTCTCTTTCGGCTGCGGGATCTTACTCGTCGATGTACTAAATGAGATCCGTTTCTTTGGGTTTAAATTAGGTTTCTGGTTTTCACAACAGGGCTCTATTTACACCTTCGTGGTTTTAATTTTTGTCTACGCATCAAAAATGAATGCGCTCGATAAAAAATATGGCGTAGATGATTAAGGAGAACGACGATGGATGTTCAAGGTTATACGTTTCTAATTGTCGGTCTCAGCTTCGCGCTGTATATCGGCATTGCAATTTGGGCCCGTGCGGGTTCCACTAATGAGTTCTACGTTGCGGGTGGTGGTGTACCGCCGGTTGCAAATGGTATGGCAACCGCCGCTGACTGGATGAGTGCAGCATCGTTTATTTCGATGGCGGGGATTATCTCGTTCGCAGGTTACGATGGTGGTGTTTACTTAATGGGGTGGACCGGTGGTTATGTACTACTTGCTCTTTGCCTCGCCCCTTACCTTCGCAAATTTGGTAAGTTTACGGTACCAGATTTTATCGGGGATCGTTATTATTCACAATTAGCACGTATAGTTGCGATTCTGTGTGCGATCTTTATCTGTTTTACTTACATCGCAGGTCAAATGCGTGGTGTTGGTGTAGTATTCTCTCGCTTCCTAGAAGTAGACGTCGAAACAGGTGTTTACATTGGTATGGTTATCGTATTCTTTTATGCGGTACTTGGCGGTATGAAAGGTATTACTTATACGCAAGTCGCACAATATTGTGTACTTGTATTTGCTTACTTAGTACCTGCAATCTTTATCTCAATGATGATGACTGGCCATTTATTCCCACAAACTGGCTTTGGTGCAACGCTTGCTGACGGCTCGAATGTGTATTTGATGGACAAACTTGATGGCCTCAGTACTGAGCTCGGTTTCTCACAATACACCGAAGGCTCGAAAAGTATGATTGACGTGTTCGCGATTACCGCAGCTCTTATGGTTGGTACAGCAGGTCTACCGCACGTTATTGTTCGTTTTTTCACTGTTCCAAAAGTGAAAGATACTCGTATTTCAGCTGCATGGACATTGGTTTTTATCGCGATTGTTTACACAACAGCACCAGCGGTAGCGGCATTTGCTCGAGTTAATATGATCGACACGATCAATGGTAAAGACGGCAGCGGCACATTGTATGAAGAAGCACCTGCGTGGGTGAAAAACTGGGAGCGTACTGGCCTTATCCAATTTACTGATAAGAATGGTGACGGTCGTATGAACTACACTGCGGGTAAATTCTCAGACCCAGCGAGTACAAACGAAGTCGAAATTGATCGTGACATCATGGTGCTTGCAAACCCTGAGATTGCTGACTTACCAGCTTGGGTTATCGCATTAGTAGCAGCTGGTGGTATTGCGGCGGCACTCTCTACAACAGCAGGTTTGTTATTGGTTATTTCAACCTCAGTGTCACACGATTTATTAAAACGAACACTCAAGCCAGATATTAGTGATAAACAGGAGCTACTTGCAGCTCGTTTGGCAGCAATGATTGCTATTGCTATCTCGGCGTACTTCGGGATAAATCCTCCTGGCTTTGTGGCATCGGTGGTGGCATTCGCCTTCGGTTTAGCTGCATCGAGTTTCTTCCCTGCAATTATTATGGGTATTTTCTCGAAAACGATGAACAAAGAAGGTGCGATTGCCGGTATGGTTAGTGGTATTACGTTCACTGCCGCTTACATCATTTACTTCAAGTTTGTAAGCCCAGAATTAAATACACCTGACAACTGGTTATTCGGAATTTCTCCTGAAGGAATTGGTACTATCGGTATGATTGTTAACTTCGTAGTTGCAGCACTTGTGTTGAAAGTTACAAAGGAAACACCGACTGAAGTGCAAGAAATGGTTGAAAGTATCCGTAGTCCGAAAGGTTCAGGTGCAGCTCACGCACATTAATCTGAAGGTAGTTAAACAGCTCGGCTAGTAAATAGCCGAGCTGTTTTCGTTTTTAGGAAATTTATAATTTAAGTTACTTAACCGAAGGGGAAATTAATGAGCTGCGAAATTCAAGATATTGTTCAATTTGTTGGCGCACTACCTCCTTTTAACCAATTGCCCGCTTCGGCATCTGAGTATTTTACCAATCACCTCGAAATAATTTATCTGTCGACAGAAAATCAACATGATTGGTTACAATCAAATAAGCCTCAACTTTATCTTGTTCGCAGTGGCCATTTTGATTTAGTTAATGGCAAGGGAGAGTTGATCACCCGACTTGCCAGTGGGGATTATTTTGGTTATCCCTCTTTGCTTACCGGTGATGCAATTCAAAATCGTTTATCCGTGCAAAGTGCGGGTATTGTTTACGTATTATCACAAGTCGATTTTGACTATTTGCGCCGAGAATACAAAGCGTTTGAGCAGTATTTCGTGCGTGCCCATGCCAATCGTTTATTGTCATCACATTACAAGCAAACGAGCGATAGTTGGACCGAACGTCGAATTGCTGAATTAATGACCCGAACAGCGGTGACGTTAGAACCAGAAGCGAGTATTCGTGATGCTGCTAAAGCCATGAGTGAAGCTCGAGTTTCATCCATCATGATCACGCAAAGTGATAAATTAATTGGCGTGATCACCGACAGAGATCTGCGTAATCGAGTATTGGCGGCAGAGGTCTCGCCAGAGGAAAGTGTGTTGAGTGTTATGACGCACAAGCCAAAATATATTTTCGAAAATAATCGAGTGTTTTCAGCGTTGCATCTTATGTTGAAGCATAATATCCATCATTTGCCAGTTCTTGATGAAGATCGCAAGCCGCTAGGCATGATCACAAGTACCGATCTGTTAAGGCAACAAAAAAGCGATCCGGTACAATTAATTGGACGACTATATAAGGCCGAAAGCGTTGTATTGCTTAAACGTTTAGCAGCAGAAATTCCCGATCTATTAAAAAGCTTTTCAAATAACATCGATGATATTTCATTAATGGGAAAGCTATTAAGTGGACTGAGCGATGCTTTAACATCGCGATTAATCCAATTATTTCAAGAAGAATTCGGTAATGCGCCATGTGATTTTGCTTGGATCTGCTTTGGCTCACAAGCACGAGAAGAGCAAACTTTGCATTCCGATCAAGATAATGGGTTGGTGTTGCCCAATACTATCACACCAGAGCAACGAGATTATTTCGCGAGAATGGGGCAATATGTCTGCGATCATCTTCATGATTGTGGAATCGTCCATTGTCCTGGCAACATAATGGCAAGTAACCCTGAATGTCGGGGCAGCGCGGCTCAGTGGCAGCATCGCTTCGCAAAGTGGATAACGGAGCCTACTCCTGGAGCGATGTTGAATTGTAAAATCTACTTTGATATTCGCTTTATTGACGGATGTCGCGAGCTGTATAGTGAAATGATGACAGGATTAGCAAAGATTTCACGTAATGATCTATTTTATGCCGCGATGGCAACAGATATAAATGCCAATACCGTCCCAATTGGTCTGTTTAATCAATTTAAACTCGAAAAAACGCGTACGTCGAATCGTTATCTTGATCTTAAAAAGCGCGGTGTGGTGATCATTAATGACATCGCAAGGTTATATGCACTGCGAGCTGGCATCGCTCGTTCAAATACCTTAGAGCGTCTTGAAGCATTGTCCAAACATAGTTTGATCAGTAAAAAGGATCTTTTTGATCTAAAAGATTGTTGGCGATTTTTAACTCAGTTGCGGTTAAGAACGCAAATTAATCAGGAAGGTTTACCGGGTAATTGTATTAATCCCGAAGATTTATCTTCGCTTGAAAAACATCAACTCAAAGAAGCATTTTATTTAGTAAAACAGGCGCAACAAGCGTGTGCATTTAAATTCGCAAGAGGCAGCTTATAGTGTTAAAAGGATGTTTGTATCTTGCAAGGCGTTGGTGGCAGCGTAAACGGTTGTTGAAACAGCCGTTTTTAGACTTGCCTATTGTCGTGATCGATCTGGAATTGACAGGGTTGGACGCAAAGCAAAATGAAATTGTCTCTGCGGCTTGGGTTAAAATGGAGGCAGGTCGCATCCAATTAGCCAGTAGTGCACATTTAATTAATGCCGAAGTTAACGACCTGGCACAAAGTCCAATTTATCATGGTATCTGTGCAGATGACATGCAAAAGGGAGTTCCAACCAAGCAATTAGCAAGTGCCTTAGCAGAGGTTATGCATAATGCTATCGTAGTTTTCCATCACAGTTACTTGGATATGGCATTTATTCGTGTGTTATTTCATCAGTACCAATATGTAGGCCAGCCTGTATTGATCCTTGATACGATGCAGATTGAGCGAAAACGATTACTTTCTCAAGGCTTTGAATTAGGCCAGGACAGTTTAACGCTGGATGCTTGTCGAACACGTTATGGTTTACCTCAGTATACTGGACATCATGCATTAACCGATGCGGTTGCAACAGCTGAGTTACTTTTGGCGCAATGTCATAAGATTGGTCAACTAAATGAGTTAAAGTTTCAGCGACTGGTTTAATTTTTATGTTACCGAAGCATGGCTTTAGTAACGATGCTATGTTTGATATGTCTGGGGAAAATGGATAAAAAGTTTTCACTATCTCTTACACATTTGCGTCAGGTCGATTACAATAGCGCCATCTTTACAGGGGTTTGTTCCCAATTTTAAGGTGGAATTTCAAGGTTAATGGCTATTCGAGTCGCAATTAACGGATTTGGACGGATAGGGCGCAACATTTTACGCGCTCTGTATGAGTCAGGGCGACATTCAGAAATTCAGATCGTTGCAATTAATGAACTTGCCGATCCTAAGGGGATCGCCCACCTCCTCAAATATGATACTGCTCATGGTAGATTTAAATACGCGGTCCAGCTAGAACAAAACGCAATACAAGTTGCTGGCGATCGAATTGCGTTGTTTGCCAAAGACGACCCCTGTCAGTTGCCTTGGCAAGAATTGGATATTGACGTTGTATTGGAATGCACAGGCGTGTTTCATTCGCGTGAGCATGGGCAAAAGCATTTGACTGCGGGTGCCAAAAAAGTACTTTATTCTCAGCCTGGCGATAATGATCTCGATGCCACAATCGTATTTGGGATCAACGACGATCAATTGTTGCCAAGTGATCAGTTTGTTTCGAATGGTTCCTGTACAACGAATTGTATAGTGCCAGTCATAAACGTCCTAGATGACGCATTTGGGATTGAATCAGGCGCAATCACGACGATTCACGCATCAATGCATGATCAACAAGTGATCGATGCATATCATCCCGATCTTCGTCGAACACGTGCTGCGAGCCAGTCAATTATTCCGGTTGATACCAAGTTAGCTCGAGGTATTGAGCGTATTTTACCTAAGTTCGAAGGGCGGTTTGAGGCGATTGCGGTAAGAGTGCCAACGATTAATGTCACTGCTATGGATTTAAGTGTAACGCTCAATAGTGACGTGACGATTGAGGGTGTGAATAAGGCATTGCGAGGTGCCGCTAGTGGGCGATTACTTGGTATTTTGAGCTATACAGAAGAGCCGTTGGTTTCTGTCGATTTTAATCACGATCCGCATTCTTGCATTATTGATGGCACGCAGACACGCGTCAGTCATAAAAGATTAGTAAAATTATTGGTATGGTGTGACAACGAGTGGGGATTTGCCAATCGTATGCTCGACACGACCGTGGCCATGATGGCCTAAAATCAGTTTTGAGTTAGTAATACCAGGTGTGCTTGGTATTTGTATCGTTCACTAAGGAGAAATCGATGTCAGTCATTAAAATGGCAGATTTAGATTTAGCGGGTAAACGCGTTTTGATCCGTCAGGATCTTAATGTGCCTGTTAAAGATGGCAAAGTTACATCTGATGCGCGTATTCGTGCGTCACTTCCAACTATTCAATTAGCGCTTGAAAAAGGTGCTAAAGTAATGGTGATGTCGCATTTAGGTCGCCCAACAGAAGGCGAATACAATGAAGAATTTTCTTTACAGCCAGTGGTAGATTACTTAAATGAAGTACTTTCACAATCCGTGCGTCTAGAAAAAGACTATTTGGATGGCGTTGATGTGGCTGACAATGAAGTCGTGGTGTTCGAGAACGTCCGCTTTAACATTGGTGAAGGCAAAGACGATGAAGGGTTGTCTAAAAAGATGGCTGCACTTTGTGATGTCTATGTAATGGATGCATTTGGTACAGCACACCGTGCACAAGCGTCTACTCACGGGGTGGGTCGATTTGCAGAAATCGCTTGTGCGGGCCCATTATTAGCCGCAGAGCTTGATGCACTCGGTAAGGCACTTGAAAAACCGGCGCGTCCACTTGTTGCCATTGTTGGCGGATCGAAAGTTTCGACTAAACTTACCGTATTAGAGTCACTCTCTAGCGTGGTTGATCAGCTTGTAACGGGCGGTGGTATTGCGAACACATTTATTGCAGCTGCAGGCCATCCTGTAGGCAAGTCTTTGTATGAAGCTGATTTGATTCAAGAAGCTAACAAACTTACTTCTGCGGCTCGTGCGAATGGTGGTGATATCCCGGTACCAACTGATGTTGTTGTGGGGAGTGAGTTCTCAGAAAGTGCCGTTGCTACTATCAAAGATGTGAGCGATGTGACCGCAGAGGATATGATTTTTGATATTGGCCCTGACTCGGCGGCTGCTTTGGCAAAAATAATTGCTAACGCGGGCACTATCGTATGGAATGGTCCAGTTGGTGTGTTTGAATTTGATCAGTTTGGTAATGGTACTCAAGCAATTGCTAAAGCCATCGCTGAATCTAATGCGTTTTCAATCGCGGGTGGTGGCGACACGTTAGCTGCGATCGACAAATACGGCGTTGCTGACAAAATTTCTTATATTTCAACTGGTGGTGGTGCTTTCTTAGAATTTCTTGAAGGTAAAAAGCTTCCAGCGGTCGAGATGCTAGAAGCAAGAGCAAAATAGTAAAATAAGGCCCACAGCAGATACTCTCTCACTTTTGTCTGCTGTGGATCTAAGTAAAGTTAACTAGAAATCCGTTCAAATCAGGTAACCCAGTTACCAAACTGTGGAGAAAAGCAAAATGGCTTTAATCAGTATGCGCCAATTACTCGATCATGCAGCAGAGCATGGTTATGGTGTCCCAGCATTCAACGTGAACAACCAAGAGCAAATGCGTGCTATTATGGAAGCAGCAGATCGCACCAACAGTCCTGTTATTGTGCAAGGATCGGCTGGTGCTCGTAAATACGCTGGCGCTGCATTCATTCGTCACATGATTTTGGCGGCGGTTGAAGAATGGCCACACATTCCTGTCGTCATGCACCAAGATCACGGTACGTCACCAGCGGTTTGTCAACGTTCGATTCAACTTGGTTTCTCTTCAGTTATGATGGATGGCTCATTACTCTCTGATGGTAAGACACCTTCAAGCTACGAATACAATGTTGATGTAACTCGTCGTACTGTGGACATGGCTCATGCGTGTGGTGTGTCTGTTGAAGGTGAGTTGGGCGTTTTAGGTTCATTAGAAACAGGTCAAGCAGGCGAAGAAGATGGCATTGGTGCGGAAGGTACATTAAGCCATGATCAGTTATTAACGGATCCAGAAGAAGCCGCTGACTTTGTGCGTAAAACAGGTGTCGATGCGTTAGCGATTGCATGTGGTACATCACATGGAGCTTATAAGTTTACTCGTCCACCGACAGGCGATATCTTAGCGATTAACCGTATTAAAGAGATCCATGCGCGTATTCCGAATACTCACTTAGTGATGCACGGATCATCATCTGTACCACAAGATTGGCTTGCTGTGATCAATGAGTTTGGTGGTGAGATCCCAGAAACTTATGGCGTTCCAGTAGAGCAAATCGTTGAAGGCATCAAATATGGTGTGCGCAAAGTGAATATTGATACGGATCTCCGTTTAGCGTCTACAGGTGCTATCCGCCGTCATTTGGCGCAAAACCCATCAAATTTTGATCCGCGCAAGTTCCTGGCAGAGGCAACAAAAGCAATGACCGAAATTTGTATTGCTCGTTATGAAGCCTTTGGTACAGCAGGTCAAGCGTCGAAAATTAAACCTCTTTCGCTTGAACAGATGTTTGTACTTTATGAATCAGGTAAGCTTGATCCGCAGATCAAATAACTACTAACTCAATAACGAAAAGCCCCTCTAGGGGCTTTTTTTTGGATCAAATTCTTACTAACTAAGCCAGCTTGGGATCGTTGATTTACTAAGTTAGCGTTTGATTTGATTGATTATTATCCAAATTAGTAGACTGACAAGAGTAAGCTGTAGGTAGGATTACTATTTATCAATAACTTAGATTAATGCTTTGCGTATTGAGGCGATCAAAGTTAGTAAAAGAACGATCCCAAAAGGATCTTGTTAGTAAAAAACTGATCCTTTCAGGCATGTGTTAGTAGAAAAACGATCCATTTACGGGGTTCTTTACTGTCAGCCTTGATCTTAATCCATAAGCAGCTAAATTTTATACAAAGGTAAACAATAAAATTTACTCTCTATTCCTGATAAGAGGCTGCGCCATGACAAAATTCTCTGTGGTTTGTGCTGTATCAACGATCTTGTTTTCCCAATCTTTATTTGCGTCTGACATGGTCAATGTATATGGTCGAGTACACATTGGTGTTCAAAACATGGATGACGGACAATCTAGTACAGTCTCAGCTGAGAGTTATGCGTCTCGTCTTGGTTTTAAAGGCGACGGCAAACTTACTGATGGTGTCAGTGCATTTTATAAATTTGAATTTGAAGTTAAACCTACCGAAAACGAAAATGATGGAAAATCTGCTGAGAACATTACAGCGCGTTCTCAATACGTTGGTGTAAAAGGGGGGTTTGGTGAGTTACTCGTTGGTCGTAATGATACACCGATGAAACAATCACAAAACTCGCTCGATCTGATGAACGATTTTACTGCTGACATTAGTAGTTTGATGGCAGGTGAAAATCGCTTAGGCGATACAATCCACTATACCACCCCGGCGTTGGCGCATTTACGATTTGAAGTGGCTTATATTGCAAAAGACAACAGTAAGCAAAGTGGTGAGACCGGATTATCTGTTGCTGCGACTTATGGTGATGACAAGTTAAAAGATACGCCTGTTTTTGTAAGCGTTGCTCGTGATGAAGAAGTTGCGGGCAGAGATACAAGCCGTGTAACGTTACAGGGTAAATTGGGTGATTTAACGTTAAGTGGAATGTATCAACAAAGCGAAAAGGTAGGCAGTGATAATAAAGAAAATAGTTTCGTAATAAGTGCGGCTTATAAAATCAGTAGTTATAAACTCCTTGCGCAGTATCAAGACAGCGAAAGTGATGCGGGTAAAATGAAAGATTCCGGTACAGCTTCTTCTATTGGTGTTGAAAAATCCATTTCAAAACAAGTACGTATGTATTTATGGTACTCACAATTTGATCTTGATAACAAACCAGACCAAGATCACATGGCGTTAACACTTCGCTATGATTTCTAACCGTTTTTAGAGGGCGTTTGACGCCCTTTTTTGCGTTTATTTGTTTCTTTTCAAGATACTCACTACACTTTCATAAAACTGTCACAGTAAGTCATAATAATGACACCAAGTTCGGTAACGAAAGAGATTTGTCGTAATGTCGCGTAGAGTACTTGTGGTAGATGACGAAGCACCAATCAGAGAAATGTTGGTATTCGTGTTAGAGCAAAATGGATTTCAAGCTATCGAGGCGGAGGATTACGATTCTGCGGTCGCGTCTATGGTTGAACCTTACCCAGATTTAGTGTTGCTAGATTGGATGTTGCCAGGAGGAAGTGGCATTCAAATAGCAAAGAAATTTAAGCAAAGTGAATACACTAGGCAGATCCCTATCATTATGCTTACTGCGCGCGGTGAAGAAGAAGATAAAGTGCGCGGGTTAGAAGTTGGCGCGGACGATTACGTAACTAAACCGTTTTCGCCGAAAGAACTTATGGCTCGTATTAAAGCAGTGATCCGACGTGTATCACCGACTTCGCTGGAAGAAGCAATAGAAGTACATGGTTTACGTCTAGATCCTGTTTCCCATCGCGTTACGTCTGCGGGTAATGAGCTAGATATGGGGCCAACAGAGTTTCGTCTGCTGCATTTCTTTATGACTCACCCTGAACGAGTCTACAGTCGTGAACAATTACTTGATCATGTTTGGGGCACGAATGTGTATGTTGAAGATAGAACGGTTGATGTTCACATTCGACGTTTACGAAAAGCAATTGCTCCTCTCGGTCACGATCGCTTGGTGCAAACGGTACGTGGCGCAGGGTATCGATTCTCAAGTAAGTTATAAGGCTGGTGATAACAGAAACGCCAGATTATTGAATACACATTATTATAGTATTTGATAAATCTAGCTTTTCTCTTACTTTATTTGCGTTATAGAGAGTTGGCAAATAGTATAACATTATTGTGTTGGCACGCTTGATGTGCGTGGTAGTTTGCTTATTCATCAAGCGTGAAGGAACTCATCTTGTATGTATAAAGTTGTGACCAAACAGGCGTTGTTTAAACGCCTGTTTTTGTATTTCTTACCATTGGTTTTAATCGGTGTGCTGATCGGTGCGCCATTTGTACTACTATTTTTTGGTGCGCTGACACTGCTAATTTGGCATTACCACCAATTATATCGTTTGAGTGACTGGCTATTAAATCAACGTAGTTTCAATCCACCAGAAGGTGAAGGGGCTTGGGAGCAAATCTTCGAGGGTATCTATCATCTTCAACATCGAAATCGCAAAAAGCGTAATGAACTAGCGGATTTAATTCGCCGTTTTCGAGAAGGAGCAGAAGCTGTGCCTGATGCCGTTGTGGTCCTTCAATTTGATTTAAGCATTGTTTGGTGTAACCAATTAGCTTTAAAAGTACTGGGATTACAATGGCCTACTGACCATGGGCAACGGTTAGACAATTTAGTACGCGATCCGAAGTTCGTGAAATATATGCAAAATAAGCGATTTGATGAGCCTCTTGAATTGGATATGGCGCTGTCGGGTGAACAAATACTCGAGTTTCGCGTTATGCCTTATGCCGAAACTCAGCTGATGGTCGTGGTGCGTGATATTACGAGGTTAAAGCAACTGGAGCAGATGCGTAAAGATTTTGTAGCCAATGTGTCCCATGAATTACGTACGCCATTAACGGTAGTGACGGGTTATCTTGAAATGATGGAAGCAGATAACATGCCGCCACCTGCAATGTGGTCTAAGGCCCATCATACGATGATAGAACAGTGCAAACGGATGGATAGTTTAGTTAATCAGCTTCTGTCGTTGTCACGGATTGAAGGGGCACGAAAACAAGATAAAGACAAACCGATCAATGCCCCTGCAATGCTTAAACTCATCGAAACAGAAGCTCTGTCTTTAAATCAAGATAAGTATCATGAAATCATATTTAATATCGATTCTGAGCTTGATGTGAAAGGCTCACCGGATGAACTGCGTTCTGCGTTTTCGAATTTAGTGTTTAATGCGATTCATTACACAAAACCGAATGGCAGAATAGAAGTAAACTGGGTCGAGAAAGACGAAGTGCCATACTTCAGTGTCGTCGACAATGGTGATGGCATTGCGCCTGAACACATTCATCGATTGACGGAGCGTTTTTATCGTGTAGATAAAGCACGTAGTCGAAAAACTGGAGGTTCAGGCCTTGGATTGGCGATCACCAAGCATGTGTTATCTCGCCATGATTCAATGCTCAGAATTAGCAGTGAAGTAGGAAAAGGTTCTTGTTTTTCATTTACTTTACCAAAAAGCAAACGAGTTTCTAAGTAAATCGATTAGGATGGTTAGTACCTCGGGTTTGGCTATCACGATTAAAGTGTTTATGTAATAAAAGTGTCATATGAAAGACATGTGAATGTCATTTTCTATCCGCACAATGGTCGCATCAAGTTAATGGGAAACAACTGGAGTAACCCGAATGAAATTTAAAAACATCGTTGCCGCAATGGGTGTGGCGGTAGGCGCGTTCGTTTCAACTAATGTCGCAGCTTTAGACCAAACTTTGCCTGAATATCAGAAAACATCGGGTATTTCAGGCAACTTTTCATCAGTAGGCTCAGATACTCTTGCAAACATGATGACGTTTTGGGCAGAAGAGTATAAACGTATTTACCCTAACGTGAATATTCAAATTCAAGCAGCGGGTTCTTCAACTGCTCCTCCGGCACTAACAGAAGCTACAGCAAACTTTGGCCCAATGAGCCGTAAAATGAAGTCAAAAGAAATCGAAGCGTTTGAGAAACGTTACGGTTACAAGCCAACAGAAGTTCGTGTGGCAATTGATGCACTTGCGGTATTCGTGCACAAAGACAACCCAATCGAAGGATTAACTATCGATCAACTTGATGCTGTGTTCTCGTCAACGCGTAAGTGTGGAGCAGATAAAGAAATCAACCGTTGGGGTGATGTTGGTTTAACGGGTGAATGGGAAACAAAAGATATTCAGTTATACGGCCGTAACTCAGTATCGGGTACGTATGGGTATTTCAAAGACAAAGCACTCTGCAAAGGGGACTTCCGTAACAACGTAAATGAACAACCTGGTTCAGCGTCTGTAGTACAGTCTATTTCTTCGTCAGTGAACGCGATTGGTTACTCTGGTATTGGTTACGTAACTTCCGGAGTACGCACAGTACCATTGGCGAAAAAAGGGGATA
The DNA here is from genome assembly GCA_000333235.1 of Pseudoalteromonas luteoviolacea B = ATCC 29581. Taxonomy (GTDB): domain Bacteria; phylum Pseudomonadota; class Gammaproteobacteria; order Enterobacterales; family Alteromonadaceae; genus Pseudoalteromonas; species Pseudoalteromonas luteoviolacea_D. The sequence goes on along the minus strand of CAPN01000010.1, from coordinate 213,046 downwards.
ACTACGTTGATGCAACCATTGAAAACGTTGCTCAAGGTAAGTACCCACTTTCACGATTCCTCTATATTTACGTGAACAAGCATCCGAATAAAGCACTTTCACCAATCGAGGCTGAATTCTTAAAAATGGTGCTTTCACAAGAAGGTCAAAGCATTGTTGAGAAAGATGGTTATGTGCCACTTTCTGGTAAGTTAGCAGCTGCAGAGCTTAAGAAACTTGGTCTGCTATAAGCGTTAACGAGACCAATATTTCCCTGAATGGCCGCTCACAAAGCGGCCTTTTTCATGTTTCTATTTCGCCTTCGCGAGCGAAATGTCCAGAATAATACCTATCCTCGATAATACTGAATCTATTTAGGAACTAAAATTGTCGCCATCTGAGTTAAACGTGTTTTATTTAAGACAGTATGGATATAGAAGGGAATGCAATACTGGCGTATTGGGCAACAAGTATTAAGTGGCAAAATTATCGTTTCGCCTATATGGATGCAGATGTTAGAATGCGGATAGGAAGCAAGCGCCGTGTTATCGCTTCAGAATCGCACATTTAATTAAGTAGAAAGCTATAAAAAAGGAAGCCGAAGCTTCCTTTTTACTAAAACATACTAGCTATTATGCGTTTTCGCGGGCAATTGCACGATAAGCAATGTCAGTACGAAACTCTACGCCATCCCAATGAATGTCTTTAACTAGGCTATATGCACGCTTTTGCGCTTCTGTAACGGTATGGCCAAGTGCCGTAGCACACAATACACGACCACCGGCAGTGACTACGTGTTCACCATCTTGTTTTGTTCCTGCGTGAAATACTTTTTCACCTTCTGCATAATTGACTTGCAGACCAGAAATCGCATCGCCTTTAGGATAATTACCCGGATAACCTTTTGCTGCAAGCACAACACCAACAGCAGCGCGAGGATCAAACTTAATTTCAGTTTTATCGAGTTCTTGGCGATTCGCCGCTTCGATAAGTTCAACTAAGTCTGATTGTAAGCGCAGCATAATAGGCTGAGTTTCAGGATCACCAAAACGACAATTGTATTCAATGACCTTTGGTGTACCGTCACTTGTGATCATCAAGCCAGCGTAAAGGAAACCTGTATAGGGGTTACCTTCTTCTGCCATTCCGTTGACGGTTGGATAAATCACTTCATTCATGATGCGCTCATGAATTTCAGGTGTTACCACAGGTGCAGGTGAATAGGCACCCATCCCCCCAGTGTTTGGACCTTGGTCATTATTATAAGCGCGTTTATGATCCTGACTCGTCGCGAAAGGAAGCACATTTTTACCATCTACCATGACGATAAATGACGCTTCTTCGCCTTCTAAAAACTCTTCGATAACAACACGGCTACCTGCAGAACCAAACGCATTACCTGCAAGCATGTCACGGATCGCGTCTTCAGCTTCGATTTGTGTCATCGCGACGATCACACCTTTACCTGCAGCTAGACCATCTGCTTTTACAACGATTGGCGCGCCTTTTTCTTGCACATAGGCAAGTGCAGGCTCTATGTCTGTAAAGGTTTGGTATTCCGCCGTCGGGATGCTATGACGAGCTAGGAAGTCTTTGGTAAACGACTTTGAGCCTTCTAGTTGTGCCGCTGCTTGTGTTGGGCCAAAAATAGCTAAACCTGCGCTACGGAACTTATCGACCACGCCAATCACGAGCGGTGCTTCAGGACCAACAATGGTTAGACTTACTTGATTATGCTGAGCAAAAGAAAGCAGTCCGTCTAAGTCATCTACCGCAATCGCTACATTTTGTAGCTTTGGCTCAAGTGCCGTGCCGGCATTGCCAGGTGCAACAAACACATTTTTTACGGTTGGGTTTTGTGCAGCTTTAAATGCTAATGCATGTTCACGACCGCCATTGCCAATGACAAGTACATTCATTGAATCTATTCCTATTTAACGCTTCTTAAATTTGAGAGTCATGCGATCGCTCTCTCCGATCTTGCGGTATTTATTTGCATCTTCATCACCAAGCGCTAACGTTGGTGGTAAAGTCCATACACCTTTAGGGTGGTCCGCAGTATCTAAAGAGTTTGCGTTAATATCGCTTGAAGCGACTAATTCAAAACCTGCTTGCTTTGCGATGTTTACGACATAGCTTTGTTTCATGTAGCCAGAACGCTTTTGGTCGTTGTCATCACGATCTTCGGGTAAGCGATGTTCAACCACACCTAAAATACCACCTGGTTTCAATGCTTTATTAAACGATTGAAAGGCTGCTAATACCGTTTCATCACCTTTGTTCATGTACCAGTTGTGTACATTACGAAAAGTAAGAACAAGATCGGCACTGCCTTCAGGCGCAATGTTCAGATGTGTTGGTGGCGCAAACTCAGTAAGTTTAGTTTCAGCATAACGTTCATCTGCAGCCATTGTATCTTTAAAGGCTGTCAATGATCGTTTGTAATAACCAATTTCTGAGTCAGCAGGGAAATGCGCTGCATAAAATACGCCTTTGCCTTTTAAAACCGGTGCAAGTATTTCACTATACCAACCACCACCAGGCGCGATTTCAACGACGGTCATGTCGGGTTTTAGGCCAAAAAATTCGAGTGTCTCAGCTGGATGACGATGTTCGTCACGCGCTCTATTTTTCTCACTTCGTGCCGTGTCATTGACTGCGTTCACTATCGCATTGTCTGCATGAGCAGCAACAGGCGTGATGTTAAGGGCGGTTAAAACGCTTAATAATGCTAGAGATTTTTTCGCGAAGTTCATGGTTTTTCCTTCCTCTGTATGTTCGACTTTTAAGCAGCATACTTGAATTAGTCACAAACAAAAAGCGCGAAACGATGAGTTTCGCGCTGACTATTTTAGTGACGGAAGTGACGCATGCCAGTGAAGACCATCGCCATACCTGCTTCGTCGGCGGCAGCGATAACTTCTTCATCGCGCATTGAGCCACCAGGTTGGATCACGGCAGTGATACCAGCCTGTGCTGCTGCATCAATCCCATCGCGGAATGGGAAGAAGGCATCAGATGCCATGACAGAACCTTTTACTTCAAGGTTTTCATCTGCCGCTTTGATGCCTGCGATTTTAGCTGAGTAGACACGGCTCATTTGACCCGCGCCCACCCCAATTGTCATACCATCACGTGCATAGACAATAGCGTTTGATTTAACAAACTTGGCAACTTTCCAGCAGAATAATAAATCTTTTAGCTCTTGCTCAGTCGGTTGACGTTTTGACACGACTTTTAAGTCGTCTAGCGTCACCATACCTTGATCACGGTCTTGAACTAAAATACCACCATTAACGCGTTTGATGTCGACGCCAGTTGTTTTCTTCGCCCATTGTCCACATTCAAGCAAACGTACGTTTTGCTTAGCCGCTACAATTTGTGCAGCTGCTTCAGAAATACTTGGTGCAATAATCACTTCAACAAATTGACGAGAAATAATCGCTTCAGCAGTATCGGCATCTAATTCGCGGTTAAAGGCGATAATGCCACCAAACGCAGACGTAGGATCGGTTTTATAAGCACGGTCGTACGCGCTAAGTATGTCTTTATCAACTGCTACACCGCATGGGTTGGCGTGTTTTACGATAACACACGCAGGCTCAGAAAACTCTTTTACACACTCAAGTGCAGCGTCGGTATCAGCGATGTTATTGTAAGAAAGTGCCTTACCTTGCAGTTGTTTTGCCGTAGCAACAGATGCTTCTTCTACTTGGTTCTCAACATAAAACGCAGCGTCTTGGTGAGAGTTTTCGCCATAACGCATGTCTTGTTTTTTGGTGAATTGGAAGTTGATCGTGCGTGGGAATTTTGTGTTTTCTTCAGCTTCAGGAGTATAGTCAGGGACCATTTTGCCAAAGTAATTTGCAATCATGCCATCGTACTGAGCGGTATGCTCATAAGCTGCAATTGCTAAATTAAAGCGTGTTTTATAGGTCGTAGACCCATTGTTTTCAGCCATTTCTTCTAGAACTCGGCTGTAATCATTTGCGTTTACGACAATCGTCACATCTTTGTGGTTTTTCGCTGCCGCTCGCACCATCGTCGGTCCACCGATGTCGATATTTTCAATTGCATCTTCTAAAGTGCAATGTGGATTTGCCACTGTTTGTGCGAATGGATAAAGATTAACGACCACCATATCAATCGCTGAAATGTTGTTTTCAGTCATTACCCCTTCGTCTTGACCACGGCGACCTAAAATACCACCGTGTACTTTAGGATGAAGTGTTTTTACACGACCATCCATGATCTCAGGGTGACCGGTGTAGTCAGATACTTCTGTTACGGTGATGCCGTTGTCGGCAAGTAATTTACAAGTACCGCCAGTAGAAAGGATTTCTACGCCTTGTGCAGCAAGTGCACGAGCAAATTCAACGATACCGGTTTTATCAGACACGCTAAGTAGGGCGCGACGAATTGGACGATGTATATCCATGATGGTTACGATTTCCTCAATGACAAATTGTAGGGGCTAGCTTAGAAGCCGCTATTTTAGCGCAAAATTGCCGAAAAAACGATGTTTAATGTTTGAGTAAAACGTTGTGGTGTGGTCGTCATAAAACGACAAAAGCACCCGAAGGTGCTTTTGTAAAAAGTCACGGAAGAACGATTAGTTCATGCCGTACTTTTTCAATTTCTTGCGAAGTGTACCGCGGTTGATACCTAAAAGGATCGCAGCGCGAGTTTGGTTACCACGAGTGTACGTCATTACTTCTTCAAGTAATGGTGCCTCTAACTCAGAAAGAACAAGATCATACACGTCTTGTACGTCTTGGCCGTTAAGCTGTTTCAAGTAGTGGTGAACAGCTTTCTTAACAGCATCGCGCAAAGGTTGCGGTTTCTCTTGTGACTGAACATGAGCGTTAGTGATAAATGGAGAAGTCACATTTTGTTCGAACATCGTTATCTGTCTCTTTCTTTCTCTAGTGTTTTAAAGTAATTGTTCAATGCGTCGATTTGCGCCTGTGGCGTTTCGATTGCATTAAAAACTCGCCTAAATTGACCTTCATTGTCATGGGCTTGCAAATACCAAGACACATGCTTGCGTGCGATGCGCGCTCCCATAGGCTCACCATAGAACTGATGGAGTTCAACTAAATGCTCCATCAAAATACTGCGAACTTCCGCAAGCGGAGGTTCAGGCAGATGTTCACCAGTTCGCAAATAGTGGTCTATCTCTCGGAATATCCAAGGACGACCTTGGGCGGCTCGACCAATCATGATGGCATCTGCGCCCGTATATTCCAAAACCTGTTTAGCTTTCTCTGGTGACGTAATGTCGCCATTTGCAACTACAGGTATCGACACGGCGCTTTTTACAGCTCGGATCGTGTCGTATTCAGCTTCGCCTTTATACATACACGCTCTGGTTCGACCGTGTAAGGCTAAAGAAACGATACCGTTTTCTTGCGCTATCTTAGCAATCTCAATAGCATTGCGGTTTTCAGGATCCCAACCAGTCCGAAACTTCAATGTGACAGGTACGTCAACTGCACCGACCACAGACTGAATAATTTCTTCAACGAGCTCGGGATACTGCAACAATGCAGAGCCTGCTAATCGTTTGTTCACTTTCTTAGCAGGGCAACCCATATTGATATCAATAATTTGTGCCCCGTTTTCGACATTGAATTGTGCTGCTTCGGCCATCCATTTAGGATCGGCTCCAGCAATTTGCACTGAGCGCAGGCCAGATTCATCTAAGTGAACCATACGGTTTCTTGATTTATCTGTGCTCCATACTTGTGGGTTCGAGGACATCATCTCCGAGACCGCAAGCCCAGCTCCTAAACGCCGACAGAGTTCGCGAAATGGACGGTCTGTAATACCTGCCATCGGCGCGACAATAAGGTTGTTTTCAAGTTGGTATGGACCTATACGCACAACGATTCAACTAGCCTTCGTTCAAGGGGCGCTAAGTTTACGGTTTTTTTTGCAAAAATCAAAGGCTATAAATTGAACATAATTGCTTTTTTTTTGAACTTTTTGGGTTGACTTTTGGTAACAAATTACAATGACTGGATATTTGTACAAAAAACAGCCCGAGTGCGACTACAAGTTATATTCGAGAGATTTTTTGGTTGCGGGATTTCCTGTAAAAAAAGCGTAAAGCCTGTTAAATACAGGCTTTAGCTGTTACAAAGCACTAACTCTTTAATGTGCCGCTAACGCGCGTCCATTCGCCTTCTTGGGCAATTTCATCGAGATTGATAAATGGTGCGTACACGTCGGCAACCGACTGAGCTTGCTCTTCTAAAATACCAGACATGGCAATTGCGCCACCCGGTTTGAGAAAGCCTAATATGATATCGTGAAGCTCTCTTAATGGTTGAGCAAGAATATTCGCCACAATCACGTCCGCTTTAAATTCCGGTTGGTCTTCTGGTAAGTAAGCTTCGATAAGGTCAGCCACACCGTTACGCGCAGCGTTGTCTTTCGTTGCTGCGATTGCTTGTGGATCAATATCGATTCCGATCACGCGCTGTGCCCCAAGTTTTAATGCTGCGATCCCTAAAATGCCAGAACCACAACCAAAATCGACAACGGTTTTGCCACTCAGATCTTGGCCATCTAGCCAACGTAAACACAGCGCCGTAGTTGCATGTGTACCTGTTCCAAACGCTAAACCAGGATCAAGTAACACGTTTACCGCATTTGGATCTGGAATATCTCGCCAACTTGGGCAGATCCACAAACGTTGACCAAATTGGATCGGGTGGAAGTTATCCATCCATTCCCGTTCCCAATCTTTGTCTTCAAGTTGCTCTATTTTGTATTTTAACTCACCTTGCCAATTAGCTTGCAAGAAGTCGACGACGGTCTGCATGTCATGTGTTGCTTCATATAAACCAACGACAATTGTCTCAGGCCAAAGGATCACTTCACCGGGTTTAGGTTCATAAATAGGGTTGTTGCTACCATCGAGAAACGTAACGCACGGGCAGTGTGCTTCAATTAGTAAATCACTTAACGCATCAGCGGTTTCTTTCGTGGCGTTAATTCGAATTTGGATCCAAGCCATGAATAACTCATTTGTATTTAGTTAGCAATCCGCATTGACAAGATTCATAAATGATAAACTAGATACTGCGGATAGGTGTCACCAAGAAGAACATCAGTGGCGACGTTTTTACAGTTAAAAAAGGCCGCGGTAGCGGCCCTTTTTCGATTAATTAAGACTTGATGTCTAAGAAGCTTTTCAGTAAATCTGAACGAGAAGGGTGGCGTAATTTACGCAATGCCTTCGCTTCGATTTGACGAATACGCTCACGGGTAACGTCAAATTGCTTACCTACTTCTTCAAGTGTATGGTCAGTATTCATATCGATACCAAAACGCATACGCAGTACTTTAGCTTCTCTTGCGGTAAGTCCAGCAAGTACTTCGTTGGTTGCTGCACGAAGACTTTCCATGGTTGCAGAATCAATTGGCGACTCAATGGTCGTGTCTTCGATGAAATCACCTAAATGTGAATCTTCATCATCACCAATCGGTGTTTCCATTGAGATTGGTTCTTTTGCAATTTTCAATACTTTACGGATCTTGTCTTCGGGCATAGCCATGCGTTCAGCTAATTCTTCAGGACTAGGCTCTCTGCCCATTTCTTGAAGCATCTGACGTGAAATACGATTGAGTTTATTGATCGTCTCTATCATGTGCACAGGAATACGGATTGTACGCGCTTGGTCCGCGATAGAACGTGTAATAGCCTGACGGATCCACCACGTTGCATATGTCGAGAACTTGTAACCACGGCGATACTCAAATTTATCAACCGCTTTCATCAAGCCGATGTTACCTTCTTGAATTAAGTCTAAGAATTGTAAACCACGGTTGGTGTACTTTTTCGCTATTGAAATTACAAGACGTAAGTTCGCTTCAACCATTTCTTTTTTCGCACGGCGAGCTTTAGCTTCACCAATGCTCATACGGCGGTTGATGTCTTTGATACGTTCAACAGTTAAGCCTGTACTTTCTTCAATTGCTTTAAGTTTGTTGATGCAACGTTCAATCTCTGGACGCACTTCTTCAAGCTTTTCAGAGTATTTTTCACCTGCTGAGATCTCAGCGTCAATCCAAGCCATGTCAGTTTCGTTGTTGGCAAAATGCTTAACGAAAGTTTTTTTCGGCACTTTAGCAACTTGAACAGCTTGTTTCATGATAATACGTTCTTGAACACGCACTTTATCCATCATTGCGCGCATATTATTTACCATACGATCAAATTGTTTTGGTACCAATTTGAACATACGGAATAATTCGCCAATGTCTTGAATTGCTTGATCGGCGTCTGGATGAGAGCGACCTTTAGTTTCAAATACTTCACGCGCATGGTTGTATAGTGCACGCAATTTTTCGAAATGTTCGCGTGCTACTTCAGGATCTGGACCTGAATCACCGTCGTCGCTGTCATCACTGTCATCGTCATCGCCGTCATCATCTTCATCGTCTAAATCGTCGTCGCTTAACTCAGAACCTACGTGTGTTGCAGAGATCGGGAAGCCTTCATCTTCTTCAAGTGCATTTGGATCGTAAAACCCTGAAACAATATCACTTAAACGGATTTCTTCTGCTTCAAACTTATCCCATTGCTCTAACAATTCGGCAATCGCTTCTGGGTATTCTGCAACGCTTAATTGAACTTGGTTTATCCCTTCTTCAATACGCTTTGCAATCAGGATCTCGCCTTCACGAGTAAGCAGTTCGACTGTACCCATCTCACGCATATACATACGGACAGGATCGGTGGTACGGCCAATCTCTTTGTCAACTGTAGCGAGTGCAGCAGCAGCAGCTTCTGCAGCGTCGTCATCAGTGGTTGTTTCCTGCATCATCAATTCATCGGCGTCAGGTGCATTTTCAGCAACCGTAATACCCATATCATTGATCATGCTGATGATGTCTTCTACTTGATCGGAGTCGATGATGTCTTGTGGAAGGTGATCATTGACTTCTGCAAACGTTAAGTAACCTTGCTCTTTACCTTTCTGAATCAGAAGTTTAAGTTGTGACTGAGGAGATTGATCCATAGAGAATTATGCTTCCACTCTGATAAGTTGATTACAACGAGGCGCCCCCAAAATTTGGAACTCAAACGAAGACGCAGTGAATAGAGTATATTAGCAGCAAAAATCAATTTTGACTAGAGTGTGTTGAGCTTTACGAGATAGTATTTGGCTTAACTTATCGCTCACTTAAGCGTTTTTGTATTCATTACTCAGCTATTGTCGCACGCCGTTTTAAAGCGGTCGTTAAAAGCACAACTTCTTGCCTTTCATTGCTGTCTAAACCCTCTGTTTTGTCCTTCATTAATAGGGTCTCGAGTCGAATATTTAAACACTGATCTTCTATAAACTGAAAAGTTTGTTGAAATTGCTTTATTAGTGCTTCGTCGCGAATGTTGTGTGGCCAAGCCGCGAGTTTTTTTAAAATTTCAAGCTCTTCTGAATCGCGAAACGCTTCGAGTAACTGAGCTGTTGAATATTTTGGATGGTCGATACACCGTTTTTGTAGGCGCAAGAATAATTCAATACCTGGGATGCCCATTTCAGCCAGTTCAGGTAAGTGATCGACTTCTTTAGCTAAGCTAGGGTGCTGTATAAGTAAACCAATGGCCTGGCGCATAGGAGTGACTTTAAATTTGCGCTCTATGTTTTGTTGTTGCCTTGGCGTAGTGAGCTTTTTGGTTAATTGCTCAGTGGTTTTTCCAATGAATCGAGCAAGTTTTTCGATCAAAAGCTCTTGATAGAAATCACTAGGGACTTTTTCGATTAGCGGCAGCGCTTCAGACATTAATTTTGCTTTTCCGGCATCGTTTGTTATGTCGATATCTTGAGTCAGTTTTTGAAACAGTACTGCCGAGTAATCTTGTGCATTTGCAAGACGTTGTTCGAACGCCATTTTTCCTTCTTTTTGCACTAATGAATCAGGATCTTCGCCATCGGGTAAAAAGACAAAACGTAGTGATTTACCATGTGTAAGGTATTGCAGTGCATTTTCCAGAGCACGCCAGGCTGCGTCGCGCCCAGCTCTGTCTCCGTCGTAACAACATATAACTAGGTCAGTCGTTCGAAATAAGGTTTGCATGTGCTCTGATGTTGTCGCCGTACCTAGGGCGGCAACTGCGTAATCGATGCCTTTCTCTGCCAGTGCAACTACGTCCATATAGCCTTCAACGATAAGCACCTGAGTCAGCTTTTGATGGGCTTGCTTTGCTTCATATAAACCGTAAAGTTCAAACCCTTTATGAAAGATCCGTGTTTCTGGGGAGTTTAAGTATTTAGGACCTTGCTCACTGCTCATAACACGGCCACCAAATGCAATTACTCGCCCACGTTTGTCTCTAATTGGAAACATGAGTCTGTCACGAAAAAAATCGTAACGACGCTGTTGTTGATTTTCAGAGGCGAGTTTTAGGTCGACAAGTTGTTGTTGAAGATCCTTGGTTTTACCCAAATAGCGGTACAATGCATCCCATTCTGAAGGCGCATAACCGATTTGGAAACGTTTTGCAGTTTCGCCACTTAAGCCACGTCCTTTTATGTACTCAATTACTTGGTTTGAATTTGGATGCTGTTTTAATTGGTGTTGGTAATACAGAGCCGCTTGTTGCATGAGATCGTAATCAGAACGACGTTCCGCTTGGCTTCGTTGTGGTCCATTATTGCCTTGTTCACGTGGTACGTCTAAGTTTAACAGCGCAGCCAGTTCTTCAATTGCGTCAACAAACTCGAGCTTATCGTAGTCCATGACGAAGGAAATCGCATTTCCGTTCGCTCCACAGCCAAAACAATGATAGAACTGTTTGTCTCTAGACACAGTGAAAGAGGGGGTTTTTTCATTGTGGAATGGACAGCAAGCTTGATAGTCTTTACCTGCTTTTTTTAAACCAATTCGGCCATCGATCAACTCTACGATATCAAGCCTTGCAAGCAAATCATCAATAAACTGTCTTGGGATCTTACCTGCCATTGTAATTAATTGCCTTACATGAAAACGGACTTGGCATGAATTTCATCATACTCTGTGACAGATTGCGAGCCTAGAAATGAAAAAACCGAGCACGAGGCTCGGTCTTCTTAATCGCTTGGGTTGAGAGCTAAGCGGTAAGCTTCTGCTTAATAATTGCAGAGATTTTACCTATATCAGCACGCCCTTCGGCTTTGCTTTTTATCGCTCCCATTACTTTACCCATATCCTGCATGCCTTTAGCATCAAGTTCTGTAATTGTACTTTCAACAAGTGCAATTATTTCACTTTCACTTAAAGGTTTGGGCAAGAAAGTCTCAAGCACTTCGATTTCTGAGGCTTCTTTTTGCGCTAAGTCATCTCGTCCTGCGTCATTATACTGTGATAACGATTCGCGACGCTGTTTGACTTGTTTTACGAGAACTGCAGTAACGACCGCATCGTCTATCGTAATTTGCTCATCGATTTCGCGTTGCTTAACTGCAGCAAGCACCGCTCGAATCGCGCCAAGACTTAATTTGTCTTTGGCTTTCATTGCGTCTTTTTGGGCTGATTTTAACCGCTCAAGAAGGCTCATTGAAACGAAACCGCTTTTGACTAGTAAAGTTTAACGCGACGTGCGTTATCGCGAGAAAGCTTTTTCATGTGACGCTTAACAGCAGCAGCTTTCTTACGCTTACGCTCTGTAGTCGGCTTTTCGTAGTGCTCGCGACGACGAACTTCAGCTAGGATACCTGCTTTTTCACATGAACGCTTAAAACGACGTAGTGCAACGTCAAACGGCTCGTTTTCTCTTACTTTAATAACTGGCATTAAAAATTCACCTACCTAATTAATGAGCTATTGCTCAGGCTGATCATTAACTGATCACGTGGTTCAAAAATGGTGCGGTATTGTAATCCGACACAACAGCACTTGTAAAGCTTAAATTATAGCTAAAATTTAACGCTCAAGAAACGCGATTATAGGCGTATTAATTCCAATAAAAAAGCGCTTTTTAGCGACGCGAGTATAAACGATACGCTACTTGGCCCGCTTCTTTATCTTTTAACAGTGTCCAATTATCAGGGGCAGTAAATAGGATTTCAGTTTCCACTTCTACATAGACAAGCGCATTATCAGTTAACCATTTTTGTGTCTCTAATATTTGACAGATGGGCTCTGCTAATCCTTTTCGAAAAGGAGGATCAATAAAAACTAAGTCGAACTGCCTTTCGGCACTTTTATTTAGTGCTGTTAGTGCGTCATCTTCAATGACCAATGCGTTGTCTGACTTTAGTGTCGCGATATTGGCTTTGATCTGGCTAGCTGCGCTTTTATCTTTTTCAATGAAGGTCACGGACTCTGCAAATCTGGATAATGCTTCGAATCCCAAGCCTCCACTTCCTGCAAAACAATCCAAAACATTAGTGCCTCTAACGTCATTCATCAACCAATTAAACAAGGTTTCTTTTACTCTGTCAGTAGTGGGCCTTAAGCCTTCAACGTCTTTCACAGGTAGCTTTCGGCCTCTGTGTTTGCCTGAGATGATTCGAATAAATCCGTTATTGTTTTTTACACTTTGTGATTTTTTCATAGCACTACCTGGCTTGAATGTTTTTAGCCTATGTTAGAAATGCAAAGACAAATTGCAATGAACCGTTTGGCTGTCATTTTTTAGCGCTTGAAACCATGCTACACTCTGCGTCAAATTTATAATATATCTGTTCAATAAACAGCAAGTTCACACAGAGTTGGTCGCTTAATGCAACAGCCTATTGGCGATTTCGTTGCGACAGTTTACCAGATTTCAGAATGCGGTTATGAAGGTTTATGGGAAAAAAGAATAAATTTTTATCTTGGTTGGGGTTTGGTAATAAATCAGAACAAGATTCGGCTGCTATAGATGCGGCTCGATCAGAAGCAGAAAAGCAAGCCGCCGAGCAAGCGCGAGTAGAGGCAGAAAAGCACGCCGCCGAGCAAGCGCGATTGGAAGCGGAAAAGCAAGCCGCTGAACAAGCACGACTGGAAGCGGAAAAGCAAGCAGCCGAACAAGCGCGATTGGAAGCGGAAAAGCAAGCCGCCGAACAAGCGCGACTGGAAGCAGAAAAGCAAGCCGCCGAGCAAGCGCGACTGGAAGCAGAAAAGCACGCTGCTGAGCAAGCGCGATTAGAAGCAGAAAAGCACGCCGCTGAGCAAGCGCGACTGGAAGCAGAAAAGCACGCTGCCGAGCAAACGCGACTGGAAGCAGAAAAACAAGCAGCCGAGCAAACGCGACTGGAAGCAGAAAAACAAGATGCCGAACAAGCGCGACTGGAAGCAGAAAAACAAGCCGCCGAGCAAGCGCGACTGGAAGCAGAAAAGCAAGCCGCCGTGCAAGCGCGAGTAGAGGCAGAAAAGCAAGCCGCTGAACAAGCGCGACTGGAAGCAGAAAAACAAGCCGCCGAACAAGCGCGACTGGAAGCAGAAAAACAAGCTGCCGAACAAGCGCGATTAGAAGCAGAGAAGCAAGCCGCTGAACAAGCGCGATTAGAAGCAGAAAAGCAAGCCGCTGAGCAAGCGCGACTGGAAGCGGAAAAGCAAGCCGCCGAACAAGCGCGATTGGAAGCGGAAAAGCAAGCCGCCGAACAAGCGCGATTGGAAGCGGAAAAGCAAGCCGCCGAACAAGCGCGACTGGAAGCGGAAAAGCAAGCCGCTGAACAAGCGCGATTGGAAGCGGAGAAGCAAGCCACTGAACAAGCGCGAATTGAATCCGAAAAACCTAAGAAAGGCTTTTTTGCCCGATTAAAAGATAGTTTAGTTAAAACGAAAGTTAATATAGGGTCGGGTTTTGCATCTTTATTTAAAGGTAAAAGAATTGATGACGAGCTATTTGAGGAGCTAGAGACTCAGCTGCTTACCGCAGATCTTGGCGTTGATACGACGATGAAACTTATCGATACGTTAACGGATGTCGCAGATCGCAAACAACTCAAAGATGGGGACGCACTTTATGAGTTGTTGAAATCGGAAATGGCCAGTATGTTGAAGTCAGCTGAGCAACCCTTAACTATCCCAACAGGTAAAAAGCCATTTGTTATCCTTATGGTTGGGGTGAATGGGGTTGGTAAAACGACAACTATCGGAAAACTGGCGAAACAATTTCAAGCACAAGGCAAAAGTGTCATGCTTGCGGCTGGCGATACATTTCGCGCAGCAGCGGTTGAGCAACTTCAAGTATGGGGTGAACGTAATAATATTCCAGTCGTAGCTCAGCACACTGGTGCGGATAGCGCATCGGTCGTATTTGATGCATTTCAAGCAGCACAAGCTAGAAAAGTGGATGTATTAATTGCCGATACAGCAGGACGATTGCAAAATAAAGATAATCTAATGCAAGAGCTAGAGAAAATAGCTCGTGTGATGAAAAAATTAGATCCAGATGCTCCACATGAGGTGATGTTAACTATCGATGCAGGCACGGGGCAAAATGCCATAAGCCAAGTTAACTTGTTCAATAAAGCGGTTGGCTTGACGGGTATTACGCTGACAAAACTTGATGGTACAGCTAAAGGTGGGGTTATTTTCGCTGTGGCTGATAAGTTTCAAATTCCTATCCGTTATATTGGTGTTGGTGAAGGAATTGATGATTTACGCACCTTTAATAGCCATGATTTTATAGAGGCGTTATTTAGTCACGACGAGAGTTAGTGTAAAACAAAGAGGCGAGTGCGCCTCTTTGTCCATTCGTTTATCGCACCAACGCTGAATAATCATAAAAAGGCGAGAGAATGATTAAGTTTCAAGAAGTCAGTAAAACCTTTCCTGGTGGACACAAAGCGCTTCAAAAGATAAGTTTTGAGTTACGTAAAGGCGAATTAGCGTTTCTTACTGGCCACAGTGGCGCGGGTAAAAGTACTTTACTGAAACTGATCAGTGTGATGGAGAGACCATCTGTCGGCAAAGTATTTATTAACGGTGTGGATTTAAATACGATAAGCAATAAACACATCCCATTCGTACGACGAGACATCGGTATCATTTTTCAAAATCATCGCTTATTGGATCGTTACACTGTTTTTGACAATGTTGCGCTTCCTATGATCATTGAGGGGGCACATCGCGGAGACGTCACAAAACGTGTACACGCTGCATTAGATAAAGTTGGTTTACTCGACAAAGTTAAATGTTACCCACATACCTTATCAGGTGGTGAGCAACAACGTGTAGGCATTGCACGAGCAATTGTCACGTCACCTCCACTTTTATTAGCAGATGAACCGACTGGAAACCTTGATCCTGAGTTGTCGATGGAAATCTTGCGCTTGTTTGAAGAGTTTAATTCACATGGTACATCGGTGTTAATTGCCACACATGATTTAGGTCTTATTGCAAGAATGAAATATCGCTCACTTACGTTATCTCATGGTCGTCTATTACAAGATCCGCTCAAGGAGGACATGATATGAGTTTACTGTTTAAAGGGCGGCAGACTTCTTATGAACGCAAAAGAAGTTCAGTATTGGCTAGATTCTACTTTTTTATCGTGATGATTATTCGTCAAGGTGTGCAAAGTCTGGGTGAAATGTGGCGTACACCGCTGGCCTCTATTATGACGATTTGTGTACTTGGGTTAAGTCTAACCTTACCCGCGACGCTCTACTTGGTCGTTAAGAATGTGCAGCAAGTGCGCAGTGGATTTCAAGAGGCCTCGGAAATTTCGCTTTTTGTTAAACAAGGTTTAAGTGAACAGCAAACCCAGTCATTCGTTAAACGTTTAGCACTCTATCCAGAAATAGAACAAGTGAGTTTTATTGATAAATCACAGGCATTGGAAGAATTTAAAGCGTTATCAGGATTTGGTAATGCATTGGATTATCTCGATATGAACCCTTTACCAGATGTCGTTTTGGTGAGACCAACCGCACGCAATCAAAGTCCTCAAGCAGCGCAAGCACTTCTAGAAAAGCTTGTTGCAGAACGAGAAGTGGAAGAGGGCAAAATTGACATTCAATGGTTAGAGCGACTAAATGCTTTGTTAAGTTTATTACGGGAAAGTGTCATCACAATAGCTATTTTACTGTTAACTTCAGTGACATTAATTATCGGTAACACAATCCGTCTTTCAATTATGGATAAAAAGGCGGAGATCCAAGTGATGAAGTTAGTCGGTGCAACGAATAGCTTTATTCATACCCCGTTTTTATGGACTGGTATTTGGTATGGGGTGATAGGTGGGTTTGTTGCTTTATTGTGCTTAACATCAATGATGTGGTGGTTAGAAAGCGCAGTTCAAGAAGTGGCTGGAGTTTATCAAGCTCAATTCGCATTAATTGGCTTGAACTTAACCGAATTTGGCTTATTACTTGCGATGGCTATATCACTTGGCTTTTTGGGATCTTTCTTATCGGTAAATCGATATATTAGGGAAATAGAGCCTGACAAAGTCTAAATATTGTACGGATCGCTTAATTTAATGTGCATAGAGAGTGCTAAATGGCTCCCCTCTTGGTGTGAAAAAGCACTAAAAAGTGAGCAAGTTAGCACCTATAAGAGTAAAAACTTCACTTCCGCGTTATCCCCGGTAATGTACTTGTCATATTTCGATTAGAATAATTTTAAAAAAAGCTTTACTTTTCAGAAGCCTGTAACTTGTTACAGATTACATGAAAAAAGACTTGCAAGCATTTTCAATACACGATATAAATTTACTTAGCACTCTCGAGGGGAGAGTGCTAAAGTTAACGTGAAATTTGTCACTGAGGTGAAAAATGGGTAACGATTTATATGCAATGGCACTATCAACTGGACAGCAAAGCGCGAGCATGGAGGGCTACATGCATGCTGTTAGCTCAATTCCAATGCTTGAAGCTGAAAAAGAGAGAGCGCTAGCAACTCGCCTTCATCAAGAAGGGGATTTGGATGCAGCTAAACAACTTATTATGTCTCATCTCAGATTCGTGGTGCATATTGCGAAAAGCTATTCAGGTTATGGTTTACCACAAGCCGATCTTATACAAGAAGGTAATATCGGTTTGATGAAAGCGGTAAAACGCTTTAATCCAGAGGTCGGTGTGCGTTTGGTGTCTTTTGCGGTTCATTGGATTAAAGCTGAGATCCACGAATACGTTTTGAAAAATTGGCGTATTGTTAAAGTTGCCACGACAAAGGCGCAGCGTAAATTGTTTTTTAACCTGCGTAAAAACAAAAAGCGTTTAGGTTGGTTTAACCAAGAAGAAGTGACTACAGTCGCGAACGAGTTAGGTGTTAGTGAGCGTGAAGTGCGAGAGATGGAGTCGCGCATGAGTGGCCAAGATATGGGGTTTGATCTTACCGCTGATGAAGACGAGGGCTCATCTACAAGCTCAACCTTTTCTCCAGTTCAATACTTAACGGATGGCAGCAGTGATTTGGCTGATGCCGTTGAAGAAGAACAGTGGCAGGAGCAATCTCATAATCGTCTGTTTGCTGCAATGAAGACACTGGATGAGCGTTCACAAGACATTATCTCAGCTCGTTGGTTAGATGATAACAAAGCAACGTTACAAGAGTTAGCGGAAAAGTATCAGGTTTCAGCTGAACGTGTGCGTCAACTTGAGAAAACCGCAATGAAGAAATTACAGCAAGCAATGGTTTAGTTGTCGTTGATTTCTTTCTAGATTTTGATATAAAAACGCCCAACTAGGTTGGGCGTTTTTATATCTATAAAGATAGCGTGCAGATCGCCGCCTGTAATTTGGTACGTGTTTAGCGATCGCGATGCACCGCAATGTTCGCTAATGCAATTAAAGCCTGTTTGAATGGTGAATCTTCCAGAATACGCAGACAGTCAATGGCTTTGTCTGCTTCTTGTTGTGCCTTTTCCATGGTAAGTTCGAGCGCGTTAGTTTCTTTTAGCGTTGCTAATATCGCATCGAGATAATCTAGACCATCGGCATTTTCAATGGCGTGGCGGATCTGTGTAACTTGCTCCGCAGTTCCGTATCTCATGGCGTAAAGTAGTGGCAGCGTCGGTTTTCCTTCCGCTAAATCATCACCGACATTTTTGCCTAGGGCTTTTGCATCTGCGCTGTAATCCAGCACGTCATCGACAAGTTGAAATGCAGTACCAAGATGCATGCCATAGTGTTTCATAGCATCTTGATATGGTTGTGCTTTGTCTAAAATTACTGCAGGCAACAGCGTTGCAGCTTCAAATAATTTCGCGGTTTTGCTGTAGATAACTTGCATGTAACTGGCTTCTGACGTGTCAGGATCATTGCAGTTCATTAATTGCAGTACTTCACCCTCAGCAATGACATTCGTTGCATCGGCTAGAATGCGCATGACCTTCATGTTGTCGAGGCCAACCATCAACTGAAAGGAGCGAGTATAAATAAAATCTCCTACCAGTACACTGGCGGCATTGCCAAACTCAGCATTCGCCGTAGGTTCACCGCGACGTAATAAAGATTCATCCACGACGTCGTCGTGTAGCAGTGTTGCGGTGTGAATAAACTCAACAATCGTTGCTAAAGTGATGTGTTTATCTCCCTCATAACCGAGCGCTTTTGCTGCTAAAAGCGCTAGCATTGGACGTACACGTTTTCCGCCGCTATTGATGATATAGAGACCAAGTTGACTGACGAGTGCAACGTCAGAATGCATTTGTTCATGGATTAAGTGGTTGACGCTATTCATATCATCGTTAATTAGCGTCTGGATAGCTTTAATATCCATTTCTCTCCAAGCCATTCTTTAAGTGAGATAAACGCGGCGATTGTACTACAAAAATTACCTCGACTCGACATTTTGTCGGATTCGAATATAAAAAAGCGATAAGAGAGTCGTTTTCGATTGTTTTCTAATCAATAAAGTAGTCGTTTTAGGCAAAAAAAAGAATGTGGTCATTCAGTGTAAAAAGCGCTTGGCATAAAGCGAAAAATCGCTACAATAGCAAAAAAATTTTATTCGCCCTCACTCGAATTATCTTTTATTCGTTTTTTGCTCAAAATGGGCTTGCGTATAGGGTCGCGTTAGCGTAAACTTCGCGCCCTATTGAAGAATATTTAGTTGCGTCGATTTGAGGGCGCACAGACGGAGTTAATTATGTACGCGGTTTTCCAAAGTGGTGGTAAACAGCACCGTGTGACTGAAGGTCAAACAATTCGTCTAGAAAAACTAGACGTTGAGACTGGTGCATCAGTTGAATTCGATTCAGTACTTCTAATTGCTGATGGCGAAAAAATCGAGATCGGTGTGCCGTTCGTAAACGGTGGTAAAGTGACAGCTGAGGTTGTTTCACACGGTCGTGGCGAGAAAATTAAGATTGTTAAGTTTAGACGTCGTAAGCATTCTCGCAAGCAAATGGGCCACCGTCAGTGGTTCACTGAAGTTAAAATCACTGGCATTAGCGCTTAATAAATTAGAGGTACAGAAAGATGGCACATAAAAAGGCAGCTGGTAGTACTCGTAACGGTCGTGATTCAGAAAGTAAACGTTTAGGTGTTAAGCGTTTCGGTGGTGAGTCAGTATTAGCGGGTAACATCATCGTTCGTCAACGTGGTACTAAGTTCCACGCTGGCACTAACGCTTCAATCGGTCGTGACCACACTATCTTCGCAACTGCAGATGGCAAAGTTGTGTTTGAACAAAAAGGTCCACTTAACCGTAAATACGTTAGCATCGTTGCTGAGTAATCGGTAAAGAATAAGAAAAACCCCGCTTAGGCGGGGTTTTTTGTTTTAGAAAGTTAGAATAGCCACGAGGCTGTTTTAGCGATCACTTAATATCAAGCTATAATACCACTGAGATTAACAGTGTCTGCAATACACAGAGTAACTTAATATCTCAATGTTAAAATTGAATCTGTATCCACTTTGTAATTAGAACAAAGTGAAGCGCCGTTATATCGAAGTCAATTACTTCTCATGCGCCTAGAGCTCTGAGCGTGGTATAATGGACCAAATACCAAATTGTCTTTGGTGTAAACTCAAGCAAGTCAAAAGAGAGTAAGCATGAAGTTTGTCGATGAAGTTGAAATTCGCGTAGAAGCAGGTGATGGCGGCAATGGTGTCGTTTCGTTCCGACGCGAAAAATTCGTTCCAGATGGTGGTCCAGATGGTGGCGATGGCGGCGATGGTGGTAGTGTATTTTTACAAGCCGACGAAAACTTAAATACTTTAATTGATTATCAGTTTGAGCGTTTTCACCAAGCAGAGCGCGGAACAAATGGCGCTTCGCGTAACTGTACTGGTTCGAAGGGTAACGATTTGATTTTACGAGTACCAGTAGGAACTCGAGTAACGGATGTTGACACCGACGAAGTTATTGGTGATTTAACTGCACATGGCAATAAATTGCTCGTTGCTAAGGGCGGGTGGCATGGATTAGGTAACACGCGCTTCAAGTCAAGCACGAATCGTGCGCCAAGACAAAAAACGATGGGCACAAAAGGGGAATTACGCAACTTGCGATTAGAACTCCTGTTACTTGCTGATGTTGGTTTGCTTGGGTTGCCAAATGCTGGGAAATCGACTTTCATTCGCAGTGTTTCTGCGGCAAAACCAAAAGTAGCAGACTATCCATTTACCACGTTGGTTCCAAATTTAGGGGTGGTAAGAGCTGATGCGAATAAATCATTCGTCATTGCTGATATTCCGGGGTTAATTGAAGGTGCGTCAGAAGGCGCAGGGCTTGGTATTCGCTTCTTGAAACACCTAGAGCGCTGCAGAGTGCTTTTGCATATCGTTGATGTCATGCCGGTTGATGGCTCTGATCCGGTAGATAACGCATTTGCAATTATTAATGAACTTCACCAATACAGTCCAAAATTAGCTGAAAAACCAAGGTGGTTGGTATTAAATAAAATTGATTTATTGCTTGAAGAAGAGCAAGAAGAAATCTGTAGTCGAATCGCCGAAGAGCTGGGCGAGGAAACTAACGTTTATCGGATCTCTGCGGCTAATAAGCTTAATACGAAACAATTATGCTTTGATATTATGGCACTAATTGACTCAATGCCTCGAGATAAATTTGCAGAAGAAGAAAAATCTCAAGAAGTAGAGTTTAAATGGGATACGTACCATAAAGAAGCGACCCGTCATAATGAAAAAGACGATGATGATTGGGACGATTGGGATGATGACGATTATGACGTTGACGTTGTTTACCAGCGATAGAGCGTAGGCCAGGGCGTTTTAACTCTCAGGCCATAAAAAGGCCTTGATTGGCCTTTTTAATTTTTAAATGAGGTGAAAGTGATAATTTCAATGATCGCCGCAATGGCGAAGAATCGCGTCATTGGCAAAGACAACGACATGCCATGGCACTTACCCGCTGATCTTGCGCATTTTAAAAAAGTGACAATGAGTAAACCCGTGATTATGGGGCGCAAAACGTTTGAATCCATTGGGCGGCCATTACCAGGACGTCGAAATATCGTGATCACACGTGATGTGAGCTATAAAGCCGATGGTATTGAATTGGTAAGCTCGCCAGAGCAAGCACTCGAGGTGGTAAAGGATGTTGAAGAAGTCATGATCATTGGTGGAGGACATATTTATAGTACTTTTCTACCACTTGCGCAGCGCTTATATCTAACCTTTATCGATCTCGATGTTAAAGGTGATACTCAATTTCCAGATTATCAGACCGTTGCGACATGGCAACAAATTTGTACCGAAAGTTATCAAGCCGATGAGAAAAACCCGCATGATTATCAATTTGTAACGCTACATAAAAAACTATGAGATGTTGCTAACATTTCTAGACATTGCTACAATATGAGCAGTACTTATATACGAACAAAGTATGAATAAGGGTCCTCTTATGAAATTATCTACCGTGCTTGTATCAGCGTCTTTATGTCTAGCATCTGTGACGTTTTCTCATCAAGCGAACGCAAACGATCAGTTAGCGCTTTCTTTATGTGAATATGTTGCTGCAAATGACAAAAGCCGTTTGAGAGACACGTTGAAAGACGCGAAAGTTCGCTTACGCGCGATTTACGATGGTGTAGTGTGTAATGGTAACAATTTACTGCGCCATGCAATTGCAAGCAATGCAGTGGATGCTGGTGAGTTTGTTGTTAAGAATTTACCAAAAAGTGCGCTAGAGGACGGTGCAGATATCGCTTGGGCAGAAGGTAATGGTCACGGTGGTTCACCATTGATTGCAATTATCAAAGACCGTTAAGGTTTTTTTCATCCCAATATATGTCGAAAAACCCGCTGATTTAGCGGGTTTTTTATATCAGTATGAAAAGCTGAACTCTACACATCTCACTGTGAGACATGTTTATGCTTTAAGTGGTGAGTAAGTCACTATACTCAATCAACACTGCCATCATTCTAGTAGGTTGTTACGTTAATTTGAAAAGTGACTACTTGCCTGCATGAGTGTGCCTCGTATTAAAAATACGGTGGTGTTTAAGAACAGGCATCGTCGAGTTGATTGGATAAATAGCAACCTAGATCAAAATTCTATACGGTTAATAAAAAATATCTTAATTCTCCCTTGTAGTTTAGAAAAATGCCCACAATACTTACTATGAAACAAGCAAAAAAAGGGAGTCGCTATGAAAATTAATGTTTCTGGTCATCATGTTGATATCACTGACGCCATTAGAAAACATGTCGATGAAAAGTTTGCAAAAATAGCGAGTCATTATCCGTCGCTGCTCACGTTGGACGTGATTATAAGTAAAGAACACAACCGCATTTATACAGAAATCAGTACCAAATACATCGGTGTGCATTTGTCTGTCAAAGGCGAAGACGATGTTATGTACCCATCGATTGCAATGGCAGCGAAAAAGCTCGATTCAGCACTCCGCCACAGAAAAGGTCAAGTTAAAGCCAACAAACACGAAAAAATTGCGGGTTAGAATACCATTTTTACCTTAGTTAAAATAAGAGCCTTCGGGCTCTTTTTTCATTGGCGATCTACCGCTAGACTTAGCGTATCTTCAATTAGAATAGCCTAGTTTCTGTGTATCAATATCAATCATTACTTGAGTGTATCGAAGCTCACAGCCGTCCATTTGTCGCCCAAGGCGCCGTTGCTAACTACATACCCGCATTGGCCGAGGTGGACCCTGACCGTTTTTCTATGGCATTAGTCACCGTTGATGGTCAAGTGTTCTCAATTGGTGATACTCATACCCGCTTTACAATTCAGTCAGTCTCAAAGGTGATGACGTTAACACTTGCCTTGCAGCGTTACGGAGAGTCGTTATGGGAGCGAGTTGGCAAAGAGCCTTCAGGCACTGCGTTTAACTCAATTACACAGCTTGAGTTTGAAAAGGGCATTCCTCGGAACCCTTTCATTAATGCTGGTGCAATCGTCACTTGCGACGCGTTGTATTCTCGAGTTTCAGCCCCAATCCATAGTATGCTAGAAGCATTTCGAACCCAATCTGCCAATGCCAAAGTGATCATTGACAAAAAAGTTGCTGCATCAGAGTATGAGCACCGACATCGCAATGCTGCACTTGCTCATTTAATGAAATCATTTGGTAATTTTGACAATCACGTTGAAGAGGTTTTGAAAGCTTATTTTAGTTACTGTGCGATAGAGCTAAATGTCATTGAACTTGCCAAGGCATACAGTTATTTATCAAATCATGGTTTTTGCCAGTATTCAAACCAACAATTATTGTCTTCTCGTCAAACGAAACAACTAAACTCGTTGTTATTTACGAGTGGCTTGTATGACGCCGCAGGGGACTTTGCTTATCGCGTTGGTATGCCAGGAAAATCAGGGGTTTCGGGGGCAATCATTGCGGTTGCTCCCGGCCGCTTTACGGTTGCGGTGCAATCGCCGCGACTAGATAAAATAGGGAACTCAGTAGCAGGGATCGAAGCGCTTGCTAAGTTATCGGAATTGATTGATTTTAACGCATTTTAATTTTATATAGAGAATAAGAGCGCCAATGGGCGTTCTTATTCTCTATTTAGAAGGTGTGACTAATCCCAATAAGCTTGCTCAAGTGAATCTTCGCGTTCTGGCAGTCCCCGAGATAAGCGCGGAGAGTGCTGTACTAGCACTTCGTAACTTGCGCGATTTGCGTATTTACTGATCTGTGCAAGAGACGAATAAGTAATGGCATTTTGTTCGTGCTTTGCTGAATTTGGCACATTTAATTTATGATAAACGTTTGCCGAAATATCGTGTAACACAGCAGCCAAAGCGCAATCACCCGCACCATTGGTGTTTTTAATCGCATCAGGTCCACCCATATAAGGTGCAGAATGCGTATAGATACGTATTGGATTTAAACAGGCCGAGCGCTTCATTGCACGCGAATATTCATAGTGATTAAATTCAGAAATTGCACCAGGTAAGAGCGGGTGTTCAGTTTCACGTTTGAACGATTCTTCTACGTAGCCCGCCATAAACATGCCGCGAGCGCCTGCGGTACAAATGACTAAATCAACCCAATCCAGCGCTTTGTCTGCAGCCAGTAGAGGATCCTTAAAGCCGGTAATAGCTTCACCTTCCTCTTCGTTCATCGCTAAAATATCGACGTATTTTTCGACAAACTCTGCCCACCAAGTCGGATCCTGTTCTATCAAAAATTTGGTGCCTAAAGTTAGCACTACTGGGACACCGGCTTCATTGGCATATTGCACTGCTTGCATTGTAGCTTGTGTCATTGTCTCATCACCTTGCGTTCGCATAAGGTAGGCACTGATCACTAAAGCGGATGCATTTTGAATGAGTTTTTTATCTATCGACTCGGGCTTTAAGTAATTCATTAACCCCGCACTGATCGCGAAAGTGCGCTCACCCGAATCGTCAATTAGAGTAAAGCATCGTCCAATTGGACCATCAACGGGTTGTAGATAGTTCAAGTCGACTCGACTGGAGGTATTGCAAAGAAAGCGATAGGCGTAACTGCCGATACTAATGTTTTCACTCATAACTCCGAGTAATACAGAGCGATCGTCAGCAAGTACTGAGTAGTTGTGTAGCGTGTTGCCAATGGTGCCGCCAGCGAATTCATACTCAACCATTTTGCTACGCTTTAGTCTATCGTACAGAGCATTGGTAATATCACTGTCTATCACTTGTGACATTCCACGCTTGAGTTGGAATTCATCTAAGAAAGCTTGGTCAACTTTCGCTTCAATATCCACCACAATTTGGTCTATCCCACAAATGTAGTTGTGAGTTAATCGATCGCTCGAATGGAATTGACTAATGAGTGGATCTTTATCTTCCACCGGAAAATAGTGTTTATGCCTGCGGCGTCCAGGAAATTTCATCTTTTGCCCGTGTGTTGTGTGTTGCCAAGATTAAAAAAAGCGGCGAATTATAGCCCAAAGCGTAAAAGCGAAGCCATGCTAATTTGCCTTATTTTAGCAAGAATCCACTTATCTTGGGGAACTTGTTATACTTGCCGACGAAAAATATCGAGAAAATAGAGGTGAACACATGCCTTTCGACTTTGGTACCGACGAATATTGGATGAATGAGGCTCTCAAATGTGCAGAGAATGCTTGGCAACTTCGTGAAATTCCGGTTG
The DNA here is from genome assembly GCA_000333235.1 of Pseudoalteromonas luteoviolacea B = ATCC 29581. GTDB lineage: Bacteria > Pseudomonadota > Gammaproteobacteria > Enterobacterales > Alteromonadaceae > Pseudoalteromonas > Pseudoalteromonas luteoviolacea_D. The sequence goes on along the minus strand of CAPN01000010.1, from coordinate 187,629 downwards.
GTGCTGTTTTAGTAAAAGACAATCAGCTTTTAGCCGTCGGTTGGAATCAATCTATTACACTTAACGATCCGTCAGCGCACGCAGAAATGATTGCGATTCGCGAAGCTGGAAAAGTCTTACAAAACTATCGATTAGTCGATTGCACCCTTTACGTGACCTTGGAGCCATGTTCAATGTGCGCAGGTTTACTCGTCCATAGTCGAATCAAACGGGTTGTTTACGGTGCATGTGATGCAAAAACAGGATCGGCAGGTTCGATAATGAACTTATTACAAGAGCCAAAATTAAATCATCAGGTTGAAATAACGAGAGGCGTGCTAGCTCAACAGTGCGCGACCACTATTTCTGATTTTTTTAAGATGAGAAGAGAAGAAAAAAAAGCCTTAAAGCAGGCGGCTCGTTTAAATGAATTTCATGAGCCGCACGCGAGTGATGAAAACTAAGCTGAGGTTGTTTCTTCTGTCATTTGGATCATGCCGTATTGGCTACGACGATGAAGAATTTTTTTATGGATGTTTTTTAGCATGATGCGTCGACGGTTTGGTGACGCATTGCGAATGTTTCGTTTAAATCTTGCAGTTCGACGTCTTTTTAACATACGAACCTCCTTCTGTGAGAGTACCTATTCCTAAAGATTAGACCGCACTTTGTTACGTTAGTTTGACAATGAGACCAAAAGAAGTGCTTAGTCTATTTTCGCTGATAGTATCGGCTTTTTTTTGTATCGCCTACTGTTTTAACGAGCTTAATTGTAACTAATATCATTTCATACTAGAGCGACCAGTTATCGGATCACTTATGTTTACCGTGCAGTCGAAAAATCAATTAATTACGATAGTTACTTTTTTATCTGTATTTGAACTTACCTTTACCACATATCAAGAGCTTAGATGTGTGTCTTTGAAATAATCAAGGACATTGGTCTGATTTTTACAGCTTTTAGTAATTTTGTGTTAAACCTACGCGCTATTTCGACTATAATAGCGGCCCTAAATATCGTTCAATCCCTAACCCCGGATGAAAATACCTATGTTAATCTTACGTGGTGCGCCAGCACTTTCTGAGTTTAAAGTTCAAAAAATCCTTGAAAAATGCCAAGCAGAAAACCTTCCTGTCTCTGGTGTCTATGCTGAGTTTATGCATTTTGCGGATTTGACAGACACATTGACAGAGGCCGAACTAGAGAAGTTGAACAAACTCCTCAAATATGGTCCAACCATCCAAGAACATGAACCGCAAGGCGCTTTAATCCTTGTTACACCACGCATCGGTACAATCTCTCCGTGGGCATCAAAAGCAACGGATATCGCACATAATTGCGGACTAAGTAAAGTGCACCGCGTAGAACGCGGTATCGCGTATTATGTTGAAGGTGCATTGAACGAGATACAATTGCAAGATGTTGCTAAGCTTTTACATGATCGCATGACAGAGTCGACACATGCTCAGCTTGAAGACGCTGGTAAATTATTCCGTATCGAATCACCGCGTCCTATGTCATCAGTAGATATTTTAGGCGGTGGGCGTGAAGCGTTAGCAAAAGCTAACGTAGAACAAGGTTTTGCCCTTGCTGACGATGAAATTGACTATTTGGTCGAAAATTTCCAAAAGCTTGGACGTAACCCGAACGACATCGAATTATTTATGTTTGCTCAGGCAAACTCAGAACATTGTCGCCACAAAATTTTCAATGCAGATTGGACAATTGACGGTGTAGAACAGCCCAAATCGCTGTTTAAAATGATTAAAAATACCTTCGAAACTCATCCAGAAAATGTGTTATCCGCCTATAAAGATAATGCTGCGGTAATGACAGGGTCTAAAGCAGGGCGTTTTTTCCCCAACGCAGAAGGTGAATATAGCTACCATCATGAAGATATAAATATCTTAATGAAAGTCGAAACGCACAATCACCCAACGGCAATTGCGCCTTTTTCTGGCGCTTCTACTGGTTCAGGTGGTGAAATCCGCGATGAAGGCGCGACAGGTCGAGGATCGAAACCAAAAGCTGGCTTAGTTGGTTTTACCGTTTCAAACTTGCGTATTCCAGGATTTGAACAACCATGGGAAACCAATTTCGGCAAACCAGGTCGCATTGTAAATGCGTTGGATATCATGATAGATGGGCCACTGGGTGGCGCGGCATTCAATAACGAGTTTGGTCGTCCAAATTTGTTAGGTTATTTCCGTACATACGAAGAAAAAGTAAACAGCCATAATGGTGAAGAAGTACGTGGTTACCACAAGCCGATTATGATCGCTGGTGGTTTAGGTAACATTCGTACGGACCATGTTGAAAAAGGGGATATTCCAGTAGGCGCTAAGCTTATTGTTTTAGGTGGCCCTGCTATGAACATCGGCCTTGGTGGTGGTGCGGCATCATCAATGGCGTCAGGTCAATCGAATGAAGATCTTGATTTTGCTTCAGTACAACGTGAAAACCCAGAAATGGAGCGTCGTTGTCAGGAAGTGATCGACAAATGTTGGCAACTTGGTGATGCAAACCCAATCGCGTTTATCCACGACGTAGGTGCGGGTGGTATTTCAAATGCCTTCCCTGAGCTGGTCAATGATGGTGGTCGAGGCGGTAAGTTTGAACTTCGTAATGTGCCTAATGATGAGCCTGGTATGGCACCACATGAAATTTGGTGTAACGAATCTCAAGAGCGTTATGTATTAGCCGTTGCAGCGGAAGATTTCCCGCGTTTTGAGGCTATTTGTAAACGTGAACGTGCGCAATACGCAGTGATTGGTGAAGCGACGGAAGAACGTCACTTAACCGTATCGGACACCCATTTTGATAATAACCCGGTGGATTTACCGCTCGATGTTTTACTTGGTAAGCCACCAAAAATGCATCGCGAGGTAAAATCATTACAGGTAAAAGGTAATGCACTTAACGTAAATGACATTAACATCGCAGATGCCGCGACACGTTTATTGCGATTACCAACCATTGCTGAAAAAACGTTCTTAATCACAATTGGTGACCGTACCGTAACGGGGTTAGTCGCGCGTGACCAAATGGTAGGGCCTTGGCAGGTGCCTGTCGCAAACTGTGCCGTAACAGCGGCAAGTTATGATACTTACCACGGCGAAGCGATGTCGATGGGTGAGCGAACACCTGCTGCATTGCTTAATTACGGTGCATCAGCTCGTTTAGCTGTCGGTGAAGCTCTAACGAACATTGCATGTGCGAACATCGGTGGTTTGGAAAATATAAAACTCTCAGCAAACTGGATGGCTGCAGCAGGTCACCCTGGTGAAGATGCGGGTCTCTATGAAGCCGTAAAAGCGGTTGGTGAAGAGCTGTGTCCTGCCTTAGGTTTGACAATCCCTGTTGGTAAAGACTCGATGTCTATGAAAACCAAATGGGATGAAAATGGTGAAGAAAAATCGGTGACCGCGCCACTGTCCTTGATTATTTCTGCGTTTGGACGAGTTGACGATATTCGTAAAACGGTGACGCCACAGTTACGTACAGATAAAGGCGACAGCAGTTTATTACTGATTGATTTAGGTGCTGGTCAAAATCGTTTAGGTGCATCGTGTTTAGCACAAGTTTACAAGCAACTTGGTGATAAAACACCAGATGTAGATAACCCTGAGTTGTTAAAGGGGTTCTATAATGCAATGCAAGCATTAGTAACGGACGGCAAACTACTTGCGTATCACGACCGCTCAGATGGTGGTTTGTTTACAACGGTTGCTGAGATGGCATTTGCGGGTCGTACTGGTGTTACCGTCAACCTAGATAGCTTAATTGGTTCGAATGTTGAAGCGCTCTTTAACGAAGAGCTTGGCGCGGTGATTCAAGTTCGTAATGATGATCTTGCAGACGTAAAAGCCGTTCTTGCAGCACATGATTTAAGTGAAATAGTGCATTTGATTGGTACGCCGAATACCAGTGATACGATTTCATTCGTTAAAAGTGGCAATATCGTATTAGAAAATACACGTACAGAGTTACGTACTATTTGGGCAGAAACAACGTATCAAATGCAAGCGATGCGCGATAATCCTGTGTGTGCGAGACAAGAATTTGACGCTAAGTTCGATGAAAAAGATCCTGGTCTTAATGTGAAACTTAGCTTCGATCTTAATGAAGACATTGCTGCGCCTTACATTGCGAAAGGTGTTAAACCAAAAATGGCAATTTTGCGTGAGCAAGGCGTTAACTCTCATTTAGAAATGGCAGCAGCATTTAACCGTGCAGGTTTTGCAGCGGTCGATGTACACATGAGTGATATTCTTGAGGGACGTTTAACCCTTGAGCAATTTAAAGGCTTAGTCGCCTGTGGCGGTTTCTCATACGGTGATGTCTTGGGTGCAGGTGAAGGTTGGGCAAAGTCTATACTGTTCAATGACATGGCAAGGGAGCAATTCCAAACTTTCTTTGAACGTCCAGACACGTTTAGCTTAGGTGTGTGTAATGGTTGTCAAATGATGTCGACCTTACGTGAGCTTATCCCAGGAACTGAACATTGGCCTCGATTTGTACAAAACAAATCGGCTCGCTTTGAAGCTCGTTTTAGCTTAGTTGAAGTGCAAGAGAGTCCCTCGGTATTCTTCAACGGAATGGCCGGATCGCGCATGCCAATTGCAGTGTCGCACGGTGAAGGCCATGCTGAATTCCGCAACTCAGGTGCTGTTGAGCATGCATTAAACTCAGGTACTGTCGCGGTTAAGTTTGTTGATAACTATGGTAATCCAACGGAACAATATCCGGCTAACCCGAATGGTTCACCGGCTGGTATTACTGGTATTACGTCAACGGATGGTCGTGCGACAGTAATGATGCCGCATCCAGAGCGTGTATTTAGAGCGGTAGCGAACTCTTGGCGCCCTGACGAATGGCAAGAAGACAGCCCGTGGATGCGTATGTTCCGTAATGCACGTAAGTATGTAGGTTAATTTAAACTTTGATTGACTCGTTCAAGAATAAGTTGATACTTAGTTCGATTAAAACGCTCGATGTATTTCATCGGGCGTTTTGTTTTTAAGAACTAGATGCAGCCCTCTGCCGCTTAGTAGCGTTCGTCTGCTATCTAACTCCATTACACACTCTAGTTAAAGTTTGAAAAATGTCGCCACTTTTTAGGTTGGATCAGATGAACGAATAGAGTCTACTTGATAGTGCGTGACTTCAGCAAAAATTTACAGGCGTGTAGACAAGACATTGAATGCGGGTAATGGCTTTGTCCTTATAAAAATCAATAACGCGGCATAGACGCTTGTAACGCTTGTCCTGTGGCAGCACTATCGTGCTTCCACTCATTTAAAAGGTACTTGCATTAGCTCGCCTAGCATTGCAAACACGGTTGAGCGCCGAAACAGGCACCTTCAAGTTAATTGGGTATGTTACCTAGAGTTTAGGTTTTTTAACAGCTGTATCCAAAACGCTTCCCCTTTGCGTCTTGCTAAGCGGATATTGTTTTCTGGAATAGACTCAGGATCGTCATACTGTTCAAGCGCCGCTGCCATGCTTTCTTCTCGAATGAGGTGAAGTGTAGGGTAGGGAGCGCGATTGGTATAATTGGCTGGATCATTGCCTTCGCTGTCAGCAAAGACGTAATCAGGGTGGAAATTGGCAATTTGATATTTACCTTCATAACCTTGAGCAGCTAACAAAGCATTCGCAAGATCGACAAGGTCTAAAAATGCATCAAAATCGTTAAAGCCATTAGGGAACATCAATAGGGTTGTTTCTCGTTCAGGGTGATTATCAAGCGCAATACACCCTTCAATCATCGCTAGCACAGCATCTTCAATGTTACTTGCAGTACACACTTCATAGTGAATGGTATTTGTTTCCACTTCTTTACGCGCAAAAGGGCAGAAATTGTATTTGACGATTACTCGACTAACCCAGTTTTGCATTGCTTGAATAATTTGCTCGCTCATTGTGGCTGACCTAATTGTTGTTCAATAATTGTGATGGTTTTTGCGATTGCACCTTGATTTTGTCGAAGTACATCAAAGGCATTTTTACCTAACGCTATGGCATCAGCGTTATTTTTAAATAAGTGAGAAATATGGTTCGCCAAGGAGTCTATATCATCTACTTCGATTGCGCCGAATTTATCAAAAAGTACAGGATAAATATGAGCAAAGTTGTAAGTATGTGGACCTGTTAGTACCCCAACTTCTGAAGCAGCTGCTTCTAGCGGGTTATGACCGCCTCGAGCTATTAAGCTGCCGCCAATAAACGCGACGTTGCCCACGCCATAAAGACACTTAAGCTCTCCAAGCGTGTCTGCTAATAGCACTTGAGTATTATCCTTGATAACCTCGCTACTACGTTTTAAGAAGCGTAATGTTGATGCTTCTAATAACGTTGCGACAGCGTTGAATTGTTCAGGATGACGCGGGGCGATAATAAGGAGTGCGTTTGGCTGCGTTTCCAATACAAGTTTATGTGCAGCTATCACTTTTTCATGCTCGATAGGGTGTGTTGAACCAGCTACCCAAACCGGGCGTTGGGCAAACTGTTTTTTTAGTTCAATTATCTTTGCTTTTTCTAACTCATTGAGCTGAATATCAAATTTGATTGAACCAGTTGTAACAATCTTGTCTTCATTTAGACCTAACCTCATAAATCGCTGTGCGTCGTCTTTGTTGTGGCAAGCTAATATCGAGATTGATTGTAAGATCACATGACTTAATGCTTGTGCTCGCTTGTAACCTTTAAAGGATTTTTCTGATAGTCGAGCATTTAAGACTAAGACGTTTATATTATTAGATTTGGCCTGCGCTATTAGATTGGGCCACAGTTCAGTTTCTAATATACACACTAGTTTTGGTTTAAGTATGCGAATAAAACGACGAGTCGCATGATAAAAATCTATCGGTAAATAGGCACTGTGAACTTGCTCACCAAAATTGGCTTCAATTTGAGCGCGACCTGTCGGTGTATTACAGGTAATAATAATTGGATGCGACGGATTTTGTTTTATAAATTGTTTGATTAAAGGCGTTGCGGCTAAAACTTCACCTACTGATGCACAGTGAAAAAGTACACTATGCTTAGGTAAATGGGAAAGAGAATAAGCAAAACGTTCACGAAAATGTTGACGATATGCGGGCTGCTTTTTTCCGCGGATCCCCCACAAATAAATTATAAGCAGAGGGGAGATAAGTACCAACAATACAGAATAAAGTAAGCGAGCCATAATACACCTGTAAAATTTCAATGGGTATTTTAACGAGCCAGACGATGATGGCAAACTATATCCTTACAATTTTACACAGGGTTAATCTGTTTCAAATCCTGAAATTTGTTACTATGACAAATATTGATTTATTTCTTAATCAGAAAGCGACTAAATCAAATTTTTAATCATGTTGGTCGAGTGTATACCCACGTCGAGAGGGGGAGTCGCAAGGCCAAACGAACTGCAGGGCAAGCAATTTTCCATATATTGCCAAAATGAAAAGCGAAACAATGAAGTTAAAATCATTATTTATAACAGCATGTAGTTTTTTAGCTGTCGCGCCAGTACTAGCGGCACCCACAGCTTATTTACCAATGGGTAGCGACCCAATGCTTGAATATCAGGTTGATACCCTATTTTCTTTATCAACCGGGACGCCTGCTCGAAAACCCTATCGCATGAGTGATATACAAGATGCACTGCGTTACATCCGCCTTTCAGAACCGGATCTGCATCGAGCGATCAGTGATAAAATTAATGTCTATGAGCAGCGAGATGCAATTACGCGTCAAGGCGCAAAGGTGATGCTAAAAAGTGGTGAAGTAGATAAACTGGCCAACGACCGGGGAAATCAATCCGACGAATATTTACAGCTCGATTTTGAAGGTATTTGGCGCGGTAGTGAGAACACCTTAATGCAAGTAGGCATAGGATATCGAGCCCATTCAACCAAGCTAATACCCTATAACACGTTTGTGGCGTATTCATTGGGGAATGTTCAATTTGATTTAGGATATCGAGAGCACTGGTTTTCACCGTTTAAACATTTTGGGCAAGTGTTTTCAACTAATGCCAAACCGTCTCCTTCTGTCTCGCTTTCACTGGTGTCACCGTTGCGTAACTGGTGGAATTTTGATGTAGAGTTGTTTTATTCTGAACTTGATCATGTCAATGAAGGTTTTTATTTTCAAGACAAAATGGTCAGTGGTACGCCTCAATTAGCAGGAAGTCGCTTTAGTATCGAACCCATAGATGGATGGACACTTGGTGTCAATCGTATGATGCAGTTTGGAGGCGGCCCGAGACCGGTGTCATTTAGTGACGTAGTAAAGGCGTTTTTTGACCCTGCAGGTCAAGATAATCGGGGGCTTACAGGCGGCACTTTTGATAGTGAACTCGGAGATCAATGGGCTACCCTTACATCGACTCATCAATTCACTGATTGGTATAACGCGGAAGTGTATTTTGAATATGGAGGGGAAGACACAAGCGGTCATAAAAATTATCGTTTTGGTAATTTAGTCATGAACGCAGGTGTATTTTTGCCTCGATTGACTGCTGATAGTTCATTGCGATATGAATATTCGAATATGCACAGCCGTTGGTATATTAATAATCTCTATTTTAAAAATGGCAATACAATCGATGGTTTTGTCGTAGGTAACTTCGCTGCTGATAATCGTCTTTTTGGTGATGACAACCCACTTAAAGCTCATGTTTTAGAGTGGGTTCAGCAAAGCAACTCACACTCACATTGGCGCGTAAAATACACGACAACGTATAATGAAAATGACTTCGAAAGGGAAGATGTCGGTCTAGAGTTTGACTATCAACATCGCGCTCATGAGCTCGAGGTGGTCCGTTCAGAACGTTGGCAGAACAAACAAGCTGAAGCCAAACTCGCTTTAGGAAAAGATGTTTTTGGTGAAAATTACGCGTGGCTTTCACTCAATGTCTATTGGTAAAATTATAAATTAAACACGGGTCTACTAAAGGAATCTTTATGACAAAGCTAGAAGCGATTGCAGCCAGCTATGAACAAAGTTTAGCGCGCCATAATGCGTTATTTGCAACTATGGCGAACTACCACACCGAATGCATGGCGCTTTTGGCTGCATGTGAGAAAACGCTCAATAGCGGTGGTAAAGTGATTTGGTTTGGTAATGGTGGCAGTGCCGCAGATTCTCAACATTTGGCGGCGGAATTTGTTGTGCGTTATAAAAAAGAGCGCGGACCACTGGCATCAATAGCGTTGACAACCGATACTTCGATTTTAACGGCTCATTCGAATGATTATCATTTTGATACAGTGTTTGAACGCCAAGTACAGGCGCTCTGCAAGGCAGATGATTTAGTGATTGGGTTAACGACATCTGGCACGAGTCAAAATATTAATCTCGCGCTTGAAGCGGCCAATCGGATAGGCGCTTACACAGTGGCTTTTACTGGTCGTGAAGGTGGAAAAGTAAAAGACATCGCTAAACTGCCAATTATCATTCGCAATGATGAGACCGCTCGTATTCAAGAGGCTCACATGTTTATTGGTCATTGGCTATGTGAAGCCGTTGATATGTTGATCACGGAGTAAGTGATGGATTTAGCTCGATTACAGCACCTGTCTAAGGCCAAGATTTTGGTAGTCGGTGACGTGATGTTAGATCGTTATTGGCATGGTGATACAGGAAGAATATCGCCGGAAGCGCCAGTTCCGGTAGTAAAAGTAAGTAAAGTGGAAGACAAAGCTGGTGGCGCTGCAAACGTTGCAAAAAATATTGCTCATTTGGACGGTCAAGTAGGACTGCTTGGGCTGATTGGCGAAGATAGCGAAGGTGAAATACTCGAAGGGATTTTAGCGAGCGATCACATTGCATCGCAATTGGTTCGTGTTGAACATTTGCCAACGATTGCGAAAATGCGAGTTATTTCGCGACATCAGCAAGTTGTGCGATTGGATATGGAAGAGGCGTTTTCAAAAGCACACAGTGAGCGCTTACTAGCAAGATTTGAAGCAGTCGTTAACGACTACGACATTGTGTTATTTTCGGATTACAATAAAGGCGCGTTAAGGTGTATTGAAGCCATGATCAAAATGGCAAAGAGCGCCGGTAAGTTAGTACTTGTTGATCCTAAGTCGCACGATTTTAAACAATACAGCAGTGCTGATTTTATCACGCCAAATCTCAACGAGTTTCGACTAGCTGGCGGAAAAACAGAGAGTGAAGAGGCGTTAACACAATCAGCGCGAACGCTAATTCATGAGGCGGGTATTGGTGCTATGTTGTTGACCCGCTCTGAGCAAGGTATGTCGCTTATCACTCCAAACGACAAACATGACTTTGCCGCTCAAGTGCTTGAGGTAAGTGACGTAACAGGTGCTGGAGATACGGTTATCGCAACGCTTGCTGTGATGTTGGGGGCTGGTATGGTTGCCCATGAAGCTGTTGAAATTGCAAACCTTGCTGCGGGTATTGCGGTAAGTAAATTAGGTGCTGCAACGGTTTCACCTGAAGAGCTCAGTCGAAAACTAGGTCAGTATTTACGTGCAACGGGCGAGCATTATCAGACCCCATTTGATGATGTGTTAAAGCACATTGAATTTGCAAAGCAAAACGGAGAAAAAATCGTTTTCACTAATGGGTGTTTTGACATTTTGCATGCTGGCCACGTCCGTTATTTAGCTCAGGCTAAAGCGCGCGGAGATAGGCTTGTTGTCGGACTGAATAACGATGAATCCATTAAGCGATTGAAAGGTCCAGATCGGCCCATAAATCCGCTCGATGAAAGAGCAATGGTATTAAGTGCCCTTGCTTCTGTTGACTGGGTAATTCCATTTGGCAGCATTGAAGAAAACGATACTCCAGCTAAGCTGATTGAAAAGATAAACCCACATGTCTTAGTGAAAGGCGGCGACTATACAATTGACCAAATCGCAGGTGCTGAGTTTGTTTTGAGTCAAGGTGGACAGGTGGAAGTGCTGACGTTTTTGGACGGATGCTCAACCTCAAATGTGATTAAAAAAATTAAGTCATAATCCATTTTTCTATTTACTTTGATCGAAGCAATAAAGCCAGTTTTACTGGCTTTATTGTTTTAGAGATTTTAAATATTCGTTCAAGAAGATGTGCCAGTGTGCTTCATGCCAATGAAACGAAGCCTGTCGAGCAGCCTCTTTCAAAAAAGAGCGCTTCAATCGCTCAAGGTTGGCCATTTGCCAAGATTTTTCTGCTTTGCGTTGTTCTCCGCGGTCGAAATCAATCAAATAGACACGTTGTGTGTCATCAAACAAAATATTGTTAATGTTGAGATCGGCATGGAACACACCACTGCGATGAAAGTGTGCGATGGTTTGGGCTATTTGGTGCCATGTGTTTTGGTCAAGCGCTTGCTGTTGTAATCGCTCGTTAAGTGAAATTGCATTTGGGACAGCCTCTGTCAGGATGTCGCCGCGATAAATCATGGCGCTGGTTTTCACTTGTGCGGCAATAGGCTTTGGAACTGGAAATCCTTGTTCGTAAAGTGTGCAAAGAAGGTTAAATTCTTTAAAAACTCGAGTTTGTTTAAAACCACAATAAAGATACTGATCGTTCAGTATTTTTCCAATCAGGCCTCCTCGCCAATAATGACGAAGTACAGCGACCTTGCTCGGTTGATATTCGACAAAATAAGCTGTTGCACGACCTTGTTTTTGGTTGCGTATGGCACCTAAGGCTTGCCAATGTTTAGGGTCAAACCACTGAGTTGTAACATTTAGCTCAGGATCTAAGCTCAAAAGAGTACAATTGCCTTGCCGTGAAACCTTCATGAGTATCTTTGTTTCTGGTAAAAGGCTAGTGTACCGTGTTTTTTCATCGTCTGAAACTTGCAAAGCGAGCTGATTAATTTAAGATCAGCGCTCACTTTCATTGCCATAGAGTTTATTGTGAAGCACGATTATCAATCCATCTGCATATTAAGGTTATCTGCCATTGGTGATGTGTGCCATGCGGTCAGTGCAGTGCAAGCCATTGCTAAAGCACATCCCAACGCCAAGATCACATGGGTGATTGGTAAAGTCGAGGCAATGATGCTAAGTGGTATGCCAGGTGTAGAATTTGTCGTGTTTGATAAAAAGCAAGGCAAGGCGGCATTTAAACAACTCGCGAATACCTTTAAAGGGCGAGAATTCGATGTGCTGTTACATATGCAGGTTGCGTTGCGCGCAAACCTCGTTGCGCGTGTGATCCCGGCCAAAAAGAAAATAGGTTTTGACTGGGGGCGCTCTAAAGAATTTCACAGTCTCTTCATTAATAAACGTATCCCAGCTCAGAATGAGCCGCATGTTTTGGAAGGATTTGCTGAATTTGCTCGTTCTATTGGTGCAAGGTGCGATACACCACAGTGGCATATGCCAGTATCTGATGAAGATAGGACTTCAGCAAGTCAGTTACTCACGGGCTTGCCTCGCATTTTTGTGATAGCACCTGCGGCAAGTAAAGCTGAGCGAAATTGGTTACCAGAACGATACGCATTACTCGCTGAACATGCCCACGACAAGGGCTTTTCAGTGGTGTTAAGTGGCGGTCCTACAGCACTTGAAACGAATTTAGCCAATGAGATTATAAAGCATTGTCGAGTTCCGATTTTGAACTTAGTTGGAAAAACCACACTCAAACAATTGCTTTGTGTGCTAGAGAAAGCAAGCCTTGTGGTTGCCCCTGATACCGGCCCTGCACACATGGCGGTAACGATGGGCACACCAGTGATTGGTTTGTATGCACACTCTAATCCCAAGCGCACCGGTCCATATTTGTACCAAGATTATGTGGTTGAGGTCTATCACGACAACCTACTTAAACAAACAGGAAAAACGGCACAGCAATTACCTTGGGGAACGCGTGTAAAAGGCAAAGACTTGATGCAGCAGATCCAGGTTCTGCAAGTGACAAGCATGTTTGATGCCGTTGTTGAAAAAGAGAACTTGTGATGCATAAAGCGATTTTTTTAGACAGAGATGGTGTGATCAACGTGGATCATGCTTACGTTCACACGCCAGAAGCATTTCAGTTTATTAATGGCGTATTTTCAGCGTGTAAGGCATTTCAAGACAATGGCTATAAGTTAGTGGTGGTCACGAACCAATCGGGAATTGGCCGAGGTTATTACAACGAAAGTCAGTTTCAGCATTTAACGGAATGGATGGTGGCGCAATTCGATGAACACGGCGTCACAATCGCGGGCGTCTTTTTTTGTCCTCATCATCCAAAAAACGCGCTTGGTGATTATCGAAAAGCGTGCGATTGCCGTAAGCCATTTCCCGGCATGTTATTACAAGCAAAAGCACAGCTCGGACTCGATTTAGCAAACAGTGTCATGATAGGCGACAAGGCATCAGACATGGAAGCCGCTTTTGCGGCGGGCATTCCAACAAGAGTACTTGTGCGAAGCGGGCAAGATTTATCTGAAGCGTGCAGCGATAAGGCTACTGCAGTCGTTGATTCTATTGCTCACGTGCCAGATTTATTAATTTAGTTTATTCCTGTTACTTTTGACAAAAATAATTATCTTGATCCAACGCTGCTTCGTGCATTAGCGGCGTTTACCTTTTACAATAACCATACTCATTAATCATTTTGAATATTGGAATGGTTAACCGTGCAAATGATGGAGAGAACACATGCGAGCAGCGGCATTTTATAGCCAACTTCAGCAGCAGATTGAAGAAGTAAAAGCTGAAGGTTTGTACAAAAGCGAACGAGTTATTACGTCGCAACAGCAAGCCGAAATAGAAGTTTCTACTGGTGAGAAAGTGATTAATTTCTGTGCCAACAATTACCTAGGTTTGGCGAATCACCCAGATTTAATCGCTGCGGCGCAACAAGGGTTGAACGATCACGGTTTTGGTGTGGCATCAGTTCGCTTTATCTGTGGTACTCAAGATATTCATAAAACCCTTGAATCGAAAATCAGCCATTTTCTACAAACGGAAGATACGATTTTGTATTCTTCTTGCTTTGATGCAAATGCAGGTCTATTTGAAACCTTGTTAGGGCCAGAAGACGCAATCATTAGCGATGCATTAAACCATGCATCGATTATTGACGGTGTGCGTCTTTGTAAAGCAAAGCGTTTCCGCTATGCCAACAACGATATGGCTGATCTTGAACAACAGTTAATTGCAGCGACAGAAGCTGGGGCGAAAACGAAACTTATCGCCACTGACGGTGTCTTTTCGATGGATGGCGTGATCTGTAATTTAAAAGCCGTATGTGATTTAGCAGACAAATACGATGCATTGGTCATGGTTGATGACTCACACGCGGTAGGTTTTGTGGGTGAAAATGGCCGAGGTACGCCAGAATATTGTGGTGTGCTAGGTCGTGTAGATATTATAACTGGCACACTCGGTAAAGCACTTGGTGGTGCATCCGGTGGTTATACGTCAGGTCGCAAAGAAATTGTAGAATGGTTGCGCCAACGTTCGCGTCCTTATTTGTTCTCAAATTCATTAGCACCGTCTATTGTTACAGCGTCCATTAAAGTGATTGATATGATGGAGCAAGGTAAGGCGCTTCGCGACACACTTTGGGATAATGCTGCCTACTTCCGTACTCAAATGGAAGCAGCTGGTTTCACGTGTGCAGGTAAAGATCATGCAATTATTCCTGTGATGTTAGGCGATGCAAAAATGGCGGCCCTAATGGCCGAAAAACTGTTGGCCGAAGGCATTTATGTAACAGGGTTTTCTTTCCCTGTGGTGCCAAAAGGTCAAGCACGTATTCGTACGCAAATTTCAGCAGCTCATACTAAAGCGCAGTTAGACAAAGCGATTGCTGCGTTTATTCGTATTGGTAAAGAGTTAGGTGTAATTTAACACATGTTTCATGGCGCGCTCAGGCGCACGTGAAAAAGTATATACCCGTTCGTATTAATGTTGGCGTTGCCTGCATTTTATAAAGAGTAAAATCATGAAAGCATTGTCTAAATTGAAAGCGGAACCAGGGATTTGGATGACCGATGCGCCTAAGCCAGAAGTAGGCCATAACGACTTATTAATCAAAATCCGTAAAACGGCTATTTGCGGCACTGATGTCCATATCTATAAATGGGATGATTGGGCACAAAAGACGATTCCAACACCTATGGTGGTTGGTCACGAATACGTCGGTGAAGTTGTTGACATGGGTCAAGAAGTTCGTGGTTTCAACGTCGGTGATCGTGTTTCGGGTGAAGGCCATATTACCTGTGGCTATTGCCGTAATTGTCGCGCAGGCCGCGTACATTTGTGCCGAAATACCATCGGAGTTGGTGTAAATCGTGAAGGCTCCTTTGCAGAGTATTTGGTCATTCCTGCTTACAACGCGTTTAAAATACCAAGCAATATCTCAGATGACTTAGCGTCGATTTTTGACCCATTTGGCAATGCGGTACATACTGCTTTATCGTTTGATTTAGTGGGTGAAGATGTACTTATTACGGGTGCTGGCCCAATTGGTATTATGGCCGCAGCGGTTGCAAAGCATGTGGGTGCTCGTCATGTTGTGATCACCGATGTGAATGAATATCGCTTAGATCTTGCGCGCAAGATGGGGGCTACTCGTGCCGTCAATGTGGCAAACGAAAATCTCAAAGATGTGATGAAAGATCTCGGTATGACGGAAGGATTTGATATTGGTCTTGAAATGTCAGGTGTTCCTAGTGCATTTAGCAATATGCTTAATAGCATGAATCATGGCGGCAAAATCGCTATGCTAGGTATTCCACCATCGGACATGGCCATTGATTGGAACCAAGTGATCTTTAAAGGCTTAGTGATCAAAGGGATCTATGGCCGCGAAATGTTTGAAACGTGGTATAAAATGGCAAGCTTGATCCAATCTGGTTTAAACCTTGAACCAATCATTACTCACCGGTTCCATGTGGATGAATTCCAACAAGGTTTCGATACGATGATTTCAGGTCAATCAGGTAAAGTTATCCTTAGTTGGGATTAATTGATAAGTAGAATTAAAAGGCGACTCACGTCGCCTTTTGTATTTTTAGTAATGACAAGGTGTTTGAAAAAGTATGGCGTTTAAACATATATCTGTGGCAGAAGTACGTGAAAAACTGACCTCGAATGAGTTAGTGATTGCTGATATTCGTGATCCAAACTCCTTTGCAACAGGTCATATCCCAGGTGCAATGCACCTTACTAATGCAAATATTGCTCAGTTTATGCAAGAAAAAGAGTTTGACGATATGATAGTGATCGTTTGTTATCATGGGATCAGTTCACAGGGCGCTGCTGGCTACTTAGTTGAACAAGGCTTTGAGAACGTTTACAGCATGGATGGTGGATTCACGCAGTGGGCATCGGAGTGTGCGGATTGCATCGAGCGTTAATTCGTTTAGGTCAGCACAACCATCCCAGAGAATTACAAGGACTGGTCGATGCTTTGCAGCTTGCTAAGATCCAGGTCGAGGTGCGCATTCGCGATTCGACACACGCTGAAATTTGGATTAGTGAAAAAGACCAAGTAACAGCGAGTGTAATTTGGTCGCGTTTTTGCAAAAACCCGCAAGCGGATGAATTTCAGCAAGCGGCGTGGCACTTAGAGCGACCCAAGCCGCTTGTTAAGTATTCAGGTTCAAACTTGAATTTGCTGTCTCGAGCGATCAAATTGAATCCGTTGGTTCAACTCATCACCATCATTTGTTTAGTTACTTTTATTTCACTTCATTATTTAGAACCGCAGGCTACGTTTAACTTTTTTAAATTCTCAGTAGTCAGTTGGCCAACGTGGTTTAGTCCTATGTTTCTGCATTTCGATGCGCTGCATTTAGTATTTAACTTAATGTGGTGGATTTACCTTGGGGATAAAATCGCAAAGCGGCTAGGTACATTCACTTTAATGACTTTGTGTGTGTTAAGTGGGTTGATCAGTAACTGGATGCAATACCTGTTAGTGGATGGCAACTTTGGCGGGCTGAGCGGTGTGGTTTACGCATTATGCGGATTTGCTTGGTTACGCCACATTAAATGTCCCAATGAAGAGACGATGCTATCCACAGCAGTTATTGGTATGTTATTGATTTGGATGATTATTGGTTTTGCAGACGTATTGTTTATTAATATGGCAAACTGGGCTCATTTCTTTGGTTTGCTCAGTGGCGCACTAATAGGGTGGCTATGGCCGCGAATGACACGGCCTAGTGATACAGGTACTTCGTAAACAACACTTCTCGAATAATGTCATTACCCGTTTCTTCTTTAAGCAATGCTTTTAATTTTTCAGCACAGCGTTTTCGGATCTCTTCGCGACCAGTCAGTGATTTGATGGATTCTTCAGGCTCTTTACTTAAGATTTGTACAATAGCATCGCGAAGTAAAGGGGTGTGATGTTCAACAATAGGGATAGTAGACACGTCATTTAACATTAAATCGACAGTGACTCGCACGTAACCAAGCTTTTTATTTGATTGTCCAATGTAGTTAGTGATGATGTCAGGTTCAAATCCAAAATAGCCAACCGTTGACTCGGCTTTAGCATTAGGTACAAGTAAGCATAACGAAAACAATAGGGCTAGCAGTTGCTTCATAATGAGTTGATATTCCTACTAACAGATGGATTTGTGTAATTAGTGTATACGTATTTCTCATTAAATGACAGTTGTCTTTACGTGTTGTGCTACTTAACAACAGTAGGAGATATACCAAATCAACTTGAAGTAGCGTGATTTTAGCAATAATTTAAAGGTGTTTAGGCATGCAGGTAATGCTTCCCCTGATTAAAATCAATAACGCGGCTTAAATTGCCTGTAAAGCTTGTCCCGAGGGAGCACTACCTTGTTTGCACTTAAATTTAGAAGGTGCCTACATTCCTGGATTAGCGTGCCTAGTATTGAAAAGCATGGTTAAGTTCTGTAACCGGTATCTTCAAGTTGATTCACGGGTATAGGTAACTTGGGTATAAGCTTTTGGTCGACCGCGGAGGGTGCTATGATAGCTCAGTGTATTTTTGTATTAGCTGAATTGTGTTGTTGTCATTTCCTCTCTCTTTAGAAACTAGGTGGGTTCCTGCAAATGTTGCCCCAATCTTTTTGCAACGAGTTTCGTCTAGTCTTTGTAGTTGGTTGTGTGAAGAAGGCTCACTCACCGCTCGTTTGAAAGCACATTACACTTCATTTCATGTCGAAGTGCTGAGCGAAAAGCGATGTATGCCATTACCAGGTTTGAATACCGATTTAGAGAAAACAAAAACACCAATGTGGTGTCGTGAAGTTTTGTTGTGGTGTGATAATCAGCCGATTGTGTATGCGCAAAGTTGGATCCCTGAACACGTGCAAGAAATGACTAAACTTGGAAATACGCCACTTGGGGAAGTTTTGTTTCAGTCACCAATATGGCTTCGTGGTGACTTACAACTGGCCAAAGTTAACGACACAATCCATTGCTTATTAGATAAACTCAATCTTGAAAAAGAGGAAAAATACGCTAGACGTAGTGAATTTAGCCGAGGCGAACATTCCATTTTAGTGTGTGAAGTATTTTTGCAGGAGCCTAAAACGTGGCTAGTTTGATGTTAAAACGCAAAAACATTAATTATTATAAGCAGTTGATGAGAACTGACAAGCCAATTGGCACCTTGTTATTACTTTGGCCAACGTTTTGGGCGCTATGGGTTGCTAATGAAGGTGTTCCTGCAATTGACATAACGATTATTTTTGCATTGGGCGTATTTTTAATGCGAAGTGCTGGCTGTGTTATAAATGATTATGCCGATAGGCATGTTGATGGTGCAGTTAAACGCACAGCCATGCGCCCATTAGCAAGTAAATTAGTATCAGAAAAAGAAGCACTAAGCTTATTTTGTCTACTTATTTTAACTGCGTTTTTATTAGTTTTGTTTTTAAATTGGCAAACGATTCTAATGTCATTTGGAGCGCTCGCATTGGCGATGCTTTACCCTTTTATGAAGCGCTTTACTTATTTACCACAGTTTATACTCGGCGCAGCATTTAGTTTTGCCATTCCGATGGCTTTTATGGCGTCAATAACCACAGTGCCAAACGTTGCCTGGTTATTATTTGCTGCTAATTTAGTATGGACAGTTGCATATGACACCATGTACGCTATGGTAGATAGAGATGATGATCTTGAAGTTGGTATAAAATCTACCGCGATACTGTTTGGTCGCGCAGATCGACATATTATCGGTTTACTGAATATTTTGTTTATTGCTTTGCTTTTACTAGTGGGCAGGATTCTTTACTTTGATTGTATTTATTGGGTGGCCTTGGTTTTCGCTACCGCGTTGCTTTTTTATCAACAATGGTTAATCCATCAACGCGATCGAGACGCCTGTTTTAAGGCATTTTTAAATAATCACTACGTTGGGCTAATCGTCTTTATTGCAATTACTAGCCAGTATTGGTTGGATTAAAAAAGATAGCTCCGCAAGTAATCTTACAATCAGATTACTTGCGTAAAAATTTAGCACTAACAAACCAATTAGTTAACTAGCTGACTATTCTGAGCCGTTTTTTCAATCAAGCTTAGTAGATGTGTAATGTAATTACTAGCACCTAAATTACGATTGGTTTGAACAACGAGTTGCTCTTGTTCCATGGCTTTGTTTGTTTTTAGCATTACTAAATCGGCGTCTTGGGCAACCGTTTTCGCGTGCTCAATACTTGCAATCGCAAAGCTAGAACTACTTTTCAAGCCTTGGATCACTTGTTCAATATTGCCTATTTTGATGCTTGTAGCTTTGTTTAAATTATCAACAACTTCATTTAGCATGGTTTGCACTTGTTTGGATTGAGAAAAACAACCAAACATAGAATAGTGCAATAATTCTTCACGTCGAATGATGTCTTTAGCTGCGAGAGGATGATGTTTTGCAACAAACATGATGAGCTGATCAGGTAAGTGCACATCACTTTCAATTTGACACGCTTTTTGCAAGTACACGCTGATGTCAATTTCACCTAGTTGCAATTTACGGCTTAATTCCTGTTCATCCTGTAATTGCATTTCTATTTTGACATTAGGGTAATCAGCTAAAAATTGACCACATGATAACGGTACAATTTTACTCGCTTGGTTGGTGTAGCCGATCACAAGTTTTTGTTGATCTCGACCGTATAAGCTTTGATGGATGTGTTTTTTGGTGTGTTCTAGTTCATTTAGCGTGGTTTTGCAGTATGCTAAGAACAATTCGCCTTGCTCTGTTAACTTTACTGAGCGAGTTGAACGTTTAACTAGTTCACATCCAATTTCATCTTCAAGGGTTTGAATACTTCTGGTCAATGCAGAAGTACTAATATTGGTTTGCTCAGCAGCTTGTCTAAAATGGCGCAAATTACCGAGCGCCAAAAACTGCTCGAGTTGATCAAATCTCATAAGAAATTCCTTTTAATTTCTGTTGTCAACACAATGTAGTGTATTGTCTCTGATTCTACTACAAGTGCAATTTTTAGAAAAGTGAATTCTTTTACAATTAAGTTACATTTTCAATCAGGATAACTATCTCTTATTTCGATGAATTTACCCAAATTTGCAATAAAAAGCTCGACTAAATTTGGATCAAAATGTTTCCCTTTTTCCTGATTAACCAAGCTGATAATTTTTTCCATTGGCCATGCTGGTTTATAACACCTATCGCTGCCTAATGCATCAAATACATCGGCTAAAGCGGTAATACGACCTACGATATTAATGTTCTCGCCGTGGAGTCCTCTAGGATAACCTGAACCGTCCCATTTCTCGTGATGCTCGTGCGCGATTGTTGCGCCACATTGTAGAATCTCATTTTGAGAATTTTTCAATATCTCATAACCCATTTGCGCATGAGTTTGCATTATTGCCCACTCGTCAGCATCGAGTTTCCCGGGTTTATTTAATATTCGATCGGGAATACTGATTTTTCCAACATCGTGAAGTGGAGAAGCCAGTTTTAATATTTCGCAGTGATAATTGCTCAGTCCATAGAGTTGACCGAGCAGCTGGCTGTAATGAGCGACGCGTTTAACATGTGAGCCGGTTTCTTTAGAGCGTTTCTCGACAGCCTCACCTAGTATATACGACAATTCTTTTTGTGATTCTTTGATAATTTCTCGAAGTCTAAGATTGTCGTATGCCATAGCAATGTTATTGGCAAAAAACTCCAACAAGTGAAAATCGGTTTCTTGTAAATTAGATTCTTTACTGACATACAGCATTGTTTCCATACCGCCTTGGGTATGAAAGTAGCCAATATAGGTTTTATCGTCACAACTTGATGCATGCTTTTGTCTAGCAGAAATAATACTGTTTACGACGTTATCGGGAATTTTCCCATTTTTAGATTGATGATGATCGCCTGAGGCAGCGAGCAGAGTGAAATCTTGAGGAGGGTTACTTTCACTATTCACTGCCGCAACACAATAAATTTCTGTATCGGGAATACCCATAATATCCGTAACATGGTTTAGGATAGTAGAGGCAAATTCGTTTACGCTACTGCATTGCAAAAACGTTGATGATGCGGTGATAATTCGCTCTAAACCATTTTTAGCGCGGTTAATAGTTAAGATATCGCGATACGATCTTAGGGCAGAGTAGAGTAGTGTTTTGAGTTTTACGGAGGTTAATTCAGTTTTGTTTTTATAATCATTAATGTCGTAATCTCGGATCACCGCTTCTTCAGGAGCTTCACCAGGTTGACCGGTTCTTAATATCAGACGAACTTCACTTTTACCTAAATGTTCACGAATATATTTAATTAAATCGAGCCCTGCATGGTTGGTTTCCATCACCACATCGACTAACGCAACAGCAACATCGACATCACCTTTTTCTAGAAACGCCATGGCTTCTTTGGCGGAATACGCATGATGAAATTCTAAGCGTTTTTCGGAGAAACGAAAATCCGACAACACAAGCTTAGTGACTTGATGAATATCTTGCTCATCATCAATGATGAGAATATGCCATTTATCGTCCTTCGGTTTGGTTTCTATTTCGTCACTAAGCGTTTCATCCGAAAACAAAAAATCGCTCATACGCACCCTCACTGAAAAATCTGCCTCTGTTCAGTATAGATGCTGATTTTGAAACAGACTTAGTCTTGTTGTTTTTTTTTCTCTATATTGCTCAGTTCAATTGAAATGGCGTCACAGGAGATATGAATTTCATAGAGTGACAATAATAAAGATAAGGTTAACGCACATAAACTGATACCAAACAACCAGATACCTAAACTGGTCATTGATATAAAAACTGCAAACATGGATAACGTACATAGGATAAAGGAGACCACCCCCCAAACTTGCATGCGACGAATGAGGTTAATACGTTTTCGTAGATTTTCAATTTGTGCAACAACCAAAGGTCTAATCGTGTCGCCTTCACGCGCATTTAACTCGCGGATCAGTTGAGCGAGTACTAAAAAACGATTGGTATAAGCGAGCAAAAGTAGTGAAATAGCCGGAAATAATAAGGCGGGTGTGGTTAACGTCATGTTTGTGATTTTAGTATAAACTCTGAGTAGAGCTAAACATAGGGCTAATTGCATGACAACTCAAGCGCTAACCGATCCTTTTCGTTGGCAATGTGTTTATGTCGCAGAACATTCTGTTGAAGCGCATATTATTTGTGGATTGCTGAGTCAAGCGGGAATTCAAACACAATTAACGGGGGCTGCTCTTTATGGCGCAATGGGTGAAATCCCCTTTACTGAGTTGCAAATTCGAATTTTAGTCTATGCGATAAAGTTACCCCGTGCGCAACAAATCTTGTTAAACTACCACCAACAATTACAGACCCATTGGCACTGTCCATCTTGCCAGGAAGAAAATGGACCAGCGTTTGATTATTGCTGGTCTTGTGAGACTCAAAAAGAATGAAAAAAGCCAATAATTTTCAGCGTATTAGAGAGCTAACGTATGTTCAAAAAGCGGCACTTGCAGGTGCAGTGCTAGAACGTATGCTACCAAATTACGGTTTATTTAGTGAAGCCACTGGCTTTGGTGATGAAGTGATACTGAAAAGTGCACTGAATGTGTGTTGGGAAAAATTACTGCTACCAAAAAGTAAAATTAGCTTAGAAAAGCAAGTAGAGAAAGTAGAACCTTTAGTACCAGAGTTAACGGAATACGATATGTTTGGCACTTATTTGGCAATTGACAGTGCCACGGCGTTACTTGGATTTATGCACGGTTTAATGGCAAAAGATGAACAAGAATTTGTGTCGATTGCGAAAATATCTCAAGCGACAGTGGCTCGTTATATTGAGTTTTTACTTGAAAGCGAAGGAATCGAGCCGGAAAACAAGCTAGTTCGTGAGCACCCGTTAATGCAATATGAAATCGAAGTACTATCTGAATTAATTGATTTTGTTGAAACGAATGGGCGAGTGACGTCTGAATCAGTTCGGTCGTTAAAAGCATTGGCTGTAGCCGATGGGCAAACAAACATTGGCTTAGAGTTATAAAGTAAGGAGCAATGCGTTGCGTATTTTAGGTATCGAATCGTCGTGCGATGAAACCGGCGTTGCAATCTATGATGACGAACAAGGGCTACTTGCACACCAACTGTATAGTCAAGTAAAGGTTCACGCGGATTATGGTGGGGTAGTACCTGAATTAGCCTCGAGAGATCACGTTAGAAAAACGATCCCGTTAATTGAAGCTGCATTTAAAGAAGCCAATTGCGGTCCTGAGTCGTTAGATGGTGTTGCTTATACAGCAGGCCCAGGATTGGTGGGGGCTTTGTTGGTTGGTACGTCCATCGGGCGCTCCCTTGCTTACGGTTGGAATATTCCGGCAGTAGCGGTGCATCATATGGAAGGTCATTTATTAGCACCGATGTTAGAAGAGGATGTACCTGATTTTCCATTTATCGCATTACTGGTATCTGGTGGTCATACAATGATGGTGGAAGTCGCCGGCATAGGGCAATATCAAGTCTTAGGTGAATCGGTCGATGATGCTGCCGGTGAAGCGTTTGATAAAACAGCGAAATTACTTGGACTTGACTACCCCGGAGGGCCATTGTTGGCAAAATTGGCTGAGCAAGGTGTTGATGGCCGCTTTAAATTCCCAAGACCGATGACGGATAGACCCGGACTTGATTTTAGTTTTAGCGGACTAAAAACGGCTGCTGCGAACACAATCCGGACTGAAGGCCAGGATGAGCAAACGAAAGCGGATATTGCTCATGCGTTTCAAAGTGCAGTCATTGATACTTTAGCCATTAAATGTAAACGAGCGTTAAAGCATACTGGCATTAACCGCTTGGTGATTGCTGGCGGCGTAAGCGCTAATCGCGCGCTGCGGACAAAGTTAGAGCGCGTAATGGTGGGTATGAAAGGTAAAGTTTATTACCCAAGAACTGAATTTTGTACTGACAACGGTGCAATGATTGCTTATGCAGGGTTGCAACGTTTGAAAGCCGGTCAATTTGCTGCTATGGATATGAAAACCAAAGCTAGGTGGCCAATTGATAGCTTATTGCCGCTCTGATTTTTTTGTAATTTTAGGCTCTTTACCTTGCCATAAACGCGCTATGTTGGCGCGGTGACGGAAAATAATCACAATAGTGAGGAACGTTACTGGTAAGGTATAGAGTGGTTTGACTAAAAAAGTGTAAACTGGTGCAAGACTGACCGTAACAATGGCAGCAAGAGACGAGTAGCGCGTTAGCCATAACACTACTAGCCAGGTCACAATTAACATTCCCGCCAACGATAGACCGATCGGTAAAAGAGCGCCAAACGCCGTTGCTACCGCCTTTCCGCCATTAAAATGAAAAAAGATGGGATAAATATGTCCAAGACAAGCACTAACCGCAATGGCACCAAGCCAAATCGGTTCGATTGCTAAGAAATAAGCGCCCCAAACGGGAATAGTGCCTTTCAAAACATCGCAGGCTAACACTAACGCTGCTGGAATTTTGCCCCCTAAGCGCAATACATTCGTCGCGCCTGGGTTATTGGATCCTGCGAAACGAGGATCAGGCAAGCGAAACAATCGGCAGACCAAAATGGCCGAAGAAATGGAGCCCATCAAGTAGGCGACAAGACATATTATACCGATTAACACATGCTTCCTTATTCTTTAATGGTCGGTTTTAGGCTATTATCCGCCTGACCACCATGGCATATTTGGCCCGAATCGAATTGAACTGAATATGAATCAGTGCTGCAGATGACACGAGCCCTAGAACCTCAACCCTAACGGAGTCTTAATGGATAAGGTTTATATCTCACAGTTGCATGTTGAGACAATAATAGGAGTGTACGACTTTGAGAAAGAAAGTAAACAAAGCTTGTACTTTGATATCGAAATGCTGACTGATTTTACGCAAGCAGCGCTTTCTGACAACGTAAAATATGCTGTTGATTATGCGAAAGTCAGTGAACGTGTCGATGCACATTGCCAAGCAAATCAAGTTGACTTACTCGAATCGCTGGTTGAGCAATTGGCCAGTTTAATCCTAGAAGAATTTATGGTTTCCCAAGTTACTATTCGAGTAAGTAAGCCGCAAGCTGTCGCACAAGCGAAAACGGTCGGTGTCGAAATTACGCGACCTCTAAGTTGAACGTGATCTATGGCTAAAATTTATATCAGCATTGGCAGCAATGTAGACAGAGAGAAGAACTTTCGAAATGGCGTGACTGCACTTATCTCCCATTTTCCGGATTTTTCTCATTCAAGTGTTTACGAAAGTGAAGCGGTGGGGTTTAAAGGCCGTCCTTTTTACAATTCGGTATTTGCTGCGCAAACAACGCTGTCTCTTGAAGAAGTATGTAAGTTACTTAAACAAATTGAGCGCGAGCATGGCCGAAAACCCGAAGATAAAAAATTTAGTCCAAGGACGCTCGATTTAGATCTACTTCTTTATGATAATGTGATTTGTGAAACGCCTGCGCAGTTGCCGAGAGCTGAAATCTGCACCAACGCTTTTGTGCTTCAACCTTTGGCAGAAATCGCTCCAGCGGTTTTGCATCCCGTTACAAATCAGCACTTTGCACAAATGTGGCAACACTATGATAAAAGCCAACAAAAACTATGGAAAGTGGAGCTTTCGATACTATGAGTCTAATTGAAATCATTGTTTTAGCGTTAATACAAGGTCTAACTGAATTTTTACCGATTTCGAGTTCAGCCCATTTAATTCTCCCGTCTCAAGTCTTGGGTTGGGCAGATCAAGGGTTAGCGTTTGACGTCGCCGTTCATTTTGGCAGCCTGGTTGCAGTTATCATCTATTTTCGCAAAGAAGTTAGCGAAATCTTATCAGCTTGGTTTCTATCTTTTGGAAAGCAAGGCACAACAGAAGACAGTCGTTTAGGTTGGTTTATTATTATCGCAACGATACCAGCTTTATTGATTGGCTATTTAGTTAAAGACTTCGTTGAGATCTATTCTAGAAATGCGTGGATCATCGCGACGACGACGATTTTATTTGGGCTTTTACTTTGGTATGCCGATGCCACCGCGAAGCAAACTAAGACGATTTATCAACTGAATTGGAAATCGGCGCTACTCATTGGCTTTTCACAGGTTATTGCTGCCATATTCCCTGGTACTTCTCGCTCTGGTATTACCATGACCGTTGGTATGATGCTTGGTTTAAACAAGCAAAGTGCGGCACGTTTTTCCTTTTTAATGTCAATCCCAATCATTTTAGCTGCGGGTTCGTATTACACTTACAAATTGATTATGGAAAGTGAAGCAGTGGATTGGTTTACGATTGGGACAGGAACAGTTTTGTCGTTCATTGCAGCGTATGCCTGTATCCACTTTTTCTTAAAAGTGATTGAGCGTATGGGAATGTTCCCATTCGTGGTATACCGTTTGTTGTTAGGCTTTGGTCTTATTGCCTTTTTGTTATATTAGCCCACAGGCTACAGATTAATTCTGATAAGCAACTTGCCAACGCATTATCTAAGCGCGTTGGCAAGGCGTTTTTCGCGCTCTAGTGCAATGGCTTGTTTAATCTCCGCTCCCTTTAAGCCGCCTTCAATAAATGCTTTTGCTGAGACACTTAATGCATCAAAGAAAGCAAGTTTTAGTTTCACCAGTGAATCTGTGTTTTGCAGTTTTGTTTCTAATATTGCACTAAATAGATCAAATCGTTCTGGTCGTCGATAAAAATCAAATTGATTGAAGTAGTTTGAGACAGCTTCTGGTGAATAGAGGTTGTCGGGTAATGCATGATAGAGTTTTAAACTTAACACACATTGATTCGATAGCTTTAAGTGAATGCAAAGCGACTCGATTACATCGATATCCAAACTTTCAGCAAGTTGAGCAAGATGGACCTCCATAGCAAAGCTATGTTCTTTTGCGTAGTGGCAAGCACGCATTAATGACTGAAATCGACGTTCAGACCACGATTTCGCGAGATTAGGATCAAGTACCGGTAACGCGTTGAATTGTGATAGATAGTTTAAGAATGTCGCGAATTCACCATCGATAATTGACTTTTCACACTCCATCCAAACTCGCTCAGGCGTTAAACTGTTTAACTCGCCACGCTCTACCATATTGAGAATAAGTGACAGAGTTTCAGGTGCAATAGTAAAACCATAACCACGGTATCGAGCTGCAAATCGCGCGACACGTAAGACGCGTAGCGGATCTTCTATAAATGCCATACTGACATGACGAATTATCCGAGCGGTGAGATCGTGTTGGCCATGAAAGGGATCAATGAGCTCACCGTGTGCATTTTTAGCAATTGCATTGATAGTTAAATCTCGTCGTAATAAATCTTCTTCTAAGGTGATAGAAGGCGTAAAGTCACATAAAAAGCCGGTATAACCTTGGCCATTTTTGCGCTCAGTCCGGGCGAGGGCATATTCTTCTTTTGTTTTAGGGTGTAAAAAGACTGGGAAATCTTTTCCTACTTGAGTAAACCCTTGTTCGATCATTTCTTGTGGAGTACTGCCTACTACCACGTAATCTCGTTCTTTGATTTCTCTGCCTAAGAGTTCATCTCGAACTGCGCCACCGACCAAATAGATTTGCATAACCAGTTTCCTTAGCGCCTTAAATTAAAAGAATGAACCATCGTTTTTTAAATGATTGGTACAACTTAGCGCTGTTTTTTGCCATTATAGGCAGCATCATAACAAGAAAGAGAAACACAGTGTATTTAGGCTATTTTGGTTTGTCGGAAAAACCTTTTTCGATCGCTCCAAATCCAGAGTATTTATTTTTAAGTGAACGTCATAAAGAAGCATTGGCGCACTTACAATATGGATTGGGCGATGCTGGTGGTTTTGTATTATTAACAGGGGAAGTCGGGACAGGAAAAACAACCATTACCCGTACTTTACTTGATTCGCTCCCTAATAACACCGAAGTGGCATTTATTTTAAATCCGACGCTATCAGCTCATGAGTTGCTTGCAAGCATCTGTGATGAGCTTAAGGTTGAAATTAAACACGAGGCGTCCCTTAAGCAATTAACCGACGCCATAAAAACCAAGCTTTTGAGTAATCATCATGCAGGTGGTCATACCATGCTTATTATTGATGAAGCTCAGCATTTAGCACCAGAAGTGTTAGAGCAATTGCGTCTGCTCACTAACTTAGAAACGAATCATAAAAAACTGCTGCAAATTGTCTTAGTTGGGCAGCCTGAGTTACAGTTGCTGTTACAACGAACAGAGCTTCGCCAACTCGCGCAGCGCATTACCGCACGCTATCACTTATTGCCGCTTACGGAATTACAAGTTGGTGAGTATTTACAACATCGCTTACATAAAGCAGGGTGTCAACGAGGATTATTTGAACCTAATGCTGTGAAGCTGATGTTTGAGTTAACCGCAGGTGTTCCGCGATTACTAAATCTGTTAGCTGATCGCTGTTTGTTAGGAGCATTTTCACAAAGTCAGATGTTTGTAACAAAACAAATCGTTCAGCAAGCAGCCAAAGAAGCTTTACCTCTCGCTGTACTCGCGAAAGAGTCTTCACGAACTCATTCGTTGTCTAAGTTGTGGCCTGTCGTATTGTGTCCAAGTTTATTTGCGATTGGTTTTTTGATTGGCTTTTATGGGTAGGTGGAAAGGATGAGTTTCGTAGCTAAAGCAGCGCAAAGTAAAGTCGACAGTGCTAACTCACATGATTATTTAGCCCGTCAAGTCGAGCGTTATCGTAGGCTATTCAAATTGTCAGTGTTGACCGTTATAGCAACAATCTGTGTCATAAGTGGTTTTTTTCTTGGTAAGCAGTTTAAGAATAACGCTTCGGTTAGCGTGGGTGAACCTGTAATTGTTCAGGGTCAAACAGATACAGTACGCGACTCGAATGACGTTCCAATCGCTCTATCTGAAGCGCAACAAAGTAAAGTGACCGAGGATAAGAACGATAGTCAACGTCTGCCGCAGGTAAAGCCGATTTCAATCAGTGATGGGCAAGAGCAGCAGCATTATCAATGGTTGACCATTCAAGTCGGTGTAGATAAAACTGGACAACCAATCTATCAACAGCAGTTAGTCCCAGTAGACGCAAAGGGAGCGGTAGTTATTAATGCGGGCACACACGTTTTGCAGCCGTCGAGTACTGCAATGCCTGCAAATTCAATCGTTGATAGTGAAAAAGATCTCACGGCAGGAGAGGAGCTATCCAACTTAGCAGCACAAGGGTATCGGATAGTGGGCAAACCCTTAGAAAGTATATCGAATGAAACGGCAAACATTGATTTTGAAGGGGTTTCGCCTGAGTTACAAGCGGCATTTAATGATGCCGTTGCCTCAACTGAGAATCGACCATCACAGCGTGTAATGACAGCCACAAATCAATCTGCACGCGCAACCCCAGTGGAACAATTACCAGATGGTATTCAAGCTATGTTGCCGCCAATTAAGTACTTGACCCATATTTACTCTACCGAGCCAAGTAATCGTTTAATTAAAATAAACGGTAAAGAGCTAGCGGAAGGACAGCGCATTGGTGCACTTTATGTAAAAGAAATCACGCCAGATTTAACCGTATTCGAGTTTGACGGTATCGAGTTTTCTATGGAAGCCATGCAAGATTGGCCTGCGCGTTAATATGGCCCTAAACACAGGGCCCTGTTTTTCAACTTTGAAACATCAAGGCATCATGGACTGCTTAAAAAATCGGATCAGGTCGATCCCGAATTCTTCGGGTTTTATTGCCGCTTCAAGTTCGTCGTCAACACGTTTTGAAGAAAGGTCTATGTTTTGCACCGGTGTGTAATGCATCGCACGAATACTGTAAAACACTTTCACAATAGGTTTTAGGGGGGCATTGGGGTTACTCTCAGCGATGATCCCTATTTTTTGGCTACGTAGTTTGACTAAGGTACCGACAGGGTATAATCCGATACACTGAATAAATTGTGTTACCAATGAGGGGTCAAAATGATGTGGACAATTTTCTTTTAGATATTTAAACGCCTGCAATGGTGTCATGCCAGGCTTATAAACGCGCTCTGCGGTCAACGCGTCATACACATCGACAATACTTGCCATTCGCACATAAATGCTGATGTCATCGCCTTTTAAACGATAAGGATAACCTGTTCCATCGAGTCTTTCGTGATGAAAGCCGGCAATATGACACGCTATTTCGGGTAGACCTGCCTTTTCTACAATCTCTTTACTGAATAGAGCATGTTGCTGAATAATCGCAAACTCTTCAGGTGTGAGCTTACCCGGTTTATGTAATACTTCATCTGGAACTTGGATTTTTCCTATATCGTGCAATAATGCGCCAGTTGCTAGCTGTTCAATGATTGCCTTATCCATGCCAAGATGTTTGGCAAAAATACTGATTAAAATCGAAACATTAAGTGAATGTTCAAGTAAATAGGCATCTTTTTCCCTGATCCGCGCAATACAGGATAGGGCATCTTGATTGCGAAAAATGGAGTCCATAATGCCAGTGGCGGCAGACTGAAATTGTTCGACGTCAATCGTTCTGCCAGCTTTAATATCATCAAAGGCTTTTTGTTGTAGCTGCTTGGCTTCTTGATACAAGGTATTGGCAATATCGAGTTCAGCATCGATAGAACTAGATTTGTGCCAAGGTGATGATTTTTCAGATTCCTTTGATATATTCGCAGTGGACGAAGGTTCGTCCGGTGTTGGTTTCGCTTTTGGTGTTAAATCGAGGGTTTTATCAGGATCAATTTCTACTTCGACAATACCGGCTTTTGACAGCGATTCAATGGCTGTTTTCGTTTTTACCCAACCTTGGCTTTTTACTTTAACACGCCCTGTTTGCTTAACGACACGCGCTACAAACATTCCTGGCTGTAATTGACTTATCGGGATGATTTTCAAGGCTGACACGAGGACACCAACTAATACTCATATAATAAAGCGTAGCAAAGGATAACGGCTTTACCACTTTATTGTCGATGATAATTTCATGGTCAAATAGGGGGGGGAGATATAAAAAAGGGCATAAAATCATGCCCTTGTAAACTGATAGTGGTTATTCTTCGTCTTCGACTAATGTCATTAGAGAAGTATTACCACCAGATGCAGTGGTGTCGATACTTACCGTTTTTTCAGTAATTAATCGAGTGAGCAAATTATCGTAATGTAATGCGCTAATCACAGGTAGGATCGCGCCTTTACGCGCAGCAAGCTGAGCTGTAATGTAAGAGGTTCGATCGCAGTTTGTGCTGACTACCGTTGATGTTAGCGATGGATGTGCAAGTAGCGCAGGTAACTGATTAAGTTTTGCTACTTGTAGAATGCCTTCAGCTACACCACACGCGACGAGCTTTTCGCGAAATGCTTGAGCTTCATCATGGAATAGATCAGATACGACCGTAACAACTGAGTTGCCTGCAGCAAGTGCAGTGACAATCGACATGACCCAGAAATTGAAAGACGTGTCTTTGTCTGCGTAACATAACACGGTACCACGAGGCTCGTAATACATGATGTTAGACTCACCCGTAGGTCCTGGCATCACAACACCTTTAGAAAGACGTTTTTCAGCACGTACCAATTGCTCACGTGCGTCAAATAGGGTGCGAGCTAAATCGTCAGCCAGTTCTTCCATTGCATCAACGGTAGCAAGTTTCGCGAGCAATTGACGAAGAATAGAAACGCGGTTAGATACCGGCATAAAGCGCCATAGCTTTTCATCACGCTGGGCATTTTTCATCATCCGATTAACGTGCTCTTGTGCACCCGGTAATGACTGTAATTCTTCACCCGCTTTTTTGAATTCTGCTTGCTCAAAATCTTCTGGAGCTGCATTTTCTTTGACTAGACGAGTTAAATAATTTGGACCACCAGCTTTAGGGCCAGTGCCAGATAAACCTCGACCACCAAAAGGTTGAACGCCTACCACAGCACCAATCATGTTGCGGTTGATGTAAATATTACCTGCGCGAGATTGTTTCGCTAGGTATTGAGCGCGTTCTTCAATACGTGTATGAACGCCCATAGTTAAGCCATAGCCTGTGCCGTTCACTTGTTCGATGACTTTATCAATTTCACCAGCTTTAAAGCGGATCACGTGAACACATGGACCAAATACTTCTTTCTTTAAAATCGACAGATCACTGATTTCATACAGGCGAGGTGCAAAGAAGTAACCTTTTTTATGCGCTTCTTTAAGCTCACACTCGTGGTGAAGTTTTGCATTGCCTTTTAAGTATTCTACGTGAGCATTTAGTGTGTTAAGTGCACGTTGATCAATTACAGGGCCAACATCGGTTTCAAGGAATGCAGGGTCACCGATGTGTAATTCTTGCATTGCACCTTTCACCATGCGGATCACTTTATCGGCAATTTCTTCTTGTACAAAAAGAACACGCAATGCAGAACAACGTTGACCAGCACTTTGGAAGCCGGAAGAAATAACATCATCAACTACTTGTTCTGGCAGGGCCGTTGAGTCAACGATCATACAGTTTTGACCGCCCGTTTCTGCAATCAAAGGAACTTGTTCACCACCACGAGTTGCAAGCGTTTGAGAAATGCGAGTGCCTGTTTCCGTTGAACCAGTGAACATAACCGCTTGAATGCGTTCATCTGGCACAATGTGCTGACCTACTTCGCTACCGCGCGCAAGTACGGCTTGTACTACAAATTCAGGTAATCCCTGTTCTTGCATGATGTTGATTGTGCGAAGTGCAATTAGGCTTGTCTGCTCTGCAGGTTTTGCAATAACCGTGTTGCCTGTCACAATGGCCGCTGCAACTTGGCCAAGGAAAATGGCGAGTGGGAAGTTCCATGGACTGATACATAGGATCACGCCACGGGCTTCAAAACGTGGATCTTTACACAGTTGTTCTGCATGAGCAGCATAATAGCGGCAGAAATCAACAGCTTCACGGACTTCATCAATCGCATCTTTCGTGACTTTGCCAGCTTCTTTGATACACATAGCAATGAGTTCATCGCGGTGTGTTTCAAGCGCATCACCGGTGCGGCGCAAAATGTCGGCGCGTTGAGAAACGGGTAACGCAGACCAGCTTGCCAATGCATTTTCAGCGTTAGTGACAAGTTGCTTCATTTGCTCTGCATCATGATGGCGAATGCTACCAATCACTTCGTCGAGATTTGCAGGGTTTACAACGGCTTCATGTCCTTCTGGTACATCTGCGGCAGTTTTTACGTGATCTTTAACCCATGTTGTCAGGTTTTCGCGAAGCGGCGTAATGTGATTGATGTTTGTCAGGTCCATGCCTTTAGAGTTATTACGCTCGTTACCGAAGATATCGATTGGCATGGTGATTTGAGTATTTCGACGATTACGTAAGCGTTGAATTTTTTCAACCGGGTCAACTAACAAGTCTTCAACAGGCTTGTCTTCGTCCACAATCGCGTTAACGAACGATGAGTTTGCACCATTTTCAAGTAAACGACGAACTAAATAGGCCAACAAATCTTCATGATGACCAACAGGCGCATAAACACGGCACTGTACTTTGTCATTAGTAACAACTTGATCGTAAAGCGATTCACCCATGCCATGTAAACGTTGGAATTCGAAATTTGAATATTCGCCTTTCGCCAATTCGAGGATCGTGGCGGCAGAATAAGCATTGTGCGTCGCAAATTGTGGGAAAATCACATCGCGTGCATTCATTAGTTTGATAGCACAGGCAAGGTATGATACATCCGTTGATGCCTTGCGAGTAAATACAGGGAAGTCGTTTAGGCCATCCGCTTGCGTAATTTTAACTTCGGTATCCCAATATGCTCCTTTTACAAGGCGTACCATCATCTTGCGACCGACACGGCGAGCAAGCGTTTCTAGCCAGTCAATCACAAACGTTGCGCGTTTTTGGTATGCCTGTACAGCAAGACCAAAGCCGTTCCAATTACCTAAGTCTGAGTCAGAAAATACAGCTTCAATGACATCAAGAGAAATATCTAAGCGATCTGCTTCTTCCGCATCAACGGTGAATCCGATGTCATAGTGCTTTGCAGCAATTGCCAGTTCTTTTAGTTTAGGAACTAATTCAGACATCACACGATCACGGTGTGTGAATTCGTAGCGAGGGTGGATCGCTGAAAGCTTAACTGAAATACCAGGGCTTTTCACCGGTCCGCGGCCTGCAGCCGCTTTACCGATAACATGAATAGCTTTCATGTAACTGTTAAAATAGCGTTCAGCGTCGGCCATGGTGCGAGCACCTTCACCAAGCATATCATAAGAATACGCATAGCCTTTCGCTTCTTTTTCTCTTGCGCGTTCAACAGCTGAATCAATGGTGGTGCCCATAACAAACTGCTTACCCATGATCTTCATGGCGGCTTGTACAGATTTACGAATGGTTGGCTCACCAACACGGCCAATAAGACGCTTAAGTACGCCAAATTGTTCTTCTTTCGCTCTGTCGGCATAATTCACCATTTTACCGGTAACCAATAAACCCCAAGCTGATGCGTTGACAAACAGCGAGTCACTGTTACCTAGGTGAGAGAACCAGTCGCCTTTAGTCAGTTTATCGCGAATAAGTTCTTCTTGGGTTTCTTTATCTGGCACACGCAATAAGGCTTCTGCCAAACACATTAATACAACGCCTTCTTCCGAAGACAATGAGTATTCATTTAGTAGCGCATCGACACCGCCTTGACCTCGTTGGTCTTTACGGATGTTTAACACCATTTTACGCGCGCGTTCCCAGGCGCGAGTACGTGCTGTGATACCTACTTCCGCTAAAGGCAAAATATAGTCAATAACTTGCTCTTCATCAATGCGGTAAAAGTCTCTGATCTTTTGACGGATCGTGCACTGCGTTGTTAAGTCGCCGTGAAATAGCATAGGTAAACCCTCAAAGAATAAATGGGACGATTTTCCGTGCATTCTATAGAAATTGCAGCAGAATATGCTGGTTTAATTTTGCAATTTACGATAATTTACGGGGTAAATTTTCATTTAATCAGCATAAAATTCTGAATGACTACTGCCATCAAAACTCGAGTGCTGGATCGAATTGATTTAGCTATTTTAGACGCCCTACAAAAAAATGGTCGAATTTCGAACGTTAATTTAGCAAAACAAGTCAATTTAAGCCCCAGCCCTTGCCTAGATAGGATTAAAAAGCTTGAATCAGATGGATATATTGAAGGCTATACCGCCCGCTTAAACCCCGCCAAGCTTGGACAAAACCTTGTGGCGCATGTTGAAGTGACGTTGAATCGAAGCACAGAAGCCGTATTTGAGACATTCAAACAGCATATTCTGCGGGTTCCACAGGTGGTTGGGTGTGATATGGTCGCCGGTGGTTTTGATTACTTGATAAAAATACGTGTACGTGACATGAGTGAATATCGAGAGGTATTAGGGATAATTGTTGAAATACCTGGTGTCGCGACAAATCATACTTACATGGTTATTGAACATGTTAAGCCAGATCTTGGGGTTCAAGTGCTTGGCTTTCGTTGATAAAAGAGTCTAACAGATTGAATTAAAAAACGGCCGATAGACCCTAAACAACGTGAAGATAGTTAGGGTATATCGGCGGCTACTTTCAATCAATTTTACTCAGACTTATGCCCAGCCGTCGTAGCGTTTACGACGTGATAAAAACAGCGTTAATAAAATACCAATAAGTAATCCTGCAAACCCAATCCCAGCCCCATAAGTGAGCAATAAGTGCTGTTCTTGCTGCTGAGTTTCTTGATTAGATGCTAGGCGTTTTGCGCGCAGTTGTTCCAATTCTTCAATTTTTGATTTCAACGTTTCGTTTTCAAAGCTTAGTTCATCAAGTTGCGTTTGCAATGGCGGTAGATTATTACGGCTTTCTTGAAGCGCTTGATTTAAGTCGCTGACTTGTTTTTGTAAGCGTTTGTTTTGCAGAATAATACCTGGTTCTGTGGTAATAAACTCTGCTTCTACCCAACCTTCACGACCTTTGTCGTCAATGATGTTTAAAAAGCCGTTTTCCTCTTCACCAACAATTTGGACAGGTGTGCCAGCATTGATAGAGCCGAGGATCCGATAGTCTTTGCTTGAACCACTGTGCATGAAAATATAAAGGTTATCAGTAATATATGCATTTTGGGAGAGCGATGCTTCTTGCGACGTTTCAGTTTGAGCTGTGTTTTCAGTGTCGCTTTGCTCTGATTGCGCTAAACTCGATGCTGCGAAAGTCAGCAAACAAGAAAATAGCAAGGTCCATTTAGTCATTTCTAAGCCTTTATCTTTTATAGGGTTCTAAGTAACCTGAGGTGTATTGAGTATACAATGCAAATAGTATGGATTAACGCAAATAAGTGCAAGCACTATGGTTGTATAGGAAGATGGAATTATTGATTGCATTGCCTAGCCAGTTTGTATATTTTGAGCTTTCGATAATTTTTTAGGTCAACACTCCTTGCATGGATACTGAGATAGAACTGAAGTTTTTACTTTCAGACAATGAAGTTCCCCTTGTTCCTGGCTTATTGATGCAATTTGCCAAGACAGTCAATAACAAACCAACTAAACATCTGCAAAATGCTTATTTTGACACTCCAGAACGAGATTTAAGAAAGTTCGATATTGGCCTGCGCACTCGTTGTAGTGATGAGCAGTGTGAGCAAACGGTAAAGCTAGCAGGTGAAGTTGTCGGTGGATTGCATCAACGACCTGAATATAATTTACCCATTGACGGTGGTAAACCAGACTTGTGCGCCTTTGAACGAGGTATTTGGCCTGAAGCTTTGCCCTTTGATGAGATCGTCGCAAACATACAACCGATTTTTAGCACCAATTTCACGCGTCGAAAATGGGTCATCGAAACAGATAATGGCAGTGTACTAGAAGTGGTACTCGACAAAGGGCAAGTGACGGCGGGTAATCAGCATGAGATTATTTCTGAACTCGAAGTTGAGTTAATTGAAGGGCACCGAGATGACGTATTTACGTTTGCAGAACATTTGATTGGAAAACTCGGTGTTCGACTTGGTTTGTATTCAAAAGCGGCTCGTGGTTACCGCATGGCTGATAACAAACCTTTATTAGCGAATAAGTCATTAAGTTTTGTCCCACTTGAAAAGCGAGCAACGGTAGAAGAAGCGTTTGAAGCCGCATTGGGATATGCGATTCGGTTTGTGCAAAAACATGAACAATGTTATTTCGATGAACCTAAACTAAAAACCTTAAAGCGTGTGCTTGATGGTATTTCGTTAATCCGACATATTTTTTGGCTTTTCGATGAAATAGTGGATAAAAGTGCAACAGAGCATCTGCGTAAAGAGCTGAAATGGTTAGTGGGTGAATTAAGTTGGGTGGAGCATGCAATGCAACTTAAAACCTATACCTCTAAGCGTCACGCATACTGTAAAAAAATCAACAACGCACCAGAACTGGCGCAGGTGATCCGCGATTTACAGGACGTACAACCAAGTATCACTGATATTCAAGACCTTTTTCACTGTAGTCGTTATAACCTGCTCGTATTATCCTTAACACGTTGGTTATTAGATAAAGCGTGGCGTAAAAGTTGGAATCAAAAGGCCGCAGTTACTGCAGAACGCGCTATTATTGACATTGCTGGTGAGTTATTTGAACGTGATTGGCAACAGCTTAAACAAATGCTGAAATCTGAAGGTTCTTTTAAATCGGTAGATTATTTAAACTTAAAACAACACCTTGAAAACACCATGCTGAATGGAAATTGCCTAAGTACTTTATATGATAAAGAGGATCGGCGGGCATTCCGCACCCCTTGGATTGATATTTTATATGGAGTGTACGAGCTACAAACATTGTCATACTTAAAACAGCTTTGTGTAGGTCAAGGTGATGAACAACTTGAAGAAATTCGGACTTGGTTAGAGCAAAAAGCTAATTTTCTTGTAACTGCGATGGAACAAAGCCGTATAGCCTCACTTGAGAACTCCCCTTATTGGCGTTAAAAAACATGGTACGGGTTGGCTTGCTCGTTTTTTTTGTATTTGCTTGTAACCCGAGCATGGCACAGTCTTGGTCTACTTGGTTTGAGTCAGACTCGCTAAAAATAGAACAATTCACTAAGCCTTCAGATATAGTCCAAGTGAGAGTCACGGCGAGGATGCATGATGCTACGAGGCACATGCTGCTCGCTGTGCTTGATGATGTGGAAAATGCCTCACGTTGGCTACCTTATATCAAGCAAGCAAACGTTGTAAGTCGCCCAACCCCTGCTGAAGTTTTGGTGTTTAGTATTTTTGATGCACCATTTCCAATTACAATGAGGCAATTAATTACACGAGCATGTTTAAGTGAAGAGGTAAAACAGGGTCGAACACAGTCGATATTAACAGTTAAGAGCATTGATGAAACGGTGTTACCAGAGCCACCAATTATGATCACAGATATGCACACCGTGTGGCGCTTATATGAAATTGAAAACGTACTTGTCATCGAGCATGAAGCGACTGCAAACCCGAATGGTGCGTTACCTTTGTGGTTAGTTAATATAACGGCATTGCAAAATACTAAAAAAGCGTTTTTGAATTTACAGCGTATTGTATCGTTGCCTCAATATCAGCAAGCGAGCCATCAATTTACGGCTAGTCACTGCAATGACTATCAGCAGCCATGATATAAAAAGATCTCAGGTACGTCCTTTGCAGTGCGTAATCTTCTACTACACTTATTTCATGGATAATTGTTTTTGGTTAAGCCATGATAGAAATTGATGATAAGGTGCTAAAAGATTTGCGTTCTGGATTTAATCTTCCCCCCAAGCCTGAGGTATTGCAGGCGCTACAAAATGAACTCAGTCAAAATGAACCAGAATTAACGCGAATTGCAAGTATCATTTCAGCTGACGTAGCAACGTCTGCCGCGGTACTTAAAGTCATCAATTCCCCAGCATACGGACTGTCTCGAACCATTACCGATATCAAACAAGCAGTGATGTTTTTAGGCGTGAATTGCATTACACAAGTGGTTACGGGTTATTTACTTAAAAAGGCGTTTGCGCAAGAGGAGTGTTGTATTTCCCTTCAACGCTTTTGGGATAACGCCGCGGATATTTCGCAAGTTGCGGTGCTTATAGGCCAACATTTAAAATCTCGCGTACCGGTTGAGAATTTGCAGTTGTTAGGCTTATTTCATGATGCAGGCGTTCCCGCTATGGCAACTCGTTATGAAAAATACAATGAAGTATTAGTGCGTGCCGCAGAGCGAACAGAACATACATTAGAGTATTATGAGAAACAGCAATTTCATACTACACATACCGTAGTGGGTTATTACTTGGCGACCTCCTGGCATTTACCAAAGAACATTTGTCAGATGATTTTACGTCATCATGATCCGGATTATTTGCTTGATCGCAGTATAGCAAAAGAAGATAAGTTAGCGTTTGCAGCTTTAAAGCTTGCCGAAAATTTAGTGCAAGAAGGGAAGCAATTTCGCAGTGCTGCAGATTGGTACTTATTCAAAGACAAAGTTATGATTGAACTCGACTTGCATGATGATGAGTACGTCGATATCAAAGAAGATGCAGAAGACGTTTTTATGCACTAAGTAAAGCGGCGCTGTGTGCGCCTCTTTATTGAAAAAATTATGTTTTATTCAGCGATTAAACGCTGAAACTCGCACCACAACCGCAGGTTGTTGTTGCATTTGGGTTGTTGACAAAAAAGCGCGCACCCTCTAGACCTTCTGTATAATCCACTTCACCTTCGACTAAATACTGAATACTCATTGGATCAACGACCATCGTAACGCCATTTTTGACTATCTCTAGATCGCCAGGATTGGTTTTTTCATCAAACGTAAAACCATATTGGAAGCCCGAACAACCACCACCGGTTACGTATACACGAAGCTTCAAATTTGGATTATCTTCTTCGTCAATGAGCTCTTTGACACGGTTGGCTGCTGCATCCGTAAATTTGATTGGTAACTGTTCAGACATGCTACTAAAAACCCTAAAACTTGAATGTGAGAATTATCTAATACCTGAGTAATTTAATCAAGTATAGCGATATACCCGAATAGCTGAGGATATTAGTTTCATAACACCGCTGTGTTTTCATTACGAGACGCGATTATGCAGAAATGCAGAGACATCTTTTAAATTAACGTAACAACGTACTTGCAACCGGTGGTGCTTCCAAAAAGGGCAAGTTTGACAGGAGTTTATTCAGTTTGATTGAATTTGATAAGGGGAAGCCATTACCTGCAATCAATGCTAACCAAATTGTCTGTAAACGTTCAGTGAAATCAAGTCTCTCCACGTTGGTTAGGTTGGCACTTAGTTCTCTGAGAAAATCGCTGAATTGCGGCGAAAACCTTGCGATGACACAAAGACTTATTTAACTTCTTTTGTTAAACTTTAACGCATCAATATTATCGGAAAGAGACAATGTCGCTCGATAGCTTAAGGCGTCGCTTAGCAATTCCAAAAACGTCCATTCAGCTGTGTTTGTTAGGTATTGCGGCAGGGTTAA
The DNA here is from genome assembly GCA_000333235.1 of Pseudoalteromonas luteoviolacea B = ATCC 29581. Classification (GTDB taxonomy): domain Bacteria; phylum Pseudomonadota; class Gammaproteobacteria; order Enterobacterales; family Alteromonadaceae; genus Pseudoalteromonas; species Pseudoalteromonas luteoviolacea_D. The sequence continues at coordinate 146,871 of CAPN01000010.1, read as the reverse complement.
TTGCTGCGATATTGATTATTCTGTTTCGCCTTACGATTTATTTTTTCCAAGGCGTATATTTGCCAGCACCTGACGACTTCACTTTACTCGGTGATGCGGATCGAGTTGTTCTTCCGGTTATGGCGGCGCTATTTATTGCCGTATTTGCCGATATGACAGGCTTTAAGCATTATCGTTTGGGCATTCCTTTTGTTATTCATCGAATTAAACAACATTATGGACAAATGCCGATTTGGAATACCGCCAACCAGTTTTTTGGCGGTGCAGTCGCCCTCATCAGTGGGTTTTCAGTGGGCCGAGAAGGTCCATCTGTTCATTTAGGTGCGACGGGGGCTAGTATTCTTGCAGAGCGTTTGCATTTGCCTAATAATGCAACACGAACATTAGCGGGATGCGGCGTGGCGGCTGGCATCGCAGCCTCGTTTAATACTCCGCTAGCTGCTGTTATTTTTGTAATGGAAGTGGTACTACGAGAGTACAAAGTGCATATTTTCGTGCCTATAATGTTAGCGGCCACGACAGGGGCGTTGCTTACACAAAATGTATTTGGCAGCGACACGGAGCTTGCCCTGATAACAATCAATCCGCTTTCAGGTTGGCACTATCCATTTCTTGTATTGTGCGGCGCCGCCCTTGGTGCCATTGCATTTGCGTTTAATCAGAACTTAATGTTAGTGATCCGTACTTTCAAAGGCATTAACATGTTTCCCCGGTTATTGTTAGCGGGCCTAATTGCAGGTGGTATTGGTTATCTTGTGCCAGAAGCTATGGGTTCAGGGATGAGTGCGATCACTCAAGCTTTGCAATCACCAGATGATATGCAAATGCTCACCACGATTTTTATCGCTAAGTTGTTAGCAACGATTTTCGCTATCGGTTTAGGTGTCCCTGGCGGCGTAATTGGTCCAGTGATTGGATTGGGCGTTGTTATGGGGATAATTATGTCATTTTTTAGCCAGTGGATTAGCCCAGGGGTAGATGTTAGTGGCACTTATGGCGTATTAGGTATGGCAGGGTTACTTGCCGCTACCTTACACGCGCCACTTGCGGCACTAACCGCGGTGATGGAATTAACCTCAAACCCGCAGATAATCGTGCCTGCCATGCTGGTGATTTCAACTGCTTATGTCACAGCATTACAAGTATTTGGCAATCGCTCTATTTTCTTACAACAACTCGATTTTCAAGGCCTCTCTTATCAAGTGTCGCCAGCCAGTGAAGCCTTGCAAAAGGTTGGTATTATGGCTGAAATGGAAGAAAACTTTAAATTACTGTATTCAGACGATAAAGAGCAGATCAAAGATACATTGAGTGCCGTAAATAGCCAAACGCCGCTAATCGTTTTTGATGAGGTAAATGGTTATCGTCTTGCCGAGTATGATTTGAGCTTAACCGGGGAAGGGAGTGTGTCTATTTCGTACATACCACTCGCTGGACTATCTAACCAAGCTACGCTAGCCGATGCGTTTGATATATTGAAAGACAAGCGTAGCGGAGCAGTTTACGTCTATAACATGAAAGACACACAACAAATTATGGGTATATTACGTTGGGATCAATTGCGTAATATCATTACCCATCGACAAGCCTTATTGTGATTTTGGAGTCGGTATGAGTGCGTTACTAATTTATAAATTTTTGCACATCTTTTTTATGGTGGCGTGGTTTGCTGGGATTTTTTACTTACCCCGTTTGTTCGTATATCACGCGCTAACCGAGGATCGAAATAGTCGTTCGATGCTAAAGATTATGGAGCGTCGTTTGTTGTTCTTTGTGACGCCTTTTGCGTTTTTGACAACGATTTTTGGTGTGTTGATGATTATTGAATATGGTCGTGAATGGTTTCGAATGAGCATGTGGCTACATTACAAATTAGTGTTTGTTATCCTGCTTGCGATTTATCACGCGTATTGTTTTAAATTACTTGCTGATTTTAAACACGATAGAAACACACGAAGCGATCGCTTTTATCGCATATTTAATGAGTTTCCTGTGTTGTTATTGCTTGCCATCGTCTTTTTAGCAATTGTAAAACCAACACTCTAAATTTTCCCGCGGTTCTGATAGAATCGCGAGCCAAATGCATTGCAGGTGGCAGAGTCATTGATTTTGTTACTTTGCGTGTTGGGGTGGGGAGCGTTCGCGCTGTCCAGATCAAAAAGTGATTAGGAAGGCCTCCATGTTAAGTTTCCAAGGTGAAAACATTCTCTCTGTTAATCAGCTAAATCGTGATGCGATTGAACAGATCTTTTCAGTCGCTAAGCGAATGGAACCGTACGCTAAAAAACACAAACGCACTCGTGTCCTAGAAGGGGCTATTCTAGCTAATTTGTTTTTTGAGCCAAGCACGCGGACGCGTGTTAGTTTTGGTACGGCATTCAACCTACTAGGCGGGTTAGTGCGCGAAACCACAGGGATGCAAAGCTCTGCGCTTGCAAAAGGTGAGTCACTTTATGATACTGCACGTGTCATTTCAGCTTACGCCGATGCGGTGGCAATGCGTCATCCTGACGCAGGATCCGTGGCTGAATTTGCAACCGGTTCAGATGTTCCAGTCATTAATGGTGGCGATGGTCCAAATGAGCACCCAACCCAAGCGTTATTAGATTTATTGACCATTGAACGTGAACTAAGTCGCTATGGTAAAGACGTGGATGGTTTTCATATTGCGATGGTTGGGGACTTGAAATACGGCCGTACGGTTCATTCTTTGTCTAAATTACTTTGCCACTACAAAAACGTAAAATTTACTATGGTTGCCCCTGATGGTCTACAAATGCCAGATTACATTTTAGATGTGGTGAGTAATGCAGGGCATCAAATTGAAATGGTGTCGAAAATGGAAGGGAATTTGGCGGCAGACATTGTTTATCAAACGCGTATTCAAGAAGAGCGCTTCCCAAGCCAAGAAGAAGCAAACAAATACCGCGGAGGCTTTAAAATTTCTCAAGCCATCTACAACGCGCATTGTAAGCCGGAGTCAGTACTTATGCATCCGCTGCCGCGCGACAGTCGTTTAGAAGCCAATGAGCTAGATAACGACCTAAATAGCAACAATAACCTAGCGATTTTCCGCCAAGTTCAAAACGGTGTTTTGATCCGTATGGCATTATTTGCATTGACGTTAGGTGTTGAAAATCAAGTGGAAAAATACGAGGCCAGTGTGCCTTGGTTTAGCCGCAAACGTAATAGCTAACAGGATTAATCATGACAATTAGCCAAGATCTCTTTACTCGTGCACAACACTCTATTCCTGGTGGGGTAAATTCACCGGTTCGTGCTTTTAATGGCGTAGGTGGCACACCGCTATTTATCACCAAAGCGGAAGGTCCTTACACCTATGATGCCGATGGCAAAAAGTACATTGATTATGTTGGTTCTTGGGGGCCAATGATTTTAGGCCATAACCACCCTGAAATTAAAGCCGCAGTGCTTGCTGCGGTTGAAAATGGTCTAAGTTACGGTGCGCCAACCGAAACCGAAATTTTAATGGCAGAAAAGGTAAAAGCGCTCGTTCCTTCTATTGAAAAAGTGCGTATGGTGAGTTCAGGTACTGAAGCGACGATGAGTGCCATTCGTCTTGCGCGCGGTTTTACCAATCGTGACAAGATTTTAAAGTTTGAAGGCTGTTATCATGGTCACGCAGATTCGCTACTTGTTAAAGCCGGTTCTGGGGCATTGACGATGGGGGTACCGAATTCACCTGGAATTCCCGCGGATTTCGCCAAACACACATTAACAGTGTCATTTAATAATTTAGATGAAGTTCGTGCCATTTTTGCTAAATATCCTGAAGAGATTGCCTGTATTATTGTTGAGCCTGTCGCTGGCAATATGAATTGTATTCCTCCAGTTGAAGGTTTTCTGGAAGGGCTTCGCACTGTTTGTGATGAATACAACAGTGTACTGATTTTTGATGAAGTGATGACTGGATTTCGCGTTGCACTTGGTGGTGCTCAGGCCTATTACAACATTACACCAGACCTCACTTGCCTTGGTAAAGTGATTGGTGGTGGTATGCCGGTTGGTGCTTTTGGTGGCAAGCGTGAAATTATGGATTATATAGCGCCGGTAGGCCCAGTTTATCAAGCTGGTACTTTATCTGGCAACCCAATAGCAATGGCTGCTGGATTAAAAGCGCTCGAATTATTGGAATCGCCAGCGCTGCATAGTGCATTAGAAGCGAAGAGCAAAGCGCTTTGCGAAGGTTTCCAAGCCGCAGCCGACAAAGCAGGCATTGCTTTAACGACAAACTATGCTGGTGGTATGTATGGCTTTTTCTTTACCGAAGCGGAAACCGTAACGAGCTATCAACAAGCTACCGAATGTGACATTGCACGTTTTAAGCGTTTCTTTCACTTAATGCTAGAAGAGGGCGTATATTTAGCTCCTTCAGCTTTTGAAGCAGGGTTTGTAAGTACCATGCACACGGATGCTGACATTCAAGCTACGATTGAAGCGGCCGCGAGAGCGTTTACTAAGTTGTAAGATTGAAGTAACAGATGAATAAAAAGGGGCTATGCCCCTTTTTGTTTTTCAAAATCCTGAGTGCAAACTAACGTTTGCCTTATCTATGCTAGGGTTGAGCAAGTTGTTGCTGCTCTTGTTCGCTAAGCACGGTTTGATAGTTTTCAAAGCGCAGCCCCATCCATTGTGGTAAGGTCGCAGCGATAAAAATTGACGACCACGTTCCAACAATAATGCCAACAAACAACGCTATCGCAAACCCAGACAGGCTAGCACCACCAAGCATCCAAATGGCGACGACCGTGGTCAATGTAGTCGATGAAGTAATCGTGGTGCGGCCAAGTGTGCTACCAAGTGCTTTGTTTATACTTTCACTTACTTTTGTATTTGGGCGTGCACGAACGAGTTCACGTACTTTATCCGCAATGATGATCGAGTCATTAAGCGAGTAACCAATAATAGCCAATAACGCGGCTAATACCGTTAAATCAAACTCCATTCCTGTTAATGAAAACCATGCGACAGTGATCAGCACATCGTGTAGTAAAGCGACACTTGCAGAAACCGCCAAGCGCCACTCAAAACGAAAGATAAGGTAAATACCGACGGCTATTAAACTCACGAACATCGCCAGTGAGCCTTGTTCGATCAACTCTGCGCCGACTTGCGCACCCACGAAGCGACTATCAACAATCGTAAAACCATATTCACTAGGCAGTTGCGTTTGCCACGCAAGTGGAGGGGTGTTCGTTGATTGTGGTGGTTGAAAGACTTGCCATTGTAATGCGCCTTGCGCAGTTAAACGAAATTCCCCATCGATGTGTTTGGCAAGCTCATACTTCAACTCCCCAGGTGTTTTTTCTAACGCAAGCTGAAATTCACTGACATAACCACCGGTGAAATCCTGACCAAAAACGAGCCCTTTTTGCCAGATCACAAGTGTACTGAGAATGACCACAGTGGTACTTATAACTAAACCAAGTGTACGAATTTTATTCCAAAAATTAACCATGTTGCGCTCCTTTTGCTTTGCGCGGTGCATAGAACCAGTGAGAAAGTTGGGCTGAGACAATAACACCGCAAAACATACTGGTTAAAATGCCTAAACTGAGTGTGATCGCAAACCCTTTAATTGGGCCATAACCAATGGCCATTAAAACCAATGCTGTGATCATCGTCGTTAAGTTTGCATCGATAATGCTCGTTTGCGCTTGTTTATAGCCGCGCAGCAGTGCAGCCATCATAGAACTGCCTTGCTTTAGTTCTTCTTTGATGCGCTCAAAAATAATTACATTGGTGTCGACCGCCATACCGATAGTGAGTACTAACCCTGCAATACCTGGTAAGGTTAAAACGATACCTGGTATTAACGACATCAGTCCAATCAAACAGACTATATTGGCAACCAGTGCAATACACGCAATTACACCCAGTTTACGATACCAAAGTAACATAAACGCTAAAGTTAACGATAAACCTAATGCTAAAGCCTTAAAACCACTTTGAATATTTTGCGCCCCGAGACTTGGGCCTATAGTGCGCTCTGTTACGATGGTTAAAGGTGCTTCTAGCGAGCCCGCACGCAATAACAACGCCAAGTCTTGGGCTTTTTGCCATGAGCTCATGTTAGTAATACTAAAACGTTGTCCTAGCGCTTGAGAAATTGTTGCTACCGAGATCACATTGTGGGTTTGTTGGATTTCACCACGGTGATCTTGTTGATATTCACTGTACAGTGTTGCCATTGGTTTTCCGACGTTGGCGCGAGAAAAGCGCATCATTTTGTCACCGCCTTGCGAAGACAATTGAAGTTGCACTTGTGGTTTACCATATTCATCACGACCAGCTTGAGCCGAATCGATGTCTGCACCGCTAAAAATGGCAAGTGGGTCAATACTTACTTTACCATATTCGCCATCAACGATTTTGCCTCCTACTTCTTTTAAAGCATGGAATGACAGCTGTGCGGTTGCGCCAATGATACGTTTAGCCGCCGCAGGATCTTGTACACCGGGTAACTCGATACGAATGTAATTAGCACCTTGACGTTGAGTAACGGCTTCGGTAATCCCCAATTCGGCGATACGCGAGCGTAAGGTTGTTAAAGCTTGTGTCATAGTTTGTTTGCTAAATTCGGCTTGGCCAGCTTCATCGAGTGACAGGGTAACCCTGATGTCGTTGCCAAAGACTTGTTCAGTAGCTTGTAATTGCGGGAACAAGGTTTTTAAACTGGTGGTTAATTGAGTTAACGATTCTAAAGCGTTTGATTTAGCAACTAAGTTTACGGCTGTATTTGAACGGCGTTCAATATTTACACCTCTTAACTTTTCTTTGATGCGCAGTGCATTCGCTTCAAGCGCAATATTTTCCATACGTTTTTCAAGGGCTTTTTCAATGTCCACCTTGAGTACAAAGAGCACCCCTCCATTCAAGTCAAGACCAAGTTTAATCGGAGCAAGGCCTAGGCGTTGCAACCAAATAGGCGCAGTGGCTACTTCGACTATTTTAACTTGTAACTGGTTTTCATAGGTTTCAAGTAATAACGTTTGTGCATTAGCAGAGCGAGTTTGTTCGCTTAGTTCAATGGTAGCCACGTCGTTTACGGAAATTTGCTCAATGGCAAAATCGTTACGCACCAATAGTGTGCTTAGTTCATTAAGGCTTGGTAGTGCTTTAGCTGCCGAGGTGGTGTTTATGTTTAATACGGTTTTGTTTTGATACAAGTTAGGCAGTGCGCACACCCCTAGCGCCAAGATAATCCCTAGGATCAGCCACAGTTTCATGCGCGATTGCCAAGTAGGCTTCACGGTCTTTACGTTTATCGTCATATTCTTCTCTTTACTCGCACCGCGCTTCGTTAAGACGTTATATAACGTCTGTCTGCAAGCGGGTCGGAACTTAATCTGTTCGTAGGTTGCATAGCAACCCTATACTCTTCACGACACACTGTGTCGAAATCGGATTAAGCGTGCTGCTCAAAAAGCAGTAAAGATCGGTAGGTTAGATTGGCAGGCTGGCAGTCATTGATTAATCCACGACGAGCGCGTGTATCACCAAAATACCAAGGCGTAATATTAAAGCGGTTTGTTCGATACACGAGTGTCCGAGGAGGATCGTCATCAGCTAACACAAATACCAACTGATAGTCAGCACGCTGTGCTGGGTGTAAGAAATAACTCGGATGGGTTAAACGATTACGCTCAGGTAATTCAACTAAATGAGAATGCGGTGTTTTTTGTACGCGTTCATGACTGGTCGTATCGAGAGAGCCAAATGGAATTTTAGCGAAAAAAGCACTTGGCGAATAATACAGATCTGAAACTTGGGGTGTTAAAGATGAAGCCGGTAAGGCGGTTTTCGAGACAGTAAGTGAGTTTTGCGTTATGGGCTGTTCATAATGAAACGTTCCAAGCAAAGCATCAGCGCTTCGCCCAAAAAGCATCACTATAACAACAATTACTGCTAAAAATCGCAACACGTATTTCTACTAATGAATCAATTACTACTGTAATGCGACCAGTGTAATCGTTTTTCAAGCGCTTAGCGATGGGTTTATAAAATATATTTGTTAAGTTGTTTGCATATAACCCGCCACAACATATAGATTTACAAGGCTGGCAATTATAGCGAGTTGTGGATAAGAGAAAAACGCCATCGTTGAGGTGTTAGTTAAAAGCGCTTTGGAAAGAGTTAGAAGAGTTTAAAAGAAAAGGCTGGTAACACACCAGCCTTTAAGATTATTTCGTTGCGTGGAACGTTTACAGACCTGCTGCTTGACGCAATGCGTCTGCTTTGTCTGTCTTTTCCCAGCTAAACGCGGTGAATGTATCGTCACCTACGGTCATTTCAAAAGGCTCGCGGCCAAAGTGACCGTACGCAGCGGTCATTTGATACATAGGGTGAAGAAGATCAAGCATTTTCGTGATACCGTAAGGACGAAGATCGAAGTGCTCGCGTACTAATTCAACTAATTTCTCTTCTGATACTTTGCCAGTTCCGAATGTCTCTATTGAAATAGACGTCGGTTCAGCAACACCGATTGCGTAGGAAACTTGGATTTCACATTTGTCAGCAAGGCCTGCAGCAACGATGTTCTTTGCTACATAACGACCAGCGTAAGCTGCTGAACGATCCACTTTTGACGGATCTTTACCAGAGAAAGCACCGCCACCATGTCGAGCCATACCACCGTATGTATCTACAATGATTTTACGACCTGTAAGACCACAGTCACCTACTGGCCCACCGATCACGAATCGGCCAGTTGGATTGATGAAGTATTTTGTTTTCTCTGTTAGTAGTTCAGCTGGAAGCGTGTGCTTAATGATATTTTCCATTACCGCGGCTACTAAGTCTTCTTGTTTGATGTCTGGGTTATGCTGCGTCGACAAAACAACCGCGTCGATTGCGACTGGTTTACCGTCTTCATAAATAAACGTTACTTGCGATTTAGCGTCTGGACGTAACCACGGCAAAATACCTGATTTACGCGCTTCAGCTTGGCGTTCTACAAGACGGTGTGAATAGTAAATTGGCGCAGGCATTAGTGTAGGAGTTTCATTTGTTGCATAACCAAACATTAAGCCTTGGTCACCAGCACCTTGTTCTTCAGGCTTAGAACGATCAACGCCTTGTGCGATTTCAGGTGATTGTTGACCGATAAGATTCATGATGCCGCATGTGTCACCATCGAAACCAACGTATGATGACGTATAACCGATGTCCGTGATCACTTTACGAGTGATAGACTCAAGATCTACCCACGCGTTAGTTGTCACTTCACCAGAAATGATTGCCACACCTGTTTTAACCATAGTTTCACAAGCAACCCGTGCATGCTTGTCTTGCGCAATAATCGCGTCTAGAACCGCATCAGAAATTTGGTCAGCGATTTTATCCGGATGTCCCTCAGAAACTGATTCAGAAGTAAATAAATGTCTTGCCATTGTATTTTAGCTCACAAATATTGCGCTTCACAAACTACGTAAGCAGCGCACCAAGTAAAATTAAGGGCGACATTTTAGCGAAAATGAAGCCCATTGCCTAGTTTTTTTACGCCTAGACGTCTAAGTTGCATTAATTTTTTTCAAGTAACCTAAATTGGCTACAAATTTTCACTTTGTACCTATTTTTTCTGGCGGTAAAGCGTTGCAGCCGCGCGCCCAATAAGTAAGAATGAGGATTCATTTACCCGCGCAGAACTATTAATCTAGGAGAATTCATGCCATCTCGCAAAGAACTCGCGAATGCGATCCGCGTTTTGTCGATGGACGCAGTACAAAAAGCCAAATCAGGTCACCCAGGCGCCCCCATGGGCATGGCAGATATTGCCGAAGTCTTGTGGCGCGATTTTTTAAAACACAATCCAAACAATCCGGATTGGTATGATCGTGACCGTTTTGTGCTGTCAAATGGTCATGGCTCGATGTTGATATATTCTCTTTTGCATCTTTCTGGATACGATCTTTCCATTGACGATTTAAAAAACTTTCGTCAATTGCATTCTAAGACACCAGGTCATCCAGAGTATGGTTATGCGCCAGGTATCGAAACCACTACGGGTCCACTTGGTCAAGGGATCACTAACGCAGTCGGTATGGCCATTGCTGAAAAGGCACTTGCGGCACAATTTAACCGTGACGAATATGACATCGTAAATCATTTTACCTATGCCTTTATGGGCGACGGTTGTTTGATGGAAGGTATTTCTCATGAAGCGTGCTCGCTTGCTGGGACACTTGGGCTTGGTAAATTAATCGCATTTTGGGATGACAATGGCATTTCTATCGATGGTCACGTTGAAGGCTGGTTTACTGATGATACCGTGAAACGTTTTGAATCATACGGCTGGCAAGTTATCGCAAATGTAGATGGTCATGACAGTGCTGCAATTAAAGCTGCAATTGAAGCGGCAAAAGCGGAAGAAAACAAACCAACGCTTATCTGCTGTAAAACAGTGATTGGTTATGGTTCACCAAACAAATCAGGTAGCCATGATTGTCATGGAGCACCATTAGGTGATGAAGAAATAGCGGCAGCACGTGAATTTTTAGGTTGGTCTCACCCTGCGTTTGAAATCCCAGAAGAGGTTTATGCGAAATGGGATGCAACAGCTCGAGGTCAACAAGCTCAGAGCCACTGGTTAATTAAGTTCACACAGTATTCGATTGAATACCCAGAGCTCGCAGCAGAATTCGAACGTCGTATGAAAAACGAATTGCCAGCAGATTGGACTGAAAAATCAGAAGCGTATATTGCAGCATTGCAAGCAAATCCTGCGAATCCTGCAACACGTAAAGCATCGCAAAATGCATTGAATACTTTTGGTCCAATTCTGCCAGAGTTTATGGGTGGTTCAGCAGATCTTGCGGGATCAAACTTGACTTTGTGGGATGGCTCAAAAGGCTTGACGGCAGAAGATGCTTCTGGCAACTACATTTTCTACGGAGTACGTGAATTTGGTATGTCGGCCATTATGAATGGTATTGCGCTGCATAAAGGATTTATCCCTTATGGTGCAACGTTCTTAATGTTCATGGAATATGCACGTAATGCTGTACGTATGGCTGCCTTAATGAAGCAACCAAGTATATTTGTTTACACGCATGACTCGATTGGTTTGGGTGAAGATGGCCCAACACACCAACCGGTTGAACAATTGGCCAGTATGCGTTTAACGCCAAACTTAAACAACTGGCGCCCATGTGATCAAGTCGAATCTGCTGTAGCATGGCAGCAGGCGATTGAGCGTAAAGATGGACCAACGTCATTAGTATTTACTCGTCAAAACCTTGCACAACAATCACGTACATCAGAGCAAGTTGCCGCAATTAAACAGGGCGGTTATATATTAAGTTGTGATGGTAACCCAGAACTTATTTTTATCGCGACAGGTTCTGAAGTACAACTAGCGGTCGAAGCCGCCGAGGTTCTGCGTGGTAACGGTAAAAAAGTACGTGTGGTTTCGATGCCATCAACAGATGTGTTTGAGGCTCAAAGTGCAGAATATCAAGACAGCGTGCTACCGCGCAGTGTAACTCGTCGTGTAGCGATTGAAGCTGGTATTGCAGATTACTGGTATAAGTACGTTGGTTTAAATGGCGCAATTGTTGGCATGACTACTTTTGGCGAATCTGCACCAGCAGGCGAGCTGTTTAAGCTATTTGGTTTTACCGTGGAAAATGTGGTCGAAAAGGCAAACGCGCTATTTGCATAGTTTGGTAGAGTTTATATCCAATCTACTTGAAGATGCGTGACTGTTTAAGAATTTACAGGCATCTTTAAGTGGTTTGGTTCATACATTCAATTAAAAAGAAAAACCGCTCAATTGGTGTTGAGCGGTTTTTTTTCGATTAGATTTTTGTAAATACCAATTTACCTAATTAGGTAAATGATAATCGGTGTAGTTACACTTTAAATTGAGAGACAGATAGGCGAAGTTCTTCTGCTAGTTTTGCTACTTCAGAACTAGAAACCGACGTTTGGTTTGCGCCTTCAGCAGTTTGTTCTGCGATGGCAACGATGGACTCTAAACGTTCACTGATCTCTTGCGCAACTTGTTGCTGCTCTTGCGCAGCTGTTGCAATTTCTTCACTTACATCATGAGCTTGTGAAACAGCTTGAGTAATTGAATTGAGTGCTTGTGCGGCAAGATCACTTTGTTCTACACAGGATTCTGCCTGTTGCTTACCTTTGGACATTACATGTACAGCAGCTTGTGCGCCACTTTGTAGCGACTCAATCATGGTTTGAATTTCTTGTGTCGATTCTTGAGTTTTACTTGCAAGCGATCGAACTTCATCAGCGACTACCGCGAATCCTCGACCTTGTTCACCTGCACGGGCAGCTTCAATTGCAGCGTTTAAAGCAAGCAGGTTGGTTTGCTCGGCAATACCGCGAATTACATCTAAAATGCTGCCAATTGATGAGCTGTCTTGGTGCAGTTTGTTAATAACGCGCGATGCTTCATCAACTTCACGCGCTAATTGCTCAATCGTATGTTTATTTTCGTTCGAGATCCCTTTAACACGCTCAGCTTCTTTGTCCGCATTTTTAATTTCAAGCAATGCCTGATGAGCACTATTGCTAACACCATGCGAGGTGCTGCTCATTTCGGTAGTGGCTGTCGCCGCTTGTTCAACCTGCGCTTGCTGGTTACGGATCGCTTGGCTTGATTCCGTGGTAATGGCAGAAGTTTGCTCTGAGGCCGCTGCAAGTTGCGTTGAACGAGAGACAATTCCGGTGATCAATTCACGTAAACTGTTAATTAAGCTGTTGCACGAGCGTGCAAGTTCACCAAATTCATCACCCGCAGAATCATCTAAGCGCTGAGTCATATCACCACGCGAAACAATATCTAAAACTCGATTTACCTCGGCAAGCGGTTTAGTAATTTTACTGATAGTGATATACGCTACACCAATGGCAATAAGTGTTGCGAGCACCATTCCCATCCATGTCCATAGATTTGCTGAGTCTACGTCTTCGCGGACGCCTTTTTGTAAGTTAAAAGCAACCGCACTTGCTTCGAGTAGTAATTCATCTAGCTGCATTAACGCAGCATTGGTTGCCTGTTCCGCTTCTTCCAGTTCGTTGGCGGTATTTGCTATCGCATTGATAAGGCGACGCTGATTCTCAACTAAACCATTCGAACCTGATACGTTTTTTTGCACATCAGCAAAGTAATTATTGAGATCGGATAGTAGGTCTTCGTCTAACCCTCTGACGACAGGGGCTAGCAATCCCATACTCTTCTCTAGTTCTTCGATAAAAAACGCTTGTTCACGTTTTACGATTTCGAGAGTATTTAGATTGTCAACGGTAAGAATGTCCGCACTCTTAGACACCAATGATGTAAAATTGGTTTCCATATTGTTTGCAGCTTGTACAGCACGCTTATCAACGGCCGAAAATCCATCGAGATCAATAATATCAAGTACAACCGTATTGGCGTCTTCTGCATTCGTTTCGAGCGTTTCAAGTTGTACTCGCGTCGATTTCTTTAGAGATAACTCAAGGGCTTTTTCGCGCATTAAACTGTCAACAGAGTCTAAAAAATCAGTGTAGGTGTCACCTACCTGATTGCTGCTGTTCGTCAGTTTTGCGTTGTTATTTTGGCTAACAACACTTCTCAATTCATTGTAGGTTTTGTCAAATACCGATTTGCGCTCAGCGAATTCACTCTTTAGCTTACTAAGTTGCTCTTCCGATTTGGCATAAAAGCTACCTTGCGCCACTTTACTCATCAATGAGAATTCCACCTGCAATTCTGAACTTTTATCGAGAGCAGGTAAGGACAGGGTATTAACTAACTGAGTAGAGTTATCTATATTCGCTATTCTAATTAAGGAGTTACCTCCAATCATAAGTAGAAGTAGCGTGATGAAGATAAATCCACCCCAAATACGCTGGCTGACGGTTAGATTCATAGAATATTCCAAATTTACTAATCGAATTGAATACTTATCGGATTTGCACGAGATAAGTTAAGTCTTTTATAGCAGATCTTCGCAATAATTTCAGTTAAATAGGTTAAATGTTTGCTTGTACCTGCACAATTTCTTTGCTGTTTAAATTAAGTAACGACATTGCTCCTCCCCAAACATAACCTGTATCAAGCGCTATAATGTCGTGACGCTCTGTTTTACCTTCTAATGCTGCCCAATGTCCAAAAACCAAATTGCATGGTGTTTCATGTAAAGCTGGATGGGTAAACCATGGGATCAAATTGGTATCTGAATCCTTTCCTTCTTTGTTAGACAGGTTTAGTTCACCATTCGGTTCGAGAAAACGCATTCGAGTAAACACATTAACAATTGCTTTGAACTTATCGGTTTTTATTTCACTATTTAAATCGGCAAGAGTCGCATTTCCGTACATGCTCGAAAAATAATTTGGCGCATTCTTACTTTGATAGCAGCAAGATGCAAATTGAGCGAACTCTAACGCTAGCTCAACTGTCCAAGTCGGATAAATACCAGCGTGGCTTATTAGGCTATTGCTTGCTTGATGAAATACAGCAAGAGGCTGGGCTTGAAGAAATTCAACTAATGCTTCGCGATGAGAGTAAGTGAAAAAAGCACCTAACTTGTCTTTTGGATTTGGTAACTTATTGAGGAAGTGACAAGCAAGTAAATGTAGATCGTGATTGCCAAGTGTAACGGTTACAGAGGCGCGGTGTTTTTCAAGGAATTGCAAACAAGCAAGAGAGTCAGGACCCCGGGCAACGACATCCCCAACACAATAAAGATGGTCTCGACTTGGATTGAAATTCACCAAGTCGAGTAGATTTTGCAGTGGCGTAAAGCAACCTTGTAAATCGCCTACAGCGTAATCGGCCATTGTTTAATGCAGAATGTTTGGAGTGCTTAATCGAAACACTGAAATAGGTGCTTTAAATTCAGCTCCAAATTCATTGCGCATCATGTAGTAGCCCTCCATTGTGCCAACAGGCGTGTCTAGCACAGCGCCACTGGTGTACTTGTAGCTTTCTCCTGGCCGGATTGTTGGGGTTTCGCCAACCACGCCCTCACCTTCGACTTCGGTTTCTTTACCATTTGCGTCAGTAATTAACCAATAACGGCTTTCTAATTTTGCATTACAAAGACTGTGATTTTTTATCGTGATTGTATAAGCAAAAACGTATTTATCTTTTTCAGGCTCAGATTGAGCCTCCACATAAAAGGTTTCGACCGACACTTTGATCGGTGATCCTACTTTACTGCTCTCTGTCATAAAGATAGTTCGAGATTTCAATAAATTGATTAAGGGAAATATTTTCAGCGCGCAGTGTTGCATCAATACCTAATTGGCTCAGCTCGGCTTCGCTTAATAAGTTAGATAAACTATTGCGCAATGTTTTACGACGTTGATTAAAAGCTTCTAAACACACTGTGTTCAACATTTTCGTGCTTTTAGCTGTGCGAGCCTCCGGTGCTTTAGGGATTAAACGGACGACTGCGGAATCAACTTTTGGGGCAGGTTTAAAGCACGTTGGTGGCACTTCAATTACCGGGATCGCATGACAGTAATATTGGGTCATCACACTTAAGCGACCAAACGCTTTGCTACCTGGAGATGCGACCATGCGATTTACTACTTCTTTTTGCAACATAAAATGCATGTGTTCTACCTGATCAACAAATTCAAACAAGTGGAACAACAATGGGGTTGATACATTGTATGGTAGATTTCCAAAAATCTTGAGTTTACCGTTTTCTTTGATAAGCGATGAGAAATCAAATTTCATCGCATCACCTTGATGCACCGTTAGTTTTGGCCCAAGAAATGGGTGCTGAGTTAATCGTTCAGCCAAATCTTTATCAAGCTCAACGACCGTAAGGTGGCCAGAAAGATCGGTAACGGGCTCAGTAATGGCGCCAAGGCCAGGGCCGATCTCGACTAGGTTGTCCTCAGGTTTTGGATCAATCGCAGTCACAATTTTATCGATGATCATGTCATCGTTTAAGAAGTTTTGGCCAAAGCGTTTTCTAGCTCGGTGACCTAAATGTACGTTATCGTTCATGAATTCTGTGTTTTCTCAGTTGCAAGCTTTATTGCTTCGCGGATCGCTAAATCGAAGCTACCGACCTCGACATTACCCGTTCCTGCTAAGTCGAGCGCAGTTCCATGATCGACAGACGTACGGATAAAGGGCAATCCTAAAGTAATATTGACGGATTTTCCGAATCCTTTGTATTTTAACACAGGTAACCCTTGATCGTGATACATTGCGAGTACAGCGTCTGCATTATCAAGGTATTTTGCCTGAAATAAGGTATCGGCAGGCAATGGGCCAATAAAATTCATGCCTTCTTGATTGAGCAATTCAAGTGCCGGTCGGATTGTATCGATTTCTTCGCGGCCCAAATGACCATCTTCACCAGCATGCGGGTTTAAGCCACACACTAAGATCCTAGGTTTAAGTATTCCAAATTTGGTTCTTAAATCATGATCAAGGATGCGAGCCACTTTGCTTAGTCTATCGGCGGTGACAGCGCGTGACACATACTCCAGCGGAATATGTGTGGTTACTAAAGCTACGCGCAGTCCTTCAGTCGCAAGCATCATAACCACTTGCGAGGTATTAGATTGTTGAGCAAAGTATTCCGTATGACCACTAAACGAAATGCCTGCACGATTGATTATCCCTTTGTGAACAGGCCCAGTTACGACTGCAGCAAAGGTATCGTCCATGTTTTTTTCGGATGCAATACGCAAAGTATCAAGCACATATTGCCCATTGGCTTCGTTTAGCGTACCGGGTACAACTTCGCCACCAAGAGAGACGTGCAAACAATATATTGTGCCTGCTTGAGTTTCTTGTGCGTCGTGTTCTGGTTCAAATGGCAAAATTGTCAGAGGTAACCCAAGTAATTTTGCGCGTTGCTTTAATAACGACGCATCAGCAACGGCAACCAGTTGCGCAGGCCACGCCTTTTGCGCAAGCTTGATGACGAGATCAGGCCCTATTCCTGCAGGCTCTCCTGGCGTTATTGCAATCCGTAATGTCATGGTTATTCTACCGGTAAAATTTCTACGTGAGCTTGTTCCAGCATTTCATTCTGCCATTTAAAGCTTTCTTCTTTAAATTTACGATTGAATAAAATGCCGTGTGCGCGAGAACGTTTAGCCATTTCTGTTTTATCGGCAATGCGTTTATCGAGCAGTTGCACAATATGCCAGCCAAATGTACTGCGGAAAGGCTCAGAAAGTTCACCTTTTTCTAAAGACATTAGTGTATCTCTAAATGCAGGAACGTAAGTTGTAGGGTCAGTCCAATCGTATTCGCCGCCTTTTAGTGCCGAGCCCGGATCTTCAGAGTGTTTTTTCGCTAGCTCAGCAAAGTCAGCTTTGCCTGCTCGAAGGTCTTCAACAAAGCCTTTTAGCATTGAACGTGCTTTTTCTTCGCTTAGAATGATAGAAGGTTTAATTAAGATATGTCGAGAACGCACTTCCGTGGTTTCGACTACTTGGCGACCGCGGATATCTTGGATTTTAATGATGTGAAATCCCGCACCTGAACGCAACGGGCCGATAATATCGTTTTTCTTTTTGCCTTTTACTGCTTCAGCGAAAAGCGTAGGCATATCATTTATACCCATCCAACCCAGTTGACCACCATCGAGTGCTTTTGCACCGCTTGATGAGGCAATCGCAATTCGACGGAAATCTTCGCCTTTATTTAAAAGCTCGATAACTTTTTCCGCACGTGTACGTTCTGCTTCAATTTCGCTCGCGGTTGCTTTAGGTGGGATCTTAACTAAGATGTGACCGATGTCATATTCTTCGTTGTTTGCACCTTGCGTCTCCATGATTTTTAGGAGGTTGTCGATTTCCTGCGGGCTAACATAAATACGGCGGTCAACGTTGGCACGCAATACTTGTCCAGTTGTGATTTCGCGACGAATATCTTCACGATACGCAGGATAACTTTCACCCGCGGCCTCGATGGTTTTACGAAGATCCGCGAGTGTGCCACCTTGCTCCTGGGCAATATTCGCCAAGGTTTGGTCGAGTTGGGCATCTGAAATCTCAAGACCCATGCGCTCTGCCATTTGCACCATGATTTCTTTATCTACGAGACGGTCAATGGCTTGAATACGCAATGTTTCGTCTGAGGGGAGTTCTGTTCCTTGAGCTTTTGCACTTTGCTTGACTCGCGCAACAAGTACATCCACTTCACTTTTTAAAATGACTCCGTTGTTGACGGTTGCTACTACTTTATCGAGCTCAACACGTTGAGCACTCGCTGCTTGGGTTAACCCAAAGCTTAGGCACACGCCCAAAATAATCGTTTTTAAATTCATAAACTTCTGATTCTAATTATTTAAGAAATAAGGTCTTCTGTAAGCAAAGATACCGCGTTTTAAGAGGTTTTGTACATCACTTCGAGCTGTGCTGCCAAGTCCTTTTAATACAAAATTAAAGCCGATGCTGGAGTTAAAAATTGCATCGTCTTGTCCTATCGAACTATTTAAGTCTGTTTCAATTTGGCGTCTTCCAGTAATTTGAATGGCAAAGCAACATGATTCATATTGCACGCCAACGAAACTTTCTATACTTCGTTTCGCTTCGAAATCTCGATGGTAACTACCAATTAACTGCCAAGATTCATTTATTGGCAAACTCGCAAACATGCCAACTTGGTCGATGGTATAGCCTGAGACATCACGAACATAGCGATGGTTCAATTGTACTAGCTGATTATTATCGCCTTTATAATCTAAAGTAACATGAGACTGTACTACGTTTTGTCCATCAGTGTCGTATTGTACTCCCGCGCCTAGGTACCAACGACGATGCCAGTGCCACATTGTTTCGGCGGCAAGGAGTGCATTGTAGTTCGTGTCATCAATTTCACTAAACAGGTTTTGTTCACTGGGTTTCACTTTGTCATTAAGATAAAATATCTGACCAAAACTGAAATTGAAGACCTCGTCATTTCGAGTGTTAAATACCCGAGTTGTCGCACCTAGTGTAAATTGGTTCGCTTCTGCTACTCTATCAACACTCGTGAAACGCCTATCACGAAATAGACCAAAAAAATCGTCTTGCAGCCTTGCCGTATCATAGAGACCAATATTTGATTGGTCGCGTCTAGGAGTATACAAATATTGTAATTGAGGTTCTAAAGTCTGGATCCCATCTTCAACAAATAAGTTAGTATCACGTTCAAAGTTGAGTTTTCCGTAGAGTCTAAACTTTGGCAAGGTGCGCGACACGGATTCGTCGAAGGGGGTACCGGTTAAATCCCCATCTTGTTGATAGTAAGTATGTAACACACTTGTCTCGGTTAAAAACGACCAAGCATGATCTTCGATACGATAGGCAACTTTGGGCTCTAGGTGAATACGTGATGCACTATCGATCACTTTTTCGCTGTTTTGAAAGTGCGAAACCTCTCCGCTCAAGTCCCAATAAAAACCATCAACAACCGTTAGTTTGCGTGAAAATGCCAATTGGGGGATCGCGGCATAAGACTCTGTATGATCACCCAAAATTTCAAAATTTTGAAGTTTGATATTGGCACGCCAATTGTCCCCGAGATAACTCAATAACGCCGTACGTTGTAGCTGAGTGTCTGTTGTAGTTGCATAAGCACTTTCTAAATCGGTTAAGTAATTGTCGTCACTGATGTTAGTGACATCTAGGTTTGCGCGCCAGTTTGCATCTAGGTCGCTTTGCTGTCTGAAATGCATTAAGTAACGATCATCTAAAGTTGGTTCAGACTTATCGTTACCCAAGTATTCAAATGCCATTAAACCCTCATGCACAGGGGTTAAGTAACGTACTTCTCCAATGAGCTGCAACCCTTGATTCGACATATATCGAGGCGTAATCGTCGCATCATAATTTGGTGCGAGGTTCCAATAAATTGGTGCCGCAATTTCTAAACCATATTTACTGGAGGGCGATATGGTTGGGGTAAGTAAACCGGATTTTCGGCGATCATCGATAGGAAAAGTAAAATAAGGAATATAAACAACCGGTACATCTAAAATGCGTAAAACCGTGCTCTCGGTTTCGCCCCATCCCTCTTTTGCGGATAAGTTAATATCATCAGCTTCGATTAACCAAAAAGGTTGCTCACCTGGGCAGGTTGTAAAACTTGAGTTTTCGAGAAAGATACCGTTTGCGTTAACCGACAGTTTTTCTGCTCCACCATGTCCCATTTGATCGCTTAATTGATAATTAGCGCCAAGTAATTGAATGGCATTTTTGTTCAGGTCAGCGAAAAGGCCAACGCTATATACTTTGGTAAATTTATCTTGGTATTCCAGTGGTCCCGAAGCGTGTAATAATCCTTTTTGTTTGTCAATCAAAGCAGATTCAGCGCGAAGTGTCATTTTCGACGTGTTTATATCAACATTGCCATTAAACTCTGCGCTTTGAGTTCCTTGTAATTCCACGTCATCCGCTTGAATGTCAATGGTGTTCGCTACAAGATTGGGTAGCGGCTGCCAAAGCGGCTGACGGTAGGCATGACACAAATCGATTTGCGCAAGGGGATCAGGTTCCGATTGCGTATTTGGTGCAGTTGCCTTAGGCTCCCCATTAGCAATAGGGCTTGCAATCACTACAAGCGGGGCAGAGCTGAGTAACAACAGACGCCAAATTTTAAGCATTACGTACCTTCTTAATCCGTGCTATATGTCTAAAGCCCCACATAATAAATGAATTTAGGCCTAATTACAGTAACTACCTCTGTCAAAAAATGATAAACCATGTGTGATTTAACAACAAAAATTAACGCTTTTTTAAATACCACCCTAAAAGGGGACGATTTTACTTTTAATTCTATAACAGGGGATGCCAGTTTTCGTCGTTATTTTCGTGTTTTAGCGGCAAAAAATCGGTATGTACTCATGTACAGTCAGCCAGAACGTGTTAATCCACAACCGTTTATCGAGCTCAACGAGACATTTCGAGCGGCAGGGATTAATGTCCCCAAGATTCTCGCTTGCGATACAGAGCAAGGTTTTGTGTTACTTGAAGATCTTGGTGAATTGCACTTAGCTGATAAATTACAAGAAACGAGTAAAGTTAATCACTATCAGTCACTTATCAAGCTAATTCCCAAAATAGCAAAAGTGCCTTCTCATTCCGCCATGAAGCCTTATGACGATGATTTTATCCGTTTGGAGCTAAATATTTTTAAAGCTTGGCTCATTGAAGACTGGTTGAAAATAAGGTTAACTGAAACACAAGAAGTGCAGTGGACGCGTTTAAACGATTGGCTTGTCAATGAATTCAAGCTACAACCTCAGGTCACGATGCATCGAGATTTTCACAGCCGTAATGTTATGTATCACGATGACAAATGGTTTGTCATTGATTATCAAGATGCAGTGCAAGGGCCAGTTACCTATGATTTAGTTTCCTTGCTGCGCGATTGCTACGTTAAGTTGCCAAGCGACGAGTTTGAACTGCTCTATCAAAGCGGCTTTGACGCGTTAAATTCAGCAGGGTGTTTAGGTGATATGTCCGCAGAGATTTTTCGCCAAGCCTTTGATCTGACCGGTTTACAGCGTCATTTAAAAGCTGCAGGCATATTTTGTCGTTTGTGGCGGCGCGATGGCAAAGCCGGTTACTTACCTAATATTCTACCAACACTCGATTACATTCGCTTCGTTGCCGAGAAATATCAGCAAAGCCAATGGCTTGCAACTTGGATTGTGGATGACATAATTCCTGCTGTTATTAAAAAGTTAAGGGAAAAACCATGAAAGCGATGATCCTAGCTGCGGGGCGTGGCAAACGTATGATGCCCTTAACCACAGATTTGCCAAAACCGATGCTGCCAGTAGCTGGTAAGCCTTTGTTGCAATACCACATTGAACGCTGCGTTGCTGCAGGCATAAGAGATATAGTCATAAACCTTGCTTGGCAAGGTTCTAAAATCAAAGAGTACTTTGCGGATGGTTCCAAGTTTGGCGCATCGATTGTTTATAGCCAAGAACCAGAAGAAGGTCTTGAAACTGCCGGTGGGATAAAACAAGCTTTGCCATTACTTGAGAATGAAACGAACACTTTTATTGTGCTCAATGGCGATGTTTACACTGACTATGACGTTCATACGTTATCACAGTTAGTTCTTCATGATGGGGAAGCGCATTTGGTGCTCGTTGAAAACCCAGCGCACAATCCAAAAGGTGACTTTCCACTGATAGGACAACCCGCAAATTTGCAAAAATACACTTTTTCAGGCATTGCTCGGTATCATAGTTCCTTTTTTGGTGATGTATCTGAAGGGGTTATTGCGCTCGGGCCGATTTTACGTAACAAATTGACTAAAAACGTCGTGTCCACTGAGTTGTATTTAGGCGTATGGGAAGACGTAGGCACACCAGAGCGATTAGCGAAAATTAACGAGCAAGTAGAGGCCAAATATGTGGGGTAAGTTACTGGGTACCTGTTTTGGTTTTATGTTTGGTCGTTGGATCGGTGCTGCACTTGGTTTTTATCTTGGCCATATGTTTGATAAAAGCCTAAAACAGGATTTTGATAAGGTCGGAGGGTTTTACGGTTTTAACCGGGATGACGATCTTCATGAGCGCCAAGCATTGTTTTTTTCGAGTTGTTTTGCGGTCATGGGACACATTGCAAAATCGAATGGTCGAGTCAGCGAAATCCATATTCAAGCCGCTTCTGCTTTTATGGACGAAATGCAGCTGTTTGGTGAAGACAGAAAAGAGGCGCAGCGTGCCT
Organism: Pseudoalteromonas luteoviolacea B = ATCC 29581; assembly: GCA_000333235.1. Lineage (GTDB taxonomy): Bacteria > Pseudomonadota > Gammaproteobacteria > Enterobacterales > Alteromonadaceae > Pseudoalteromonas > Pseudoalteromonas luteoviolacea_D. The sequence continues at coordinate 124,194 of CAPN01000010.1, read as the reverse complement.
TTAACTCAGGTAAAGACAATGAGTTCTCATTGAGTGAAACGGTTAAAGACGTCCGTGAAGCCTTTGGTCGACGTTTTGACTTATTGCAGTTGTTTTTGGAAATTCAAATTCAAATGGCGTATAGCGATGGTCATCTAGCTGCACAGGAGCAAAATTTACTTCAGCAAGTAAGTAAGTACTTAGGAATTTCGAATACGCATTATTTATTTATCATTAAACGTTACCAAGCTGAATTTCAATTTCGTCAACAGCGTCAACGACAACAACAAAAAGAGCAGGCTCGGGGATCGAGTTATTCTTCACACCAACAGCAATATTCGAAAAGACAGCAATCAGAGGCCACCAACCAAGCGGTATCTAGAACCGGTGCATTAGCCGTGCTAGGACTTGACGGCAACGCCACTGAAAAGGACATTAAGCGTGCTTATCGCAAATTAATGGCGCAGCATCATCCAGACAAATTGGTGTCACAAGGTTTGCCAAAGCACATGATGGAGCTTGCAAAGAACAAAAGCCAAGAGATCCAAGCAGCTTATGAATACCTTAAAAAGAACTAGAGCATAATCAAAGCCTTTGATTTGAAGAAAAATCAAGCCTAAAAGGTCAACATGCTGTAATGTTTAGAGTTGTCGTAAAAAACCATCGACTTCTTTGCGTAAGCGCGCATGTTGGCTAGGTTCGTGGGAAAGCCCATACAGTTCGCGTTGCCGATAATCGTATTTTGCGTTGCGACGTGCCCAGCGGTGACGGTCTATCATTGCATTCGTTACTATTGGTGTGTCGGTAGAATAATAAAGGTCAAGGAGTGCAGGGCCAACTAACGATAACGTGGCTGGTAAATGCTTATTACGTTTACTGTTAGGCAGCATAGCACTGACCGCGACAAATGCATTCACGCGCAGCGATGGAATTTTGGCAAATTGCTCAGCGAGAACGCCGGCGCTGGTTCCTTGAGCAATAACAACTAATTGCTCATCTGGTCGCATCGTGAGCGACTCATAAAGCTTGGTAAAACGAGCAAATAGGCGTTTTTTATAATCGTCGATTACGGCTTCTGAGACTAAATCCTTTACCGTCTCTCTTTCGTCCGAAACCTCACTTGTTGTAGTTGTGGTAGTAGCGGTTGCATCACTCAGAGCATCACCTAATATATCTGCTTGCCAATTTATTTCTGGCACAACTAGCGCAAAGGTATCGAAACCATCATCGGTTAGGGATTCACGTAAGTAGCTGAAGTTATTAATAGAGGTAGGGCTTTGATGCCAATCAGGAATGAGAATAGCAATGCCGCGCTTTTCAGCGCTCATGTAAGGCAAATACAACGCACTAAAGGTTTCATCTTCGTCTGTGGTATAAGATTTTAACTCTTCTGAAGGGAGCTTTTTTGTGATGTCTTGTTCAAGTTGAGTTGTCCAAGGCGTTGGCATAATGTGAGCCGGTGATTCTGCCCAACTCGGTAAACTGGCTGCAACCAATAACGTGACCATTAATCCCATAATCACCGAAAAACTAGGTTTATATTTTGCGGTGACCACTTGGGTTGTTTTCTTTTGCATGGTTCTCTCGGCAAATAACTGGACTTGCTTTAGCTATCGGCCGAGATATTAATAAGTTTACTGTTTTTCCATTTGTTTTGCTGCCGCAAAGGCAAATACAGCACTGAATCCAAGTAAGATAAGTAAATGCATTACAGTCGGGAAGCCTTGACTAGCATTAATTACACTCAAGCCAAGTTGAGACAAGTGGTAGCTTGGGAAAAGCCAAGCAAACTGTTGCATAGGCTCAGGGAAAAGATGAATTGGCATCCACAACCCTGAGCATAACGACATCGGTAAATAGATTAAATTAACTGTCGCAGGTGCGCCTTTTGCTGGAACGGCAAGTCCAAGCCATAATCCAAGTAAGCAAAAAGGTAAAGTACCAAGTAGGGCGATAACAAATAAACCTATCCATTGTATCGAAGTAAGCTGAACATCAGCAAGGAAATAGCCTAGAGCAAATAATTCGAGTGTGATCACCGCAGAAAAGCACACCGCGGTGTAGCTTTTAGCAAGCACATAAGCTGCACTAGGCATAGGTGAAAGGCGTTTTAATGCCAAACAGCCATTGTCTTTATCTTGCGCGACGTTGACACCAAAATTAAACAGAGCGGGGCCCATAATTCCAAAAATACAATAGTTAACCATTAAGTAAGTACTTGCATTACTATGATTAAATACAATGCCAAAGAAAACATAAAAGACACAGGGAAAGAGCAGAGACGGCAGTACGAAACCGGGAGTGCGTAAAACTGTGAATAAATCGAACTTAGATTCTAGCCAGTAAGCAGTATATCTTGAACTTATTGCTGTATTCATGCTGCTGCTCCTTGAGTCAGTTGTAAGAAGGTGTCTTCTAAAGAGTGAGGAGTGACACTTAACGCCTGAATATCAACTCCCGCTAAAAATAAACGTTTTAATATCGACTCAGGCGAACTGTGAGTAAAGCTCACGACGTTATCCTCAAATTGAGGGTGAACACCGTCAAGTAAACTGGCTAATATCTCTTTAGGTGTTAAGCTGATGAATTCTACTTTTACACGATTGCCTTGACGTTTTAGTTCTTTAGGTGTGCCAGTGGCGATAAACTTACCTTCTTTTAAAATCATTACTCGGTCGGCTAAACGATCTGCTTCGTCTAAATAATGGGTGGTTAAAATGATTGTTTTACCTTTTGTTTTTAAGTCGTCGATGAGTGACCACATTTCTCTTCGCATTGATGCGTCCATGGCAAGGCTAGGTTCATCTAAAAACACCAATTCAGGGTTTCCAATTAAGGCTAAGGTAAAGAGTAAACGCTGTTTTTGGCCCCCTGAGAGTTGATTGAAACGTTGTGCACCCTGTTCATGTAGACCACACAAGCGCCACGCTTGTTCCATGTCTAGTGGTGAGCGGTAGTATGAACGAAATAAAGCAATAAATTCTTTTACTAATGTGTGACCGGGCAACGTCGCTGTTTGTAACATTACGCCTTGATGTGCTTTCAATTCGATTGCACCTGCGGGTTTATCCATGATCTGAATGTTTCCACTGGCGGGTTTTAAGCGGCCAAGCAGCAAATCAATGAACGTTGATTTACCTGCACCATTAGGGCCTAGAATGGCGATGCATTCTCCTTGTTTGATGGTTAAATTTAAGCCTTGTAAAATGGGGTTATCGGCCCGAAAAAAGTGTAAGTCATTGACTTGGATGAGAGTACTAGTCATAAGCAACCCTCTCTTCACACGCAATAAATACCGCGTTTTTCGCTGTAAGGTGGCTTTTCCGAACGGTTAATACTCGCCACTTGTCAACAAATCTTACAACGGTTAAAAAAGATAGAAAAACAACCATTTTTGTGCACTCCATAGTTTCAGTGAGTTCAGTATGGCAAGGCACTTAGATTTTATTGAGTGGCGAGTGTCATGAATCGAACATGACAAGTGTCATATTCGATTCAAATTCAACTGACTTAAAATGGTGCAGGGCAATGAAACGTGAGTTGTTCGCCGGTTGTTGGGTGAGTTATTGAGAGCATTTCAGCATGCAATTGCAATCTCGTTGCCATTGCTAAGGCTTCTGGAGTTGCATAAAACTTATCGCCAAGGATAGGGTGCCCGATTGATTGCATGTGTACGCGCAATTGATGAGAACGGCCGGTAACGGGGGTAAGTGCCACTCGAGTTGCATTCTCTTCAATATTTAACACTTGCCAATGTGTCAACGATGGTTTGCCAGTTTCATAACATATTTTCTGTTTTGGTCGATTCGGCCAGTCGCAGATCAGCGGCTCATCAACTGAGCCCTTTGCTTGTTCAAGTTTACCGACAACACGTGCGATGTAGCGTTTTTGGGTCTGTCTATCTTGAAATTGCATACTTAAATGACGATGTGCGGCTTTATTCATTGCGATGCATAAGATCCCTGAAGTAGCCATATCCAATCGATGGACGATTTTAGCATTAGGGTAAACTTTATTGACGCGAGTGATAGCGCTGTCGTAGTGTTCAATGGCTTTGCCTGGAACAGTGAGCAATCCATTTGGTTTATCAATAACCAATACCTCGTCATCTTGATACAAAATGCGAAGATAAGGGGTTAAAGGTGGGTTGTAGTGCACCAGCAAGACCGCTCTCCAAAACATTGCTACGCTAAATTAGCGTGTATTTTATAGCGAAATTAACAGGAAGGAAAAGAAAGGAAACGCCGGTTTCCTTTCTAGCAGCGATAAAAGTCGCGCTGCTATTCGTGTGTTACTACAATTACGCGAATAGCATCAAGCTTCATTTGCGCTTTTTCAATGTGTGTTAGCAGCTGTTTTTGTTGCTTATCGAAAAAGCTAATTTCTTCTTCTCGGATGTTTGGATTAATGGCTTTAAGGGCGACTAATCTTGCTTGTTCTTCGGTTAGTTCAGTGCTGACCTGCTCGCGAGCGGCACATTGTAAATTGACCAATTGCTTATCCGCGATGTCATTACCCTTGATTAGCAGAGGGTGGATCGAGGTTTGCAACGCATTAACAAGCTTGCTTGCTGTTTGACGACCAACGGCTGAAAGCTGTTGATTAAAGCTATCAAACGGCACATTTGCGGCCAAGTTGTTGCCTGCTTTGTCCATTAACAAACGTACTGGTGTAGGTGGTAAAAAACGGCCTAGTTGTAATGCTTTAGGCGCAGAAGCTTCGGCAATATAGACCAGTTCTACAAAGAAAGTACCCGGTGGTAATTTTTTGTTTTTGAGTAACGCGACAGAAGCAGTACCAAAGTCATCATCACAGATCATATCAAATGTACCGCTTACCATTGGATGATCCCAGCTAATGAAATGAGCATCTTCTTGAGATAATGCCGTTGCTCGGTCAAAGGTGACGGTGATCCCATCATCCTTTAAGCAGGGAAACGACGGATTAAGCATGTGCTCTGTCGGTTTTAGAATAATGGTATTTTCACCTTTGTCTTCTTGTGCAACACCAAATAAATCGAATACCTTTATCATGTATACGGGCAATGCAGTTTGATCATCAAGCTCTGCAATGTCGTTTGCAAGGAGCTCAGCTCGTCCTTGTCCAGACGAATGTAATTCAAGTAAGCGATCTCGACCTTGTTCCATTTGCTTGCGTAATTTCGCATTTTCTTTTGCCGCTTGTTCAAGCAATGGATCTAAGTTGTCTTCGTCACAGCAGTGTGTTGCAATGAACTCAAGCAGTTCTTCAGAAAAAGAAGAATATAATAGTTGTCCTGTTGTTGACGTTTTCTCAAAGGCATCGAGCCCTTCGTTATACCAACGAAGTAGTACTTCCTGAGCCGTATCTGCAAAATACGGAACATGGATTTGGACATCGTGCTTTTGACCGATACGGTCTAAGCGTCCTATCCGTTGTTCGAGTAAATCAGGGTTTAACGGTAGATCAAACAGCACTAAGTGATGTGAAAATTGAAAGTTTCTACCTTCAGAACCAATTTCAGAACAGAGTAATACTTGTGCGCTGTCATATTCGTCAGCGAAATACGCAGCGGCGCGGTCACGCTCAATAATGGACATGCCCTCGTGGAAAACAGCGGCTTTAACACCTGCCTTTTCGCGTAGCACTTGTTCTAAGTTGATTGCAGTATCGGCTTGAGCGCAGATCAGCAACACTTTCTCATGTTTGAGGTCTTTTAAGGTTTCTATCAACCATTCAACCCGTGGATCGAAATTTGCCCAGCTACTGCCTTCACCTTCAAATTCTTGGAAAATCTTTTCAGGAAAGAGCGCTCTACGGGCTCTTGCCTCGCTATTTTGTAACCCACTCATCGTGCCTAGCACATTGATTGCCGTTAGATACTGCTTTGGCATAGTGAGCGGATAGGCGTTTAGCTTACGGCTAGGGTATCCGGTGATTGCGCTACGACTATTACGAAATAGGATACGACCTGTGCCATGTCGGTCGAGCAGCATCGAAAGGAGTTCTTGTTTTGCGTTTTCGTCGCCTAAACTGACGTTATTTAAAAGATTATTAATGTCACTTTCTTTTAATAAGTTAGTTAGTGTTTGCTTGGCGCTGTCACTTAATGTGCCTTGTTGCAAAAGTTGATTGGCGGCGTCGGCAATGTCTTTGTAATGCGCTTCTTCTTCGACAAATTGGTCGTAATCGTAAAAACGATCAGGGTCGAGCAGTTGCAAACGTGCAAAGTGGCTACGATGACCAAGTTGGTCCGGCGTAGCGGTTAATAGGACAAGCCCCGGAATATCTTGGCTTAACTCAGCAATACGCTGATATTCGAGGGATGGTATGTCTTTTTCGACAGTTAAATGATGCGCTTCATCGACAATCAAGAGATCCCAGTCGGTAAGGGTTGCTTGCTCAAACCAACGGCGTTTTTTGGTGATAAATTCGAGGCTTACTAAGACAAGTTGCTCTGTATCGAATACGTTCGATGAATCCGCAAATGCTTCATCACAGCGTTCTTCATCGAAAATTGAAAAACGCAGATTAAAGCGGCGAAGCATTTCTACTAACCATTGATGCTGCAGGTTTTCTGGTACAATTATAAGTACTCGATTTGCACGACCACTTAAGATCTGCTGATGTAAAATCATACCGGCTTCAATTGTTTTACCAAGTCCAACTTCATCTGATAACAAAACGCGCGGCGCAAATCGTTTACCGACTTCTTCTGCGATATAAAGTTGGTGAGGGATAAGGCTTGCACGTTGCCCTACTAAGCCTTTTAACGGTGAACGTTCAGCCTCGTAACGATGTTGCCAGCTTTGGTAACGTAAAGTGTAGTGATCAAATCGATCTACTTGACCGGCAAACAATCTATCTTGCGGTTTATTAAATTTAATAAAGTGATCTAACATGACTTCTTTTAGACTCACTGCTTCTTCTGTGTCTGTGCGTTGACCGTGATAGCATAATAAATCACCTTGCACTTCGACGGATCCCACCGTCATTTCCCATTCTTCTGCGCTTCGGATAACGTCACCTGGATTAAAAATAACACGGGTAACAGGTGCTTCTTGCATCGAATAAACTCGGTTTTCACCACAAGCAGGAAACAGTATGGTGACTTGACGCCCTTCGAGGGCAACAACCGTGCCTAGTCCTAAATCCGATTCAGTGTCGCTGATCCAGCGTTGGCCTAAAGAAAAATTCATCGTTATCTCGTCTTTGCAGATGTCTTCACAGAAAAAAGGCGGCTATGTTACCTATTCGATTTAGCATGTTCAATATTGCGCAATGACAGGAAATATGCGTGGTTAGCATCTAATCCTTTTTTTGCTTAGTAATATCGAAAAAGCAACGTTCAAATAACATTTTGACCACTTATTAGGCAGTCGAGCAGAGTTTTTTGTCATCAAACAGACTTTTATGACAAATAGACTAAACTTGAACTGTAGCCACTTACTTTGTTGTGCTGGCGAAATGCGTTTCACCAACCGCAGTGTGAATGGGTATAGCATACTTTTTCATAATCGACAGGAGCGCGCTATGGGAAAAGCAACCGAAAACCACAATAAAATGTATGTGCTCGACACCAACGTACTACTTCACGATCCTCTCGCCTTTCTTTCTTTTCAAGAACATGACGTTGTTATTCCGATGACGGTTCTTGAGGAGTTAGATCACATCAAAGATGGCAAACGAGACGTCAGCCGTGATGCAAGAGTGGCAATCAGGGCACTTGACGAAGCGTTAAAAGACGCATCGCCCGAAGAAATGTTAGAGGGGGTAATGCTACCAACACACAAACGCCTTGATGGTAAGCCATCAAAAGTAGGTCATCTAATCGTCGTCAATGATCACCTTTACCCAGATAGCATTTCCGGTTTACCAGGAAACGAAAACGACCATAGGATTATTAATTGCGCGGTAAGAATGCAAAAACAACACGACAAAGCCAAAGTCGTATTGGTGACGAAAGATATTAACATGCGCCTTAAAGCGAAGGGGGCAGGACTAAATTACGTTGAAGATTATCGCACCGACCAATTAATTGATGACATTAAATTATTAAGCACAGGATTTAAACGATTTACAGGTGATTTTTGGGCAAGCGTAGGCGATTGTCAAACAGAACAGCATGGCAGAGACACATTTCATCATGTTCCTAAATCGTTATTGCCAGATGTGTTTTGTAATGAATATTTGATTGATGACACGGAGCATTTCGCAGCCCGTGTGACAGGGTTCGATAATGAGCACATTACCATCAAAGATCTTGGGGTTGAGCGTTTATTACATCAAACCGCATGGGGAGTAAAACCCAAGAATGTCTATCAAGGCATGGCCCTTGACGCTTTGCTTGATCCATCGATTGAGTTGGTTATCTTAACTGGCCCTGCTGGGTGCGGTAAGACCTTATTAGCACTTGCCTGTGCACTGGAGATGATCATTGAAAAACGCATATACGACAAAATTTTAGTAACCCGTAACACACCAGAAATCGCCGAAAGTATAGGTTTTTTACCGGGTACGGAAGAAGAGAAAATGGCCCCTTGGCTTGCGGCAATCACCGATACGTTGGAGGTTTTGCATAAGAACGATGAAAGCCCGGCAACAAGTCGAAATTACATTATGGAGAAAGCCAATATCCAGTTTAAGTCGGTCAATTTCATGCGTGGTCGGAGCATTCAAAACGCGGTTGTGATTTTGGATGAAAGTCAGAATCTGAGCGCGTCGCAACTTAAAACGATCATCACTCGGTGTGGTGAGGGAACAAAGCTCATTTGTACAGGAAACCTAGCCCAAATTGATAGTAATTACCTTACTCCGCTGACCTCGGGGTTAACCTACATTGTTGAGCGCTTTAAAAACTTTGAAGGCAGTGCAACGATAAATCTTAATGGTGTGGTCCGCAGTCGACTCGCGTCCTTCGCTGAAGAAAACTTATAACTTGCCACAACTTGGCAGGCTCGATAGTCTATGTAATGTGAGCCTGCCAAGGACAGTTTATGCATTTTACCCCTCTAAAACACTATAAAAGGGCGATGATCATCGCCGTATTATTGCCGCTCATCGTGGCGATAATTTTGTGTTTGCATCTATACCGTTTAAAACTTGAGCGAGCTTATCAAGACCGTCAAGACGCAATGTTTGTTGTTAATGGGCAAGTAGAAGCATTGCTTGATAGTGCGCAGCATTTATTTACCAGTATAGAGTTGACCGTGGCAAGGCCACTTGCGTATGTGTTTGATAACGATTCAAGTGACGCAGTCGCACAGTACGATGGGTATTATTATCAAAAATTAGATAACGATTTAGGTGAAGTAGTCGGTCTTGGTCAACGAAACAATAAAGCGTGGTCACAAAGTTATTGGCAATCGCTTTATACCTTGGGGCCGGTTTTTTCTAATGCATTAATTCTTTCTCCGGCTTTAGAGGCAATCGCTTACGTTAATGAAGTCGATACGGTATTTGTAAAGCGTCATAACACTGCAAATAGTGAATTACTGACTCAATTATTAAAAAACGAATTTCGTCCCGATTTTATAATGAATCCGCTGGCAGGGAGCAAGGTGCTTCAAAGTGGAGATAGCCAACTCTTTGCGCTCGGTACTCGTCGCAAGGATCAAATAAATGGTTACTTTCTCTTGGTATATGATCTCGGTAAATTAAGTTTATGGTTACACCGCAGTGTATTAACAGAAGGGGAAATTCGTCTTTTTAATCAATACGATGAATTCTTAGCGTCCTCGACCTTTGCGCGAGCCGATCTTAAGCCATGGGGGAACGTAAATCAGGCTTCATCCGCTACGCCATGGAAAAATGGCATTTTCATGGAGAGAAAATCAAATCGAGCTATCAACTTTGCCTATTTTGAATCAGAGGCAGATTTCAAAGAAACGATTTTTTATGAGCTAATGCTCGAAGTCGCTTTTCTGGTCGTATTTTTGTTACTCATGGCTATCAGTTTATTTTGGCTCAGTTTGCGTTTATTTATTAAACCGGTTGAGCAGTTTGTTGGTTATCTCGTGGAACAAAATGGACGGGGTACGGATCCTAGCTACCGTATACCAAGTGCTTGGCAGCCTTGGTTTAAAAAAATCAAAGGGGTCATCGAACAGAAGCAATTATTATTGAAGCAGTTATCTAAAAACAACGAAGTTTTAGATTCTAAACTGCAACAACAGGCGCGTGCACTAGAGCGCAGCCTTGAAGCGAAAGATAAACAAGCGGCATTACTCAACACCATGCTCGATAGTGTCCCTGATCTGATTTATTTTAAAAACATAGATGGATCTTTTTTAGGGTGTAATCGTGCGTTTGAATCATTCTTTGGTTTTACTCGACATCACTTAGTTGGCCGCACACACGATGAATTGACAACAAAATATCTGACTCTGTTAGAGCTTGAACGAGATTTGTTGGTGAACAATAAGGTTATTGAACAAAAGGTAACGTTTGCGGAGAAAGTGTTTGAGGTACGGGTTGCACCGTTTTATCACGAAAAAACAGTACTTGGTACTATGGCCGTGCTTCGTGACATAACGCAACTAGATACTATGGTCACCGCGCTGAAGCAGTCAGAATCAAAATTCCGAGCGGCAATCGAATACGCAGCCAACGGTGTTATGCTCGTTGCAATTGATGGGACTATTATTGAGTTAAATAAAGCGGTTCGGCGCTTTTTTGGGGCGAAATACCTTGAGTTAGGCACGCCATTAGCTAACTTATTTAATGAATACGATTATCCTCAAGTAGCGCAAATGCTAAGTGACTTACTTGAAGACAGCAAAAAAGTTCAACATTTAACGATTGAGCAGCAAGCGCCAGTGAGTCATTTGCAATTAAGTGCAAGTTTAGTTTGGGACGCACAACAACGCCCTCTGTATTTTGTACTTCATATCCAAAATATTACGGCTTTAACAAATGCTCGATTGGCCGCAGAGCGGGGAACATTAGCAAAAAGTCGCTTTATTGCGAATATTAGCCATGAAATTCGCACGCCGCTGAATGCGATTTTGGGTTTGTCTGAATTGATCCGTAGCGCCAATGAACAACAAGACATTGATGCTCATGCCGACAAAATCAAGATCTCGGCAAAGCAATTGCTCACGATGTTGAATAGTATTTTGGATTTTGCCAAAGTCGAAAGTCAAAAAAGCCAACTTTATTCAGAGCCTTTTAAATTAATGGAGTTGGTAGAGACGTGCCATACCCTGACTGAAGCACAGTGCATAGGTAAGGGGTTAGCATTTCATTGTGTTATTGACCCAAAGATCCATCCAAGTTTGAAAGGCGATATTGATAAATTAAAGCAAGTGTTGCTCAACTTGCTCAGCAATGCAGTGAAATTCACACCGATGGGTTTTGTCACCTTAGCATTTGAACTCGAAAAACAAGATGAACACCATCAATGGATACGATTTGTTGTTGAAGACTCAGGTATTGGTATTAAGTCAGAAGAACAAGAGCGTTTGTTTGATGCGTTCACACAAGGCGATGATTCTAGCACGCGCAAATTCGATGGAATTGGCCTCGGTCTTGCCATTGTGAAACACGAAGTGGCGTTAATGGGAGGGGAAATTCAACTGGCGAGTGAAGTGAAAAAAGGGAGTCGCTTTTACTTTTCATTATCATTAGAAAAAGCCAGGGCAGCTTTCTTGACGTCAGTTCAAATGATTACGACCAGTCAAATGCTTCCTGACTATGTCAGTACACAAATAAAACCTTGGCTAAATGACTTATCGAATATAGAGTTGGATGAAGGCGATTGGCTACTTTTAGATGAATTTCCAAACTTGGATGACGTGAATTTACTTAGCCAGCAATTAGCCGAAAGAAAGTTTAATATAGGCGCCCCTAAATGCGTGCAAAAGGAATTGCAAACTGTATTTAAACACGCAGCCTTCCATACTTTTCCGCTTCAAGGTTTTTGGCAAAGTGTGTGTGACAAACTTTGTCAGGGGGAATTAGACAGCGCCAGAAAATTCAATGAGGATGTGCTATTTGGCTTGCTAGTGGTGATAGTTGACGATAACCCACTTAACCTGACTATTGCAAAGAATATGCTGAGCCATTTTGGGGCGCATGCCATTACCTGCCAAAATCCTTGTGAGGCTTTTGACTTAATTTGTGAGTTGCAGCCAGATTTAGTCTTTATGGATATTCATATGCCGTTACTTGATGGGTTTGAGCTTACCAAGCAACTTAGGCAAGTTTTCTCTGCGGTTAATCTCCCAATTGTTGCCTTAACGGCCGACACGCAATTGCAAGATAACAGTGCACTAAGTGCTGCTGGTATGTCAGGTATTGTAACGAAACCAATTGAAAAACAACGATTGATTTGTGAAGTGAGCAAATGCATAGTAACTAAAGAAGCAATGTTTGATGAGCAATTCGCATTAGAACAAATGATGGGGGATGCAAATGTTCTTACGGTGATGTTGCATAAATTTGCTAAGCTTATTCGTGAACAACAACTAAAATTAGAGAAGTGCAACGACCCGAGCGAATTTGCATTACTCTCACATAATATAAAGGGAACAGCGGCAGGTTTAGGTTTTAAGCGATTAGCCGCTAAAGCAAAAGAAGTTGAGCTACAGGGAAAGTCAGGAGAGCTTGAACGAAGCGATGTCGATGTTTTAAAGGCACGGCTTGAGCAAGCACGAGTATTTATACGATGGCATTGCGGGGACACAAATGATTAAAAGCGCCCAAATAATCGTCGTAGACGACGATCCGTTAAACCGATTAGTGTTAGAAAACACCTTAAATGATGACTATGATGTGCATTTGTGTGCGACCATTGAACAAGCGAACTCAGCACTTCAAGCACACGACATCGATCTTGTATTACTCGATGTACAGATGGGAGGAGGATCGGGTTATCGCTTTATCGAGCAGTTAAAAGCGAACATTCATACCTACAGTATTCCCATTATTATCGTCTCGCACAGTAATAGCTTTCAAGATGAAGCGCGTGCGCTTGATTTAGGGGCGATGGACTACATCACTAAGCCTTTTAGCCCTGCTATTATTAAAGCCAGAGTACGTATTCATTTAGCGATAAAAAAGAAAAATGATTTGTTAGGGCGGTTGGCCAATATTGATGGTTTGACAGAAATACCTAATCGGCGAGCATTAGAAGAATCATTTTCAATGCTGTGGCAACAAGCCAAACAGTCCAATGGGCATTTAGCGTTCATGTTGATCAGCATAGATTATTTTAAATCCTATAACGACAAGCATGGCTACTCCGAAGGCGATGCCTGTTTAATCAAAGTCGCTCAAGTGTTAGAAGACACAGCTGAGAAGTTTGATGCATTTGCGGCTCGTTTTGATGGCGTTCGTTTTGCCATTGTTATAGCCGGACTCGACTCAAGTAAAATTGAACAATGTGCAAACTCGCTGCATGAGGCTGTTGAAGCATTAAAAATTCCACATCAAGCTTCGCCGATCAGTGCCAACATAAGTTTGAGTATTGGAGGAGTATTGATAAAAGGAGTTTACACCGATAGAGCCGCGGATGTTTTTGCACAAGCCGACAATGCACTACTAAAAACGGCAGAAAATCAGAGTCGTTTCGAATTGACCGTTATTGAATAATAAAGAGAAGCGTACTCGCAGAACGCTTCTCTTTTTAGTGTGTTTTATAGGATCTGCTTCAATGCAGATTCGCCAAAGCCAAATAATTTTCCATTCTTAAACAGCAGCGGCGTACACTCATCTTTGGTTATTTTTCCATCTGAGTGTTTACTGTGTGTGGCGAAATAAAGTATTTGATACACGGAATCACCTTGTTCAAGTGACTCACTAAAATCAGGCGTGTCAAATTTTGATACAACCGATTGATAATCTGTACCAAGAGTTAATTTGGCAATTTGATCGCGATTATTGCGTTGTGTTGTTTTCCAATCAGAATGGCTATAGTTGTTGCTCCAACCATGTTCAACTTCGCCGTCTGAAACAGCAACAATACAGCCTGATAGAAATGGCAGAGTGAAAAGCGCAGCAATAAGCGTTTTAGTCATGATTATTCCCTAATTATTTTTTGTTAATACGTTATTTATAGCATAAGCAAATGCCTTGCCATGTTTTTTTGTTTATAAAACAAATACTTAAATTTTAAGCCTATAATTAGCTTGAAAAAAAGGCCACTTTTTTAATAATTTCACTAATTTTTAGTTATTTTAGTCAGTTTTGAAAAAGCATTAAGAACGGGTTCTTCATGTTGATTGGAAATAGACCTTGATTAAACAATTCGATTACGGGCGTGCTGGCCAAAAAACGCCTGAATGTTTTCAACAATTTCATTTAGCAGACGCTCTATGGATTCCTGACTGGCCCAGGCTGTGTGGGGAGTAAGCAATAGATTGTGTCCAGAATAACTAAGTAGAGGGTTATCGGGTTGAGCAGGCTCTTTAGAAAGTACATCAACACCCGCTCCGGCTATGGTGTTATTTTCGAGCGCTTCTTTGAGTGCGGTTTCGTTCACAACCCCACCTCGTGCTGTGTTTATCAATAGAGCGCTTGGTTTCATGAGTTTAAATTCTGTGTGGTCAATTAAATCTCGTGTTTCATCATTCAATGGGCAGTGTAATGTTATGATGTCAGCTCGACGAAGACCTTCTTCGAATGCGATCCGCCCAGAGCGAACTGTGCTAGCACCTTTGCGTTCAGCAACTAACACATGTGCGCCAAATGCTGTGGCGACTTGAGCAACGGCTTGTCCGAGTGCTCCGTGTCCGATGATGAGTAGCGTTTTATTGTTTATTTCTTGGATTGTGTGATCTAATCGGCAAAACATGTCGCTTTGTTGCCAGAGTCCGTTATTACAATCAGCGATGTAAGCGTGCATGTTTGTCATTAAATTGCCAAGCAAGGTGAAGGTGTGTTGAACAACCGAAGGCGTTGAATATCCCGCCACATTGCAAACCGCAATGCCTAACGATTTAGCTGCAACTAGATCGATATTATTGGTGCCTGTCGCAGCAACACAAATTAATTTGAGATCAGGTAATTGGGCGAGAATAGCGTGGTTTAGAACGACTTTGTTGGTCACTATTACTTGAGCTTCTCTTGCACGATCGACGATTTGGTCCGCAGTAGTGTTAGCAAATACATTGACGGTACCTAACGCTTTAAAACCGGTTAAAGAGGCTCTTCCGAAGGTATTTGCATCTAAGATTGTAATATTCATTATCCATCCCAACATTTTGTATTTCGTTCTTGACCTTGGAGTGTACTCTAAGGTTTATACTCGATAATATTATAAACATTTGTGATACCACTATCACTGGAGTTCAAATGAAAATAGGAGAATTGGCGAAACGTCTCTCGATTTCGACCGATACACTTAGATACTATGAGCAACATGGACTACTTTCCCCAAGTGAACGGACAGAGTCGGGTTATCGGGCTTATTCTAAAGAACATGAGTTGCAATTAAGGTTTATTTTACGCGCTAAAGCGGTTGGCTTTAGCCTCTCTGAAATACACGAATTATTAAAGATCCGTATTGATAAACAGCACTATCAATGCGAAGAAGTTAAGTCGATAACGGTCGCGAAACTTGATTTAGTTAGAGAAAGAATTGCAGAGTTACAACGATTCGAGCAATCGCTTAATTTACTGGCAGAGCAATGCTGTGGTGGAAAAGAGCCAGCACAGGCGTGCACAATACTTACAACGTTGGAGAAGCTAGATGGATATTCTCGTTAATTTTTGGCACTTATTCGTGTTATCTGCACCATGGTTATTGTTAGGGTTATTTGTTGCGGGCGTTATCCATGTTTTTATCCCAAAAGATTTTTTAACTAAACATTTGGGTAAAGAAGGCATGTGGACGACAGTGAAAGCGGCGCTTATCGGAGCACCTATGCCTTTATGTTCATGCGGGGTGATCCCAGCTGCAATTGGTTTACGACGAGCAGGTGCATCAAAAAGTGCAACGACGGCGTTTCTAGTTTCTACGCCAGAAACGGGAGTAGATTCGATTTCTGTATCCTATGCTTTACTTGGCCCATTTATGGCGATTATCCGACCGATTGCTGCCGTATCGAGTGCAATTGTTGCCGGTGTGTTGGTCGGTCGAGATGAGCCAAGTGACTCCAAGACAAAACCGAATAATATGCCTAAGACTTCGTGCTGTGAGCCGCAAGAAGCGGATAAATTAAGTTGTTGTGAAGTAAAGAGCAAGTCTAATTGCTGTGAGCCTGAAGGCAAATCAAGTTGTTGTGCGAGTGATCCAACACCCGTTGTCACGTCGAGAGTAGAGAGTTGTTGCACGCCAGACGATAACAAGGAGGTCAATTCGTGTTGTGCAAGCGATGTGAAATCTGCTAATTCGACTTGTCACTCAGCTGATCAACCATTTGAAAAAGCGGATTGCTGTGCGCCTGAACAAGTCATATCTTCGCAAGAAGTAAAACTAGGTTGTTGTGCTAGTGATAAGGCTAAGTCTTTCACGATTCCTTCAAAACTAGCTAGTTCACTTGAATACAGTTCAGGTAAATTGCTCAACGACACCATGAAATGGTTAATCATAGGCTTATTCTTTGCCGCATTAATTCAAACCTATGTACCACCAGAGTTTTTAGGGCAATGGGGGAGCGGCATACTTGCTATGACCGTGGTAATCTTGATCAGTATTCCTATGTATATTTGTGCAACAGCCTCTACACCGATTGCGGCAGGTTTATTATTGGCCGGAGTTTCGCCAGGTGCTGTTTTGGTGTTTATGTTAGCAGGCCCAGCAACAAATATAGCGACGATTGGCGTGGTGGCAAATGAACTAGGTCGACGCGCAGTGGCTGCCTACTTAGGTGCAGTTATAGGTGTGGCGATCTTATTCGGCTTCCTGACTGACTATTTAGTTGAACACTTTGATATTAAAGTTATTCCTGTAGATGCAATGCAGCATGAAGTACTACCACAGTGGCTCAGTTTGATATCTGCGGTGCTCTTGGCTGGATTGATGGCGCGACTAGTGGTACGGTCTTTTCGTTGATATTATGTGGTCAGACTAGATATTCTTAGCAAGATTGGCGACGGCGCGATAAAATAAGCGCCGTTTTTGTTTAACCCCTATATAAAAGAGTAGTTTAGTGGATAAGTTTGCAGACATCAGACCGTATAATGATGAAGAAGTGGCGCCTGCTTTGGCAAGACTTTTGGCCGATAATGATTTCATCGATGTGATTGCAAAATACACGTTGCCACGTTGGGTGTCTATTTTGCCACTTGTATCAAGGTTTCTTGTGCGAATGAAACTAAGCAAAAAGTTAGGGTGTTTCTCTACGGTTCATCAAGTTCAAACTGAAGTAGCTAGATACCTAGAATTATTGATAAAGCGCACGACTCAAAATGTTACCTACTCAGGATTAGACAATCTTGTAAAAGGCCAGCCCTATTTGTTTATCTCGAATCACCGGGACATCGTGCTTGATCCTGCGCTCGTGAATTGGGGCTTACACAAGAACGAGATGGACACGGTCCGTATTGCCATTGGCGATAACCTTCTGCAGGTGCCCTACATTACAGAGCTGATGCGCTTAAATAAAAGTTTTATCGTAAAGCGCTCAGCAAAAGCACCAAAAGAAATGTTAAGGGCATTGAGCCAGTTATCTGAATACATTTATGACTCGCTTCAAGAAGGCCATTCTATTTGGATAGCGCAAAAAGAAGGACGAGCGAAAGACGGCGTGGATTTTACGGATCCGGCGTTATTAAAAATGCTGCAGTTACAAGGTCGAAAGTTAAAGTTACCATTTGCTGAATATGTCAATAAACTGAACCTAGTACCGGTTTCAATTTCGTATCAATTTGAACCTTGCGCAATAGCAAAAGCGCGAGAATTAGTTCACAAAAAGCTACACGGAACGTATATAAAAGCAAAAGGTGAAGATATTGCTAGTATCTTTGATGGATTTAGCTCAGATAAAGGAAATGTCCATGTTGCTTTTGGCCAACCTATTCACACGCAAGTGGATAACCCAGAAGCACTTGCCGATGAAATTGATCAGCAAATTCTGGCACAATATCACCTTCATTCAACGAACTTCTTAGCAGTTGGTGAAACAGATAAAGTGAGTGGCATTGAAAAACAGCGTTTTGAACAGTGGATAAGTGCCGTGCCATCAGAGCTTCGCGAGCAAGTGCTAGCAATGTACGCAGAGCCTTTTAAACGAAAGGCAACAAAATAGTTTTTTTATCGCCGACGTTGAGTCGGCGTTTTTATATCAAGCGCCGGTTTAGCAATAATTTGTCGGCGACGAAACGCAGCACTGGATCTTGGATCGAGACATTCTCGCCGAACAGGCACCTTCACGTTGAATGGGTATACTTTTAAGCTTGAGTTAAGTGCATCATTAATACGAAGAAACCCAACACAAACGTAGAGAATAATAGAATATTAATAAAGCCTTTCTTACCTTGTTTTATTGGCACGTTATTACAGCGTAGAAAAAAGTACCAAGCGATACAAAGCACAACCGGAAGCAGAAATAAGAGTCGAATCATTCGTTTTCCAAAACCCTATTTATTGATAGTTATAGTCTACGATAGACAAGCCTTTAGAGTCTATGTTCGTTAAATTCGTTTTTTTTAGAAAAATAAATTATTTCAAATACTGGTACATTTGTTTACTTTTTTGTTAGAGTGGTGCGTCAAGTTGGTGTAAAGAGCGTCAAAATTAGGTTTTGTTTTCAAGCTATTTACATTCAAAGATCTTATGTTGCAAATTAAAAAGAAAAATAAAAATTCTTTGTGCATCATTTCAATAATAGTCTATACCTAAAATGGGTCTAAAAAAAGTAAGCATTTGCTGTCTTTGATTCTCTGGTATACATTACAGGTCTGCGTGAAACGGGCATATTTCACGCAAACTTTTATAACCAATCATCTAGTAGGAGATGTATTTTATGATGGGTAAAACGGTTTCTTCAGAAGAAAACGGTAAACTAACCAAATGGCTTAAGACGAAACGTCAAGAAAAAGGTCATACTATGCGCAGTCTAGCTCAAGTGCTAGGAACACCACACTCTTTTATCGGTAAAATTGAAAATCAAGAACGTCGTTTAGACGTGATTGAATTCTTACGTTACTGTGAAGCGTTAGAAGTTGACCCATATGAAGGTCTAAATTTACTTAAAGACGAAGCGTAATCGCTAAAATGTGAATTACGCAAGTGCAAGGAAGCACGCGTTAAGTTGTTTCTTTAAGTAACTAATCAGCCCTCACATTTTGCGCGTCGTTCAATCTCATAGAGTTTGTGTCTAATCAAATACAAAAACAGCAATGAAGGTAACACCATAAGTGCCGTTAAAATGAAAAAGAGTGCCCAGTCTCCATCAAGCCAATCGTCTATGATCACGCCGCTATAGCTCGATACAACGGTCCGTCCAAAACTACCAATCGACGCTAACAACGCGTAGTGCGTCGCACTAAACGCTCTATCACAAAGCATGCTAATAAAGGCCACAAGCGCAACCAATGACCAAGCTTGTGTAAATCCATCGATAACGATAGCGGCAAAATACAACGATTCTTTTGGACCAGCAATCGCTATCCATGAAAACATTAGATTTGATGCAGCCATTGCCATTCCACTGATAAATAAACCTTTAACTATGCCATAGCGCTGATTGAATAAACTTCCAAGTAGCGCAAAAATAATAGTGATGAGTCCGCTGCCCAATTTGGAATATTGTGCAATTTGCGAATTACTAAAGCCAATTTCTTTGTAAAAGACAATCGACATCCGACCAAGGATGGATTCGCCAATCTTGAATAGGAAAATGAACAATATAAGGGCAAGTGCGGTTTTTACCCCGTTACGTTTAAAAAAGCTGGTAAATGGCTCGATTAAGGTAACGGCGAACCATGCCAATAAGCGCGCGGAGGTAGAATGTTGTTGACCAAGGGTTGCTTGATATCTTGCTTCCAAGTCGGCTTGCGTCCGCTCCCGGTGACTCTGAGGTTCTTTTGCTACGAATGTGACAATAATCAGCAATGCAAAGATACAACCTAATACAGCATAAATTTGAGGCCAATGTACCCCAGGCAAATCGGCTAAGAAAAACGGAATGGCACCAAGTAGGGCATAGCCTGTCCACCAACCCGAAGTAGCCATTGCGGCAGCAGTCGATATTTTGTCTTGCTCATTTTCTAAAAAACAATCGACGCGAAACCCATCAATTGCGATGTCTTGGGTTGCACAGGCTATTGCAATAATTAAGCAAGCAAGCGCAACAAAAAAGAGATCGTGCTGAATATCGAGTGTAGCTAAGCTCAATGTCGCCAGAACAGCGATTATCTGGCAAAGTAAAATCCAACTACGTCGCTGCCCTAGCCAACGATAAAGAAACGGTAGTTGTACCCGGTCAAGTAATGGAGACCACAGAAAGTTAATAGTGTAAGCGCCAAACACAATGCCAAATAAGCCGATCATACTGCGACTTAGCCCTTCATCTTTGAGCCAAGCCGACATCACGGAACCAATAAGTACCCAAGGAAAGCCGCTGGCTATACCAAAAGCAAAAATGGTCGCTAAGCGCTTATCGTCGATAAGCTGCTGTAAATAATTACGGACGTTAGTCAGGGTCATTGTTGGCCTTAGGTTTTTTAAAACTCGCTTTCAAGTACTTCCATGTTGAAGATAATGACTGGTTCTTTTGGGATAAACGAATACCCGAGCTTTTGATTGTAGCCGGTTGCAACTTTCATAATTTTGTCGAGGGTGTCTGTACCTTCAACTGCATAACCAAATACGGCAAATCCCCAGCCTTTACCTGGGTTTAAATGGTCATTATCTTCCATATTGAAAAAGAATTGACGTGTTGCGCTATGCGGTTTGTTGTCTTGGTATGCCATAGCGATGGTATATAAATCATTGCGCAGGCCATTACCACTTTCATTAAAAATAGGGGCTCGTTCAAACATACCATCATAGTCTTTGTCATAGCCCCCACCTTGTATAACGAAATCTTTATCATTGGCTTCATCACGCTCTACGCGGTGAAATACCGCCCCTTTATAATCGCCATTTGCTACGTAGGTTAAAAAATTATTGACGGTGAGTGGTGCTCGCATGCGATCCAATTCAATAACAATATGGCCTAAGCTGGTATTTATTTTTACTCGTGGAAACAAATTGTCTTTTTGTACAAATTTGCCATCAACGGCTGCCACTGAAACGGCACTAAAAAAGGTGATAAAAAGGGCGATAAGCCAAGATTTCATTATTTACTCCTGTAGAAAAGTCGCGATCTCACTGTCACGCATAATACGTTGAACTGTTTGTACAATGATACTATTCAATTGCGCTTCGATTTTAGATTGCTCGTGTTTCAAAGGCCCATTTAATTCACCTTTGCCAGTAAATACTTTAGTAAATTGACGTTGGCCATTGTCGATGCGAACTTCAAATTCAGCATATGCATCACTGCTGTGTTGAGACATACTCTCTCTAACTTGAGCACTGAGTGATTTAATCACAAGCGTGATTTTAGTTGGTGCAAAGTCATCGATTTTGGCATTTTGGCTAAGGAGTGCCGTAGTCAACACTTCTTTCACCGTGACAGGTAATTCAGAGTGGGGCAAATAGATTTGTGGTTCTTGATCGATCACTTTTATTGAGAATTTACTTGCACGATGATCAAGTACATCGACTTTGATGGTTTTGTTTAATTTTTGTGTAAAGCCATCTGGGTAAGCAGGAGAAAGTATTACTGTACGTAAAGGAGCAGTACAGCCAACTAAAAGAGTAGTAACAAGAGCTAAAGTAACTATTGATTTCATTTAAAAGCCTCGCTTTTGAGCGCTAAGAACAACAAATTTTTTATTACTGCCGAGCAGTTTACAGTTATCGAATAAGCGTTTGAGCTTTTCATCGTAACCTAAGTGTCGATTACCAATGATACGAAGCTCACCGCCTACTTTTAATGCTTTCTTCGCTTCAACAAACATTTGCCATGCAATGTGATCTGTAATGGCTTGTGCTTGGTGGAAGGGGGGATTGCATAAAACTAAGTCCACTGAGTTGGATTGGAAATCACTAAGGCAATCACCTTGAATAAATTGACAATCAGATACTCGGGGGAGGAGATTTTCTTCAACGTTTAATTGTGCAGATGCAACAGCCATATGGGATTCATCTATAAAAGTCACTTTGGCATTTGGCATTTTTTGTAAAACACTTAAGCCAATTACGCCATTACCACACCCTAAATCCACTACATGGAGCGGTTTTTTACCTTGTGGTAAATAATTCATAAAAAACCGAGCGCCGATATCGAGAGAATCTCGCGAAAACACGTTGGCGTGATTGTGAATAACGAAAGGAGTATTTTCAAGTGGCCAAGTAACAATCGTATTGGTTTCGTTGATTTTACTTTGTGTTGTAGAGGCAAAAACTAAACGAGATTTCTTTACGGCTAAACTCGTCGTGGGTTCATGAAGATATTTGCCGATTAATTTTAATGTAGAACTATGTATATCTCTAGCTTTAGCGGCTATCAATACTGGCGTGTTATCCTCAAGTTCTCGAGCAAGCTGTTGTAATATCGCGGCTAAGTAGCCGTTATTTTTTGGCAACTTAATGACGACAAGGTCAATACTTTTAGGTAGTGTCGCTAAACTCGATTGGAATTCGATGGTTTTTTGGCTTAGCGCGTTTTCATTAAGATTGTGCTTCGTGGCTTGAGTACTAATATACGAGTCAGAACACCAGGTTAATTTTGGACTCTCAATTGCGCAGGCTAACGCACCAAAGGCATCATTAATGACGAGCACATGGAGCGGACTCGTCTTGAGCGTTGTAATATGCTCTAGAATGAGTTCATCGGCAGAATCCCAAGCTTGGAGACTGCGGTTTTTCTGGTCTAATGGGAAACGATGTAACGTATACTGTTTCTCACCTAATCGTGCTTCAGTTTGCATATTGTTATTCGTTGTCGTACTTGAATTCGGATTATACCATGTTTGATTTTTTGCAAAAACCAGACTTACCAGATGGTTTTGACTACATTATGCCGGTTATAAGCGTCGACAAAGCGTGGTCTTTATATGAGCACTTACGAGATCAATTGTCTTGGACGCAACCACAAATAAAAGTTTATGGTAAGTGGCATGCTATTCCTCGATTACAATGCTATATCGCTGACTCAGGGCTGAATTATCAATATTCAGAGTTAAATTTAATGCCAGAACCATGGTTGGCCCCGTTGAGCGCCATGCGGGCTCGTCTTGAAACACAGTTTGGTCGTTCATTTAATGCACTTTTGCTTAATTACTATCGCAATGGTTTTGATACGATGGGGTGGCATGCCGATGATGAACCTGAACTGGGAGAGTCGCCTACTATTATTTCAGTATCTTTAGGAGCTGCACGTAAGTTTTCAATAAAGCATCGCCGGACTAAAGAAGTTTGGAATGTGATGTTAGAACATGGCAGTGCGCTTATCATGTCTGGCACGAGTCAACGTGACTACGTCCATTGTTTACCCAAGCAAAGCAAGGTAGCAGATGGACGAATTAACCTTACCTTCCGTTGTATCGCGCACCCTCCCTCGGTATAGTACGTACCAATCTATTTGAAGAAGCTTGATTTCAGCAAGAATTTACAGGCGATTGGGTCATATATTTTGGGAGGGATTAAGATGTCGATGCAAGAAATACTTCGCAATAAAATTCAGGCGGCTATCGACTGTGAAGTAGTAGACGTTCAAAATGAAAGCCATATGCATAGTCGTGGTGAGGACTCACATTTTAAAGTGATTTGTGTTAGTCAATCTTTTCACGGACAACGATTATTACAGCGCCACCGTGCAATTAATGCGGCGGTAGCTTTTGAACTCGCGAATGAAATTCATGCACTTGCAATTCATGCGTATACACCTGAAGAATTTAATGAGCGTAAACAAAGTGCACCTGATTCACCCTCATGTCGAGGTGGTTCTCAGTTCGATTGATAGCTGATCAGATCTGATCTTTTACGATCTGCCAGTAAACTAGGAAAGTTTTTCTAAAAGCAAAAAGACGAAAATAGGATTTAGCATGGTTATTCAGCCGAAAGTTCGTGGTTTTATTTGTACTAATGCCCACCCAGCAGGATGTGCTGCGCACGTTCAAGAACAAATTGATTTTGTAAAGTCGCAAGGTAAATTGGCCAATGGCCCGAAAAATGTATTAGTGATCGGTGCTTCTACTGGGTACGGTTTAGCATCACGTATTACAGCAGCATTTGGAAGCGGAGCGAAAACGTTAGGTATATTCTTCGAAAAAGAAGGTACAGAAAAGAAAACGGCATCGGCTGGTTGGTATAACACAGCCGCGTTTCAAGCTGCTGCTGATGCAGAAGGACTTTGGTCAAAAAGCATTAATGGTGATGCGTTTTCTGATGAAATAAAGCAAAAAACGATCGATGTGATCAAAGCGGAAATGGGTAAGATCGATTTGGTCGTGTATTCATTAGCATCGCCACGTCGTACTGATCCAAAAACTGGAGTAACACACTCGTCAGTATTAAAGCCGATTGGCAAAACGGTTACGACGAAAAACTTAAATACGTCTAAACGTATTATTGACGAAGTGACGGTAGAAGCTGCAAATGAAGATGAAATCGCAAATACGATTAAAGTAATGGGTGGTGAAGACTGGGAGTTGTGGATTGATGCGCTTCAAGCTGCAGGCGTCTTAGAAAATGGCTTTAAAACAGCTGCTTACACTTATATAGGTAAAGAGCTTACTTGGCCAATTTATGGACATGCGACCATAGGTAAAGCCAAAGAAGATCTCGATCGAGTAGCAAAAGCGCTAAATGACAAAACAGCTACTATCAACGGTGAGGCTTACGTCGCATCCCTTAATGCAGTGGTAACTCAGTCGAGTTCAGCTATTCCAATTATGCCATTGTATATTTCAGCCCTATTTAAAGTGACAAAAGAACAAGGAATTTATGAAGGGACGATTGAGCAAATCTATGGGTTATTTAAGGAAAATTTATTTGCAGAAACGCCGCGCTTCGACCAAGATGGTCATTTGTTCCAAAATTACAAAGAACTAGACGACGACATACAGGCGAAAATAAAAGTAATCTGGGACGCAACGACAACAGACACCATTGACGAATTAACTGATTACGCTGGTTACAATAGTGAATTCTTACGTTTATTTGGCTTTGGAATTGATTCTGTCGATTATGATGCAGATGTAAATCCTGAAGTAGCCATCAACGGTTTGGTATAATGCGTTTAGCGTTGATAATTTAATCTTTAAAGCCGCTTCAAGCGGCTTTTTCATTTGTTAGTTTGATTTTCTTTCAGTCAGCCAAAAATGGTCCTTGAGGTTGCAATACGACCTTGGTCTTGATTGACCATTATTCTACTAATGAACATTAAGCAAAACACGTTGTTTCACTGATTAATTTTACATTTTCCCTCGCATAGTGGGGGGGATTAATGTTAAAATCAGAGAAATTTATAAGGTCTTTATCATAATGCTACAAAGGGGCGTCGGCAGAGTTGTGATTAAAATCCTGTCGAATTACTTGAATAAAGCGTTATGGTGAACAAAGATTATTCAGTTTCTTTCCATTAATGTAATGCAAGTGCGTATGATCAACATAAAAAAAGGTCTGGATTTACCGATAGAGGGCGCACCTCAACAAGTTATTCATGACGGCCCAGCTGTCAAACGAGTAGCTGTGTTAGGTGAAGAGTTTATTGGTATGCGTCCAACCATGCATGTTCGCGTGGATGACCAAGTCAAAAAAGGCCAAGTTCTTTTTGAAGACAAAAAGAACCCAGGCGTCAAGTTCACTGCGCCAGCTTCTGGTGTAGTTAAGGAAATCAACCGTGGTGCGAAGCGCGTACTTCAATCTGTTGTGATTGAAGTGAGCGGTAACGAGCAGGTCACTTTTGATAAATTCGCTGCAAATGAGCTTGCGAGCTTAGAGCGCGAAAAAGTTAAAAGTATCCTAGTAGAATCAGGTCAATGGCCTGCTCTGCGCGTTCGTCCGTTCAGCCGTGTTGCAGCGTTAGAGGCAACACCAAGCTCTATCTTCGTTACCGCAATCGACACGAACCCTCTCGCGGCAGATCCTGCAGTGATTATTGCGGAAAACGTGGAAGCGTTTGAAGCAGGTCTTGCTGTGGTTTCTCGTCTTACAGATGGTAAAGTGTTCGTTTGTAAAAAAGCGGGTGCGAAAATCCCAAGTTCTGCGATTTCACAAGTTGAAGTGCATGAGTTTGCGGGCCTTCACCCAGCGGGTAACGTCGGTACACACATTCACTTTTTAGACCCAGTTTCTGCAAGCAAGCAAGTTTGGCACTTAGGTTACCAAGACGTTATCGCGTTCGGTAAGCTGTTCCTAACTGGTGAGATTTCAGCAGAACGCGTCGTGTCGTTAGCAGGTCCTCGTGTTAAGAATCCTCGTTTGGTTCGCACAGTACTCGGTGCATCACTGACGGATTTTGTCTCCGGTGAACTGGAAGAAGGCGACAACCGTATCATCTCTGGTTCGGTGTTGGCTGGTAAAACAGCGTCAGGCCCTCACGCATTTCTTGGTCGTTATCATGTTCAAGTTTCCGTGCTTCTTGAAGGTCGTGAAAAAGAGCTGTTTGGCTGGATTGCGCCAGGTAGCGACAAGTTCTCTGTAACTCGCTCGTTCCTTGCTCATTTAGCACCAAGTCGCGTTTTCAAAATGACAACATCGACCGGTGGTTCTAAGCGTGCGATGGTGCCAATCGGTAACTATGAGCGTGTGATGCCTCTCGATATTTTGCCAACACCTTTACTACGTGATCTTATTTCACGTGATTTAGATGGTGCAATCGCGCTAGGTGCGTTAGAGCTAGATGAAGAAGATTTGGCACTGTGTACTTTTGTTTGCCCAGGTAAATATGAGTACGGTTCAATCCTTCGTGATTGCTTGACGACTATCGAGAAGGAAGGTTAAGACCATGGCCTTAAAGAAATTTTTAGAAGATATCGAACCCCACTTTGAACCAGGCGGTAAGCATGAAAAGTGGTATGCGTTATACGAAGCTGTAGCAACTATTTTTTACACACCAGGGTATGTAAATAAAGGTGCAACGCACGTTCGTGATAACATTGATTTAAAACGTATCATGATCCTTGTCTGGATGGCGACATTCCCTGCAATGTTCTTTGGTATGTTCAACATCGGTCACCAAGCGGCGATCGCACTGGCTAACGGTTTTGAACTAGCAAATAGCTGGCAGGTTGGTTTGTTCCAACTGTTTGGCGGTGAACTCACGGCAGACTCCGGTTGGGGCGCTAAGATGTTCTATGGTGCGTGTTTCTTCCTCCCAATCTACGCAACAACGTTTATTGTCGGTGGTTTCTGGGAAGTCCTTTTCGCGTCAATTCGTAAGCATGAAGTTAACGAAGGCTTCTTCGTAACGTCAGTTCTTTTTGCACTTATCCTGCCTGCAACGATCCCGCTTTGGCAAGTTGCATTGGGTATCACATTTGGTGTTGTAATTGCAAAAGAAGTATTCGGTGGTACAGGTCGTAACTTCTTAAACCCAGCATTAGCAGGTCGTGCATTTTTGTTCTTTGCTTACCCAGCACAAATCTCAGGTGATAAAGTATGGACAGCAGTAGATTCATTTTCTGGTGCAACGTACTTAAGCCAAGCAGGTGCTGGAAGCCTTGATTACAATGACATGGCGATTTGGTGGGATTCATTCTACGGCTTTATTCAAGGTTCAGTTGGTGAAACTTCAACGCTTGCTCTAATGATCGGTGGTTTGTTCCTAATTTACGCTCGTATTGCATCATGGCGAATCGTACTAGGTACATTCCTAGGTATGGTTGTGACAGCAACTTTCTTAAATATGGTTGGCTCTGAAACGAACGCTGCATTTGCAATGCCTTGGCATTGGCACCTTGTATTAGGTGGTTTTGCATTTGGTATGTTCTTCATGGCTACCGATCCTGTTTCAGCTTCATTCACAGACAAAGGCAAATGGGCATACGGTGCACTTATCGGTTTCATGGTTGTTATGATCCGTGTTGTAAACCCTGCCTACCCAGAAGGCATGATGTTAGCAATTCTTTTCGCTAACTTATTCGCGCCGCTATTTGACCACTTTGTAGTGCAGTCAAACGTGAAGAGGAGATTAGCTCGTGGCTAAGAAAGAAACAGTAGGCAGAACATTAGGCGTTGTAGTTGGCCTTTGTTTAGTGTGTGCTATCGTTGTTGCGACAGCGTCTGTACAGCTTCGTCCACTTCAAAAAGCAAGTAAAGATGCAGATATTCAACGAAATATTCTTCTTGTTTCAGGCTTTGGTGAAGTTGAAGATGTAGCTAGCACATTTGCTAAAAACATCGAGCCACGCGTGATTAACATTGAAACTGGTGAGTTCGTTGAAGAAGATGCGGCAACGTTTGACTTTGAAGCAACGAAGTACGATGCCAAGCGTAGCTTCAAGCTAGACAAAGCAGACGACAAAGCTGGTGTTCAACGCATGACGTCAAATTCGCCAGTTTATTTTGCACGTAACGAAGCGGGCACTATCCAGACTATCGTACTACCAATCCAAGGTTATGGCCTTTGGGGTATTATGTACGGTTTCTTAGCGCTAGAAGCGGATGGCCAGACGGTCAAGTCAATCAACTTCTACAAGCACAACGAAACACCAGGTCTTGGTGGTGAGATCCAAAACCCGAAATGGACAGCGATGTTCGAGGGTAAATCACTTCCGCTTGATATTGTGAAAAGTGGTGCTGAAGGCAATCAACATAAGGTTGATGGTCTATCTGGTGCAACGTTAACATCAAATGGTGTTGATAACACAGTAGATTTCTGGACTAGCGATAAAGCATTCGGTCCATTCCTTGCGAAAGTACGTAAAGGAGAATTGAACTAATGGCTAATTCAAAAGAAATGAAGCAAGTTCTGTTAGGTCCAGTGTTTGCAAATAACCCGATCGCGCTACAAGTATTGGGTATTTGTTCTGCGCTAGCAGTAACCTCTAAAATGGAAAAGGCGCTTATCATGTCAATCGCACTGACATTGGTAACGGCGTTTTCTAGCTTATTTATCTCGATGATTCGTAACCATATTCCATCAAGCGTTCGTATTATCGTGCAGATGACGATTATTGCTTCATTGGTAATCGTGGTAGACCAAACCCTTCAAGCATTTGTTTATGCAACAGCGAAAGAGTTATCGGTATTCGTTGGTTTGATCATTACTAACTGTATCGTAATGGGTCGTGCAGAAGCTTACGCGATGAAATCGCCTCCGATGATGTCATTCCTTGACGGCATTGGTAATGGTTTAGGTTATTCATTTATCCTATTAACGGTTGCGTTTATTCGTGAACTAGGTGGTTCTGGTACATTATTTGGTGTTGAAATTCTACCTCTTGTTGCAGAAGGTGGGTGGTATCAACCAATGGGCCTATTGATTCTTCCGCCAAGCTCATTCTTCATCATTGGTTTGATTATTTGGGTACTTCGTACCTATAAGAAAGACCAAGTAGAAGCGAAGGCGTAAGGGGAGAAAGATGGAACATTATATTAGCTTATTCGTTAAAGCGGTTTTCATTGAAAACTTAGCATTATCTTTCTTCTTAGGTATGTGTACGTTCTTAGCGGTATCTAAGAAAGTAACTACAGCCCTAGGTTTAGGTGTAGCCGTTGTTGCGGTACTTGGTATTTCGGTACCAGTAAACAACTTGGTTTATCACGCAATCCTAGCACCAGGTGCACTGGAATGGATGGGTTTTGCAGAAGCTGATTTGAGCTTCTTAAAATTCTTAACCTTCATCGGTGTAATTGCGGCGTTAGTACAAATCTTAGAGATGACGTTAGACAAGTACTTCCCTGCACTTTATAACGCACTTGGTATCTTCCTTCCGCTAATCACAGTTAACTGTGCGATATTCGGTGCGGTTGCGTTCATGGTTGAGCGTAACTACAGCTTCGGTGAATCAGTTATCTACGGTATTGGCTCAGGTGTTGGTTGGGCACTTGCTATTGTATTACTAGCAGGTATCCGTGAGAAGATGAAGTATGCAGACGTTCCTGATGGTCTTCGTGGTTTAGGTATTACCTTTATTACTGTAGGTCTAATGGGTCTGGGCTTCATGTCTTTCTCTGGTATTTCACTGTAAGGTAGCGAGGAGAAATCATGCTAGAGGTTTATTTAGGCGTAGGTATTTTCATTGCTATCGTAGTAATGCTAGTACTTATTATCATCGCAGCTAAATCTAAATTAGTTGCTGAAGGTGATGTGACTATCGGTATCAATGGCGATCCTGAAAAAGCAATCAAGATCGGTGCAGGTGGCAAATTACTTGGTGCACTTGCGGATTCTGGTATTTTCGTATCATCAGCTTGTGGTGGTGGTGGCTCATGTGGCCAATGCCGTGTTCACATTCATTCAGGCGGTGGCGATATTCTTCCAACTGAGCTTGACCATATTTCAAAAGGTGAAGCACGTGAAGGTTGTCGTTTAGCGTGTCAGGTTAACGTTAAGTCTGACATGGAAATCGAACTTGAAGAGTCCATCTTCGGGGTTAAAAAGTGGGAATGTACAGTTATCTCTAACGATAACAAAGCAACGTTCATTAAAGAACTTAAGCTTGGTATTCCAGATGGTGAAGTGGTTCCATTCCGTGCGGGTGGTTATATCCAAATTGAAGCGCCAGCTCACCATGTTAAATATGCCGATTTCGATGTTCCAGATAAGTATCGTGGTGATTGGGAACGCTTTGGCTTCTTTAAGCTTGAGTCTAAAGTTGATGAGCCAACAATCCGTGCTTACTCAATGGCGAACTACCCAGAAGAGTTTGGCATCATTATGCTTAACGTGCGTATCGCGACTCCGCCACCAAACAACCTATCATTGCCATGTGGTAAAATGTCATCGTACATTTGGTCACTTAAAGCGGGTGATAAGGTGACTATTTCTGGTCCATTCGGTGAGTTCTTCGCCAAAGAAACCGATGCAGAGATGGTATTCGTAGGTGGTGGTGCAGGTATGGCACCAATGCGTTCACATATTTTCGACCAGTTAAAGCGTCTTAACTCTAAGCGTAAGATGTCATTCTGGTACGGTGCACGTTCTAAGCGTGAAATGTTCTACGTAGAAGATTTCGATGGCTTAGCTGCAGAGAACGATAACTTCCAATGGCACGTAGCGCTTTCAGATCCTCAACCAGAGGATAACTGGGAAGGTTACACTGGCTTTATCCATAATGTTCTTTTCGAGAACTATTTAAAGGATCACGAAGCACCAGAAGATTGTGAGTTCTATATGTGTGGACCACCAATGATGAACGCCGCAGTGATCAACATGCTAAAAGATTTAGGTGTTGAAGACGAAAACATCCTATTGGATGATTTCGGTGGCTAATCCATCAAAGTGCATATGATTTGATTTGCATAAAGAACCCCTAAGCACCTGCTTGGGGGTTCTTTTTTAGTTTAAATGGGAGAGAGAATGAAAAAGTGCACCGCACTATTGAGTGTATTTTTCACTTTAGTGCTTTTTGGCTTAGCAGGTTGTCAGCCTTCACCTTCTAATACAATGCTTGAAATGCATGGGAAAACGATGGGGACGACCTACAACATCAAATTATTCCTAGGTGAGACAGCAATTACTCAGGGCGATTTACAGGCAAAAGTCGATGCAGCTTTAATCGCTGTCAACCAATCAATGTCTACCTACATTCCTGATTCTGAAATCAATCAGTTTAATGCACTTGCAGCAAACATCCAGATGCCGATATCGCAAGATTTTCGCATTGTGGTTGAAGAGTCGATTCGGATTGGTCAATCAGCAAAAACCCTAGATGTAACGATGGGCCCATTGATTGATTTGTGGGGATTTGGCCCAGATAAGCGTCCCGCACATCGCCCAAGTGATGAACAACTCAGTCAAATGATAGCGAAAATTGGGGTTGATAAATTGACTCTCACTACGGATGGATTGAGTAAGTCCGTAGATGGTTTGCGCTTGTCGTTTTCTGCCATAGCAAAAGGGTATGGTATAGACAGAGTGGCCCAGTTGATAGAGCAACATGGCATTACCAATTACATGGTTGAAATAGGGGGGGAATTGCGTGTATCTGGACGCAAGGCAGACAACGAGCCGTGGCGTATTGCAATTGAACAACCTGATGCTCCTGCAGGTCAGCGTCAAGTGCACCGCGTGTTAGAACCAGGTAACAATGGGATAGCGACTTCCGGTGATTATCGTATTTTTTACGAGATGGATGGTGAAATCTATACGCACTTGATTGACCCGCAAACCGGCATGCCCATTAAGCACGATCTAGTGTCGGTTACCGTACTACATCCTTCTGCTATGACGGCAGATGGGCTCGCGACTGCATTAACCGTGATGGGGATGGAGCGCGCGAAAGAATATGCGGAGATCAATCAGTTACCCGTATATTTAATGAGTAAAACGCCGTCTGGGATTGAAACGTGGTCGAGCAGTGCATTTAAACCTTATTTGTGAGCGGAATTTAACCACGTTATACTTAGGCGTATCATCGAAAAAGGTTTCTTTAGCATTTCCTTTTTGATGTGAATTGGTATTAAGCCAATGTGATGATAAAATCACACTGGTCCGTTGCCAGCCTGATCTTACTATCAGGCTTTGTTTTAAAGGGTTGTAGCAATGTCATTAATTCTTCTCACGTTTGGTTTACTGGTGCTGATTGTACTTGCAATGGCAGTGGGTGTAATTGTTCAGAAAAAGGCCATGGCCAGCAGTTGTGGTGGTTTGGGGTCGGTTGGGATCGACAAAGTGTGCGATTGCGACGATCCTTGTGACAAACGTAAAAAACGTTTGGCGAAAGAACAGGTATGGAAAGACAATCAGATCCTATAAGGTGCAAACGCTGTCGTGATGCACTTAAAAACGTGTTGATGTGTTTATGAACAGACAGCACGTTTTACATTTTTTTCGACATGCTAAACCGATCAAAACAGGGGTTTTGCTTGGTAAAACGAACATTAGCATTGATCCAACCTATGAGATCAAACCAATCTCCCATAATTCCCACATTAACCTTATCAGTTCGCCTTTAAAACGCTGTACCGAGACCGCGTCACGGTTATTTCCTTTTGGGCAATGCTCTATCGAACCCGCACTGCGAGAGTTTGACTTTGGTTGTTGGGATGGCGTGCCTTATGAGCAATTATGGCAAGAAAACTCAACATTGGGCGACTTTTGGCACGATCCATGGTCTACCAAGCCGCCACAGGGTGAATCCATGGTGCACTTTCATACTCGTGTGATGACGTGGTGGACGCAATTCTTAACTGAATTAGTGACAAGCCCGAACAATCAGACGTTTGCTTTTGTAACTCATGCAGGTGTAATGAAACTACTATTATTGCATTTAATGGGGGTAACGAAGCCAACAGGTCAACAACTCGCTAATCTAGAAATTGGTTATCTAAGTCAGCTAAAGGTCGTCGTGCTTGTTGATGAAAACGCAAAGGCGTGGCCTAAAGTTGTATTTTAGACGTCTAGACTACATAATGTCGGCGCAATTATCATTTTGGCAGATATTGGGAAGAAGGTGTAAGTCCTTCACTGTCCCCGCAACTGTAAATGCAAACGCATAAGTCAGATACCAAGGCTAAAATGAGAGTTTGAGCGGGCGTACTTAAACTACCTTCCTGATGCCATCGACATTGGCTCTCTTTGAGTCCCTGCAGCAAGAAGTAAATGCCCGTATTTTTTACTGTTTACTTTGGATGCCCTATCTATGACACAAGCTGCTTCGCGTAAGGACGATGTACTGTTTTCAGTATCGAACCTATCTGTGCAAAAAGGTGAGCTGTGTCTATTAGAAGATGTCTCTTTTATGATTCGAAGAGGATCTTTTGTTGGTCTAATTGGCCCTAATGGAGCGGGAAAGTCGACGTTACTGCGTTGTTTATATCGCTATTTAAGCCCAAGTCACGGTGAAATTTGTTATGCGGGTGTGTCATTGAGTGCATTATCACTTAAGCACTTTTCTCAATCTGTCGCGGTTGTATTACAAGAAGTGGCAAATGACTTCAATTTGGTGGTAGAAGACGTTGTCTTAATGGGCAGAACACCACATAAGCCGCTATTTAGCGCGTTATCTTCACACGATAAGCAACTTGCTCACGATGCGCTTGTCGCGGTGGGCTTGATAGACAAAGTACATCAGACGTACATGCAGCTTTCTGGTGGTGAAAAACAGCGAGTTATGATTGCTAAAGCGATGGTGCAACAGCCCGAATTGCTGATCATGGATGAGCCTACTAGTCATTTAGATGTGAAATACCAAATACAAATCATGGAACTCGCTAAGGCCATGCAAGTGACCGTACTCGCGTCCTTTCATGATTTAAATTTAGCCGGGGCAATTTGTGATGAGCTTCTGGTATTAAAAAAAGGAAAACTTGTGGCATCAGGAAAACCGCTAGAAGTTATAACCGAGACGACCCTAAGTGAGGTATTTGCGGTGTGCGCGCATGTTGAGGCAGTCGCATGCCAGTTTGCGAATGCGGCGCATAAAATCCCTCATATACGTTATTTTTATGGGTATCGTTAAGATGGCGCGCAGTAAATGGACACAAACCGCCTTTATTATTTTGCTTTTGTGTCTGATTTTTATCAGTTTTTTAAGTTCGCTCTCGCTTGGCGCTGTAACCTTGTCAGTCAGTGATGTCTTTTCTGCGCTCACGTCAAATGACTATCAGTCATTAACGAATAAAATTATTATAGAGTTACGCCTTCCTCGGGCCATTTTGGCTTTTTGTGCAGGCGCGGGTCTTGCTCTTGCGGGCGTGATGTTACAAACGGTCACTCGTAACCCGCTTGCCGATCCTTATTTATTCGGGATTTCTTCGGGGGCTTCTTTTGGCGTGGTGGTTTTGTTTTCAATCACAGGTATCCAATCGGGGTTGTTTTTGGCAGGGTCGGCCTTTGCTGGAAGTATGCTTTCTGTAACCTTGTTGCTCGGTATTGCGCTCAGTGCACGTAGTTCACAGGTCGATATTTTGCTTTTAGCTGGTGTGGCGTTGTCGTTTTTATTTAGTGCACTAACGAGTTTGTTATTGTATTGGACTGATCCAGAAGCCATAAGCGCTATTTTATTTTGGAATCTAGGTAGTTTTTCACGCGCAGATTGGCAATGGTTATGGTTACCTGTAACTGTTGTGTTCAGTGCCTGTGTCATATTGATGGTTATGCGACGTCCTTTAAATGCGTTGTTGCTTGGCGATGAAAGTGCAACAACGGTAGGTGTGAATGCAAGCAAGTTACGCATTGTGATGTTGTTATTAAGTTCTTTGATCACCGCTGTATTAGTTGCAAGCTGCGGGGGCGTCGGCTTTGTCGGATTAATGATCCCCCATATCGTGCGTTTCTTTCTATCTCAAACGCGTTCGAGTGGACTATTGGCTACGTTTTTAAGTGGCGGATTGTTTATGTTATGGGTCGATGTACTGGCTCGATCTTTAATTGAAAACCAAGAATTGCCTGTTGGCGTGATCACCGCGTCGACGGGCAGTGTATTTTTCCTTTTATTACTGTTACTTAGAACTAAGGCCCGAACGTAATGGATTTTCGCCAACACTTCAGTGTACCAAAACTGAATCGAACTCATGAGCATGCTGTTCAAACGCACCTTGATTCTAAAACTAAGCCGCTCGGTGCGCTTGGTCAACTTGAAACACTTGCAAAACAATTGGCATTGGTTTTAACCGATAGTAGGTCACAGAAAATCCACCTAGAAGCGCCTACCATGATTGTTTTTGCTGGGGATCATGGCATTGCCCGCGAAGGTGTATCAATTGCACCAAGTGAAGTTACCACTCAAATGGTTGCGAACTTTGCTCACGGTGGCGCTGCAATCAATGCGTTTTGTCGAACGTTAAGTTGGCATCTCACTGTTGTTGACTGCGGTATATTAAAGGAGCCAGCAAAAGAGTTAAATGTTTATTCATCGCGATTAGGTGAGAGTACGGCGCCATTTCATTTAGAGAGTGCAATGACAGCCGCGCAAGTTGAACTCGGCCTTGCTAACGTCAGTGAATTGATAGACAAGTTTGTCATGAACGGTACAAACGTGTTTGCGTTTGGTGAAATGGGGATTGGCAATACCTCGAGCGCAGCGGCAATTTATTGCGCAATTACAGGGCGAAGTGTGGACGAAACGGTCGGACGCGGTACTGGGGTGAGTGATGACATCGTTATGAAGAAGAAAAAGCTTATCCGTCAAGCGCTGACATTGCATGGTTCTTACCTTGCTTCCCCCATCGAAATATTAAGGCGCTTAGGTGGTTTTGAAATTGTGCACTTGGTTGGTGCAATGTTACGAGCAAGCGTTCATCAAAAAATAGTCATAGTGGATGGTTTTATCGCCACAGCAGCGGCAATGTTGGCGGTCAAAATAGAACCCAATGTTAAAGACTATCTCGTGTTCGCACATACCTCGGACGAAGCCGCACATAAAACCATGTTGGCAGATTTAGGCGTTGAAGCATTACTAAACTTGTCATTACGTTTAGGCGAGGGAACAGGCGCCGCGTTGGCTTTACCGTTAATACAATGCGCAGCTGCATTTTATAATGATATGGCCAGTTTCAGTGAAGCGAAGGTATTAGAGGTAAATGAATGAACTTTAATGTACAGCATTTTAAATTAGCGACCATCTTTTTGACTCGTTTGCCGGTGAAAGTTGAGGGTGAAGTGAACGACTATGAGCTCAATGAGTCTAGTGGCTACTTTGCGCTGGTAGGGCTTTTAATCGGATTGCTGTTGAGTCTAAGTTATGTTGCGCTGAGCAGTATTTTTCCAACCGATATTTCGATCGCATTGGTTTTAGCCATTGGGCTTTTACTTACCGGTGCTTTTCATGAAGATGGTTTTGCCGATGTGTGGGATGGCTTTGGAGGAGGTTGGTCGCACGAAGACAAACTATCCATAATGAAAGATAGCCGCCTTGGTACGTATGGGGCTGCTGCATTAATGATATTGCTACTGGTAAAATACCTTAGTTTAGTGGCTTTAACAGACGAATTGTGGCCTGTGCTCGTAGCGTTAGTTCTTGGACATGTTCTAAGCCGTGCATTTGCGACAAGTTTGATCCAAAAACTCAAGTATGTTCAAGCTGATGCACTATCAAAGGTAAAACCGATTGCCAAGAAACTATCACGCGATAGTGAACAGTTACTCTGGTACAGTGCCTTTATTACTGTGATTGTTCTTTGGTTTGTCACGCCACTTAGTATGTGGTTTTTTGCAGGCCTCATTGTTTTACTTTCTGTTATTCGTTTTTTGTGTTCACTTTGGTTTAAAAAACAGTTAGGTGGTTACACTGGGGATTGTTTAGGCGCTGCTCAGCAATTAAATGAAGTTGCCGTGTATCTCTATTTCGTGGCGTTATGGCAATGAGTGTTACCCTGCTGATCGGAGGCGCTCGCTCAGGTAAAAGTAAAATGGCACTGGCACGAGCTAAAGCCCTTGCAGTACGATTAAATAGGCCGCTGTATTACGTTGCCACGGCGAGCGCAAAAGACGACGAAATGCGAGAGCGAATTGAGCGACATCAGCAAGAGCGTGATGCGCATTGGCAAACGATAGAAACACCATTTAACCTCTCGACAACGCTTGGAACATTACCAAAGCAAAGTATTGTCGTCATCGATTGTTTAACACTTTGGTTATCGAATTGGTTGTGTGAAAAAGGCTTAGCAGCTTTTCAAGATGCAAAACGTGAGCTGTTATCAGCGCTTCAAACCTCAACGCATTCGTTGTTTTTAGTCAGTAACGAAGTCGGACATGGCATCGTACCTCTTGGAGAGTTAAGCCGTACCTTTGTCGATGAGTCAGGGTGGTTACACCAAGATCTTGCTGCATTTGCTGAACGCGTCGATTTCGTGATGGCAGGGCTTAGCGTTACTCTGAAAGCGGGGAGTGAACGTTGAAAACACTAATGGTTCAAGGCACCACGTCGGACGCGGGGAAAAGTACGTTAGTTGCAGGGCTTTGTCGAGTCCTTGCGCGTAAAGGCGTGTCAGTCGCACCATTTAAACCTCAAAATATGGCGCTCAATAGTGCTGTGACACCCGATGGCGGCGAAATTGGCAGAGCCCAAGCGTTGCAGGCTATTGCAGCAAAACAACCGCTGTCGACGGATTTTAACCCAATTTTGCTTAAACCAAACAGTGACACCGGCGCGCAAGTGATCGTCCACGGTAAGGCGATTTCAAATATGGAAGCCGCGTCTTATCACGATTATAAAAAGGTTGCGATGCAAGCGGTACTTGATTCACATGAGCGATTATCAACATGCTTTGAGTGGTGTTTAGTGGAGGGGGCAGGCAGTCCGGCTGAGATCAACTTACGCGCTAACGATATCGCGAATATGGGGTTTGCTTGCGAAGTTAGTGCGCCGGTTATCTTGATTGCTGACATTGACAAAGGAGGTGTTTTTGCTCATCTCGTTGGTACGTTGGCTTTGCTCTCAAAACAAGAACAAGCACTGGTTAAAGGGTTTGTGATCAACCGCTTTCGTGGTGATATCACCTTGTTGCAAAGTGGGTTAGAGTGGCTTGAATCTTACACAAACAAACCGGTTTTGGGGGTCTTACCTTATCTACATGATTTAGCGCTTGATGCCGAAGATGCGATTGCAATTGAAAATCGTGTGGCAGATCCACAAATAACTATAGCCGTGTTGCTATTCCCTCATATTAGCAATCATACCGATTTCGATAGTTTACGGTTAAACCCACACGTTAACTTGCGTTATGTTCGTCATACCGAATGCATTGGAGAGGTGGATTTAATCATTTTGCCCGGCAGCAAAAATGTGCCAGGTGACTTAACTTTTTTAATGAATGAAAGTTGGCCAGACGAAATAAGACGCCATCTTCGTTATGGTGGAAAAGTGTTGGGGATCTGTGGCGGTATGCAAATGCTAGGTCAAGAAGTTCGTGATCCCCATCAGGTTGAATCTTCTGCTATCAGTACTGCAGGATTAAAGCTGGTCGAGATCGTGACGGAACTTGGCGTCGAGAAAGTATTAACTCAAGCAACCGGGAATTGTTTGCTTGATGGTGAGCGGGTGTCGATAACGGGTTATGAAATCCATGCCGGTCGTTCGTTTGGTCAGGCACTTGAACAGCCGTTTCTGCATTTTAGCAACCATCCACTGGGATTTACGCAAGATGGTTTCATTACACACGATAATCAAATTGCTGGCACGTATTTACATGGCCTTTTTGACGTGCCAGAGGCGTGTACACAAATTTTGAATTGGGCAAAGCCAGGGCAATGGCATGCAAATTCATTTGATTTAGCTCAACATCGAGAAGCACAACTTGAGCGATTAGCAGATGTGTGTGAACAACATTTAAATCTAGATTTACTCTTTTCTTTAGCACATGAGGAGGACCATGAGCGATAAACACCAACAACGCCAGCAAAAAGTAAAAGAACAGGTTGATGCAAAAGTCGCTGCAGCACAAATTGAAAAAGGCATTTTGCAAGTTATTACAGGGAACGGAAAAGGCAAATCGACCTCAGGATTTGGCACGGTGGCGCGTTGTGTAGGGCATGGTATGAACGCTGCGGTCGTGCAGTTTATCAAAGGCATGTGGGAGTGCGGAGAACGTAACCTGCTCGAAAAAGCAGGAGTACCATTTGCGGTCATGAAAACTGGATTCACGTGGGAAACGCAAAACCGAGAGACTGACACTCAAGCAGCACAAGAAACGTGGGCACAAGCAAAAGTATGGTTGCAAGACGAAACCATTGATCTCGTGCTCCTTGATGAAATTACCTACATGGTTACTTACGATTATCTTGACTTAGAAGAAGTGATCACTGCTCTTGAAAGCCGTCCGGCGATGCAATCGGTGATCATCACAGGCAGAGGGGCTCATCGTCGTTTAAAAGACATGGCAGATACAGTCAGTGAAGTTCAAAACATAAAACATGCGTTTGAAGCTGGTGTTAAAGCTCGTAAAGGATTCGACTTTTAAGGAGCGCGAATGAAAGGAATATCCTATTGTCTAATGTTGCTGTGTCTGTTTTCTGCGTTTGTTCAGGCAAAGCCAAAGCTCGATACGCCGATTAAAAATGCCCAGCGCATTGTGGCGCTTGCCCCACACATTGTCGAAAATTTGTTTGTTATAGGGGCCGGGGATCGCATTGTTGGCACAGTGGATTATGCCGATTATCCGCGTGCTGCGCGAGATATCCCTCGCATTGGTGGGTATCACGGGATTGTCCTTGAAAAGCTTTTAGCACTTGAGCCTGATGTCGTTATTGCATGGCAAACAGGAAATAAAAAAGACGATCTTGCAAAAATTGCAGCACTTGGTATCCCAGTTGTTTACAGCCACGCCGAGCACATTCGTGATGTTGCCACTGAACTGCGTCGTTTTGGCGAGTTGACTGGCCTCGCAGCGCAAGCGGAATACGCCGCCCTTGAGTTTGAACGTCGTTTTGCAAAAATACACACACGTTACCAAAATAGCACGTCGCTGCGCGTCTTTTATCAACTCTGGCCAGAACCGATGATGAGCATCAACAAAGATACGTGGATCCATCAGTTGTTGGAGTTATGCCATGTTGAAAATGTGTTTGCAGAGGCGAGCAATGACTATCCTCAGCTCAGTCTTGAAAATGTGCTACACAGTAAACCAGATGTGATTGTAGCGCCAATAGAGAAAACCAAGCAGCACGTCACGTTTATTGACTGGCAAACCTGGCCTGAAATTGCAGCAGGAAAATACAATCAGGTGATCCAAGTCGACGCAGACTTGTTGCACCGATACAGCACGCGTGTTTTAGCCGGGGTTGAAGATCTCTGTGCTAAACTCGACACCTCTAGGCGATTCTATCAACAGAGGAAACAGCATGACCACGTGGAGTGATATTCTGGAACAAGAGCAACAACAAGCATATTTTAAGGATACGCTTGATTAT
Source organism: Pseudoalteromonas luteoviolacea B = ATCC 29581 (assembly GCA_000333235.1). Lineage (GTDB taxonomy): Bacteria > Pseudomonadota > Gammaproteobacteria > Enterobacterales > Alteromonadaceae > Pseudoalteromonas > Pseudoalteromonas luteoviolacea_D. Next base: position 83,278 of record CAPN01000010.1, on the reverse strand, counting down.
GTTGCAAGGCGCCGAGCGGCAGGCATAACGGTGTACCCTCCTGAAGATCAGGTTTTTACGGCATTTAAAACGACGTCGTTCGAACACGTAAACGTCGTGATATTAGGGCAAGATCCCTATCATGGACCAAACCAAGCACATGGGTTAAGTTTTTCTGTTTTGCCAGGTGTAAAGCCGCCACCTTCATTGGCCAACATGTACAAAGAACTGGCGGCGAGTATTTCTGGGTTTACTATCCCCAATCATGGCTATTTACTGCCGTGGGCAGAACAAGGCGTGTTATTGCTCAATACCGTATTGACCGTAGAGCAAGGCCAAGCTCATTCTCATAAACAGTTAGGCTGGGAACGGTTTACTGATGTGGTGATTGAGAAGCTTAACGAACAGGGTAATGGGATCGTATTTTTGCTGTGGGGTGCTCACGCACAGAAAAAAGGCAAAGTCATCGATACGGCACGTCATCATGTACTGCAAGCGCCACATCCGTCACCACTTTCCGCACATCGAGGTTTTTTTGGCTGTGATCACTTTATTATGACTAATCGTTTGCTTGAGTCGATGGGAAAATCCCCCATAAACTGGCAGGTGTAGAAGCATTACCTAACCAAAAACGGGCGTCATGTACGCCCGTTTTGATTTTCTCGGTGGGTATTACTTGTAACCTATGGCTGCACTGCCGGATACACGCAGATCTGATGCCCCATATAACCCATGTTCTGTGACCATAATTGACTGAGTTGAACCCATTGCCGATTGCACGGATAGGGTATGGCCTTTAGCTTCGAGCAGCGCTTTGGTATCGGGGTTTAAACTTCGTTCAATGCGCAGTTCGTCGGGTAGCCATTGGTGATGCACACGAGAGGCATTAGTGGCTTCTGCAATATTAAGTCCATGATCAATGACATTCATAACCACTTGTAATGTGGTTGTAATGATCCGCGATCCGCCAGGGCTGCCGGTGACTAAGAAGGGCTTACCTTCTTTTAGTACAATTGTTGGGGTCATTGAACTTAATGGGCGTTTGCCCCCTTCTACAGCATTCGCATCCCCACCGACTAAGCCAAATCCATTCGGTACTCCGGGCTTTGCCGAAAAGTCATCCATTTCGTTATTGAGCAAAATACCGGTGCCTTTAGCGACCAGCCCCGACCCATAGCTAAAATTGAGGGTGTAGGTATTACTGACCGCATTTCCCCATTTATCAACGACGGAGTAATGGGTCGTTTGATCGCTTTCATAGGGTGCAAGGTTGCCGGGTTTGATAGCACTGCTTGGGGTTGCACGGTTAGGATCGATTTGCTGTGCTAATTGTTTTGCATACGTTTTGTTGATAAGGGCGTTTACGGGCACTTGATAGAAATCAGGATCGCCTAAATATTCACTGCGATCTGCATAAGCACGTTTCATGGCTTCTGCCATTAAGTGCAGAGTTGCCGCGCTGTTGTGACCTAGCGCAGAGATAGGGTGATGCTCTAAAATATTCAATAGTTGAATGAGATGTAAACCGCCCGACGACGGTGGCGGCATGGATATCACTTGATAGCCTCGATAGCTACCAGCAACGGGAGTTCGCTCGGCAGCGCGATAAGCAGCGAGATCCTTCATCGTCATGATGCCACCGGCTGACTGAACCGCAGCAACGATTTTCTCGGCGGTTTCACCGTGATAAAACCCTTTACTGCCGTGCTTTGCAATGAGTGCTAAAGAGTGGGCCAGTTCAGGTTGTTTCAGTACTTCTCCAGGTAAATAGTTTTCACCGTCTAGTTTATAAAAAACTTCAGCGGAGCTTGGCCATTTTGCAATTCGTGCTTTTAATCCGGCTAACGAATTGGCGAGATCTGGCGTCACGGCAATACCGTCGCGAGCTAATTTGATTGCGGCTTGGGTAACTTGCTGCATGGTCATGGTGCCATATTTCTGTAGCGCCAGTTCTAACCCCATCACCGTGCCCGGTACGCCAACCGCCAGACCATGAGAACGACTTAATTCTGATACCGCGTTACCCTGTTCATCGAGAAAAATATCTTTGTGCGCACGTGCCGGTGCCATTTCACGATAATCAATAGCAATGGTTTTTTGCTCTTTTGCTAAATGCACCAGCATAAACCCGCCACCCCCGAGGTTGCCGGCCCGCGGGAGCGTAACAGCTAAACTAAACCCTACGGCAACCGCAGCATCGACCGCATTTCCGCCTTGTCTCAGTATGTTGACGCCAACTTGTGACGCGAGTGCCTCCTGACTGGATACCATGCCATCTTTTGCCCAAATTGGCTGTGCAGTATCGAGCGCACTAAAAATAGACGTGTCTTCGGCTTTAATGATGGTTGGACTTGGCGCGGCGATAGCACTGGTGCTGATACACAGCGCCGCAACAAAAGGGATGATTTTTATCATTATTTTGGTTCCCGTGGTGAAATTGCAATCGTTTGAATTAGAGCATTCATGTGTTGGTGTGTCCACTAAATCAGGGGAGTAACCTAAAGGCAATTCACCAAAGGTCGCAGTGGCAAGGTACAGCATTGGTTAAGATAATACGTTGAGGTGGTGTTCGCTTTTTCATCATAATTGTTTACTATATGTAACATATCAACGTATAAAAAGATTTGGCAGGAGAGAGCAATGAGCCTTGCTGGTGGAATAGGACACGCGATTGGCCATCGATTAGCCCAAAACCTTGGGTTGATCGAAGGCAGCGTGAGCGAAAGCAAATACAATGAGCTGGTGCACAAACACAATCATTTGGTGCACCTACTGAACAATGCGGAAGCCAACAGCGCCAGCGAACGCGTTCGATTGCAGCGAGAAATCAATGCACTAAAGGAAGCAATTGATTCTAAAAATTACGCCATGAAAAACGCAGATTGGCACATGGAAAACCGTGCTAATCACCTAGAATCGCTGTTTACGTCGCTTGCTGATGGTGAGGTGTCTCAAGAAACGGTGGCGCACGCCGTGGCGAACGAATGGATAAGACGCCATGCGGTGCGAGAAGAAGGGAAAAACAAAGAATGGATTAAGCTGCACAATATTAACGATACAATTGCAGAATTAAGCCCGACCAATCGATGGAAGGCCAATTTAATCCGGTTAGCGGTACTGGAAATGCAAAACATTCATGATTCGATGGCGAAGAACATCGGGCCTATGCATGTTTGGATTGAGGAAAACAAAGCCAATCCACCAGCGGGATTTGACTGCATGGTAGAGGCGTATGAGTTTGCCGTGCGCAATCTCAGCAAATACGAAATGAAAGAAGACAATGTGTATGCGTGGCTGAAAGAGCGCTTGCCGATTCTGGGCAAGGAAGCACGTGGCATTAACAATACATTATATCCCGATCCGGCCACCATTCCGCCCTATAATCCGTTTGAGCAAATCTTACAAAAAAGCAATCCGAATCTGGTCTTGCGAGACATTGGTATTCATGGCTACAGTGGCGTGCTAAATCCGAATGAAACGAATCCAAATTTTGTAATGAAATAGCGCGGGAAACCCTGTTTGTGTAGTTTTTCCATGATGTAGTGCAAGAGCGGAACAGCCCCAATATAGTTAATGAGTTATCTAGACAGTAGTTCACTGGGCGCATTGAATCGTTATAACAATGTTGAAACCATAATTAAAAGATATGCAATTAGGGTTGTGAGAACATTGTGCTTACTTGTAAGGTTGATGTAGGCGTACTCAAGTGCGAAAAATTGGTAACAGTCTTGGCAACATAATTCCTGCCGCGTTCATTCGTCAGCTTGGCTTGGTTGAGGGGGCTGAATCTCTTTTTAACGCCTAGCGTGAGAGAGCCCTTTAAAAGTAACTACCTACAGCTAGTGTGACACGAATATATACAGCAAAAAAAGGCTAACCAAATTAGGAAGGTTAGCCTTTTTGCTTTGTGCGTAATCTAAAATAGCGACATAACCGGTGCTGGCGTAGCAGGCTTTGGTTAATCGCGTTTTTGCAGAGGGCGCTTGAGACGTTTAACGTTTTTTATGTATGAATAAATTCTTTAAAGTTGGTCTTATAGCGTCGTGACATGGATAAAGTTTGGCCTGTTTTTAACGTGATCTCAGCGTCTCCGGATGGCAATTGGGTAATTGAATCAATCGCATCAAGTTTAACGGTATAGGAACGATGGATCCGCCTAAAGCCTTTTTTTTCTATTTGTCGTGTTAACTGACTCAATGTCGCTCGAAGCGGGTAAACGCGTGCTTGACTGTGCAAATTGACGTAGTTACCTGACGATTCGAGCCAGTCCACATCTTCTATTTTAACGATGTATTCTTTACCTAGTTTACGGACGATCACGCGTTCAAGCGTTGGCACTAAGTTGGAGTCTTCGGCTGAAGGAGTAGGCGCAAGCTCGTCACAGAGGCGTGCTTCGCCACTGAGCTGAGAAACTACATAGCGAAATCCATGGATCAGTGCGATTAGAAAAATGAATCCCCATAGGTCTTTGCGATATTCATAAAGCATTTCGTACCAAAATAACCCGAAGTCATAGCTACGTCCATAATACCAATAAAGGCATTTGCGCAGGGCAACCATAAGCCCCACATGCGCTGCACAAAAAAAGAGAGACGCAAGCCAATAACGAAAAATAGATTGAAGGATCTTCTGCCAGTTGAATGGTACCTTGTCCAGTAACATCCAAATGAAAGGTACTAAGGTTAACGTACTAAATGCACTGGTATATTCCCAGACAAAGGGTTCCCACAATGCAAAACCAAGTTTGCCGTCACGATGGGCTTCCATAATCACATTCGTGGCGTTAATGGTGTTGTTGATAAGAATATAAAGACACAACATGGCAAAGCCATAACGTTTTTGATGATTCAGCAGGTGAGTTGAAAAGGGCATCTGCGTATCGTTTTAAGGGTTCATAAAGTAAGCTTATCAATATTTTTTTTTTCACTAAATCCTTTTATCCCTAAATCCCACCACTTATCCCTTGTTATTGTTTTATAAGCACTTAGCTATTTTAAAGAGGCACACTTTACGCCACTCTCCATTGACCATTAGATAAAGTTTGGCGGTATTGTATGTCCCGAGTTCATTCAACAACAAGCCATATTGAGCGAGATTTGCAGCATGCTGTTCAACAAAGCGCATTGGATGTTTCGATCCGATATTACTATTTAGATTGGTTACGCGTTGGCGCATTTGGGCTCTTAGTGTTGTACCACATAGGTATGCTTTATAGCGAACATTGGGGTTTTCATTTTAAAAGTGCGTATCTAAGCACGGCCGTGGAAAATATTATGCTATTTGTGTCACCTTGGCGTATGGCACTTATTTGGTTTATTTCGGGGGCAGCGATACGATGTTTAGTAGATAAACAAAGTCGTTGGGGGTTTTTAGCTAACCGAACGGTGGTTATTTTGCTGCCTTTGCTGGTGGGAGTGTGGTTAGTTGTACCAATTCAATTGTTTGCACAACTCCAGCAAGAGCAAGGGATTTCTCTTTCATTAGTCGAATTCTTCACGGCGTTTTTTAATTTTTCGAGCCCGTTATTCGAATCCTATTCGGCTGGAATTTGGCCGCATGTCGACGTTAATCATTTATGGTATTTGCGTTCATTGTGGCAGTTTAGCCTGATTATCATTATTGTCGCTCCGTTGCTATGCTGTAGCGGCGTGCAAAATGGGGTAACTCGATTACTTGATACCTCAATGGGTGTTTGCTTCTGTGTATGTGCGCTGCCTCTTTTGTTACTCAAATTCATTTGGCCTGAAGATACATTCCGTTATCCAATGGGGTTTGTATTTTTGATGTATGGCTTTGTATTCGTACATCAATCTCGCTTTTTTGCTCGTTTGGGTGAGTGTGCCTTTATACTTTTAGCCTTGTATCTAACTATCTATCTCTCTCTTTTATATGGCTATCATGATGTTTGGTTAAATGCAGAAGCAACCCAATTGCAAAAAGAATTAGTAAAAGGTCTCTATACCATCGCCGGTGTTATTGGTGTTGCTATGGTTATAGGCTTTGGCGTGCGGTTCTTGAATTTTCCAAGCACAACCATTAAATGGTTAAACCAATTCGTCTTTCCATTTTATGTTTTGCATCAAAGTGTACTGATTGCATTAGCCTTTTATTTGGCTCCTTTTCAATTAGGCGGAATTGTAGAGCCAATGGCTATTATAATCGGTACATTTTCAATCTGTACGCTGATGTGCTGGGGGATAGCAAGGCACGATATTCTGCGCTTATGTTTTGGTGCTAAAGTGGATTTGAATTACCAAACACCACAAGGTAAAAGGCAACGAGCACTTGGGCTTTTAGTCGTTACCCCTTTGATAGTCGAATTGCTTTATTAATTTAATTGAAAGGGCACTCAATGAGTGCCTTATAGCCCGCCCTTGGTTAGCTTTTCTGGGTTTAATAATGTGGTTAATTCATCAAGACTAAGATTGGTGTGCTCTCGTGCTACGTCAATGATTGGACGCCGCTCTCGGTAGGCTTGTTTGGCAATTTTGGCAGCTTTTTCATAACCAATGATGGGGTTGAGCGCAGTAATTAAAATGGGGTTTTTGGCAAGTGCTTGGTTAATGTTCTCTTCACGTACCGTAAAAGAGGCAATGGCTTTATCAGCCAGTGATCGGCTCGAGGATGCAAGTAGTTCAATACTTTGCAATATGTTGTAGGCAATAACAGGAAGCATTACGTTTAATTCAAAATTGCCAGATTGTCCTGCAATGGTAATGGTTGTGTCGTTACCAATCACTTGTGCACTTGCCATTGCAACGGCTTCTGGGATAACAGGGTTCACTTTACCTGGCATAATTGATGAACCAGGTTGGAGGGCTTCTAATTCTATTTCGCCAAGCCCTGCTAATGGCCCTGAGTTCATCCAACGTAAGTCATTAGCAATTTTCATCAGTGACGTTGCCAATGTTTTAAGCTGACCCGATAATCCAACAATCACATCTTGTGAACTTATCGCACTAAAAAAAGAAGGTGCAGGGGTAAAGCGGATCCCCGTATTTTCGCTAAGATGCTGATTAAATAATTCAGCAAATTCCTGATGCGCGTTAACTCCCGTCCCCACTGCGGTGCCCCCTTGGGCAAGTTGGGTGACGTCATTTAATGTCGCCGTAATTTGATGTTGTGCATGATCGATTTGATGCTGCCAACCTTGAAGCGTTTGTGCAAACGTCACTGGCATTGCGTCCATTAAATGTGTACGGCCCGTTTTTACGTGATGCCCCACCGCATTCGATTTCGCTTTAATGGTTTGACTTAAATGAGTTAACGCAGGTAATAATTCATAGACTAAGGTAGTGGCTGACGCGACATGGATAGCGGTTGGGATCGTGTCGTTTGAACTTTGTCCCATATTAACGTGGTCATTAGGATGTACGTGCACTTTGCCTAGTTGAGAGGCAAGTGTGGCAATTACTTCATTCGCGTTCATGTTTGAACTTGTTCCAGACCCGGTTTGAAAAACATCGACAGGAAACTGTTCATCGTATTCGCCACTTTGTAATGTGTGACAGGCATTATCTATTGCATGGGCTAAAGGTTTATCAAGCAAGTTAAGTTGCAGATTGGCTTTTGCAGCCGCTTGTTTTATTGCGATTAATGCTGAAATAAAAGCACTTGGCATAACCAGGCCACTGAGGGGGAAGTTTTCAATGGCCCGCTGCGTTTGCGCCTGCCACAGTGCGCTTTCTGGTACTTCTAGTGTACCCATACTATCTGAGTAGGTTTTCGTGGTAGTCATATCGAGCTTCCTTAAAATTGCGGGAACAGCAGCTCACACTCGCGTTTAATTTGCTGAGCGTAGCGCCAATATTTATGCATAGCGTGTTGTGAACGGTAAAAGCGTTTTAGCGCTAACAGGGGTTTATAAAGCTGATCTAAACAGTATTGCCTTTGTGTGTTGAGTAAAAGCGGATCAACGATCGCTTCTACCAATAACTGACAAGTTCGACGTAGTATCCATTCTTGCATCAAAACATTATGTTGCCGCTGTTGATAACGTGACAGCCAAAGGGAGCGTTCTAAAAATAGATTAAGACGCGTTGGCGTTTCAATGCAGCCGCAGTCTTTTAAATCCAGCGAGGCAAATGAGAAACAGGAATTTGGCATAACAAATTTGCAAATGATTATCATTAACAATTAAGTTAGCGGTATTCTGCCGTTTTGTAAAGATCTCTGAAAAAACAAATCCAATTCGTAATTCAATCATCAATTTGAATTGAACTCACCTCATCCAACAACCAAACACGTTTATTAAACGCCATTGCGTGCGGTTTCTATTTGGGTTGATAAATACCACCTTTGAATGAAAACGGATAACTTGTTAGTAAAGTAGGTTATTGAAAATAGCTCGATAGGCCTTTGTGGTTTGTGTGAAAAATTAAATGTTACAACGGTGCAATTTAGTTGCGCAGATTATCTGCATGGTGTCATTAAAGTAAACCAGTGAGCACTTAGCTATCGCAACGAGGGGACATTGGTCACACTGCAGCAATGACTAGAACAAGCCACGCATTAATCCGGTTCTTGGTGGTTGCATTGAACCCAGTGGCCCGTCCCTTGTAATGGCGAGCTTGTAGCACGGCGTTTAGTACAAACCCAAGAAACCTCGGGAATTTATGCTGCAGCTGTTGAATACGTCAAAGTAAAAATCTAACAACGAGAGTGTGAATAAAAAAGCGTATTAGGGGTTAACCCTTTTACGCTTTTTTGTTTTGACCTTGCAAAAACAACAAAGGCTAACTGGGATAAGTAAGCCTTTGCGATTAAAAATCTAAGTTTTCTAGGTCAACACTTTCTGCAAACATGTCGAGTTCTTGTAATTCCTTACGAAGTCTCTGCCTATCCTTTAGTGCTTCAATCTCGCGCCATCTTCTTTTCTTATTTTTCTGAGAGGTACGTTTAGCCGAACCTGAATTTTCTAGTAATTCATATAAATCGTCTAGGCTATCCATGAATTTCTCCTATTGATGATTGACCTCATGCGCACACCGACGCAACCCGTTACGCTTTTTCCTCACGCATTTAGGTAAGGTTGGTATATCACAGAGTGCTTAAAAATAAAACACAATTATTTCATGTTCGTTAAAACATTGTGATGCTTTGATGAAAGTCAAACCGGATAGAAATAAAAAACGCCACATCGTGTGGCGTTTGTTGGATAGGATTTAGTATTAAAAATCTTTACTCTTACAGCGCTTTGAAACGAGCTTCTAGTGTTTCTTGGGCATCTGCGAAAGCACGTATACCTTCAGCTAGTTTTTCTGTGGCCATCGCGTCTTGATTGTGTAACCAACGGAACTGTGATTCGGAAAGTGGTGCAGGTTTAGCTTCAGTTGCGGCGATGTTTTCGAGCAAATATTGCTCGTCCGCAGGCATTTGTGCAAGCTCTTCTAATAAAGCAGGGCTGATAGTCAATTTATCACAACCCGTTAGCGCGACTATTTCGCCGGTGTTACGGAAACTTGCTCCCATTACAACGGTCTTGTATCCGTGGCGTTTATAAAACTCAAATATGCTGCGCACCGATTGTACACCCGGATCTTGCAATGGATCGTTTGGCTTAGCTAAACCATTTTTAACATGCCAATCTAAAATACGACCAACAAACGGTGAAATTAGGAATACATTTGCATCGGCACATGCGCGAGCTTGCGCTTCACTGAAAAGCAGGGTTAAGTTGCATTTTATCCCTTCTTTTTCTAATTGCTCTGCAGCTTTAATGCCTTCCCACGTTGAGGCTATTTTAATCAAGATTTTATCTTGGCTAACGCCTTCGAGTTTATAAAGTGCTAATAATTGTTTAGCTTTTGCCGTGGTTGCTTGAGTATCAAAGCTTAAACGCGCGTCGACTTCGGTAGAAATGTAGCCTGGTACACTTTGTGCGATTTCTTTACCGATCAAGACGGCAAAGTAATCACATGCCAATTCGAGCTGCTTTACTACATCACTTTCAGTGCTTTTTGCATACGCCCACGCTTTGTCTAAATAGGCGGCATACGCAGGTGTCTCTGCTGCTTTTAATAAAAGTGAAGGGTTGGTGGTTGCATCTTCTGGTTGCAACTTACGAATGGCTTCAATGTCACCGGTATCGGCAACGATTGATGAGTGTGCTTTGAGCCTGTCTAATGCTGATGTCATGGCTTTCCTCATTCCTTATCGACGTCATAAATTGATGAGCTTAGGTGCCTTATGTTGCAATACCATGACTAAAGCGCATAGGTCATATGTCCGATGTGGCATAAAACGTGTTGTGCTTGAAACAGATCAGCCAAAGTTAGGTATTGTTATTATAAGGCGGGAAACAAAACGTGATTTTCGCTTCATTTAATGTTGAAATTGACACTAATTAATTTTGAAGTCAATAGGGTAGCTATGATCACTGTTATTTCTCCAGCGAAAAACCTCGATTATGAAACATCAACGCCGATTAATTCGTTTACTCAACCAGACATGCTTGAGCACAGCGAAGCGTTAATTGACGTGTGTCGTGAGTTGAGTGTTCAAGATTTGGCGAAGTTGATGAAACTCAGTGACAAACTTGCTGCGCTAAACGTGGCGCGTTTTGCTTCTTGGTCACAACCGTTTGATGAAACAAACGCAAAGCAGGCGATTTATGCCTTTAATGGTGATGTGTATGCCGGATTTGCAGCGTACCAAGCGTCAAAAGAGACGATTAGCTATGCACAACAGCACTTACGCATTCTTTCTGGCCTCTATGGCGTGCTGCGCCCACTTGACTTAATGCAAGCGTATCGTTTGGAAATGGGCACGTCGCTTGAAAATTCTCGCGGTAAAAATCTTTACGCGTTTTGGGGATCGACCATTGCAGAAAAGTTGAATGAAGCCTTGCGAGAAACCAACTCGACGCTAATCGTTAATCTTGCATCTAATGAATATTTCAAGGCGGTAGATAAGAAGGCATTACAGGCAGAGATTATTACGCCGATTTTTAAAGATCAAAAAAATGGTCAGTTTAAAGTGATCAGTTTTTATGCGAAAAAAGCACGGGGTATGATGGCTCGATTTATTATGGACGAAAAAATCGGCTCGCTTGAAGGATTACAAAAATTTGATAAAGAAGGGTACTTTTTTAGTGAACAGGAGACGAAAAAAGCAAACGAACCGGTCTTTCTTCGCTATGAATAAAAATGTCTTTTTGTTGGCATGTTGCCAAGGGTTAATAACCACAGGCAACATCTTGCTCGTCACAATATCAGCGCTTGTTGGACAGCGCTTAAGCCCTTCTGAGTCGTTTACGACGTTTCCAGTTGCGATGCAGATGTTTGGTTTGTTGCTTGCAACCATCCCGGCGTCTTGGATCATGGCAAAAACTGGGCGTAAAGTTGGTTTTAGTCTTGGAAACAGCGTTGGACTAGTTGGCACGTTACTTGGTTTTTATGCGCTGCAAATCGATCATTTTTGGTTGTTTAGCGTGGCAACGTGGCTAATTGGTATAGGGATAGGTTTTGCTACTTTGTATCGCTTTGCTGCGATTGAAGCAAGTGATAATCCGGCAACCGCACTTTCAGCGGTCATGGCAAGTGGGGTGATTGCCGCCATACTTGGACCTAACTTAGCGGTGTGGGTGAATCATCATTACCCTCATTTAAACTATGCAAACGTCTTTATCGCGCTAAGTGGTTTGTATGTAATTGCGTTGGCACTACTACAGTTTGTCACCTTTAACGAACTTAAAAAAGAAGACATTCAAACACCAGGTCGTACATGGCAAGTGATTGTTACGCAGCCGAAATTTGTCACTGCAATTATTGTCGCGATGGTGAGCTACACGACCATGAATTTGTTAATGACAGCGACGCCACTGGCGATGCACCGCCATGGTTATGATTTAGCTGAATCCGCCTTTGTTATTGAATGGCATGTATTGGGTATGTTTGTTCCATCCTTCTTTACCGGCAAACTGATCAAGCGGTTTGGCCAGATACCAATGATGTATGCCGGCATGAGTTTGGTCGCACTGTGTAGCATAGTGAACTTATCCGGCGTATCTCACGAGCATTTTTTAATTGCGTTGACACTATTGGGTATTGGCTGGAACTTTATGTTTATTAGTGCCACACAAATGGTCAGTGAGACGTATGCACCCAATGAGCGTGCTAAGGCGCAGGCGACAAACGAGTTTAGTGTGTATTCGATGGTGACGGTATCGTCATTATTTGCAGGTTGGCTTGAAGCCAGCATCGGTTGGCAATCAATGAACTGGCTTACATTAATGTTACTGAGTGTTTTATTGCTTATCTTGATGTTTTGCCATAGTAAAGTGAAAGAGCAAGCGACTACTTTCTAAAATGGGCAAGCGGGCTTGGCACCAAGTACGCTGCTCACAACTTGCTTCATCCATTGCTGCGTCTCGTTATTTAGATTAATACTGTCGATAAACGGTAAACTGGTTGCTGCTTTACCTGAAATCACTTCAAAAAACACCAATGCAGTTAGGAAGTTGCCCGCTTGATTCGCGTGATTACCGTCGTCATCGTGAAGCGCAATCGTTGGTTTTTGAATAAGCGCTTCATCCCACACTAAACCGACGGGGGCAATACACGCGGGTTCTTTGGACGCGATCCCTTCGTGGAGTGTTTGCAGCATTTGTCCTTCTGTCGAGTTGTTTTTTTGTGGATGCTCAGGAAAAAGGATGGGTGTCGCCGCAATATTTTTACTGCGTGAAATCCACGTTTGAGCTGCGTCAGTAGGGTAAACTGCACCACCAGACTGCGAATATTTTTGTGCTTGCAAAACGATGTGTGTCCAGGGAGATTCATTGATTGCAGCAATGGATGCTGTGTCGTTGAGTCGATCAGACAAATAGCCGCTGCCCGGTGCTTTTTTTATTATTTCTGCTTTGAGTTCAGGCATGGCATTGAATAACGTCGTTAATAAGTCAGGCAGTGCGCCTGTATGGCTGTTACCGAAAAATAAAATGTAGTAAGGCTGTTTCGTGCGATTATCCGGCGGCGCACTCCCTTCATTGACAACGACAGGAGGCTGCGGCTCTGTGGGTAATTCAATTTGAGTGGGTGTATCCGAGCTACCACATCCACTCAGTAAAATCAGAAGTGTAGACAGAATCAAGCCTTTATTCATGACGTTCTCTTATAGTTGGTTTTATACCTCATGAATCTGAAACAGGTATGGTTAGATTGATTAAGTATAAATGGTCATTAGTCCTACACAGTGTAGTATAAATTGAAACAAAAAAGCACCAAACAAGGTTTGGTGCTTTCACATTTATTGTTCAAAATCTGTTAATTCTTCAGATGTTTATCCAAAAAATTAAGCACATTAGTATAATATTTCGCTCTTACCGATGAATCATAAAAGCCATGCCACTCATTTTCCACAATGAAGCTTTCATAAGACTTACCAGCTTTGTTTAACGCTTTGGTCAGCATTTCATAGTGTTCAATAGGCGCTCGTTGGTCTTTTTCACCATGGGCTAAAAATAGAGGCGTGTTTAGTTTCGCGACTTGCCTTGCTGGTGAATTAGCAATGAGTTCCGCTTCATCGGTCCCTAAAACTTCGTTCAAAAAGGCCTCACCAGCGTACCATGAAGGCACATCACCTTCTTTAAACATCATTGGTAAGTCATAGACACCGACATTAGCAATTGCACATTGATAGGCATCTGGGTAACGAATAGGGCTCATAACGGCAGAATAACCACCAAAGCTTGCACCCATGATACATACTTTGTCTTTGGCGATCCCGCGCTCTTTAATTGCCCATTGCACGCCTTCATAGATGTCGCGTTGAATGTCGGTCCCCCACTTACGGTATCCAAGTTTGACAAAGTCCTCACCTCGACCACCAGAACCTCGGAAGTTCACTCGTAAGACGTTATAACCATGTTGTGCTAACACATGAACTTCAGGATCGAAATTCCACGTATCACGCACAAAGTGTGGGCCACCATGCACTAACACAACCAACTTGTTTGATTTTTTATCTTTCATTTTCTTGGCTTCAGTGAAGTAGCCTTCGATGTCTATGCCATCCGACGTTTTAAACTTAATAGGGTCAGTGTAAGTGAGTTTTAAGTTGCTTAACCCGTCGCGAAAGGTATACAGATATTTTAATTTCGTTTCTTTTATATCAAATAGATACAGCGATCCGTCGGTGACGTCTGAGCCAACCCACACGAGGGCGAGTTTGCCATCTTGGGTTTTATTAAACACTTCAACTTGTTGACCGGGGAAGGTTGCAGCCATCGAGCGCAGAATGTCGGCATCAGGGTGCGTTTTATCTAAGATAACGTATTCTGGAAAAGGCGTTGCCAGTCGCGCTGCAATTACTTGGGATTTGTCTGTCGAGAGCATTACGTCTTCCACATCGTATTGTTTATCGACAAATACGGATTTTAATTCACCGGTTGCAACCTCGAGTGTGTATACGCCAAGTTTGTCACTGTCTAAGCGAGCTAATCCCCAAACGAGTCTATCGTCTTTTGATGCGACAATCGGTTGAAATTCAGTCACAAGATCTAAGGCTTCCCAATCGTGTTTCTCGCGATTGTAGAAATAATTGATGGTATCACCCTGTTTGTCTGTTCCTGCCGCCAATAAGGGGGATTTATCTTGTTTGAGGATAAAGCTTGCACTTGGGATGGGCGCTTTGTAGCCAAACCCTTTTTGTACCCCGGTGTTGACATCTAGCTTAATCATTTCAGGTAAGCGACCGCCATCGGTACTGTAAGGTGTTGATGAGAGTAGGACATAACGCTCATCGCCATGAAGCTGATCAATCAGTTCACCCCATGCATAGTTTGATTCGACTTTTTTAATGCGAGAGCCGGTTTGGACTTCACCAGCTCGCGCACCAAAAATCATTTTTCCACGGCGGCCATTGTAATTAAACGCGTAGAATTCGCCATAAGACAGTGGTTGAGCACTCCAACTGCGTTTGAGCATGACACGTGAAACAATACGTTCATCACTCGCCCAAAAAAAAGTTGCCCATCTCTAAGTTGCCATTGAGTCCAACATTACTGACAAACGAAAAGTCTTCTAAGTCTAGTACGCCAATCGTGGCTTCTTCTTTGTTAATACCTATGGCTAGTTTTGTCCCATCAGGTGAAATACGCGCTTGGTTAAGGCTTATAGACTTACTCATGATGTCTATTACGTCTTGATTGAGCGGTGCAGCTTGCAGTGAAGAAGAGAGAAATAATGAGGTAATTAAAGTTTTAATTCGCAATTCCATTTTGTTCATCTTTTGTTAATTTTAGCATAGGATATCGCAAAATCAGGGACAAGTTCAAGTTTTGGGTAAAAGGTACAAGCGCAGATAAGCTTAGCAACAGCTACGCTTATTCTTACTTTTATTTAATCGAACGGATCAAACAATCAACAACTGGATTGTGGCGAGCGATGTCCTCCGATTTATTGAGTAAATATTTTGGTTGAGTCAACCCCCCTCCGCCGCCATAACCATTTAGTGTCTTTAGGAACATTTTTTCACCAGGAGGTTCGTCGAAAATACGCTCAAGATATGCTTTGTTGTTTGATAGATGCGTTGCCGGAACGATCTCCCGAGCGATATGTACAACAGCGGCCTTGAATATTGTACTATTCGCCATTCGCGAACCGTTAATGGCATGCGCTCAAAAGGGGACTTTTTGATAAAAACGCCCAACGTTATCGGGCGTGTCTTTGTATTGGTTAGCACGCCACGAAATCCGATTGCAGTGCTATCACGGAGCGAGTGCTGTCATTTTCAACTTCAACTCGCTCCCAAAGATACATAATAAAACCGGTTTACACGCCATGCGCCTTTTACAATCATTTAGCGGCCGGACTGCAGCGTTATTTGGATTGGATTACCTTGCGTTTTTTACTTGACGATAAAAAGCCCCAATGAAGGGGCTTTGAAATTGTCGTATTGCCAAGTTGCCTTACATGCACAGAGCACGTTGAGGAAGCTCAGAAAATTAGCGGCTATTTTTTACCTGCTTTTTTACGAGCTTTCTTCTTCGCTTTAATTTTTGCAGGGTCTTTTTTCTTTTTCGCGACCGTTGCTTCTTTGTGTTTAGGCTCTAAGCCTTCTATATTGCGACGCTTGAGCTTTTGGTCGGTGTAGCGTTCAATTTTTCCGAGCACAGCCATATCGTGTGCTTCAACTAATGAAACTGCAGTGCCTTTTTTACCTGCGCGACCGGTACGGCCAATTCGATGTACATAAATATCGGCAGTACGTGGCATATCAAAATTGAATACGTGGCTAATATCGGCAACATCAATACCACGCGCAGCGACGTCAGTGGCGACAAGCAACTTTGTACGACCAGAATGGAATGCTTCCATAGCTTTCATTCGTTTGTCTTGCGGCATTTCACCGCGAAGCCAAGTGACTCGGATCTCGCGCGTTGACAATTCGCCAACAAGCTTTTCTAAGCGCTCGCGGGTCTTTACGAAGACAATCGCTTTGGTCACGTCTTCTTGCTTCAGCAAGTGAGTTAACAGCTCCAATTTGTGCTCATAGGTGTCAGCTAAATGCACCCACTGATGAATTTTGGCTGACTCTTTACGTGAGGGTTCCGCTTCGAGTAATGCTGGATCATTTAAAATACGTTCAGCAAATAACTCAACAGAATCACCTTCTAGCGTCGCAGAGAATAAAAAACATTGACGACGGTTTTTCGCTTCGTCGCAAATTTTTAGCATTTCTTTACGAAAGCCCATGTCTAACATGCGATCCGCTTCATCTAAAATGAGCAGTTCGACATTTTCGGCATGAAAGTTCTCTGTTTGGAAGTATTCCATTAAGCGACCTGGCGTTGCGATCAGAATGTCGTTATTTTTTTCAAAAATTTCTTTGTGGCTACCGTAATTTATTCCACCAGTAACAACGCCGATTTTCAAATGCGTATTTGCCGCCAATAATTGACACTGCTCATGGATCTGATAGGCCAGTTCTCGCGTAGGGGTCATGATTAGTACGCGTGCAAATCCTGGATCTTTTCTAGGAAAATCCAAGAGATACTGAATTGCAGGAATTAAAAATGCAGCGGTTTTTCCTGTGCCTGTCGGCGCAGAAGCTAAAATATCACGACCAATTAACGCCTCGGGAATCGCGAGTTGTTGAATGCTCGTAGCATTTTTAAACCCCATTTTGTTAATCGCTGCCAACAGTTTGGCGTCTAAATCAAATTCACTAAATTGCATATTGCATCAAAAATAAAGGACAATAGAGGAATTATACGCGCGATACCACAGGAGGAAAAGGCGTTTAATGTCTAGCTTTGAATTCAAACAGTTTAATGTTCGTCAAACGCATGCTGCGATGAAAGTCTCAACCGATGGGGTTTTACTCGGAGCATGGGTGGATTTACGTAGTGTTAAACGTATTTTAGACATCGGCACGGGCACAGGGTTGTTGGCGTTGATGTGCAAACAACGTTGCCCTGAGGCGAAAATAAGTGCGGTAGAGATCGATGAGCAAGCTCTCATTGATGCTGAGTATAATTTTACTCATAGTCCGTGGGAGGATTTAAATTTAGTGCCGGGCGCCGTGCAAAACGTTGTGGTCGCTGAGCCATTTGATTTAGTGATCAGTAACCCGCCTTATTTTAATGATTCGCTTAAGGGGCCGACGGATTCTCGAAATACGGCGCGCCACACCGATAGCTTAAGTTTTTCAGAATTAGTTGAAGCATTTGTTGCGCACAGTCATAGTCTTTCTCGGATGGCGGTTGTATTGCCTTGTCATGAAGCCCAGATATTTATTAGTGTTGCAGCAGAAGCAGGTCTATCGCTGCGAAGACATTGTTTGGTTAAAACCAAACCAAGTAAAGCCCCGTCGCGAAGTTTACTTGAATTAGCGTGGTTTTCGGGTGTGATGATGCAAGAGGAATTAACTATTCAAAATGAAAACGGCCATTACAGCGATGAGTTTACGGCGCTTTGCCGTACATTTTACTTAAAAATGCCCTAATAAATGTCCAAGTTTGAGCAAGGTAACCTAAGTATTGTATTCATGCTGTGTACTTTGGCCAATGATATGGAGCATTAACAGTAGGTTACTTATCCATTCGCGTCGCTAAATATTTATCGTAGTCGGGTAAATGCCGATCAATTGAACGCTGCATTAAATCACTAGAAAGTAACATGTCTGCCGTTGCTTCATTACAGGCGACTGGAATGTTCCATACTGCGGCAAGTCGCAACAGGGCTTTGACATCCGGGTCGTGAGGTTGTGAGGCGAGTGGATCCCAAAAGAAAATCAGCATGTGAATTTCGTGCTCTGCGATTTTTGCGCCGAGTTGTTGATCGCCGCCCATTGGACCACTTAGCAATTTAGTGACTGGCAATCCAGTGTCACGTTCAATGATATGGCCTGTTGTGCCAGTAGCATATAATTCGTGTTGGCTAAGTAAAGCCCGATGTTGATTACACCAAGCGCGAAGCGCTGCTTTTTTGCCGTCATGCGCAACAAGTGCAATATGTTTTGTTGCAGGGATTGGTTGTACTTTCGTTTCCATGTTTTTTTACCACAATAAGTTAATTGCCAGCGCAATAAATATTAATCCAGAAACACGATCAATCCAGATTGGCGCAGCAGGGTGCGTACGGAAATAATTGGCAATTTTGTCACCGCCATAAACGTACATACAATCAATGGGAAATGCAAAAAGTGGATACATTAAACCAAAGAGCGCAAGTTGCATTGTCGTTGACGTTTCCAACGAAGTGTCAACAAATTGAGGAATAAACGCAATAAAAAACAATGCAACTTTCGGATTTAACACTTCTGTCATCATGGCTTGGAAAGTGACATTTTTTTGTGCTTTGGTCGAAACGTGAGGCTTATCTTCGGCGTCGCATTTTGCTTTAAATGTGTCTTTAAGTGTCATAATGCCTAAGAAACATAAATAGGCTGCACCTAGATATTGCACGGCACTGTAGGCGGTTTCGGAGGCTTTTAAAATGGCAGATAGACCTACAACGGCAAAAATTGTGTGGACTACCCCGCCTAAAGCAAATCCTAGCGCACTTTGCATTCCCGCAACGCGGCCATTGGTAAAAGTTTGCGCCATTAAAAACGCGTTAGATGGTCCTGGCGCAACAGCAATGATAAAACTGGCAAGCAAGAAAGAGACTACGTATTCGGGATTTAAAATCATGTGTGAGGTTGTGTAGTTATTGTTATTAAGCTTAGATGCCCAGTTTAACGACACTTTATCGATTTGCAATGAAAAAAGCGGGCTCAAGAGCCCGCAAATAATTGGTTGGGATGATTAAAACACCACAGTTTGGGTATTAGAACAAGCTGATGTAGAGCCTTGTTCACACACTTGGTAAGTGTAGCTACCGCCACCTTTAACGCTGATGGTATCTGTGTAGCTATTATCGTTTGCTGTTGTGACAATTTTGTTACCGTCGCGATAAATGTCTACATTGCTTGTACCAGCATGTTGCCAGTTAAGATCAACGTATTTAGTACCACGGCTCTTATAGCCATTCGCTGACAGATCCAGCGTTGTGCCTGTACCACCACCGTTGTCACCGCCACCATTATTGCTGCCAGCACAGCCATTTGCAGTGAGGTAAGTCACGGCATCCGCTGCTTGCACAATACCGTAGCCAAATTTCACATCTTTGCCTGCGGCGCCTGCATCACGTGCTGTTGCTTTTAGTGCAGAGCGGATCTCTTCGCCTGTACATTCAGGGAAGTTAGACCAAACGAGTGCAGCCATGCCTGATACTGCAGGTGTTGCCATAGATGTACCGCTCATAAAGCCGTAATCAGACGTGCCGATGTTAATCGTTGCGGTTGTCGCCGCCATCAAGGCTGAGCGATCTTCAAACGCCGCACCAACAGCCGGAATAGAGGTCGTGTTAGTATCGCCGAGTGTGCCGTAAAGCATACCAGCTTCGTTATTTACGATGATCGCACCTACGCCACCAGATGCTTGACAGTTTGCGACTTTATCGTGGAATGAAATCGCCCCACGGTCAATTAAACATACCTTTCCGTTAGCACCTGAATTTGTTGTTTCAGCAGTGCCCATGAAATAAAGTGAACCCGTTGCAGAACCCGAGTTTTCCATTGACGAAGAAGCAAAAAACGTCCCGTCGGCACTCATACTCGCGCTTGTTGCCATGTCAGCTGGGTACGTTGAAAGTGTATCCACCCCACCGGCGGTGACTTCCACGCAGATTGTTTCGTCTTCGCTTGCGCGTTTACCACGACCGGTCACGCAACTTGGATACTGTGAGAAATCCGCAATTTGATCATTGTTGTCGTTCGCACCAATCATCATGACTGATGAATAACCCGCTGGATATGAACGTACATCGTTACCATCATTACCCGCAGCTGCAACAACTAATCCGCCAGCGGCAACGAAGTTTGCAAACGCATTTGATTCGGTGCTGTTTGAACCTCCACCACCAAGACTCATGCTAATAATGTTTGCGCCTGCAGCAGAACAAAGGTTGGCTGCGTGCGCTAAGTCAGAAGAGTAACCCCAACCTTCTGCATTGAATACTTTAATAATGTGCATTGCAACGCCAGGTGCCATACCTATCACACCGATATTATTGTCGGCAGCCCCAATCGTACCTGCTACGTGAGTACCATGAGGGCCACCGTGATCAAACCAATTACCCGTGCCTGAATCGTTATCACCGGTAATGTTACCCCAGACGAAATCAGGGTTAGATTGGTCAAGGCCTGAGTCTATAACACACACTTTCATGCCTGCGTTAGCGTCAAACGTTACTTGGTTTGCTTGAGATTGATAAATGGCATATGGCGTGATCTGTTGGGCCATTGCATCACCCACATCGTCATTGTAAAGACCAAGTGCTGTGCGTTTGTGATCCACTTCAACGAGTTTTACATGTGGGTTATTGAGTAAGCCTTTCACTTGCTCTAAATCTTTACCTGAAAACGTTGCAGCGATAAAGCCATTGCCTTCAACATGCAGTTCTGCGCCCATTTGTTTAGCTAGCGCTTTGACTATACCTTTTGAGTTGTTTTCAACTTGAATAATATAACGATCGTTGTCTGCGGCGGCGTTACCTGCAAAACATGCACCTGCTAGAAGCAGTGCAGAAGTGTATTTATTTAATTTCATTATTATTTTCTCTTAACAACCTGTTGCGTGATGTTGGTTGCTTGTTAACAACCAGTAAACGGTTGTTAGGTTGACCCAAATGTGAGACAAAGTAAATCATTTTTGTTGAAAAATTCGGTATATTTGAGAGCGATTTGAACTATAAATAGAAGAATTATTTATTAGCGGAAGTCTATACGGATTGTTGTTCCCCTAATGGAACGCGATTAAAAATAAGAATTTATATTATATTAGACCCTCATAAAGGGTCTAAAGACGGTGAAGTATTTATTCTAAATTGGATGGTATAGTTGTCGTTTTTGGGATAATAAGACGAGCAAAAATGGCGCGAGTGCCAACAAATGAAACGCGATTCTATCTGGTGCTAAGCTAAACCAAGGTTGACTTAAAAAGGCAAGTAAACCAGCGCCGCTCATTTGCATTACTCCGATTAATGCAGATGCCGTACCTGCTTGTTTTGGAAAAGAAGCCAGCGCATTCCCCGCGGCTGCGCCAAGGGACAATGCAAAACCAATTGAGGCAATGAAAATAGGGAACATAATTGCGGCAGGTGAGGCGATATGCCTTGTTACTAGTAAAGCGAGTGCTGCGACTATAAATAATGTTAAGCCAAAAATAAGCGCATGGCGGCTATGGTGTTTAATCCATTTCGGTGCGATGAAGCTTGCAACAATACTTATCACCGCATTGGCAGTGAACCAGAAGGTAAATTCGTGCATGTCTTTTCCTAAATGCACCATGATCCATCCTGGTACCGCTGTGACAAACACTAAAATACCGGACATGCCAATCATGGTTATGCCTGCATTAAACATAAATTGGCGATGTTGTAAAAAGGGTTTAAAACGTCTCAAATCAAGTAAATGGCCTTCATAAACACTGTCTTGCGGTTTGGATTCTTGAAAAAGTAGCACAATGATTAAGAATCCCACTGCGGCGAAGACAAGTAAAAAGGCAAAGTTTGCCCGCCAATCAAATTGCTGAGTTAAATAGGCACCTAAAATTGGCGCAAGGGCAGGGATGAAACAAACAATGCCATTTAAATACGTGATCATCGCGCCGCTTTTTTTACCATCAAATTTATCTCTAACAATCGCAAAACAGGTAACAAACGTTGCACATGCTCCAAAACCTTGGATAACCCTTGCTAGCATTAGCACAAGCCATGTCTGTGCGGCCAAAGCAAGTAGCCCTCCACAGGCATAAAGCCCAATACCAACAAGAGCTACGGGTTTACGGCCGAACTTATCCGCAAGGGGGCCAGCAAGCAGTTGCCCAAGCCCAACACAAAGCATAAAAATCGACACCGTTTGTTGGATTTTTCCCTCGCTTACCTGCAATGAGTCTGCCATTTCGACAAAGGCGGGCAAATAGAGATCGATAGCAAGAGGGCAAAAAATAACGAGAAATATAAGAACTAACCAAGTGGCCAGTGACGGTCGTGGTAACGTATTCATTAACTCTCCGAATATTGCCTGATAAGACATGCGTCAACAGCAAGCTACCTAGTTTGATTTGGCCGCGTATTGTATCGAACAAGCTAAAAAAAAACAGGACTTTGATCCGGAAATGAAAGGGGAACTAGAACCTAAATCACGTTGAATAAAAAAGCGAGGCTCAATTTATGATTTACTAAAACTGGTCTGATGTGTATGCTCAACTCTTAGATTGGAGGGGAAAATTATGAGTTCTGCACTTTTAAAAACGTACAAACGCTTAACAATGCTACCATTTGGCAATTGGCTTTTTTCTAAAGCGGTTTGTTTTAAAGCGCCTTATTTTTCGTCCATTAAGCCTTTTGTTCGCGATCTCCGGCCAGGACAGTGCCAAGCTATTATGCCTAAACGCAAAGCGGTGCTTAATCATATTAAAACCGTGCATGCGATTGCACAATGCAATTTGGCTGAATTGTGTGCAGGGTTGATGGTTGATGCAACGATCCCAAGTAAAACCCATCGTTGGATCCCCAAAGGCATGACCGTACAGTATCTGCAAAAAGCAACTAGTGATTTAAGTGCGACCGCAAAAATTGCAATTCCTACCGAATGGCAAGATAAGATGGATTTAATTGTCCCAGTTGAAATTTGTGATGAGGAGGGCAATCTCGTGTTTCACGCAGATGTTACTATCTACATTACTGCGAAAAAAATGCGCACATAACGTGACTTTATTGCGCTTCACTTGTTTTAGTCGGTTCGATTGGCGTAACGTTTGTATTTTGATGTTTGTGCGTTAAGCTCCCTTCAACAACAGCACCAGCTTCCATACTGAGTGTATCGTGGATCACATCACCGTGGACATTCGCGGTCTTTTCGATAGCGACTTTGTCAGCACTAATCGTGCCTTCAACAGTGCCTTTAATTTCGACGCTTTGTGCTTCAATGTTACCTTTTACTTTCCCTGACTCGCCAACAGCAATATGTTGTGCACATACTTTGCCTTCAACCATGCCATCTAAATGCAATTCACCTTCACATTGGATTTCTCCTTTAATAAGAATATCCGCCGCTAAAAACGAAAAAGTTTGCGGTGTTTTCTTTTTATTGAACACTACTTAATGCCTTTGTCAGTTTAATTGGGTTGATGTGTTTATTATTGTGAAGTACTTCATAATGCAAATGGGTACTCGTGCTGCGCCCTGTGCTGCCCATCAGAGCAATAACATCTTGCTTAGTGACTTGTTGGCCTTTTTTCACTTTGATTGTGTGAAGGTGGCCAAAACGGGTTTTCACTCCATTGGCATGTTGAATTTCGATAAAATTACCATAGCCACCATTGCGGCCTGCTTTCGTTATTTTGCCGTCTGCTGGTGCAAAGATTTTGGTTTTGTGCCAACCCGCTAAATCTACGCCCTTGTGAAATGCACGTTGACCTGTGATAGGGTCTTTGCGAAGACCATAATTACTTGAAACGTAGAACTCTTCAGCGGGGAGGGCGCTTGGCAGCGCAGCGATCACTTGCTCTAATTCATTTAGACGGACGATTTCATCAGCAAGTTTAAGGTAATCAGCAGGTAGAGCGCCATCAGAGACTTGGTGAAGCGGACCACCTTGTGCGGACGTTGGCAGTGGTCCATTGAGAACGCCGGCTTCAGTTAAGTTGGCTGCGATGATTTGATGTCGCGCTGCGATACTATTTGTTAGCAAATCACGAAGGGTTTGCATTTGATTGTCTAAAATTGCTGCGTTTGCTGCAAAATTTTGGTCTGAATCGGATTCGTTGGTGCTTAATGAGAGTGTTTCTGGAGTATCCCCTTGAGATTGGTGGATATCAGGCAGCGAGTCCGCATCATCGGGTGCCAGATCCTCACCAGACAGTGTCTCGCTCAGTGGTGTCTGGTCAGTCAGATCAGTTGAAAGGGCTGAGGACATTAAGCTTGCCGGCAGTGAATCCACTACTTCTTGTAGCAGGACCTGTTTTTGTTTTAACTTTTCAAGTTCGGCGTATTGCTCTGCAATTTGCTGTTCTAGTTGAGATTTCTCATCTATCCATAAGGATGAAAACTGACGGTTTTTAAGTGCAAGTAATTCAACTTTCACTGATTGTGTTACGTATCCTTGTGTCGCTACAAATGACCAACCCAACCCACCGAGTAAACAAGCGAACCCGACCCATTGTACAAACCGGCTTAGGTTTAAAGTGAGCACGCGACCGGAATGTCGAATGAGTATTTGTTTAGGTTGAAAAATGCGCCCAAAAAAGCGTGTTATTGTTGAAATCATTTAAGCAACTTTTGTTGAGGTAACAGCCTAATCTATCAATTTGAAACTGAATTGCCAGTGAAATTAGTAAAAAAATGGGATGAATTTCTCACCCCATTGTTTTTATTAAGAAAAAATCAACGTTATTTAGCAGGTAAAATTGTTGATTCAACGTGACCAAAGCCAATTCGAGCAAAGCCTGCTTTTTCACACCAGCCACGCATAATAACTTTATCACCATCTTCTAAGAACGTACGCTTTTCGCCATTATTAAGCGTAATAGCTTCTTTACCACCGCGCGATAACTCGAGCAAAGAACCCGCTTCTTCATGTTCTGGACCCGATTGTGTTCCCGAGCCAATCATGTCTCCTGGCTTAAAGTTACAGCCATTCACGGTATGGTGAGCAACCATTTGTGCTACTGTCCAGTAAGAGTGCTTGAAACTAGATTGAGAGACGACACTTGCAGACAAACCATTCTTTCTCATGGTTTCTGTTTCAATTGCTACATCCATGATGATGTCGTATGAACCGATTTCACGGTTTTTATTCGATTCTAAATAGTCAAGCGGTTGTGGATCGTTGGCATCACGCGTCCAAGTAGTACGATATGGGGCTAGAGCTTCATTAGTCACAACCCAAGGAGAAACTGTCGATGCAAAGTTCTTCGCAAGGAATGGGCCTAAAGGTTGATATTCCCACGCTTGGAGGTCACGTGCTGACCAGTCGTTAAATAGGCAAAAACCAAAAACATGATTGTCGGTGTCATCAAGCGCAATGCTATCACCAAGGTCATTACCTTTACCTAAGTAAATACCCATTTCAAGTTCGTAATCTAAGCGTTTACACGGGCCGAAACTTGGTGCTTCTGCATCAGGTGCTTTGGTTTGACCTTTTGGACGAGGGAAAGTTTGACCTGAAACCCCAATTGATGAAGAGCGACCATGATAACCAATCGGCACCCACTTATAGTTTGGCAATAATGGATTATCAGGACGGAAAAGTTTGCCCACCGCTGTTGCATGGTAAATTGACGTGTAGAAATCGGTGTAATCACCAATGTGGCAAGGTAAATCGTATTCTGCTTCTGCTTGTGCAATAAGCAGAGGTTCGATATTGGCTTGCTCGTTAGCATTTTCACGAAGGGCTCTTGAGAGCGCGAGACGAAGCGCAGACCAATGTGCTTGGCCAAGACCCATAAAGCGATTTAAAGTAGTGTCACTCGCAGCTTCAAGTGCTTCACCGGCAAGTTCGCGAAATAGACCAGACGCTGCCAGTGCTTTTAGGTCTACAATTTGGTCACCAATGGCCACTCCACCACGAAATGCTTCGTTTGAACCTCGGCGACGAAATGTAGCGAAAGGTAAATTTTGAATAGGGAAATCTGAAGTGCCAGTGTTGGCTGATGTAACCCAGCTTTTAAGCGCCAGATCATGAGTTTCATTAATAAGAGACATGGTCATTCCTAATATAGCTAACCTCAGCATCGAAATTGACGATAGAAAATTCAGCAAGAGGTTTGAATTAGATAAACAGAAAAAGCAGCCCGTACTGTAGCTGCTTTTTCTTGCGTATTCGAGATTAAATTACGCCGCGACGCTCTTGATCACGTTCGATTGATTCGAATAGCGCTTGGAAGTTACCTTCACCGAAACCACCATCATCAACACGTTGGATCATTTCGATAAAGATTGGGCCAAATAGGTTTTTAGTGAAAATCTGCAATAGGTAACAATCTTCCGACTGGCTATCTACCAAAATTTGATGTTGTTTGATTTTTTCGCGGTCCTCTTTAACCCAAGGTACACGGTCAAAAATGGTGTCGTAGTAGTGCTCTACGATATCCAGTGTAGCGATGCATGACTTATCTAACTTGTCTAATGAAGCAACAAGGTCATTCGTTAAGAATGCAAGGTGTTGTACGCCTGGACCATTGTATTCGTTTAAGTATTCATCAATTTGGTTATTGTTATTGTCTTTACCTTCATTGATTGGGATCGAGAACGTGCCGCACGGTGATTTAAGTGCGTAAGACAATAACGCGGTTTTTTGACCTTTAATGTCAAAGTAGCGCACTTCAGTAAAACCAAATACGTTTTTATAGAAGTTTGCCCACGTTTCCATTGTGCCTTTGTACACATTGTTTGTGAGATGATCGATACGTAAGAAACCTTTATCTTCAACAATATTTTGTTCATCGAGATCAACAAAATCATTTTCAAAGATCGATCCTTTGTCACCAAAAACATCAATAAAATAAATCAGGCTATCACCAATGCCATAAATTGCAGGGTAAGGTAGATCTTTGTGCGTAGCGTCTGTTGCGGGCTTAGCACCACGTTCAACCGCCACTTCAAATGCCTTTTTAGCATCTGCTACACGCCAACCCATAGAGCAAATGGCAGGACCGTGGCTTTTTGCAAATTGTGCAGAGAAGCCTTCACGCTCATTATTCAATAAAAAATGAATGTCGTGTTGGTTGTAGTATGTAATGTCTTTGTCTTTAAATTTTTTAAGCTTTGAAAAACCAAAGTCAGAGAACACCTTATGCATGTAATCCGCATCTGGCGTTGCGTATTCTGTGAACTCGATGCCTACTAGGCCTAATGGATTGTTTACGTCACTCATTGTCTTTCTCCCGCAAAATAACGGCTGCGATTTGTTTTTGATGTGTACTGATCATCAGTTAAATCGTCTCAAAGAGGAAGATCTCGACCACAAATCGCAAAACGTGCAATGTAAATTTAGTTGCACAAGAGACCATATTTTTGACCAGTTTCAGCGAAAAGCTATTTTTGTCTTGTTTTGGTTTTTATCTAGGATAGAAATGACATCAACGCTTGAGAAATAGTGAATGAGTGCAGTTTAACTGTATGTTTTTTATTGTAAATTAAATCGCTGTGGGAAAGTGGGATAAAATCTGCTTTTGAATGGTTAGGTGTATTAGGCGGATGAAAACACCTTAACTGTAAAGTTATTTATACAAAAGGGCGCATAGCGCGCCCTTTTTAACGTTTATTTACGGTCAAACGATCTGTTTCGTTTATTGCTTTGCTGCTGTTACTTCGAGTTCTTCGGCAAGCACGTGCTCTTGTGTTGCTGGCTCGTGGCCACCTTCTGCACCATGCATCCAATCAACCAACTTGTCGCTCAGGAAATACATGATACCCGCAGAAAGCAGAGCGGTTGCACCCAAACCAATAAAGATGCTCATTGCATTCTCAACTGCGGCTTCACCTTCTCCGATAAAAGAACCAACTAAGCCTGCGATTTTATTTGCAACCGCAGTACATAGGAACCAAATACCCATTAGCATTGAAGCCAGACGAAGAGGTGCAAGCTTACTCACCATAGATAAACCAATTGGAGATAAACAAAGTTCACCTAATGTGTGGAATAAATAGAATAAAACTAACCACATCATACTAATTTGCATTGTGTTGCCATCACCACCTTCAGTGATAAGGGCAAGCATCATGGTTAAGAAACCAAGTGCTAAGAAAACCAACGCAATGGCAAATTTAACAGGCGAGTTTGGTTCACGCTTGTCGAGTTTTAACCAAATCATCGCCACGATCGGCGCGAATACAATAATAAAAATAGAGTTTAGTGATTGGAACCATGACGCAGGGACTTCAAAACCCATCAACATACGATTAGTGTAATCGTTAGCGAAAATGTTCATCAATCCACCAGCTTGCTCAAAACCCATCCAAAAAATAATACTGAATACGCTCATTGTGAAAATAACCTTGATGCGGTCTTTTTCGACTTTGCTTAATGGCTCTTTTGAATTACTTTGCGATTGCTGTTGCGATAATTTTGCGGAAGGGATTTTACCAATGTCACCAAGGTATTTTTGGCTAAGTACCATTTGTAAAATAACCGAAATAACCATACCGATACCTGCTGCAATAAAACCAGCTTGCCAACCTGCAACGGTCGCAACATAGCCTGCAACAAGTGGACCTAACGCTCCACCTAAGTTGATACCCATGTAGAAAATGGTAAATGCACCATCGCGGCGTTTATCACCTTCTGAATATAAGTCACCAACCATGGTCGAAATGTTTGGTTTGAATAAACCGTTACCAGCACAGAGTAGCGCTAAACCAAGATAAAAGACGTTTTCTTCTTGGCCTGCAACGACGCTGTGTGGAATACCCATAATAAAGTGGCCAGCAGCCATTAAGAAGCCACCGATAATGATTGCTTTACGTTGACCAAGTACGTTATCAGCCAACCAACCACCAAATAAAGGCGTAATGTAAACCGCCATGGTGAAAGTACCATATAGGCTCAAAGCGTCGGCATTTGACCAACCAAATCCACCATCTTGAGTTAATGCGACTAAGTAAAGTACCAAGATAGCTCGCATGCCATAGTAACCGAAACGTTCCCACATTTCAGTGCCGAAAAGCAGGAATAATCCTTTAGGGTGTCCTAAAAAATCACCTGTCTTAGGTATTGAACTCATAAACTCTTCCTAACTAGTTTGATCATCAGGCCATTTTGTATTTATGTCGTTATGAACGGGTGGCCATTTGAAATGATTTTACGCGTAATGTTGTAGCAAGTACGTAAAATCGACTCTCAATATTCATCCCCTATCTGATACATGATGTGCCGATTATGGGTATTGAATTTGAGTGGTATTATTATAAAAGCGCTCCAGTATACCTACTACCATGCGTTGGTGGAAGCCTTACCAGAGGAGCAAAAAAACAAAAAGCCAGTATTGCTACTGGCCTTCGATTGTCTTCGTCTCTTTTTTGTATCGATAAGTGTTTAGTTACATTGATCTGAAGAAAATGCTAAGTCGTTGATGTGGCTTGGACCATCCATAACGAAACTAGGGGTTGCTGTTTGTGGATCAAGGCGGTAGATCTTTGCGTTTTCTTGAGGGTTTCTTCCAGACACAAAAATTTCGCCATCGTTATTAATTGCAATACCAGAAGCCCAATTAACGCCATGTTTACCGATTTCAGTCAGTTCCATTGTACCAATATCAATAGTGTATAATGCTTGTCCTGTCAGTACATACAAAATGTTACCATCTGCGGAATAGGCAATATCCCCATGTTTGAAGTTTTCACCTTTAAAAGCCATTTTCCCAAGCACCGTTTTCTCACCACTGTGTAGATCGAAATCATACATATAGGTAAGGCTAGTAGCTCGAATTGCTTGTTTGTCATCTCGAATCGTTGATCGATAGATTGGGAATGACGTTGTTGTCGAAAGTTGCGCTTGAGAATTTTTTTCTAAGCTATACTGCCAGATACGAGTTTCTTTAGTCTCTGAATCCAGTTGTTCCATGAAATAGAGCTTGCCATTACCTGCAGCTAAATTTGACGCTGTATTGGTTAAATTAGCCATAATACTGTAATCTTTTTTGTCAGTATTAAAGTGATAAACATAGCCTTCGCTTGGTGAGCCGTATTCATTAATGCCAAATAATCCAGTTAAACAAGCAGGTTTAGAGGCTTTCGCAACAAGCGATACATTGTCAATCAGCGCACCGTAAGAATCTGATTTTCCTGTGCCAGTGAAGGCGATTTTACTGGTCGTTGAAGTCGCTATGATCGTCAGTTCTACTTTTTGCCAACCTCTTTCATCGCCATTTAGCGTGATCACTTCTTGATCATTCCATGTTACGGTCATTTTATTCGTGTCGTTATTGTTTTTAACGCGGGGTGTGTAATAGAAGGTCAATTGATATTTTTGTCCAACCACCGTTGCAATCGTTTGATGTGCAGTGTAATTCGCGGTTGAATCAAGTTCTAGATACTGCGATCCCGCTTGCGCGTCAATAATACCAAGCGAAGAAGTTTGAATTTCAAATTTTGCACCGTCACGTTGCCATCCAGGCAGGTCGCTTAAGAGTGACCACTTACCCGAAAAAGAAGCTGATTGTTCAAAAGAACCATTTGCAACTAGGTTCGCGTGAGTACTAAATGTGGAAAGAAACGAACTGAATAAGATAGTAAGGCAAGTGAGTTTGTTCATGATGACCTCTTTTTGTTAACATGAAGTAACAATCCTTGCTGTTTTCTAGTTATATAGTACTAGTTTTAAGTGGTAAACAAAAGTCGTACAATAAAAGAATAGCTAAAAACAGAAAATACGATGTATTAGGTTAAAAAAACTAATTATTAAGTTGTGCCCTTTCTTCTCTTGCGAACATAATGGGCAAGTAACCAACCCGGTTTTTGACTGCGATTGAGGCGTCTTAACACCTCGACAGCACGTTCAATCGTTATTCGTTCATCGGCGATGTCTTGATAAATTTGTATTGCTGTCTTTTTTCGATTTACTGCTGCGCCCGCATCCATAAACGACTCTGCGACTTGTAATATAAATTGCAAAATAGGGTGAACGTGGTGGGGTTTTTTTTCCATATCGTTTTCTTTGATTGGTGTAATTGCAAGTTCAAGCGCGCCTAAATCAGCCTGTACGAATTCACTTTGCGCAATCGGCAATTTTTTTACTTTAGGTAAGTGAGTCATAAGTAACTGGCGAGCCATGATATTGTAGTTAGTTTCAACGACCAATGAGCTTACGATTTGTTTTACTTCATCGGTCGTAATCTTGTGGTTAGATAGTTGCGTCATTGCATCTTTTAGCTTTTGCCATTTTTGCCATGCGTTAACAAACGTAAGTCCAGGACCTTTAATATTTTGCATACCAAATAGGATCTGTGCTTGCGCGCCT
Source organism: Pseudoalteromonas luteoviolacea B = ATCC 29581 (assembly GCA_000333235.1). Classification (GTDB taxonomy): domain Bacteria; phylum Pseudomonadota; class Gammaproteobacteria; order Enterobacterales; family Alteromonadaceae; genus Pseudoalteromonas; species Pseudoalteromonas luteoviolacea_D. Next base: position 51,793 of record CAPN01000010.1, on the reverse strand, counting down.
TGACGTAAACTGCTTATTTTTAACGCGAGAGTATCTGCAGCAATATAGGGATCACTTATCGGTGTGCAGTGGCACGCTTGCCACATGGAAAGAAGTGCTTCGAGCGCGTCACTTTGGGAGGCTAAGTCCGTCAGATCGAGTTTTGAAAATCGGTTGTTCATAGCCAAGCGTTCTCGCAATAAAGTAGGAAAGTTATTGCTTTGCATTAACTTAAGTAACTCATCAAAGTCACCTACTGACAATTGAATGTCTATAAGTTGTTTTTGCTTAAGTTCATTTACACATTCTTCTAATGAGCGATTGACATGCAAAAAGCGAAAAAAGTCTTTACATGCTTCTTCATCCCTTCGCTCAATGATTGAATGCAAACGAGTAAACAACGCTTGTTTGAGATAAGTCATAAATCCATCTACATTCGTCCCTACGATGACAATGTGATCAAAACTTAAATCATTGGCCACTATATCGGCAAATACCCGTGAACGTGCCACACGGTCATTTCTATTGTTGATTAAAGCAACAATTTGGGTGTTGGGGTCGTTTGCTTTGGTTGCTAACTCTAATCGACGCCAGTTTTCTATCGTCGCAAGTCGTTCATTGGCAGACATACCATTAATAAAAGATTGCTGAACGTCACCGACAGTTTCAGGGCCAAATACTTGCAGTACGCCTACATCGGGGATAATACGTTTGGCAGTCTCTTTGAAGACAATGTCTTTTCGAATACCTATATAGCTCGCCATTTTGCATACGAGTGCAATGTTATCGGGGTGCTCCTCATAAGGATAAAGCGCTCGTATTTCTTTGGTGATCTGGAATCCATCTCCCCAATGTACTTGAATCAGTGAGCTGCCTTTCGATTTTGCGTCGGCATCAAGGATTGGCATCATAGTCTGTTCAGAAGTAAACACTTGAGTTTGTTCACCGATAAAAGCAGACATTTCCTTTGCGACATCAATACCACGAGGGCCCAGTATGTCTTCATGATCGGGATACGCATTTGTGATGGTTGTAAAATTGTCTCGCATCCAGCGTCGCAAAATTCGCACGTATCTCGGGTTCAGGCCCATGCATTCCCATAAAAACACATCCGCTTTCACTTTTGCTGCAAATGCGAGTACATCGCCTTGTTCCCATATGCTCGCTTTGTCGAAGGGTCTGAATAAAGGAATCTCGAATTGATCGCCGTTGGTTTTCGAGTAAATCATCATGGCTTCACAACCGGTAGTCTTGCTCACTACTTTTAATCCGAGGCTTGAAAATAATGCGGCTTTTAGGCGTTCAGTGCCAGATTTCCCCCTTGTCCCCCAACCACCTATGCTGATAGGAATCGCAGTACGATGCTTAATAATATCTCTGCTCACTTTAACGTGCCTTGCAAAGAAATATGCACAGAAAAAACTCACAAAAAATAATAATTGCACGACGGAGTTTTGATAAATTGAAATGCTGTACTCTTTAAAACTGAGCCATAAATTAATGAAAAAAGGACCGAGTTTGATGAATGTGTGTTTTTTGTAGAGGGATTGAATGGATTGTTCAAGTTGTACGGGTTCACCGACAACACTGCCATAAGGTACAAAAGAAAATGAAAAACCGAATTGTTCTAATAGTTCAAGATAATGCTGTTGCTGATTCGTTGAACCGTGTCTAAGTAAATCTAAATCGCAATATCGCCTTGTTATTTGAAAATAGGCTTTTAGTTTAGCCCATAGCGTGTTTGGTCGATTGAGGAGCAAGATGCCGTCGGGTGTAAAGCAGATGCTATCGGAGACTGGGTGATGTTGCTCATTTAAACCAGTCGGCAGCTTTTGCTTATCTTGGCTCAAGATACTGAGCAAGTGATCAAGATGGGGTAAATGACCACGAGTACATTGTTCGTTTTGATGAAACAAAGGCTCGCCTGGTACTTGAGTTTTGCTGATTTCCGCAACTAATGGACTAGGGACGAAGATTTCTGCTCTCGGCTTATAGGCTGTCGTATGATTGTGACTGGCGCGTTTATCTGTACTAGGGTTACGCCATTCAAAAAGAAAACGCCAAAGACGAAAACCATAATAAGGTCGTTTTTCGATTAACCAATGCGTCTTGTTACTTGAAACACTAAATTGTGTGGTAGTTTGGCTGCGTATACTTAGAAGTCGGCCAAGCAAGTCAGCATCCATGATTCGCTTATCAAGTTTAATGATTGATGCGTCTTGATTTAGTACTTGTTCTAAAGCCACCATTTGCGACTGAAAATAAAAACTAACCAGTTGTTCTTTTACTCTTACCATTACACGTCGAACAGCTAAATGTGGTTCATTAGTCAGTTGTGTTGATAAGAAACTTAAATAGTTGAGTAGCAGGCTGTTTTCGGATTGAACTTCTGCACTTTGATTGAGATAAATTCGTGGTGTAAGTTCTAATGCAAGGCGTTTTACCTCAGGGTGATTATCTTGAGAAATAATCGTTTTCCACCATTCCCAAGCAAGTGAATTCGATGTAAAGCGCAGGTCGGTTAGTTGTTTTACTAAGGTAAATCGAACCGCAGGGTCACACTCGTGGTTTAAGCGAGTATCAATAAGTGATTTGGCAACATGGTCAGGAGCCAATACTAATGCCTCGATGACAGATTGCCGAACTCGAGGGTATATATGGTTTGATAAGCTGTTTAGCAAAAGTAGATCTTTATCTGTTAAGTGAGTCTGGCTAAATAGAATGCGAGCAAAGGCGCATTGAATAAATAAGCCATCAGTATCATTGGGCTTACCGTTTTTTAGTAACTCAGAATCACTAAAAAGGGCCCACATATGAGCACGCACAAAAGTTGGACGTTGATGGATAAGAATTTCGAGGATGTCGATACGTGCTTGAAATGGGGTGTCAGGCTGTTCTAATGACTCAACAAGATGAGCAAGTAATCCACTTTGCAAATCGAGGTCTTGGTCGTTGCTGTACAGTAATGAAATGAGGTTCACTAACGCACGAAAAGTGCTTTGTCGAAGGGCTAAATTGTGTTGTTGATCTAGGAGTGCTTCAAAATAACTTTGGAGATTGAGTTTCTGCCAAATCTCTGGCATCGATTTTGGATCAAGCGCTAAATATCGACGGCTAATCTCGCCTAGTTTACTAATCAAGAACTTTAAAAGTTGCTCGCGGTCGTGGCAGCGATTTTGGTAACGGCTAATAACCGCATGTTCATCGAACCAGCGTTCAAACGCTTCTTTATCAGCTTCAAGGAAATCACCCTCTGAACCTAATTCTTGGGCGTATCGAATCGTGTGTAAGTTTTTCTCAATGTGTAGTTCAGCATGATTAATGCGTTCTATAAATGCGCGATGATTTTGATGAAGTATTTGTAATTCAATGCTAAGTTGGTCGATGCGATGTTTCAAAAAAGCAATCGTTTGGGACATTAGCCAAGCCGTTGTCTCTTCATGTTCTGGCTTGTTTTGAAGAAGTGGCCAATTTGCTAATTCATCAATCAACGTAGTGTATTTTTGCTGATAAAGATTCAACCAAAACTTGGCGATATCAGCAAACAGCAGTTGTTCAATTTGTCGCGTTAGTTGCTGCTTATTCATTTACAGCCTCAATCTCATGATATAAATGCGCTATCCGCAATGATTCAAAAACGATTTCATCTGGTGAAAATGGCTCGTAACCTGTATGCCCTTCATTACCTATACGTAAGTTAATTGAGAAATTGTACTTATTATCTGAAAGAGATTTACGCCAGTTTAAGTCAAACCACGCGATATGATTTTTAGATAAGGTAAAAGGAATGTGCCATTTTGCTAAAAATGCGTGCTCCCAATAAGCTACTGCGCGATGTTCATCGGCAAAGCGATATCGATGTAAAAATTGGCTTTGCAGTACTTGTCCTTGATAATGTTGAGTGACTCCCCAAAAAAAATTGGTATTGTCTAGGGAGCGCCAGTCTTGATTACTGGTTAGTTGTAAACCTGCCGACCAGCGTATATCGGTAAACACTCTAAGCGCAGCATCAAGTTCAAGTACCCAACCATGTTTATGGTCGTCACGGTAGTAGCTGAAAATATCAGGTGTGATTTTCGGATCGCGAAAATAGCCAACATTATCGACGTTACTTTGGTTTACAAACGGTGCCAATAACCATTTTAGCTGCCACGTATTATCGATTATCCATTGTTGTCCGGCTCCGACAGAAAGCAATGAACGCCATGCTGAAGGATTTGGATAATCAGCAGCTTGATAATATCCACGCCAATTTGTTACGCTAAACCATGTTGAAGTATCACTTCGCCATGTGTGTTTAGCGGCTAGCTGCCAAGAATTATGATGATTATGTTCGAAACCATACCCAAGAGAAAGGCCTAACCATTGATTGTTAAATCGCTTTTTTAGACCTAATGTGAGTGTCTGCGAAATGCGCGATACCAAGTCTTCGTCACTATCAAAAATGCGTTGTTCACGGAGCTCAAGTTGTGCGTAATGATACCAGTCATTTGGTACGATAACTGGGAAGTTCACTATCTCTAGTTGTGTTACTTCTTGGCTAAATGATTCAATCTGAATCGGGTTAAACGTATATTCAGGTGCTTGGTAAGTGAGCTTCGGTTGTGGTGAAAGCGCGAGCTGCCAAGTAAACGCCCGAGCAGTTAAGTTACTGTCGGATAATGAAACCTTTCCTGCAGGATAGAAACCGACATGTTCTATTCGCGCGGAACTTTCAATCGCTTCAATTTTTACGAACGCATCGCGTGATAAGGTAAATTCAATTGGATGTTCGCTATCGTTTTGATAAAAACGTTGCCGGTCCTCAAGGTAAAATGGTTCCCAATGGCCTTGTGCATTAGGAACCAATAATTCTACAGTGACCATTTCACCTAAATTAGGTTCATGCCATTTTATTTGGATGTCTTTTTTAGCTGAACCTAACTCAATGCCAACAGTAACATTCTGATTCTTATTGACAGTAACTTGTTGAGACTGCGTATACTCGACTTGCACATGAGTATGAGTTGATGGTGAGAATGGAGGAACTAGATAATTAAAAACTAAGCGTAATGCTGGTACAGACAGTTTGCTAATATCGAGGGAAAATAAGTGATTTGCTCGAATTGGTAGACCTTGGACACGACTTTCTACCACATGTGCAGTGGTTGCTTCAAAGCTACTTATGACATTTTTTTCTCTAATATCAATTAATTGATTACTTGAATAGTTTACATAGTCTGTGACACTTTGCCATTCGCCATAATCATAAATACGAGATAAACGAGTATCTAAAGCCCGCCGTACACCTAAAATTTGTGCTTGGTTTAGTAATGCAATGTAAGCGTGTTGATAGAGGGCTCCTTGATCTAAATAGTATAAACCTAAGTTGAGTAGTTCAGTTTCACTTAGTGAGCCTTGCTCGAGTGCCGCCATAAAATCGTTCACGTCTAGCCAATTGCTTCCTAGCCAATTGAAGCCGATAGAGAGTGGTAAAATGCCTTGGGGGGAGTATGCTGAAAATTGGACTAATAACGTATCTTCTGAATGCAGAATGAGCGGCTTTTCCTTGTCAATGCTGAGGATTTCACGGCTCATAATCGATACAGACTGGGTGTTCACTTTTTCACTATCTGCTTTATTTATACGAGTCGTTTTTGCTTCAATGTCAGCAAACACCGGTAAGATCCTGTGCGCATCACCTTGCACAATGGATAACCAATTAATATTTTGCCGAGAGGGATCTTTATTAAGTGCGCGGACTGAGAGAGCAAGGCTTGTAGCATGATCCGTTTTAATTGTTATCGGGTTGTTTTTGCTAATAACGTACCATGTGCTCGTGTTATTTTCCGACACTAAAGATACTTGTCCATAATGATTTATTGTTGAATTGACGAATTTTGGTGTCGTTGAATCCATTGACCAATTTAAGGCTTCCATTGCAGGTCGTTGCAAACCGTCATTATGATTAAGAAGCGTTGACCAGGTAAGCTCAACCCATTGTTGGTTTATGAATGTGATCTTCTGTATCACGTTTGGACATTGTTCAATTTGAGCATATGCTAAAGCACATAACCCCCTTAACGCGAACCAGTTTTTTTCTTCATAATAGTAATTGAATAACGAATTAGCCGCGAACTGACTTAGCGTCGCACTGTCACTTTGGTTTATGAGCGCTTCTAAATAGTGTATTGCCAATGTTCGGTAACCAAGCTTTTCAAATAAGGCGATGCGGATCTGCCATGTTCTATCTCTAATTTCTGAATACTCACTGGTGAGTAAGTCGTCAATATCAGCGAAAAGAGTAGTTGGATAGTGCGTTTTCGCCTTTTCTTCTAATTCACCAAGCTTCTGATACCAATGGATTTTAGTCCGTTTTTTTAATGTGCTTTCGGTGTTCGGTTCGGTGCTTAGAGAAGGGAGAGTCGCTTTATATCGAGTTAACTCGTCGAGTCGAGATGTGTCAAACAGTGCTTGAATTGATTTAGGCGTTGTTTTTGTTGAGCGTGCATAGTGAAACCAACCACGATGATCTGGATAACGGCTTAAAACCTCTATTTGTACCCCAAGCTCAATAGGGGCACTTGTTTCAATTGAAAAGTTATCCTCAGCTAAAATTTCAATGTCGATGGCGCTGAGGTGAACACTCGGAAGAACACTCAATTTTTGAACATCGTTGGCCGTTGAAATGGTTAGTTCTGCATGGGTATTGGCTCGAATAAAAAGCCGGGCAGTGGATTCAATTCGTTGTAAAGACGAAACATCAAAAGAAGTAACCTTTGTCAGTTGATGAAGCTCGATGGTATCAGTGCTAAGCACAGGATAAATGTGATTATCACGTTCACGATAGTGAGTGATAACCCGCGCTTGCGATTGCTTCATAGTGTGTGATTGAACGCCGAATATCGGCGTAAGAAACTGTGAGGTAGTTAAGGCTCGTTTTAGTTCTTTTCGGCGCTTTTGTTCAAGTAGTGATGCGTTATGTTCGAAAGTAAATACGTCAAGTTGTTTGTCAGTGAGCGTGGCTTGGGTGAGGCTATCAAGTGTTTGATACCAATGTGGTAAAACCAGGTTTAATTTAAGATGCTCATCACTGTCTGTATCTAACCAAGGCCGTTTAGCGATAAACAAACGAAAATGAGCGTCGTTATTACTGTCTATTTTTAGATAACAACCAGCGCAAACACTCAGAAATTCTTCGCTGTTGAGTCCGACCTTGCGCGGTGCGTATTCAAGTGCAGGAGCCGAAGAGGGCTCAAGTAAAGCAAGTTGCTCTCCATTGACAGCGATTCGCACTTTGGTGTTTTCAGTGACTTTATCGATATAGCGGATTTGCACTTTGAGATAAACCGCCTTGTCAAAATAGAGCTCTAGAGGGGAATTGGGCGTGAGTTGGTAAAACGCCTCACGCTGCGATTGAAATTCTAGCCAGGTAACAGGGAGCGCGGTTTTATAGGTTTGCCAAAATAGCCCGTCATGTTTGCCCTGATACTGCGTATAGATTTTCAATTGACGAGCGAAATCAGCACTATTTTCTGCTCGGAGTAATCGACTATTACTACTTGGTGGTAAATAACATTGAGCTAAGGCGTCACATACCCAAAGGTTTGGAGTAATTGTTTTTCTTATAGTTGGGTTTAACCCCTCATCCCATGTTAAGGTTGTCGCGTTTTTTTCTACTGTTAATGCTTCATAGGCTGGAAGGTAAAACCAATGCGATTCGTTTGCTTTAAAATGGGTGCTCGAGTGGCTCTCTAAGGTAAAGTACTCCGGCCAATTTGTTTCACTAGTTGGCGAGAAACTCAAACGAGATGCAGGACTTTTTAGCTCTGTTGTATCAGCAAAACTAAAAGAACAAAAGATGATTAAAAAAAGAGCTATGGTTTGAAACATTGTGAAAAGCGCTCCATCAATGCCGAACTTTTAATTAATTGTAGGCGCAAGCCTAAACTCATTTCTACGTGTACAAATTGCCCTGTGTCGCCTAATTGTTCTGCAAGAACGTTTTTGGTACCGCCTAACTCTTTTACCTGTGAAGGATAACGTTTTACTACGAAAGGGAGCTGTGCCAAGCACGTTGAGAGTGGGACAAGGGTATGTTCAGACTTAGAATTACCCGTACTCAAAATAAGATCAGCAAGCTTTCCCGCGGACGAATACCGCTTTTCTTTACTAAATCCATGAAATTGATAGATTTTAGCTTTAGGATTAACTTTAGCATAGGCTAAAGGAGCATAAAACAGCAAACCGTATTTTAGCTTGGCTGGATCGGCGAGCTCGCCGGAGTTTAATCGATTATGGCGATGTTGTGTATTAGTCAAAAATACTTGGCAATATCGGTTTGCAATGGCAAGCGCAATCTCTTTGGTATGTAAATCAAAAAAAGCGTGAGGTGAGAAAGCTGCGCAGCTTCCGAGATTGGGTGTGAAAGTAAGTCGTCCTTTTGGTTCATGTTCTTCTACAAGAATGAATGTTTGCTTCTCTTGGCGACTTGCGAAAACATTGGTGTGTGGCGTAGGGTTTAAAAACCAATGCTCCAATTCGGCTTGAGGATCGTTACTCTTGGCTGTGCAAGAGGTCATTGTAATAAAATACACGAGAGCGGAAAAAAGCTTATAACGCATCTTGCCTCCAAGACACCGAGTGCGGTTCTTCTGCTGTTTCGAAAGAGATGGCAATCCAAATATCATTTGAAGCCACTAAATCGAGGCTGTTTACCTGATGGACATCGTTGTTGATCGCTAACGTTAGGCTTGGATAGCTAAATAATGTTGGTGTTTTTGGGTGAATCAAAAAAGCGAGTTGTTTGCCTAGTGCTTCCAAAATAGCATGTTTGCGAGTAATGGTATATTCGGGGTTCAATCCCGGCTTTGGCTCAATATGCAAAAACGACTTTAAATGCAGTGTTTGTTCAGGTGTCGGACTAAACACTTTTATGACTACCGATTTTGGCGCCGTAACTGGAAGTGTTAAATTCACTAAATGGCCAGCAGGCAGAAAATAGAGGCGTTGTTCTAACCAAGGTGAATTTTGTTGCATTGAAGCATAAATGGACCCTTTTTTCGTTTTCGGCTTTAAAGCAACCTCTGTTTTTGCATCAATACGCTTGACTAGCGGTGCTGTTGCACCTGTGATGATAAGATTGGTATTTTCTGTGAAAGCTATTGTTTTTAATGAATTTTCATGGTTTTCTTGGTTTGGTATAGCACGATAGCGAAAGGGAGCAGGTTCCGGTGCCGGCTCAAAGTATTTCCAAGGCGCGTAAATCAATGCAGTATTACTTCGGTTACCCTTATTATTCAGATTGATAGCATGATAGTAACGAGGATGAACGTCAGTGCTTGCCGGTTTTGCAAATAAACGAACGCTTTTTTTGGCGTCATCTGTCACAAAAGCAAAATCATTTGTTGCATTTAATGAATGCCAAACACCGATTTGTTGTTCATTAAGTGCATCACATCTTGTTTTGCAATCAACATATTGATAAAGCGCATCTTTTGTTCTTTGTTGAACTTTAACCCAGGTCTCGGACGTTGACTTAACTACAATAGCGTCGGCATCTTCACGAACTCTTAAGTAGAAAGCTTGAGGTTCAGGGCTTACAGTTCGTTCAGTGCTGGTGGCAATCGCGCGGTCGAATTCAGAAATCAATGGGGTCAGTGTCGCAGAGTAACGTGTAAGTTCAATGCCGTCTTTTTTGAGTATAAATGTGACGTCTGTAGGCTCTAGCGGGCGGAATTCAAAGCGCAAGTCATTATTGTTGGTCACACTAAAGTGAGCTTCTCTCGAAGGCGAAATTACATAGTAATAACTGTGTTTGGGATCGACAAGTTGACCTGAAGACCAATGCCATCTAGCGATCTGAGGCTGTGTGGATTGTATGGTCAATAAACCAGGGAGTAAATGTGGGGTTTGCCATCGATTATTGCCAACGTGCTTTAACGTTACTTTTTTAGGAGGAGTTAGCTGTGTTTCGTCGTACCAAGTGAGTGCTATCGGGACGTCATTTTTTAATAGCGTCACGGTTAAAAAATCGGACTCACGTATTTGAATGGATGCGTTTAATTGTCTATCCGTGTAAAACGCATCTAAGTCTTGTTGCTCGGTATCGAAATCATATGTTTTTACGTTATAAGGTAAGTGCTCATAAAGCAAATCGGTTTGAAAGTCTATTTTAGGGACACCTTGCGGTGCGAGTTTTTGCCATCCATAGTGAACACTGTGTGCGATTTCACGCGGCGTCACTGCATTGACACCTAAGGTATGATAACTCAATATGCGATCACGTCTCGCACTTGGCAGTTGCAACCAAGCGCGATCATACTCGTTTTCAGGCGTGGGTACTTTAGCGTGAACTCTCACCACCACGCCTTTTACGGCTGATGTTTCTGGGATTAATGTTAAAGAGACGGACTGGGTTTGTTTAAATGTTGCTTTGTTAATATAGAAAGATTGTCCAGAGGCAACGGATAAAGCTTTTCTGTCTTCGATAAGTTGTTTTACTTGCGATGTTTCGTCACTATCGACTAGCTTTGAAGCATGATGATAACGATGTGTAAGTAGGACTCTTTTATCTTTATCGAGTAACGTGTATTCAATACCATAATTGATCAACGTAGCAGCTGGCGCGTTCGAATTTAATACCGCATTGGATAAAACTCTTAGCTCGTCAACTCGTGCGTTGTTGAAACTATAAATCAGAGGTTGTTTTGCGTCTAGCCAGTGTACCAGTGAGCGAGTTTCAGTGTCGTTGCGAGTTGCTAACGGTTCTGCTGAGTCAATCCAAGCGAGAAGTTTGCTTCCCATCAAGAAAATCAAGCACAACATCCCAATAGTACAAACTAAAAAAAACAGCCGTTTAACTAGGTACACTTGATACCTCCGCTAACGCTAATTGCTCGGCAGAATAAGCGACTAGATTCCATGCAGGCAGATAAATAGCGGCAATGGAATTATTAATGATGATATTGAGTGCGATAGTTGCTTTACCGCGATAAGTAAAGCGTACGACAGTTAGTTTGCAAGATTGAATAGGTTCACATAGATTATTCAAGTACCCTAAGTTTTGAGTCGATTGAAATAAAGAGATTGCACGGTTCATCGCTTCCTGTTGTGCGTGACTCAAGAGCTGCCATTGTTTAGATAGGAGCGACTGAAGGTGCATTTCTACGAGTTTATTTTGCTGACTTAGCGAAAGTAGTCGTTCGGCCAGTGCTAATTTATCTGTCGCAAACTTTGCTTTGTAGTCAGACGATAGCCATAAGGTCGCGAGTTCGCTTTGTTCACTAAACAATTGATAGCCGGTTTGTGGTGAGGTTCCAATCTCTAAACCTCTGGTCGCCATTTGACCGGTCACCGTTTCTACTGTTACTCCTAAGGTATGCAAAGCGCGATTTAGATGAGCCACTTCATTGTTCACTTGTATCTTAGGAAGGGTATTTGCATATGCAATGGCATTCGGACGAATCGATGACGGAGCACTATGGCTTCTTACTTGTATATTGAGTAGTGGGGATGAATCTAAATACCTTAGTGTGCTTTGGTGAACGACGTTAAACAGCGACGTGATTATATCGGGGGCCATGACATCGGCAATGGGACTGGTAAATGGATGAGCTCCTGCGATTAAAAGGGATTTTGCATTCATTGTTTCAAACAAATTAGCAGAAAATTTTAATGTATTACTTTCAAGTAATGGGCGTGGTATTTGAATGCTTACATTGGTACGCGCCCCGAGTCCAAAAACGTACATACCTTGCCCTAATCCTTTTGCGTCGATGGTGTTTTGCGGTCGAATAATTAAAAAAGACTGACTTGAAGTATCAAGTAAAACTAATTTATAACCTTGCGAATGAACAAAAGAATTAATCCGCTGCAAAATAGGTTGGGCTCGCTCAATGTCGGATGCCGTACTTAACGAAGGCGCGAGTTCTAACAACGGAACAAGTACATCATTTTCCCATAATGCAGCTTGAGAATGTGTCAGCAGTTTAAATTGATCACTGCCTTTGGCAGAAATGATACTTTCAAACTCTTTTAACACATTCTCTAAGGTGTTTTTTTCTAGCGCAAGGGGGGCGGAACTACTTAAACTAGGTTCGCGAGCGAGTTGAGCAAGCAGATGGCCGTAGTTGTTTTTGCTTAAATATGCCTCAAGATAGTGGCCTTCGTAGTTTGGCCAAGGCAAAGATTCAGCATTCACAATACCAAACTTTGCTTCCATAGGGCCAAGTAAAGCCATGAATTCTCGTTGAGACAATGCGTCAGGGATTTGATTGTATATCCAATATTGGCCTTGAGGTGATGACGTATTGAGGTCAATCGTGGTTTTTTGTTCCCGTATTTGCAAAATAGCAACCTCCCCAACGACTCGCAGAAAGGCATTGTAGAATGGTGAGCGAGGTTCACTATCTTGCGTATGTTTCCAAAGATTTTGAGTGCCAAGAGCAAGCGCTTTCGCGTTGAAAAGTCGAAATAGCGCTGTAGCACTGTCACTGGCTATTCGCTCTGAATTAGGGTAAGGGCTAGTCACTAAGACGTCTTTTGCTGATGCTTTGTTAATAACGTAAAAGCCACGCAAGTTTGCTACTTGATTATCAATGATAAAAAGATAGTTTTCATTCTCTATAAGCCTAAAATTAAGTGAACGGAGTCTTTTGGTTGCGTCATCGATAATGTGTCGCTCGTTTGGAGAATACATGAGGCGAGCGAGCGTCAATTTAAATATATCCAATTGATTTTGCTGTTCAAAATGGTTGAGTGTAAGCAGGTTTTGTTTGTTTACGGTGTATAAGTTGCTTTTGTAATGATTGACTAACTCTTCCAATCGGGATTCTGATTCAATGACTGTGGTTTGAGTTTGCATGCTCGGCGTAAATAAGCTTGGGATAAACATAATTAAAAAGCCGATGAGAATCGCAAAAGCACCACCAACCACAGAGGTTTGAAACGTCGCTCGCAAAATCAGCCCTAACGCATTTTTTTGATAAATTTTGAGTGCTAAAAGAGTGGAAAGCATATAACCAAAAGCAAACGTATCAGTTACTTTGAGCGCTGGGAAATAATGGGCAACAATATTATTAAGAAGGAGCTTATACGCAAACCCGATATTGAAAAAAAACATCATGAGGCGAGCACCTTCAAAGTGCCAATGTTTCATTCGAGTAAAATTGAGTAGTAAACCTCCGATTAATAAGATAACGCCGGTTTCAATAAAAGAGGTCAGCAGCTTGCTTGGTTCCATAAGTTGTAAAGCAAGTAAAGCAGGTAGCATGATGCCATTAAATTCCCAACCATATTTTATGTTGGCCCGCGAAGCTAAAAAGGCTGTAATGACTAAGATTATGTACGCTTTTGGTGCGGCAATGATGGATGCAGCAACTGCCTCATACATGATGCTTAAATTCGCAATACTAAAGTTTGTCCATTCCATCAAGCCATAGCGAACGAGAATGAAGGTGATGATAAGCTGCAGCAATGTAACAAACATGCCATAGCGAAAACCGCCATTCCACATGACGTTTGCGGTCAATGCAATAATAACTAAACCTAAACTGTAGAGCTGTGACGAATAATCAAACGTGATATCCCATTGACTAAGGGTATTTGCGAGTATTGGCCAAAACAGCATGTCCATGACTATCCGCACTAAGATGCTTAATAAAATGATGGCAAAAAAACGATCCCGACCAAACAATTCACTAAAACCAAATTGTTCCATTAGTTGTTTTGCTAAAAAGCGCATTAAAAAATAGACAAGGATTGCTTCAATAAGGATAACGAAAGCTGAGATTGGATTAACAATTAATAAAGGGGTTAGATACCCAGGTACAACAAGGCCTGTTAATGGGAAGCCAAACCTTAAGTTTAGGATCCCAACGACCATAATACCAATCCAAACGGTGGTAATAACAGACTGACCTAACCCGCCACCTAAAGGAAAAAGTGCAAACGTCCAATCCACTAATCCCAGCTCCCTAGATCCTCTTTCGGAGTGAGTTTAATTTGTTGTTGTAAATACTCCACCATCAATTGGGCATTGTCTAAATGAAGGACAAGAGAAGATAGCTCAATAAATTCAAAAGTAATGCCAGCTACTTCAAATGGTGCGCCAGAGGCACTGGTATTGTTGGCTTCGAGTGCACTGACTTTTAGTATGTAAGCCGCTTCCTTTATAAAAAGGGGATAATAGTGTGTACCTTTATTTATTGTCAGGTAGCGCAGTTTCCCTTTTAGAATTTCACGTTCGAATGGCAGAACCTCACACAGTAAGTCAAGTGCAGTCATATCAAAAATAGCCAATTCATGCTGTTTGGCAAAATTTTCAAGTGCCTGATTTGTTTGAATAACTTGACCAAAAAGATTAAAAAAGATCACGGCGTTATGTAAATGGTTAGAGACCTGTTCTACAGTGGAAAGTTTATGTTCAAGATCGTTAAACGCCAATCTAATATCATGACTTAATGTATTGCCTAATTTGAGCTGCATGGTTTTAGTCAATGCATTGTTTTGATATTGGTTTTGTATCTGAAAAACGTGATAGTGAAAGAGTAGTTCACCAATTTGTGCAGCAAACGAATTAACATTGCGGATAAAGGCTTGTTCGTTAAATTGCGGTTGAGGTGTTAATGTCATTGCCCAAAATCCTCTTATGTCGCCAGCATAGGAAAGGGGCACTAGATATTGGTTCTCTTTTAAACCAAGACCTTTAAAAAACGGTCTGTCTATTTTTACTGTACCAAGTGCTTTAATGGCGCTTGCATAAGGTTCTCGTTCATAGTCCCGGCGTAATTCAACAATGTCATCTAATTTACTGTTTAACGCGCGGATCTCTTTGACTCTATGATCATTTTCAACACGTTGCAGAAAAATACACCGCTCTAGGTCTAACTGTTGCAGTACGAGAACTAGAATTGCATCCCATGGATTTTGTTGATTACTAAACGATTTGGGCAAGAAGCGCCCCATCATTTTTTCATGGATCGTATGAATGAGGTCACTTAACTGAGTTTCATCTCTTATCTTTTGACTAAAATAAACGAATAAAAATGTGAGCCAGACATAAATTAGCCAACTTCCGGTGGGTAACACGAGCCTAAATTGCGTGAGTCCTAGCCAACTAATTACAGCGATCAAAAGACTAGAGGATAGCGCAACTAATGCTCCACTTTTTAATCCAAATAGTTGGAGCAATGCGAGTAATACCAGGGTGATCAAGAGCGAGCTAAAAACATTGGAAACAACACTTAAACGTTGGTCAAAAGACTCGTTTTCAAAGTTGTAGGCAAGGTAAACGTAAAGTTCAGCGGTGTTAAAAACTGGCTGTGCACTCGGGATAGGTAAGGGCACGATAGGTTGAGAGTTTTTCTGTGTAACAATGACAACTTTCTGTTCTAATTGAGCAAGATAAAGGTCCCCTGAAAGTAATCTTTTAGACCTAAATGTTGGTATTGATCCATTGGGTATTCGAAAATTAATCGTATGCATTTGCTTGGCAGATTCAGGGTATAAATATTGCCAAATGCTGTTACAGCGTTCTGTTGGTATGTAAAGAACCAACATCCCATGCCAAGGGGATAAACCGTCTAAACAGTAACCATTCTCAGATTTCGGATAGTAAATGGTTTTTAATGCGACAGGATTAGTAAAAGGCGTATCACTCATCATGATAGCGTATTTTATTTGATAAGAAGCTAATGCAGAAGCAATGTCGACATGTTCTCGATACAGTGAATCACTTTCAATTAAAACAACCTCACTTGGGAACTGGATCAAGTGGTCGTTACTGGCTTTCGAAATCGTTGAATAAAGCGCTGAGTCCACGTAACTAAACCACTGGAACCGAGCACTGGCGATGATACCCAACACAAGTATTAAGGTGAAAATAATCGAGCGTAACTGAGTTACTAATTTGGTTAATTGTGTAAATCGTTTCAACACTGTAACTCTCTTATTGTATCGATGTCAGAGTCAATGTGATGCTCGTTGCTTTATCACTACTGAACTTTAAAAATTCATAATAGTTTGGTCGCTGTTGGCTCCACTGTGTAGAATTTAATTTGTCATTCGGTAACCATACAACCTGAGCAAGCTCGTCTAGCATGACTCGTGTTTCACCGCCGTTTGCAGGAAACACTCTAAAAGCGACTCGATTCGAATCATCACGGCTTGCTAGCGTGATTGGTACTTCAAATTGAATCCAGGGTGTTGAGCCCCCTTCGAATAACACCGTATCAGAGGTATAAGTGCTATTGATACTCTCGGATTCGAGGTCAGACGAACCATCACTTGCACTGTAAGTATAGAGTATTTCTGAATAAATTTTACCCGAGTTGGGCGTTTTTAAATATCCGATTAAACTCATTTGGGGATAAACTTGCGCGGTGTCTTCAGCGGGTGTGATTGGAAACGCTCTGAGTGAATGTTTGAATGAAAAAGCCAATGGCGTGTTATCAAATTGGCTACGAGTTAAACAGACACCCTGCAAACCTCGATAGGCGCCTTCGAAACAGGCTGAAACCGATTCTTGATTCATGTTCCAACGGCTTATTTCCAGCGTCTCAGTGTCATTATCCCAATCTTCAAAATCACCGAAGTACATTAGATCCATACCAAGTTGAAAGTAAACGTTGGCTTTATCATTCGTAAGATTAATGGCTGTGATAAATTCATTTTCTGAAAAGTGCTGGCGCATATCAAGCGTCGTTTCACCTTCAGGCAATTGAATTTGCACGGTTCTATTTGATGATTTGACTTGAGTAGGTTTGAAGAATACCTCAGCAAAACCGCCCCTTGGTATAATTGTAATTTCTTCGCTTGAATAAGTCGCAACTCGTTTTATGAGTTTTTCGGCTAACGTACCAGTACTAATTTTTGGTATGTTGTCTTCTAGGTAAATGGGGTAGGCAAGCGCTTTTTCTATTTCTTTGGTATCTTGGTTTACATAAGTGACTACGGCTAATCCTAACAAGGTTTCTAATCGGTTTTGGTCAAAAATAAAATTACCTAAACCTAATAGAGTTGGTGTTTTATTGTAGAGTGCAAATCCTTGGGCAACATGTGGGTGATGAGTAACGAGTAAGTTTGGGGAAAGATTGCCAAGAAGTTCTAAGCGATTAGTAATGTAAGACGTCGGCGCATACGAATATTCGGCACCTGAGTGTAGCTGTACAATTGTAAATGCGTCTTTTTGAGTGGCTTCAAGTACTTTAGTTCTTAGTAATGCTGTATTAGTTAGATCTGCAGCTCCGGCCTTATTCTTCGTTGCTACATAAGAAATATCATGTTCAAAACCATGAATAGAGGTGGCTGAAATCAACAGTAACTCTAATGAAGGTAAGTTAAACGTCGTACCTTGCATCGCAAATTCTTCATTTATCCCCGCTCCACTATAGGTTAAATTTGCGCTATCTAGGGCTGCAAAAGTATCAACTAAACCTGCCTCTAGATAGTCAAAGCTATGATTATTTCCGAGTGCTACGTAATCAAATCCACTCTCTTTAAGTGCTAAAGCAGTCTCCGGCAAACTAAAAAGCACAAAACGTTTGCTAGGATGAGGTGAAGATGGGTTCCTAGTAAGCACTGTTTCTAGATTAGTTGATGAAAAATCAGCACTACGGATCAAAGGACTGACGTACTGTAATAATTGATTGCTGTCTGCTAATGCACTTTCTTGCTTAATCTGAGCATTTATAGCGCTAGGCACATAATTTGTCATCGTAGACAAGTTAGGGTCTAAAAAGCGCCGACCCATCATAGAGTCGCCAGTAAACAGTAAGCTGGTTGTAGCGACAGAAAGTGCATTAGGCAATTGAATCGTATGCACGTTTTCAGTTCCATCATGATGAACGATTTGATAAAAAGTCGGGGTGTCTTCTGCGGTAATCTCTAATGTGTAATTGCCGCTTTTAAGAGGCACCGTTTTTACCTGGTTTGCATTGGCAAGGTACTTTTGACCATTGAGTAACACTTCAACATTGTTATTACTTTGCCCAGTAAAAGAGAGCCATAAAGGCGATGTTTTGGCGAGGTAGGTTTCGCGAGCCGAAATATTATCTTGTTGAGAGGTTGTAGGAGACGTTGAAGTTTGGTCTGGTTTTCCACCGCCACACCCGATTAAAAGGCTAAATAATTTTATAAAAACAACATAGTGGATTAGTGTTATTTTTGTCATGTACTCGCAGCCCCTGCTTTAATATGCCATCGTATCGTGCTTCTTTTTTAATCTAAATTGAATAAATTTTAAATCTCTATTGAGACTTTACAGTTTACTTATTATTTTCTGAACGATATGAAGCTCTTAAAGTTTAGTGCAATTTCATAAGATTACGTCCAAATTGAAATTCACAGTACGAATTTTTTGTAAAATCAGCAGTATGACGAGGCAAGTACGAAAGTGTTCAAAATAGTTTACAATAAGCTAGGCGACCGACTATTCTTAGCGTATGATCCTGTTTATAAACTAAACCCTGTTTGAGGAACAAATGCGTCTCGAGATCCACTGCGCGGATCGGATTGGTATTGCCCAAGAGATCTTAAATATTTTAGTTAAATATCGTGTTGACTTAAAAGGCATTGAAGTTGATTCGGTGAACTGTCGTATGTACGTTAGTTTTCCGCCAATCGAATTTGAGCAATTTAAGAAAATCATGCCAGAAATTCGCCTGATAGACGGTGTTGAAGACGTTAGAACTACCGCGTATTTACCCTCAGAACGTGAGCATAACGAGCTTAACACACTGCTTAGTGCTTTGCCGGATGGCATTATTTCAATTGATGCCAAAGGTATTGTTAGGCATTGCAATGATGCAGCGGCAAAAGACTTAAACATGCGCGAAAGCGAGATTATTGGTACGCCTATCAATATATTGCTAAAAGGCTTCAATTTTGCCCGTTGGCTAGAAGGCAAAGAGGTATTAGGACAAACAACCCGTGTTGAAGTCGCAGGTGAAGACTATATCGCTGATATTCTTCCTATTTCTGTTCCACAAGGCGCAGAAGGCGATGTTTTGGCTGGCGCCGTGATTAATATAAAATCGCAAAGCCGTCTCGGTCAGCAAGTAAGTGCGTTTCGTCGTTATGGACAAGAAAGTTTTGCCACGATCCATAGTCATAGTACGGCAATGCGAAAAGTCGTACGCGAAGCCCGTAAAATGGCGCAGTTAGAAGCCCCAATATTGATAACGGGCGAAACAGGTACTGGCAAGGAGCTACTTGCTAGAGCGTGTCACTTTGCTTCAAACCGTTCAGTTAAGCCATTTATTGCATTGTCTTGTGCTTCATTGCCAGATGAAGCCGCAGAGTCTGAATTGTTCGGTTATGCCGCTAAGGATGAGCACACTTCGTCTAAACGTGGCGTGTTAGAGCAAGCTGATGGTGGAACGGTATTTTTGGATGAAGTTGGTGAAATGTCAGCTCAGTTACAAACTAAGCTGTTACGTTTCTTACAAGATGGGACTTTTCGAAAAGTAGGCGGCGAAAACGAAGTTAAGGTTAACGTGCGGATCATCGCCACAACGCAAAAAGATCTTCCTGCCATGGTTCAAGAAGGGACATTTCGAGAAGATCTCTATTATCGCTTAAATGTACTTACATTAGAACTGACACCTTTGCGTGAACGTAAAGCGGATATTGGACCTTTAACGGAACATTTCATTCAAAAATATGCTCATCAAACTGGTCATGAAGCCCCTTTATTGGCCGCGAGTTGCCAAGAGTTTTTAGAACAATACCCTTGGCCTGGTAACGTGCGTCAACTTGAAAATGCCGTTTATCGAGCCGTTTCAATGCTTGATGGCAAGGAGCTGCGTATAGAGCACATGCAATTGCCTACTTTTACAGGTGATCTTGGCTATTTAGATACAGACTTCGAAGGGTCGTTAGAAGATGCAGTGAAACGTTTTGAAGCCACGTTGTTACGAAAGCTTTATCCTGCCTATCCAAGTTCGCGTCAATTAGCGAAACGCCTTGGGCTTAGTCATACGGCAGTCGCGAATAAATTGCGTGAATACGGTATAAATCGAAAAACGGTAAAGGTTTAACCTTTACCGTTTTTTCAAATACGCTAATCCATCCAATCAACTTGGAAACGTTTGCCGACAGCAGGCATCTTCAAATTGATTGAGGATAAACATGAAGAGTTTGCAGATCTTAATGACGAGTTCCGCGGTCTTTTGTTACGCCTTCAAGTTTAATCATGTCGATACCGTCATTTTTAAAGTGGAAATCAATACTGACGTTGTTTAAAAGCAGAAAGTAGTCTATGCCGTCAACGTTTAGGATGAAGTCACCTTTTACGCGTTGTGCGAAAACCTCTTTACGAAGTGACAACTTATGTGGGCCAACTTCCCAGTTAAAACCAGTGATAAAACCTTTATGAAACTCTTGGATCCACACTTGTTCTTCTTCTTTATCAAGAGTCATTGCGATAGAGTAGCTTTCAGGTAGGTCCATATTGTACGCTTTTTTACCAATGGTAAATTTATCCTCAGGTGCAAACCACTCGAATCCGAACTCGAAGGGCTTTTCTACTCCACCCATTAACAGCGCAACCCCTTTGCCCGGCGCTTCAAAGTCGGCATAGCTAGAGGTGCTAAGAACTAATAAAAAAGCACTAAAAAGCAAATTTTTCATAGTGATACTCGCAAATTGGATTTCTTTTTCATCCTAGACGAGTTGGTTACAGATAGCAATTCTCTGTTCAAGATACCTGTAGGGGTATGTTGAGTGGCTTGGGTATATGCTAAACTCATTTTTTATTAACTGGTTAGACCAATGTTATGAATTTATATTTCAGATTATTATTACTGCTGTGGCGAATTAGAAAAAATCGTGATTATGAGAAATTACTCGCACCGGTCGAGATAGATTTTAAAGTCATGCCAAGCGATTGTGATATTAATATGCATTTAACAAACTCCCGTTATCTTGCATTTATGGATTTAGCCCGTACTTGGCTTACTGAGAAAGTGGGCTTATTTGGCGCAATTTATAAGCGGCGTTGGTTTCCCATTGTTAATGCAACGGCCATTACTTATATTCGTGACATTAAGCCATTGCAAACCTTTACCGTAACAACTCAATTGGTCGGTTGGGATCATAAATATTTTTATATTTCGCAAAAATTCCACAGTGAACGTGGCTTGCATGCCATCGCCTTTATCCGCGGTGTATTTTGCCGCAAACAGGGGATAGTTCCAGTCGAAGAAATGTTAGATGTTGCAGGGTTCGATGGTGAGGCGCCTATCTTGCCAAAAGAAATAATGCACTGGAAAGAAATGTTAGAAGAAAAGAAATCGTCAAATCAATAGCAATGTAATAGCCCCATACATGATAAAGGCCACTAAAATGTGGCCTTGGGACTGAGAAAGTCAATATCATGAAATGATACAGTGAAACAAATAAGTAAAAAGAGGGTGGCTAGAATGCGCACCCAAAACCAACTTAGAAGTTATATTTGATGCCTAGCATTGCGACAACTGGATCTACTTTTACACTTGATGTAAGGGCTTTTGCGCCATTAGCATAAACAGTCGCATCGGTGTCGATATCGATTTTTGCAACCATACCGTGGATCCCCCACTTTTCGTCTAACGTGTAGTTAAAACCAGCTTGTAGCGCGAGACCGAAAGACGAGTCTAGATCTAGTTTCACGTCATTAGTACCTAACGTCGCTTTGAGTGCTGCGCTTGGCTCTTCATCGAAAAATACGGTGTAGTTAAGACCTAAACCAACGAAAGGGCGAAATGCAGCGTCTTTTGCTAAAAAGTGGTACTGAGCAAGTAGCGTTGGTGGTAAGTGTTTGATTTTTGCAATATCAGCACCTTTAAGTCCACCTTCACCGTTTACTGTGTGCGAAAATGGCGTTGCCGCAACAAGTTCAAATACGATGTTGTCACTGTAAGCGTAGTCGAATGTTAAACCTAGCTGTGTGTTTGCATCTGCACTTAAACCAAGCGCGTTATTTTGGTCAATCGGTGATGCTGAACTGGTCGGATTTACGTTAATAGCACCAACGTTTAAGCTTAAGTTTGCGTTAGCGAATGGAGCAGCAACGAGTAGTGAAGTAAGTAATGCAGCGTTTAATTGTTTTTTCATTTTCATCTCCTGTGCCGATTGCGGCAAATCTCTTTGTTGGAGCCATTATTACGCCATTGCATTTTTCAAAACCTGTTCTAGATCAAAATTAACTTGTGGTTGATTCAGATATTTCTGAAAGTTTGATTTAGATTAAACTTTTTGGCGAGATTTCACTGACATGACATTGTATTGCCTTGGAAATCACACAATTTTCTCATTTAACGTTGATGTAATGACATAAAGAAAAATCACATGAGGCACGCAATTAAAGATTTCCGCAGTTCCTAAATGATTATTTTACCGATTTTTGATCGTACCTAGTCAACTTGAAGATGCCTGTTTCAGCCTTTTCTTGTGTTCCAATTACGAGATCGTTCATGCAAGCAATACTTTGCCGAAACGCTGCAAATTTCAGCTGAACTCAAGCATCTTTGCGTCGATTGGGTATAAAGGTATCGTTTTAAAATTATTTACGTTAAGTTGGATATAAATAACGAATGTCCATTGGGATGGCTATGTCTATAACAACAAAGTTTGGTAGTGCGCTTTGCACAATTGCATTAAGTGTTTCAGTCTCGCTTCACGCAAGTGATCTGAATGAACAACTAACAAAACAACTTCCTTCGCTTGGTGATCTGTATAAGCATTTACATCAATATCCAGAATTGTCGAATCAAGAAAAATCGTCAGCTAAGCGCTTAGCGCAAGAGTTTAAACGGTTAGGGATGACAGTAACAGAGCAAGTAGGTGGGCATGGTGTCGTTGCGCTTTTCAAAAATGGAGAAGGGCCAACGGTCATGATCCGCGCCGATATGGATGGATTACCAATCACCGAGGAGACGGGTAAAGAGTATGCTTCGAAAGTCACAACGTTAAATCGAAATAATCAACAAGTTGGTGTTATGCACGGGTGTGGTCATGACGTGCATATGACTAATTTGGTCGGTACTGCTAAACAATTAATGAATAATAAAAAATTGTGGCAAGGGACGTTGATGTTGGTAGCTCAGCCAGCAGAAGAAGTGGGCAGTGGTGCAAAAGCGATGATAAAAGAGGGCCTCTATAGTAAGTTCGCAAAACCAGATTATGTGTTAGGTTTGCATGTCAGTGCAAATTTACCTGCCGGTAAAATTGCCATTGCGCCTGGATATGCTCTCGCTAATGTGGATTCCGTAGATATCACTATCAAAGGTAAAGGAGGGCATGGGGCTTATCCTCACACAACCATCGATCCTGTGGTACTTGCTGCACGAATGGTACTGGCGCTGCAAACAATTACAAGTCGTGAGATCTCGCCATTGAAACCATCGGTTATTACGGTGGGTGCGATACATGGTGGTGCAAAACACAATGTAATTTCAGACCAAGTAACCCTTCAATTGACGCTGCGCTCTTATGATCCGCAAGTGCGTGATCAGCAAATAGCCGCACTAAAACGAATGGCAAATGGAATTGCGATGAGTGCAGGACTCCCCGAAGAGCTTATGCCTATAGTATATGTTCATGAAGATGAACGTATTCCATCTACCTATAATGCACCAGAACTTGCGACCTTCGTGAAAGGCAGCATTGTTAATGCAATTGGTGCTGAGAATGTTGTCGAAGCGGAACCTGTCATGGCAGGAGAAGATTTCGGGCTCTTTGGTCGCACCGATGAAAATATTCCGATCACTATTTTTTGGTTAGGCAGCGTGAATATGAAGGATTATGAACTCAGTGTAAAAGAGGGAAGAACTTTACCTTCGTTGCATTCGAGTAAGTTTGCACCGGACTTTGAACCTGCACTTTACACGGGAGTAAAAGCAATGACTCAAAGTGCAATGGATTTATTTAATCGTAAAGAAAGTAATTGATCCGTCTTGCAGGTATAAGCAGTTCCCCCAGAGCTAGTTTGACAGGCGTTAATTTCGCGTTGTTTATTTTGATAAGGGGAAGGGCATTTCCTGCAATCAAAGCATTGATTAAACGGCTGTAAATTCTTGCTGCGTGATTAGGGAAAAATGCGAGGGTGAGCCCTCGCATTTCAATGAGAGTAATGCCTATGATTAGCTAAACATTTCCATCGCTTGATGTTGCATGTCTTTGGGAAAACGAATGTAGTAAGTTAATCCTTTACCTTCCTCACTTTCGACTTCAATATCGCCGTTAAGCGTTTGTTTAACTAAGTTCAATGTGATATGTGTACCTAAACCACTTCCACCTTGATCTCGTTTTGTTGTAAAGAAGGGATCAAACAATTTTTCAAGCTGCGCTTTGCTCACACCTTTACCATTATCTTTGTAAATAATTCTAACATCATCATTGTCTTGCGTAATGGCAATATCAATTGTGCCCAAATTAGTTTCTTCAAATCCATGAATTAAAGAATTCATAATTAAGTTGGTAAAGATTTGACTAATCGCCCCAGCGGGGAGATTTAGGATTAAGTCATCAGGACAGCTGACGTTGATCTGATGTTTCGTTTTCTTCAACTTAGGGTGTAGCGATTTTATTACTTCACCTAAGTATTCTTTAAAATTAATGGTTCTAACCGCCTCGCTCGCCTGATCAACAGCAATTTGTTTAAAGCTTGCAACTAACTCACTGGCTCTATCCAAATTAGTTGTCAGTAAACTTGTACTTTGTTTTGCATCGTGAATGAACTCTTCTAGCGCCTTTGGAGACAATGTTTTTTCTTTATAGGCAGCTTCGATTTGCTCTAATCGTTCTTGTAAAAACGAGGTTGCAGTGACACCAATACCAACAGGTGTGTTTATATCGTGAGTGATCCCTGCGACCAACCCACCAAGTGCTGCCATTTTTTCAGAGCCTACTAATCGCTCCTGAGCTAAATTTAGTTCGTCTAGGTAGCGTTCAAGTTCTTTTTGTTTGGTAAGAAGCTCTTGTTCAGTTTGTCGGCGTCGGTCGATTTCTTCTGTTAACGTTAGTTTTTGTTTCTCTAGCTCATATTTTTGTTGCTGTAAATCCATCATCGCTTGGCTCAAGTTCGACGTTTTACGGGCAACTTCTTGTTCAAGTTGCAGGTTGTGTTGGTCGAGCTTTTCGTTACTAATGATGAGTTCTTTTTGTGTTTGGTCGAGCTTTTTACGGTATTCGGCGATTTTGTCGATAAGTTTATTAAACGCTTCTTCCATCACTTTCAGTTCGTTGCGTTCTGTCGTATCGAGTTCAATCCGGTGGCCTTCTACATTATCTAATTCAAAATCTTCAATTTGTTCAGTTAGCTGTGACAATGGTTCGGTGAGTAATTTTCTAAACGCGATTAAGAATAAGATAATTAAAAAAGTCGTTTTGATCATCGCATTACCGATAAGAAAATAAATGGAGATCATAATGCGACTAAACACAACTTCTCGACTTGAAAATAACGTGACATCGCCGACTTGAGTGGCTCGACCGGAAAATTCAAAAATAAGCGGAAACGTATAACCAAACAAACCGGATGGTGTATCTTCTATGATGGCCTCTTCTTGCACTAATTGTTGGCTATACAACTCGTGAATATCAAGTGAACGACCAAGTTGAGAGATAATTTCTCCACTATCGTCACGTACAATAATGCCTTCGATCATCGGGATAGCCAACAAGCCCTCGGCTGTTGTGACGGTTTGTTTGGTATTTAATTCCCAAATGGCGCGCGTAAGGCTACGGCTGAATGTTTTTTGCAGCATAGTCAGCTCGTTGCGGATATAGTCTTTAGTATTAACATACTCAGCGACGACTTGACCGCACGTCACTACAAATGTTAGTAAAAAGTAAACCGAAAGCACGTTAGTCAGTAGCTTTTTTGATAGGCTTTTTTGTAGCATGAACGAACGCGTGCTCCTCAAAATAAGTTCAACGCTTTTTCTCTGACTATAAACTTAGCCAATAAACCGTTAAAAATAAATAAATATAATGGAATTAATTCACTATCTAAGTGAGTTTATCGAATAACTCAGTCGAAACGCTTAACTTAGATTTGCGACCTATGGTATAAGATGTTAGTAAGCAGGTTAACGCCATCAAGAAAAACAATCAGCGCAATTATAGCTTGAGTTTTGTATATATACCCAAATAACTTGAAGAAGCCTATTTTAGAGCTTTACCGTATTTTCAATACTAGGCACGCTAATGCAAGCACCTTTTAAATTAACTTAACAACGTAGCGGAAACAGCTGTAAATGCTTGCCGAAGTCACGCATCTTCAAGTAGATTGGGTATATACCAAGTACATTACTAAGCTATTGCAGACTAAAGGAGGAATTTGAATGATACTTTTTGTAATGAGTAGGTCAATTCCACGTAGCAACGTCAGTTTGTTGAATACCAAACGGTATTTAGGGTAAAAGAAACGACAATGAGTTATTCCGTCCTGGTATGTGATGATTCAACCGTAGCGCGAAAGCAAGTTAAGCGATGCTTGCAAGCTTCGCTCGATGTTAATATTTGCGAAGCTCATCATGGAGCAGAGGCGCTTGCTTTGCTTAGTGAAAAACAGATCGACCTAGTCTGTTTAGATTTAACGATGCCTATTGTTGATGGTATTGGTGTCCTCGAAGGGATCCGAGAACAGAAAATAGAGTGTTTTGTTGTTGTCATTTCTGCAGATATTCAAACCGAAATGAAAGCAAAAGTTGCAGCATTAGGTGTGCTAGACTTTATTGAAAAACCGGTAAAAACCGATACGTTACTGGCTGTTTTGCATAAATTTGGCATTCGTTAAACTTCATCATGAAAAATTCACATAATCTATCTTAATTTTTACGCTTGACAGCTTGTGCGATTTTACGGCAGTCTAGACAGGCTATGAAAAAAGAATTATTGAATACCACCACCATTATTATTACCACCACCATCCAATCTGGATAGTGGCATAGGTCGTTGCGTATTCAAAAAAGGCCTGTGTTCACTACGAACACAGGCCTTTTTTTGTTTTTGGAATGAGGAACATAAATAATGCGAGTCTTAAAGTTTGGCGGGTCGTCCTTAGCGGATTATTCCTGTTTATCAAAAGTAAAAGAATTAATATTGTCTTATGCAGGCCCTGAGTCACTCATTGTGCTTTCTGCACCCGGAGGGATGACTGATCATTTGGTGAACTTAGCGCAGCTAGCTGAAAAAGGACAAGACTATAGTGCGCAATGGCAGACACTCATTGAGCGTGCAGAAGGCTTGAGAGGTCAAGTAACGGCTTCGTTTGGTGAAGTCACTAAATGGCCAAATTTTAATGAACTAGCAGACAAACTGGCTGGGGTTAAGTTACTTAAGCAATGTCCTGATCAAGTTCGAGCTTACATCATGAGTTTTGGTGAACGCGTCAGTGTGGCTTTAATGCACACTATGTTAGGCGTAAACAATGCCTATTATTTAGAAGCGACAGAATGCATTGTGACAAGCGGATGCCATTTAGAAGCTGAAGTGGATTTAATCGCGAGTAAAGACGCCTTTCGTCGACAATTACAGCAACATCATTTCGATTACTACATCATGCCAGGTTTTACTGGTCAAAATAATCAAGGGGAGCTTAGCGTCCTCGGTCGCAATGGCTCGGATTACTCGGCAGCAATCGCGGCGGCATGTTTGCAAGCAGAAGTCTGTCAGATTTGGACTGACGTGGATGGAGTGTACAATGCGGACCCTCGCTTTATCAAAAAAGCTAGTAAAATCAACTGGCTTTCGTATAAGGAAGCGATGGAGTTATCGTATTTCGGTGCTAAAGTGTTACATCCAAAAACGATTTTGCCATGCGCAAAAACAGGCGTTCCATGTGAAATCAAAAATACCCATAATCCAGATGCGCCAGGTTCGATGATAAGTCATGAACGTCAAGGCAATGAGACAGTTAAAGCGATTTCTAGCTTAGAGAAATTAGCGATGTTAACTGTTTCAGGCCCTGGTATGAAGGGAAAAGTGGGCATGGCATCGCGCGTATTTAGCGCATTGGCTAATGATAATGTATCGATTGTACTTATTACTCAATCATCCTGTGAATTTAGTATTAGTTTTTGTGTTCATGAAAGTGACTTAAATCTTGCTTTAAACGCCCTTCAGCAAGCGTTTGTTCTTGAATCTCAAGCTGGGCTTATTGAGCCTATTAATGTACAACGTGATTTAGCGATTGTTACCTTAGTTGGTGACAATATGAAAGCCCATAAAGGTTTAGCAGCGAAGTTTTTCGCGTCACTTGCACAAGCGCAAGTGAACATCGTTGCAATTGCTCAGGACTCGACAGAAAGTGCAATTTCAGCTGTTGTCGATGGCGCCTTGTGCAATGATGCGGTAAAAGTGTGTCACGAGAACTTCTTTACTCATATCCCATCCATTGATGTGTTTTTACTCGGTGTAGGTTTGGTCGGTAAGGAACTCATCAAGCAATTGCAAAAGCAACAAGCTTGGTTAGAAGCTCGCAATGTCAAACTCAACCTCTATGGTGTAGCGAATTCAAAGCAATGTTTGCTTTCTGAAGATGGAATTTGTTTTGAACAGTGGCAAGAACAACTTGCAGAGCAAACCGAGCCATTTAACTTGGCGCGAGTTGAGCAATTTGTTAAACAAAACCATCTGATAAACCCGGTTTTAGTCGATTGCAGCTCTTCGCAGTATCTTGCCGATCAATATGCGTCTTTCTTAAGGGCGGGATTTCATGTGGTTGCGGCGAATAAAAAAGCGAATACCAGCAGCTTCGATTATTACAAAGAGTTAAAAGCAGCCGCTTTGTCTACGCGTCGTAAGTTCTTGTATGAAACCAACGTTGGTGCCGGTTTGCCGGTGCTCGATAACCTGCAACTTCTGTTTGGTGCAGGTGATGAGCTACTTTCATTTAATGGTATTCTTTCCGGAAGCCTATCGTATATGTTTGGTGCTATCGAAGACGGCTTATCTCTTTCTGATGCAACGGAAAAAGCAAAAAGTTTAGGGTTTACCGAGCCTGATCCTCGCGACGACTTATCAGGTACTGATGTGGCCCGTAAATTATTGATTATTGCTCGTGAATCTGGCTTGGCGCTTGAGCTTGATGACATTGATGTTGAGCCCGTTGTACCTGTGGAATTTGCAAAAGGCTCATCAGTCGAAGATTTTCTGACTCAATTACCTCAATTAAACGCTGCCTTTGTGGATCGAGTGCAATCAGCAGCGAGTGAGGGCAAGGTGTTACGTTATGTAGGTACGATTGAAAAGGGGCGGTGTCGTGTAGGGATCGAAGCGGTCGATAAGCAACATGCACTTTATAGTATCCGAGATGGTGAAAACGCATTAGCAATATTAAGCCAATATTATCAACCCCGTCCGTTTGTGATCCGTGGTTATGGTGCGGGTGCCGAAGTGACCTCAGCCGGGGTTTTCGCTGATATTCTTAAAACTCAAACTCGGTAGGACTTATCATGATTAGTATGTATGCTCCGGCCTCCATAGGAAACTTTTGCGTCGGCTTTGATTCTCTAGGTGCAGCCTTGGCGCCTCTTGATGGTAGCTTACTCGGTGATGTCGTGCATGCCGAAGCTGCAGCGATTGACCAGTTTGCTTGTGTTGGTCATTACGCCGAGTTTTTGCCAAGTGCTGCAGAAGAAAATTTGGCGTATCAGTGTCTCGCACATTTTCGTGAATTAGTCTGCCCAAGTATGCCTGCTGTAAAGCTCACGCTGGAAAAACGATTGCCAATCGGATCGGGGCTCGGTTCGAGTGCTTGCTCAGTCGTAGCAACGTTTGCTGCGTTAAATGCCTTCGCGCAAACTCAACTTAGTCAGATTGAAATGATTGAGCTGATGGCTGATTTCGAAGGCAAAGTGTCTGGTGGTCGTCACTATGACAATATTACTCCGTGCTATTTAGGTGGCTTGCAACTGACGGCTGAACTGGTGCCTAATCGCGCGATTGAACTTCCTGTTAGTGACAAATGGTTTTATGTGGTGGCGTATCCTGGATTTGCGCTTAATACGGCGAAAGCTCGTTCAGTGTTGCCCAAACAATTATCGATGCACGAGAGCGTAGAATTCGCGCAACGTTTAAGCACCTTTGTTGCATTGATGAGTACACAGCGTTTTGATGAAGCACTCGAGATCATGCGTGACGATGTTGCAGAGCCGTATCGGGCGGAGCTCATTTCTGGCTTTGCACAGGCGAAGCACGCGTTACCAAAAATAGGGGCGAAATTAGTGAGTATTTCAGGTGCCGGTCCGACGTTATTCGCAATTTGTGACAATATAGAGAAAGCAACACAGTGCGAACAGTGGCTTAAAGATAATTACTTAAACGAACATGGTTTTAGCCACATTTGTAAACTAGATAACGCTGGCACGCGTGCACTGTAAAAGGAACGAAAAATGAAGTTAGTCAATTTAAAAGATGCGAGCCAACAGGTGTCGTTTGTTGAAGCAGTAAAGATAGGTCTTGGACGTCAACAAGGAGTTTTTTTTCCTACCAACTTAAGTAAGCTTGATAAAGTGGATGAGCTACTCGATTTACCTTTTGCAACGCGCAGTGCGGTAATTCTTAAGCATTTGATTGGTGATGAATTGCCTGCAAGTGTTGTGAATGAGATGGTGACACGTGCATTTAATTTTCCAGCTCCATTGGTCAAAGTAAAAAACAACACCTATTGTCTTGAACTATTTCACGGTCCAACTCTTGCGTTTAAGGATTTTGGCGGGCGTTTTATGGCTGAATGCATCAGTTTATTTAGTGAAGGTGAACGAGTCACTATCTTAACTGCAACTAGCGGAGATACGGGTGCAGCGGTTGCTCATGCCTTTTACAATAAGCCTAACGTGGATGTCGTGATTTTATATCCAGAAGGGAAAATTTCACTCGCACAACAAAAGCTCTTCACGACGCTTGGTAATAACATTCATTGTTACTCAGTAAAAGGCAGTTTCGATGATTGTCAGGCATTGGTGAAAGAAGCATTTTTGGATGATGAACTGAAGAAAACTTTAGGGCTTAATTCAGCAAATTCGATCAATATAAGCCGTTTAATGGCGCAAGTTTGTTATTACTTTGAAGCAGTATCACAATTACCCAAATTGGAGCGCGAGAAGGTTCACATTTCGGTGCCGAGCGGAAACTTTGGTAATGTTTGTGCTGCAATGATTGCTGCCGTAATAGGGTTACCGATAGCTCGATTGAGCGCAACAACGAACCAAAATGATACTGTGCCACGTTATCTTAAAGACAACGAGTGGCAACCAAACACAACCAAAGAGTCTTTATCGAACGCAATGGATGTGAGTAAACCGAATAACTGGCCTCGAGTTGAAGCGATGCTGGTGGATGGCTTATATGCAAAAGATAATTTCTTTTCACGTTCAGTAAGTGAAACTTCTACGACAGAAATAATGAAAGCACTGCATGTTGAAGGCTATTTGGCTGAACCTCATACGGCAATCGCCTATCAAGGTTTAAAACAAGATGAGCAAGGTGATGGAACTGAAATTTTCTTAGCGACAGCACACCCGGCAAAATTTAAAGAATCAGTCGACAAGGTATTAGGTACTAATATTCCACTACCGCCAGCTCTGTCTGATGCCTTAGCCAAACCATGCTTAGCTGAGTCGATAACGGCAGATTACGCAAAATTAAAGCAAGCGGTTTATCAGAAGCTTAACGTAGGTTTATAGTAGCTAAACGCTGAGATTTATTTTTGTATTGCTTACTTTCTACCAAGATACCGCTGTAGGTATCTTGGTTATATAGATTTACATTTAAAAAATTAATTATAACTCTGTATTATATAAAAAATAATAATGTTTAAATTAGAAAATATCATTGTCAAAAGACTGTGAATTTTTTTCAATCCTTGATTAAATATGTTCACGCCGGACGCGCCGTCTTTGCGTAGTCAACAGATGAATTTGCGCGTACAATACTGCTTTTCATACCATACGTGTACCTAGGAGACCCCATGTTAGAACGTAGCATGAATATTGCTGATTTTGATCCAGAGTTATTTGCTGCAATCCAAGCAGAAACAGCTCGTCAAGAAGACCATATTGAGCTAATTGCATCTGAAAACTACTGCAGCCCACGCGTATTGGAAGCGCAAGGTTCACAGTTAACCAATAAATATGCAGAAGGGTACCCAGGTAAGCGTTATTACGGTGGTTGTGAGCACGTTGACGTGGTTGAGCAACTTGCCATTGATCGTGCATGCGAATTATTCAAGTGTGATTACGCAAACGTACAACCGCACGCAGGTTCTCAAGCAAACTCAGCGGTTTTCCAAGCGCTACTTCAACCTCATGATACAGTATTGGGTATGAGTCTAGCGCACGGTGGTCACTTGACTCATGGCTCACATGTTAACTTCTCTGGTAAGTCATACAATGCGGTTCAATATGGCTTGAACGCCGAAACGGGCGAAATCGATTATGCTCAAGTTGAAGCGCTTGCATTAGAACACAAGCCAAAGATGATCATCGGTGGTTTCTCTGCGTATTCTGGTATTGTGGATTGGGCTAAGTTCCGCGAAATTGCAGATAAAGTCGGCGCTTACCTACTCGTCGACATGGCCCACGTTGCAGGCCTTGTGGCTGCAGGTATTTACCCAAGTCCGCTGCCACATGCACATGTTGTCACCACGACTACACACAAAACATTAGCAGGTCCTCGTGGTGGCTTAATTTTGTCTGCATGTGGTGATGAAGACATTTATAAAAAGCTAAACAGTGCTGTTTTCCCTGGTGGCCAAGGTGGTCCTTTATGTCATGTAATTGCAGCAAAAGCAGTTGCATTTAAAGAAGCATTAGAACCAGAATTTACGACATATCAACAGCAAGTAGTGAAAAACGCTCAAGCGATGGTTGCGGTAATGCAATCACGTGGTTTTGATATTGTTTCAGGTAAAACAGATAATCATCTCTTTTTGTTAGACCTAATTAAGAAAGATATTACAGGTAAAGATGCAGATGCTGCTCTGGGTAATGCCTTTATTACGGTTAACAAAAACTCAGTGCCAAATGATCCTCGTTCACCATTCGTAACTTCAGGGCTACGTATCGGCTCTCCAGCGATCACTCGTCGTGGCTTCAAAGAAGCAGAAGCAAGTGAACTGGCAGGTTGGATCTGTGACATCCTAGATAATATGGGTGATGAGTCAGTGCAACTTAATGTGCGTGAAAAGGTAAAAGCAATTTGTGCTAAATTCCCAGTATACGCGTAATTGCGCTAACAACTGAGTTGAATTTTGTTATGATAGAGGCCGCTTAAAATGCGGCCTTTTTTATAATGAGGAATTTTTTAATGCATTGCCCTTTTTGTACCGCCAAAGACACAAAAGTCATTGATTCAAGGCTAGTCAGTGAAGGCTATCAGGTTCGTCGTCGTCGAGAATGTTTTGAATGTCATGAGCGATTTACCACGTTTGAAGGCGCAGAATTGGTTATGCCTAGAGTAATAAAGCAAGATGGCTCGAGAGAGCCCTTCAATGAAGATAAATTATTAAATGGGTTGCATCGAGCATTAGAGAAGCGCCCTGTAAGCACCGAACAAATAGAAGAAGTGATTCATAAGATTAAGTCGGAGTTACGTGCGACAGGGGAGCGAGAAATCTCCAGTCATATGATTGGTGGACTCATCATGGAAGCCTTAAAAAAACTCGACAAAGTGGCCTATGTTCGATTTGCCTCCGTATACCGCTCCTTTGAAGATGTTAAAGAATTCGGCGAAGAAATAGCACGATTAGGGGAATAATGCATGGCTGTGTTTTCTCAACAAGACGAGCAATTCATGCAAATGGCGATTGAATTGGCCAAACAAGGTCAATTCACGACTACGCCAAACCCGAATGTTGGTTGTGTGCTAGTCAAAGATGGTAAAATTGTTGGCCAAGGATTCCATATTCAAGCTGGTGGTCCTCATGCGGAAGTGCATGCACTGCGTCAAGCTGGTGATGCTGCAAAGGGCGCAACAGCTTATGTAACGTTAGAACCGTGTAGTCATTTCGGCCGCACGCCGCCATGCGCAAAAGGGTTAATTGAGGCGGGCGTTGCGAAAGTCATTGCTGCTATGGTGGATCCAAATCCAAAAGTGTCAGGAAAAGGGCTTGCGATGCTAGAGCAAGCGGGCATTGAAATCGCATTTGGGTTACTTGAATCGCAAGCGTATCAGCTGAATGAAGGTTTTTTTAAACGTATGAAAGTTGGTTTGCCTTTCGTTCAATGTAAATTAGCGGCCAGTTTAGATGGGAAAACCGCCCTTGCCAGTGGTGAAAGTAAATGGATAACAAGTCCAGCAGCACGTGATGATGTCCAACGTTTTCGGGCAAAAAGTTGTGCGATTATTTCTGGCGCAGATACGGTACTTACAGACAATGCTCAGTTGACTGTTCGTGCTCATTTCTATCCTGAACAGCAAGAGCAGATTCGCCAACCTGTCCGGGTTATTTTTGACTCTCAAGCGCGACTAACACCTGAACTTGCGCTATTTGCTAGCGAAAGTCCCGTGATTCTAGTGAGAACGGATTCGTCGCCAGTTGAAAATGCTCTAGTATGGCCACATTTCGTTGAAGAGTTTATTGCTGAATCTAAAGACGGTAAAATTGATTGTCATTGCGTACTTCGATTTTTAGCCCAAAGAGGCATCAATCAAGTTTGGTTAGAAGCAGGGCAAACACTGTGTGGCGTGTTTCACGATGCAGGTTTAATCGATGAATACATTGTTTATTATGCGCCAAAAATAATAGGGGAAGGTGGTAAAGGCCTGTTCTCAATAGCGTCAACATACTCGTTATCACAGGTGGAAACAATGAGCTTTTCCCACGTTCAAACAATAGGTCAAGATCTTCGGGTACACGTTAGGAAAATCAATTAATTATGTTTACCGGTATCATAGAAGCAACAGGTTACTTAACCGAGTTAGTAAATAAACAAGGTGATTTAGCGGTTCGCGTAAAAAGCGCAAATTTAGCTATGCAGGACGTGCAGCTTGGTGACAGTATTGCGACCAATGGCGTGTGTTTGACCGTGGTGGAAAAGTTTAGCGATGGTTTTCGTGCAGACGTTTCTAATGAAACCATAACATTAACACGGTTTGCGGATTATCAAATTGGCCAAAAAGTAAATTTGGAAAAAGCACTGCAGCCAATGTCGCGTTTAGGTGGGCATTTGGTTTCGGGACATGTGGATGGTATTGCTGAAATTGTAGCCGTCAACCAAAATGCGCGAGCTACTGAGTATTGGCTTAAAGCACCGCACACATTATTAAAATACATCCCCTACAAAGGCTCAGTAGCTATTGATGGGATCAGTTTAACGGTTAATGGCCTTGAAGGTGATCGTTTTAAATTAACCATCGTGCCACATACCGCTCAAGAAACAACAATCGTAGATTTTAAAATCGGGACTAAAGTGAACCTAGAGGTTGACCAAATTGCCCGCTATTTGGAGCGTTTGATCACTAAAAGTGATGATCACGCTAAACATGAATCGACTCTCACAACCAGTTTACTCGCCCAAGCTGGGTTTATGCGCTAATGCACAGTAAACTTTTCAATGCAGGTAAATTATGACGTTAAACAGCGTACAAGAAATTATCGATGACATTAAAGCCGGTAAAATGGTTATTCTTATGGATGATGAAGACCGTGAAAACGAAGGTGATCTTGTTATCGCGGCAGAGCATATCACTCCCGAAGCAATCAACTTCATGGCAACGTATGGTCGTGGTTTGATTTGTCTCACGATGACGCAAGAGCGTTGTAAGCAATTAAATTTACCATTAATGGTGAAAAGTAATGGAGCGCAATTCTCGACAAACTTCACGGTATCGATTGAAGCAGCGAAAGGGGTTACTACAGGTATTTCAGCAGCTGATCGCGCACGCACAGTGCAAGCTGCCGTAGCTAAAGGTGCCGTACCTGAAGACATCGTTCAACCAGGTCATATATTCCCGATCATGGCGCAGCCTGGCGGTGTGTTAACACGTGCTGGACACACTGAAGCGGGTTGTGATTTAGCCCGTTTAGCAGGTCTCGAAGCGTCTTCCGTGATAGTAGAGATTTTAAATCCGGATGGTACTATGGCGCGTCGTCCGCAGCTTGAAGTGTTTGCCAAAGAACATGGTATTAAGATTGGTACTATTGCTGATCTTATCGAATACCGTAACCTTAATGAAACCACAATTGAGAAAGTAGCAGTATGTAAATTGCCAACAGAGTATGGCGAGTTTGACTTAGTTACTTACAAAGACACCATTGATAATCAGCTTCATTATGCGTTAGTAAAAGGAAGTATCACACCCGATAATCCAACTTTAGTGCGAGTGCATTTGCAAAGTACGTTTACCGATATTTTACATTCTAATCGTGGTGGTGATAGAAGTTGGGCACTGGCGCCTGCGATGAAATACATTGCAGAACACGATGGCGTTTTGGTGATATTAGCGAAACAAGAACGCACAGCAGATTTAGAAGCCATGGTAAAAGGTTTTGCAGCCCAAGATTCGGGTGAAAGTCCAAGTATGCGTAAGTTTCAGGGTACTTCGCGTACAGTGGGTGTAGGATCGCAGATATTGGCTGACTTGGGCATTCAAAAAATGCGCCTAATGAGCTTACCTAAAAAGTACCATGCACTGTCAGGATTCCACCTTGAGGTGGTTGACTATGTTGCACCTGAAGGTGCAGAAGAGTAATTGAGTATAAGTCCAAGTTGCCTCAAACTACACCGGATGAGAGAATTTAAATCATACATATTGAGGTAGCTCGGGTACATCCCTACACGTGTGTAGGCGAAATTAAACTTTGTGTGCTATTATGCGCGTCTATTTGGCTTTTGCTCAGATAAATTAGGAACAACGAATGAAAATCATCGAAGGTAATAAATACGCTCCGGGTAAAAAATTTGCCATTGTCATCTCTCGTTTTAATGACTTTATTGGTAAGTCATTACTTGATGGCGCGGTAGATGAATTGAAGCGTGTTGGTGGTGTAAAGGATGAAGACATTACCGTCGTTTATGTACCTGGTGCGGTAGAATTACCATTAGCGGCTAAGCGTATCGCAATGAAAAAAGAGTTTGATGCGATCATCGCGCTAGGGTGTATCATTCGTGGCGGCACGCCACACTTCGACTTAGTCGCAAACGAGTCAAACAAAGGCCTAGCAAGTGTATCATTAGAGTATGATGTCCCAGTCGCATTTGGCGTGTTGACGACTGAAAATATTGAGCAGGCGATTGAACGTGCGGGTACAAAAATGGGTAACAAGGGTGGCGAAGCTGCACTTGGTGCGCTAGAAATGGTTAACGTACTAGATCAAATTTAAGTAATTCAGAGGAATTTAAGTGAAACCAGCAGCGAGACGCAAGGCTCGAGTATTAGCGCTACAAGCGGTGTACTCTTGGCAATTAAGTGGAAATCCAATTGCTGATATTGAGCAACAAATGTTGATCGAAAACGACGTATCGAAAATCGATGTAGAGTATTTTAAAGATATCGCTCGTGGTGTTGCCGTAAATCAAAAGCAGCTAGATGAGTCGGTTACTCCCCATCTTTCACGTCCATTTGAAGACTTAGATATGGTTGAAAAGGCGATCTTACGTTTGAGCGCGTACGAACTTAAGTTCCGTGAAGACGTTCCTTACAAAGTCGCAATCAATGAAGGCATTGAATTGGCCAAAATGTTTGGTGCGGAAGATAGCCATAAATTTGTTAATGGTGTGCTCGATAAAGCCGTAAAGTATTTACGAGCAAAAGAATTTAACGCCAAGCAATAAATTCAGGAGAGCCGGCGTAGGCCGGCTTTTTTGTGTATGAAGGAATTTGAATTAATTAATCGTTATTTCAAGGGACGCGGCATAACACGTCGTGACGTTGATCTTGGGATAGGAGACGATTGCGCGTTGGTAAGTGTTCCTGAAAACTACCAATTAGCTATTACCACAGACACCCTTGTTAGTGGTGTTCATTTTTTTGAAGACATTCCTCCAAGAGCGCTTGGGCATCGTGTACTTGCTGTGAATTTAAGTGATTTAGCAGCTATGGGGGCAGAACCTACGTGGATCTCTCTCGCACTTACTTTGCCTTCGGTTGATTTAGATTGGCTTGAAGCGTTCACTGAAGGGTTACATGAAATCGCCGAGTATTACAATGTACAGATCATTGGTGGCGATACAACACAGGGTCCTTTATCCATTACTGTTAGCGCAAAGGGTATTGTTCCTCGAGGCAAAGCGTTAACTCGCGCCGGTGCTAAGGCTGGGGATTGGATTTTTGTAACCGGGCCGCTTGGTGATGCAGGGCTTGCTATTGAAGCGCGCAAACGTGGAATTGCAATTACACCAGATAATCGTCACGAAGTTGAAAAACGATTTTTCTACCCAACCCCTCGTGTCGCTGCAGGACAAGTATTACGCGGTTTGGCAACATCTGCGATTGATATCTCCGATGGGTTAGTGGCCGATTTAGGGCATATATTGCGAAAGTCGCAGGTTAATGCCGTCGTTCAAGTTGAAAAAGTACCTATGTCTGCGGCGCTCAAAAATACTTTAGTTGAAGGCGAGCGTTGGCCATTTGTGCTGAATTATGGTGATGACTACGAGCTGTTGTTTACCGTGTCTGACGCAAACAAAGGCGCGCTTGAAAATAAGTTAAAGCAATATGGTGTTGAAGCGAAATGTATTGGCCAAATTCAGGCTGGTAATGGACAGCTCGACCTTACGCTTAAGGGTCAAAAATTTACGTTACCAAAAGGTGGCTATGAGCATTTTAGCGATTAAATAGTAGGAATTTTGTGAAGCAGTTTTCATATTCTCTTTCTCGCCCTCATCAGTTTTTAGCTCTTGGCTATGGTTTAGGCCTAGCGCCAAAAGCGCCAGGAACCGTTGGGACTCTCGGCGCTTTGCCATTCATATTTTTAACCACTTCTTGGCCTATTTTGGCTCAAGTGATTGTTGCTGTACTTTTTTCAGTTGTTGGGATTTGGGCATGCGGCAAAACGGCGAAAGATTTAGGTGTGCATGATCACCCCGCGATAGTATGGGATGAAGTTGCAGGTTTTTTTATTACTATGATGTTTGTACCATTGAGTTGGCAGACTCTGTTAACTGGCTTTTTACTCTTCCGTTTTTTTGACATTGTAAAGCCTGGCCCCATTAAGATCTTGGATAAACGCCTCAAAGGTGGTTGGGGCATTATGGCAGATGATATTTTAGCCGGTATTTTTTCATTGATTTGTTTACACGCTTTGATTAAAACTGGGTACTTATAGTAGTAATAACTCATATTCATTTAAATCGAGAACAGCCACTTGGGATTATTAGGATGGTTTTCATAATGATTTAATTGGCTAGTAAGCTAGATTGCCGACAATACGTTTAAGTTTTATAAAGGAATAAATCGTGTCATTGATTTTTCGCGTTTCGCTGTTGCTAAGTATGCTTATTGTGAGCGTATTCGGCGTTGTGTCGACAGCACATGCGGCGATTAATGATTACGTGGTAAAACAGTGGAACATTCAAAATGGTCTACCATCTCAATCGATAAGCAGTGTTGTGCAAGATAGAGAAGGTTATATTTGGATTGGTACGCAATTTGGTTTAAGCCGATTCGATGGTTCTGAGTTCACCAATTTCAACACGCAAAACGTGGATTTCTTATCAAGTAATGGCATTAATAAACTGTTACTGGATAAAAAAGGGTATCTTTGGGTCGGTACGAGAAGTGGCTTAGTTCGATTGGATACGGGTTCGTTGGAATCTGTACAATTTAAACTTAACAGTGCCGTAAAGGATATTTTAGAAGACGATAAAGGGCGAATTTGGGTTGCTGCTAATGGCCTTTATCTAGTGACAGAGCCTCAGCCAACGCGTTTTGGTGAACAAAATGCGCCGAGTGTTCCAACCTTAAACGCGATTAATCAAATCGTGGGGTCAGTGAGCAAAATAGCATGGTCACCAAAAGGTTTATGGCTCGTAAATGAGCGTCATTTACTACGTTTAAGTGATTCTCAAAGTATTACTTCAGAA
This sequence comes from Pseudoalteromonas luteoviolacea B = ATCC 29581, assembly GCA_000333235.1. Lineage (GTDB taxonomy): Bacteria > Pseudomonadota > Gammaproteobacteria > Enterobacterales > Alteromonadaceae > Pseudoalteromonas > Pseudoalteromonas luteoviolacea_D. Next base: position 11,822 of record CAPN01000010.1, on the reverse strand, counting down.
GCACTACGCTTAGAATTAAGCGCCAAAGTGTCGCTACCAGATCGCTTAGCTCAAACACTCGTGCATGATTTAACTTGGACAGAAGGAAACTTGCTGTTGGGGTCCGAGTTGGGTGCTTATTTTCTTGATATTGATGAAGAATTACGTCCTTACCAATTGCCTGTTGGTGCCAATGTTGCGGTCTATAAATTTGTGAGTGATCCAGATGGAGGCTTATGGATATCTACCTATGGCCGACTTCTGTATCGAGATAATGACAGTAACTGGCAATGGGTTGAACCCATCCAACTAGATCAAAGCATCTGGTTTTCTGACATTTATCGAGATCGAAATGGTAACGTTTGGTTTGCTAGTTTTTCAGAAGGTTTATGGTTAGCCCATGCAGGAAAAGTAGAAAGACATGCTTCAGTGTCTGGCGAAGCGCAAGCGGTGACCGCAATAACTCAAGGACCGGATGGACGAATTTGGATTGCAGGAAGCAGCGGACTTGGATACCTCAACAAAGAAGAAAAGTATTCCGTTGAGGTTTCATTGAATACACTAAAGCGCTCCTCAATTCATGACTTGGAGTTCGCAGGAAATAAGCTTTATCTCGGTACGGATAGGGGCTTAATGATCTATGAAAATAACGCACTTACTTCGGTCGGTTTTAGAGAGCTGCGGCAAAATCCAGTATTTTCTATCAGTCCATCTAACAAAGGTGGATTATGGTTAGGTACGGGACGAGGGCTTTATCGCCTTGATTATTCTGGTTTAACGCCATTTACATACAATGCCTTTTTAGGCAGTAAATTTATTAGTTATATTATTGATTATCCCCGTTATGGCTACATTGGCACAAATAAAGGGGCATACCGTTACAATGAACGTGGGATTGAAAAGATCGGTGGGCAAACCACATTAGATAATGCGTATGTCACGAGCATCGTACACATCGATGGTATTGCGACATTAGTAGGGTCATTGAACGATGGTCTTTTCTACAAAAGTGAAAATGGCGATTGGTTACAACTCGATGCAGCGCAAGGTCTTCCATATGGCTCAATTTTTTCTTTGTATTACGATAAGTCAATAAACCGGATTTGGGTTAGCACGATGAAAGGGGTCTATCGCATGCCGATAGAGCAATTCACGGCCGAAATCGCAAACTTGCAAGTTGAGCAAGTGATAAGCGCATTTGACAGGCAACTTGATGGTCGCCCTAGTCAATGTTGTTCAGGTATAGGCCATGATGCAGTAGTTGAAACTCAACACGCGTTTTGGTATCCCAGTCTCCAAGGTGTGGTGGAGATCCCAAAAAATGTGAAATTGTTTGGTAAAGATAAGCTCAATGTGCAAATAGAGTTGATGCAAACGCCTGAACGAAAACTATATAGTAATGCGCTGTCAGAATCGGTGACGTTGGGGCCTAGTGAGCGAGATATGACAATTCGCTATACCGCAATCGATTATTACGCGCCCAATAGTTTGGAATTCCGTTATCGTTTATCTGGATTAGATAGCGATTGGCGTAAAGTACAGAGCCGCAGAGAAGCCATTTACACTAATTTGTCACCTGGTGAATATGTTTTTACCCTAGAAGTTAAACGCCAGGGCCAAGAATGGCAAAATGCAGTTCAAAAGAAAGTGTTGATCAAAGTACCCCGGCGCTTTGATGAAACCGTTTATTTTCGACTATTGATCACAAGTGGTTTTATTTTATTGTTTTATTTGGTGTTTTGGGTCTTTAGAACGCAAGAGCGCCGTAAACAACAAGCGCTAGAAAATTTGGTGGCAGAGCGTACGACAGAGCTGCGTAAAGCGAACGAAAAACTCAATCAAGTGAATACGCAGCTTAAATTAGTTAGTCACACAGATGAACTTACTGGCCTTCGCAGTCGCCGTTTCTTGTTTGATCAATTGCCTAAAGATGTTGAACATTATCAACGTAATGCACAATCACTGCAGTCGCAAGATAAGAGCTTAGTGTTGATGATTTTGAATATCGATAAGTTTAGCAAAATTAATGACGCATTTGGCACGATTGGCGGTGACAGTTGTTTACAACAATTAGCAACATTACTCAATACGCGAACACAAGGTTCAGATTACGTGGCGCGTTGGAGTGGTGATGAGTTCTTACTTTTGTTACGTGACTTTAAACGTCCGGCTATCCAAAATTATGTTAGTGAGTTATGTAAAGCGATTGCTGAGCATGATTTTCATTTGCCAAATGGTCAACAATTGCGTTTGACGGTATCATTAGGTTGGTCGTTTTATCCTTTACCTTTGTTGGGCGGGCAAGTGATCGGTTGGGAGTCGTCTGTAAATCTTGCCGATATAGCCTTGCATCAGGTTAAACAACGCGGCGGAGATGGTGCCGCCACGATTATTTTTGATGGCCAACTCGATGCGTTTGAATTCGAGCAAACTAGCAATATTGATGAACAATTACAATCCCTGCAAAACAGTGGGTTAGCTGAAGTCAAAGTGTGGATGAGATAGTTTAGGTATCCATGTCATTTTATGCCTAGTAAATTTTGTAACCATTTACCATACATCACCCAATCCCCCAGAAACGAATAGAATGGATACTTAAACGTAGCCGGTTTGTTATGCTCGAAGAAGAAATGACCTATCCATGCGCACCCGTACCCGGCAACGGGTACCCACCATAACCACGTTAAGTTTTGTAGAATAATACTGATAAAGATAATCGAGATAACTAAAGTACTGCCGACATAGTGAAGGGCTCTACAAGTCGGATGGCTATGCTCAGCTAAGTAATAGGGGTAAAAGGCTCTGAAAGAAGCGAATTTTGCGTTAGCCATAATACGTCCAAATCGTGGAATTTATATCAAGCTATCAGGATTACACCGTGAATCAAGTAGTTTTCTATTTCAGAAACGGACGAAGAGAATTGAGCGAGTTTGTTGACGTGATAGTAATGAAAAGGGCCTCGTGGCCCTTTCATTTTTAGGCATTAATTTGAGCTACTATACCTTGAGTGTCTAACTTTAGTTCAGTATACAGTTGCTCTTGTGTTCCATGTTTGATGAACTCATCAGGTAAGCCAATGTGTAATACGGGTTTCAAGTGTCCTTGACGAGCGAGATATTCGCTCACCGCGCTACCAGCACCACCGGCAATGGCATTGTCTTCAATGGTCACTAATCTATCGTGTGTTTTCACCAATTCATCTAAAAGCTCAGTATCAAGTGGTTTTACGAAGCGCATATCCACAAGAGTGGCATTTAGTTCATCGGCGGCAGGTTTTGCATATTGAAGTAATGTACCAAAGTTTAGTAATGCTATTTTCTCGCCTTTTCGCAGAATATTCGCTTTTCCAACCTCTAACTTTGTCATTTGTTCAATGATTTCACATTCACCAGCACTGCCTCGTGGGTATCTCACTGCTGCAGGTTGATTAAGTTGATAGCCGGTATAGAGCATTTGGCGGCATTCATTGGTATCACTTGGTGCCATAATAACCATATTTGGAATACAGCGCATAAAGCTTAAATCATATGCGCCTTGGTGTGTTTCACCATCAGCACCAACAATCCCTGCACGGTCTATTGCAAATAAAACTGGTAAATTTTGCAGCGCCACATCATGAATTAATTGATCATAGGCTCGTTGCAAGAAGCTAGAATAAATGGCAACCACAGGTTTTAGCCCTTCGCATGCGAAGCCTGCACCTAGTGTCACGGCATGTTGCTCGGCAATGGCGACGTCAAAATATTGTTCTGGATGCTCTTTTGAAAAGCGCACTAACCCAGAACCCTCACGCATGGCGGGGGTGATTGCCATAAGTCGCTTATCGTCTTTGGCCATATCACAAAGCCAATCGCCAAACACTTTTGAGAAGGTAGGTGCACCCGGCTTAGATTTAGGTAAACTTGCTATGCTCGGATCGAATTTGGGCACTCCGTGATAGCCGATAGGATCGGCTTCGGCAGGTTTATACCCTTTGCCTTTTTGGGTTTTTACATGAAGTAGCTGAGGTCCTTTTAGATTACGCATATTGCGTAAAGTATCTACTAGCATATGAACATCATGACCATCAATTGGTCCAATGTAATTGAAGCCAAGTTCTTCAAAAAAAGTACCTGGAATGACCATACCTTTGAGATGTTCTTCCATTCTACTTGCCAGTTCTTTAACTGGAGGCATACTAGAAAGTAACTTTTTACCGCCTTCTCGGATATTGGTATAAAAACTGCCCGATAAAATGCGTGCAAAGTGATTATTGAGTGCACCAACGTTTTCTGAAATCGACATTTCGTTATCATTTAAAATAATCAACATGTCAGATTTCACGTCACCCGCATGATTCATTGCTTCAAACGCCATACCAGCCGTCATTGCACCATCACCAATCACCGCGACAACTTTACGGCCTTTTTGTTCTTTTTTAGCTGCAATTGACATGGCCAAAGCGGCAGAAATTGATGTGCTCGAATGTCCTACACTAAACGTATCGTAATTGCTTTCATCGCGGTAAGGAAAAGGATGTAAGCCATCTTTTTGACGGATCGAGTGCATTTGATCGCGACGACCAGTAAGGATTTTGTGTGGGTAAGCTTGATGACCAACATCCCAAACTAGCCTATCTTCCGGTGTATTATAAACGTAATGAAGTGCTACGGTTAACTCTACCGTGCCTAAGCCTGAAGCAAGGTGACCGCTGCTTTGTGATACTGATGTAAGCAGGTAATCGCGCAATTCGTCACTGAATGCATGCAGTTTATCTTGTGGTAACGAACGAAGTTCGTGCGGTTCATCCACTAAGGCTAGTAAAGGGTACTTGCTACTATCAAGTTTCATGGTATCGATATGTGTCCTTCGCAAAAATCATTCAGAGGTTCGCCGTCTGCGTAGTTTGCGTTATTTGCTTTAAATTGTCATTAAATTGTCAATACTGCGGAGCATTAGTGGTCTCGTTCGACGATAAAGTGTGCAAGTTGTGTCAAACTTTCACTTTGCTTACTCATTGAATTGAGCGCATCAATACTTTGTTTTACTAATTGCTCGGCAAAGGCTTTTGCTCCCGCAATGCCCAGATGAGCTGGATAAGTAGATTTTGCTAACTCTAAATCGGAACCTTGTGGTTTGCCAAGTACTGACGTGTCTCCGACGATATCGAGTATGTCGTCTTGTACTTGAAATGCTAGACCAATTTTTTTTCCGTACTTTCGCAGTAGTTGCAGATCTTCATTGGAAACATCATTTGAGCATAAGGCTCCTAACTCAATCGCTGCGACTAATAATGCGCCCGTTTTCAAAGAGTGAATCGTTTCTAATTGCTCAAGACTAATAGATTTGCCGGTAGCTGCTATGTCCATTGCTTGTCCGCCTGCCATGCCTAAAAAGCCGGTTGCTTTAGTAAGTGTCTGCAGCATTTTAATGACTTGACTATTGGGTACGCTAAATTGGTGGTTACTGATCAATTCAAACGCAAGGGTTTGCAATGCATCTCCGGCTAAAATAGCCGTCGCTTCGTCAAATTCTATATGGCAAGTGGCTCTTCCTCGACGGAGGTCATCGTCGTCCATCGCAGGAAGATCGTCATGGATTAAAGAGTAGGTGTGTATACACTCAATCGCTACGGCGAGCACATCTAAATCGTTTTCATTTGCGCCATACAATTCGCCTGTCGCATACACTAAAAATGGCCGAAGTCTTTTTCCACCAATAGTAAGACTGTAAAGCATTGCTTCTTGTAATGTAGGGTCACTAAAATGTGTTACATCAAAATATGCTTTAATATAGCGTTCAACCCGAGATCGAGCTCGTGCAATTTGTTTTTCTAAAGTCACTATTATTCGGCTTCTAAAAATGGTGTAGGCTCAGCGCTTGGTTCATTGCTCATCAATATAGCTACTTTTTGTTCAGCGTGTTTTAACTTACTAGCGGATGCGTTAGCAAGGCTTACACCTCGCTCAAATTGTTTAAGCGCATGATCTAGAGGCATATCGCCTTGCTCCATTTCATTTACAATGGTTGCAAGTTCTTCCATGGCTTGTTCAAAGCTTAGATTTTCTGGTTTTTTTACTGCCATAATGGTTTCTTACAATCGGCATTATTGAAAGGCTTAATTTTAGGGAGATTCGCGCTTTAGGTCAAAATAAGTTACGAATTTGTGATTGCTAAATTAGGTATATATTGACAGATAATCGCTAATTACTGATATTGCAGCTCGCAATTTAAAGGCTTTTTAATATAATTGAGTTAAGTAATTCAGTCAGTTGCCGATACGAGTTTAACTATTGCAGTAAAACTAATCGTCAGAAATAAACACGTCAATCGAAATAGGCACGAAAAGTGCTTTATTTGGTGCTTGTATTTTAGGGCGAAAGGCCTAGCTCAATCAGAATAAAATAGTTGTTTTTGGAGGGGATGTGGATTTAGCAACCGTAATTGGGCTCGTTGGGGCCATCGGTCTGATCGTTATGGCGATGTTCATGAGTAGTGACGGTGCTATGGGTATGTTCGCTGATGGACCATCGACTGTAATTGTATTTGGCGGTTCAATATTTATCGTTCTTTCTAACTTTACGATGGCGCAATTTTTCGGAATTGGTAAGGTGGCTGGCAAAGCATTCATGTTCAAAATTGAAACGCCAGAAGAGCTCATTGAGAAGGCTGTAGAGTTAGCAGACTCAGCAAGAAAAGGTGGATTTTTGGCACTTGAAGAAGCTGAGATTCCTAACAAGTTTATGCGTAAAGGTGTTGATATGCTAGTTGATGGTCATGATGCTGATGTTGTTAGAGCTACTTTGGCAAAAGACATTGCTTTAACTGCAGAGCGTCATGAAGCCGGCGCTTCTTTATTTAAATCGCTTGCCGATATTGCACCTGCCATGGGTATGATAGGAACGTTGATTGGTCTTGTAGCTATGTTATCTAATATGGATGACCCTAAAGCGATCGGTCCCGCAATGGCGGTTGCGTTACTTACGACTTTGTACGGTGCATTTTTGGCTAACGTAATTGCGATTCCGATTCAAACAAAATTAATGCTTCGCAAAGGCGAAGAAGAAATGAACCAACGCCTTATCCTTGACGCAGTGCTAGGAATTCAAGATGGTCAGAATCCCAAAGTTATCGAAGGCATTTTGAAAAATTATCTACCCGAGTCAAAACGCTTAACGGAAGCAGAAGGGTAAGCATATGTCTGACGAGAAACCCTGTAAATGCCCGCCTCCAGGTTTACCTGCTTGGATGGGCACGTTTGCAGATTTGATGTCATTGTTGATGTGTTTCTTTGTACTTTTGTTAGCATTCTCTGAAATGGATGTGTTGAAGTTCAAACAAATTGCCGGCTCTATGAAATTTGCTTTTGGTGTCCAAAACAAAATTGAAGTTAAAGACATACCAAAGGGAACGAGCGTAATTGCAATGGAGTTTACACCAGGTAAACCCGATCCTACCCCTATAGAAACGATTCAACAGCAAACAGTTGAAATGACTCAACAGATGTTAGAGTTTCAAGCTGGTGAAGAAAGTTCAGCAGGCGGACGTCAAGAGCAGCGAGGAAACAAACGGGGTGGTGAGTCACAAAGTACTGCACAGCAAAATGCAGCAACGCCCTCTGTGTCTGCTGCTGATCAAGAACAAATCAATGAACTGGTTAAAAAAATTGCTCAACAACTTGAAGAGCAAATAATGGATGGTGCAATAGAATTGGAATCTTTAGGTCAGCAAATTATTATCCGAATACAGGAGAATGGATCATTCCCTTCAGGTTCTGCATTTTTGCAACCTAAATTTAAACCGACGATTCAAGAAATTGCCAATTTGTTGAAAGATGTTCCAGGGGAAATTACGGTCTCTGGTCATACGGATGATTATCAAGTAACCAATGAACTTTATACGAATAACTGGGACTTATCAGCTAAACGAGCAGTAGCGGTTGCCAGTGAAATGCAGCAAGTTTCTGGATTCGATAAAAACAGAATGGTTGTGGTTGGACATGCTGATACGAGACCTTTAGTACCCAACGTGACAGACGTAGATAGACGGCGAAATCGACGAGTAGAAATTTCGATTTTACAAGGTAAACCCACAGAGTCTGATCCTATCAAAGTTGGGCAGAATTAAAGGGGCATATGAGCATGCGGAAAAGATTGCGTTAGCATGCTTCGCCTTCAAAGAATTATATGGAAATTGCAATTGAGAAGTGTAAGTTGTCAAAAAGGCAAACTGTTTTTAATTTGATCAAAAATACACTGTCAAACTAGGTTAGGTCTTTTGATATAAAAAGTCTCTCGCAAAAAGTGAATTTGTGTCTCATAATACTGTTTTTATATACAGTTTTTATCACTAATGAAACTTTACATAGCGGAAAAACCATCTTTAGCGAAAGCAATTATTGCTGCGTTGCCGAAACCACATCGCCGACAAGATGGGTGTTATGTGGCTGCAAATGGTGACATGGTCACTTGGTGTATCGGTCATTTATTAGAGCTTGCTGAACCTCATTATTACAATCCAAAATTTGAAAAATGGTCTTTGGAGCATTTACCGATTACGCCGTCCGAGTGGAAGAATGTCCCAAAAGGGAAGACTAAAAAGCAATTAAACATCGTTGTAAAATTAATAAAAAGTGCGTCACACATTGTTCATGCAGGCGATCCCGATAGAGAAGGGCAATTATTAGTTGACGAAGTATTGCATTATTCACGGGCCACAAACGAGAAGATCATGCAGGCACAAAGATTACTTATTAGTGATTTAAATATCTCTGCAGTATCTAAAGCATTGAATAATTTGAAGAAAAACTCTGATTATTCTGCCTTAAGTCGATCCGCTCTTGCTCGTAGTAGGGCTGATTGGCTATATGGAATCAATCTAACTAGGCTTTACACCTTACTCGGACGCTCAAAAGGTGCAGGACAGGTGCTTTCTGTTGGGCGAGTTCAAACTCCCGTATTAGGGATTATTGTACGCCGAGATGAAGAAATTGAGCAGTTTTCAGCGAAACCTTTCTTTGAGGTGCACGCGCAATTAAAAGACACCGAAGACAATCGACTTACAGCTAAGTGGATCCCAAGTGAAGCGTGTAGACCATATATGGATGATGCTGGGCGTGTATTAGTGAAAGGGCTTGCTGAAAATGTTGTTTCGAGAATTGTAAATAAAACTGCTTTAGTTACTTCTATTAAGGGGAAAGACAAAAGAATAAATCCACCACTTCCATACAACCTCTCAGCGTTGCAAATAGATGCGAACAAAATATTTGGCTACTCAGCAAAGCAAGTGCTTGATGTCAGTCAAGCGCTATATGAAAAGCATAAGTTAATTACCTATCCTCGCTCAGATAATCGTTTCCTCCCTGAAGAGCACTTTATGTCCCGTTATAGTACCGTTGAAGCGATCAGAAATAATGTGGTGGATCTTCAAGATGGAATTTCTTTAGCCGACCTTGAGATCAAAAATGCGGCGTGGAATGATAAAAAAGTTGAGGCTCACCATGCGATAGTGCCGACGACGAAAAAGGCGAATATGGCACTAAGTGTACAGGAAAAGAATATTTATGCTTTGGTGTCACGTCAGTATTTAATGCAGTTCTTTTTACCTTACCGATATAAGGAAACAAAGATAGAACTGGAAATAGCCGGAGGTTTATTTGTTGCAAAAGAAAAAGTAGAGATTGAAAAAGGATTTCAAGTATTACTCCCTAACAAAGTAAATGGCAAATCAAGTACGCTCCCACCACTAGATGAAGGGCAGATGTTGACTTGTTTCAAAGCTGATTTGGTGGAGAAAATGACGACTCCTCCTGAATATTTCACCGATGCTACATTAATAACTGCAATGACAGGGGTCAGTAAATTTGTTCATGACAAGGATATTAAAGCTATTTTGAAAGAGACGGATGGATTAGGTACAGAAGCAACAAGAGCCGGAATTATAGATTTGTTAATTAACAGGCAATTTATTAGTCGAGAAGGAAAGCAATTGCGCTCAACGATGTTAGGCAAAGCGTTGATCAATTCGATTCCTAGAGATTTGTCTTTACCAGATAGGACAGCTATTTGGGAAGCGAATTTAAGTAAAATTGCAGCCAAGACATTTGTTTATAATGATTTTATTATTGAAATTGAAAGTGAACTTCGTCGTTTTGTAGATCAAGCCAGCAGAACAGACATGGTGTCTTTTCAAGGACTATCTAATTATAGTTCTTCTAAAAAGCGCCGATTTCGCGGAAATGCAAAAAAGATTAAACACCAAGATACGTAAAATGTGTTTGTGAAGGACTTGGGTTTCTAATAAACGCCTTCATATACATAAGCTATATTGTTTATGAATTTTAGTGGTGCTCAAATGACAAATCGAATTTCTGTTTCGCCAGAGAACATACAAGCCACCTTAGAAACTGAGAATAAACTTATTCTACTAAACTTTTATAGTGCGCAACATCCTGATTGTATTGCACAAGCTAGTGTTCTTGAAACTTTGGCTACTCAATATCCAGAAAACTTGTTAATTGCTACGTTAGATTGTGACTTGCAAGCGATGTTGGCTCAGCAGCTTGCGCAGCAAATAGGGCTGCAACAATTACCTACAACGGTTATTTTGAAAAACGGTAGCCCGATAGATGTGGTTGCGGGTAAAAAGTCTACCGAGGAGTTTACACAGATTTTAGCGGATCATTTGCCCGCACCAGAAGATATGTTTTTGCAAGAAGCACAAAAAGCATTGAGTGCAGGTGAACTAAATAAGGCGTTTGAGTTTGCAAAAAAAGCAAATGATAGTGCACCAAATAATACAAAAGCCAAGTTGGTTTTTGCAGATCTTTGTATCCAACTCAATAAAACCAGTGATGCGTCGGCACTATTGGGAGCGATTTCTGAGCATGAAAGAGATGCATATTATTTTAACCTCCTAAACAAATTAGCAGCAGCTCAAGAAAAAAAAGAAGACCCAAAAATTTTGGCTTTAAAGCAAGATGTGGAGAATGAACCTAATTCTCTTGCTGCAAAAGAAAAACTGGCGAATGCTTATTATGAGAATGGCCAAATAGAAGAGTCCTTGCATGTACAGCTTGAAATACTCAAAAAGGATCTTAATTATGGTGAGTGCAAAAAGAACTTCCTTGAATTGCTTGCGACGTTGCCAAAAGGGGATAAAGTTGCTTTAGACCTAAGAAGAAAGCTCTATAGTTTATTATATTAAGTTTTTCGTTATTTAAAGGACATGTCGAGGAAGATGAAATGCATTTTTCCTCGTTTTTAGTGAGCGATTACTTAAAGATCAAATTTACTAAAAAAAGATCGTTTTTTCCTTGAATCTTTCTTAATTTGAACAATACTTACGATCCGGCTATAGAAAATATACGCAAATTTATCAGGAAACGTTGGTTAAACGCTCAGTTTCATGGCTTATAGCCTGTTTTTTGCTCGAACGATCTGTTTTTCGTATTTTTCTTTAAAAAACGCTTGATCATTTTTTTTAGCTCCCTATAATGCGCTCCCACTGACACGGCAGATGACGCAACAAAGCGAAATCAACCAGTCAGTTGAGTCGAGTAAAACTTAACGCTGAGCTTCAAACGAAAATCAAAATTAAGTGTTGACAAAAAAACTGGATGACGTAAGATGCGCATCCCTACCGCGACACGGTTCGCGGCGAACTTTGAAAGTTCGATTCGTTCTTTAACAATATAAAGCAATCATCTGTGTGGGCACTCGTACAGATTGGGTTCTAACAGCTAAGCCACGTTGTGGCAAAGCACAAAAATTTAGAGTCTCAATACTATTTCCTGTAAAGGAAACTGAGTGACCAAACAGTCAATTCAGCGTTTATTTATATAAACAGTATCGAGCTGAATCTTC
>CAPN01000011.1 GCA_000333235.1 Pseudoalteromonas luteoviolacea B = ATCC 29581 | reverse complement strand
GACAGCATCAATGTTGTCCCCTTCGTCTAGAGGCCTAGGACACCGCCCTTTCACGGCGGTAACAGGGGTTCGAATCCCCTAGGGGACGCCACTTATATGAAGTTTACTTCGCATAGGCTCGAGTTCTATTGATTAGGTGGGTGATGTAATAACTCGCATGGTAAGAGTATAAATAACCAGTCCTAGTGACAGCATCAATGTTGTCCCCTTCGTCTAGAGGCCTAGGACACCGCCCTTTCACGGCGGTAACAGGGGTTCGAATCCCCTAGGGGACGCCACTT
>CAPN01000012.1 GCA_000333235.1 Pseudoalteromonas luteoviolacea B = ATCC 29581 | reverse complement strand
GAACAACCAATTGGCATTTTTCTTTACGAAAACTCTAAACAACATAAATGTTGTTTGAGATTTAATATCAGCTTTTCCAAATTTTTAAAGAGCAAGAGAAGAGAACTTCTCAGAGTTAAAAACTCTGTTTAAAAGTGTTTATCTGTGAGAAGTAAAGTGGTGGAGCTAAGCAGGATCGAACTGCTGACCTCCTGCGTGCAAGGCAGGCGCTCTCCCAGCTGAGCTATAGCCCCACATTACTTGGGAAGATTTTAACATTGCTTAACCACGCTTTGATTTCAGACGAGGCTTAGTTCGGCGACGTTTAGTGGACTAAACGAGTCGAGCTATAACGAAGTGTGAATTCAAAGTGGTGGGTCTGAGTAGACTTGAACTACCGACCTCACGCTTATCAGGCGTGCGCTCTAACCACCTGAGCTACAGACCCAAGCAATGTTTCGTTCTCTTTGAACAATCATCTGTGTGGACACGTCGAACAAATCTGTTCTAATTCGTATAAGGAGGTGATCCAGCCCCAGGTTCCCCTAGGGCTACCTTGTTACG
>CAPN01000013.1 GCA_000333235.1 Pseudoalteromonas luteoviolacea B = ATCC 29581 | reverse complement strand
CTCAAACAAAAAAGGCCGCCTAAGCGACCTTTTTTCAACGTTTAATAACTCAGTTATTAAGCGATGATTGTAGCTACAACACCAGCACCTACTGTACGGCCACCTTCACGGATCGCGAAACGTAGACCTTCGTCCATCGCGATTGGGCAGATTAGCTCAACAGTCATCTTGATGTTGTCACCAGGCATTACCATTTCTACGCCTTCTGGTAGCTCGATGTTACCAGTTACGTCAGTTGTACGGAAGTAGAACTGTGGACGGTAGCCTTTGAAGAATGGAGTATGACGACCACCTTCTTCCTTCGAAAGTACGTATACTTCTGAAGTGAACTTAGTGTGTGGCTTGATTGAACCAGGCTTACATAGTACTTGACCACGCTCAACGTCGTCACGCTTAGTACCACGTAGTAGTGCACCGATGTTCTCACCCGCACGACCTTCGTCTAGAAGCTTACGGAACATCTCAACACCTGTACAAGTTGTCTTAGTCGTGTCTTTGATACCTACGATTTCAACTTCTTCGTTGATACGTACGATACCAGCTTCAACACGGCCTGTTACTACTGTACCACGACCTTGGATTGAGAATACGTCTTCGATAGGCATGATGAATGGCTTATCGATTGCACGCTCTGGCTCTGGAATGTAAGAATCAAGTGCTTCTGCAAGCTCGATGATCTTCGCTTCCCACGCTGCATCACCTTGTAGTGCTTGTAGCGCTGAACCTTTGATTAGTGGTAGGTCGTCACCTGGGAAGTCGTACTCAGAAAGAAGTTCACGTACTTCCATCTCTACTAGCTCTAGAAGCTCTTCGTCGTCAACCATGTCACATTTGTTCATGAACACGATGATGTAAGGTACACCAACCTGACGAGATAGTAGGATGTGCTCACGAGTTTGTGGCATTGGGCCGTCTGTCGCAGCTACTACTAGGATAGCGCCGTCCATTTGAGCAGCACCAGTGATCATGTTCTTAACGTAGTCAGCGTGTCCTGGACAGTCAACGTGCGCGTAGTGGCGAGTTGGTGTGTCGTATTCTACGTGTGAAGTATTGATTGTAATACCACGCTCACGCTCTTCTGGTGCGTTGTCGATTGACGCGAAGTCTTTCGCCGTACCACCGTAAGTTTTTGCTAGAACAGTAGAGATTGCTGCAGTTAGAGTTGTTTTACCGTGGTCAACGTGGCCGATTGTACCTACGTTTACGTGCGGTTTCGAACGTTCAAACTTTTCTTTTGCCAT
>CAPN01000014.1 GCA_000333235.1 Pseudoalteromonas luteoviolacea B = ATCC 29581 | reverse complement strand
CGTAACAAGGTAGCCCTAGGGGAACCTGGGGCTGGATCACCTCCTTATACGAATTAGAACAGATTTGTTCGACGTGTCCACACAGATGATTGTTACTTGAGGCTAGTGCCTTGAGATAACACTGCTCTTTAAAAATTTGGAAAAGCTGATATTAAATCTCAAACAACATTTATGTTGTTTAGAGTTTTCGTAAAGAAAAATGCCAATTGGTTGTTC
>CAPN01000015.1 GCA_000333235.1 Pseudoalteromonas luteoviolacea B = ATCC 29581 | reverse complement strand
AAAGTAGTGGGCTGGACAATGAAGAGTAGCCCGAAAGCTGATTTAGTAATCGATGCTTTGCTTATGGCCGTTTGGCGGCGGCGCCCAAAGAAAAAGGTACTTGTTTACTCAGATCAAGGTATTCAATACACATCCAGTGATTGGCGTTCTTTCCTAAACGAGCACAATCTTGAAGCTAGCATGCGTAGAAAAGGTAATTGCCATGACAACGCAGTCGCTGAAAGCTTCTTCTCATTGCTTAAGAAAGACAGAGTAAAACGGAAAATCTACCCGACTCGGCAACAAGCCCGAGCAGATATCTTCGATTATATTGAAGGCTTCTACAATCCAAGAAGAAACCATGGTACAAATGGAGGACTGTCTCCAGTCGAATATGAAAGACAGTATTATCAGCAGCTTAAAAATGTCTAGATTGCTAGGGTCTTACCAGTTTTTCTTGCCCTTGAAATTCAGGCATTTCAGCCAGTAGTGGTGCTAAGTTTTTCTGCGTCCAACCACCAATTAAACGCTGTTTAAGCCACTTGACGTATTTCAGTCGTGCAAGCGTCGCATCCTGCACTTCCTTGGGCAGTGACTCTAAATCACGAGGATGAGAGGGTTAGGCTCTTCCGCTTTAGCGGTTTCAACTAACTTTTGTGGTGTTTCTTCAAAGTTAAACTAGTCTTCAAACTCCATCTGCCCAAATCACCGATTCTAAGGTAAGTTCTGTGTTTAAATCTGAATAAATACTGCCTAAAGACAATAAACGATACACCGAGGCAAGTACCTCACCGAAGGAGGCTTTTAGAGTCATTACCAAATCTTGAATGGTAAATTTTTGCCACTGCTTAATTAGCTTAATGATGGAAAGTTGAATGATGGAAAGTTGAAGATCGGTTAGAGACTGAAACCCAGAGTAACGATGAAGCAGTTTTAAATTATCTAAGGTTGGATAAACACGAATTGTTTGTCGGTCACTAATATCAGTTCAATACCAGTTTGCGCTTTGGCAGCGAGCTGTTTTTGCGCAAAGCGCGCTCTAAATTCAGGATTCGCGATTTTGCTATAAGGTTTAATTTCGATAAATTTTTGTGGCTTGTCGTAATGTGAGATCAAAAAGTCTGGCGTGTAACGGCAAACTCGGCCGTCAAACTCATATTCAAACCCTAACGGTTGTGCTTCAAAGGTTTTTATTTCACGAAAGTATTCAAAGTGAAAGCACGCATCGAATTCTAAGGATGATTCAACTAAGCAAGTGCCTTTGTTCTTTTGACTTGCAAATTTATAGAGGTTTTTGACTCTGGAGTGCTTTAGTTTACGCCTGATCATAACCATCACCGAAAACACGCGACGATCTAAAAATAGGCTATGCAGAGTTATTGTTCAAATTTTATGCGGGGTTTTACTTCAAATATGCAGAATTATACTTCAAACAGCAAAAATTAAAATATTAGGTGGCAGTCTTACCAGCCACATCCCGGCACACAAGTCATACGCTGTGGCTGCTTCGTTCCCGACCTGACCAGGTTCACGTACTATTGTTGCGAGAGGACCAATAAGACTACCATAGAGGGCCTTGTTCGGCGCGGGATGAATTATCTCGGGTTTCCCCTCTCGTTTCAAGGGAAAACCGCAAGAAAAATCTTAAATGCTTAATTAACAAGCAATCCGAGTGAAATTACTGTTCGTTTAACGCTTTTTGTAGTGCTTTTAACGTTACTTTCACTTTTTCCATGTTTTCAGGGCCCATACGTAAAAACTGTTTCTGCGCATCTGAAAGCTGTTCCCATTCTGTTGCAGCGTATTTATAGGTCACTGAGTCTTTAATGAGAGGAAGCGGCGACGACGGCACTGGGGTATCAATCAATTCTTGGATCGCTGTCTTTAACGTACCTTCAAACTTATCACCTTCATAGCCAATTTCTTGATACGCTTCGATAAAAAGCGGTTCAAATTCAGTATACATTCGCACTAATTGGGCGCCGCTAAAACGTGACAACAAATTCACGTAAGGTGTGTACCGCTCGTAGCTATTTGGGTCGATGATAATAATGTCGCCTTCTAGCGCTTTAAACTTTTCTTGTGGCGCAAGCACTGGGCTGTGCTTTTTGGCAATGTCACCGCGCGCTAAATTGTCGATAAATACCACAGAGCGACGAATTAAGTCATCGTTCGCTAACAATTTTATCGCTTGTGCTGAAACATTTGCTTGCAGTTTTTCAATAACCGGGGCGTCACTGTCATTCAATTTTGGCAATGGTGCTTTTATTGGCGCTTGTGGCTCGACTGGCGCGGGTATTGACTGCTTTTCTTCTGGTTCAGGCAGTGTCACTGGCTTAGCAACATCTGGTTTTATTGGTGCAGGTTCAACCACTTTTGGTTGTAATGGCTTAAACTCGGGCTCGGGCACAATCACATCGACAGGTGCACTAGCTGGCAGCGTTTCATTTTTTCCTTGTTGAGCTATCACGTACGCCACCACGACAATTAAAGCCACCAACACCGCTGAGGCAAACAGCAGACTGGTTTTTCGTTGATTGCCAGCAGTTTGTTGTGTGGAATCTTGTTCAGACATGTTGTCTCCCTTATTTGCCTAACTTCTTCATGATATGCGCTGGAGGTTACTCCAGTATTAGCATAAACTAAAATTAAATCATAAAGTAACGCTTACTATATGAATGCGACCTTACTGTTTAAGCATAGTCGGTCAAGACGAAATTTCATGCGTTTAACTTCATTTAATGGCAAATATGGGTAGAAAGCAACTTAACCAAGATAAACCCAACATCGCCCTACTACTTACAGGTGGTGGAGCACGCGCTGCGTATCAAGTTGGGGTACTCAAAGCACTCGCTCATAGTATGGCGCGAACGGCTCCGATTCCCTTTCAAATCATTAACGGGACGTCGGCTGGCGCAATAAACTCAAGTGCCCTTGCGTGTTATGCTTCTTGTATGCATTTGGCAATTCGAAAAATCGAATGGGTTTGGAAAAACTTCCACACGTCAATGGTCTATCGTAGCGACTTTATTGGGGTTTACGGCAATATTTTCGCGAACATGCTACGTAGTTTTCAATCGCAGCATTTAAATCATCCACCAGCGAGTTTGCTCGATAATGCTCCCTTGCGCCGATTGCTGAGCGAAGTGCTCGACTTATCCCGTATTGATAGAAACATTCATCGTAATTTTCTTGATGCGGTGTCAATTACCGCCAGTTGTTATTCAACCGGCGAGTCGGTCGCATTTTATCAAGCAAAAGATGCTCAACCTTGGAAACGAGCCCGTCGCAGTGGCCAAAATATGCCGTTAACGATCGATCATTTAATGGCGTCGAGTGCCATTCCTTTAGTGTTTCCGAGTGTAAGAGTGAAGCATCACTATTATGGAGATGGCTCAATCCACCAGCTCTCCCCTTTAAGCCCGTCGATTCATTTAGGGGCTGATAAAATATTTATTGTTGGTGTTGATCAGCCCGAACCCGAAACGCCTGTTGGTTTCGAGCGCCACTTCCCAGGGATGTCTGCTGTCGCGGGACACTTACTCGATAGTATTTTCAGTGATACGCTGCAATCGGATCTCGAACGGATGGAACGGATAAATCGCACGGTTGACGCGGTAAAAGCCAAAAATCAACATACAGAGTTAAAACGTATCGATACGTTTTTAGTAAATCCATCCGCTAACTTCGATCAAATCGCTCAAGAGCTATACGACGACATGCCCCTCGCGATCCGCTCCATGTTACGTTTAATAGGCGTGAAAAAAACCACTGAATCAAGTTTACCCAGTTACTTAATGTTTGAAAAAGCGTTTACGCAACGATTAATTGAAATTGGTTATCAAGATGGCTTAAAACAACTGCCTGAAATTCGTTCTTTTTTGGAGCTCGACTAACGCGAGGGTTGAGTTAACTTTCAAAAAAGAATGAAAAGCGCCTACGGAAAACCATCGAGTAAGAATTGTTCAGCTCGTTCAACTCGTCGTGGTTTACCTTTTAGAAGCACGACGTCGTTGGCTAAAATCTGAGTATCTTCATCTGGCAACGAGATCTCTTTGCCATTGCGGCGTAAGGCACTTATTTCGACTCTATGTTGTTTTAAACCAAGCTGCCCAATGGTTTTGTTTACCGCAAACGCATGTTCTGGTAAGGCGATAGCATGCAAAAACTCAAGCCGATCTTGTTTATCAATACTTAAATCATCGGCGTCGCCCGCAAAGAACCCATGTAAAAATGCATAGCGGTTTTCACGTTCGATACTCACCCTACGCAAGATCCGTTTCATCGGTACTCCCGACATAAACAATACATGCGAAACAAGCATTAAACTCGCTTCTAACTCTTCAGGCACAACCTCTGTTACGCCCACTTGTTTTAACTCATCAACGTGGCTGTCGTCACGGGTACGCACCAAAATATTTACTTCAGGCGCAACCCGTCTTACGGTGTCGATAATTTCGAGGCTTTTTTCGTATTCAACAAACGAAATAATCACCAGGCGGGCTTTTTCTATTCCGGCAGATCTCAGAATACTTTGTTGCCCTGCATGACCAAAATACACCTTTTCACCACCTGCCTTGGCTTCTTGTACTAAAGTGGGGTTAAAGTCGATCGCAACGTACGGAATGGCTTCTGGTTTTAAAAAACGAGCGATTGTTTGCCCAACTCTCCCAAAACCAATAATCACCACATGATCAGACAACGCGGTTAAGTCCCCATTTTTAGGCGCTTCGCCTTCATTCATGGCACCCGAAACATTGAGTTTATTTAAAATTAAATCCAATTTATCAATAGTGTGCGGCGTTGCCGCCATTGAAAGCACGCCTAAGGCAATTAAAAAAGAAGCCGTCGAAGGATCGAGAAGTTGATGTTTGCTCGCGAGCGCCACCAACACAAAACCAAATTCCCCCATTTGCCAAAGCATTAACCCGGCTGCCATCGCATCGCGGCGCCGCTCGCCAATGACTTGCGCTGCTGCTGCCAAAATAATGACTTTACAGATCAATAAGGTTGCCAAAGCTAATAATACCCACCCCCAAACTTGAGCAAGGTAATGTAAATTAAGCTCCATACCGACCGTGACAAAAAACAACCCCATTAAAATGTCGCGAAAAGGTCGTATTTCTGCTTCGAGTTGGTGACGGTAATGGCTTTCACCAAGCATCATACCAGCTAAAAAAGCCCCTAATGCCATCGATAATCCAAAGGCATACGTCATCATCCCTGCACACAACGCGACTAATAACGTCGTCAGCACAAACAGTTCATCCGAACGTGCCGACGCTATTTCATTAAAAATACGAGGGAGTAACCATTTACCTACCGCCAACAAAACGGCACACACAAACGCGCCTTTGGCAAACGCCAACATCATAGCAGTAGCCACATCCAGCTCACCGGGATTGGCCAACAGCGGCAACGCAATCAGCAAGGGCACCACTGCAATATCTTGAAACAGTAAAACGCCGATGGCCAATTGACCACGGCGCAGATTAAGCATCCCTGTTTCCTTGAGCACTTTGACGACAACTGCCGTTGATGACAAGGCAACTAGCGAAGCTATCGTAAATGAAGTCAGATAGTTGTAACCAATCAGCTTTAGTACCAGCATCCCCAAGAGCGTGGTGACCACGACCTGAAGCGCACCGAGCCCAAAGACAATATTGCGCATTGCCATTAGTCGCGGCAACGAGAATTCTAGACCAAGGCTAAACAATAAAAAAACAATACCAAGCTCAGCAACAAGATGAATTTCTTCACTGTTTGTCATCCAGCCAATGCCATGGCTACCCGCGAGCAAACCAGTAAACAAATACGCCAATATTGCAGGGAGCCCGAGTCGTTTAAAAATCCAGACAAACACCACTGCGGCGGCAATAAGGGCAAAGATCTGCACAAAAATATTTTGCAATGGTGGTCTCCGTCAAACTCTTGGCTGTGTGGCGCGATTTTTGAGTGTTGAATTGGTGCTTTGCCGCGGTGAATTGCGAGCTTCCTACATTAAATATAGCAAGCAACTGTTTTATATCCAGTTTAAAAAATTGGCACAGTATTCGCTTAAGTTCACCCGAAAGTTGTAATTAGGGGGAGAAAAATGGAAAACGTCCATATTTTGTCACAGCGAATGCCAACACGCGGCGAATTTTTGCCGTTCGGTTCTGCCGTTCACTTACAGAACAAACATAGCGAGCACCAAAAGCTCGTTGAAAAACTACAAACCACACTCGATTTAACCGAAATGGTGAGTATTTACGCGGACTTTGCCGCTCGTGTCTTTAGTTTCACTGGCATGCAATTCCATTGTTCACTTGGGGTTTTCCCAATGAAGAATGCCGATCTGAGCAATATCCCTTCAAGCTTCGACGTGCATTTAAATGGTGAGCATCTCGGACAGCTTGTGTATTTTAGCAAATACCCAATCAACGACAGTATTGCCGAAAAGCTAGGTAAACTTCATCAGTGCCTTCTTTATCCGCTTAGAAATGCATTGATGTACAACCGGGTCTTGAAATTAGCAACCAAAGATTCGCTCACTGGCTTGAACAACCGTAGCCAATTCAATGAAATGCTGAAGCAAAAGTTAGAAACGGCGCGTCGCCAGCATCGTTCATTTGGATTAATGTTGCTCGATTTAGATAATTTTAAGCAAGTCAACGACGTTTACGGCCACAAAGCTGGCGATGACGTGCTAGTTGAATTTGCTGAAATTCTCGAAGACAGTGTGCGCGCTACCGATACAGTATTTCGCTTTGGTGGCGACGAATTTGCAGTATTAATTGACGATCCGGCAATTATGACCAATAAAGTCGTTGCCGAACGCATTATGAGCACAGTCACTCATTCAGCTTTGCTTAATCGCTACAATGTAACGAGTAGCATTGGTTATACATTAGCGCTTTCTAACGATTGTGAAAATGCGTTGTTTGCGCGTGCAGACAAAGGCTTATATCAAGCTAAAGGCGCTGGTCGTAATTGCGCGCGCAGTGCGTAACACCAAGTGTCGAAATAGTAGCCTACGATAGGCTCAGTTACCCCCTAACTGAGCTTTTTTTTTCCATCAACCCAAACGCACTGAGTAAAACCGCAAAGCCAAGAAAGAAACCAACAACAGAAAACCCCAGCGCTGCAACCGATGGAATACTTGCCACTATCATCAGGGCCAATGGCATTAAAATACTGAATATAAAAAACACACCGCCTTTGCCATGCCAATAAGCTAGCATTAACATAGCGCCTAAGCCGCCAAACCCTATCCCTTGAAGGCCAACAGGCCAATCATTGAAGGAAATGACAATTAAACCAAAAAACAATAACGCTAAAAGCACACAAGCTTTTGGTGCTTTTTCCACTATTCTAAATCCTACTTGGTGATGCATATTATATCTCATTGATTTGTTTCAAATGGGGGCACAACAGACCAACTTACCCCCTGCTCAGATGCCAAATTTTTGGCATAACCTATACCAATAATTTGCACTGGAGTATCATTATAATAAATAACAGGGACATACGGTCGTTCCCACGACGGAATACCAGCGTCTTTTAGCCAGTGTTTTATCGTATTACTACCGGGTTTATGTGCTAGATGAATACGATCATGTAAACGGTCAAAGCGCAACCAAACTTCCTGATCATCACAAGGGGAACAAATGCCGTTTACGTCTTTATCTACCATAAGACAGCCCTGTTGATAATAGAGTGGTTCATCGATAACCAACCGATAGTCACTTAGAATAGGCGCAGGTTTTACACAATAAAGCTTGTTTCTAAAACGCTTGATCCGACTTGCCGCTAACTGAATATCGAGTTTGGCATCTTGCTTAGCATGTATCGCTTGGCAGCGAATTTGATCTAAGATGGCTTTAGAAGGCATCATTTGCCCATGACTTTCAAGCCACGCTCGAAGTAAATTGTTTTGCCGCGCGAGACTCATTACTCTTAGCTTTTCAATACATAATTTGCCGTTGTCATTTGCAAAGTCGAGGTCCGCTTGAGTATATTCGTCTAGTAGGGCTTGCTGCGCTTTAATCAGCTCAGCTGCACGAGTAATAGACTGCAATAATCCCGGTTGTATGGTTTGCCAAAGTGGAATAACTTTATTGCGTAAAAAGTTACGCGCAAATCGCTCATCGTAATTCGACTCGTCCGTGATATGTTTAATTTGATAGGTGGTGATAAACGATTCTATTTGCGCTTTGGTCACCGCTAACAGTGGCCGAAAGCACACTGCCCCATTGACCAATCTCCGGCTCGCCGCCATTCCACCTAACCCAAGCAACCCTGTACCACGCTGTAAGCGAAGTAAAATGGTTTCGAGTTGATCGTTGGCGTGTTGCCCAAGCAACACAACACTCAATTTACTAGTTTCTTCGGTCAGAGCCTCGTAGCGAGCCTCCCGTGCTTGAGCTTCTAAACTATGCCTCGGTTTTTCATGCACATTTACTTTAACTGCTTTAAAAGGCACGTTTAACCGCGAACAAGCATACTGACAGTGTACTTGCCATTGATCGGCATTTTTTGATAAACCATGATGCACGTAAAGTGCTCTGATTGGGAAGTTAATTTCATGGGCAAAGTTCGCTGCCATATGCAATAGTGCCATCGAATCCGCTCCACCTGAAAGCGCCACACACAGTTCTGACACAGGCTGATGCTCATGCAAAATCTGTTCAAGTCTAGAACGTACATGGCGATAGAGTGGATCGGATGATAACAACGAATTCATAACGCTCCGAAATTAAAAAAAGCCGCATAAAGCGGCTTTTTCGCATACTTTGCACCTGCAATCAAGTGCAAGTCGTTATCGATTAACAATAACCAAACGACATCAAACGTTTATAACGTTGATCTAGCATGTCTTCTTGACTTAGCGCGTCAAGCTCTTCTAAATCACGCTTCAACCGAGTCTTTAAGCTTTTCGCCATTGCGTCGTAGTTACGGTGCGCACCACCTAGCGGCTCTTCGACAATATTATTAATCAAATTGAGCTCTTTTACACGAGACGCCGAGACACCCATCGCTTCTGCAGCTAATGGTGCTTTTTCAGCACTTTTCCAAAGAATTGAGGCACAACCTTCTGGTGAAATAACCGAATAAGTGCTGTATTGCAACATGTTTACTCGATCACCCACACCAATCGCTAACGCACCACCAGAACCACCCTCACCGATTACGGTACAAATCGTTGGTACTTTTAGCGCCGCCATCACTTTCAAGTTACGAGCAATTGCTTCGCTTTGGCCGCGCTCTTCAGCGCCAACACCAGGGTACGCCCCTGGAGTATCAATAAAAGTGATAATTGGCATTTTAAAACGCTCTGCCATTTCCATTAAACGTAACGCTTTGCGGTAACCTTCCGGTTTTGGCATACCAAAGTTACGTTTAATCTTTTCTGCTGTATCACGGCCTTTTTGCTGACCAATCACCATGACAGGCCGACCATCAAGACGTGCAACACCACCTAAAATAGCAGGGTCATTTGCAAACAGACGATCGCCTGCAAACTCATCAAATTCAGTGAAAATACGTTGAATGTAATCACGCGTGTAAGGGCGTAATGGGTGGCGTGCAAGTTGAGACACTTGCCAAGCGCCTAAGTTAGCAAAAATCTTTTTCGTTTGTTCAACGTTTTTTTCTTTTAGTTTGCTGATCTCTTCTTCTAGGCTTAAATCTAAGTCACCCGATCGGCTCACGTTTTGTAATTCTTTAATCTTTGCTTCTAGCTCCGCAATGGGAAGCTCAAAATCAAGATAATTGAGACTCATGCTCTAAACTACCTTTTAGTTAAATTCTAATTCTATTTCTTGCGCCGCCAATTGCGAGAGTCGACGGATCAAATCGTCGCTCGGCGTCACACACCATTCTGTGCCCAACGTTAGTTCTGCCCAAGCATCTGGGCGTTGATAACCAATTTTTATCGGACAAGTGCCAAATTTGTACGGTTCTAGCACTTTTTTCAAACTATCAATGAAGTTCGCATCAATTTGCGTCATGTTAAGGGTCATTCTTAACGCTTTAATACGCTTTTCTCGTGCGGCTGCTAAGGTACAGACGTCTCTAGCGGTCATTGTAATGCCACCAGAGAAGTTATCAAAGCTGACCTGTCCAGATATTACCAAGATTTGGTTAATTTGCAGCAAATCTTGGTACATTTCAAACTGTTCAGGAAACAAGCGTACATCAAGTCGTGCACTTTTGTCATCTAAAGTAATCAGACCCCAACGCGCGCCTTTTTTATTTATGAGGGTTCGGGCGCTAATCACTAAGCCTGCTGCGCTGACTTGCCCATCACGTGGAGTGGGTTGCAGGTCAACCAATTTTCCTGAGGTATAAAACTTAAGTTCTTTACGGTATTGATTAATTGGGTGGCCAGTTAAATATAAGCCTAACGTTTCTTTTTCACCTTCGAGCCACTGATTATCGGTAAATTTTTGTGCAATCACAAACGCATTGGCGACTTCTTCAGGTTCGACAGCAAGTAAACCAAATAAGTCGCTTTGCCCCAGAGCCTCTGCTTTATGATGTTGTTCTGCCGATTTCATGGCATCAGGCAAGCTTGCTAATAGCGTGGCTCGCCCGCCTTGGGTTTTGTCCGGTCCTAATTGATCAAGCGCTCCGGCGTAAATCAGCTTTTCAATTACACGTCGATTCATGCGTTTTAAGTCAACTCGGGCACAGAAGTCAAAAAGATCTTTAAATACCCCCCCACAGTCCCTTGCTTCTAAGATAGCTTCAACTGGTCCCTCTCCTACGCCTTTGATTGCCCCGATGCCATAGACGATTTGCTGTTGTTCGTTGACGGTAAATTTATAAACACCGGCGTTAACGTCAGGCGGCAACAAAGTCAATTTCATGTTTTCACATTCATCAACGAGTGTGACTATTTTGTCGGTATTATCCATATCCGCCGACATAACCGCTGCCATAAACTCTGCCGGAAAATGAGTTTTCATCCACAACGTTTGATATGACACAAGTGCATACGCTGCAGAGTGCGACTTATTAAAACCATACCCCGCGAACTTTTCTACTAAATCGAAGATTTTCATGGCAAGTTCGCCATCGACTCCGTTCTTGATCGATCCTTCTTCAAACGTCGAACGCTGCTTAGCCATTTCTTCGGGCTTTTTCTTACCCATCGCACGACGCAGCAAATCCGCCCCGCCAAGACTATAGCCTGCTAGTACCTGCGCAATTTGCATCACTTGTTCTTGATAAAGAATAATGCCATACGTTGGCTCTAGAATTGGTGCTAAGCTTTCGTGTTGATACTGCGCATCGGGAAAAGAAATTTCTTCTCGACCGTGTTTTCGATCGATAAAGTTATCAACCATGCCTGATTGCAATGGACCAGGACGGAATAACGCCACTAATGCGATCATGTCTTCAAAGCAGTCTGGTTTGAGACGACGAATAAGATCTTTCATCCCGCGCGATTCTAGCTGAAAAACGGCCGTGGTTTCAGCCCGCAGTAAAAGCTCAAAGCTGGGTTGATCCGTCAAGGGGATAGCGGCAATATCAACAGGCTTCTTGCCCTCGCGTGCTAAACGAGCGTTCGCCATGTCGAGTGCCCATTGTAAAATGGTCAGTGTCCTTAAGCCTAAAAAGTCAAACTTAACTAAACCAGCTGTTTCAACGTCGTTTTTGTCGAACTGCGTAACTGGGAATTTGCCTTCTTCATCACAATAAATCGCAGCAAAGTCTGTAATGGTCGTAGGTGAGATAACGACACCACCTGCGTGCTTACCCGCATTTCGTGTACACCCTTCTAGCACTCGACACATATCGATGAGTTCACGAACTTCTTGGTCGTTATCGTACGCTTCAGGTAATCGCGGTTCAACTTCAAACGCTTTGGCGAGTGTCATTCCTGGATCTGGGGGGACGAGTTTTGAAATTCGATCTACAAAACCATAAGGGTGCCCAAGTACTCGACCTACATCGCGAATAACTGCCTTTGCCGCCATCGTACCAAACGTGATAATCTGCGAAACTGCATCTCTGCCATAAAGTGCCGATACATGATCGATGACTTCATCTCGCCTATCCATACAGAAGTCGATGTCGAAGTCGGGCATTGAAACACGTTCTGGATTTAAGAATCGCTCGAAAAGTAAATCAAATTGCAGAGGATCAAGATCGGTGATTTTCAACGCATACGCGACTAATGAGCCCGCACCGGAACCTCGACCAGGGCCAACTGGAATGTTGTTATCTTTACTCCACTGAATAAACTCCATAACGATTAAGAAGTAACCTGGAAAGCCCATTTGGTTAATACAATTGAGCTCTATCTCAAGGCGTTCATCGTATTCTTTGCGCTTTTCATGTCGTTCTGCTTCATTGGGAAATAAAAACTGTAAACGCTCTTCCAAACCATCTTTCGATACTTTGACTAGAAAGTCTTCGATTTCCAGATCGCCGGTTGGGTAATCCGGTAAGAAGTATTTACCTAGTTGTACGGTTACATTACACCGTTTAGCGATTTCAACGGTATTTTCGAGCGCTTCGGGAATATCGGCAAATAACTCAACCATTTGCTCTGCAGATTTAAAATACTGTTCTTTCGAGAATCGTTTTGGTCGTTTGGTATCATCTAACGTGTAGCCATCGTGGATCGCAACCCGGATTTCGTGAGCTTCGAAATCGTCTTCTTTTAAAAACACCACTTCATTGGTCGCCACAACTGGCAAATTCACGCGCGTAGCAAGTGCTACCGCTTTGTGTAAATAATCGTCTTCATTTGGACGACCCGTACGGTGCAATTCAAGATAGAAGTGGTTCTCAAAATGAGTTTGATAGAACGCAATGGTTTCATCGACAAGCATATCATTATTTTTTAGTAACGCTTTACCCACGTCTCCATCGACCGCGCCTGAGAGCAAAATCAGTCCTTCTTTAAATTCTGCTAACCATTCTTTATCGACCACTGGGCGATGGAATACATGACCACGGCGAAAGGCTTTTGATATAAGTAAAGTAAGGTTCTTATACCCTTGATTATTTTTTGCTAGTACAACCAGTCGACTTAGCTCGTCAGGAAATTGCTCTGAACGCAACCAAATATCAGCACCAATAATGGGTTTAATTCCAGCACCATGGGATGCGCCATAAAAGCGCACTAGCCCACAGAGGTTCATCTGATCAGTGATGGCGAGTGCGGGCATCTCCTGCGAGGCAGCATGATTAACGATCGGTTTAGTTTTTGCCAATCCATCAACCATAGAAAAGTCGCTGTGAACTCGAAGATGAACAAACTTAGGCTCTGACATGAGTGACTTCTCCTAATCTTTACTGAGATTGCAACGCCTGTTTGACTGGCTTAAAACTACGACGATGATGCTCTGTCACCCCATGTTCTGCTAAAGCCTGAAAATGTGCTTTCGTTGGATAACCTTTATGACCGGCAAATCCATACTCTGGATATTGCTTATCCAACGCGACCATTTCACTATCGCGTGTTACTTTTGCCAAAATCGACGCGGCACTTATTTCTGCCACTAAGCTGTCGCCTTTAACAACCGCTTGAGCTGGCACATTGAGTGTCGGAAGGCGATTACCATCAACAAATACAAACTCAGCCTCTATAGGCAGCCCTTCAACGGCGCGAGTCATTGCAAGCATCGTTGCATGTAAAATGTTTAATTCATCAATTTCGGCCACCGTTGCCCTTGCAATACAATAGGCTAGCGCCTTTTCTTTGATTTCTTCAGCAAGTAACCTGCGTTTTTTCTCACTGAGCTTCTTCGAATCCGTCAGTCCTGCTATGGGTTTGTTCGGATCTAAAATCACAGCAGCAGTTACAACATCACCAACCAGTGGACCACGTCCAACTTCATCAACCCCGGCAATATTAGTACAATTTGGTCGCTCAATGTGCATCGATTAACTCCTGAATAGCGAGCGCAGCTTGCGTACTAGCATCACAGCGAATGCTGTCGTGTATGGCCAAAAACTTAGCTTTAATGGCTTTGTTTTCATTGCGTAATAAGGGTAAAAGTGCATCAGCTAACGCATCTGGATTACAGTCTTCTTGCAAAAACTCACTGACTAATGGACTATCTGCTAATAAGTTAGGTAATGAGAAATATTTGATATTAAACTTAAAAAAGGTTTTAAAGATCCAATAACTTATTGGTTTAAAACGATAACCTACAACCATTGGTTTTTTATATAACATGGCTTCCAGTGTTGCAGTGCCAGAAGCCAATAAAATCACGTCTGAAGCTTGCATCGCGGTTGCAGACTGACCATCAAGTAAAATGGGCTTTAACTCAGGAAGAAACTTATTTAGAGCGATGTTAAACTGGCTTTTCCGAGCCTCATTAACCAGAGGCACCACCACTTTTAAATCAGGAAAATGATTCAATAATCGCTTTACTGTTAGCAAATAAGGTTCACTCAATAAGCCGACTTCGGAACCTCGACTACCTGGTAATAAGGCTAAGACTTTATCCTCTGAACTTAAACCAAGTGAATCTCTTGCTGCTTGCGTATCATTATGCAGAGGAATTTCGTCGGCCAGTGTATGACCAACAAATTTACAGGGCACTTCGTGTTTATCGTAAAACGCTTTTTCAAATGGCAACAAAGACAGCACTAAATTCGTTGCTTCCGCGATGGTAAAAATACGTTTTTCGCGCCATGCCCAAACCGATGGACTTACGTATTGAACTGTTTTAATACCGGCTTTTTTAAGTGGCTTTTCAACTCTCAAATTAAAATCTGGGGCATCTATCCCAATAAAGACATCTGGCGGGTTATCGATAAAATATTGGACAAGCTTTTTCTTGATACCTAAAAGCGTCGGTAAACGCCCGAGCACTTCGACTAATCCCATGACAGCCAATGACTCCATATCAAACAGTGACTTGCAGCCTTCTGCTTGCATTTTCGGTCCAGCTATTCCTACAAAACGTGCATTAGGGTAAATCTTTTTTAAAGTGCGGATCAGCCCTGCGCCTAAAATATCGCCAGAGTGTTCACCTGCTACTAGGCCAATTGTGATTGAGGCATCTTCTGTCATATGTTTATTTTTTTAACCGAACTCTTTTAATTTTTAGGCATCAACAAAAACGCCATACTCTTTGCGTATAATCGCGAAGGTATGGCGCTTTAGAATTATCTTTCGACTTTAGCGAATAATGCCACGATCTGAAGTACTTAAAAAATCAAGCATTAGCTTTACGCTACCAAAATTGGCGGCATCTTCTGCTAATGCTACCTTCGCTTCATCAAGGCTAAGCCCCTTACGATAAAGCGTTTTATAAGCTCGGCGTGTTGCCATGATTTCATCCGATGAAAAACCACGACGTTTCATGCCTTCGGTGTTTATCGCTGCGGGTTGCGCCGGAGTACCCGTAGTCGTAACAAATGGCGGAACATCTTTATTTACACCTGAGTACATGCCGATAAACGCATGAGCACCAATTTTACAAAATTGATGAACCCCTGTATTCCCCGCTAAAATAACCCAGTCTCCAACATGAACATGCCCTGCCACACTCGCGTTGTTGGCAAAGATCACATTGCTTCCAATCACCGCGTCATGTGCAACGTGCGTATAAGCCATAAACAAATTATTTGAACCAATGCGCGTTATCCCCTGATCTTGAATCGTACCACGGTGAATCGTCGCACATTCACGAATAATATTGTTGTCGCCAATAATAAGCTGAGTAGGTTCATCCTTGTACTTTTTATCTTGGCAGGCTTCGCCCACTGATGCGAATTGGTAGATGTGGTTGCCAGATCCAATGGTTGATGGGCCTTTGACCACAACATGGGATTCGATCACACAGTTGTCACCAATGACCACATCGTTTCCAATGTAGCTATATGGACCAACTTTAACGTTTTCGCCGAGCTTCGCGCCTGACTCAATAATTGCGGTAGGATGGATCACTCTAGAACTCTCTTCTTGCACACATTAATTCAGCAGTACACACAATCTTGCCATCGACTTTCGCCTCAACAGCAAATTTCCACATATTGCGGCGCTCTTTTAAAAACTGCACGTGAATGTGCATTGTGTCACCGGGGGTCACAGGTTGCTTAAAACGCGCTTCATCAACCGCCGCAAACAAGTATAGTTCATTTTCGCTGCGATTCTCGACGGTTTTAAAGCCTAAAAGACCGGTTGCCTGAGCCATTGCTTCTAAAATAAGAACACCAGGGAAAATCGGTTGTTCGGGAAAATGACCTGTAAAGATTGGTTCATTTGCCGTCACATTCTTGATTGCATGTAGATATTCACCTGGCTTGTAATCAAGTACTCGATCCACTAGCAACATCGGATAACGATGCGGCAGCAACTTCAGGATTTCTTGAATATCAAAGCTATTTAATTCGTTTGCCAAAATAGCATCCTTTTATTCGGGGTGTTTCAGTTGTTTAACACTGACTTCAAGTGCCTTTATGCGCGATTTGAAGTCTGAAAGATTTCGTAAATACGCCGTATTTTTACGCCATTCTTGATTTGACGTATGTGGCATTCCAGAAGAATACACACCAGGCTCATTGATCGATTTAGTGACCATTGTCATACCTGTCAGCATTACGCCATCACAGATCTCTAAATGACCATTAATCCCAACCATACCAGCGATTTGGCAATATTTGCCAATCTTAGTACTGCCTGCGACGACGGTAGCGCCTGCAATTGCGGTACCTTGGCCAATTTCCACATTGTGAGCGATTTGGCACAAATTATCGATAATCACATCATCATGAATAATGGTATCATCCAGTGCACCTCGATCAATGACAGTATTTGCACCCACTTCAACCCGATCACCAATCACAACACGCCCAACTTGAGGTATTTTAATCCATCGACCCTTTTTATTGGCGTAGCCAAACCCATCACTACCAATCACGGCGCCGGACTGAAATAAACAGTCTTCACCGATTTCAACCTCATGATAAACAGAGACGTTTGCCCACAGTTTTGTGCGGGACGCGATTTTGGCATATTTCCCGACAAAACAGTTAGCACCAATTTCAACATTGTCGCCGACTTCAGCACCTGACTCGATCACCGCATTCACCCCAATGTGTGCTGTTGGGCTGATTTTAGCGTCATTAGCAATCACCGCACTAGGATGTATACCGTTAGCTGACGATGGTGTACTGTCAAGTAATTGCGCAATCAATGCGTACGCCGTGTACGGATCAGACGTCACTAATTTATTACCTGAGAAATACTCAGCTTCATCGGGTGCTAAAATCACCGCGCCGGCTTGGGTGGTAGATAACTGAGCTCGATACTTTTTATTAGCTAAAAATGCTAATTCTGCGCCAGTTGCAGTGGCTAAAGTCGCGATTTTGCTTATCGCAAAATCGCTGTCACCTTGTACTTGCGCATCAATATGCTGCGCAAGCTCACCAAGTGTGTATTGCTTTATCATTACTTTTTACTTACCGCTTCAACAACATCAGATGAAAGGTCAGTTACTTTATCCGCATTAAAGTAAATGGTTGTGTCACGCGTTTTTACTTCGTCAAATTTACCTTTTTTCGCGATGTCTTCAATCGCACCAATAATAAGCGATTGCACTTTAGCTAGCTCTTGTTGCTGACGAGCTTTAATTTCTTGTTCTAATGGACGGCCTTTTTCAGCAAGCGATTGTTGTAGACCTTGGATTTTAGTACGCAATGCTTCTTTTTGTGCTTCACTTAATGTCGCTTGTTCACGCTTAAACTTTTCAGCTTCAAAGCGAATGTCGCCTTGGATCTTTTCAAGCTCTTGACGACGCTCAGAAAATTCTGCCTGTAAAGTTTGCTCAATTTTGCCCATTTGAGGGATTTGTTGATAAATTTTTTGCATATCAACAATCCCCACTTTATGTGCCAATGCACTAGCAGAAGTACCCATTAAAAAAGCGGCGAGTAAACCTGTTGCTGTCGTCTTAACTAATTTGTTCACAAAAATACTCCTTAGAATGTGTTACTAATGTTGAAGCTAATCGTTTGCGTCTCGTCATCTTCTTCTTTTTTAAGCGGATAAGCGAAGCTGATTAGCATTGGACCCATAGGCGATATCCACTGTACAGACAAACCCGTCGACGCACGATAGCGCGAAGGATCTGAGTAGTCTGCGATTTTCGCCACTTGGTCACGTTGTAATTCGGTATAACGGTCTAAATCAAATTCAGTATCCCAGACGTTGGCAACATCTACGAAGAAACTGGTTCTAACCGATGACGCTTTATCGTCATCTAAAAACGGCGTTGGGAAAATCATTTCAACGCCAGCTAATGCTTTGGCGTTACCGCCTATTCTGCCGTAAGGCACTAACAAGTCAAATTGTTCATCACCACCAATGCCCGTTGATGCAGAACCATCCGAGGTCGGTGTGCCTGGGATCAAATTCGGCTCACGACGCACCGCTTGAGGTAATATTGTATTGCGATCGAAACCTCTCAATTCCATTTCACTAATTCGGAAAAACTCTTGGAATGGCAGGATTTGTTCCGCGCCATTTGTCTCACCATAGCCATTACCATAGCCAAATGCCGCGCGAGCCGAGAACACCCATTTATGGTCATTGCTAATTGGCCAATAAAAACGAGAATCGTAGTTAATTTTAAAGAAGTTCAAATCTGAGTTGGGCGTCGTCGCGAGCATGGACAACGATTGACGTGAACCATCTGTTGGGAACATACCACGGTTAACCGTTACACGAGACCAGCCAACACTCAATTCATACTTCGTGAATTCAAATGGTGCATCTGGGTTGTTCGGATCAGTAAATGTTTCACGAAGTACGCGGTTCTGCTCGAACTCTGTAATATTATCGAGTTCCTCTTCTAACCAACGAACACCGAAATTCACTCGGTTTACAGCGTCTATTGGGAAACCAAGGTTAGTACCTAAACCGTATGTTGTTGAGTTATAGCCAACAATACCAAATTTACTACCATCGAAGTTGTTATAGAAAATACTGCTGCCTTGCGATACACCATCTGGTGTAAAATAAGGATCGGTATACGAAACGCTGTAGTTTTTCGACCCTCTTGATGTATTAATGTTAAACGCCACCTGGTTGCCAGTGCCGAGGAAGTTAGACTCACTCACCCCAATATTAAATTGAATACCTGCATATGAACCATACGCAAGACCGGCTTGGAAACTCCCTGCTGGCTGCTCTTTCACTGTAAAATCAACATCTACTAGGTCATCTTGGCCTGGCACTGGTTTCACATTAAACTCGACGTTTTCCATGTAGGGCAAACGTTGAATTTGCAGCTTAGAACGCTCTAATTGCTGATTTGACAACCACGCGCCTTCAAGTTGAGTCATTTCACGACGCACCACTTCATCCGCGGTGTTGTGGTTACCTGCAACAATAATACGGCGAACATAAACACGTTTACCTGGATTTACCGATAACGTTAAATGTACTTCTTTCTTTTCGTCATCAATATCAGGGATGGTACGGACTTCAGCGTTAGCATAGCCAAAGCGAGCGAGGAAGTTTTTAATGAACTCTTCAGATGAAGTCACAACAGAACCATTATAAAGCTCTCCCGTTTTTAACGGTAGAATGGCTTTAATTAGATCTTCACGACCAAGTAAATCACCGATAAAATCGAAGCCTTTAACATTGTATTGCTCACCTTCTGTCAGGTTCGCCGTAACGTAGACAGCATCGCGTTCAGGGTTAACTGAAACCTGAGTCGAATCAATATTGAAACGCAAGTAACCGCGGTCTAAGTAATAACTTTTAATTTTTTCGAGATCACCCTCAATCGTTTTCTTTTGGTAGCGATCGTTCGCAAGGAATTTCCACCATGGGAGATCTTGTTGAGATTCGAATAAACCTAACAGCTCTTCGTCAGTAAAAAGTTCGTTACCAACTAAGTTAATTTGGCGAACTGAAGCTGCATCACCTTCTTCAAAGTTAATTTTCAACTTAACGCGGTTACGAGGAAGCTGAGTGACTTCAATGTCGATTTTCGCATTGTATTTACCGATGCTATGGAAGAACTCGATTAACCCTTTTTCAATATTGTCTAGTACGGTTTTATCAAGCGGTTCGCCTTGCCGAATATTTTGCTGTTCTAAACTTTCATTAAGCTGTTCGTCTTTAATGTCTTTGTTACCATCAAATTCTATCGAGCTGATCGTTGGACGCTCTGTCACTTTGATGATCAAAAGTCCGCCATCTCTAAGTACTTTAATCGTTTCAAAATGACCCGATTTATACAGTGCTTTAATGGTTTTGGACACCGTAAAGTCATCAATTGAATCACCAACGTTAATTGGAATGTGCGTTAATGCAGCACCCAATGCGACACGTTGTAAACCTTCAACTTTTAAATCTTCAACGATAAAGGAATTTTGCCCCAAGGCAGCAAAGCTAGCGCCAAGTAAACTGGTAACTGCTAAATGTTTTTTTATAGGCATTTTATTATCTTTGTCCTTTACAACTTTCTAGCGGTATTGCGCCTAATACCAACTGACTTAACCTATAGCGGAAGCTGCTTAAGTCAATTGGCAAAAATTTTCCACAAATAGGTAGACTGTCTACAGTCTCGCAACATCATTCATTAACGCAAAACAGGTTAAGGCCAGTAAAAGCATTGCGCCAACCTTAAAACCCAACTCTTGTGTCTTTTCAGAGACTGGTTTTTTGCGAATTAGTTCAATTAAGTAATACATTAAATGCCCGCCATCTAAGACAGGCAGCGGTAATAAGTTGAAAACACCTAGGTTTACACTAATTAACGCTAAAAAACTCAAAAAGGCGACTAAGCCATAACTGACGCTATTTCCAGCACCTACAGCTATCCCAACAGGACCGCTAAGATTTTTAACCGAAACTTGCCCAGTCAACAAGTTGCCTATCATATCGAAACTAAGCGCAATAAGCTCCCATGTTTTTTGCGTGCCGAGCACGATACTATCCAAAGGACCAAAATGTCTAGTTTCGATATATTGCGAAGGCCACTTTTCTAAACTCGGAGCAACACCAAGTACACCGTGTTCTGCGCCGTTACCTGCTGGTTGACGTGTTGGTATCGCCGTTATGTCGAGTCGTTGTCCGTCACGTTCAACGGTGATGTTGATTGCAATATTTGGCGAAGCTTGAACCACATCAACTAACTGCTGCCACTGTGTAATATTTTGATTATTGAGCGCAAGTATTTTATCGCCTACTTCGATTCCTGCTTGTTTTGCAGCACTATCTTGGCCGACTTGAGCAATCGTTAAGGTAATGGCTGGGCGATAAGGTGTCATGCCGAGAGATTCCGTTGGAGGCACATCTTGTTGGTCAAGTTTCCAGCCCGTAATGTCAAGATCTCTATAGGCAATCCGACCTTGACTATCTTGTACTTTCACATTTAAATTCTGTTCTCCCAATGCGCTCATTAAGGCGAACATGACCTCTTGCCAATCATGTACAGGCTGTTGGTTAATTTCTTGAATTAAATCGTATTGCTGTAAACCTGCAAAAGCAGCTCGACTTTGAGGAGTTACTTCACCGACCACTGGCTTGACGCTTTGTACACCAACCACATACATCAATGCTAATGCGACAATCGCAAAAAGGAAATTGGCAATTGGCCCTGCCGCAACAATCGCGATTCTTGCACCAACCGGTTTTGCATTAAACGATAGATGTCTCTCTTGTGCTGAAACTTCTTCGACCCGTTCGTCGAGCATTTTGACATAGCCACCAAGCGGAATGAGGGCGATGACGTATTCAGTACCTAATCGGTCATACCATTTAAAAAGCGGTTTTCCAAAACCTATTGAGAAACGTTGAACTTTTACGCCAGCTTTTCGCGCAACCCAGAAATGGCCATATTCATGGACAGTGACTAAAATGCCTAATGCAAGAATAAATGCGCCAAGGTTCCACAAAAACGCCAACATACCACTACCTCAACTCATTAATGATGTCGTTTGCCAAACGTCTTGCTTGGCGGTCGATCTCAAGTATCGCGTCTAAGCTACGTGCATCTGATCCGCTTTGTTTAGTCAGAGTTTGCTCATTCACACGATAAATATCACAAAACCCTATCTTTCCCTGTAAAAACGCACTCACAGCGACTTCATTCGCGGCATTAACGGTCGTTGTGGCGGCTTGCCCTACTTTACACGCTTCCATTGCTAAACGTAAGTTCGGATAACGGGTAAAATCTGGTTTCATAAAGGAAAAGTTGGCTAATTTAGAAAAGTCGAGCGGCGCAACTCCGGCGTCTATACGCTCAGGGTACGCAAGTCCATAGGCAATTGGTGTTCGCATATCTGGCTGGCCTAACTGCGCAATGACTGAGCCGTCACGATACTGCACCATAGAATGGATCATACTTTGAGGATGAATAACCACTTCAATGTCGTCAACCTCACAATTAAATAACCACTTCGCTTCAATAAACTCGAGACCTTTATTCATCATAGTCGCCGAGTCCACTGAAATTTTTTGTCCCATCGACCAATTTGGGTGAGACACAGCCTCAGAAACCGTCACTGAGGCCAAGGTATCAATGTCGCGATTTAAAAACGGACCACCAGAGCCTGTCAGTAAGATCTTACTAACACCATGATCGGACAACAACGCGTCGTGCTTTTTCTGTAAATTGACAGGCAAACATTGGTAAATAGCATTATGTTCGCTGTCTATCGGCAACAAAGTCGCATTATATTTGCGTACTTTATCCATAAACAAACGGCCGGTCATTACCAATGCCTCTTTGTTGGCTAACAGGACTTTCTTTCCAGCCTCGACAGCACTCAGAGTAGGGAGCAGGCCAGCCGCGCCAACAATTGCAGCCATAACAATGTCTACATCGTCATGTGCCGCAATTTCTCGCATTGCCTGTACGCCCGATAACACCGTTGGAACTGGATTAATCGGCGATTGTTTTAACAACGATTTAAAGGTATTTGCATAAGACGCTTCGCTCAGCACAACAAATTGCGGCTGATGGACAATACATTGCTCAACAAGCTTCTCTACATTTGTTCCTGCCACGAGTGCGAATACTTGATATAGTGCGCGATTTCGCGCAATCACATCTAGCGTTGATTGTCCTATTGAACCGGTCGAGCCTAGCACAACGACTTGCTGGGTCATAGTGCTACCGTCCACGCATAAAATAAAGCAAAAATTGGCGCCGCTGCGGTTAGGCTATCAATTCTATCTAGAATACCACCATGACCAGGCAAACAAGCTCCCGAGTCCTTTAAACCAACCTCTCGCTTAAACATACTTTCTAGTAAATCACCAATGGCGGAGAAGAGCGCGATGAATACCGTAAGAAGACCATAAATTGCCCATTGTGATACAGGAACTTCAGCAAAATGACAAAATACAATGACAAATACTACTGCGGTTGCCAAACCGCCCAATAAACCTTCAATTGTTTTGTTTGGGCTCACGCGAGGCATTAACTTTCGTTTACCAAAATTTTTACCCGTGAAGTAAGCGCCAATATCGGCACTCCACACAATACCTAAGACAACCATGATAAGCGTAGAGCCATAGTGATGTTGTTCGGCAAAATGGGCACTACGAAGGGTATTTAGAGCCAGCCAAAGCGGGACTAGCGTTAAGAAACCTGCAACAGCACGAAGGACGAGACCTTCGCTCCATGCACTCGACATACGCGGATACTTTACAATTAAAAACGTGGCGACCAACCACCAAGCAAAAGCCAACGTAAATACGTAATTTGCATCGGCAATCAGCGTTCCATTATCAAGCCACAAACGCTCTATTGGCCAATGTAAGTGTAATGCTCCTAAAATAGCAGCAACTAAAAGCGTATAACCACCTCGTGCACGTTTAGTCTGCAGCCCCATAAATGCGGACCACTCCCATGCACCAAGTAAAACGATTAAGCCTGCAATAAAACTAAATTGCGCCAACGGCGTATAAAAAACCAATAAAAGCGCCAGTGGTGCTAAAACCGCTGACGTTAAAATGCGTTGTTTTAACAAATTCTATACCTTCAACTGGGTTTGCTTTGAAGCGAGTAATTCTTTTATTTGTTCACCTGTACAGCCAAAACGTCGTTCACGCGAGACATAACAAGCAATCGCTTCTGCAAAAGCAGCCTCATCAAAATCAGGCCACAATGTTTGTGTAAAATACAGCTCAGCATAAGCCGCCTGCCAAAGCAAGAAGTTACTGATCCGTAAATCGCCCCCTGTGCGGATAAGTAAATCCAACTCAGGTTGCTCAGCCATTGATAACTTTTTAGATATTGCATCTTCGGTAATCTCAGATGGCCGTAGCTTACCTTCTGCCACTTCTTTTGCCAACTCAGCTGCAGCGTGTGTGATGTCCCAACGACCACCATAGTTTGCTGCAATATTTAAATGCAACCCGGTATTATCCCTGGTTAAGGTTTCACCATCGATGACTTTTTGCTGTAAATTGGCTGGAAACTTTGACAAATCGCCAATAATCGTTAGTTTTACATTGTTTTTATGGAGTTTTTTCACTTCTTTTGTTAATACAAACAAAAAAAGCTCCATGAGCGTGCTTACTTCGTCCTCAGGGCGTCTCCAGTTTTCACTACTAAAAGCGAATAAAGTCAGCGAACTAACACCCAATTTTGAACAAAACTGAACGGCGCTCCTAACAGCATCAACCCCTTTTTTGTGTCCATAGACTCGCGGGTGGTTGCGCGCCTGCGCCCACCGACCATTACCATCCATAATAATCGCGATATGTTTTGGTAGAGACTGCTGTGTAATTGTTTCTGCGTTCAGAACCATACTAATTCGTGAGTAAAAAAAAACGCCGCCCAGTATACCCTAGGTGGCGTTTCTAGCCTAATAAATTTAAGTTTAGTACGATTAAGCGGAACGTATTCGCTTAGATTTCCATCAATTCTGCTTCTTTCGCGCTCAGTTGCGTATCCATTTCTTTGATGTAAGTGTCAGTTAGCTTTTGAACTTCGTCTTCGCCTTGACGCGCTTCATCTTCAGAAATTGATTTATCTTTTAATAATGATTTAATATCACCGTTCGCGTCACGACGAATATTACGCACGGCAACACGACCGGCTTCAACTTCTGCACGAACAACTTTAATTAGGTCCTTACGGCGCTCTTCAGTCAGTGGCGGAAGTGGAACACGAATCATCGCACCAGCAGACATTGGGTTTAACCCTAAATCCGATGCCATGATCGCCTTTTCTACAGCTTGAGCCAATGAGCGATCAAACACGCTAATCGCAAGCGTACGCGCATCTTCTACTGATACGTTTGCCACTTGATTTAGTGGTGTATCTGCGCCGTAGTAAGACACAGAGATACCGTCTAACAGCGCAGGGTGCGCACGACCAGTACGGATTTTAGAGAGTTGGCTTGCAAGTGCTGCAACACTTTTTTTCATACGCTCTTGAGCGTCTTTTTTAATATCGTTAATCACAATGCTATCCTAGTCTATATTATTCTGATGCTTGCGAAGAAATAAGCGTACCTTCTTCTTCACCCATGATCACGCGCTTTAATGCCCCAGGTTTATTCATATTGAACACGCTGATTGGCATATCGTGATCACGTGCTAGCGTAAACGCCGCTAAATCCATCACTTTCAATTCTTGGTCAATCACTTCATTATAGGTCAAATGACGATAAAGTGTTGCCTCTGGGTTTTTCACTGGGTCATCATTGAAAACACCATCGACTTTTGTTGCTTTAATTACGGTATCCGCTTCAATCTCAATACCACGTAAACACGCAGCAGAGTCTGTTGTAAAAAACGGGTTGCCCGTACCGGCAGAGAAAATCACAACGCGACCTGATTTTAATAAGCTAATCGCTTCTGCCCAATTGTATGCATCACAAACACCATTGAGTGGGATCGCTGACATAAGTCGTGCATTTACAAATGCTCGGTGTAGCGCATCGCGCATTGCCAAACCGTTCATTACTGTTGCCAACATGCCCATGTGGTCACCAACTACACGGTTCATGCCTGCCTCTGCAAGTGAACCACCACGTAAGAAGTTGCCACCGCCAATAACTAAACCCACTTCTACGTCGAGTTCTACTAGTTCTTTGATTTCTTGAGCCATGCGATCCAATACTTTTGGATCGATACCAAAGCCTTCATCTCCCATTAGGGCTTCACCACTTAATTTGAGAAGAACGCGTCTAAAAACAGGTTTTCGATTGATAGTCATAAAAT
Organism: Pseudoalteromonas luteoviolacea B = ATCC 29581; assembly: GCA_000333235.1. Lineage (GTDB taxonomy): Bacteria > Pseudomonadota > Gammaproteobacteria > Enterobacterales > Alteromonadaceae > Pseudoalteromonas > Pseudoalteromonas luteoviolacea_D. The sequence continues at coordinate 55,139 of CAPN01000015.1, read as the reverse complement.
TCGGGCCAATTAAAAGTGAAGGTAAAAAATAACCGCGCTTATGTTTTCACACAAGCGCGGCTATTCTAAAGAATTTTCGCGTGAGACGCAAAGTAAACTGAGGTGGTTAAACCTGCTACATTGCGTCTATAAAAGCGATTAAGCGCCTTTTGCAGCCGCCATCTGTGCAGCAACTTCAGCAGCAAAGTCATCAACTTTCTTCTCGATGCCTTCACCAACTTCTAAGCGTACAAATGCCGTTACTGTTGCGCCTTTCTCTTTAAGGAATTCACCAACTGACTTCTTAGGCTCCATGATGAACGCTTGACCAGTAAGAGAAACTTCACCAGTGAACTTCTTCATACGGCCTTCAACCATCTTCTCAGCGATTTCAGCTGGCTTGCCTTCGTTCATAGCGATGTCGATTTGAACTTCACGCTCTTTCGCCACTACGTCTGCTGGAACGTCTTCTGGGTTTACGTACTCAGGACGTGATGCAGCAACGTGCATTGCCACTTGCTTTAACGTCTCTTCGTCTGCTTCACCAGCAACAACAACACCGATACGGTCGCCGTGACGGTACTCAGCTAGGTTTGCACCACCTAAGTATTGAACGCGACGAATGTTGATGTTTTCGCCAATTTTCGTTACTAGCGCAACACGCTTCTCTTCGAATTGTGCTTGTAGCTCTTCAACAGAAATTTTCTCTGCAGCAGCAACGTCAGTAACTTCATTAGCAAATGCTAGGAAGTTCTTATCTTTCGCAACGAAGTCGGTTTGGCAGTTAACTTCAACAAGTGCAGCAATACCGTCAGCTTGCTTGATAAGGATTGTACCTTCTGCAGCGATATTACCAGCTTTCTTAGCAGCTTTAGCAGCACCACTTTTACGCATATTTTCAATTGCTAACTCGATGTCACCGTTGGTTTCAGTTAGCGCTTTTTTACAATCCATCATGCCAGCGCCAGTACGGTCGCGTAGCTCTTTAACTAGGGCAGCAGTTACAGCCATTTGAATATCCTCAAATCTGAATTCGGTTCTTAAGCGGGGTTCCGCTTAGCAAAGAATATCAAGTCTTCATCGAAATTCGATGAAGACTTGATGACAGCTTATTACTCAGCTTCTACGAAGTCGTCTTTCTCAGCTTGAGCAACGATGTTGCTTTCGCGGCCTTCAGTAACAGCTTGAGCTACTGCGCCAGTGTAAAGCTGGATTGCACGGATCGCATCGTCGTTACCTGGAACAACGAAGTCAACGCCGTCTGGGTTCGAGTTAGTATCAACGATTGATACTACTGGAATACCTAGGTTGTTTGCTTCGCGGATAGCGATGTGCTCGTGATCTGCGTCGATAACAAATAGTGCGTCTGGAAGACCGCCCATATCTTTGATACCGCCAAGGCTCTTCTCAAGCTTTTCCATTTCACGAGTAAGCATTAACGCTTCTTTCTTAGTCAATTTTTCGAAAGTACCGTCTTGGCTTTGGATTTCAAGGTCTTTAAGACGCTTGATTGATTGACGAACTGTTTTCCAGTTAGTCAACATACCACCTAACCAACGGTGATTTACGTAAAATTGATCACAGCCAGTCGCTGCTTCTTTTACTGCTTCGCTTGCTGCGCGCTTAGTACCAACGAAAAGGATTTTACCTTTGTTTGATGCAACGTTCGAAAGGAACTTAAGTGCATCGTTGAACATTGGAACTGTCTTTTCTAGGTTGATGATGTGAACGCGGTTACGAGCACCGAAAATGAATGGCTTCATTTTTGGATTCCAGTAACGAGCTTGGTGACCGAAGTGAACACCAGCTTGAAGCATATCGCGCATTGAAACGTTTGCCATTTGAATTTTCCTCAATTAAGGGTTAGGCCTCCACATATCCCATAGCACCAACACGTGCCTTAAAATTTAAGGAAACATGCACCCAAGTGTATGTGTCGATATGTGTGTGTGTTAATATTTAAGTTAATTGCCTTAATGACAAAAAATACGCTGACCATCAAGGCAGAGAATTTATTTGTAAAAAGACGGCGCGCTTTATACCATATAAATCGCATCGACTCAATGATACGTATAAAATTTAGACCACCAAAACTGTAAACTAAAATGGGAGCTTGAATGAGCGCAGTGATTAAAACCCCTGATGAAATTGAAAAAATGCGCGTTGCGGGACGTCTTGCAGCAGAAGTCCTGGAAATGATCGAACCATATGTAAAACCAGGGGTAACAACTGACGAGCTAAACACGATTTGCCATGATTACATTGTTGATGTTCAAAAAGCGATCCCTGCCCCACTAAACTACCATGGCTTTCCGAAATCCATTTGCACGTCGGTTAATCATGTAATTTGTCACGGCATTCCAAACGACAAACCACTGAAAGACGGTGACATCATCAACATCGACATTACCGTTATAAAAGATGGCTATCATGGTGATACCTCAAAAATGTTCTATGTTGGCGCACCGTCAATTCAGGGCAAACGTTTATGCGAGGTGACGCAAGAAAGCCTTTATTTGGCAATCCGCATGGTTAAGCCTGGTGTTCGCTTAGGTGATATCGGCGCCGCGATTCAAAAATACGCTGAAGGATTTAGTTATTCGATTGTACGTGAATACTGCGGACATGGTATCGGGGCCGAATTCCACGAAGAACCGCAAGTCATGCATTATGGCAAGCCGGGGACGGGTGAAGAGCTACAAGCAGGTATGTGTTTAACCATCGAACCTATGGTTAACGCAGGAAAACGTCACTGTAAATTGTTGAAAGACGATTGGACCGTTGTGACCAAAGACCGTAGCTTATCTGCACAATGGGAACACACATTACTGGTCACTGAAAACGGCGTAGAGGTCTTAACTCACCGAAACGACGACACCATTGAAAAAGTAATTTCTCACTAGTTCTCGACCCAATACACACAGCCAACCCCACAGGCTGTGTGTCATTTTTTCCTTCTCCCTTGCCTCACTCGATCGAGATACCCAAAATACCTCAATAAACGATATTCAGAGTCAATCATTAGGTTCAGTTTAAGGCCATTTGGGTATATAGTCAGTCTAATAAAAATCAAAAACAAATGAGTTTTATACCGAACGACTCAAGTCCGTGACTGAAATTGGAGTTAGTGTCAGTTCAAAATCCCGAGGAGCCCTATTTTGGCCTTGCCGAATAAATTAAAACAACTCTTAGACGACGCATCCGATTTGCAACAATACAAAGATTGTTCTGCTTATTTTTACAAATGGTTGCACAACGAGTTTACAAAACAACCCGTAAGAAACTTAATCAATGCACGTGCGGAATTCATTGATCGACTCCTTATAAAATTGTTTAATCAAGTTGGCCTTGCCAATCATACGGACATGGCATTAATTGCAATCGGAGGATATGGCCGAGGTGAATTGCACCCTTATTCTGATATTGATTTCCTACTTTTAGTAGACGATAAACCCAATGAAGACATCGTCATAAAGCTTGAACAATTTGTCACTTACCTGTGGGACTTAAACCTTGAAATAGGCCACAGTGTTCGCACACATCAAGAAGTACTTGAACAAAAGCAACATGATGTGCACTTTACCACAAGCTTACTCGAAAGCCGGTTAATCTGCGGCAATCATATCGCGTATGAAAAGCTTAAAAAACACATCCAAGAAAGTCCATTGTGGCGCTCTGATGACTTTTTTATTGCCAAAGTCAACGAACAAAACTTACGCCACAAGAAGTGTCATGGCACAGCCTATAACCTGGAGCCTAATGTTAAGGAAAATCCAGGTGGACTGCGCGACATACAAACTATTTTTTGGGTGGCTAAGAAACATTTCCAGGCAGAAACCTTAGAAGAACTGATTGATCACGGTTATCTTACCCATGAAGAATCTCAAGAACTGTTAGAGTGTTTAGAAAACCTCTGGAATATTCGTTTTGCACTGCATTTAGCCGCTGGACGCTCTGAAAATCGCTTGTTATTCGACCACCAGCCCCACGCAGCAGAATTACTTGGCTTTGGGGCGGAAGGAAAAGCGTCTGTAGAACGTATGATGAAACGCTTATTTCGGATCATGAGCCGCATCCGAGAAATGAACGAAATGTTGCTTGCTTACTTTGAAGAAAGCATCTTGCCAGATCAACATCTTCATAGCGCTATACCACTTGATCGGAACTTTGAACGCGTTGGTAGCAAAATTCGTGTTAAAGATCCGTCGGTTTTTTTCCGCCGTGAACAATTGTTTGTACTCTTTGAGCACATTGCAGAAAAACCTACGATCACCCAAATTGAACCCAATACCATTCGCACGATGCGTCAAGTGAGGCGACGGCTACTTGGCGATTTGCAGGATTATGCGGCATGTCGAGATGCTTTTTTGCGATTAATCAAACATCCAAATGGCATGGGCCGAGCGTTTACCCTAATGCACAAACACGGCATCATCGCAGCGTATTTGCCTCAGTGGCGCAATATATTTGGCCAAATGCAATTTGATTTATTTCATTCTTATACCGTTGATGAACATACCCATCAACTTGTGAACAATATCTATCACTATTTTGATCGAGCACAACACTCACGTTTCCCGCTCTGCTCGGAAATTGTGACCCGAATGGATAAACCCGAGCTGTTGTATCTTGCTGCAATTTTTCATGATATTGCAAAAGGCCGAGGAGGTGACCACTCAGAGCTTGGGGCGGTGGATGCACTTGCCTTTTGTAAAATGCATGGTTTTACCTCATCTGATTCAAAACTTGTTGCGTGGTTAGTTGAGCATCATCTGCTCATGTCAGTAACCGCACAACGAAAAGACATTAACGATCCTGAAGTTATCTCCGAATTTGCCTCTAAAGTTAAAAATGAACGCCAATTAGATTATCTTTATTGCCTTACTGTTGCCGATATTCGTGCGACAAACGATAACCTTTGGAACGACTGGAAAAATACCTTGCTTCGTGAACTCTATCTGCATGGACAAAGGGCACTTCGGCTTGGGCTTGAAAACCCAATGGACATGCGTGATCAAATTCGAGATAAAAAACAGCAAGCTAAACAGCGTCTTGTGTTAGATGGATTTCGTGATGACTTAATCGACCACATTTGGACTCGCTTCAAAGCTAATTACTTCACTGCATTCAGTGAAGAACAAATTTCATGGCATACAAGCCATTTGTTAGCTTCAAATGATTTGAGCCACGCAAGTGTATCGGTGTCATCGAAACCGCTGCACGGTGGAACGCAAGTATTTGTTTACAGTCCTTACGAATCGAGTTTATTCGTAAAGCTTGTGAGTGTAATTGGCTCGAAAAAAGCCCAGATCCAACATGCGCAAGTCATGACGACAAAAGATGGCTATGTCGTTTACAATTTTGTTATCCTTGAAGTGAACGGTGATGCAATTGCATCAAGTAGAGCACAATCAATTCATAAAGGCATTGAGCAGATGCTCGCGGATCCGAAAAAGAAAGTTCGGATCAAAAAGAATCGTTCGCACCGTTTTAAAGACTTTAATATCAAACCATTGGTCATTGTCCGTCCTCACGCTCGCGAGGACAGAAACTTAATTGAAATTCAAGCCATTGATATTCAAGGTTTGCTGACCAAAATTGCTGAAGTATTTGAAGAACAAGAGCTACACATTCATGCCGCTCGGATCACCACCGTTGGCGAACGTGCTGAAGATTTCTTTGTGGTATCGAATAAAGCCTATTTGTCCCTTTCGGACGAAGAGCAAGTTAAAGTGCATCGTGCACTGTTAAAAAAATTAAATGCAGAATCGGAATAAGAGGAAACTATGTCTGATTTAAAAACGATTATTGAAAACGCATGGGAAAACCGTGCAACTATCTCTCCTGCCACTGTGGAGCCGGCTATTGCATCTGCAATCAATCAAGCGCTGTCATTATTGGATTCTGGTGCTGCACGTGTTGCAGAGAAAATCAGCGGTGAATGGGTTGTACACCAATGGCTTAAAAAGGCCGTTTTACTGTCATTCCGTATTCGCGATAACAAACCAATGCACGATGGCGTTAACCAATTTTTCGACAAAGTACCATTAAAATTTTCCGAATACACGCCAGAGCAATTCAAACAGGAAGGTATGCGTGTTGTACCTAACGCTGTTGCACGACAAGGCAGTTTTATTGGCAAAAATGTGGTCCTAATGCCGTCCTACGTCAACATTGGTGCATATGTTGATGAGGGTACTATGGTCGATACATGGGCAACGGTTGGTTCGTGTGCTCAAATCGGTAAAAATGTGCATCTATCTGGCGGGGTTGGAATTGGTGGCGTATTAGAACCCCTTCAAGCCAATCCAACCATTATTGAAGACAATTGCTTCATCGGCGCACGCTCTGAAATCGTTGAAGGTGTGATAGTCGAAGAAGGCGCGGTGATTTCGATGGGTGTCTATATTTCGCAAAGTACACGCATTTACGATCGAGAGACTGGTGAAGTTCACTTTGGAAGAGTGCCAGCCGGCGCGGTAGTGGTGCCTGGCTCACTGCCAAGCAAAGACGGTACGCACAACTTATATGCTGCTATTATCGTCAAAAAAGTCGACCAAAAAACTCGCGAAAAAGTTGGCATTAACGCCCTGCTTCGCTCAGTTGAGTAATGAGCGCACAATAACACTAAAAAAGCGCCATCAAGGCGCTTTTTTGCATTTAAAAGTAGTTTGTTAACTTTAACGTTAAATAGCCTAAATTGAGGTTAGATCGCTTCTTCGTCTTCTTCACCAGTGCGAATACGAATAACGCGCTCAACATCCGTGACAAATATTTTGCCATCACCAATTTTACCGGTTTGAGCTGTCTTAAGAATGACTTCTATCGCTCTATCAACATCTTCGTCAGCTAATACAATGTCTAATTTTACTTTCGGCAAAAAGTCGACCATGTATTCAGCTCCACGATAGAGTTCAGTGTGTCCTTTTTGGCGTCCAAACCCTTTGACTTCACATACAGTCATGCCTGTAATACCTACGTCAGATAACGCTTCACGAACATCATCTAACTTGAATGGTTTAATAATTGCCTCGATCTTTTTCATTGTTTGCGCTTAGTTATCTGTTAGTTGCGTCGATTTTAGTCAATCTAAGCGCGGTAAGCAAACAAACTCATTGAATCGGAACTTAAAAACACGTCATAATGAATTATCTTCAGTTTCTCGGACATTAGTATGAAGAACGCGAATAACGGATTTACCCTGTTAGAAGCAATGATAACCATTGCAATTGTTGGGATCATCGCCGCTTTTGCAGTCATTAATAACTCTAACCTTCTAGAACGCAACCGAGCAGAAAATTATCTTCTCGAATTAAAACGCAACTTAATGTTCGCACGAGCAAAAGCCAGTGCAGCTGACGAAATTGTGGTTGTTTGCCCTGGAACAGCAGCCGCTATCCAAAGCAGTTCATCGTTTGCATGTCAAAATGATTGGACAACCAACCCTGTCGCTGTCTTTGTTGACTATAACAGTAATTATACTTTTGATGGAGGCACCGATGTGATGTTGCGTGTCATGGATGTGCCTCAAGGACAAGATAAACTAAAGATTGGTGCGACTCGTTTTCGCTTTGATTCCAGTGGACGTCTTGCAGATGGTCAAGCTACCACCGTTATTTACTGCCCAGACCAAGATAATGCTAACAATCGCCAACTCACTATATCTCAAGGTGGCACAGCACTTTACAACGGCGAAACAACCACGAGTTGCAGCTAGCCCTGAAATAAGCTCAATCTTGCAGTACAACAGTGAATAACTTTCAAGTCTTAACTGACTTGTTTTGCCTACAATCCATGTGTTTTCTTTTTAAGCACATGGAAGGCAATATAGATGAGCAAAAAAAAAGCCGCTGGCGTCACATTCTTTGAGTTAGTTACAACACTCGCGATCATAACGATTATTGTTGTATTTACTTTACCTAACCTACTCCATTTCCATTCTCGTTTTACAATGCAAATAGAAATGCAAACCTATCATCGGGCACTTGCATTTGCTCGCCATTACGCTATCAATCATATTACACAAGTAACCACCTGTGCGCTTATTAATCTTCGTTGTGATAAAACGAGTTGGGGGGATACGTTAACTGTCTTTGTTGATAAAGATGGTGATGGCACCTTAGACAGAGATGAAAAAATATTACATCAGCGAGAGGCCATCGATAAACGTGCCAAACTCACTTATCCTCGACGTGCCATAACGTTTCGTCCTGATGGCACTCCAAAAGGCTTACACAATGGAACATTTCGTTATTGCATCACGTTACCAAGTGGACAACGAGCTGGCATTAAGCTTTCGTTAAATCATAGTGGTCGCACAAAACTCAGCGACCACCAGAAATGTGACGATGCGATCTAACCTGACGTAAAACTAGCGCTCCCAGCAATAATCTGTCGTCCCAGAGCCCGTCGCGCCTTTTACTCCAATTTCATTGATAGTTAACGTACTACACACCGAATCACCTTTCACAGGACCCGCTGCTGCCGTGGCAGTGACAACAAAGGTATTACCTGTTACGGTTGTTGCTAAAGTAAAATAACCATTTTCAGTCGTCGATGAAATAGCCAACTTGGCTAAATCGGTTGTATAGGCTCTGTTATCGACAAAATACTGCTCTTGTCGATTAGCTGCATCTAACAAAGCAGCCATTGCCTCAGCTCTGGCTGCCCGCTTAACGTATTGCTCATAAGACGGGTAAGCAATTGAGGCTAATATGCCCACAATTGCTATTGTTACCATTAACTCAATCAGTGAAAAACCACCTGCAGATAGCTTATTTTTTCTCATCATGTTCTTCTTTTTTATAGATAAATGTTTGAATTGTCTTTAAACCAAAACCAATAGGTACATCATCATTCACTAGTTTTGCCTTACCATCAATAAAGACCGGTTCTGTCGACGGAATTACTTCTACCGGTGCCCAAGGTGTCCCCCCCTGAGGACCCGCCTTTTCACTGCCGTCGTTATTGGTCACTTTTTTAATTGCAGGGCCCACCATACGCACTGTGTTAGTACAAGCTTCGGTTTCTGTGCCGCCTTCACAACCAAAATAAAGTTTGGGTGTATCTGGCACATCATAACTCGTATCGTATTTCAGCTGCTCATAAACTTGCGTACCATAATGTAAATGGAATGCATAAAGCTGACCCTTACCACCGGACAAAGAACACTGATTAGACGTTAAGTCAGCGGGTGTGAACGAGGTAAAATAAGCAATACCGCCTGCTACAGAAGGTGCTGCTAACGACTTTTCTCCGGTACTTAATTTGTATTTCCATCCTTTAAACCCACCGAGATCTGCTTCAACTTCAACAAAGTCTTCATAATTATTTAAAACTTGCTTAAAGGGATCACTGTTCATATCCATTAGATCGGATAACACAACGGTTTGAGGCGCATTGGTGGTAAAGGATTGTGTAATCGTATTTTCATCTCGAATAACGAACAAATAGTCGCTGGTCGATGTCCAATTTGGATGTGATCGGTTACCTGAGCCTAAAAGAATGGCTTCATAAGGTGTATCACGACGTGTTTTAATTACTTTGCCATCGACGGATTTATTAGTCACTTTACTAAAGAGTGTTCTTGCTATCATCGGCTTATAGAAAAACTTTCGGTCTTCCGCTGAAGTGCTACCAGCCAAACTAGCTAATTGAAAATGTGTCCACGGTGTCGTTGAATCGTTAGGATTTGTTCCGGGTAAATCGATTCTCCATACACCTCCTCCTACGTCAGAAGCATAAATACGGTCTGTAAATCCATCGTAATCCGAATCCAGTAATGACAAATCAGCAGGCATACTGTGCTTACCTTTAAAGCCTGAAGCTGGAGTCAAGGCCCATACTAATTTGCCTGTTAATGCCTCCACAATATAAATACCTCGGCCTTTAGTATCTACTGATTTTGTTACTGCATCTTTATTCGTATCATAACCTGCCGCGAAAATAACCACAGGGGTCGTACCAGACTTCTTAATATAAGTCGGTAAAGGTTTAGACCAAGATTGCGCCAACTCCTGAAAATCACCAGATCCGCCTTTTATAACCCATTTCAACACAGGTTGGTTTGGCGAAGTGACATCGAGGGCGTAATAACTTCGTCCACCGCGTCGCATGCCAGCAATCAAAATTACCGAATCGCCAGATTCAACGATACCGTTGCGGTTTTTGTCATCAAAGTGAACACTAAGAGGACCATCCATCCCATAGTATTTTTTGTTCGCTTCTTTTAACATGGTTGGTTTGATTATTGGCAGTAATTCCCCTGGAATAAACGCCCATGTTTCTGATGCGGATGTGTCGCTATCTTTAAACATGTGAATAAATCCAGCGTTTGTCCCTACGACAACTCGAACATCGTTGTTACCATAATCAATCGTAACTGGCTTTGAATGGAGTGGATCGCCGAAGATATCACTGCGCCTATCAACTACACTGTTGTCACCATCTTCGTCATTGACATCAATACCTTGTGCCCAGTTGATAATTTTTGCTACATCGGCAGCATTGGCATTAAATGCAGACGCTAAATTGGTCGTTGAACCATATGAATTTAACGCTGTAGTATAGTCAAAGCTTTTTAGACTTGAACCATTGTAATTTGAATAAACAGTGCGAGTCGTTTGGTTCGCCAATACTTGTGCAATGCCTCCCTGGTGAACTTGGTTACCATCTTTAGACGATGGCGTAGACCAGTACGTTGTGGCGTCTTTATCAATTAAACCCAATTCATTTAATGCTTGTTTCCCGCTCTGATCAACAATTTTAGCCCCACTCACTTTGAGCTTTTTCATGTTACCACGCCAACGTGCATGCGTTTCAGGGTAAAACATTGTAAAATAGAGCGAGTCCCGACTTTGTGTTTGATCGGTACTACTCACTGCCACCGCCGGGGAAGAAAAGCTATCGTTTACTTCTCTAATATTATTAATTTGCTTTTCTAACGCACTCACGAGTTCTTGTGCTGTATTGGCGTGCAGATATTGCCCACCGCCGTCTTGCGCGGTTTTCTCCAACAATTTCATGCCATCATTCGACATCCCTGTACCAAAACCAATTGTGTAGACACGCGAGAAATCTTTTGTATTAGGAGTACTTGGATACAAGTCAACAACTTGTTCTGAAGAACCATACAAAATCTTCGCTAATGAATTTAAATAGCTCCCAGAAGTTGGGCTTGGATACGTGCCGAACAGGTCGTAATGTGTATAGTAAATATTGTAGTTTTGATTACTATCACCTGTGGGATCACCATCCGTCATTAAAATCATATTTACCGAATTGTCACAGCGGGTAAGTGTGGTATTTGAAAAGGGCGAGATATAGCTATTGCCATTCTCGACTGATTTATCTCTATTACTATGATATGCACCATAATAAACGTTTTTGCCCGTCATATAGAGATAGGCTTCCCAAAGCGTTTCGGCAATCGGCGTAGAACCACTTGCTGGTAGATTTGAAATTTGTGATAGCAAGCTAGATTGGCTTGCCCCTAGCCCATTAAGAATGTACCCCCCATCATCACTGTATAAACGCATCAACCCAAAATCAATATCGGCGTTTTCTTGGATGAGTTTCGTCATAGCACTTTGAGCAACAGACAAGCGACTTGGCCCGCAATTCGCTTCATAATATCCATACCAACTACTGTACTTATAGCACTTAGTATTAGTTAAAGAGCTATCAAAGCAATCGACAGATTGATATTCATTTTTCTTTTTACGTTCATAGCAACGAGAACCATCGTTTACGTCCCAAGCCATACTTCCAGAAGTATCAAATAACACCATGACACGGGGACGTTCTTTGGTAGTTGAATTGTGTGTTACATAGAGTTCAATGTCTTCAGCCCTAGCAGGCGCTATCGAGGCAAGCACACCTAAACCCACTGCCATAATTTTTTTCAACATCTTAGTTCACCTCTGATGCGTTTAACATTTCTTGTGAAATCCCTGCCACAACAGTAACCCTATGCTTACTCTTAGTACCATACTCCACGGTAGTTTCTAACTGAGTCATATTGCATACTACACCTTCTGTGAAACTAAACTGTCTTGGGCATTTCAGCGCTAATTGCCCATTATTAAAATTCGTCAATACATTAGACGTATCGCCACTCGTAAATTCGATTTTGCCATTGGTCATTTGTTGGGTGGACTTCATAAAATAGCTTTGGCCTTTTTTAGCCGACTGCTCAGCAATAATTTTTTGTACTTCTCCGAATAATTCGTTTTCTGCCATTTCACGCTCTTGTGCAGCATTAGTAATTTTCAAATCTAAACTGCTCGTACTCATTAACGTCACAGCGACGGTCGTAACAGCAACTATCATGACCATGGCCATAATTAATACAACACCTTGCTGCCTATGCATTACATTCTCCATAGGTTCACTCCCATATTATTTAGTCGCACGGTCGTACTAAATACAGTGCGACGATATTTATCGCTAAAGGTATGGACACGTTTATTGGTATCGTGGCCAAGCGTGTATGTTTGATTAGTTAGAGACAAATCAGCGTCTTCTTCCAAACTTCTCACTAGAATAAACAATTGAACGGTAAGTATTGCATTGCCGTTTTCCCAATCCGAATCACGCATCTCATTTGTCGATCGATATTGATTCACGCGCCCATCTGCCGTGGTGTCAATCCCAAACAGTAGCCTTAAGTCCTCTACCCCTTCCATTATCGCTTCGTCAGTTATTCCACCACTGACCGTTAAGCGTTTTCGACGTAGCACAGGCACTGACACTGTTTTACCATTGATGACTAATGATTCATTCGCAATGTAGTACACATGGTGACTATAAGGCCACAATGTGGCATTTGAGTTAATTGTTTTAGAGACTAGATTTGTACCTGATATAAACTCGGCCTTCTCTAACTCCGCAATAAAATAATACTTGTTCGACAATGCACTTGTTTTTACGAGTAATTGATTACCCTCTAAAAATTTAAGTTGGATTGCATCCGTTTGTGATTTCGCGTTTGTCACACAGCTTAATACCGTTGAACTGGTTGCCAACTGAGCATAAATGGGCCGAAAATTAGTCGGTTCCGTATCAGGGAAACTCCCATTATTTAAACCACCAGAGCAATCTCCAGAGGGATTAGAGGGTGACGTAGAATTATCGTCTGTGAATCCTGTTTCATAAAAAGTACCCCAAAAGCCAATTTGTTCTATATCGCGTTGCATGATTGTCAGTGCCAAACGACCTGTTTCTTGCAACTCACCTATCATCATCGTGTCACGAGTTGTTACCTTCATACTTAAATAGGTCAGCATTACCCCACCTAATATAAGTCCACCAATAAACAATGAGATCATTACTTCAAGTAAAGTAAAGCCATTAGACTTTTTCATGTTTATCCTCGCGCTAAAAGGAAGCTATTCATGACCACGGCACGGCGCTTCGATGAATACGTCCCGCAATTAATGTTTTTTATCGCGTCAGTGTGTGTAATTTCTTGTTTCGCTTCCCACGTGACCACTACTTCGATACTAAACCCTTTGCTATTGGTATTTGCGACACTTGTCGGGTTTATACACACTGTCGTGCCATCAAGCGATCCCGTATTTTCTCGCGCCCTAATCGCCAATTTCCATTGTTCAATATCCATACTCGCAATCGCACTTCGACTACAACTATTCGAAAAACACGTATTAGACTGTTGCAGTGCAGTTTGGCTTGTTATTGTCGTCTTATATTGAGTAGCCAAGGTGGTAAAATCATTCACACGGATCCGTTGCATGATGTCATTGGCAAGCGCAACAGCTGCTGCTCGTTGCATCGAATCAAAGCTAGCTTGTTTAGCTTTGGCTTGCAGTGCTACAGCACCTAACAAACCAACACTCAAAACGAAAAAGGCGATGAGTGTTTCAATTAAAGTAAAACCCGTGTGATTTTTCATGCGTTTCTCAGACAATTTCCGACCTATACAGAATAAGAATAAGAACGAAAAGTAGGAAGTATATTCTGATAAGCGGTCGAAATACCTGACAAGCGGTATCGAAGGAATTGATCAAACTTTGGCCATCGCGTTTGGCCATCGCGTTTGGCCTCGTGTTAACTCGGTGACAACGCATTTTTGACGTCGCTAAGACAACGCCGAGAGATAGGTAACGACTCATTGAGCCCTTTGATGCAGATATAGTGATGATGATTACGAAGTTCTATTGCTTCGATTAACCCTTTGTTTACTATGCTACTTCGGTGGATCTGGATAAATAACTCTGGGTAATCAGAAAGTAATGTCTTCAGTGACATTTCTATTAAAGCACTTCCTTCCTTAAAATAAATACGTGTGAGCTTATCTTCTGCAAGTGCGGCGTATATTTCATGCGCTGCTAACCGATAAGTTCGAAGGCCCTGTTGATATTGAATTGATTTGTTCACGGTCGTATTTGCTGAGTCAAGTTTCTCTGTAAGTTCTTGCAACTTTTGCCGTTCAATCGGTTTTAAAAGATAACCTGCAGCAAATACTTCAAAGGCCTCCAATGCAAACTCTGCAAACGCTGTGACAAACACTATCTTAAGTTTTGGCTTTTGTTTTTTAAGCCGTCTTGAAAACTCTAAACCATTTTCCCCTGGCATATGGATGTCTAGAAATAACACATCAACATCGTGGCGATTCAAAAAATCTGAAGCTTGATTGGTATTTTCTAATGCTGCTAAGCACGACCATTGAGTCAGTTCATCTAATAAACGTTTCAATCTCGATCGCGCTAACATTTCGTCATCAACTATCACATAATTCATCAGCGAATCCTTTGCTTAACAACAATCGTTACGCGAAATCTTTCTGTAGATGAGTCGACCTGCAAACTCGCATGGTGATTGTAAAATAACGCCAGACGACTTTTTAAATTTTCTAACGCGATTCCGCTGCCAAACAGACTAGACCCTTTCATGGACTTGGGATTGCTTATTTCGATCTCAAAGCCAACACCAATTGCTCGCACAAAAACATCGATACAACCTCCTTGTTCCAAAGGTTGAATGCCATGTTTGACTGCGTTTTCTAATAATGGCTGTAATGTTAGACTTGGCACCTTTAAATCTAGAAGGGCATTATCCAGCTGCCAATGCACTTCCAATCGATTTCCTAACCGCCACTTTTCTATATCAAGGTACGCTTTTGCTAACGCCACTTCTTCATGGAGAGTGGATGCACTTTGTTCCAGTAGTGACGAGCGAGCTAACTTTGCCAGATCAATCAGCATCTTTTCAGCTGCATTGGGATCAACGTGAGTTAATTCGGCCGCCGCATTTAAACTATTAAACAAAAAATGTGGATGCATACGTGCCTGAAGAGATTGAAAGCGAGCCTGTGACAGCGACTGAATTTTTCTCATGTTATCGGTATAAATCGCTAAGACAAAGAGAAAAAAACTGACAAGTAAAATACTGACAAACGCATTTTTAAAAACAAAAGTAGAGAGGTCCGTTATCTCGAGACTAAGTATATCTAATTTCGCGACAAGAACACTCATTACTATGCTATGCAAGACCACCGACAGTCCAATGCAAGTCGCTTGAATTGAGACACGTAAATGAGACAATTGTTTGCGAAAAAAATAGAGCGGTAATAAAGAAGATAATAAAACAAACTGTGAGAACAGCGTAACTAGGCCGAGTGCTACCCAAACTGGTTGACTATGGATCGACGCAAAAGAAACGGTAAAACACCAAATTTGAACTAAAACAAGTGAACCTAATAGTCCCCGCGGACTAAAAAGTGTGGGTAAAAGTGTTAGCTCGAGTTTAGTGACTGAGCTCATCTTTTACCCCTTGGTTTAACGCAACTCTACCGGCACAGCAAAAACAATGTTCTCTTGCTCACCTGGATTTTCAACGACCGTCTTACCACCAAACTCTTTAAGACGTGATATAACATTTTGCACCAAAATCTCGGGGGCTGATGCTCCTGCCGTCACCCCTACCCGATCAACATTTGCAAACCAGCTTTCTTGTAAACACGATGCATCGTCAATTAAGTGCGCTTTAGTGCCCATTTTTTCAGCCAATTCTCGCAAGCGATTCGAATTTGAACTGTTTTTTGCGCCAACGACTAAAATAAGCTCAACTTTACTCGCCAAATCACGCACCGCATCTTGACGGTTTTGCGTCGCATAACAAATATCGTCTTTACGTGGGCCATGGATCTTGGGAAATTTAGCACGTAAGGCATCAATCACCTCTGATGTATCATCTACAGAGAGTGTTGTTTGGCTGCAATAGAACAAATTGTTTGGATCTTTGACATTCAAATGGGCGACGTCATCTGGTGTTTCTACCAAATAGATACCGCCATTGGAATTATCATATTGCCCCATCGTGCCTTCCACCTCAGGATGCCCATGATGTCCTATCAAGACACACTCTGTACCTTTGCGACTTGCTCTAGTAACTTCCATATGGACTTTTGTAACGAGAGGACACGTAGCGTCAAATACCTTTAGTTCACGGCGTTTGGCTTCTGTACGGACCGCTTGAGAAACGCCGTGAGCGCTAAAGATGACTATGCTGTCATCCGGCACTTGATCCAGCTCCTCAACAAATACCGCGCCTCTCGATCTTAATCCATCTACAACATATTTGTTGTGGACCACTTCGTGACGCACGTAAATTGGCTTTTCAAAAATATCGAGTGCACGCTCCACAATACTAATAGCACGATCAACACCTGCACAAAAACCGCGAGGATTCGCAAGTAATATATCCATCAGTTTTTAACCTCAAGAATATCTACTTCAAACGTCACCACTTGACCTGCAAGAGGGTGGTTAAAGTCAATAGTAACTGAATCACCTGCAACATCGCGTACAATTCCAGGAAGTTCTGTTCCATCTGGTTGAGTAAACGCGATGATTGCGCCAACTTTAGGCTCTGCTTCTACGCCAAATTTACTGCGCTCAACATAATAAATGTTATCTGGATTTGGCATACCAAACGCGTCTAGCGGTTGTAATTCAAATGACTTACTGTCACCTGCCTTTAAACCAAGTAAGCATTTCTCAAAGTTCTCTGTCAAACTTCCATCACCCATAACCAGTTTAGCTGGTTTATTATGCACTTTGGTTGAGTCTGCAGCAGAACCATCCGATAGCTTCACAGAAAAATGAAACACTACCTGAGAATTCGTACTAATTACCAGTTCACTCATGGGGTTGTCTCCTGCTTATCGGAACTACGAAAAGCATCTAAAATCAATAATCCAGCACCACCAACTATGGCCATATCTGCAATGTTAAAAGACGGATAATGCCAATTTTGATAATAAAAATGCAAAAAGTCGACAACATAACCATGAACTAAACGGTCAACTAAATTACCAATGGCTCCGCCTAGAACAAATGAGTAAGCCAAACACAGGTGCCACTCTGTTGCTTTGAGTTTTTTTAACCAATAGATCAACATGCCACTGATGATGACAGCGATTGCGCTTAAAAACCAACGTTGCCAACCACCTGCCTCACTTAAAAAGCTAAACGCTGCGCCGTAATTATGTAAATAAGTGAAGTTGAAAATTGGCAATATCTCTATGGACTCACCGAGTTCCATTGAATTCATAACAACGTACTTGGTTGCCAAGTCTAGTGCAATCAGCACTAAACTTAGCCATAACCAAACCAGCCCGCTTCTACTACTTAGCGTATTGGTCACACATCACTCCTAGGCAAATTGGCGAACTTCGCCTTCTCCATCAACATTGCTTACACAACGACCACAAATTGATTCATGACCTTCATGCGCACCAACGTCATCACAATAATGCCAACAACGGTCACATTTACTCGCCGCAGTCGCCGTTGCAGAAATAAACAAGCCATCAATTTCTGACCCAACCGCATTGTCCGGTTTGCCTTGCACAACTTGCACGTGAGCTTTCGACGTTAGAAGTACAAATCGCAATTCATTTCCGAGTGATGCGAGTTGCTCTGCAAGTTCACCGCCAGTGTATAACGTCACTTCAGCTTCAAGAGCAGAACCGATTCTGTCTTCTTTACGTTCGTTCTCTAGTACTCGGTTCACTTCATCACGAACTAAAAGAACCGTTTGCCAGAAATCATTACTTAATTTGCCTTCCGTCACGCCGTTTAATGCGTCGTACCAGGTTTCTGTAAACACAAAAGCACTACGCTTACCTGGCAATAACTCCCAAATTTCTTGTGCTGTGAAACTCATGATTGGAGCCATCCAGCGAGTCATTGCTTCAGCAATATGATAAAGCGCCGTCTGACACGAACGACGAGCATGACTGTCTTTCTTTGCGGTGTACTGTCTGTCTTTAATAACATCAAGATAGAACGAGCCCAACTCACCAGTACAGAAGTTCATCAATTTTTGAGTGACTTCGAGTGTTTTATAATTGTCATAAGACTTAATTAATTCCACTTGTAACTCAGCGGCTCGAGCTAAAATCCAACGATCTAACTCAACGAGCTCGTCAGTCGCGATCATGTCTGTTTCTGGATTGAAACCGCTCAGGTTCGCAAGTAAATAACGACCCGTATTACGAATTCGGCGATAACGATCCGCTGCACGTTTGAATATCTCATCAGATACCGTCATTTCAGCAGTATAATCCGTAGAGGCAACCCATAAACGTAAAATGTCTGCACCAAGCTTGTTCATCACATCTTGAGGAGAAATCACATTGCCCAATGACTTAGACATCTTGCGACCATTCTCATCCACGGTGAAACCATGAGTAAGTACTTGTTTATATGGAGCATGACCATTGATAGCAACTGAGGTCATCATTGATGACATAAACCAACCACGGTGTTGATCCGAACCTTCAAGATAGAGATCCGCAGGGCCAGTTAGATCTTCACGCGCATCCACAACACAGGCATGAGTTACACCAGAATCAAACCACACATCGAGCGTGTCTGGAACTTTTACATATGTTTGAGCATCATCACCGATTAGGTCTACCGCATCTAAGTCATACCACGCTTGAATACCACGTTGTTCAACTAATTTTGCAACATCTTCAATGAGCGTTTCAGTATTTGGATGTAAATCACCAGAGTCTTTATGCACAAACAAAGCAATTGGAACACCCCATGTACGTTGGCGTGAAATACACCAATCTGGACGTCCTTCAACCATGTTGGCAATGCGGCTTTCCCCCCACTCTGGCAGCCACTGAGTCTTCTTAATTTCCGACAGTGAGTTTTGACGAAGACCAGCCTGATCCATGCTTACGAACCACTGTGGGGTAGCACGGAAAATAATCGGCGTTTTGTGTCGCCAACAATGCGGGTAGCTATGCTTAAGTGCTTTATGACGTAATAACGCACCTTTCTCTTTTAGCAATTCGATCACGTTATCGTTTGCTTTAAAAACATGTTGGCCAGCAAAAATTGGGGTATCTTCTAAATAAACACCATTTGCTCCAACCGGGTTCGCTACTTCTAAGCCATAGCTTAAACCGGCTGTAAAGTCTTCTTGACCGTGGCCAGGCGCCGTATGAACAATACCAGTACCCGAATCTGTGGTTACGTGATCGCCCAAGATAACCGGTACATCAAAGTCATAGAAAGGGTGTCCAACGCGCAAATGCTCAAGCGCTGCGCCTTTTGCATAACCAAGTACATGATAGTGGTCAAAACCAAAGCGATCCATGGCATCTTTAACTAGCTCTGAGCCTAGTACCAAACGTTGTTGCTGGCCTTCATTTTCCACTTGCACTAATGCATATTCTAAATTAGCGTTTACAGCAACTGCACGGTTTGCAGGAAGTGTCCAAGGTGTGGTTGTCCAAATTGCAGTACTGACCAAACCTGCCCCTTCATGTCCCGCTTGCATATCAAACGCAGAGACAATCGCAGCTTGATCTACAAACGTAAAACGGACATCTATCGCTGGGGATTGCTTATCTTGGTATTCTACTTCTGCTTCAGCTAGCGCAGAGCCGCAATCCGTACACCAGTGAACCGGTTTTGCCCCTTTGTGAAGGTGACCATTTTTGATAATGCGACCTAGAACACGAATTGCATTCGCCTCGAAGTCAAAATTCATAGTGAGATAAGGGTTGTCCCAGTCACCGAACACACCAAGACGTTTAAAATCAGCTTTTTGACCTTCTACTTGTTTCGCAGCGTATTTGCGACATTCTTCTCGAAACTCAGCTGCAGAAACTTTAACACCAGGCTTACCTACTTTTTTCTCAACTTGCAACTCAATCGGTAAACCATGGCAATCCCAACCAGGAACATAGGGCGCATCGAAATCAGACAGCGTCTTCGATTTTACGATAATATCTTTTAAGATTTTATTTACGGCGTGTCCTAAATGGATATTACCATTAGCATACGGAGGGCCGTCATGAAGAATAAACGGCGTTTTACCTTTTTTTGCGCTACGGATCTGGCCGTATAAATCTTGTTCGTACCAAGCTTTAAGCATTTTTGGTTCGCGTTGCGCCAAATTGCCACGCATCGGAAACTCAGTTTCCGGTAAGTTTAAAGTATGTTTGTAGTCGCTCATTTATCCTACTTTCCGTATCGGCTACTGATTAATTAACAGCAAACCAACGCTTTGCTGCGGTAACGTCATATTCGATTTGCGTTACCAACTGCGCCAAGTTTGCAAATTTTTGCTCATCGCGAAGTTTGGTTAATAACTCCACGTGAATAAATTGACCATAAATGGTTTCATTGAAGTCTAACAAATGCACTTCAAGTAATGCTTGAGTCCCATTTAATGTCGGTTTCGTCCCAACATTGGCTACTCCTTGCAACAGCCTATCTTGCCAATAGACTTGCACGGCAAACACCCCTTGAACCGGACTTACATTGCGTTTTAGTGCAACATTAGCGGTGCGAAACCCCAATTCTCGACCTTTTTTCCAACCATGAATTACTCGGCCTGAAATTGCATAAGCATGACCTAACATAGCATTCGCCGTCGTAATGTCACCGTCACATAATGCCGTTCGAATTAACGTGCTACTTACGCGTAAATCCAATTGTCGAAAACTCGCAGTGCTCTTGACTGACATGCCACACTTGTGTCCAAATTGAACAAGCATATCGAAATCACCACGACGATTGTGTCCAAACCGAAAATCATCACCAATCGTAAGTGCCTTCACACCTAATTTTTGATGCAAAACTTCTTCAATAAAGTGTTCCGCATCTATATTGGCAAAACGATGATTAAAACTGACACAAATTACGCGATCTACACCAAGCCTTGCAAGTAACCTAAGTTTATCTCGTAAACGGGTTAAACGCGCAGGGGCTTTATCTTTGGCAAAGAACTCTTGCGGCTGAGGTTCAAATAGCATCACAGTACTAGGCAAACCTAGGTGGGCTGCATCGTTCAATAGCCCTTTAATGACTTCAACATGACCAAGATGCACACCATCAAAGTTCCCTATCGTCAATACACAACCATAATGGTTCGGACGAATATTATGGATACCTCGAATCAACTGCATTTCAGACCTGCTTGACCGCTTAAAATTTCACTAAAGTGCCCGATTATACCCAAGTTATGGGCATTTGCACACTCACTACAGGGCAGAATTTGCCACCTCTTTAATAGTGCTTAGTCTTATACCACACATAAATAATACCGAGAAGTATACGACACCTGCTAATGCCAACAAGCCACTTAGCAGCCCTACTTGCTCGAGCAATGACCAAGATACCCAATCAAACTGACTTACTAAATAATAAATACCACCGGCCATAATTACGCTGGCAATAATACATTTAAGTGTGAAAACAAGCGTAAATCGGGATAAACAATAAACATTTTGCTGTTTTAAATTTAGGTATAGCAACCATGCATTACACGTTGCAGAAATCGAGGTGGCCAATGCAAGACCTAAATAGCCAATAAAGGGAGCGAGCAATAAATTAAACACCATATTTAAAACGAGCATTTTAATGCCTATTTTAACTGGTGTCTTGGTATCTTGGCGAGAGTAAAAGCCAGGCGCAAGCACTTTGATAAGCATAAAGCTCACCAAACCCGCAGAATAGGCCATAACGCCTAATGAAACCGCTCTTACGTTGTCTACATCCCCTTCACTAAACGCACCGTGGTCAAAAAGGACTGTGATGATCAATGGACTAATTACACTTAACCCGAGCATTGCCGGGATACCAAGCAACAAAACAAAACGTACCCCCCAATCTAAAGTATGTTGAAAATCTTCGAGTTTTGCAGTTGCATGTAATTTTGATAATGCAGGCAAGATCACCGTAGCTATACCTATTCCAAACAATCCTAATGGGAACTCAATTAAACGATCAGAATAATATAGCCAGGCGATAGAGCCTTTTTCGAGTAAAGAGGCGATAACCGTGTCTAGCAGCAAGTTTATTTGGCTCACAGAGACACCAAAAAGTGCGGGGATCATCAGTTTACGTACTTTAGTCACTTCTGGAGAATGCCAAGCAAACACGGGAAGCTTGAGCATGCCAATCCGAGCCAAAAACGGCAATTGAAATAGTAATTGTACAACCCCACCAATAAAGACGCCCCATGCCAGTGCGTAGGCACTGGTTGAAAACGCATCCTGCAGAAATAATGCGCAAAGGATAATGGAAATATTGAGCAACACGGGGGTGAATGCAGCGGCAGAAAATCGATTGTAAACATTCAGTATAGCGCCACTAAGCGCTACTAAACTAACAAAAAACAAATAGGGAAACGTTATTTTAAGAAGACTTGATGCGAGTTCAAATTGCCCTGCATTTTCACCCCCTTGCCACCAGTCTATAAACCATCCTGTACCAAACAATGCGGCCACAATGGGTGAGCCGATAACACCAAGCAAAGTTACTACCAGTAAAATAGTCCCGAGTGTACCGGCAGCTTGTGCGACGAACAATCTAACTTTGTCATCACCATGTTGCTCTTTAATTTCGGCGAGAACCGGTACGAACGCTTGAGCAAACGCGCCCTCCGCAAACAAACGGCGTAAAAAATTTGGAATACGATTAGCAAAAAGAAACACATCAGCCGCTGCTCCGGCTCCGAGAATATTAGCCACAACCGAATCTCGAACTAATCCCAATACCCTTGAAATCATTGTCATTGCACTAACAATCATTCCCGAGCGAAATAAGCCTTTGCCCACAAAGTTTCCTTTATCTCAATCAAACCGGCTGCATTATGACACAGCTTTACGCGTAGTTAACGACTCTTGCGCAATTTATCGAATGAAAAACGGCGAAATATGAAAATTTAGACTATGCGCCAAACTTCAGCTTTGTTACAATGCGCGCCAATAACTGCTTATACGGCCACAGGTGATCGTGATATGGAGCAGTTCAAGTGCCTGAGTGACCCACACTTCATTGCGTCTAAATGTTAGCGAGCAAGTGTACTACAGGCCGAAAATAGAAGTAGAAGAAGGCCTAACTAACGTCAAATTAGTATTGACTTTAGCAGTGAAAACGGGCATAGTCCTCGGCCTTTAAATTAAGCTTATTTTAAGATTGTTAGGAGCATACCTTGGCTAACATCAAGTCTGCAAAAAAACGCGCTGTAACTAGCGAAAAACGCCGCAAGCACAACGCAAGTCGTCGTTCAATGATGCGTACTTTCACTAAGAAAGTAATCGCTGCAATCCAAGCTGGCGATAAAGAAGCTGCAACTCAAGCATTTGCAGTAGCTACACCTATCCTAGATCGCTACGCGACTAAAGGTCTTATCCACAAAAACAAAGCTGCTCGCCACAAGAGCCGCCTAGCTGCTAAAATCAAAGCACTATAATTTGTTTTTGCAAGACTAGAAAAAACCGGCTTAAGCCGGTTTTTTACTTTTTCGTGCTCAGTTAAGGCAAACAATACGCTTCCCAAAAATCGCTCAATGAGTAGAGTTTCTTTTACTCAACAATGTGATCCCTGAAACTCTAACTAAACAGCAGAATTACGCTAGTTCGAGATCAGGGTAAAACTTTTTCAGCATTGCTGCGATCTTCTTTGGAGAAAAAGGTTTAACAACAAAACCTTTTGCTCCCCGTTCAATCGCATCTTTCACATTTTCGACTGTGGAATGTGCCGATACCATCACGACATTTACATTTGGATTTATTTCGTTTAAACGGGCAATTATTTCTTTACCATCGCCATCAGGTAGTTCAATATCCAAAAATACGATGTCGAAATGGGTTTCTTCACACGCTTTAATACATTGCGTAGCAGTAGATGCTTCACGGATCTTATCGATCCCGAGGTGAGAGAGGGTTTGGTGCAAAAAGCTACGTACTGTCCCTACATCATCAACGATTAAAATTGAGATTTGTGATTCCATATTCCTTTCCCATAGGCTGACATAGCAAAATGAGCTATGATTATTAGCATAGTTCTATTATAGAGTCCTGCAACAAAAGGCGACAAGCTTCTTATGGCAAATCAACAACAAAAAAAACAAGCATTGCTTGGTGGTACGCAAGCGAAAAAACAAGTCAAGCGTCCTGCAAATAAACAAGTTGCCGCACAGCTACAACGGCAACAGCAAATACTAAAACAGCAAGCGGCAGCTCAACAAACCGCGGCAAATAGTCCCAAGAAGAACGTGGTCAATAAACTCATTACACTCGTGGTGGTATTGATCATTGCAATCATTTTTCCGAAACCTCAACTCATTTCATATGAGAAACTAGGCATGGTTGCAACCAGTGTCTACTGGCCAGGGTTACCGGGTCTCGATCCAGTCTTGTTTGACTCGGCACTCCATCCAAGACCCGCACTAGACAAGGGCACCTTGTACTTGTGTATTGAGAAGACTAATCCAGACTCATGCCAAAAATACAATATCGTAGACAGAAAAGGTTTCTTCTCAGCAATTGGACACCTCTTTTCGAATTAAAAAATCTAATTTGAAAATTAGAAAAATACTCGTTTGAAAGGCGGTTAAAGGATCACCATAATAGCGCTCCTTTTGACCACCTTTTAATACGTAAAAATGCTCAACGAACTTCACTGGCTTGTAAATTTAGTGCTGCTTTTTTTAGGCCTTGGTGCCTTTTTTATTAACCAAGTTCGCGTACTGCGAATTGCCGCAACCTGCGCATGTACTATGCTCTTTTTATCTTTCGCGTTCGATTTAATGAGCACAAGTGTCGTATCTAATTTGAGCCTAATACTTATTAATACGTTTTATCTATTTAAAGTGTTCACTTATGAGCCAATTAATCTAAGTAACCACGCATAAAGATTGCATACTGAGTTTCGTTCGCTACAATCTAGGCATCTTAGCTTAGACACTGGAGCACATGTATGGCGATGACCGATGCAGAACTCTTTTTAGCTTCGATGGGCGATGTTGTTCCTTTGGCCGAAGACAATAGAATCGCCCTAAAACAAGCGAAAAACGACCCTACCCTTGCTCAAAAAATGCGGCGTGAAGCTGCTGAAAAAGAACTTGAATTTGACCCTAACTATTTGTCGACCGAATACGTTGACTTACTCGATCCGCACGACGTGCTAGGCTATAAAAAATCAGGTGTTCAAGATGGCGTGTATAAAAATCTTCGTCTAGCAAAATACCAAATTGACGCCACTCTTGATCTTCATGGAAAGCCCTTTCGAGAAGCAAGGCAAACGCTGTTCGATTTTATCCGTGATTGCCACCTGAGAAACATTCGCGTCACTTTGGTTCGACATGGGAAAGGGGTTAATAGCAAACCGTTCCCTGCTGTCTTAAAAAGCTATACCAACAAGTGGCTTCAAGAGATGCCGGAAATTCTGGCTTTTCATAGTGCATTAACCTGTCATGGTGGCACAGGTTCAACCTACGTGTTACTTAAGAAAAGTGACGAAAAGAAATCAGAAAACAGAGAACTGCACGCGAAGCGATAGTGGTTGTGATGGCGAATTCTGAAATAAGTTGACACTTATTACGGTCAAAAAGCCACGAAAGTGGCTTTTATTGATTCAACGAGATGCATTACCAAAAATCAATAAATCATCCGTCTACTTTTTTAGTTTCCATTTTTGGTGTTGGGATTTCACTCGCTTGTGGCTGCGTAAACCACGCTGAAATCCCTAAAACTAATACAGAGAATAGAACAAAACTGAATTTAACTCCACCTTGGTTTTTTCTCACGTAATGCATCCTTTATTATTATTTTTATGTCACTTACGTTACTGAACGGTTACAATTTCATCAATATGTTTTTTTATACAGTGGTTTCCAACCTTTTGATTTTAATAACCTTTAGATTTATCCACTCGATTAATTATTTCTTTTTTATGTATAACGCTTAACACATTGTCAACGATTTGGGTAACTGCGGTATCCAAACACGTTAATGCAGCGGCATGAGGTGTGATTGTAATTTTCTCGTGAAGCCAAAATGGATGCTCTTCAGGTAATGGTTCAATAGAAAAGACATCCAGTATTGCTGCAGCAAGATCGTCATTGTTTAACGCGTCCAGTAAGTCATTTTCCACCACATGCTTTCCGCGTGCAACATTCAAAAGCAATGCATGTGTGGGTAATAAAGAGAACAACTTCGCATTGAGGATCCCCTCTGTGTGGGGGGTCAGTGGCAGCAAACACACTAAGTAATCGGATGTTTGAACTAACTTTTCTAAGCCATCACTCCCGTCAAAACATTGCACTCGCTTGTGATTTTTAGGTGAGTTAGACCAAGCTGACACTACAAAGTTATTTTGCAGTAAACGTTCAGCAACTACTTGTCCAAGTTGACCGAAACCTAAGATCCCTACACGGTCATACCCCATCGCACGTTTGGGTTTCCACACTTTATCTGCCTGCTGTTTAGCAAAGGTTTTTAATCTCAATTTATGAGCGAGTAGATGAGTCAAGACGTATTCTGCCATATCTCGTCCTAAGCTCGAATCAACAATACGTGCCACATCAACATGCTCCGGTAGACGTGCTAACTCAATACTATCAACTCCAGCACCATAAGATTGTATCAGTTTTAAATTCGGCAATTGCGACCAAAGTGATGAGGGGGCATTCCATGCCAAAACAACTTCAATGTCATTTGCAGAGGTGATATTTGGCCAAACTTGAATTGGAACCTGGGGTAATAGCTTCTGCAATTTAGCTAATAACTTTGTGTTATCACGATTAGGAACGCACACAAGTAACGACATACTAAACTCCTCTAGTTAATTGCTACCTAAAATCACGTTGATGGTTTTTTAGGTGGCCTGTGTGATAGACCAAAAAATGCCACATTCTCGCCACATGTTTGTCACACTCTCTTTTTACGCTGTGCTCTCTATCTTAGACAAGTGCCTGAGGTTTGTATGCTAAGCATTGATAAAGTAATTGAAGCCAATTTACCACAACTTGAAAACTCACCAAAAATAAAAGGATTAGTAAAAAAAGGACTAGGCTACTTACTACATGAACAAGAATTTGTGGCGTTTGCAGACACTTACCCACACTTGCAAGGTCTGGAGTTTGTGGAGCAAGTACTAGAAGAACTCGACTTTAATGCCCGCTTTAAATCCAAGCAAATTGAACACATTCCAAGTGAAGGAAAAGTCGTGATTGTGGCTAACCACCCTATCGGTTCGCTTGATGCGCTAGCCCTAGTTAGTATGGTTGCAAAAGTAAGGCCTGATATCAAAGTGGTTGCAAATCGCATGTTAATGTCGTTAACTCCGATGCATTCATTACTGCTTCCGGTTGATAATCTCTCTGGCACTAGCAAGAAAAAAGAACTTGCCAACCTACATGGGCACTTAAAAAGCGAAGGGGCTCTCCTTATTTTTCCTGCCGGAGAAGTTTCTCGATTAAGCCCAACCGGTGTAAAAGATTGCAAATGGAACAGTGGTTTTTTGCGTATAGCGAAAAAAGCAAACTGTCCTATTTTGCCTATTTTGGTTAAAGCCAAAAACAGTCCTTTATTCTACGGCACCTCGATGGTTTACAAACCGCTTGCAAGCCTTTTACTCGTCAAAGAAATGTTTAAACAACGACAAAAATCGCTCGAGTTTGAAATTGGCGCGAGTATTCCTCCCGAGTCATATCAACTAGGAGGACTCGATGATAAAGAAGTCGTCAATCTAATCCGTAAACAGCTTTACCGTTTAGGCTCAAAAAAGTCGTTGCCATTAAAAACACAAAGCCCCATTGCTCAACCTGAATGTCGAAAAGAATTGAAAAAAGCGATCGAGTCATGTGAAAGAATCGGTGAAACTCAGGATTCGATGCAGATCTATTTGTATCAATACGAAGGCAGTTCCACTATCTTTCGTGAACTTGGTCGTCTTCGAGAAGTCGCGTTTCGTGCTGTCGGCGAAGGCAGTGGTAAGCGAAGAGATACCGACAAATATGATATGCATTATATGCATCTGTTACTTTGGGACGAAAAACAACTAGAACTGGTCGGCGCATATCGCTTTGCAAGCAGTGCAAAAGTGATCGAACTCTACGGCAAGGAAGGACTCTATACAAACTCCTTATTTCACTACGACGGTGCGATGAAATCTTATTTTGCAGAAGGACTAGAACTTGGACGAAGCTTTGTACAACCCAAATATTGGGGGAGAAGAAGCCTTGATTATCTGTGGTTTGGTATTGGCGCGTTTATCAAAAAATTTCCTGAACACCGATTTCTGTTTGGTGCGGTTAGTTTGTCTAATGCATTACCAGACGACGCCAAAGCGTTACTCGTTTTCTATTACCAACACTATTACGGCAAATTATCGGGCCTTGCCGTGCCAAATCATGAATTTAAGTTGACTCAAACTCAACGTGATTATTGCCAACGTGTCTTTGATGGAAATAACCTAAAAGAGGACTTTGCAGAGTTAAAACATATTCTTGGTAATATTGGTGTCCAAGTACCAACCTTGTTTAAACAATATACCGAGCTTTGCGACAACAACAGTGTTAACTTCTTAAGCTTTAGCACAGACCCTGAATTTAACAATTGCATAGATGGCCTTGTGTTAGTTGACCTCAAAGGCATCAAAGAAAATAAAGCAAAGCGTTATCTAGCCTAAGCCATAATGCAAGCGTAACGAAAGTATTAGGCATGCTTTTTTTCCTGAAAGTATGCCATGTTAAACTCGGTCTATACCCCTATATAATTTGTTTGAGGCCGACATCAGAATGAAATCTTTCTTTCACTATCTTGCTATTCTAGCTGTTTTTCTTGTGGTCAGTTGGTGGCAAACTCGTGGGTTACTCAGTACAGAAAACTCACCCGCCCCTTATTTTTCATTGCCGACATTACAACAGCCAGAACTGCGTTTTAGTATTAAAGCACTACAAGGAAAAAAAACCGTACTTTACTTCTTTGCGCCTTGGTGTGCAGTTTGTCGGTATAGCATGCCTAACTTAGAAAAACGCTATCGAGATGGTTCTATCAATGCCGTGGCGATTGCCCTTGATTATCAATCAATTGCAGAAGTCGAAGCGTTTACTCGCGACTTAGGGCTTTCAATGCCTGTACTATTAGGAAGCAACAACACGACTTCTGATTATCGTATTAACGGCTTTCCTACTTATTATGTGGTGAATGAAGAGCTTATGATCATTTCTCGATCGGTAGGCTACAGCACAGAGCTAGGTCTTGCTGTTAGAAGTTGGTAAGGGCTCTACTTTTTTGTTTCTACGTTAATTCGAACTTCACTCTAGGGAGTGTTAGAGCGCAGCGCTGATCGGTGAAAGAGTGAGCCCAAATTTTAAAGGACTCTGTTATCCGTTACCAATATAGAAATCTCCTACTGCCACTACTTGCAATCACGGCGCGACACTCTACAATCGCGCTGTTATAAAATTCGGAGCCATCTCATGCCACGTGCTTGCGCTTACCATATTTTAGTGAAAAGCGAAAAACTTTGTTTGAATTTAAAAGAGCAACTAACCAAAGGCGCTGACTTTAATCAACTTGCGAAACAACACTCTATTTGCCCATCGAAAAAACGGGGTGATGATTTAGGTGAATTCAATAGAGGAGATATGGTCAAACCATTTGACGATGTTGTCTTTAACAAACCGTTTTTGAAGTTCATGGCCCGATAAAAACAAAATTCGGCTTTCATTTAGTTAGTACCGAGTACCGTACCTAACACCAACGACGTGGCGATGAAAACAACAAAAAGAGCGGCATTAAAAATACCCCACCATACCGCGAAAATCTTGATTTTATCAATTTTGCAAAAGTCAAACTGATTAAATTTCGACCAATTACAGCGACATATAAAATAATCCTATTTTATACAAGCTTTTGCTGTTTCTTTCCTGTACAATGCGCGCCTCTTTAAAATCGTTGAGGCGCATTAATGTCAGAACCAGTTACGTTTGAATCTTTGAATCTTTCTCCTGCAATTTTGAAAGCAGTTGAAGAGTTAGGATACAAGACGCCATCTGAAATCCAAGCTCAATGTATTCCGTTATTGCTAGAAAGAAAGGACGTGCTGGGACTAGCGCAGACGGGTACGGGGAAAACAGCAGCATTTGCATTGCCGCTGTTAAATAACATCGACGCATCCGTCAAGCAACCGCAAATTTTAGTTTTAACGCCAACTCGCGAGTTGGCGATTCAAGTAGCAGAAGCATTTGAAGCTTATGCTAAATACACCAAAGGTGTAGAAGTGTTGGCGCTGTATGGTGGCCAAAGTTACGGAATTCAATTAAGTGCATTACGTCGTGGTGCACAGATTATCGTAGCTACACCAGGTCGTTTAATTGACCACATCAACCGTAAAACAATTGATTTGTCAGACTTGAAAGCGTTAGTATTAGACGAAGCGGATGAAATGCTTCGAATGGGCTTTATTGAAGATGTTGAAAGCATCATGGAAAAAACGCCAGAGGAAAAACAAACTTGTTTGTTCTCGGCGACCATGCCAAAGCAGATCCAATCAATCTGTTCAAAATACTTAGATAACGCGGAGCAAATTCGTATTTCTCCACGTAATTCAACCGTTTCTACCGTTGAGCAAGTATACTGGCGTGCAGACGTTCACAAGAATAAAGCTATCGTTCGCTTTTTAGAGGCTGAAGAATACGATGGTGCTATTGTGTTCGTTCGTACCCGTAATGATACTGTTCAGCTTGCTGAGCTTTTAGAGCACGAAGGGTTCAATGCCGCCCCATTAAACGGCGACATGAACCAACAAGCTCGCGAACGCACTATTGAACGCTTAAAAAGCGGTTTAGTGGACATCGTAATCGCAACTGACGTTGCGGCACGTGGTCTTGACGTTGAGCGTTTAAGCCTCGTTATCAACTACGATATTCCACAAGATTGTGAAGCTTACGTTCACCGTATTGGACGTACTGGTCGCGCAGGTCGTTCAGGTAAAGCAATCTTATTTGTGAAAAATTCTGAGCGTTACTTGTTGAAAAACATTGTACGCCATACCAAGTCAGAAATTGCACAAGTTGATTTGCCACACGCAAAATTGGTCGAAGAAAAACGTAAACACGTTTTACAAACTAAACTTGCAGCAATGCTTGAGCACAAAGACATTGAATTTTTCAATGGCGTTGCTGAAGAATTAGCAACAAGTTTAGCTCTTGATATGAACGCGTTAGCTGGTGCGCTTCTTGGTTTGGCACAGCAATCTTCACCGTTAAAAGTTGAAGAAATCCAAATCAAACGCACTCGTGATCGTGACGGCGCACGCGACGGTGCCCGCAGTGAGCGTGGCGAACGACGTGGTCGTAACGATCGAGCTGAACGAGGTGATCGTCCAGAGCGTGGTGAACGTCGTGGTCGCAACAGCCAGTCAAATACACCGATGGACACTTATCGTATCGAAGTTGGTCGTGATCACGGTGTACAAGTGAAGAACATCGTTGGTGCAATCGCAAACGAAGCTGACATGTCGAGCAAGTTTATCGGTGATATTCGTCTATTTGACGAACATAGTACAGTACAGTTGCCACAGGATATGCCTTCTGACGTGCTAGCTCACTTCCAAAACGTTGTCATTTGTCAACGTCCGATGAAACTAACTAAGAGTACTCACCCTGCTGATTCTCGCGACAATGGTGAAAGCAAACGCAGTTTCCGCCCACGCAGTGAAAACGGTGAACGTAAAGAGCGCAGAGAGCGAAACTTTTCTAGCGACCGTAACGATCGCGGACCGCGTCCTGAAAAACGCGCACGCCGAGAACGTAAATCAGTTAGCTTTAGTTAACTAAATGAAACCCCAGCCTAGCTGGGGTTTTTGCTTTTAATCGCATTTTTTAGATTTCAAACATAGCGATTAGTTGTTGTAAAGCGGGCGCCAAGCACAATAACGGTAACCGTTCTTCTCAAAGTAAAAGTTATTACAATTATCATCGTAGTTACTATTCCCTACATCAACTCGATATCCACTGATATATCGGTTATGAAGAGAAACAAAGTAACCATTTTGTAATAACGAAAAGTGTACATGTGGTCCGCTAGACTGCCCCCCTTCACACAGCGCCTGATTGTAACTATTGGCGTAGCGCCCAATCCATGCGCCTTGATTGACATATGCACCCGAGCCATACTGCAAACTATCCATGTGATAATATTGCGTTGCATAACCACTTGGGTGCGTAATGCGCATATTACAGCTTGAATAGCGAGTTACCGTGCCCTCATGTGCGGCTTGCAACCAAGGAGTATTGCTACCCCAACCACCTGAGCCGTTATTAAAATCAAGAGACGAATAAGGATAGCCAGACCCAGTGTTTGAATGCGCTCCTCCGCTATACCATGCATAGCCGTATGGCCAAGGTAAACTCATTGAAAAGGC
The DNA here is from genome assembly GCA_000333235.1 of Pseudoalteromonas luteoviolacea B = ATCC 29581. Taxonomy (GTDB): domain Bacteria; phylum Pseudomonadota; class Gammaproteobacteria; order Enterobacterales; family Alteromonadaceae; genus Pseudoalteromonas; species Pseudoalteromonas luteoviolacea_D. Next base: position 22,449 of record CAPN01000015.1, on the reverse strand, counting down.
AGCCGTTTGACTGATTTGCGTATTGTGTTGTTCGACATCGCGAGTATTTGGATCCATCACAATCGCATGTGCAGTTAGTTCGGCAAACCGCCCATACGCGAGCGCGAACTCGCTATAACCATTGATTTTGCTTTTTGCAAATAAGGCATTTAGCGCAACACTTGCAGGGCTATACAGTTTTGCAATTTGGCTCTTAGGATTTAGCTGCGCAAAGTCTTTAAACGCGTACAGCCTAGAGGTTAAGAAACTTGCTACATCTTCTATTTGTTCAGCAAATTCTGTTTTGTCAGTCAAACCTTCAAATGCCGTAGGGTTATCAACGCCATAAATCAATGCATGCTCCTTAACCACCTCCATCAAAGCGACTAATACAGCAGGATTTATACTGAAATGACCTGCAAAATGAAGAAGTATTTCTTGCTCTTCAACGGTAAGTTCAGCCTGTTTTGCTAAAAATTCATGCCAATCAATTTTCGTCAATGCATCATTAAAAACAAATTGATCCGTGTCGTACCGCAATATCGAAGGCACACCAAACGCTTGGATATCACTGGCTTGAAAAGTAAAACCTTTTTTTTCATGGTGTTGCCCTTCGGCAATTGCATTGGTGCTCACTAATACACCTAATGCAGCAAGTTTCATCGCTACGTTCATATTAATTCCTTACATGTTGTTGTGTATGCTTGTGGTCATATTTGTTTAATTTTTCACCACAAATACACGCTAATATATTTGGAATTTTATGTAAATTACTTGTTTATTTTACGTAAAGCAATGTTGCAGTCATTTTGTACCGAATTATGTACAAAAAAGCCGAGCATCTCTGTCCGGCTTAGTCATGATTATCCTGCAGGATACAAATAACTCGATTGCAATCCAAGTGGAATACCGAGCATCCAATAACCTAGCAAGAAAATAGTCCAACCAATTAAAAATGCAATGCTATATGGCAACATCAATGCGATAAGAGTACCTACACCGGTATCTTTTACATACTTTTGGCAATACACCACCACCAAGGGGAAATAGGGCATTAGCGGAGTAATAATGTTTGAACTAGAATCACCAATTCGATATGCGGCCTGAGTTAAATCGGGTGAAATACCAAGCTGCATCAACATAGGAACAAAAATCGGTCCAAGCAGCGCCCATTTAGCAGAGCTTGACCCAACAAATAAATTCACGAAAGCAGTAAGTAAAATAATACCAACTATCGTAACTGTGCTTGGCAAGGACAATGCTCTTAACACCTCTGCACCTTCAATTGCTAATAACGCACCTAAATTAGATTGGGCGAATGCGGCGATGAATAACGCACAGAAGAACGCCATTACAATGTAATAGGCCATGCCTGACATCGACTTGCTCATGGCTTGCACCATGTCTTTTGACGATTTAAACGTACCAACCATAAAACCAAATACGATACCCGGCACCCAAAATAATAAAAAGATCAATGGCACAATCGACTGCATCAGCGGAGCTTGAAAATCTGAAAGCTGACCATTTGGTGCGCGAAGTGGCGAATCAGGGCTACTCGCCGCAAAATAAAGCAAAGCCATTCCTGCCAACATAACCGCACTAGAAACATAAAACGCCTTACGTTCTTTGTCTGTGATCGCTTCAAATACCGGTAAGTTCTCCTTGTCACCATCAATCTTAGTAGCTTGTAAACGGGGCTCAATGATTTTGTCCGTAATATACCAACCTAGCAACACAATAAAGAGACTCGAAGCAGAGGTAAAAAACCAGTTATTTAGAGGATTGATTGCGATTTCTGGATCAATTATCTGGGCTGCACTTTGTGTAAAGCTTTGTAATAAAGGATCAATCCCCGAAGGAATAAAGTTCGCACTAAATCCTCCACTGACTCCCGCAAACGCTGCAGCAATACCGGCTAGAGGATGACGCCCCATTGCAAAATAAATGACACCTGCTAACGGAATGACTAATACGTAACCCGCATCGGTTGCTGTATGACTTACAATCGCAATCAAGATAATCGAAGGGGTAAGCAACGCTTGAGGAGTGCGCTTGAGCATCAATTTAAGACCGGCGTTAATGAACCCTGAGTGTTCAGCAACGCCAACACCAAGCATCGCAACTAATACGACACCAAGTGGTGCAAACCCTGTGAATGTATTTACCATAGACGCTAAAAAGCCAGCTATTGCATCCCCACTCAACAAGTTATGAACCACAATGCCCTGCCCAGTACGAGGATCAATGGCTTCAAATTGGGTGTCTGAAAATAGCCATGACAAAATCCAAATAAGGATCATGGCAAATAAAAATATCATAGCAGGATCGGGAAGCTTATTACCGACTCGTTCTATTCCATTTAAACAACGCTGCACAAACCCATCACTCGATGACGTTTGAGAGACATCTTGCTGGTCTTTGCTCATAGGTACTCCTAATTTTTATAATTCGACTACCATACTACAGGTTAAACTAAAGGCAACAATTTTCCCGATAACAGGGTCTTTCTATGCGACAAATCTTATTTCAGCAGATAAATAAGTCGAGATTGATCCTATCATTTCGGGAACAATTAGCTTATTAGTTAAAAAACTTGTCATAACTCAAATAACTCTTTCGCCGTTGAGGTAAAATAGCCGTAAGTGAGCTGTAGGATTTGTATATATATGATAAGCGTCGATGAAAGCGTCCTCAAGGACATAAAAGAAGGGTTAAATATTCCACCAAAACCGGAATTACTAAGTCGGTTACAACAGGAGTTGGCTTCGGGTGATCCCGAATTGAATCGTGTCGCAAAACTTATTTCTAGTGACGTTGCCACTTCGGCTGCAGTCTTAAAAGTCATTAACTCACCGTGTTATGGTTTATCGAGAACCATTACCGACATACGTCAAGCGGTTATGTTTCTTGGCTTAGATAGCATCACACAACTTGTAACTGGATTTTTATTAAAACAAGCGTTTGATGAAAAGAAATGCTGTATCAAGCTTGAACGATTTTGGGATACCGCTAGCGAAATCGCTGATGTAGCGACCATTATTGGTCAAAAAGTGAAATCGAAAGTACCAGTCGAAAATTTACACTTACTCGGCCTTTTCCATGACGCAGGCATTCCCGCTATGGCAATGAATTATAATGATTACGTTAAAGTGCTAGGGCTTGCCAATAAAGACTACGATATGACGCTTGTCGACCATGAAGAACAACATTACAGGACCAATCATGCTGTTATTGGTTTTTACTTAGGAAGTCAATGGCATCTGCCTAAGTCAATGTGTGAACTCATCTTGCGACACCATGACCATACATTTTTCGATGAAACCATTGAACCTGATATGCTTTTAAGTATGGCAACACTTAAAATGGCCGAAAATATCGTTCATTCTCATAAACGGTTTGTCGCAGCGCCTGACTGGCCCTATCTAAAAGCAAAAGTCCTTGCGGTATTAGAATTGGATGAAGATGATTATCAAGACATCAAAGAAGATGCGGAAGACTTCTTGTTGCACCAATAAATATTCTTACAATCATAACGATTTGGGCTATTTAATTAAATTCAATAATAGCCCTTCCATTTTTGAAAAATACACTACAATTGTAGGTATTAGCTTATAATCCAAAAGTATGATTATGCGACGTGTCATCCTAGCAGTAACCTTCGCATTGGTAAGCCATGCAAGCATTGGGGATCTCCCCGTACGACTAGATGTTTACACCGAAGAATTCCCCCCTTTTCAAACCTTAATTTCGCCTGGGAAAGTAGGTGGGATTGCTACAGGTATCGTCGAAGCTGTGTTGAGAGATTCAAATATCCCTTATCAAATTCATCTTATGCCTTGGTTTCGCAGCACCACAAACGTCGAAAAATATCCAAACAGCCTAATCTACTCATTAGCTCGAACCCCCTCTCGTGAAAACCAATTTCATTGGCTCGTACCACTTTGCCCGATTAATGTGGCGTTTTATCGACTGACGACCCGAGATGATATCAATATAAAACGACTAGAAGATGCTAAAAAGTACGTTGTTGCAGTTGCTGCAGGCCAACCTTCCGAAACGTATTTACTGAATCAAGGATTTACTCCAGACAGTAATTTAGTTGTGTTAGCAAGTCACGAGCAAGGTGCTGGAATGTTAGAAAAAAAACGCATTGATTTGTTGTTTGGTGCTGAACAATTTTTCGATGGCGTCGTACATGACTTAAATCTTGAAGGTCAATGGGAGCAGGTTTTAAAAATTGACGAATTAAGCCGCCAAACCTATTTGGCGGCCAACAAAGCCATTTCGCAGGAATACGTACAGCGCATCAAGGCGTCGTTTGAACGAGTTCAAAATCAGTTGCAAATTGAATCGCGTTGCGACCAAATTAAGACAAGATAAACTGCTGTTGTAATTCGTGTATTTCATCTCTTAGCTTAGCAGCCTGTTCAAATTCAAGCGCTTTTGCATGCTGTAACATTTTTGCTTCCAACTCTTTAATGGTTGCAGCAATGTCTTTTGGCGAGAGCACGGGATTAACTTTACCTTTTTTATTACCCGATCTTTTGTCGCTTTGTGGCTGTGTTGCAGATTCGCCTGTATCCATAACATCGGTGATCTTCTTGACCAACGCTTTTGGCGTTATACCATGCTGTTCATTGTAAGCATGCTGAATTGCTCTTCGACGCTCCGTTTCATCTATCGCCTTTCGCATTGACTTAGTGATCACATCACCATATAAAATTGCTTTTCCATTTAAATGTCGTGCTGCACGACCTATCGTCTGGATAAGCGACCTTGCAGAGCGAAGAAAGCCTTCTTTGTCTGCATCTAGAATCGCAACTAAAGATACTTCTGGCATATCTAAACCTTCACGAAGCAAGTTGATACCCACTAACACGTCGAATACGCCTGCACGTAGATCACGAATAATTTCCATCCGTTCAACCGTATCAATATCTGAGTGTAAATAACGCACTTTAACATTATGATCGTTTAAGTAATCGGTCAGATCTTCTGACATTCGTTTTGTTAATGTCGTCACTAAAACCCGCTCATTAATTGCCACTCGCTTGTAGATTTCTGACAACAAATCATCAACTTGTGGTCCTACTGGGCGGACTTCAATAAGCGGATCAAGCAGTCCGGTCGGACGAATAACTTGCTCTGCAACTTCACCTGCGCTGCGCTCAAGTTCATAGTCCCCTGGCGTGGCCGAAACGTAAATCGTTTGCGGTGAAATGGCTTCAAATTCTTCAAACTTGAGTGGTCGATTATCCATAGCTGAAGGTAAACGAAATCCGTATTCAACTAAATTCTCTTTTCGACTTCTATCACCACGATACATTGCACCAACTTGCGATACGGTAACGTGCGACTCATCAATGATCATCAACGCATCATCTGGTAAATAGTCTAAAAGGGTCGGTGGTGGCTCACCAGGTCCTCGCCCACTTAAATAGCGACTGTAGTTTTCAATACCTGAGCAATAACCAAGCTCCAACATCATTTCAATGTCATACTGTGTTCGCTGTGCAACTCGCTGTTCTTCTATAAGTCGATTTTCTGCAAGTAAATGAGCACGCCGCGCTTTAAGTTCTATTTTAATCTGCTCAATTGCATCGAGCACTTTTTCTCTTGGCGTCACGTAATGTGTTTTTGGATAAATCGTCGCCCTGATTACATGCTTTTCAAGAGCACCAGTTAGCGGGTCAAAATAACTAATACGTTCGATTTCATCATCAAACAGTTCAACTCTTACAGCGTAAGAGTCCGATTCTGCTGGGAAAATATCGATGACCTCGCCTCTTACCCGGTATGTGCCACGACTAAAATCAATGTCATTGCGTGTATATTGAAGTTCGGCAAGCCGACGCAAAATATCCCTTTGATCAACGGTTTCTCCTACTTTTAATAAGAGCATCATCTTCATGTAAGAATCTGGATCACCCAAACCATAAATAGCAGACACCGACGCAACAATAATAGTGTCTCTGCGCTCTAACACCGCTTTAGTTGCCGACAGTCGCATTTGTTCGATATGTTCATTTATCGACGCATCTTTCTCAATAAAGGTGTCACTAGCAACTACGTAAGCTTCAGGCTGGTAATAGTCATAATAAGATACAAAGTACTCGACACTATTATTTGGGAAAAATTCCTTCATTTCACCATACAACTGCGCGGCCAAGGTTTTATTATGAGCCATAATAATCGTCGGTCGATTGGTTTTAGCGATGATATTGGCCATCGTGAAGGTTTTGCCCGTTCCCGTAGCTCCAAGCAGCGTCTGATGCGCTAAACCACTGTCTAGCCCCTCAATCAATTGTGCAATTGCAGTGGGCTGATCGCCACTTGGTTGAAAATCCGAGACTAATTCAAAGGTATCATTCATACTTTATCCTCCGATTGCGCCACGTCTTTTAACTTATGAACCGTTTTCATGAACCAAACGAACGCGATGATAGCAGTAAATAGATTGCCTATTGCCGCGCCAATAAACAATCCCTTAAGATCGGCGATATAGCTGCCAACAATCCCAAATGGCACATAAAATACAAATAATCGAACGATACTTAAGAACAATGCGTTCATTGGTTTATGCAATGCATTAAACGAGGAATTTGACAGTATAATCACTCCCTGTAAACCGTAACTCAAAGGCAAGGTCATGATAAACAAGACTATAATCTGCTGGACCTTTTCTTCAGTCGCGAACGTATGACTAATCCAATAACTGCTTACCACCAAAACCAGATAGATAAAAAGTTGCCAACCTAATACAAATTTTATGGCTAACGTGTAAGCATCTAACACGCGGTCAAATCGGTTCGCACCAAAATTTTGGCTAATAAAAGGTGGCAATGTCATAGAAAGCGCGAGTATTACCAAACTTGCTATTGACTCAATTCTGCTTCCTACGCCAAATGCCGCCACCGCTGCTGGTCCATAACCGGCTATAATGGCCGTCATTACAGCCATTGCAATAGGTGTTAACATATTTGCCCCAGCCGCCGGCACACCAATTTTTAAAATTTTTCGCGCGGCTAGATTTAACGAACGCCCGTTCGAATTTAGGCTCAGCAGCTGCTTTTTAAAAATCAAAAGATGAAAAATAATACCAACCGCAACCGTCCAAGATATGACACTTGCCACAGCAGCGCCTTGAACGCCCATTGCGTCAATTGGACCAAATCCAAATATGAGGATCGGATCCAAAATTGCGTTGATTACTCCAGCTCCGCCCATCACTATACTCGGTGTTTTAGTATCACCATTTGCTCTTAAGACTGAATTGCCTATCATCGGCATAATCAAAAACACACTGCCTAAAAACCACACTTCCATATAATCGTGGATAAATGGCATTACCGCTTTGCCTGCCCCAAGCAAAGAGAAAATAGGGTCAATCAACAGAAATCCAACGAAAGAAAGAATAAAAACCAAAACCGCAGAAAGAAGTAAAGCAACCGTAGCATCAAATCTTGCTTCATCTAAATTTGCACTACCTAATGCTTTTGCTATTACAGCCGATGTCCCAATGCCTAAACCAATGGCCAAGCTAATCACAGTAAATGTGACGGGAAAGGTAAAGCTGATCGCCGCTAGCGGCTCAGTGCCCAACATACTAATAAAAAATGTGTCGACTAAGTTAAACATCATCAAGGTGATCATTCCAAATATCATTGGAATCGTCATGTCTTTGAGTGTGTTGGCGATATCACCATGTAAAATTTTGCTGTAATTGGCTTGAATAGTCATGAAAACGTAAAGCTGTTATAAGGCAACAAACATAATAAAGCATCCCTAACCACTAGGCTACGATCAATCGATAATTGCAAAGTTTTTGAAAGTGACTTAAAAATTCATTTGGCGATATCGCTTACCGCATGACATAAAAAAGATTGCCTCTCTATATTCGCAGATTTCCATCCCCGAGCCACCGCAAGTTGCAAGATTCAAAGCTGCCCACGTGGTTCAGTTTAAGGCAAAAAGACGAAGGAATAGTCGCCTTTTTACCCTATCTATTTGAAGATGCGTTGCTTCAAATTGTTTAGGTATTGAGTCTTTTAAACGAAAAATTGGACAAAATGAACAGCTCCAGAGAAGCCACGTTTTATGTAATGCGATCAACGTAGACTACTCTGTATTAGACCATCCTCGCCCTTAATAGCCAAAAACATCTTGCTGAACACGCACCTTGAGATAACTTGGATATATAGCTAAAAATAGCTTTTTAAGTCGAAAAGTGGATTAAAACTAAGCCATGCCAGTTTGTGTCAAAAAATTTACAATTTTGACCAAACCACGCATTAATTTTGCACAATCCCAGTGCAAAATTAAACCAGACATAAAGGCTTGCCGTTAGATTTGCTCATCTAACCGCCAAAAACATAACTCATTGTTTTTATTTAATTAAAAAAAACATAAAAAAATCCTTGCATCCCTTGCAACGCAAGCAATACGTGGGCTGAAATAAGTTTTAAAAAAATAATAAACAAGGTTATCCACAGAAACAGTGGATAACTCTTCACAAGTCATATAAATTGTGGGTTATAGCGCGATCTTATGATCTCAAACAGATTGAAATCCGATCATTTTCTATTCAATCTACAGTATGCGAAACGTAATCAATGGACATTAATCGAAAAATAGGGCCTCTCTAGGTTGTATTTATTCCAATGATAGAAAAGCTAACCTACTGTTATTAAGATACTTTAATACATGTTTGACATAGATAATGCTAATTTATTACAAAACTTCGCGGATCTTTTGATGTTAAGCCGCACAGGATCGGATAGAAATTGCACAAAACGACCCATTGTATTTGAGGCTTTAGATAATAGAAATTTAATAACATCTATTTTCGTGCACTTCGCTTAAAAAAGCACCCTAAATAGTCAAAACCCCAATCTTGACTTATCTTTAATATTTTTTAGCATGCCTGAATTGCGCTCTTTGTCCTTAGTAAGTTAATAATACTGACTGCGATTGCATTAAATGACAGCAAATCGAACATAAAATCAACGAACAGTCATTTTTTTTTATACTTGATGACTTTTATGGTTGACACACTTAGGTGTGGTCATTAATATCTCGCTCCGTTGAATACAACGCGCTTCCCCCTTAGCTCAGTTGGTTAGAGCGACGGACTGTTAATCCGCAGGTCCCCCGTTCGAGTCGGGGAGGGGGAGCCAATTCAACAAAAATTAAATCGATTCCCCCTTAGCTCAGTTGGTTAGAGCGACGGACTGTTAATCCGCAGGTCCCCCGTTCGAGTCGGGGAGGGGGAGCCACCGATTTAATGTCTTTTTTAGTTCCCCCTTAGCTCAGTTGGTTAGAGCGACGGACTGTTAATCCGCAGGTCCCCCGTTCGAGTCGGGGAGGGGGAGCCAATATAAAGTTTTTGTTAGACTTTTTAATCCAATTCTACTACCCTACTCTGGTTTAAATGGGATTTAAGCAACCGACATCAGTTGCGTTAAAAACTTTCTCGGTTCGAGTTAACAAGACAGGCATTATGGCAGGCTTCAAAAAACTAATAATCTTGCAGCTCCTTTCATGGATCCTTTTCTCATTCATTGGTGTTCTTCTCGTCGCTAATGGATTCGACAAAGCAGTCAATGACGCGCAAGTCAGTACTCAAACGATGGTCACTCGCTACATCGAAAATAAAACCCTTGATGAAGTATCTGTTGAACATGTAAACCTTGCATTAAACAACGGACAAGTTTTCTCAACATTTATTATTCGAGACTACGATGGAAAAACCATCTTACAAGTTGCACAACCTAGTCAGCTGCCTTTTGGTGTGAGTTTAATCGAAAGTATTTTCAACTCAATACGTCCCCAATTTGCTGTTAATAAAGCAAAAGACATTAAAATAGAATTCGTCATTAACGCGTCCAGTCAAGCGGCGCTATTACAAAATGCGCTGATATTAATGTTTATAATCTCTGCATTAGTCGCATTTATTCCTGTTGTATATATGCAAGCAATCTACAAACGCTTAAATCGTCGTGTCAGTATGACGGTTGCGGATGCAGTTGACGTCTATATCACTCAAAATCAACAGAACGCCCAAGTTAGTTCAGATTTTAATACAGCCGTTCTCCATGATCTTGGGTCTGAACTTGCCCCGTCATTCAATCGCTTAGCTCAGTTTCTACGAACTAAGCAAGAAGACATTCAAAATGCCGCGCAAAGCATTAAACAAGAAGCTTATAAAGATGTTGTAACTGGACTAGGCAACCGCAATATGTTTGTTGAGTATTATGAACAACATATTGAATCGAGCCCGAAGAAAAGCTTTGGTACGCTTGCAATGGTTCGTTGCAGCGAGCTACAAATCATTAACCAGACACGCGGCTATCAAAAAGGCGACGAATACGTTAAATCCGTATCTGAAATTATTCGCCACGTGAGTGGAACCTATTCTCAAAGCCAGGTATTTCGTGTGAATAGTTCAGACTTCGCAATTGTCCTACCTAATGTTCCCTCTAAAGAAGCTGAACAATTTGGTGATACATTACAAGCTCGTTTTACTCAGTATCAGCAAAACCAAGAACTAAGTTCAGTCGCAAATACGGGTATCGTGACGTACGAAAGTGGTAAACCTCTCGGTGAGTTACTATCTGTTGTGGATAACGCGCTAAGTATGGCGCAAAGCAAACAAGCAAATGCTTGGCACCTGCAACGCGAGTCAGATCTGGTCAATAACGTAAGCGCCGGTTTTGGCAATCAAAACTGGCGTCGAGTTATTCGTGAAGTTATCGATAGTAAGCGCGTAAAATTAATGATGCAGAACATTATGCCAGTTGGCAAAAATGTCAAAGCCTATGCAGAGATTCAATCGCGCTTTACAACTGAAGATGGCCAAATGTTGCCTACTGCTTCTTTCTTAGCAATGGCTGAGAAACTCGATATGGCTGTTGAAATCGATAAACTCATCGTCGAAACCTCGCTCGAACTCATAAAAACACGTAACTTTAATGAAAAGTTTTTCGGCATCAATATCACTGCATCAAGTGCGCACAGCGATCAATTTGTGATTTGGCTTGAGCGACGTTTACTCAAAGAAGTGAACATTTCTTCAAAGCTCATTTTTGAAGTTAGTGAATTTGGGTTACAACAAAATATTAAAGCTAGCCGCCGTTTTATCGACATGGTCCATCGGGTGGGAGCTCGTATTACCGTAGAACGATTTGGTGTAGGTCTTACCTCATTTAAATTTTTCCGCGATCTTAAGCCTGATTTTATCAAAATGGATGCAAGTTACACTCGCGGACTTGAAGAAGATAAAAACAATCAATATTTTATGCGCTTAATGGTCGACCTTGCCCATCGTATCGGAGTGAGTGTATTTGCTGAAGGTGTTGAAAGCCAAGAAGAAAAACACATAGTTGAAACGTTATGTTTAGATGGTGTTCAGGGTTATTACATCGAAAAGCCAAAAGAAATCTAAGTTAACAACAATTTTTATAACGAAAAGGAGCCCTGTGCTCCTTTTTCTTTTCCTACGAATCGCGATTAGAACGAATTCAGCAAAAAAAGCGATTCAAACAACAGATCCAATATTCACTTACCTACATATCTACACTGTCCTACTCCAATTCGTTAATTATCGCTAATTTCCTACTTCGTTAAAGCCTAATTAACGCCTATGAAGACAATTCAAAGTGATCAGGTATTAATGGCTGTCGGTATTATTGTTAAACTGCGCCAAAAACGCGATAATACTGAGATTATTTAAAGGCATGAGGCAAAAATGGGCGATTATTTACTTCTGCTGATTGGCACGGTGTTAGTCAATAACTTCGTATTGGTGCAGTTTCTCGGGCTGTGTCCATTTATGGGCGTGTCTGGTAAATTAGATACTGCAATTGGCATGTCACTGGCAACCACCTTTGTGCTAACACTCGCCTCCGTAAGCAGTTACCTCGTAAATCAATATATACTTGTCCCACTAGACCTTGAATTCCTGCGCACCATGAGCTTTATCTTAGTAATCGCAGTGGTGGTACAATTTACCGAAATGGTGGTTAAAAAAACAAGCCCTACCCTATACCGTTTACTCGGTATTTTCTTACCATTAATCACAACGAATTGCGCAGTTTTAGGCGTTGCATTATTAAATCTCAAAAAAGACCATACTTTCATCGAATCAGCTCTTTATGGATTTGGTGCCGCTGTTGGCTTTTCACTAGTGCTTGTTCTTTTTGCTGCACTTCGCGAACGTTTAGCCATCGCAGATGTGCCAACCCCATTTAAAGGTGCTTCAATTGCCATGATCACGGCAGGATTAATGTCGCTAGCGTTTATGGGCTTTTCTGGATTGGTGAAATTTTGATATGACTCTATTTTACGCATTGTTGGCGCTTGGACTTTTAGCGCTTATATTCGGACTCGTCTTAGGCTATGCGGCAATAAAATACAAAGTCGAAAGTAGCCCTATCGTTGATCAAATTGATGCTATTTTGCCTCAAACACAATGTGGGCAATGTGGCTACCCTGGATGTCGTCCCTACGCAGAAGCTATTGCTAATGGTGATGAGGTAAATAAATGCCCACCGGGTGGTGAAGCGACCGTTAAAAAACTTGCTGATTTAATGGGAGTTGAGGCTAAACCATTGGCTGGCGGTGAAGAAGCAGAACCAATGAAAAAAGTGGCCTATATTCGCGAAGACGAATGCATCGGCTGTACAAAATGCATTCAAGCATGCCCTGTCGATGCTATTGTTGGCGCGACGAGGCAAATGCACACCGTGATTGCAGACGAATGTACTGGTTGCGACTTATGCGTTGATCCCTGCCCTGTTGATTGTATTGATATGATCCCAGTAGCTGAAAATAAACAAAATTGGAAATGGCAACTCAACGCCATTCCCGTGACTCAGATAGACTAAGAGGTTTAAGTGGATTTATTACTTGAACAAATTGATAACGGCGAATTGTGGCAGTTTCCTGGTGGCATTCACCCTCCAGAGCAAAAATCGATTTCAAACTTGCTGCCTATTGGCCGTTTACCGCTACCTGATAAACTGGTAATTCCTATCAAGCAACACATCGGCGCAAATGGGGTTTTACTTGTGAAAGTTGGTGATAGGGTTTTAAAAGGCCAAGCACTCACTCAACCTCAAGCGAATTGGTCGCTACCAGTCCATGCGCCAACCTCGGGTTTCATTACAGCGATTAAGCCGGCAATAAGTGCCCACCCATCTGCATTACCTGAACTTAGTGTCATTATCGAGCCTGATGGAGAAGAGCAATGGATAGAACTGCAACGCCATTTGGACTTTGCAAAACTTGATAAAACAACGCTTGTCGACATTATTCACAATGCGGGAATAGCAGGCATGGGCGGGGCAGGCTTTCCGACCTATATTAAAGCCGATACACAGGCACCTATTGAATATTTAATTGTAAATGGGGTTGAATGCGAACCTTATATTACCGCTGACGACACGTTAATGCGCGAGTATGCAACAAATATTGCCAATGGAATCGCTATAATGAAACACTTGCTTTCACCCAAGCGAGTCCTCGTCGCGATTGAAGATAACAAGCCAGACGCTCTGCAAGCCATGACTGAAGGGTGTAAAACGTTAACTGACGTATTGGTTCGTTCTATCCCGACTAAATACCCATCCGGTGGTGAAAAACAGTTAATTAAAGTACTAACGTCAAAAGAAGTTCCGAGTGGTGGAATTCCCGCAGATGTTGGAGTTATCGTACAAAACGTGGGAACATTGTTTGCGATATCAGAAGCGATCACTGAAGGAAAGCCACTCATTGAACGCGTTGTGACAGTAACTGGCAACACCATTAGACAAAAACGCAATGTATGGGCATTGATTGGCACAGAGATAAAACATTTGCTTGATAACCAAGGATTTAATCCTGTGCCTGAACAAAGAGTGATCATGGGTGGTCCAATGATGGGCTTTACCTTACCCAGTGTTAGAATTCCTGTGGTTAAAACCACAAACTGCATTTTAGCACCTGATAACCAAGAGCTAGCTGTTGAAGGTGAAGAAAAAGCCTGTATTCGTTGTAGTGCTTGTGCTGATGCGTGCCCACAAACGTTACTGCCACAACAATTACAATGGTTTGCTAAAGGAAAAGAATATCAAAAACTGGAAGAATATAGCCTGTTTGATTGTATCGAATGTGGCGCATGTTCTTATGTGTGCCCGAGTGAAATTCCTTTAGTACAATATTACCGGGTAGCCAAGGCAGAGATCCGTGAGCAAAAATTAGAAAAAATTAAAGCCGAACGTGCAAAAGAACGATTTGAACTTCGTAAAGCACGTTTAGAGCGTGAGATGGAAGAACGTCAAAATCGTCATAAAAAAGCAGCTCAGACAACCATAAAAAGTGCAGAAGAAAAACAAAAAGTGGCCGAAGCTATGTCACGTGTTGCAAAGCAATCGGATAAAAAAGACGCTGTGGCCGAAGCGATAGCAAGAGCAAAAGCACGAAAAGCACAAACAGGCCAAGAAATGTTGCCAGACAACTCTAAGGTTGTACAAGAGCGAGCAAGACGGAAAGAAGAAGCCCGCCGTTACAAAGAGCAAAAAGAGCAGCAAACCCATAGTGAGCCTAAATCAAATGATCCGAAAAAAGAAGCGATTGCCTTAGCAATTGCTCGTGCCAAAGCAAAAAAAGCAGCTCAGACGAATGAAAACGACTCGAGCCAAAGTAAACCTTGTGGTGAAGATAAAAAAGCCGCAGTTGCTGCGGCAATTGCCCGTGCGAAAGCCAAAAAAGCCGCGCAGCAACCCGAAAGTGTAAACGATGCCTCGAGTGCGGACGCTCAGAATATTGGTACAGGCTCAAATGAACCAGACACCGCAGACGACAAACGAAAAGCCGCGGTTGCTGCGGCAATCGCCCGTGCCAAAGCCAAGAAGGTCGCGCAGCAACCCGAAAGTGTAAACGATGTCTCGAGTGCGGACGCTCAAGATGCTAATACGGACAAAAATGGACCAGACTCCGCAGACGACAAACGCAAAGCCGCAGTAGCTGCGGCAATCGCCCGTGCGAAAGCCAAAAAAGCCGCGCAGCAACCTGAAAGTGTAAACGATGCCTCGAGTGCGGACGCTCAAGATATTGATACGGACTCAAATGGACCAGACTCCGCAGACGACAAACGCAAAGCCGCAGTTGCTGCGGCAATTGCTCGTGCAAAAGCTAAAAAAGCCGCGCAGCAACGCGAAAGTGTAAACGATGCCACGAGTGCAGACGCTCAAGATGTTGAGACGGACTCAAAAGGAGCAGACACCGCAGATGACAAACGAAAAGCCGCGGTTGCTGCGGCAATTTCCCGTGCGAAAGCCAAAAAAGCAGCACTGGCTGCCAAAGTAAATAATGAAGATGGGAATGAAACATCATGATGTTAACTATGGCCTCGTCCCCCCACAATCATAGTCATAAAACAGTTTCTCGAGTAATGCTAACGGTAATTGCGGCGTGTATTCCAGGACTTATTGCACAAGTTGTATTTTTTGGGTTTGGCGTGATAGTGCAACTTACCTTAGCACTTATCACCGTCACCGCAGCCGAAGCTGCAATGTTGAAAATGCGCAACAAACCTGTCCTTCCTGTACTTAAAGACGGTAGCGCTTGGCTAACTGGTGTTTTGCTTGCCCTTAGTATTCCGCCTCTCGCTCCTTGGTGGATCATTGTGATTGGTTGTGCTTTTGCGATTATTCTCGTTAAGCAACTCTATGGGGGACTTGGATATAATCTATTTAATCCCGCCATGGCAGGTTATGTCCTGCTTCTTATTTCTTTTCCAGTTCAAATGACCGCATGGTCGCCGGTTGTATCAATCAGTGCAAATGATATGAACTTGCTAGAAACAATTTGCTTGGTATTATTTGAACAAACGTCTTCTGGTCTTTCCCTAGAATCTGCTAGGGTAACGATTGACGGCATTACTATGGCTACGCCTCTCGACTCCATAAAACAAGCGGTTGCACAGGGGCTTACTGTAAATGAAGCGATGCAATCACCCGTCTTTGGCGAACATTCAGGACTGGGTTGGGCCTGGATAAATGGCGCGTTTTTACTAGGAGGCCTAGTGCTTTTGCAACAACGCATCATTAATTGGCACATTCCAGTTGCTTTGCTAAGCGTATTGGGTCTTGCAAGTGCTATCGGTTATGTTTTCGCACCAGGGCAAGAAGCAGGCACAATAATCCATTTATTCAGTGGCGCCACTATGCTTGGGGCATTTTTCATAGCCACCGATCCGGTGTCGGCGAGTACAACTAATCGTGGTAGGTTGATCTTTGGTGCAAGTATTGGCCTGTTGACCTATTTAATTCGTGCTCATGGTGGCTACCCTGATGCAATGGCCTTTTCGGTTCTTATTATGAATATGGCAGTGCCACTCATCGATCATTATACTCAGCCTCGCGTTTATGGCCATGGAGGTCAAGCATGATATTTCAATCAATGTCACGCAATGGATTAATTTTAATGGGTTTTGCATTAGCAACCACCGCTGCAGTAGCACTTGTCAATGAACTCACGAAACCAAAGATTGCCGAACAAAATAGGCTTCAGCTGCAAAAACTGTTAACTGACGTACTATCTGCCGATAAGTTTAACAACATTCTCGTACAAGACTGTGTGCGAAGTAGCGATCCGGCACTGGGACCAGAGGGTGTTTACACAATCTATCGTGCACGGTTAGACAACGAGCCCGTTGCACTGGTAATGCAGCACACCTCCAAAGACGGTTACAGCGGTACCATTGATATGATCACAGCAATTGAGCGTTCAGGTCGAATTTCGGGGGTCCGTGTTACTCACCACGAAGAAACTCCTGGACTTGGTGACAAAGTTGAACCGGCGAAATCCGACTGGATATTGCACTTTTCTGGCCAAGCTTTAACAAGCAGTAACGATCCTAAATTTAAAGTAAAGCGTGATGGCGGTGACTTTGATCAGTTTACGGGCGCCACTATTACACCTCGTGCGGTGGTTAATTCTGTCGCGGCCGCCGTTTGGTTTGGCCAGCAGAACTTTGCTACGATTTTCACACTGCCTAATGAATGTGGAGTAATGACAAATGAGTAATGTTAATACCATAATTCAGGAAGGCCTTTGGAAAAATAATCCCGCGCTCGTTCAACTTTTAGGTTTGTGTCCGTTATTAGCAGTCACCTCGACGGTCACAAATGCACTTGGACTTGGTATTGCAACATTGTTAGTCTTAGTCGGCTCAAACGTTACTGTTTCATTGGTTCGTAACTGGGTGCCAAAAGATATTCGCATTCCTGTCTTTGTCATGATCATTGCGGCTTTCGTTACTGTTGTGCAACTATTGATGAACGCTTACACGTTTGGTTTATATCAATCGCTCGGGATCTTTATCCCGTTGATCGTAACCAACTGTGCAATTATTGGCCGTGCAGAAGCCTTTGCAAGTAAAAATACAGCCAGCCTCTCTGCGCTCGATGGTGTAATGATGGGGCTTGGTTTTACCGCAGTTTTAGTGGTCCTCGGCGGCGCACGAGAACTTATTGGTCAAGGTACCCTGTTCGACGGCGCTGACCTGCTGCTTGGCGATTGGGCAGCTATATTACGACTAGAGATTTTCCAGTTCGATAACCAACTTTTAGTTGCCATTTTACCGCCAGGTGCATTTATCGGCCTAGGTTTATTAATCGCGCTTAAAAACAGCTATGATGCCAAACAAAAAGCGAAGCAACTTCAAGTAGCACCTGAAAAAGCACCACGTGCACGCGTTACGAGTTTAAGTTAAGAGGGCCCTGTGAATAAACTAAAGCGTATTGAAATTCTGACTCGACTAAGAGATGAAAACCCGCACCCTGAAACAGAGTTGGAGTACAGCACGCCCTTCGAGCTCTTGGTAGCTGTTACGCTTTCAGCCCAAGCCACCGACGTCAGCGTCAATAAGGCGACGCGGAAGCTATTTCCTGTTGCCAATACACCAGAGCAAATCGCCGCGCTTGGCGTAGATGGCCTAAAGGAATACATAAAAACCATCGGTTTATTCAACTCAAAAGCTGCCAATGTGGTCAAGCTGTCGCAAATACTCGTTGAAAAGTACGATTCGCAAGTACCAGAAAACCGTGAAGCGTTAGAGTCCCTGCCCGGCGTTGGCCGCAAAACCGCAAACGTTGTCTTAAACTGCGCTTTCGGCTGGCCCACTATAGCCGTTGATACCCATATTTTTCGGGTGTCTAATCGCACCAAGTTTGCCATGGGTAAAGACGTGGTAGCCGTTGAACAAAAGCTTGAAAAAGTGGTTCCTAAAGAGTTTAAAGTGGATGTGCACCACTGGCTTATATTACACGGCCGTTATGTGTGTACCGCCCGTAAGCCAAAGTGCGGCTCGTGCATTATTGAAGACTTGTGCGAGTTTAAAGATAAAACAGAATAGCTTAGGGCTTCTATAAGCGAATGACAAACATCAACGTTGATGCTAATAAACTTGAAGAAATCGCTCAATGGCCGACGTTGGAGGTTAATGAGCGAAACTAAAGTAAAAAAACCTCTCAGGTAAGGGGAGTTAATACCTTCTCAATATACTTGATGCACTTCTCGCAAACGTTGGATGTCTTTTTGAGGGGGAAGGCCAAACAATCGACTGTATTCCCGACTAAACTGCGAAGAGCTCTCATAGCCGACTAAGTTGCTAGCCAATGTTGCATCAACACCGTTTACCAACATTTGATCTCTGGCTTCTTGTAAGCGTATGGTTTTTAAATATTGCAGCGGGCTCGTGCCAGTTAATGCCTTAAAATGTTGCCTAAATGTTGACGCACTCATGTGTGCTTGTTCAGCCAGTTCGTTCATGCTCATCGCCTGTGCAAAATTCTGCTTTAACCAGGTAACAGCTTTTAATATATTGCCATTTGGTGAGCCTAATGCAGCCATATGGCGAAGGTGCATGCCATGAGGACTATCCAGTAGACGCACGACAATTTCTTTTTCAATGAGCGGCAATAATCCTGCTTTTAACGAAGGATGTTTCTCCAGCATTAGTAATCGCTTTAACGCATCTAGAAGGCCATCGTCGACGTCGTATGACGATAACGCTTGAAACTTCATATCCCTTGGCGGTTTGGAGAGCTTTAACTCCAAACAGGATTGCATAATGAGTGAATAATCTAATTTTAAAATCAGCGCAATAAAAGGTGCATGTCGAGAAGCGGTAGACACATGAGAGACAACCGGTAAATCAAATGTTGTCAGCATAGCTTGCCCCGGATTACAGTAAGTTACTTCATTATCTTGCAAAAGCTCTTTAGAACCTTGCAGAACAACGGCTAGGCTGAGTGTGTAGATGCAATGTAAGGGTTCAGTGGGGGCATTGCGAACATGGATAGTCAGACCTTGAATACCCGATTCAAAATCTCCTTCTTTGCGGGTAAATTCTCTTACTAGCTGAAGTAGTTCATCATTGGTAGCGGCATTTTGCTTATGATTCATTGGATACCCCTTGGTATAATTTATCGTAGGCATCAAGCATATTCTGTGGGGAAAGTTGATTTCCCATTCTGCCTCTGTTTATCGCCTGATGCGAAAATGAAACCGCACCGTTTTGTTTCACCAAGGATTCAAACTCATCAATAAAACCTTGCTCAAACTTACTGTTAAACGTGTTAAACAACACGACATGCTTGTTCGTAAACGTATTGCTCTTGGCAAACTGCCAAATCGGTGGTGCTGGACTATAAAGCCATATTGGCGACCCTAAATATACTGTATCATAGCGCTGTAAATTGAGTGCTTCAGGTATAATTGACGCAATATGACTACGTGCATCATATAGCGCTCGTATCCAACCGGGAAGACCCAATGCGTAATCTTCTGCTGCAATTACTTTCACATCCGCGTTATGCAATGAAGCAATATGGTTTGCAAGCACGTGGGTGTTGCCTGATCGGGAAAATACAATCACCACGGTTTTGGCGCTTTTTATACCAACAGCAGCATTATCATTCAGTAATTTGCTGTTGTCCTCAAGCTGATTTTTTTCGGTTACGGTTACAAACAATGCAACGGCTAAGGCGCTTAAAAGTATAGTCAGCGCTAATCCCAGTGATGTGATTAATGCCCATTTCATAACTGGCTCATCCTTATAATCGGTATGCCGACCAAATCCCTGAGCGACATACTTTTATCAATTATTCGGTTGCTTATTACGCAATATGCTTTTCCAAAAATGGCAGGATGTGCTCCATCGCAAGAGAGACAGGCTCATCTTTATCGTATAAATCGTAATGGGAAATGCCATCTAGTTCGACAAGTTGACGGTCTTGACTAGCAATTGCTTTACCATAAACTTCCTGACCATCGCGATAAGCACCAAATGCGCCGATATTTTTCCCTACTACGGTCATGACCGGTTGCGTAAGCAGCGTTTCGGTAAAAGCAAAGGCATCCCAACTGAGGATCCGTTGTGCGTTGGAAAATACCATTTTCGTGGCGCCGCCTTCACTTTGACCGCGCGCTGTTTTGTAGTAATCCGTCGCTTCAAAAACATCTCGCTCAGTCAAGCCTAGCTCAGTTGCCACATCAGGAGAAGATGGTAAAAGTTCATTAACCTGTAACGCTTCACCTTTGGCCTCGATAGTGCGCTGCTCGGCCATCGCTGTTAACGCGCCAAGTGGATTATATTCGCTAAATCCTTCGCGAAATAATCGCCCTAAATTAACCGGCGTGATACCTACTACCGCTTTCAAACGCTTTTCGGTTAGTGCGGCATTAATGATGTAGGCACCGCCGCCACACACACCGATACCCGCAATACGATTTGAATCGACAAAAGGTAGTGAGACGGCATAATCGATAGCCCGACTGATATCTTCAACCCGTTGTGATGGATCTTCAATGTATCGAGGCATGCCACCTGATTCGCCCTGAAAACTAGCATCAAAAGCAATAACAAGGTACCC
The DNA here is from genome assembly GCA_000333235.1 of Pseudoalteromonas luteoviolacea B = ATCC 29581. Taxonomy (GTDB): domain Bacteria; phylum Pseudomonadota; class Gammaproteobacteria; order Enterobacterales; family Alteromonadaceae; genus Pseudoalteromonas; species Pseudoalteromonas luteoviolacea_D. The sequence continues at coordinate 1,549 of CAPN01000015.1, read as the reverse complement.
CGCTTGTGCCAGTGCTTGACCATAAATGGCGCCAGAGGTTTGTTCTTTACAACTACCAAACGGGTGTACACTGATTACTGTTGGGTAGGTTAAGTTCTCATCAAAGTTGTCCGGGTAAAGCACCAGTGCTGCCATTGGCCAGTTCATGTTGTGATTTTGAAAAGTAACGTTCTGAGTGTTCATTATATTCTCCTTTTAGAAGCGGTAAGCGGTGCCGCTTCTAAATTAAATTTAAGCTAAGAATTAAGTTAGAAATTAAGCTAAAGTACGAGCAAAGAAGGGGGCTAATACACTGATGGCGTTTTCGATTTCGTTTTCACCATCATACAAATTCATGTGATTGGCACCGTCAATGATATGCATTGTTTTGTCGGTAGATGCAGCGCGTTCCATTAGGTCATCACTCATCCATTTACTGCCAGCATCACTGCCCACAACGGTCAATAATGGCTGGGTAAGAAATGCTTCTGCTTTAAAGAAAGCATCGTAACTGATCAGTTGTGTTAAGCTTCGAGCCGTGCCAAAGCCAGGTGCAGTGCAATAGGCCGCACGGTCGGTATGGTAATATTCCCATGCCTGACGAAGCTCCTCGTTAGGTGCGTCTTCTTCTTTTAGCGGTGCCATTGGCATAGTGGCAATATCATTGCCACTTGCGTCTGACGTTCTTGAATCAGAACCCGCTTGTAAATAAGACAATGCGTCACTGTCTTTGACATTGTTATCCCAACCATTTCTGAACATCTGACCGATGTTCACCATGCTAACCGTGCCGAGGGCTTTGATACGTCTGTCGTTGATGGCCGCATTGGCGGTATAACCAGCGCCCGCGCAAATACCCATGGCACCAATTCGATTATTATCCACATAAGATAAAGTAGTTAAATAATCGATGGCAGCACTCACATCTTCTGTACGCACATGAGGGTTTTCTAATTGTCGAGGGTTACCCGTACTTTCACCTTGATAAGATGCGTCGTAGGCAAGAGCAACAAAGCCGTTTTCTGCTAATTTTCTCGCATAAGTGCCCGCGGTTTGTTCTTTCACTCCTCCACCAGGGTGAGAAACAATCACCGCAGGGTAAGTGCTTGATTCATTGAAATCTGCTGGAAAAAAGACCAATCCAGCCATCGTGATGTCTAGACCATTTGTATTTGGGAAGTTGACTTTATTCATGTTGAACGCTCCTAAGTTTAAAACTAAATCATCAGTTAATGCTGAACGATCTCGTAGTTTCATCAGCATTTGCTATGAGAATAAGTATAGAAAGTGAGCGCCAGTAATGTTTGCCTAAAATGACGAACTGATTGCCTGAAATATCATTTTGAATTGTTGGATTGAAAAATTGACGAGTGCTTTAAGGAGTTTGAGTTGTAAAGTTAGGTAACACATTTCAATATCGACTATAGACCCATAGTCGACTTCACACGTCCGCTGTCAAGGTGACCGCTTTTGGCACAGGCTGTGTAAAAACCCTTGATCACCTTTTGGTCTAAGTACGAACTGCTTATGATCAATTGGTCTTAGCTATCGATCCAATTTCAAAGCCAAG
>CAPN01000016.1 GCA_000333235.1 Pseudoalteromonas luteoviolacea B = ATCC 29581 | reverse complement strand
AATGTTAGTTTCAGTGTAGTGGACTTGAGCGTCACGTTTGGCGTGACACACCTAATCAAATCAGAGTCCGTCCACTGGTACCACTTTACTGACCTCAACCGTTAGGTTGGTTTTTTTTATGCCTGAATTGTGACGTATTAATGGTAGTTTCAGTGCAGTGAACTTGAGCGTCACGTTTGGCGTGACACACCTAATCAAATCAGAGTCCGTCCACTGGTACCACTTTACTGACCCCAACCGTTTGGTTGGGTTTTTTTTATGCCTGAATTGTGACGACTTAAATGTTAGTTTCAGTGCAGTGGACTTGAGCGTCACGTTTGGCGTGACACACCTAATCAAATCAGAGTCCGTCCACTGGTACCACTTTACTGACCCCAACCGTTTGGTTGGGGTTTTTTTATGCCTGAATTGTGACGACTTAAATGTTAGTTTCAGTGTAGTGGACTTGAGCGTCACGCTTGGCGTGACACACCTAATCAAATCAGAGTCCGCCCATTGGTACCACTGTACTGACCCCAAGCGTTTGGTTGTTTTTTTTTATGCCTGAATGTGACGTATTTAAGGTTTACCCTTGCCTGTTTGGTCTTGAATCGAGTTTGATATTGCTATGCGAGACGTAAAGTCTCGCCTACAAGGCAAAAGGTTTGCCCTTCGCTCATTAGCGAAGTAAGCGAAGCATCTTTAGATAAATAAAATAGGTACAGTGCGTCGAGTGCTTAACCAGCGATGTGCAATATCGGGATGAAAAAGATCTACTCATTAAAAAAATCATTCTGATTTTTCGCTAACATTGCTTCTGCTTCTTCGATTAAGCGCTGTTTATCTTCTTCAGACAAGGCGTGGTCATTTTGTAAGGGAGAGGAGATTTTGTGGTTTTCCATCGACCACTCACCTAAATCAATCAACTGACACCGTTTTGAACAAAAGGGACGATAGGGACTTTGATCGGACCAAACAACATCCGCTTGGCAAGTTGGGCACGCAACAACAGTGGCCATAAAATATCTCGAGAATTAAACGTTGGCGTTAGTCTAACGCGGTGAGCATGAAGGTCAAGGAAAGCGACGTTTCTTTGACCTTAGATGGAGTTAAAAACTCGTTACGCGGTTAATTTCAGATAGAGAGCTGACACCTGCTGCCGCCTTGCGCAATCCTGAGGTACGCAAATTAGCAAATCCTGCTTTTTGAGCCATTTCAGCGATTTCAAGGCTGTTCCCGCCTCGCATAATAACTTGGGCAATTTCTGGGGTTATTTTTACCACTTCGTAAATACCAACTCGGCCTTTGTAACCGTCGGTACAGTGATCACAACCATTGGGGGCAAACAAGGTTACTTTGTCTAAATCAACTTCTTTAAAACCTTGGCGGAGTAACTCTTCTCGTGGTAGCGTTTCAGGCTGTTTACATTTAGGGCAAAGGCGGCGTGCTAGACGCTGGGCAATAATGAGGCTAACCGAACTGGCCACGTTATATGCAGGTACACCCATATTGAGTAAACGCGTGAGCGTTTCTGGGGCTGAGTTAGTGTGCAAGGTACTAAGTACTAAGTGACCGGTTTGTGCCGCTTTAATTGAGATTTCTGCCGTTTCTAAATCACGGATCTCACCAACCATGACCACGTCTGGATCTTGACGCAAAAAGGCGCGTAAGGCATTCGCAAACGTCATGTCCGCTTTGGTGTTGATTTGAACTTGGTTAATACCTTCTAAGTTTATTTCGACCGGATCTTCTGCTGTGCTGATATTGGTTTCAGGTTTATTGAGAATATTCAAACCAGTATAAAGTGAAACCGTTTTACCAGAACCTGTCGGACCGGTGACCAAGATCATTCCCTGCGGCTGATTAAGCGCATCTAGATACAATTGTTTTTGCTCGGCTTCGTATCCAAGTACATCAATGCCGAGCATGGCACTAGACGAATCGAGAATACGCATTACAATTTTCTCGCCCCACATTGTCGGCAATGTACTTACACGAAAATCGATGCTTTTTTTGTCAGATATTTTTAGCTTTATCCGGCCATCCTGTGGTTTACGCTTTTCGGCGATATCTAATCGCGACATCACTTTAATACGTGCAGACAAACGATTCGATAATGTTACAGGTGGGCTTGCCATTTCATGCAAGATGCCATCGATACGAAAACGAATTCGGTATTTGTGTTCATAAGGCTCAAAGTGAAGATCGGATGCGCCTTTCTTAATCGCATCCATCAAGATTTTATTGATGTACACAATAATAGGTGCATCGTCTTTTTCTTCGTCTTGCTGCGATGTCGGCGCTTGGGTATCTTCTGTTTCTAAAGAACTGAATTCACTGAATTCTTCTTCCGACATTGAAAGGCCACTCGTGGCATCAAATAAAGAATCGATTTTCTTTTCAAGAATTCGATAATCGACAACCACCACTTCGCATTGTAAACCAGTACTAAATTCGAAGTTTTCAAGTGCGCCGTAATCTGTCGGATCAGAGGCTGCAACGTAGAGTTTACGACCTTTGCGGCTTAACGGAAGAATATGATGTTGGCGGATCAACTTTTCTTTGACGAGTTCTTTCGGTACGCTGTCAATATCAAATTCGTTGAGATCGAAAAAGGGCACTCGAAATAAATCTAAACAATGCTCTGCTAACTCTTTACCATCCATGCCACTGCATATCGAGATCAACTCTGCGATGGAACCTGCGTCTTTTTGTTTTGCTTTTACCTGTTCGGCTGTAATTCGGCCTAACGTCAAAAATTTACGCAATAGTGGGGAGTTTTGCTCCATGAAATACCTTTTGCATGTTCTTCAGTGATAAATCCAATTTATCAAGATTAGCTGCTGATAAAGCAACATATTCTTTTTAAGATCGGACTTCAATCTTTTTTAAAACACCCTAATCCTAACATGATTTAGAATAATGTACCTTTAAGTTGCGATGAGTTTTGTTTTGCTAGCAAGCTTAAGGTATGTTTGGTGTAATGTGTTGAGTTTAGTATAAGTTTGCTCAAGTGTATGACTATTATCAATTACGTCGTCCGCTAGAGCCAGTTTGTCTTTGCGGCTCATTTGCGCCGCAATGATAGCTTCGACTTGTTTTTTTGGCACTAAGTCACGATTTATCGTTCGCTCGAGCTGTGTTTCTACTGGAACATCAACAAGTAATGAGCGGTTGCACAGAATGTGAAGATTGTTTTCAAACAATAACGGTGCCGCAAGTACAACATAGTTGGATTGCGCAGCGTGCAATTGGGCGACGATAGTTTGTCGAATGAGCGGATGTAGCAAGGCGTTTAACCACGTTTTTTCATTGGGGTGTTGAAAAATAATTTCACGAAGTTTTGCGCGATTGAGCTCACCACTCGGTAAAATAACCTCGTCGCCAAAGTGAATTTGAATGTCAGTTAAAGCTTGAGTACCCGGTAAAACCACTTCTCGTGCAATGACATCTGCATCAACAATGTCTATACCCCACTCATGTAGTTTATTGGTGACGGCTGTTTTTCCGGCACCAATGCCTCCTGTGACACCTACTATCCAATGGCTCATGGAGTTAAAAGCCCATAGTACCAAGCATTTATTTCATCGCCAAATAACATACTAATGAATCCTGCGGCGGCGATGTAGGGGCCAAATGGGATTGGTGTTGCGCTGTTTTTGCCTTGAATGGCAAGTTGAGCACCACCAATAACAGCACCTACCACACTCGATAACAACACAATTTGCAAAATAAACTCCCAGCCAAGCAAAGCGCCAAAGACGGCCATTAATTTAAAGTCGCCATAGCCCATGCCTTCTTTACCTGTCAGGAGTTTAAATAACCAATAGACACTCCACAGGCTTAAATAGCCTACCGCAGCTCCAACGATGGCTTCAGATGGGGCAATCGTGATCCCAAAAACGGCGGCAAGTAACGCTAGCCAAACTAAAGGCAAGGTAATTTGATCGGGTAGGAGCATATGGTCGATGTCGATAAACGTCAGTGCCATTAATGCCCATACAACCACAATATACAGAAGCGCTTGTTCGGTTGGACCGAATAGAAAAGCCACCATAACACTTAAAAGCGCGGTACTCACTTCAATGAGTGGATAACGAATGCTGATAACGGCAGAGCAAAATGCACATCGACCTTTTAATAGCAACCAGCTAACGAGCGGGATATTGTGCCACCATTTTAATGTTGATTTACAAGATGGGCAGTGTGAATTAGGAAACGCGAGATTAAAACGAGATGCGCTATTTGGCTTTATTGGTGCTGTGGTTTTTAGTTCATCAGCTAAAAACACTCGACACTCTTGTTGCCAACCCAGCTGCATTTGTTTTGGTAGTCGATATATCACCACATTTAAAAAACTACCAATACAAAGTGACACGATACCAACGGTTAAAAGATAAAACGCTGTGTTGCTCGACAGCAGCACCAAGGTGTGTGAAAACAACTCAAACATAACAACAACCTTGAAAAATTAGACAACGGAACCGAGTTGGAATATCGGTAAATACATGGCGACAATCAATCCACCCACAATTACACCGAGTACGGCCATTATTAACGGCTCGAGCAAACTAGATAGTCCATCCACGGCATCATCAACCTCTTGCTCGTAAATACTGGCTACTTTACCCAGCATACTGTCAAGTGAACCGGACTCCTCACCAATAGAGACCATTTGCACAACCATATCGGGGAACACTTTTGAATTACGCATTGCCCAGTTCATTTGATTTCCAGAGCTTACTTCAGCTTTAATATCAAGTATGACATCACGATAAATGACGTTGCCAGACGCCCCAGCAGCCGAATCTAACGCATCGACTAAAGGCACCCCCGCTGCAAAGGTCGTCGACAGGGTTCTAGCGTAGCGCGCTACGGCTGCTTTTTTTAATATTTCACCAACAACAGGTAACTGAAGTACCAAGCGGTCATTAAAGTTACGCACTTGCTTACTTTTAATCAGAGCTTCTTTGTAGGCAAATATAAAACCGACTATGGCGATTAACCCAATCCACCAGTACTCTTGCATAAATTCTGAAATTGCTATGACAAATAGGGTAAATGCAGGAAGTTCAGCCCCAAAGCCACTAAAAATATCTTGGAATTGCGGCACTACAAACACGAGCAAAATAGACGTTACAATTAATGCAACGACGAGGACCGCAATCGGATAAAACATTGCTTTTTTTATTTTTGATTTGAGGGCTTCGGCTTTTTCTTTGTACAGTGCAACGCGGTCATAGATGCGATCGAGTGCGCCAGATTGTTCACCAGAGTGTATGAGATCGCAATATAAGTCGTCAAAATAACGAGGGTGTTTTCTAAGCGCAGCGGCCAAAGGTTGACCCGCTTTAACGTCATCCGAAATGGTCTCGAGTAGTTTAGAAAGCGATTTATTTTTTGAGCCAGATGAAATCATATCCAATGACTGTATTAACGGTACGCCAGCCGTCAACATCGTTGCGATTTGACGAGTAACTACAGCAATATCTTTCGCGGTTATTTTTTCTGGTGTGGACAAGCTTAGAAAAGGAGCTTGTTTACGTTTAACTTTAAGTGGAGTAATGCCTTGCTTTCGAAGTTGAGCTTTTAGCAACGCGATACTTTGCGCATTCATTTCGCCTTCAAGCTTTTTGCCTCGAGCACTAATGCCCGACCACTGAAAGGTGTCGATTGATTCTGAATTGGCTTTTTTTTGCATATATAAGGCAAGGCGGCTCAATGGCCGCCTTTATTGTATTAACAAAGGTTAGTAATGCCGGCAGTTGTACATGTACCGCCTTTTGCAAACACATACGTAGAAACAGTTGAACCATTTGCAATCGTTGGTGGTGTTAACGTATAGGTGTATCCGCCTGCACTAGATGTACCTGTAGCAGTAATAACACCGGTAGTCTCAGTAATCGTTACAGACGCAACGTTTGATGTTGCAACAGGTGCTGTAAGACCTAAATCTGCATAAGCATCACAACTTGTAATAGAGTTGTTGTTGGTTTGCATACACTCAGTCATAGTGAACTTTACAGATTCTGCCGCGGTAATAACTTCTGTGAAACGAGCTTTAACCGTGTAGTTTTGATACGCAGGCAAGGCTACCGCAGCCAAAATACCGACGATTGCTACTACGATCATTAATTCGATTAGGGTGAAACCCTTTTGTTTTTGTTGCGTCATCTTATCTTCTCCTAAGGATATTCAACAAGCGCCAAAAAATTTGGCAAAATCATTCAATCTACAACCCAGCTCAACATCCATAGTTTGAGTTGCGTCGCAACGCCGTTTGCTTCCCTAATTTAGGCAGGTCTTCCTTGATTTGACAAGGTGGCCATACTAATTTGGCATTGCGTGGTATTACTTTAATTCTAAATGATGATAGTAACAAGAAGTTATCATTCTAAAAGATTAAATTTCTTTGTTCATTCGTAATTTGCACAAAACTCAATGCGGTTAATTTACATTTGTTATGCTGATAACAAGGCGAAATTTAACGTTATGTTACAAGGTCAAACTTTCTTCGTATTTAACGAGTTTTTAAGAATCTTGTCAATGATTTATGTTCCTTTAGTCATTACACCGAATTACATCAAATTACAGTCTAGAACGATAAGTGTTTTTTGCGAAAGCCAAGCGAGACGTAAAGTCTCGCCTACAACGCCAATGGTTTTGGCGAAGGCTAAGCGAGACCTAGAGTCTTGTCTACAACGCAAATGGTTTTGGCGAAGGCTAAGTGAGAGTTAAAGTCTCGCCTGCAAAGAAGGTTGGTAGGCGAAGGTTTCCCCTTCGCCTGACTGGTATTAGTCGAAACGCATTGAAAGGTCGATGCTTTGTACGTTTTTGGTCAATGCGCCACTTGAAATAAAATCCACACCCGCTTGAGCATACGCACGGATGATTTCGATGGTCATGTTGCCTGACACTTCAAGTTTAGCTTTTCCATTCGTGATAATCACCGCTTCTTGAATATCAGCAATTGAAAAGTTATCAAGCATAACAATGTCAGCACCTGCCGCTAATGCTTGATTTAGCTCGTTTAGATCCTCGACTTCGACCTCGACCGGCTTGCTTGGGTGATTTTGGCGAGCTGCTGCAACGGCATTGGCAATACTACCACAGGCGTTAATGTGATTTTCTTTGATCAAAAAAGCATCAAACAAACCAATGCGGTGATTTTTACCGCCTCCACAAGTTACGGCGTATTTTTGCAATGCGCGAAGGCCGGGGATGGTTTTACGAGTATCGAGCAATTTGGTTTTGCTCTCGCCCAATTCCTTTACATACTTTGCTGTTGTCGTGGCGGTACCAGATAAAGTTTGCACAAAGTTCAGCGCCGTACGCTCGGCGGTTAAAATAGCGCGAGACTTACCTACGGCTTTAAATAACGGACTATTTGCTTTTACCTTATCACCGTCGTTCACCAACATCGTTACGTGTACACTAGGATCAACTTGTTTAAATACTTCCAATACAACATCGCGACCGCAAAATACACAATCTTCACGAGTAATCACTGTGGCGTTACTTTGTTGTCTAGCGGGAATAAGCTGGGCGGTAATGTCACCTTCTTCTGCACTTAGATAATTAAGATCTTCATCAAGTGCTTGCTTAACCAATTGGGTGATAAGGGCAGCTGGTAACGGAGAAAGGGATGACATTAAGGCCTCTTTATAATCATAAAAAGTTAAGTTGAGCGAGATTTTACGAGGTTTTAGGATTGAGTACAATCTATCGACACTAGAGGTAACGGTGTTCTATTCTTTATCCAAGTGGTAAGACTCGTTGAACTTAAGTGGTAAGTTGGCTGATTACTTGGTATTTTAGCGATAAAATCAGCTCATTTTCGCAAAGAATTTCAACTGCATGCCAATTATTAACCATGTTTTAACAGAGGCAGAATTTCGCGCAAGCCCTTTTTATGATGAGAGGCCAATTGAGCGCGATATTCGTTTGGTGGTTATACACTGTATTTCGTTGCCCGAGGGGCAATACGGAACTTCTTATATTGATGACTTATTCATGGGCTGTGTGGATTGTGATGTTCATCCAAGCTTCGAGTCGTTAAAGGGAGTAAAAGTATCTGCTCATGTTGTTATCGATAGGCAAGGCAAAATAAAACAGTATGTTCCTTTTCATAAACGCGCGTGGCATGCCGGGGTGTCCAATTACCAAGGTGAGTCAAGGTGTAACGACTTTAGCATTGGTATCGAGCTTGAAGGCACCGATAGAGACACTTATACCGAGCAACAATACGAAGCACTCAATAGTCTGTTAGACCAATTGTTTGCTGAATATGATTCATTAACGGCGGAGCGCGTGGTGGGTCACAGCCACATTGCACCGGGGCGTAAAACCGATCCCGGGGTTGGCTTCGACTGGTCGAGAATAAAAGCAGAGAGTCCATTATGATTTTAATTTCTATCATTATCGCGCTGGTTATCGAGCGTTTAGGGGCAAGGGCGAATTATTGGCAAGCCGAATTCTATTTGTTGCAATACAAAGAGAGAAGTGCGCCTTGGTTAAGTGAAGGGAAGTGGTTAGATTCGAATCTAGGTTTTACTTTTTGGCTCATATTACCAGCTCTAGCGGTCGCCCTGATCTGGCAATTTTCGGATTTTGTGATTTGGCAATTTGCCGTCAACATTTCATTATTATTGGTGGCGATTGGTTGTAGTCAGCTACGTGCTAATTATAAAGGGTATCTCAATGCCTTAAGTCGCGGAGATACAGTAGCTGCGACATTGTATGCATTGCAAATGGGTCAGCGTCGTTTAGAAACAGAGCGCGGGGGTGAAACGTTTGGGCAGACATTGGCTTGGGTTAACTTTCGACATTATTGCGCAGTGATTTTTTGGTTTGTGCTCTTAGGTGCACCCGGAGCGGTCTTATATGCGACAGTAAGAACGGTCGCAGATTGGACGTATAACGATAAACACCATGAATTAAGCATGCATCGCAAGCGCTTACAAAGTCTGCTGTTTTGGCTCGATTGGTTGCCAGCACGGGTTGCTTCATTTGGCTTTTTGATTATCGGTAATTTTTCAAAAGGAACGAGCTGTTGGTTAAAGTACTTGTTGGATTTTAGAATCTCTAATCGTAAAGTTGTTACAAATACAGCACTTGCAGCTGAACAAATCGAAGTAGAGCATTTCGGCTGCACATATGAAGCGACGTGCATGATGCGCTTGGTTAAACGCAATATTCTTTTCTATTTAGTGCTTATTGCGATACTGACCTTGTTCGGTATGGTCGCTTAAACATGACAATGAGCAGGTGAAAAAAGACCTCACCTGCCTAATTTATTTATAATTTATCACCAGCTTCTTAAAATAAATCGGGTACAGATGTGCCTGTCTTTTTCACTTTACTACACGGCTAATTAAGTTAAACGTGCCCGCTTTTAGTTTCAGAGTTCAAATTGCATCCTGTTTTTCTCTTATTTAACTGGTATGACCATTTAGCTTAACCTAGTCAAAGTGGCGATTTTAGACCATGTTTATGCATTGCAACGCTAGGGAAAATGCGGAAACGCGGTTTACGTGAACGTAAACTAGAGGGTTGAATGCTTTACTTTGACAGAAAAGCAGGTTTTTGATAGTGTATAGGGTAAATTTGGTATGACCAATTTACCTTTGAGGTTTCAAGACTACTCTTAGATGCCTTTAAAGCGATGAATTGGTTAAATTAGGCGCGCTTAAAAGCCTGTTTTAATTCTAAGTTCATTTTAGGATCAAAGGGTTAAAACACACCTCTATTTCGGTGCTTAACAATGTCACTAAAAATTAAAGCTGCAAAACTGTCAGATGTTATCGTCGAGCAACTCGAGAATATGATTCTTGAGGGCTCGTTAGTGCCTGGTGAACGTTTACCACCAGAGCGAGAGCTTGCAAAACAATTTGAAGTGTCTAGACCTTCTTTGCGAGAAGCGATCCAAAAGCTTGAAGCAAAGGGATTAGTGACGCGCCGTCAAGGGGGCGGAACCTTTGTTAAAAATCAATTAGAAGAAGGATTAAGCGATCCGTTATTTAATTTGATGAGTAAACATCCAGAATCGCAGTTTGATTTACTGGAATTTCGCCATGCTCTTGAAGGCATAGCTGCGTTTTACGCGGCAATGCGTGGTACTGAAAACGACTTTATTAAAGTGAAACACAGTTTTGAGAATATCGCCGCTGTCGCAGACGATATTCAACAAAAAGCAAAAGCAATTAATGCCTTTCATTATACTGTTGCAGAAGCATCACATAACGTGGTGCTTTTGCATTTGGTGCGTGGTATGCAGCCGTTGCTTGAGCAAAACGTATTACAAAACCTAGAAGTACTGTTACAAAAGTCAGATGTCAGTGAGCAATTAGCTGATCATCGCCAAGTTCTAATGAATGCGGTAATTAACGGCAACCCGGAAGAGGCTCGCTTAGCGAGTAATGCTCACTTAGCGTTTATCGAAGACGCTTTGTTGCAAGCAGGAAAAGAACGTTCGCGAATTGAGCGTAGCCTTCGCCGCACAAAGCCACTGTAATCGCTGCGTGTGATTTAATCGAATAAAAATTTAGCATTTTAAACATAAGGAAACTTCCATATGTCTGAAGTCACCAAAGTTGACATTGACGCGTTAGAAACCAAAGAGTGGTTGCAAGCGCTTGAGTCGGTAGTGAAAGAAGAGGGCGTTGAACGCGCTCAATACCTTCTAGAGCAAGTACTAGAGCAAGCTCGTTTAGAAGGCGTAGATATGCCTACAGGCATTACCACAAACTACGTAAACACTATTCCGGCAGCACAAGAGCCTGCTTACCCTGGCGATGTAACTTTAGAGCGTCGTATTCGCTCTATTATTCGTTGGAATGCGATCATGATCGTATTGCGTGCGTCGAAAAAAGAGCTTGAGCTTGGCGGACATATGGCGTCTTACCAATCTTCAGCAGCCTTTTATGAAATGTGTTTTAACCATTTCTTCCGTGCTCCAAACCCTAAAGACGGTGGCGATTTAGTTTATTACCAAGGTCACATTTCACCAGGTATTTATGCTCGTGCGTTTGTAGAAGGGCGTTTAACGGAAGATCAACTTGATAACTTCCGTCAAGAAGTGGATGGCAAAGGCCTTTCATCTTATCCGCACCCGAAACTGATGCCAGAGTTTTGGCAGTTCCCAACCGTTTCAATGGGTCTTGGCCCGATCTCTGCCATTTACCAAGCGCGTTTCTTAAAGTACTTAAATGGTCGAGGTATGAAAGATACCACGGATCAACGTGTTTACGCGTTCTTAGGTGATGGTGAGATGGATGAGCCAGAATCACGTGGTGCGATTTCGTTTGCTGCGCGTGAAAAGCTCGACAATTTATGTTTCTTGGTGAACTGTAATCTACAACGTCTCGACGGCCCAGTAATGGGTAATGGTAAGATCATTCAAGAACTTGAAGGCTTGTTTAAAGGCGCAGGTTGGAACGTGATCAAAGTGGTTTGGGGTCGCGGTTGGGACAAGTTACTTGCTAAAGACACGACAGGCAAATTGCTGCAACTGATGAATGAAACCGTCGACGGTGATTACCAAACGTATAAATCAAAAGATGGAGCGTTTGTACGTAAGCATTTCTTTGGTCGCTACCCTGAAACAGCAGCGCTCGTCGCTGATTTAACAGACGAAGAAATTTTTGCATTAAAACGTGGTGGTCATGAATCATCAAAACTGTATGCAGCGTTTAAGTCTGCTCAAGATACAAAAGACCGTCCAACCGTTATTCTTGCGAAAACAGTAAAAGGTTACGGCATGGGCGCGGCTGCAGAAGGCAAAAACATTGCCCACCAAGTAAAGAAAATGGACATGACGCACGTTGCGCATTTGCGTTCACGTCTTGGTCTTGACGATCTTGTGTCGGATGCTGATTTAGTTAATCTGCCTTATTTGAAACTTGAAGAAGGTTCTAAAGAGCATGAATATTTGCATGCTCGCCGTAAGGCTTTACATGGTTATACACCGCAGCGTTTACCGAATTTCACACAAAAATTGACGCTTCCAGAGCTTGGTGATTTTGCTCCACTATTACAAGAGCAAAAGCGTGACATCTCGACTACCATGGCTTACGTTCGTGCGCTAAATATCTTATTAAAAGATAAGAATGTTGGTAAGAACATTGTACCTATTATCGCTGACGAAGCTCGTACGTTTGGTATGGAAGGTTTATTCCGTCAAATCGGTATTTATAACCCACACGGCCAAAACTACAGCCCTGAAGACAGAGACATTGTTTCTTACTACAAAGAAGCAACATCAGGTCAGGTACTTCAAGAAGGTATCAATGAGCTAGGCGCTATGTCGTCTTGGGTAGCTGCTGCGACGTCTTACAGCACAAATAACCTACCAATGATCCCATTTTATATTTACTACTCAATGTTTGGTTTCCAACGTGTAGGCGATATGGCGTGGCTAGCAGGTGATCAACAAGCGCGTGGTTTCTTACTAGGTGCTACAGCAGGTCGCACAACGCTCAATGGTGAAGGTTTACAGCATGAAGATGGTCATTCACACATTCAAGCGGGCACAATTCCGAACTGTATTTCTTATGACCCAACGTATGCATTTGAAGTTGCAGTAATTTTACAAGATGGTATCCGTCGCATGTACGGTGAAGAGCAAGAAAACGTCTTCTACTATCTCACTCTCATGAACGAAAACTATCATCACCCAGAAATGCCAGAAGGGGTTGAGGATGGTATCCGTCGTGGTATCTACAAGTTAGAAACGCTTGCTGGTGATAAAGCGCAAGTACAGCTTATGGGCTCTGGTACTATTTTAAATGAAGTGCGTAAAGCTGCGACGATCTTAAGCCAAGAATACGGCATTGGTTCTGATGTTTATTCGGTTACCTCATTCAATGAGCTAGCACGTGATGGTTACGATTGTGAGCGTTTCAATATGCTTAATCCAACGGCAGAGACTAAAGTGCCTTACATTACCACGGTAATGGGTGAAGCACCTGCAATTGCTGCGACAGATTACATGAAGAGCTATGCAGATCAAGTACGTGCATTTATGCCAAGTAGTTCTTACAAAGTGCTTGGTACGGATGGTTTTGGCCGTTCTGATAGCCGCGAAAATCTTCGTCGTCATTTTGAAGTGAACGCAGGTTATGTTGTGGTTGCTGCGTTAAGCGAGCTTGCTAAGCAAGGCAAAGTTGAGAAATCGGTTGTGGCAGAAGCGATCAAAAAATTTGATATTGATACCACGAAAACGAACCCACTGTACGCATAAGAGGAGCAATCATGGCAATTGAAATTCATGTTCCAGATATTGGTGCTGATGAAGTAGAAGTGACCGAGATCTTGGTGCAAGTGGGCGACAAAGTTGAAGTTGACCAATCACTTGTAACAGTTGAAGGCGACAAAGCATCAATGGAAGTACCTGCGTCACACGCAGGTACAGTTAAAGAAATTAAAATAGCGATTGGCGACAAAGTTGCCACTGGCAAATTGATCATGGTCTTTGATACTGATGCAGCTGAAGCGCCAGTAGCTTCAGCGCCAGTAGCAGAAGCAGCGCCTGTGGAAGTCCCAACTCAAGCGACCACAAGTGAACTAAAAGAAGTGTTTGTGCCAGATATTGGTGGTGATGAAGTCGAAGTGACGGAAATCCTAGTGGCGGTGGGGGATTCGGTAAGTGAAGAGCAGTCACTGCTCACTGTAGAAGGCGACAAAGCTTCAATGGAAGTGCCAGCGCCATTTGCGGGCACCGTAAAAGAAATCAAAGTCGCACCGGGCGCAAAAGTATCTACGGGTAGTTTAGTCTTTGTATTTGAAGTGGCAGGTTCTGCAACCGCAGCTCCAGTTGCTTCCGTAGCGCCTGCTCAAGCTGCAGCGCCTGTCGCCTCCGTGGCGGTTACGGCGGTAAAAGACGTGTTTGTGCCGGACATCGGTGGTGATCAAGTTGAAGTCACGGAAATCATGGTTGCAGTGGGCGATGTGGTTGCTGAAGAGCAATCGTTACTGACCGTGGAAGGCGATAAAGCGTCAATGGAAGTCCCTGCACCATTTGCAGGTACAGTAAAAGAAATCAAGGTAGCAGCAGGTGACAAAGTTGGTACCGGTTCTTTGGTTTTCGTCTTCGAAACGCAATCTGCTGCACCGGTTGCAGCGCCAGTTCAAACCGCTGCGCCTGCGCCTGCTCCTGCTAAAGCCGCACCAGTTGCAGCCGCATCGGCGCCTGCGGCAAAAGAAGAGTTTGAAGTAAATTCTGACTATGCTCATGCTTCGCCAGTAGTACGTCGTCTTGCTCGCGAGTTTGGTGTAAACCTAGCGCGCGTTAAAGGCACAGGCCGTAAAGGCCGCGTGGTGAAAGAAGACGTACAAAACTACGTGAAAGACTTGGTTAAGAAAGTTGAATCAGGTCAATTGAATACAGCGTCAGCGAGTGGTGGTGATAACTCTGGTTTGAATTTGATTCCATGGCCAAAAGTCGACTTTAGCAAGTTTGGTGAAGTTGAAGAGAAGAAGCTATCGCGTATTCAAAAGCTTTCAGGTGCAAACCTTGCCCGTAACTGGGTACATATTCCACATGTTACCCAATTTGATGAAGCAGATATCACAGCACTTGAAGACTTCCGCAAAGAGCAAAATGTGCTTTCAGAAAAGAAAAAACTCGGTGTGAAAATTACACCATTAGTTTTTGTGATGAAAGCGGCTGCAAAAGCACTTGAGGAATTCCCAACCTTCAATTCATCGTTGTCGGCAGATGGGGAGAGCTTGATCTTAAAGAAATACGTCCATATTGGTATCGCAGTTGATACACCAAACGGTCTAGTTGTTCCTGTTGTTCGTGACGTAAACAAGAAAGGCATTATGGAACTTTCACGTGAATTGATGGAAATCTCTAAAAAAGCACGTGACGGTAAACTGACTGCAGCAGATATGCAAGGTGGCTGTTTTACTATTTCAAGCCTTGGCGGCATTGGTGGTACAGCGTTTACGCCAATCGTAAATGCACCAGAAGTGGCTATTTTAGGGGTGTCTAAATCAGACTTTAAACCTAAGTGGAATGGTAAAGAGTTTGAACCACGCTTAATGGTGCCATTAAGCTGTTCATACGACCACCGTGTAATTGACGGTGCGTTGGCCGCACGCTTTACTGCTACATTAGCAAGTTACCTAAGTGATATTCGTCAATTGGTAATGTAATTTGTTGTCCCGCCTAATATTTAGGCGGGACTTTAGTATGTGCCAGTGATAAACTTAGGCGCACAAAATGATAAACAGGCTTTGCCCAGTTAGCGTGTAGCGCACCAATTGCTTGGCAAGCCAACTTGGCTGCGACGACTCGTCAAAATAGATGAGCATAGTCCCGTTCAATCTTAGTTAAGGTAATAACATGAGCAACGAAATCAAAACTCAAGTTGTAGTGCTAGGCGGTGGTCCTGGTGGTTACTCAGCAGCGTTCCGTGCTGCAGATTTAGGTTTAGAAGTTACACTAGTTGAATCACGCAATACCCTAGGTGGTGTGTGTTTGAACGTGGGTTGTATCCCTTCAAAAGCATTACTACACGTTGCTAAAGTAATCGATGACGCAAGTGAAATGGCACACCACGGTGTAACATTTGGCGCACCAAAAATCGATTTAGATAAAATCCGTACGTGGAAAGAGTCTGTGATTGGTCAGCTTACTGGTGGCCTTGCTGGTATGGCGAAGATGCGTAAAGTGAAAGTAGTTAGTGGCTACGGTAAATTTACAGGCGCAAACACGATTGCGGTTGAAGGTGCTGATGGCAAATCCACAATCACATTCGATAACGCTATTATTGCGGCAGGTTCACAGCCAGTAAACCTTCCATTTATTCCACAAGACGAGCGTATCATTGACTCAACCGGTGCGCTTGAACTTAAAGATGTACCAGAGAAACTACTTGTTTTAGGTGGTGGTATTATTGGTCTTGAGATGGGGACAGTTTACCGTGCATTAGGTTCACAAATTGACGTAGTTGAATTTGCGGATCAACTTGTACCTGCGGCAGACAAAGATATCATTAAAGTTTATCAAAAATACGTAAGCGACAAGTTTAACGTAATGCTGTCAACGAAAGTGGTTGCGGTTGAAGCAAAAGAAGATGGTATTTACGTTACATTCGAAGGAAAACAAGCGCCAGAAGGTCAAGTACGTTACGATAAAGTACTGGTTGCAGTTGGCCGTACTCCAAACGGTAAGCTTATTGATGCAGACAAAGCGGGCGTTGCGGTTTGTGAGCGCGGTTTTATCAACACAGATAAGCAAATGCGCACAAACGTCAGCCACATTTACGCGATCGGTGACGTCGTTGGTCAACCTATGCTTGCGCATAAAGCAGTTCATGAAGGTCACGTAGCTGCAGAAGTTATTTCTGGTCAGAAACACTTCTTCGATCCTAAGTGCATTCCTTCAATCGCGTACACCGATCCTGAAATTGCATGGGTTGGTGTGACTGAGAAAGAAGCCAAAGAAAAAGGCTTAAGCATCGAAACTGCGGTATTCCCATGGGCAGCATCAGGCCGTGCTATCGCATCAGCGCGCACAGAAGGTCAAACTAAGCTTATCTTTGATAAAGACTCAGGTCGTATCATCGGTGGTGCAATGGTTGGTATCAATGCGGGTGAAATGCTTGGTGAAATCTGTCTAGCAGTTGAAATGGGTGCAGACGGTGAAGACATCGCACTTACTATCCATGCTCACCCAACGCTAAATGAGTCAATTGGCTTAGCAGCGGAAATTTTCGAAGGTTCAATCACGGATCTTCCAAACAAAAAAGCGAAGAAAAAGTAAGCTATTCGCGGATTAGTTTGAAGAAAACGAGTTAAGTGACCCTTAACTCGTTTTTTATTTTTCAGTTTACTCTTTCGTATTAACACTTGTAGTTTTTCTGTGCACTCGGCACAATCTCCCAAATTTTTCTGATATTGAACGCGATTATGCCTGTTTATCTCCAAACCATCGGCCTGTTGTTTGTTAGCAATGTTTTTATGACGTTTGCGTGGTATGCCCATCTCAAAGATCTCAATCATAAACCTTGGATTATTGCTGCGTTGGTCAGCTGGGGGATTGCGTTGGTGGAATACCTTTTTCAAGTGCCAGCTAATCGCATTGGTTATACGGTAATGAACTTAGGGCAGCTAAAAATTTTGCAAGAAGTTATCACGCTGACAGTGTTTGTGCCTTTTGCGATTATTTATATGAAAGAGCCATTTCGGTTGGACTTTGTGTGGGCAGGGTTATGTTTGTTGGGCGCGGTGTTTTTTATCTTCCGCCCCCAATTGATGCAGCTTTGGAGTTAACTCAAATACACGGCAAGCTGATGGTAAAGGCCAATCCCTATAATCACGTTGAATGGGAAGGTAAGTCCAAGTGAACTTAACATGGCAAGGCCAATGTCAGCTTTGGGTATTGCCGCTTTGATTGCTGCAGGCGCAGCAATATACGATGCACTGGCGAGCAATGACGCTAAAATCACCACTGAGCCTTGCTCTAAACCTAAAGTAAGGCCAACGACTACGCCAAGCGAACCTAATATCATTGGCATAGTAAGTGCGAAAATCGCTAATCGCCATTGATGCCAAGGTGTTGGACGAAGGGTTTGTGCAGCATTTATACCCATTTCGAGTAAGAACAAAGCAAGGACAACTTTAAAACTGGATGTTAATAAGCTTGTAACTTGTGAGCCTTGCTGCGTACCATACATCATTCCGATGATCACGCCGCCGACAAGCAAAATCACGCTTTTGTTGGTAAGTGTTTCATGCCATAGGTGAGACAGAGGCGTTTGCTGTTGGGTGTCGTCTTTTTTATCGAAGCGGCGAAATAACAGTAAGCCAATGATGATAGCGGGAAGCTCTAACATCACGAGGTAAAGTGTGACTTCAGGTCCTATTGGCAGCAGCTTGCTTTCAGCAAATGCTAACGCGACAGCAAAGGTACCTGCACTTACAGAGCCATAATGCGCTGCAATACTTGCACTGTTGGCAACAGATAACCCAATTACTTTACTAAGTAGAGGATACAAAGCTAAAGGAATGAGCGCTCCTAACGCCATGACAGTGAGCATTTGTGGTAACAAACGCCAGTCAAGATTGCCGTGCAATACCATACCGCCTTTTAAACCGATTGTGAGCATTAATAACAGGCTTAGTGTTTCATAGGTCGCTTTTGGAATCGTGAGATCCGAACGCAGCAGTCCGGCGACAAGTCCAAGAACAAAAAACATTACAACGATATCTGGCATGGTTTCCTCATTAATTGAATGTCGATTTAGCGCATTGTAGAGAACTTTGCCTATAGAAAATAATTAAATTAATGGTAATGTTATATAGATTATTATCTATGGGTTTCTCATATGGATTTGCGGCAACTGTCATTTCGACTATTAGAAGTGTTTATGCATGTGGTGCAATTTGGATCGGTGAGTGAAACAGCTAGACGACTACACTTGACGCAACCAACCGTATCTTTGCAATTAAAACGTTTACAAGAAGCGGTTGGTGAAGCGCTCTTTTTTCATCAGCAACAACGTCTTATCCCAACTGAAGCTGGCCTTGAGCTTTTTCGTACATGTCAACAGGTACTCGAACAGTTCAATGATTTTGAACAGTATTTACACGAAATAAAAGGTGGTGAACGAGGAATGTGTCGTATTGCGATGGTCAATACGGCGCAATATATTTTACCTAAATTAATGGGCCCATTTAGTGTGGCTCATCCCCACGTGGAAATGAAAGTTGAAATTGGCAATCGGGAACAAGTAATAGCACGTTTCGAGAGAGCAGAAGATGATCTTTATGTATTTAGTCACCCGCCATCATTAGAGCACGCGTTGGCGGGACGTTTTTTGCAAAATCCGCTGGTGCTGGTGGTGCCATGTGATCATGTATTAGCAAAACAAAATTCGGTGTCACTAAGCGATATCGCAGAACGTCGAATTTTATTGCGCGAACGAGGCTCGGCCACGCGCATGCTTTTTGATAGTGCACTGCAAAGTCGAGGTTTAGTGTTGTCAGACAGTATGCAGATGGCAAGCAACGAAGCGATCCGAGTTGGCGTAAGCGCAGGTATGGGGATTGCGGTGCTCTCTCGGCATGTGATCCCAAGTGAAGATCGTACTTTGAAAGTCTTACCAATAGACGATTTCGGTTTAGTTAGTCATTGGTATTTTGTTGTTCGAACCGACCGTCATATTGCCCATGCCGCGAAGCACTTTTTGCGATTTGCAGAAACAAATCTCGATAAATATTTAGAGAAAACTTGGATCCGTAATGAATTAGCAGCACTCAATAGCGCTTTAAACAACAAAGTTAAGCACAATTGATTTGACTATTATACCCAGTCAACTTGAAGATACCTGTTTTGCCAAGTTAAGTAAGTTGTTTTGTGTAGTATACCACTTCGGCTTGCCAGGCAGGATCGCTGTGTATAGCTTGTTTTACAAAGTGCATACCTAGTTTTTTCATGATGGCAATCGAGCCAAGGTTGTCGACTGCTGCAACTGCGCTCATCGCCTTGAGGTTATTAAGCGCTATAATATGAGTTGCGATATGGTCAGCTGCTTCGGTTGCGTAACCTTTGCCCCAAGAGCATTGTTTAAAACGCCATCCTAACTCAATGTCGGAGTCGTCACGTTCTGGCGAGAAAAAGTGCATCGGACGAACTAAGATCCAGCCGATGAATTCATCGCCATCAATCGTATTCACTTGCCATAATCCCCAGCCTTTTGGTTCATTGTGAAACGCATTTAGACGCGGAATAAATCGATTAACAATATCATCCATCGTGGTTTTAACTCCGCCATTTAGGTATTTCATTACCGCTTCATCTTGATCCAGTTCAAAGAGCAGTTTAGCGTCGTCTTCGTCCATTAAACGGTATGTTAAGCGAAGGGAATTATCGAGTGCCATGGCGATCCTTTTTCTAGGTGCAAAGTCAGTGAATTGCTACAATACGCCACGAGTCAAAGAGGGGGAGTGATGAACAATTCAGTATTAGTATTACGGCATCAATTGCTTGCACAAGCAACTCGGCCATTTAATGCACGAGGTGGTAAGCTTAAGCGCTGTGCTGAATGTTTGATTGCCGAGCAGTTTTGTATTTGCCAGACTAAGCAAGTTGCAACAGATTGTCAAAGTGCGGTGCTATTGCTGATGTCTCATAATGAACCATTTAAACCATCTAATACAGGGCGCTTAATTGCAGATATTATTCCAGAAAACTATGCTTTTCGTTGGGATCGAACTGAGCCAGAAGCCAAGTTATTAGCGCTGCTTTCTGATCCAAACTATCAACCTATTTTGGTCTTTCCTGCCGACGAAGCCGATGGTCGCCAAGTTATTGAGCGTGTTGTACATCAACCTAAACGAAAGCCTTTATATGTGTTTCTTGATGCAACGTGGCGAGAAGCGAAACGTATGTTTCGTAAAAGCCCCTATTTAGATAGTTTGCCTGTATTATCAATCACACCTAAAGCATTATCTGATTACCGTTTGCGTGTAGCCCCTTTTGAAAACCAGTTGGGCACGGTTGAGGTCGCAACCATTGTACTTGCTGAAAACGGTGAAAAACAGGCTGCAGAATGTCTTCAGGCGCATTTTTTGGAGTTTCGTTGTGCGTATTTAAAAGGAAAAAATCGTTATACCGGTGAGGATTAAGGTTTTTAAAGGTCTTTAAAAAAGAAGGGCGCAACCAATAGGTTGCGCCTGCGGAATCTTCTTATTGCGTCCTGCAATCGAAATACGCTTAGGTACGTCGTATATCCTGTATCGGTATCCATTACTACGTTTGGTTAGGCTACGTAGTTTCAGAATTACTCCCTGAGTAAACCTTTAAAAGACTGACTCGAAGGTAACACTGTTCCTCACTTCCTGTTGTGTTTCCATCCACTTGCTCATCCTGAGCAATCCATAAACTGTTTGGCTTAGCAGCCCCAGAGGGGGTAAACATCCGCTGTTCCTTTGCCTACTTCTTCCTGGCAGCATCCTGCTATACGAATCCGCTTCGAACTGTCCGTGTGTCCTCTACAACATCCTGTCAGCCAACCTGTCCTTTTGATTGGATTTTTTCCCTATGCCTCCATTGCTCAGCGTCCAATGCTGTACCATCCTTTGCTTTTGCTTATCCTAAGCTAAGTGGCTTTTCCGTTTGCCTTCCTGTCCTTTGTTCACCATCCTCGTGAACTTAACTCTTCCTGAGCTGTTCCTTAAATCAGCGTTTCCCTTAGCTGATGGAGACAGTATAGGCACAATGTATTAAAAAGTATCGTGATAAAATGATACTGATTGCTATTTACACTGGTTTACGTAAAATAATCCATATATAAATCAGTTTGATAGCAATAAATGGGTGATTATTGACGCACTATCTTCCATTAAAGCTGTCATCGCCGTGAGAGATCTCTCACAAGCAATTTCCTTTTTTGTGATTGAAGGCGCTGAATTTATTTCGACGAGATGTTTTTGAATTTGCACAGACACCAGTTAAAATCGATAAATTAGATTTTTTTACTTGGTGAAAACGAAAGAGGTTTACATGAAAAAAGTGCTTTTGGCAGTAGGGCTGTTGATTGGTTCGACACAAGTCAGCGCAAAGGAAGAAGTAAACATTTACTCATACAGACAGCCGTTTTTGATCCAGCCGATATTGGAAGAGTTTACTGCTCAAACGGGCATTAAAACGAATGTGGTTTTCGCCAAAAGCGGCTTGATTGAGCGTGTCCAACGTGAAGGTAAACATGCGCGAGCAGATTTAGTTTTAACATCGAACTTTGGTGATTTAATCCAACTTGAGAGCTTAGCGCTAACTCAACCTATTGAAAGCGATATTGTGGCTAAGAACGTGCCAGCGGTGTTTCGCGACCCTGAAGGGGACTGGATTGCCCTCACTAAGCGAGCTCGTGTCATTTACGCAGACAAACAGTCAGGTATTGATACAAACACCTTTAGCTATGAAGATTTAGCAAAGCCAGAGTTCAAAGGTCAAATCTGTACTCGCTCAGGTAAACACCCGTATAACATTTCTTTAGTCGCATCGATGATCGCACACCATGGTGAAGCTTACACAAAAACATGGCTTGAAGGTGTAAAAGCAAACCTTGCTCGAAAACCTCAGGGTAACGACCGCGGTCAGGTTCAAGCGATTAAAGAAGGGCTGTGCAAGTTATCGCTTGGTAATAGCTATTACTATGGTCAAATGCTAAAAAATGAAAAGCAGCGCGTGTGGGCAGAAGCGGTTAATATCGTTTTTCCTAACCAAGCAGATCGTGGTGCGCACATTAACGTCTCTGGTGTTGTATTGACTCGCTATGCAAAAAATAAAGCGAGCGCAGTGAAACTTATTGAATTCCTAACAGAAGATAAAGCGCAAAGTCAGTACGCTTCTTTAAATATGGAATACCCAGTTAAGCCAGGTGTCGATTTATCAGAGCTGGTAAAGTCTTGGGGGGAGTTTAAAGAAGATGGAATCGCCCTTTCTGTTGTAAGCGAAAATCGCGCTAAAGCGCTTAAATTATTGGATGAAGTAAAATTTGACCTTTAATGCGTTGGACTAAACTCTTATCGCGATGGCAAGGTGTCGCGTGGGTGATTGGGATCATCCTGTCGATGCCTTTGCTTTCTCTTCTTTATACCGCGCTTGGCAGTGAATCTGAAGTCTATCAACATTTGCAGCAAACGGTGCTTGGAGATTATATCCTAAACACCGTTTTGTTGGTGATAGGTGTTTGTGCGATTGCCTGCTTAGTGGCGTTGCCGCTTGGGTGGCTTGTTGCTTATTGCGAATTCCCCGGTAAAAAGCATTTTAGTTGGGCACTAATGCTGCCTTTAGCGATGCCTAGCTACATCATTGCGTATATTTACACAGATTTTTTCGATTATGCAGGGCCAGTACAACGTAATTTACGTGTTTGGTTTGATTGGCACTCGCCAAGTGACTATTGGTTTTTCGATATGCGTACATTAGGGGGGGCAACCTTAATGTTGGCGTTGGTGCTTTATCCTTATATCTATTTGATCTTTAAGACCGCGTTAAAAGAGCAATCGCTGCGTTTACTTCAAGCGGCTGAGATTATGGGAAAAACGCCTCGACAGAGTTTTTTTGCGGTGAGTTTACCGTTATCTCGAGGAGCAATTGTTGCGGGAGTTGCGCTAGTTGCAATGGAAAGTATGGCGGATTTTGCCACTGTACATTATTTTGCGGTAAACACCCTCACCACCGCTGTTTATGATACATGGCTTGGTTACTATTCTCTTGCGGGAGCGGCCAAAATTGCAGCAGTAATGCTAGTAATGTTGCTTCTAATCTTTGGCATGGAGAATTTTAGCCGCCGCAATAAAGTAGTGTATGAGCGCCAGCAAGTTCTCGCATCAGAAATTTTATACAAGTTAGACGGATGGAAAGGGTGGTCAGCCAGTTTGTTTTGCACCGTAGTTCTTCTAATTGCTTTTATTTTCCCAGTGGGTGTGCTGATAAATTACGCATTAACCTATTGGCGTGATGCGTGGCAGAGTCAGTTTTGGCTCTACGCGTGGCAAAGCTTTTATGTTTCTGCGTGGGTGTGTGTGTTGGCTGTCGTATTGAGCGTAGTGATGAACTATGCTCATCGATTAAATTCAACCGCGCTGCACAACCTGCCTGCGAAAAGTGCAGCGATCGGTTATGCATTGCCAGGAACGGTATTAGCCGTAGCTGTGTTAATTCCGCTTACTTGGCTGGATGATAAACTTAATCAGTGGTTTGAAGGAAGTGAATTTGAACCAGGGCTTTTATTGAGTGGAACCATTTTTGCGTTGATTTTTGCGTATTTGGTGCGTTTTTTTGCGATAGCGCATGGTGCACTTGAGTCCAGTTTCAAACGGATTTCTCCTTCACTTGATATGGCAAGTTATTCACTCGGAAAATCTCGCGCACACACATTAACCCGTGTGCATTTACCACTATTGAAAAAGGGCATGCTTACCGCTGGCTTACTCGTGTTTATTGAATGCATGAAAGAATTGCCCGCAGCTTTATTACTGCGCCCTTTTAATTTTGAAACCTTGGCCACGCATGTATATCAGTTTGTTAGCGATGAACAGCTTGAATTAGCATCGCTGTCAGCATTATTAATTGTGTTCGTTGGTCTGGTGCCTTTGTATTTAGTTAACCGCTCGATGGAGGGCGAACATGGCAAATCTTAGTCTTGAACAGTTAACCTATCGTTACGATGGCAAGCTGGTGGTTGATGAGCTAGATTTGTGCGTAGAAGACAACCAAATCGTGTGTTTACTGGGCGCAAGTGGTTGTGGCAAAACCACCACCTTAAAGTTGATTGCGGGGCTTCTCGAACCAGAAGCCGGTAAGATTGTGCTTCATCAACAAAATGTAGTTGATGAGAAGGTATTTGTTCCAGCGCAAAAACGGCAAGTCGGCATGATGTTTCAAGACTATGCACTGTTTCCGCACATGTCTGTTGCGCAGAATATCGCGTTTGGATTAGATGGTTTAGACAAAAAAGCAAAGACCGTTCGGGTTGCTGAAATGCTTGAGCTGGTGCATCTTGTTGGATTAGGTGCGCGTTACCCACATGAGCTATCAGGAGGGCAGCAGCAGCGGGTTGCAATAGCACGAGCACTCGCATATAAGCCGAAGCTTTTGTTAATGGACGAACCATTTTCAAATATCGACAGTCAAGTACGGTTTTCATTGATCCAAGAAATTCGCGCAATTATCAAATCACAGGGTATTTCTGCGATTTTTGTAAGCCACTCAAAAGAGGAAGCGTTTGCTTTTGCTGATTATTTGGCTGTGATGCACGAAGGCAAAATACTGCAATTTGGCCATGCTCAAGCCTTGTTTAGTACCCCTGTAAATCGTAAAGTTGCTGAATTTCTTGGTCAAGGCATATACTTAGCTGCAAAACGTATCAATAACAATTGCGTTGAAACGGCGTTTGGGCTAATTGAATCGACTAATGAGCTGCCTCCTATTGATGATGGCCAGATCTACGTTCGGCCACAATATATGGCACTTGAACAAAGTGACATTAATACAGTAACTATACACAGTGGCCGATTTTTAGGTGCTGATTATGCTTATACGATTGATGTTGAGGGGCAGTCGCAAGAAGTGATTGTACCTATATCGGCACAGTTAGATCTAACTCGTCCTGTCTCGCTAATAATAAAACCGCATGCAGTCAATCTGTTTGCATAAAAAGTAGGTAATTGGACACATGGCGCAAGCGCAATCCGGACTCTGTGCAGAAGCAAACCTTCATGGCTTACATTTGTTTTTTAACGTGCTAGATGGGCATGATGAAGCTGTGCGTGCTCAATTACCCAAACTTATTACTCTGCAAGAAGAATTTGCCGATCAGTTTTCGGAATCGATGATAAGTTCGTTTGTTGCAATCGGGGCTCAATATTGGCCACATATTTACCCCGAATTTATACCCTCTGAATTAAAAAGTTTTCCTCATCTTGGGCAGACGGATCACAGCGTTCATAGTCAACCATTTGATATGTTGATGGTGATCCGTTCAGACCGAGAAGATGTGAACCACTTATTTGCTCAGCGTACTTTGCAGATTTTTGCCGGTGGCATTGAATTGGTGTCGCAAGTGCGTTGTTTTCGATTTTTAGATGGTCGTGATTTTAATGGATTTATCTATGGCGCAGATATTCCGCATGGACGATTTAAACGTCAGGTTGCTTTAGTCCAAAATCCAAATAGCCTTGATGACCAAGGAAGTTATGTACACACTCAGCGAGTCAAGTTTGATTTAGCGCAGTGGCAGCGACTAACCATTGACGAGCAAGAACAAATTATGGGACGTACTCGGCTAGATAACGAGCTTTTAATGCCTCCTATCCCTGATAGCCACGCTGCTTTAAGTGAATTAAAAGATGCCAACGGCCTTGCATTGTTACTTAATCAAAGTATGCCTTTTGGTGATGTTTATGTGCAAGGAAGTTTGTGGCTGAGCTGTTCTACACATGGCGATGGCTTGGAGCTTGTGCTGAAAAAACGTTTAGGTAACGCTGAATGTTACGATCGACTTTTAGATTTTACCCACAGCGATATGGGGGCTGCGTTTTTCGCGCCATCGGTCCAATTTATTCAGAAAATGGCGTGAGCGAAAATTAGCCCACTCAATTTAGGATCACACGTTATCAAATAACGTTTTAACTCGTTCTAAGGTTTCTTCAATTTCAGAGATTTGGGCTGGTGCTATAAAGATGGTGTCGTCACCAGCAATCGTACCCAGTACGCCATCGGCCTTGCCTAAAGAATCCAATAAGCGAGCGATAAGTTGAGCCGCGCCAGGGCTTGTGCGAATGA
Source organism: Pseudoalteromonas luteoviolacea B = ATCC 29581 (assembly GCA_000333235.1). Classification (GTDB taxonomy): domain Bacteria; phylum Pseudomonadota; class Gammaproteobacteria; order Enterobacterales; family Alteromonadaceae; genus Pseudoalteromonas; species Pseudoalteromonas luteoviolacea_D. The sequence goes on along the minus strand of CAPN01000016.1, from coordinate 349,259 downwards.
TGATCATCATTTCGTTATGCATAATATCGATAACTAATTGTCGAAGCGGGCTTTTTGCTGTTGGAACGCCCATTTCGACAGGCAAGCAGTAGACCATTTCTTGTTTGGCATTACGGGTTCTTACCGCACCAAATTTACTAAGCATGCGTGACACTTTACTTTGACTGATGTTATCAAAACCTTGGTCTTTTAGCGCATCAACAATTTCACCTTGAGACGACAAGTTTTCTTCTTTCAATAGTGACTTAAATGCTTTTACTAGCGCTTCTTGTTTTTCTTGTGGTTGCATAACTTCTCACTCAATCTCTACTTATCCGAACCATTCTACACAAAAGCCAAAGAGACCCCAAGGTTTGTTAATGCCTTTACAGTCGTTTGATATTCAATTGTAGTCTTAAATGGGCATAAAGTGTCGAGAGGTTTACAACTATGGTCGAAAAAATCTCGAATATAAGCAGGATAAATTTGTTTTTGTCGGTGCTTTTCATTATCTTTATGTCACTTTTAATTCCTTCCTCAAATTATGGAGAATTCGCATGAAAGTTGCTGTTTTAGGTGCTGCTGGTGGTATCGGCCAAGCTCTGTCTTTACTACTAAAAAATGGTTTACCAGCAGGTTCTGAGCTAGCGCTTTACGACGTAGCGCCAGTCGTTCCTGGTGTGGCGGTTGATTTATCTCATATCCCTACAGCGGTTAAAGTGTCAGGTCACGGCAAAGATGATCTAGACACGGCACTTGCTGGCGCAGACATCGTGTTGATCCCAGCTGGTATGCCGCGTAAGCCAGGTATGGATCGTTCAGATCTATTCAATGTAAACGCGAGTATCGTAAGAACATTAGCAGAAGGTATGGTAAGAAATTGCCCGAAAGCACTTGTTGGTATTATCACTAACCCAGTAAATGGTACTGTACCAATCGTTGCCGAAGTATTTAAAAAAGCAGGAACTTATGATCCAGCTCGAGTATTTGGTGTAACAACACTTGACGTGATCCGCTCAGAAGCTTTCGTAGCTGAGCTTAAAGGTTTAGATGTTGCTAACGTTAAAGTACCAGTGATCGGCGGTCACTCAGGTACTACAATCCTACCTCTTCTTTCACAGGTTGAAGGTGCTAGCTTTACAGATGAAGAAGTGGCTGCATTAACTTCACGCATTCAAAATGCGGGTACAGAAGTTGTTAATGCAAAAGCAGGTGGTGGTAGCGCGACACTTTCAATGGGGGCAGCAGCTGCACGTTTCTGCTTCTCATTGGTTAAAGGCTTACAAGGCGAAGCAAATGTTATTGATTATGCTTACGTTCAAGTTGAAAACGGTGATGCGCCATTCTTTGCACACCCAGTGCGTCTTGGTAAAAATGGCGTTGAAGAAATCCTTTCTTACGGAAAATTAAGTGCGTTTGAGCAAAAAGCAAAAGACGACATGCTTGCAACGTTAAATAAAGACATTCAAGAAGGCGTTGATTTTATGGCTTAATTGCCCATAAGCATGACCTTTGTATAAGCCCGCGCAGCGGGCTTTTTTGTATTCATTTTGGATTACTCATTGTTTTTTATCCTGTCTCCATTTTTCTTTCAAATTTCGTAACTACCCTCCTAGTATCTTACCCTGGTGTGATTCATAAATAGGAAAACTTATGAAAAATATCGTGATTTGTTCTTCCTTGGCGATACTTTTGACTTTTTCTCATCAAGCAGCCGCAAATTGCAAAGAATTGAATGGAGGAGCAAGTGCTCGAACGCTGTTCCATTCCAAACTTGGCACAATTTTGCAGATAAAGGGAAATCATGAAGACGAAACATTTACCTTGAATGTATCCGGCGACATTCTGACTGTGGCTCGACAAGGCATTGGAGCGAGTAGTTGCCAAACTTTTTCATATAGCGAAATAGACGTCGTAATGGCTGATTTAGGCAGTGGAAATGACAGTTATATCGCGACAGCCGTAGCCCGAGAACAAACCGTAGAAGGTGGCTCTGGTAATGACTCAATATCAACAGGGATAAAAGACGATTATCTACTCGGTGGACCAGGTAACGATACTATTTTTGGTAATAACGGTCATGATGTAATTCAAGGTAATGATGGTGATGATGAGCTCAATGGTGGAAATGGTAATGACACGCTTTCAGGTGGAGATGGCCATGATTATTTATATGGCGCTAAAAACAACGATAATCTCTCTGGCGATGCTGGCGGAGACCTCATCATGGGTGGTCAAGGTAAAGATGTGCTGTATGGCGATGATGGTAATGATTATCTTGGTGGCGGCTGTACGTTAAAAAATGGCAACGGTGCAATTATTTTCTCTGTAAGTGGTTGTTCAGGCAGCGATGGAAATGACACATTGTACGGTGGTAACGGCGACGATGTGTTAAGCGGTGATAGTGGCGATGATAAGCTTTACGGTAATGATGGTCATGATTACCTTACCGGAAATAGCGGATATGAAGATAGGCTTTATGGCGGTAGTGGTCGGGATCTATTGATTGAAGTTGGTCAGGATAACCCTGATAGCAATAAATGGCACAAAGCTTGGGGTGGTAGTGGTGATGATATGATTGTCGCTGAAGATACTCATTCCTATTTAAGTGGTGGTGGTGAAAACGATGCGATCATTGCTGTCAGCTCTAACTATGAAGCTGAAATGTACGGTGGGGACAATGGCGATTTTATTTGGTCAGGCGATGCTTTCCCCCGTGGCAGTTGTGGTAGTGGCGATGATAAAGGCATGATGTTTTTAGATAATTGTGAAGGAACGACGTGGGTGACCGATTATCAAGGCCTATTGACTAAATTAAGCAAAAGAAGCAATTACTATAACCCTTATTATGAAGCGGCCAATCGTGTAGTTAGTTTTGAAGCAGCCCATACTGGCTTTTCGAATGGTTGGAGAACTTATGGCGGAAATGAGCGCCCTAAAGCATTATATGGCATAGTATCGTCTGCAGCGTTTAATAAATGGAAAGAAGATCAATCGATTACTCCATATCATTATTATGAGTGGAAAGTAAGTGTTGACATTGGCAGTGGTATCGTGGGTGAAAAAACGTACTGCGTTGAAGGCAGTGATGTTTGGTTATGTCGCTATTTTTTAACCAGAGAAACGCAATGCTATGCTAAAGATGGAACGGTGATTGCCTGCAGTTAACAAGAGAAGTCAAATCCACCTCTAGACTAACGGTGGATTTGATCACTCATCTTCAAGTAGATAGGGCATAATCGAGTGTTGGTCCAGAGCATACCAAGTGAGTGTATCGGCCAAGCGAAGCGTAGGGCTCTTGTCGATTGTATTTCAGTTCAAGCGCAAGGAGCTCCTCAAACGACTCGTTTGCTTTGGTTAAGTTGCGCATGTAATCATGAAAACAGCGAACCCCTGTTTTATCTATAATATTTAAGCTTAATTCGTTCAGCCAAGTTGCAACTTGAATGGCTGAAAGTGGTTGATTAGGATTTAAACTGACTTTCTTTTTCACTTTTAAATCTTTTTGCACGTAGTCAAAGTTGCCATAAATCACATTCGCAAAGCGTTGGGCTTCTTGGTTGTAATACATCAGCGAGAGCTTACCCTCTTCGGCTAAGCAATCTTTGAGTGCAGCAAGCGCTTTTTGTTGTTCAACCAGCCACTCTAAAACTGCATGGCACATTACTAAATCAAAGTGTCCTAGTGCTAGCACCGGCAACTCATGAATGGAAGCATGGATCGTGGTAAGTTGTTCACTTAGGCCAAGCATGTCTGCGGTCTTACGCGCTTCACCGAGCATTTCAGAGGAAATATCAATTAGTGTAACGTGATGACCTTGAGCCGCTAAAAACAGCGCCAATTGGCCTTGCCCACCACCTACATCCAGTATTCTTTTTGATTTATCCTTACCAAGCCAAGTAATGTGCTCGGTTAAATCTCGACGCAAAACGGCTTCGCGGATCTTCCCTTTGGCGGTGCCGTATATATTTTTAGAAAACTTATTTGAAATCGAATCAAAACTTCGGTCACGTATCGTCGTCAATTTATCTTACACCGGGTTGTTAATATCAATAAATTCAACATCTAGCTTAAATTGCTCAGCTAAGTATTCGCCAAGCGCCTTGACGCCATAACGCTCTGTTGCGTGGTGACCTGCTGCAAAAAAGTGAATGTTTTGCTCGTTGGACGAGTGAATGGTTTGCTCAGACGCTTCACCGGTTAAATACGCATCAATACCTTGGCTAGCTGCCAAGTCAATAAAGCTTTGTCCTCCGCCAGTACACCAAGCAACGGTTTGAATTAAATGGTCACCTGCTTTATTGATTAGAGGCGAGCGGCCTAGTTTTTCTTCAATTAACGCTGCAAAGGCTTCTACCGTTATAGGCTGGGATAATTTCCCTTTCACCGCAACGCTAGATTTGTTCCATGGCTCTAAAGGTCTTTCGATGCTAATACCTAGTAATTCACCTAGTTGCGCGTTATTGCCGAGTTCAGGATGTACATCTAATGGCAGGTGATAGGCAAATAGACTGACGTCATGTTTTAGTAGTGCCTGTAAGCGACGTTTCTTCATACCGGTGACAGTTTGATCTTCGCCTTTCCAAAAATAGCCGTGATGCACCACAATGGCGTCAGCCCCTTTCTCAATTGCAGCGTCGATAAGTGCTTGACTTGCAGTAACGCCAGTAACTAGTTTTTTGATGGTGTCTTTGCCTTCAACTTGCAAGCCGTTTGGGCAATAGTCGTTGATTTGAAATGGTTTCAGTAGCTCGTTGAGGTGATTGACCAGTTTTGTGCGTTTCATCATTTGCTCCTGGTAGTAAAAGCGCTAGTTTAGCGCGTTTTACTACAATGAAAAGCATCGAGATAAAATTGTTACTAGCCATCACTGCCAAGCAATGCAGCTGCAAGTCGCACGAAATCAGATGAGGTGAGGATCCCAACCAGTTTGTTACTTTCATCGATGACGGGTAAGCACCCATGGCGGTTTTTGACGAAATAGGTAGCGACTTCTTTTAGTTTTTCATCAGGACTCACAGCAACAAAGTCGGTAGCCATCACTTCCCCTACTTTCTGTTGCTTTTCTTTGCGTTCTAGTGCTAATTGACCATAGGTTGCTAAAATTTTCATGACGTTAGAAATCATAATTTTTTGCGTAAGCATGCCTTGCAATTGGCCCGCCTCGTCAATCACTGGAATATGGCGGATGTTTTTTTCACGCATGAGGTCATGCGCCATTTTTAAATTATCACTTTGGCTAATACAAAGAGGATCGGGAGTCATTAAATCAGACACAAACTTTAACATTTTTTAACCTTTTTAGCGTTGCATATGATTCTGAGTTTAGACCACAATCAAGTTCTTAGATTAGGCATAGATCAACAAATTTTACGAAGGATAGTGTGATGAAAGGAAAGACTATTGCGATATTAATTAGTGTTGTGGCGCTATTCGCAGTTCAAACCTCAGCTAAAGCGGCGCAAAAAGAAAGTGATTATGAAAAGTTAAACGACGTTTTGGTGTTATTAAAGGAAGCTAAATCGCCGTATGTTGAAGCAAAAATTCAGCTCGAAATTAAACAGCCTTCGATTCAAATAAACGATGTAAAAATCTGGCTCACACAAAACGGGCAAAAAATTGCGGACGTTTCGGTTTCTCCCAATGGCGAAATTCAGTTCCCTACTTTTACTCAAGCCAAAGGCATCAAATTTCACGCCAATCAGCAAGACGATGACATCGCGATTTCACTCAGCGCGGGTGTGAGAGACTTAGATGTCACAGAGATAGAATATGACAAGCTATTTGTTCTGCTTGATGACGTTAATGCCTTTATGGAGGTGATGGCGGGAGGTTTTTCTATGTTTGTACCATCAATGGATGCCATAACGTTTACATTTAATGAGCCTGCGTACATTGAGGTGTTATCTAAATCAAAACTACAGCGCTTTGACACGGATAGAGAAAATAAAATCTCTCTCGACGTGTCGAAAAAGCTACGAACAGAAAACCCCACAGTAAAGTTTAGTCAGTTACCCACGACGATGTCGCCAGACAATTAATATCATGACGACACCACTTCAATTTAGGATTAGCCGATTGAATACTAAACATGGGATTTTTCGATTGTCAGGTTACGTTGTAGATACTGTGCTGCATTTAGATACGTTAGCGATAATGAGTAGCGATGGTTGGTGTGAACTTGATTGTCATGGTGAACTAATACAGCCTATCGTACAACGTATTGAGACCGATATTTTAACGCACCTAGCGGGTTAGGGCGTGACGAGATTGTTAGATGGTTCACTGGAGCTTGAATCTGCTAATTGAATATAGCGATGCTCAACGAGACTTGAAAGTGGCACAAGTTCAAACCCCTCTTTCTCAAGCTCTGGTAGGTATTTTGCTAAAAACGCTTTAGTTTGTGGATAGGGATGAGCAATTGCAACCGCATACTGGCGGTATTTTGCTTCGTTTTTTAGCTCATTCCATTGTATTAGCATGGCATTTTCACTTAGTTCATTGTCGAGGAAAACGTTTCTAGCGATGTTCATGACACCAAGTAAATTTGCCACATACTGGGCTTGTGTTCGAGAGGTGGTTCGGCTGTCCAAAAAGTACAGTCCTCGTTTTTTGAGGATTTCCATAGTCCAACGCATCGGATCGGTATGCTGGGTTAACATTGACCCCATATGATTATTAACACCTTTAACCTGTGGAAGGCTGGCTAAGGCATGCCCAAGCGTATTTTGAAGCTCGGTTTTATCCATGTCTAGCGTTAACCCTCCCGGTCCGAGGGCTTTACCGTTTGTTGCTTGCATGGGAATGTGCAGTAGAAGTTCTTTCCCTCCTTGATTTGCATGCCAAGCAAATTGTTGAGAAAAAGGAGTGTGTGGCAAAATAGAATAGGTTAGCGTACCGGGTAAATCCAGCAAAGTAAGGTCGCGCTGATGATTGCCAATGTCATCGATAACAATCGCAATCCTTGCCGCATGAACATGGAAACAAGGCAATAAGCTTAGGGCGATGCTAAAGAAGCATGTTATTAAAGTTGTTATACGCACTCAGTTTTCGTTGTTATTTTTCTGCTAATAAATAAGAATCAAGCTTAACTAATACGTCTGTTAATTCAGACTCTGCCGTTTGATTCGTTTCGTCCATTATAACGGCTTTGCTCAATTGTGAAAGTAAATCGTTATTTACCTCTACATCAGGCTTTATTCCGATACCATCGATTGAGCGCCCTGATGGTGTATAGTATTTTGCAGTGGTTAACTTAAGGGCAGTTTTCCCTTCACCTAATGGAATAAGTGACTGAACAGAGCCTTTGCCAAAGGAACGAGCCCCCATAACAAGTGCTCGACGATTGTCTTGTAAGGCACCTGCGAGGATCTCTGCTGCTGAAGCTGAATTTTCGTTTATCATAACTGCAATTGGTGCGCCTTTTAGCAAATCCCCACGTTGAGCTTGGTAGATGTGATTGGCGTCGAAAAAACGTCCTTTAGTAGTGACTATCGTACCTGCATCAAGAAAGAGATCCGAGATAGCAACCGCGCTGTTTAATGTGCCGCCCGGGTTATCTCGCAAATCCAGAATTAAACCTCTTAAACGTTTGCCGTAATTGCTTTTTAGTGCACTTAAGTGGCGTGCGACATCATGATAGGTATGATTATTAAAACTCGTGATTGCAATATACCCAATACCGCGATTGAGTAACTGACTCGTCACAGTATCTAGCGAAATGACTTCACGTTGTAAGGCAAATTCAAGCTCTGTGTTCGCTCGCTCAATAACCAATGCAATAGTTGAATCTTTTGCACTTCGTAGTAAATCAGAGACGTATTTCAATGGTTTATTGGCGATGTGTTGACCATCTACGGCAATAAGTCTATCGCCTTTTTGCAGCCCGCTGCGAGAAGCGGGTGAATTCGGTAACGTATTGATAATAAGCAAAGTATTATTTTGTTCTTCGACTTCAATACCAAGCCCTGTGTAGTGCCCATTAGCAGCACTGAATAGTGCTTCAAGATCGTTTTCGTCGAGGTATTTTGAATATGAGTCGAGGTGTTCGAGTAAATGATTGACATTTGCCTTGGATAAATCACTTATCGGTAAGTCATCCACATAATAAGCATGGACATGAAAGAGGATTTCGTTTGATTCTTCTTCACTAAAGTTTCTTTTAACTGCAGAAGCGTTTAGTTCAAGGGTCCAAAGAAATAGAAATAAGCATAGAATAAAACAAAAAAAACTATGCTGATTTTTTAGGGGATAGTGCGTCGTTATCATGAGCTGCTCCTTTAGGTGCAGCTACACGTATCTTACGATCTTCTGCACCATTCTATAGGATTTACAGCGCGTCCCTTATGCCGTATTTCAAAGTATAGACCAGGATTTTGTTGTCCGCCGCTTTGCCCTACTTTTGCTATCGGTTCGCCGCTTTGTACAACATCGCCAACATCTCGAAGTAACGTTTGCGCGTGGCCGTATAGACTCATGAACCCTTCACCATGATCGACGACAATAACCCAACCATAACCATTGAGCCAATCTGCATATACTACTTGCCCTTGACGAATAGAAGTCACATTGGTTCCTTCGTTTGCTTCAATCAATAAGCCATTCCAATTTAAGCCACTGTCTTTTCGAGCACCAAAGCGATTTGCTAGTCGACCCGTTACTGGCCAAGGCAAATTGCCTTTCATGTTGTTCAATCCAAGCAAAGATTGATACTGCTTTTGCTGTACTTTTTCTGTGTGTAATTGCGCTAAGGTATCTCGAAGGTTTTTTTCATTGTCGCGTAAATAAGCAATGGCGGTTTTTGTGCTCTCAAGCGTATGCTTTAACTGATTTGTTTTTTCTATTTGTTCTTGCTGTGCGTCGCGAAGCCCGACTAAGCGGCGGTTCTGTTCTTTTGCCAAGTCATCAAGTTTTGCTTGCTTATCTCTCAGTGCGGCTTGATTATTATCGATAGCTACAACGACTTTTTTCAATGCTTCAATTTGGTTTATCCGCGCATTATTCAAATACGTATAGTAAACGATCATTCGTTCTAACTTAGCGGCATTTTCTTGATTTAATAACATTTTGGAATAATCATGAGAGCCATTTAAGTATGCGCTTTTAACTTGCTTTCCCAACATCGAAGTCAAAACTTGCTTTTGATTATTAAGTTGTTTGTGCTCTTCGATTAAAACCTGCTGTTGCTGATTGTTTTCGCTGATACTTTGGTTAGTAAATGCCAGTGCGCGAACATGCTCTGCGACGCTGCGCTCAACTCTTTGAAGCTGAGTTTGCACGCGTCTGAGTGCAGTACTTTGTTCTTTGTAGCGAATTTCACTACGTTCAATTTCTTTTTGAATTTCAGCTAGATCTTGCTTAGTTCGAGTTTCATTTGCAGCAAGGGGGGGATTTGCGAAAAAAAAGAAACAAAAAGCCAACAAACAACGAGACAATAAAATGTTGCCTCGTTGCTGTTTGTTGAATTGAAAGGTCCCGTTGTTCACTTAGTTCAGGATTACTATCGGCGAGCCGGTCATTTCGGCCGGTTGTTCCATACCAAGCAAGTGCAGCATAGTTGGTGCGACATCACTCAATGTTTTATTTGGTTGAGCTGTTGCTTTGCGGCCGATATAAATAAATGGAACAGGTTCACTAGTATGGGCCGTATGTGATTGGCCAGTGCTCGGATCGGCCATTTGTTCCGCATTACCGTGATCTGCGGTGATCAATGCTTCACCACCAACGTCTTTTAACGCTGACACGACTCGCCCGATACAACTATCAACTGCTTCACACGCTTTAACTGCGGCCTCAAAAACTCCAGAGTGACCAACCATATCACCGTTTGGATAATTAACGATGATTACATCAAACTCACCACCGTGAATTGCCTCAACCAGCTTATCGGTAAGCAGTGCTGAATTCATTTCAGGTTGTAAGTCATAAGTCGCCACTTTAGGTGATGGTATGAGTTCGCGTTTTTCACCCTCAAATAGGTCTTCGCGACCACCGCTAAAGAAAAAGGTAACGTGGGCGTATTTTTCAGTTTCTGAAATACGCAATTGCGTTTTATTATGTTTCGCGAGCCATTCACCCAACACATTATTGAGTGACTCAGGTGCAAAAGCAACCGGGGCTTCAATATCCGCAGCATACTCGGTCAACATCACAAAAGCGCTTAGTTCTGGCGAACGGGCTTTTGTAAAACCTTTGAAATTGTCATCGACGAAAGTACGCGTCATTTGACGCGCACGATCCGCTCGGAAATTCATGAAGATTACCGTATCGTTACTGTTGATGGTTGCGGCCTGTTCGCCTTCAGGCATGACCGTAGTGGCTTTGACAAACTCGTCATTTTCATTGCGTGCATAAGCAGCTTCTAAAGCCGCCACGCCCGTGTTCGCTGTAAACTCGGCTTTTCCGTCTACCATTAAGTTATAGGCAATCTCAATTCGGTCCCAACGGTTATCACGGTCCATCGCGTAGTAACGACCAATTATTGTTGCTAATCGACCCACGCCTAGTTTTTTAAATTCGTTTTCCACACGCTCGATTGAGGCTTTTGCACTGCGGGGAGGGGTGTCTCGACCATCCAAGAAAGCATGGAAGTAGACGTGCTTAGCACCTTTAGAGACAGCAAGATTTATCGCTGCAATAATGTGGTCTTCGTGACTATGCACGCCACCTGGACTAAGCAAACCCATTAGGTGCACCGCCGCACCTTTTTTTACAGCTTTGTCAATATTTTCAACAAGAATAGGATTGTGGGCAAACTCGCCATCGTCAATGGATTTTGTAATTCGAGTAAAATCTTGATACACGATTCGACCAGCCCCTAAGTTGACATGTCCAACTTCAGAGTTACCCATTTGCCCCGCTGGCAATCCTACGTCCATACCTGAGCCAGAAATAAGCGTGCGAGGGCAACTTGACCAAAGTTCATCCAGTATAGGGGTGTTTGCTGCTAAAATAGCGTTACTTTCGGTTTCTTCTCGATAACCCCAACCATCTAAAATCATTAATACAAGTGGCTTTTTCTTCGCGGTCATTTGGACTCCTAGAATGTGGCACGAATTTTTGACTATATATTAGGGTATAGAATACCTTGTTTTGCATGAATGTTCAGCTTTTGTTGCGTGATTTCTCTTCAAGTAATTAGACAAAGGCATAGCACTGAACAACGATAAATTGCTGCGTTCAAAAAAGCATATGTGTATACTTGCGCTGAACGATTGAAAAGAAAACCATCAATGACCTTTTTATAAAAGTATAAATGTTATGATGGTAAAAAAGTTAAGAGATAAAGCATGGATCAGTATATTGAGTTTCTTAGCAACCACCCAATTTTGAGTGTGTTGTGGATTATAATAGCGGCAATGCTCCTTGGGAGTTGGTTCAAAAGTCAATTTTCTAAAATTAGACAAATTAACACGCAACAATTAACACTACTTGTTAACCGTCAAGATGGTAAAGTCGTTGATATTCGTGCACAAAAAGAATTTAATGCAGGCCATATTGCAGGCGCAGTGCATGTTAATGCAGAAAAAGCGAAAGTGGGTGAGCTACCAGGTCTTGAAAATCATAAAAACAAACCCATTATACTAGTATGTAATGCAGGTATTACTGCTTCAGCAGTAGCCGATAAGTGTTTAAAAGCCGGCTTTGATCAAGTCTATGTCTTGTCTGGCGGGATGGGAACATGGCAAAGTGCTGGTTTGCCAACCACAAAATAATGAGTAGGTGAAACAATGAGTAACGTTGTTATTTATACCAAAGATTATTGCCCATATTGTCATCGTGCTAAGGCCTTGTTGGACAGTAAAGGTGTAGCGTACACGGAGTTTGATCTAGTCGCTGAACCTCAGCGTCGAGACGAAATGATTACAAAAGCTAACGGCCGAACTACGGTGCCACAAATATTCATCAATGATGTTCATATTGGTGGATGTGACGATATGATGGCAATGAATGTAGAAGGCAAATTAGACGTATTGCTCAGCGCGCAATAATATCGGTTTGAATTACTGACTCGGGTATTCGAGTATTACAAGTTTATTGATTTTTAAGTACATTTTAGAGAAGTACTTTCTCAACAAGATTAGGAAAAACAATGTCTGAACAAAACCATAACGAAGCAGCACAAGCACAAGAAAGTGCACAATTCGCAATTCAACGTATCTATGTGAAAGACGTTTCATTTGAAACCCCAAATTCACCAGACATTTTCCAACTTGAATGGACTCCAGAAGTTAAGTTAGACATGGACACGCGCTCTAACAAACTTGCTGACAACGTATTCGAAGTTGTTTTAGCATTAACAGTGACTGCGAGTCTTGGTGAAAAAACCGCGTTTTTATGTGAAATTCAGCAAGCAGGTATTTTCAGCATTGCAGATATGGAAGAGTTACAAATGGCGCACATGCTCGGTGCATTCTGCCCTAACATTCTTTTCCCATACGCTCGTGAAGCAGTTGCAAATCTTGTAAATCGCGGCACGTTCCCTCAACTGAACCTATCGCCTGTTAATTTTGACGCGTTATTTGCACAGTATATGCAGCAACGTGCCGCGCAATCTGGCGCAGAAGAACAAGCACAAGCAGACGCATAATAACCACTATGAGTACAGCAACATCAGCTGTTACGGTCTTAGGGGCGGGGTCTTATGGCACCGCCCTTGCCATTTGTTTTGCTCGTAACGGTCACAATGTCACTCTATGGGGGCGCAACGGCGAAGATATTCGCACTATCGCGCAAACGCGTGAAAATACACGCTATTTGCCAGGTATGTCTCTTCCCGAACCGCTGCAACTCGAAGCAGATTTAACGGCCGCGGTAAAATCAAGTCAGTTGATTTTAGTTGTGGTACCGAGCCATGCCTTTGCAGATACGTTAAAGCAAATTAAGCCGATGTTGTTGGCCGGAACACGTGTTGCTTGGGCGACGAAAGGATTAGAGCCTGATACTGGACGCCTCTTACAAGAGGTTGCTGAAGAAATCCTAGGTGAAGAGGTTCCCCTTGCGGTTTTGTCTGGGCCAACGTTTGCTAAAGAAATGGCTGCTGGTTTACCTACCGCTATTTCAGTCTCGTCAACGTGCGCTGACTTTCGTTCTCAGCTTGCAAAGCTGCTGCATTGCGGCCGTTCGTTTCGAGTTTATAGTAATGATGATTTTATCGGTATTCAACTCGGTGGCGCAGTTAAAAATGTGATTGCGATTGGCGCGGGTATGTCAGATGGTTTTGGCTTTGGCGCAAATGCACGAACCGCCTTAATTACTCGTGGTTTAGCTGAACTCTGTCGACTTGGCTGCGCACTGGGGGCGCGTTCTGAAACCTTTATGGGGATGGCTGGTCTTGGCGATTTAATCTTAACGTGTACAGATAACCAATCACGGAATCGTCGATTTGGTCTCGCATTAGGTCAAGGTAAGAATGTCGATGACGCGATGTCAAGCATTGGGCAAGTGGTTGAAGGGTATCGAAATACTAAAGAGGTTTATCTACTCGCGCAACGAGTGGGGATCGAAATGCCGATTTCTGAGCAGATCTATCAGGTTCTTTATCAACAAAAAGACGTGAAAGAAGCGGCTATGGCATTACTTGGTCGTGAACAAAAAGCGGAATAGTAAACCAACTTTACCCTGATAAGATAAATACTTACGGTAGTGCAAGTAACGATGTTTGTTTAAGCAACAGATAAAGTTTGTTGCTTTTTCATTCATTACGCAAATTTGCTTGCATGGCTGTTTGTTCGCTATGCAGTAAATCATCAACAACATTAGGTAATAATGGTTTGGAGAAGTAATATCCTTGTAATGTTGTACAGCCTAGCACATTAAGCAAATACGCTTGCTCTTCGGTTTCTACTCCTTCTGCGACCACCTCCATATTTAAATATTTCGTTAAACGAATAATAGTGGAGGTGATGTTTCGGTCTTGTTCGTCAAAAACGATGTCTTTAATGAAAGAGCGGTCAATTTTCACAACATCGATTGGGAAATTCTTTAATTGTCCTAACGAAGAATGCCCTGTTCCAAAATCATCTAGCGCTATGGTGAACCCTAAAGATTTTATTGAATTCATTTGTTGTAATGCGAGCTCTTGATTTTCCATCATTGCACTTTCTGTAATTTCTAATTCGATACACGATGACGGAATTGAGTAGCTTTTAAGTAAAGATGACAGTGTGTCAATAAGTTTTTTATTTTGAAAATGCAGTGCGGAAATATTCACGGCTACTCGCCCAAATTCGTACTTTAGCTCTCGCCAACGTTTAACCCGATGAAACACGAGTTCAAGCAAATGTTCCGTTAGTTTGACAATAGCCCCATTGCGCTCAGCAAGGGGAATAAACTCATTAGGGGGAATGCTGCTGCCATCCGATTGGGGCCATCGAGCAAGTGCTTCAAAACCACTCAACTGATAGGTATTACCATGGTATTTTGGTTGATAAACTACAATAAATTCTTTATTTTCAATTCCTCTAAATAAGGCGCTTTCTTGGCTTAATACTTTAGGATCTAAACTATGTACGCGGCTATCGAAGAACTGGTATGTATTATTTCCTTGTTGTTTAGAATGGCTTAGCGCACTGTCTGCGGCTCGCAGTAGATGCTCACCGTCGTGACCATTATCCGGGTAAACCGCAAGACCTATTGATGCGGAAATCGTAGTCTCAACATGGTTGTGAATAAAGGGGATTGCAAATACTTTTAGTACAGTATCGGCGAGTTTTTTCGCGAAAAAGACCGTCATACCGGAATACAAATAAGGCGGCACAAGAATCGCAAATTCGTCACTACTATACCGAGCAATAGTGTAGCCTTTGTCTAACGTATTTTGAAAGCGCATTGATATTTCTTTTAATAGAAGGTCGCCAGCTTGATGGCCGAGTAAGTCGTTTATTTTTCTAAAATTATCTATGTCGACAAGGAGCACCAACATCGATGGAAAGGTTGGGGTGCAGCTGGCAATTGCTTGAGTGCACGCTTCCATAAAAAGATTTCGATTCGCAAGCCCGGTGACAGGATCTCGGGTCGAAAGTGCTAACAATGCGTTCTCGTTTTCTTTTCTAGAAGTAATATCTGAAAATACACCAAGATAATAAGATGGTGACGATGCGCGCTTGTCTAGAGTGAGTTTAGTAATTGCCAAGTCTAATGCGATAAGGTTTTTGTCTGCCTTATTAATCCAAAGTTCACCACTCCAGTGACCGGATTGCTCAATTTCTTCAGCGATTTTTTGTTCAAGATTTTTGTTTCGACCCGTTTTTGTCATTATTTTAGGTCGATGTCCAATAACTTGTCCCGCTTGAAATCCCATCACATTGCAATAAGCTTCATTGACTTCAATTATGTGGAATTGTTCATCCGTCAAAAAAATTGCATCTTTTGAATGATCCATTAGTGCCGTTGCAAATTGATTTTGACGCTTAGTGAATTTAGAAAACCAAATCCAAATCACTGTGATGGAGGTGATCGCTAGTATGATTAGGAGTAATATTGACCAAGGCATTACTGAAATTATATTTGGACGAAGGCGCAGCGTTTGACTTGATTGTGTGTCTCCATTTATCGAATCAATTCGAATTTTTTCAACATTTTTGATTGGAATTGTGAATTGTCGCTCACCCGTGCTTAATGACTGAGTTTTACCATCATCGATAGAATAGTGGTATTGACAGCTAGTGCAGTGTGATAACCATAACGTAATACTGTCATGTAGTGGCGGAACAGTGAGTGTCTCGGGTACATGCCATAAATGCTCAGGTGAGTTTGAATAGGGAGCAAACAGGGAGTTAAATCGCGCATGAATTACTTGAAAGGTATTGGATGGACTAAGAGAATAATGACTTAGTAAGCTGAGTTGTTGTTCTTTCAAAAGTAAAAGTTTATCTCGGTAGGCTGTAATTTGCGAACCGGATAATGACACATCAAGTTGATCTAATTGAAAATGATAGTTTTCTTCATGTGAATTCTGTTTTGCAACACTGATATGGCCAATTTGGTCTTTGTTATAAACCCACGCGCCATTTGGTGCAGATTCGATATGACTTGCATTGAACGTACTGAGTTGTTTTGAGGCGCTAATCTCCCAATTAGTCGTGAACACAATCTCCCAAATGCCTTGGTCATTGCTAGCTAACACGTTAAACGTGTCAATCGCTATGATTGCATTTATATTGTCTAGGTGAGCAGGTAAATTGACCTTTGTTATTTGCTTATTTGCAGTGTTATAGACGAAAAGCATTTGATTCTCGGCAATTAGATACTGAGTATTATTTGTTTTCACTACTTGCTTTGCCTTCGTCATAGGTAATGTAGCCAGCATACGATGTTGTGCTAATTGAAATAGTTCAAGTGACTGAGATGACGCTAGCCAAAGTTCATCTGCACCAGTGGTAAATAGTCCGGTGATGTCACGCCGTTCTGAAAACAATTGAAATTGACCTTGTTGTGCGGCAAAGAGAAATACGCCAACATCGCTTGCAATGGCCCAGCGGTCTGCCCATAGATAAATAAAGTCGTATACTTTTTTTCCCTTTGTAAATTCTAAAAATCGAGCTAGGCCATTGTTAAGCATCTTGCTCTGCGGGTCGTTTTCTAGTGTGGGATCTTGGCTTGACTTCACGGCATAAGGCAGTAGATTTGGTTTTTGCCATTTCCCAGTCTTGGTTACAAGCCACAAACTATTTACATGGCGGTACAGTCTGTCGATTATTACATTTGGCCAACTTGAACGCGTTGTTTTAAATGGTGGTGCAATTTCACTGCGTAATAATTCAGATTTGCTCTGTGAGTAAAGCATACCGCCTTGATACTCAACTTGTTCTATGTTTTTTAAACCGGTAAATGTGAGGTGCGAATTAGACCATAAATAACTCTCGCCAAATTGGTTTACCAACACAACACCAGTTGGGGTTCCTGCTATGGATTTTATTGACCATGGTAATGTAGTCAGTTTAGTCGCGGGAGTGCGGTCATCTACCCACAACCACAATTGGTTCAGTTCATCTACAGCAAAAATGTTTTGTTGATAATTTGACCAATTGATTAGCTTTTCTTGGCTTTCAAAGCGTGTTCGTGTGCCTTTTTCAATAAAAATTAGTGTGCCCTGAGATAAAAACCCCGCTCGATATTCATCAATCGGTTTAAATAGATGAGCTTGTGTACTTTGTATCTCAGTTAATTGTTGCGATTTAAGGTTTAGATACCAAATGGAATTAGGGGTAATAAAGTAAATGGCATTATGAAATGCGTGTAATTCAATGATTTCTGACTTATTGAAGGTGAGCGCAGAAGCATTGTCGAGATGGAATTCAAATCTATACGGCGGATCAATCTTGTATAATTTACCTTGCTCGATCGCCCAAGTTACGCCATGCTCATCAACAGTGGTTAAGTTTGAAATGGAATATGCGTTTACGTGTGACGCCGCGCACAGTGACATCAGGATATGTATAAATAAAGCCAATACCAGTTTGCTAAACACATTGGCACGTGTCATAAACTTCGTTTCCAAATTCCTTGGTAAATAAAAAGCCTAGTAAACACTACGCTTTTTTTCAAAATGGAAACGGTAAAATTTTGTTAAGACTTTTGTCTAACTTTGGTACACCGAAGAGCGTTATTTAGCCCCTTCAAAACCTAATTGACGCCATGCTTCGTATATAAAGACCGCAACCGCATTAGACAAATTCATGCTGCGACTATCTGGTCGCATTGGGATCCGAACTCGCTGTCTTTCAGGCAAAGAAAAAATAAAGTCTTCTGGTAATCCGCGAGATTCAGGGCCAAATATCAAACAGTCACCCGATTCGTACTCTGGCTCATGGTGAAAACGGCTGCCCTTTGTTGTACAAGCAAAAATACGCTTTGGTTGTCGAACATTAAAGTAGTCCTCTAAAGAGGCATGGCGCTGAACATCGGTAAATTCATGATAGTCTAAGCCAGCACGGCGTACCTTTTTGTCATCCCAATCGAACCCAAGCGGCTCTATCAAATGCAACGCAAAGCCGCTGTTGGCGCAAAGTCGTATAATGTTGCCCGTATTTGGTGGGATCTCAGGTTGGTATAAAACAATATCTAACATCGGCTACCTCAATTATGGTTAAAGTACAGTATATCGAAAAGCACGACAGTGAGGGAATATTGTTTTGCAACAGAACCTTTAAGCCCGTTACACTTGATCTGAATAATTCAGAGATACAACAAAAGGATAATCATGAGTTCTGAATATCGTCGCTTAGTGCGTTTAGCCGGTTTTGCTACGATGACATTAGTGGGGTTAATGATCTTTACTAAAACGTGGGCTTGGATTGCCTCTGGCAGTGCAGCGATGCTCGGCAGTTTAACCGATTCGATTCTCGACATTAGTGCTTCGTTGATGAGTTTTATGATCTTAGGTTATGCGCTTCGCCCTGCCGATGATGATCATCGCTTTGGTCATGGAAAAGCAGAAGCATTAGCAGGACTAGGTCAAGCTGCATTTATTGCGGGAAGTGCGTGTTTACTTGGCTTTCATGCGGTTGAGCGAGGATTAAACCCTGTCGGAGTAAAACATTCCGATATTGCGATTTTTGTAAGTGTATTGGCTATCGTTTGCACATTGGCGCTTGTAGCGGTTCAATATTATGTTGTTAGACGTACGCAGTCGATCGCGATTAAAGCAGATTCGATTCACTACAAGGGGGACATATTGCTTAATGTAGCGGTCCTATGCGCTGTGATTTTGAGTGATATGGGGATTTTCTATGCAGACGCTCTTTTTGCTGGTTTCGTCGCGTTTTATCTCTTATTTAATGGTTGGGGGATAGCGAAAGAAAGTGCGGATCATTTAATGGATAAAGAACTGCCAGATGAAGATAAAGCCGTTATTCTTGAATTAGCAAAACATCATCACGATGTTATCGGGGTACATGATTTACGTACTCGCCAAAGTGGAAACATTAAATTTGTGCAGTTGCACCTTGAACTACCTGAAGATTTGCCTTTGTGGCGCGCGCATCAGATTGCTGTTGAAGTGATGGAAAGTATTAAAAATGCGTTTACAGGCGACATTGATGTGCTTATCCATCAAGATCCAGTGTCCGATAAAAGCAAACTCGAAGCCAATGCGTAAAATTCTTCTAACACCAGAGTTCGAGTTTGATCGTGCTCGTTGAGCAATTCATGCTTTGCATCACGGTAACACGTCAATTTGCACTGAGGCCATTGTGTCCTTATTAAATCGTGACTTTTGCTATTTACAATGGTGTCTTTAGCCGCGCTTGCGATATGGACAGGTAGGGTAAGAGTAGAGTGCTGAATACGGTGCATTGCACGGAAAGCAGCGCTAAGCCATTGATAGCTAACACCGCCGAGTTGAAGTTCAGGGTGATTGGCGTAAAGCGTGCGAAAAAGCGTGTAGCGCTTTTCACTATGAGTGAGTTCATTGTCTGCAAAGGCAACCGGTGTATACGTTGATTGACCAAGTGCAAATTGGGTACCTAAACCAATTTTGCACATTACGTTTGCTAATCCTTTAACCATCCAGTTAGGAATGCTAGGGGTGTGGATCTCGAACATGGGTGCTGATAAATACAGGCCCTTTAAAAGATCTGGGTGTTTGTTTGCAAAAAGGCTTGCAATCGCTCCGCCCATAGAATGGCCTAATACAACAACCTTGTTGGCGAAAGCTGGTGTGATGAAATGTTCGAAAAACTGTTCTATACAATCGACGTAAGTATCAAAATCATCAATGTAGCCTACTTGTTCGGAATTAAGTAAGCGTTTGGATTGTCCTTGCCCTAAGTGGTCAAGTGTAAAAATAGCGTAGCCATTGCAGTATATTTCCCACATCAGCTCTTGGTACTTGTGCGCTGATTCAATTCGGCCTTGACATAAGAAAACCGCACCAATCGCATTTTTAGGGATCGCAAACGCATAAAAACACCTTGTTTTACCATCACATACTGGCATGTTTCCTTTTTCCATCGAATTCCAAAACATAGAAATTGAATTTTGATGTTGTTCTAATTGTAACTCAGTACTAATAAATGGCTTGTTCATGAATTCGCTAATGGTTTTATTAAGTAATTGGCAATGACACTATGGCTTTTAAACCTTTTTTCGTTTGGCCTGTCTCAATCGCTTGAGATAGTTCAAGTTTACCACCATGGGCTAATATTGCGCGATGAGCAATGGCTAAACCTAAACCAATACCACCACTATCTCGACTTCGTGAATCTGAAGTACGGTAAAATGGTTCGCATAACTTTTGTAAAGCATCGTCGTCAACACCAGGACCATCGTCTTCTATTGTGATGTGTAATGTCCGCTCAGAGGCGTTGGTTTGGATTTTTATTGTCAGGGCTGCATATTTGATTGCATTACGCAAAAGGTTTTCGATGGCACTGGCTAATAATGCGCCATCACATTCAAGGCTTATTTGCTGTGAACCTTCAATAATCAGCTGTTTTCCTTTTGCCTGTGCTTCAAACTGTGCATTGCTAAGAATGTCTTGCAGCAACTGACTCAATGGAACTTGTGTCATTTCTAAGTGCTGGGCTTTCCCTTCGAGTCGTGACAGAATTAATATGTTTTGTAGCATATCCTCGAGGTAATTCGCTTCTTTTACGATGCGGTTAAGGTAGGTTTGTTGCGCGTTGTTTAGTTCGGATTCAAGCAAACCACAGGCAAGCATTAAGCGAGTCAAAGGTGAACGAAGCTCGTGCGATACGTCACCAAGTAATCGCTTTTGTGTGGTCATATTGTCTTCGATACGCTGAGCCATTTCATTAAAGTCATCGCTTAAACGCGCTAATTCAAATTGAGGTTTTGATGTATGTGTTACTCTTGCACTGAGGTCGCCTTGCGCGAAGCGTTTCGCTGACAAAGAAAGTATCTTTATTGGCCCTGTTAATCGGCGACTAAACCACCAACTAAATAGAAGACTCGGGATTAAAATGGCGATAAGTTTTTGCCACCAAGTTGTCAATCTCAGCTTAACCCAAAATGGCGGATCTCGATGAGGATGAATTTGATAAAGCTGGTAGTGTTCTTCGGCAATTTTAAGTGCAATAGGACCTTGAGCACTAAAGCGCTCAGTCATGATCATCTTTGGTTCGGCCATTGGTTGGTAATACAACAAGCTTAAGTCAAAGTCTGGTGGGTTGGCGCGTGAAGAAAGGCTTCTATCAACATCACTGTGACTTAAGTAGAGCCAACGTTGTCGCCCTAATGGTGAGGCTTCAATCATTCTAGTTAGTCGTTGTGGTGAGTCAGCTACTCGCTTCTCAATGTTTTTTGCAATTTGTTGAAGATTTTGCAGTGCATGTTTCGGTAGGGGAGTAATACGCGTTTCACTGCTATGAAGTGTACTAAAACCCAACAGCATTAACAGCATGGCTAGAATAGTCAGCCAAAACCACAAGAAAACTTGAAAGGATAAACTACGCATGGCTATCCAACGTTAACACGTATCCTACGCCTCGGACCGTTTGTATTGGGTTTTGATCCGAAAGTTGGATTTTTTTTCTTACGTTGCTTACGTGCATATCGATGGAGCGATCGAAAGGAGCAAGTCGACGACCTAAGACTTTGACAGAGATATCTTGTTTACTAATCACCGTTCCTGGCTGCTCCAACAATAAATGCAATATTTCAAACTCAGTTCCCGTTAACACAACTGGTTTTTGGTCAAGTAGGACCGTTCGCGACATTAAATCCATCGTTAATACTCCCACTGCAAGTTTGCTTTCATTTGTCGCGGATTTTTGACAAAACTCCACGCGTCTTGTAATCGCTTTAACCCTGGCAATTAACTCACGATGGTTAAATGGTTTAGGGATGTAATCGTCAGCGCCTAATTCTAGACCAAAAATACGATCGAAATCGTCACCTTTTGCGGTGAGCATGATGACCGGTGTTAGGTGAGTTGTTCTTAAGGCTTTAAGGACATCAAAGCCATCCATGAGTGGCATCATAACATCGAGTAAAATGACGTCGAAAGGATTTGTTTTAGCGTGTTTTAATCCTTCTTTACTTGAGTTACACACTTCCACCACAAATCCTTGTTTGATTAAATACTCACTGAGTAATTCGGTTAATTCAATGTCGTCATCGATTAAAAGTAGTTTTGCCATGGTTAGCCATCTTACATTCTAGGTGCTTACTGTTAAGTTTACCGAGTAAACTGCATTTGTGGCACAACTTTACACTCTCTTTACATTCCCTTGCGCTACTTTGCATCTAGGTTGATAAAGTGAAGTGGGTATTGCGGATCCTATTTAGAAAATCATCACGGATTTTTGATTGGATCCGAATTAGTTGTTTATCACAGAGGATAACATTTATGAATACGAAGAAGATTTTGTTAGCAGGTTTTGTTGGTTTAGGTTTGGCACTTTCATCAGGTGTTACGGCGAAAGGCCATGATGGTGGTCACGAAGCGTTTATTCTTAAGCATCGTATTGCACAAAAGCTAGGCTTAACCGAAAGCCAAAAATCTGAAATTCAGCAAATTTTAGAGCAAGGCCGTGAATTGATCGCAACACTTGGGGGTGACCGTCAGGCTCACTTAGAGCAGTTAAAAGCGTTACTAAACGACGCGACATTCGATGAAACTAAAGCGCGCGCTATTTTACAAGGGCAACAACCTGAGCAGTTGGAAATTCAAATCGAACAACTCAGAACTCGTCATCAAGTGCTACAAGTTTTAACGGATGAGCAGCGTGTGTTGCTTGAATCGCTTAAAGAAGACAAACGTGACAAAGGTCCGCGTCGTCAGAAATAGTTGTTTTGGCTACATTTTAAAAATAGGGTGTGGTGAGCGTTGATTCATTGTTCAAATCACAGGATTTTAATACGTGAAATGAGAAACCTACATAGCAGCACAAGTTAAGTATGGGTTGTGCGTTAAAGGTTCGCTCACCGCATTTACTTTGATACGCAACATGTGCCTTATCTGGCTAGTTAACTTACTGCTATAAAAATAAACAGGAATGGTCGGCACTCGCTCTAATAGAAAAGGTTGTTTTATCGACCTTTTTTTATTATTTCAGGAAAAAAAAGTCGCTCTCTACTAAGCTTTAAAAGCTTGTAAAGTCTAGTAGGAGAGAGTGCGTGAAGTTAAGTCGTTCGTTGGTATTTTTTAAATCAGCCGCCATCGCTGGTATTGTGGTGATAAGTGTTGGCTGTGCACTTATCTATGAACAAATGGCGAAAAATACCGAATTAACTCGCGTGATGGATCAGTTGCAAAACAGTATTAATTCACTCATTGATCAAGAATCAGAATTTATAAATGATCGTTCGTTGCATAGTATCTCTGAGGTAACGCCTCTTGTCGCACAATATCAGTTTTATCAAAATGCACTGATGCAAGAAATTGGTCATGTTCCTCATCTACTTGAACATTTAGGCAAACTCGATAGGCAAGTGAATGAATACGCACAGTTATACGAGCGTTTAGTATCACTGCAAGCACTTATAGGTTTTGATCAAAACTCAGGTCGTTACGGACGATTTCGAGATGCTGCCCATGCAATGCAAGCCCACTCTGAGCAGCTTAATGACCTGTATTTTACAAAATTAATCCTTGAGTTAAGGCGAAGAGAAAAAGATTATTTACTGCGTTTTGACCCCATCTATTTAGAGCTTCATTCTGAATTGATTAGTGAAACAAATCGGTATATTAACGCCCATAAAAACGCTTTAGGATCGTCTCTTTCTTTACTGGAGTCTTATAAGAAAAATTTTGACACGTATGTTGATATATTAAAGCAGCAAGGTACTTCACCAAATGAGGGATTGCGCAGTGAAAGTAAATTGGCTCAACATGCACTGCGACTGCAACTTTCTACATTATCTGAGTTAATCATTCAACATAATCAAACTGATACGGAATCCCTGATTTGGTGGGTTTTGATTTTAATGATAGTGATCACAGCGGCAAATTATGCTTTGTTAAATCATTTAAATGCGCGGGTTTCAAAAGACATTTTGGCGATTAATCGCGTGTTATTTAAGGTCACACAAGAAGAAAACTTTAACGTTAGGATAGCAGCGAGTGGAAGCGATGAAATTGCACAAATCTCGACGAATATTGATGAATTACTCGGATTTATTGAAACCTTGTTATCGCGATTAACAGCAGCGCAACAGCGTTTAATCGAAGAAGCAAAAATGGCAGGGCTTGGCAATATGGTCAGTGGTTTTGCGCATGAGCTTAATACCCCTTTAGGTGTTGCCATTACCAGTCATTCTCATCTTAAGGGTAGAATCGAAAATCTAAAGCACGATTTTGCGGCCGGATTATTGAAGAAAAATGTGTTAAGCGAGCTTTTAAAAGACGCAGATGAAGCGATGGTTTTATTAGAGAATAATCTAACTAAAGCGGCTAACTTAATTGAAAACTTTAAACAAGTGGCGGTTAATCAACAGCAAGATAATGAAAGTTACTTTAGCTTATTTAACTTAGTGGTCAATGTGTTAGATTGCTATCAAAATGAATTGAAAGAACCTGATTATCATATTGAATTAGACATCGCTGAAAATTTGTATTTAAAAAGTTATCCAAGTGCATTTAATCAATTGCTTCGATATTTACTTAATAACTGCATCAAGCACGCGAAAATACCTGATAAAACGTTAAAAATTACCTTAAGTGCCATGGTCGTAAATGATTATTTGCATTTTTATTTAAAAGACGATGGTCAGGGGATCAGTAAAGAACTTTTACCTGTAGTCTTTGAGCCTTTCGTCACAAGTAAACGCAATCAAGGTGGTACTGGTCTCGGCTTAAGTATTGCCTATAACTTAGTGACCCAAAAGCTCGCGGGGGAAATTAAAGTGCAGAGTTTTACCCATGGTGGAGTGTGCTTTCATATTATTTTGCCTCATACACCATTTTTGTTTCGGAAAGATTAACCGATCAAGAAGCGCGACAATAAAATGTCGCGCTTTTTTATACGTTACACAGATTAAGCTTGTTTTTTCGCTACCCATTCAGCAACGAAGTTTTCAAGTACGTTTAGTGGAACAGGACCATTTTTTAGTACTACGTCATGGAATTCACGAATATCGAACTTATCACCAAGTTCTTTCTTTGCGTTCTCACGAAGTTCAAGGATTTTTAACATACCAATTTTATATGCCGTTGCTTGTGATGGCATCACGACGTGACGCTCAACCATCTTAACAGCATCCGATTTAGCATTAGGTGTGTTATTAACATAAAAGTCGATACCTTCTTGGCGAGTCCACTTCATCGCATGGATACCGGTATCAACAACTAAACGACATGCACGCCATAATTCCATGGCGAGACGACCAAAGTCAGAGTACGGGTCTTCGTATAAACCCATTTCTTTTGGTACAAGTTCAGAGTACAACCCCCAGCCTTCAATGTAAGCAGTATAACCTCCAAACTTACGGAACTTAGGCATGTTGTCTAGCTCCTGTGCAATGGCGATTTGCATGTGGTGACCTGGTAAACCTTCATGATAAGCCAAGGCTTCCATTTGGTAGGTTGGCATAGCTTCCATATCGTAAAGGTTGGCATAGTAAATACCTGGACGAGAGCCATCTGGCGCAGGTTGTTCATAGAACGCTTTACCAGCGGCCTTTTCACGGAAGGCTTCAACACGTTTAACCAGAAGGTCCGCTTTAGGTTTAACAATGAATAGCTCATCAAGACGGGCTTTCATGTTATCGATCATTGCGGTTGCATCCGCCAAATATTTTGCTTTACCTTCTTCGGTGTTTGGCAAATAGAATTGCTTATCCGTGCGCATAAACTCCATAAACGCTTTAAGATCGCCTTTAAAACCGACTTTGTCTTTGATTACCGACATTTCTTCATGAATGCGTTTTACTTCCGCTAAACCAATTTCATGGATCTCTTTTGCGGTGAGTTTTGTTGTCGTGGTGCGCTCAAGTGCAACGTTAAAGAACTTTTCACCGTCAGGGAACTTCCAAGCACCATCGCGGTCATCTGCACGCTTTTCAAGTTGTTTTAAGTAGCTAATTAATTGAGTATAAGCTGGTTTAACCGCTGCTTTAAGCGCATCATTTGCTTCGTTGATCAGTGCCGATTTTTCATCATCGCTAATCTCAAGAGCAGTTACCTTACGTTTGAAATCAGCCAGTAACGTGGAATCTTCTCCCGCTTCAAATGGTGCGCCCTTGATGATGTTTTCGCTTGATCCAATAACGTGAGGGAATACAAACTTAGGTGCGATAATGCCTTTCTGAGCACGAGTTTCTAAGCCTTCAGTAAGTTGTTCAAATACTTTTGGCACACCATTGAGACGCGAAATATATGCTTTGGCTTCTGCAACATCGCCAATTTGATGTTGGTTAATTAAGAATGAGGCGACCATTGAGTGCACGCCATACATTTGATTAACAGGGTAGTTGTGGAAGCGCCATTGATAATCTTCGATGTCTTCTTCTAAGTCTTGTTTGAACAGGTCATAGCTAACTTGAGTTTGAGGATCGAGTTTATTGCGATCAATGGCATTAATAGCCATGAGATCTTTTTTAGTCAGTTCAAGATCTTCTAAACGGCGCGCTTCACTATCATCATCCCACTTGTCGTAGTCTTGTTTGATGCCCATGTACGTTTGATAAATAGGGCTACGCATCACACTGCGCATAAACGACTCTTCAAAAAGCGCATTGGCTTTTTCAACTTCGCTTTGGTCAACCTGCACAGCAGCAACTGCTGGTGCTTTTGAAGTGGATTCTGTCGTAGTGGTTTGGCAACCCGTTAACAAAGCAGCACTTACGGCTGCTGCTAAAAAGGTGAGTTTACGCATGCTTTTACCCTTGTTGTTGTCGAGCCAACCTAGTCTAATTAATTTAAGTTGGCGTGTTTCATTTAATTTATAGTGCGCAGCGATAAACTGCGTTTAAACCATTGATTCTAGCAGGTCATTTAGATATCTGTGGCCTTTATTTGTAACTAACCATGAATGACCAAGATCTTCAATTAATTGCTTGTCTAATCCATTTTGCAACATTGTGTTAATTGTTTCCACTTTAAGTCCGGTAAAGTCAATAAACTCTTGCTTTGGACACGGTTCTTGAAGACGAAAGCGGTTCATAAAAAATTCAAATGGTCGCTCTTCTTCCGTTACCTCCCACATTGAATCCAAATAGGGTTTGGTGAGATCCATGTAGCCGCGGGGGTGTTTTATTTTTGCAGTTCGAATAATGCGGTTTTGTTGAGGTAAGGTGATTTTCCCATGAGCACCGCATCCGATCCCAAGATAATCGCCAAATCGCCAGTAGTTTAGATTATGCCGACATTGAAAGCCTTTTTTAGCGTAACCTGAAATTTCATATTGTTCATAGCCCTGCTCTGCGAGCAGGGCTTGGCCATGTTCTTGAATGTCCCACAAAATATCGTCTTCAGGTAGTTTGGGAGGCTTTGAAGCAAATTGCGTATTAGGTTCAATGGTAAGTTGATACCAAGACAAATGCGGCGGATTTAAGGCAATTGCCGCGCTAAGGTCGCCAAGTGCATCGTCAAGAGACTGGTCGGGTAGGCCATGCATCAAATCGAGATTAAAGCTGTTCAAACCTGCAAGATGTGCTTCAAGAGCAGCATTGACGGCTTCTTGTTCGTCATGAATACGACCAAGCGCTTTAAGTTTGTCACTTTGCATGCTTTGCACACCAATCGATATGCGGTTAATGCCCGCTTCAACATAGTGTTTAAAACGATCTTTTTCTACGGTACCTGGGTTGGCTTCTAAAGTAATTTCAATGTCTTGCTCAAACCCGATTAAGAAATCGATTTCATCTAGTAACCGTTTATACGCGTCGGCACTGAGCAAACTCGGAGTACCTCCTCCGACAAAAATACTATGAAGTTTGCGACCTTGTACATACTGTAAATCTTGTTTTAAATCATCGAGCAAGTGCTGGACATATTCGGCTTCAGGTATGTCACCTTTCTTTCCGTGACTGTTAAAGTCGCAATAGGGACACTTTTGTACACACCACGGGACATGAATATATAAACTTAATGGTGGTAGCTTCACGATTTTGCCTTTAATTGTTCGAGCAATAACCGCAATGCTTGTCCTCGATGGCTTAAACCATTCTTTTGTTCTTTCGTTAAAGACGCTGCCGTGCAATTTAAACTCGGTACAAAAAAGACCGGATCATAACCAAATCCACCATCACCTTGTCTTGATTGGGTAATTTCGCCCTCCCAACTGGCTTGGCAGATAAGTGGTGTTGGGTCGTGCTCATGTTCCATATAGACCAGTACACACCAAAAGCGAGCTCGGCGATTCTCCGAGTTCCCCAGTTCAGTAAGGAGTTTTGAGATGTTATCTGAATCACTTGCATTATTGCCTGCGTAACGCGCTGAATAAACGCCAGGTTGACCGAATAATGCATCCACTTCCAGACCGGAATCATCTGCAACAGCAGGTAACCCAGTAATTTTTGCAGCGTGGCGCGCTTTTATGATGGCGTTTTCGACAAACGTCGTGCCTGTTTCAGCGATGTCAGGGACGTTAAATTGGCTTTGTGGAACTACGTCGACATGGATAGGCGCTAACATGCCAGAAAGCTCGTTGACTTTACCTTTATTACCAGTAGCAAGGACAATTTGTTTTTTCATCATTGTGTATAAAACTGTTGTTGGAATTTAAGGATTTGCTCGTTAGTACCTTGACGAATAGTGACCTCAAAACGATAGATTTCTTCATTGTGAAAATCCATTTGAGCAAGGTAATACACAGCTTCGCCATCAACGACTTCTTTAAAGTTTAGTTGGATACTATTACCTAGCAAGTTTTTAGCTGTTCCACTTATCTCGACTTGTTGAGCCAGGTTTCCTTCATGGTCACTGAGCACTGAAATATTTATAATCGCTTTACGCTCATCACGAGTAAGGCCATAAGCATTGGCAATGGTAGGTTGGATAAAGGTCGATGGGAATGCAATATAATGAACTTGCCAGTTGCCTAGCGTTTTATATTGTCCCCCTTGTATATTGTTTGCCTGGGAAGCAAAACTTAAGATCAGAAAAAGTAAAATGACAGCGATACGCATCAGTAGTTATCTCTTAATTAAAGCGGCGCGAAAGTCGCGCCTAAGTGTTAACGTAATACGTCCATGATGAGCAGTTGTAAAAACTGCATGCCAATCAATAATACTAAGATTGACAGATCTAAACCGCCTAGAGGTGGTAAAACCTTACGAATTGGACGAAGCATTGGCTCAGTTAATTGTTCGAATACGGCACCAATAGGATTATATCCTTGTGCTACCCAAGAGAGAATTGCGCGAATGATGAGTACCCAAAAAACCAAGTTAAACGCTTCTTTGAGCAGGGTAACTAAGCCCCCTAAGAAGGCTTGCGGTGCATCCCACATACCATAGAACAAGAGCATGAGTGTGGACATTTTAGCTAGGCCAACTAAATAGGCTAGAATGAGTGTGGAAAAATCAAACCCACCAAAGCCTGGAATTATGCGTCGTAAAGGGTTTACGGCAAAGCTCGTCGCTTTTACCACAAATTGACTTAGCGGATTGTAAAAATCGGCTCGAGCCCATTGCAGCCAAAAGCGCAATAAAACGACCATTAAAAATAGATCAAAAACAATTCCTACTAAAAATTGCATTGCGTTCATCGTGTTTCCTTAAAGTTCTTGTTCCATCTCAATCGCGCGAGCAATGCATGCATCCATCGCCATCGAGGTTAGTTTATCTAGACCATTAGCTTGGTATGATTGAATGGCTGCATTCGTTGTACCGCCTTTGGATGTGACATTTGCACGCAATTGCGCAATCGAAATATCGTGCTGTCCTGCTGCCATCATTGCCGCGCCTAATGCGGTTTGTTCTACAAGTTGACGCGCTTGTTCGGCGGTAAATCCAAGTTCAATTGCTTTTGTTTCTATGCTTTCCATAAACAAGAAAAAGTAGGCTGGCGAGGAGCCGGTTACCGCAATGATATCGTTGATTTTACGCTCTTCATTGAGCCAAATTGCGATACCGGTTGAGCTAAATACTTGCTCAATAAATACCTTTTCATCTTCGTTTATTGCATCAGCATAAAGCCCCGAAACCCCTTTTCCGAATAATGATGGCGTGTTTGGCATACAGCGCACCATTTTTACTGGGTGTTTGAGCATATCACGCAATCGAGTTACGGTTAAACCTGCCGCGACAGAGACAAAAAGCTTATCCTGATATTGAATGTCGGCGTTTACAATGGACTCACAGAGATCCCCCATCATTTGCGGTTTTACGGATAAAACGATAACGTCTGCACGCGCAATTGCTGCTAAATTATCTGTTGTAGTTTGAACACCAAAATCAGCTGCTACTTTGTCTAGTTTTGTTTGATTGCGGTTTGTTGCGATGATTTGAGACGGGTCAAAGCCGCTTTTTACCATACCGCCGATGATAGCGTAGCTCATGTTACCTGTACCAATAAATGCAATCGTTTTATTTGCCATGATAGACTTGTACCTCACTGTCTTTGACCAAAAATATCAGTCCCAATGCGCACCATTGTTGATCCGGCAGCGACCGCTTGTTCTAGATCGCCACTCATTCCCATTGAAAGGGTGTCTACATTCGGATATTGGGCTCTTAGTGTATCAAAGCATTGGCGCATTTGCTGAAAATAATTGAGTTGCTTAGCTTTATCCTCGGTAAGTTCCGTGATGGTCATCAACCCGCGAAGCGTCAATTGGTCACAATGAACAATCAACTGTGCGAGATTTTCTATTTGCGTTGGTAAGCAACCGGACTTGGCAGGGTCTAAACTTATGTTGACTTGAATAAGTACTTGCAGTGGCGGCATACCCTTTGGCCTTTGCTCATTTAATCGTTTGGCAATTTTCTCTCGGTCGACACTGTGTACCCAGTGAAAGTGTTCGGCGATTGGGCGAGATTTATTCGACTGGATCGGGCCAATGAAGTGCCATTCTAGGTCGGGAGTATTGGCAAAATACTGGACCTTTTCAATGGCCTCTTGTACGTATGATTCGCCAAAACAGCGTTGGCCGCAATCGTAAGCATGTTGGATAAGAGTAATGGGTTTGGTTTTCGACACTGCTAAAAGTCTAACAGGATGACGATATGGGGATTTTTCCGCGGCCTCTTGCAGTCTTTGATAGGCGGAATTCAGTCTCTCTGCTATTGTAACCATAGTATTGTTAGCTCAGTTTTGGAGTATTAAATGGATATTACCGAATTATTAGCCTTTAGTGTGCAACATAAAGCGTCGGATTTACACCTTTCTTCAGGCGTTTCACCAATGATCCGTGTTGATGGAGATGTACGTCGTATTAACATTCCAGTGCTCGAAGCAAAAGACGTAAATAGTTTAATTTACGACATCATGAATGATAACCAGCGCAAAGATTATGAACAAAATCTTGAAGTTGACTTTTCGTTTGAAGTTCCGAATCTTGCGCGCTTTCGTGTTAACGCCTTTAATTCTAATCGCGGACCAGCAGCGGTGTTTCGTACCATTCCAAGTACAGTGCTGACACTTGATGACTTAGGTGCGCCAGAAATCTTTCGTAAAATTTCAGACAACAACCGCGGTTTAGTGTTAGTAACCGGCCCAACAGGCTCAGGTAAATCAACAACGCTTGCAGCAATGGTGGATTACATCAATGCGAATAAACATCATCATATTCTGACCATTGAAGATCCCATTGAATTTGTGCATCAAAATAAAATGAGCCTGATCAACCAACGTGAAGTGCACCGTGACACTCGTTCATTTTCTGCAGCACTTCGAAGTGCACTGCGCGAAGATCCTGATGTCATTTTGGTCGGTGAATTACGCGATCTTGAAACCATTCGACTGGCAATGACAGCAGCAGAAACAGGGCATTTAGTGTTTGGCACTTTGCATACCACTTCGGCACCAAAAACCATAGACCGTATTGTTGACGTATTCCCAGGAGAAGAAAAAGACATGGTTCGTTCGATGTTGTCAGAATCACTACAAGCGGTCATTTCACAGACGTTAGTGAAAAAATCAGGAGGAGGTCGAGTCGCCGCCCATGAGATCATGCTTGGGATTCCAGCAATTCGAAATTTGATCCGTGAAGACAAAATCGCGCAAATGTATTCTGCTGTGCAAACTGGTGCATCGCATGGTATGCAAACCATGGATCAATGTTTAATGAATTTGGTCAACCGTGGCATCATTTCACATCAAGAAGCTCGAACGAAAGCACATGATAAAAATCAATTTGGTTTAGGTATGTAACCCATTGGTAAGGTGAGGAACCTAAAATGAATACGCCTTTAGATCCCTTTTTACACATTATGATCGAGCGTAAAGCTTCAGATATGTTCGTTTCTGCAGGTTTGCCAATTAGTGCCAAAATCGATGGTGAATTAACACCATTGGATGAAGCCAATCTTACGCCTGAAAAGTCATTAATGTATGTTGAATCGTTGATGAGTGAAGCTCAAAAGCGCGAATTTCATTCTACTAAAGAGTGTAATTTTGCCGTTGCCAATGATGAAGGACGCTTCCGTGTTTCGGCTTTTTGGCAGCGAGACCAAGCGGGTATGGTAATACGTCGGATCGTGACTAAAATTCCCGATGTTAATGACCTAAAACTACCATCAGTTCTTACTGATGTGATCATGGCAAAACGTGGGCTAGTGTTGTTTGTGGGGGGGACTGGTACAGGTAAGTCGACATCACTAGCAGCACTAATTGGCTATCGCAACCGTAATCAACGAGGGCATATTTTAACAATTGAAGATCCGATTGAATTTGTTCATGAACACAGAAAAAGTATCATTACACAACGTGAAGTCGGGATTGATACTGAGAGCTTTGAATCCGCGTTAAAAAGCTCATTGCGCCAAGCCCCGGATGTCATTTTAATTGGCGAGATCCGCTCTCAAGAAACTATGGAGTATGCGTTGAGTTTTGCTGAAACAGGTCATCTGTGTGTGGCGACATTGCATGCGAATAATGCCAACCAAGCAATTGACCGGATCATGCACTTAGTGCCAAAAGAAAAGCACGATAAGTTAAAATACGACTTAGCGTTGAACTTGAGAGCAATCGTTGCGCAGCAACTTGTCCCCACTTCTGATGGTGAAGGTCGAGTAGCAGCCATTGAAGTCTTGTTAAATTCGCCTTTAGTTGCAGAGCTGGTCAAAAAGGGCGATGTGGGTTCGATAAAAGAAGTTATGGCAAAATCGAAAGAGCAGGGGATGCAAACCTTTGATCAAGCCCTTTTTGATTTATATCGTTCACAGCAAATAAATTACGCCGATGCATTGCATCATGCAGATTCACCTAACGACTTACGTTTAATGATTAAACTGCAAAATAACGAGCAAAAAGGCGCTGGATTCTTGCAAGGTGTCACGGTGGACGGATTAGACAGTGGCGAATAAACTGGGCGCACTTTTGGTCACAATTTGGCTGGTGGCAGTGATGTCACCGGTGTCTTCATTACGTGCAGATGAACATCAACATGTTGAGATGTTTATTCGCGATGACGTTTATGAAGATTATTTGCGTTTTTTACGAGGACGTTCACCATTAGACGTTGTTGATTTTCATGGTGAGTATATTCGTCGTGATGTCGTTGATATGATTATTGTTCAACAAGCGCTGATGCTTGGAGGCTTCGATAAACCGTTTGAATATCGATCGGGCAAAGTCAATTTTCGAAATACCCGTTTGCTTGAACAAGGAAAACTCCTACTAAGTTTCGATAGCTATTGGTTAGATGACGCGAAAGCGCTTGAAGATAAATTGTTTATTAGTCAAGCGGTGATCCGCCAAGGTGAATATTTTGCAGGAATATATTCCAACCCGGACAATGAAAAAGTAGCGCAACTTAAAAGTTATAACGATTTTCTAAACTTGACGGCAGTGAGTACACCGAGATGGCGAACTGATTGGCAAACCCTCAGCAGTTTGCCTTTGAAAGAGTTGTTTGTAGAACATGAATGGCTTGCTCAAGCTCAAATGGTGCACCGCGGGTGGGCTGATTTTATGATGATGCCACTCATGCCTAGTTTAAACAACGCGTATCAACTCGAAGAGATCAAACTGGTCGCTCATCCATCGTTGATTCTAGAACTAAATGGTAGCCGTCACTTTGTTATATCACGAAATCACCCAGACGGAGAGCGAGCATTCAAAGCCATAGAAAAAGGATTAACGTTACTGCGCGAGCAAAACCGAATTAAACGAGCTTATGAAGAAGCGGGTTTAATCCCTGACTTTACCAAGTATACGATAATAAATGCTAATCCCATTGCTGTTCAAAATAACTCTCAAGAATAATTGCCGCAGCCATACCATCAACGTTATCTTTCGCTAGATTTTTGTATCCACCTTGTTCAAATAGTCGAGCGCGCGCGTCTGTCGAGGTTAAACGTTCATCGTGAGTTTCTACCGGTAATCTTGATAGGTTGTGTAAGCGATTCGCAAATTTCTTTGCTGCAAATGTAATTTGCTGATTCGTTCCATCCATATTGAGCGGGAGTCCAACGACAATCAGATCGGGTTGCCATTCATTAATAAGCTTTTCGATAGCGTGCCAATCAGGAATGCCGTCTCGCGCTTTAAACGCGCCTAAACTATTTGCCGTTCCCGTAACCTCTTGACCTATCGCAACGCCAATACTTTTTGTGCCAAAATCAAATCCTAAAACATGGCGTTGGCCAACCGGTTTCTTTTCTTTTTTTGTCATTGAATATTCTTGTTTAGTGCGATCAAAGTGTGTGCATAATTTGAAAAGTCAATCAAGCATGACCTGCTTGCAAACTAAGCTGTGCGACATCAATACCTAGCATTTTAACTGCGGTTTCCCAGCGTTTTTCAATTGGCGTGTTAAAAATAACATTAGAATCCGCTTCGACCACAAGCCAAGCGTTATCAAGCAATTCTTGCTCCAGTTGACCTTTAGTCCAGCCAGCATACCCTAAAGTAATAATGAATGAATCAGGCGCGTCATGGCGTGTTAGCGTTTCTAATACGTCTTTAGACGTTGTGATCATGATATCAGAGCTAAGCGATTGGCTAGATGAAAATCCCGTGCGTGGCGAGTGTAATACAAACCCTCGATCCACCTTAACTGGGCCTCCAGCTAAAACCTGCTGATTGGCAGATTTGGCCATTTTATCATTCTCAATATCGATTTGATCGAGCAATTCACCGACAGTCACATTAATAGGGTGAGTAATAACCAACCCCATTGCACCATCATCGTTGTGTTCACAAATGTAGGTTACAGAGCGCTTAAAAAAGGGGTCATCCATGCTTGGCATAGCAATGAGAAAATGATTTTCAAGTGATTTCATCTTGGTCCCCCGAGCTTAATTACTACTTAGTATGGTCTAGTTTTGACTCTATCGCGTCATAAAATAGATCCATGATTGAAATAGCGTATGCCGCTTCAATCTCTTTAACGCACGTTGGCGCGGTGACATTAATCTCTGTGAGTTTATCACCGATAATATCAAGCCCGACAAAAAGTAAGCCTTTTTCTTTCAAAATGGGCGCAACCGCTTCTGCAATTTTGCGATCTGACTCACTTAATGGCCTTGCTTCACCGCGACCTCCCGCCGCTAAATTGCCACGAGTTTCCCCTTTTTGTGGAATACGAGCAAGGCAATAAGGAATGACTTGACCATCGACGACAAGCACACGTTTATCGCCATCCACAATCGCAGGGATGTAGGTTTGTACCATGGCAAATCGCTTTCCATGTTCGGTAAGGGTCTCGCAAATGACCCCTATGTTTGGATCATCTTGTCGAATACGGAAAATAGACGCACCGCCCATGCCGTCAAGCGGCTTTAAAATGATGTCTTTGTGCTCGGCTAAGAAAGCACGGATCTGCGCTTGCTGACGTGTAACGAGCGTTGTCGGCGTATGCTCACTAAACCAAGCAGTAAAGAGTTTTTCGTTCGCATCACGCAAACTTTGAGGTTTATTAACAACCAATGCACCGGCTTGCTCAGCGCGTTCCAAAATGTAGGTAGCGTAAATGTACTCGGTATCAAATGGGGGGTCTTTACGCATCAAAATAACATCAAGCTCATCCAGTGCGATGGTGCTTTTTGGGGCGAGATCATACCAATGCTCAGTATTTTCATACACGGTGGCAATCGAAGTGGTAGCCATCGCTCGACCTTCGAGTAAAAACAGGTCGTTCATTTCCATATAATGTATTTCGTAGCCTCGTTTTTGAGCCGCGACCATCATAGCAAAGCCAGTATCTTTTTTGATATTAAACCCACTAATAGGGTCAGAAATAATGCCTAATTTCAGTGCCATGACGCTACCTTTTTGCAATTGGTTTTATTTTTAATTTATATTGGGGTAATGGAAACGATTTTAAAGTGTTAAATCACCAAACTGTAACTGCAATGCACTTAGTACGGTTAGTGCAGCGGTTTCTGTTCGCAATACGCGAGGGCCTAATCGCACGTCAACAAACTCGTTTGCTTGAGTCGCTGCGATTTCTTGATCGCTAAATCCACCTTCAGGCCCGACTAAAAAGCGCACTCCAGATGTCGGCACGGGTAAAGTTTTTATAGAGTGTTCCGCTCTCGGGTGTAATGTGAGTTTCAGTTCATCTGTGGTTGTTTGTAACCAAGTAGCAAGGTCGACCGGATAATGCACGTGTGGAATGATGTTTCGGCCAGATTGCTCTGCAGCCGAAATTGCAATTTTTTGCCACTGCTGATGTTTTTTATCTAGCCTGTCACCGTTGAGTTTTACGCCACAACGTTCGGTAAAGAGAGGGGTGATCTCTGTGATGCCGAGTTCGACAGACTTTTGGATGGTAAAGTCCATTTTATCGCCACGAGAAATCCCTTGCCCTAGATGGATCTTAAGTGGGGATTCGACGCATTTATCAATAAACTCTATGGGCTTTGCTATAACCTGCTTTTTACCTACTTCTATCAGCTCTGCTTTAAACTCACCGCCACGCCCATTGAAAAGCGAGACTAAATCGCCTTCGCGCATTCGTAAAACACGGCCAATGTGACCCGCTGCATCGTCATCAAGCGTCACAGGGGTATGTAGACTGAGTTCGGATGATTGATAAATATGAGGAATTCGCATAAAGCTTCACTGTTTGACTCGTTTTGCTTATGGTACGAAGTCTAAGGTTGAACAACAAGCATCAGCGTTAAATTTGTTTTTCAGAATCGAGGCGGTATAAAGATTGTGTGATGTCTTCAGTCGCTTCCGCGACCTTGCTGTTGCACGATAGGTGGTTATCGTGACATTGGTTGTCTACTCGTTCAAAGTAAAATTCACCCTTGTCATTTTCTTCGGCTAAATAACGGATGGGGTGCAATGAATCGAAAATAAACTTTTGCTCTTCATTCGCTAGATGGTAGTCGAGCGCATTAATGATCACCGCAGAAACGGGATGATGCTCGTGGATATAAGAAGCAAGTTCTGACACACTAATTTCGTTACTGATATCACAAAAGCAATAATCTTTAATTAAATCTTGAAACATCATCTTTACATGAGCTCGAGTATTATCACCCGCGACGACTAAGTTTGTTTTATGCGCAGTGTGTTCACCGAAATAAAATTCAGCAAACGTACGTGTGAACTCCGTATTGGTATCCACTAATAAAACACATTCTTCGTTTAACAGCATCAAAATCGCCATCTAGTTAACGCACTTATCCATATGCTGTTTTGCTTACAATGAAAACATACTTATAAGTAAATAGCCCATTGCGCAAAAAACAGCAAATTCGAGACAAGCAACCCCAATATTATCTTGGTGGTCTACTTCAAGGCCTGTATCGACTTTAGGCAATGAAATATGGGTTAAAACCATACTTCCAATGTAAAGAATAATCCACATTGCACCACAATGTGTTGCTAACGCAAATAAATTATCAACCAATTTAGCGTCGGTATAGGGGGCACTAGCCAGTCCTGCATATAGGGCTAATCCTAAGCCAATTGACTTACCCGCATAGCGAATGCCGATTGAAGTATTCGCTAAATTAAAGTTATCTTGTAGCGATGCGCCTTGATTCACTCGCGCGAAACGAGATTCACGAATTCGGTTGTCGATGGCGAACATCCCTTGTAGTGCAAAAAAAGCCAAAGTAACAATAAGCAAATTACTTAACCCTTGCGGATGAACCCAACGATAAAGACCCAAAACGATAATGCAGTTCGCCAAGA
The DNA here is from genome assembly GCA_000333235.1 of Pseudoalteromonas luteoviolacea B = ATCC 29581. Taxonomy (GTDB): domain Bacteria; phylum Pseudomonadota; class Gammaproteobacteria; order Enterobacterales; family Alteromonadaceae; genus Pseudoalteromonas; species Pseudoalteromonas luteoviolacea_D. Next base: position 311,116 of record CAPN01000016.1, on the reverse strand, counting down.
GCATGCCAGAATCAACCAATGCAGCACAGATGTTCTGTTTTAAAATTGCTTCGCTCTCATCAAAGCGATATAAAATCCATTTTCGATGAATGAGCTGACCGATAAAGATAAAAGTGAAAAACAAGAAAATCACTAAAGTCACTTTAAGCGGTCTTTGTTGCGCGGTATGAAGACTTATTTCATCAAACAAAAACGCAATGCTAATACAGACGACTGCGATTTGACTTGAGTAACTAATACCTAGAGCAAAGTTATCTCGTTGCGCAAGCTCATCAGAGAGGGTTTTTTTGGCTTTCCACTCCGTTGCTCGTCGTAAGGCAATAATAATTGTACACACGACCACAAAACTAACCGAAATCGCGACAAAATTGATATTAGTTAAAGACAATTCGAGCATATAAAGTGTAATGTTTTAGAGCAGTTAACTGCTACTATAACGGTAAATTAGCAAACCCCCAAGTGGTATACCCAAGTTACCTCAAAATGCTTTTTCAACGAGAAGTAGTCGGCAGTTAGGCGCGGCTCTGAATCCTGCATTTTGAAGTGTCTTGGATACAGATTATATTAGCTAACATCACGCTTTCATTACGATATGGAGACCTATAATGGTGCAACCAACTAAAACGATGTCACCGGAACTGATTGTACTTGCGCAATCACGATTAGGCGAAATCGGCATTGATGCTAATTCACATCCAAAGGTTGCACAGCTTGTGGCTTTAAGTGATTTTGCTTATCGCATATTAGTTGCTCGACCAGAACTTGTTAGTTGGTTAGAAAATACAGAGCAAATGGAAAGTAGAGAAATTAGCCCAATTTTGCCGAATGAATTAGCGTCACTAGAAGAACATGAATGCTTTAGCATTCTGCGTCGCTTTCGTCAGCAGTATTGGCTAAAAGTGATGTGGTTAGATCTGGTGGAGAAAAATCCCATTGCTGACAGTCTTGCCTATGTTTCTCGTTTAGCAGAAGCGTTAATTGATGTTGCGAATGGTTGGGCATTTGCACACGTTGCCAAGCTAAACGGTTCACCTAAGAATGAGGAGGGGGAGCCAATACCGATGTTAGTTTTGGGCATGGGGAAGCTCGGCGGTGGTGAGTTGAATTTTTCTTCTGATATCGACTTAATTTTTGCCTACCCTCGCTCCGGTAGTACCCAAGGTGGCCGACGCAGTATCGAGAATCAAGTATTCTACACTAAGGTCGCACAGAAGTTGATTGCTGCGTTAGACCAAACAACCGCAGAAGGGCAGGTTTTTCGTGTCGATATGCGTTTGCGCCCATTTGGTGACAGCGGACCATTGGTGATGAGCTTTGCAGCGATGGAAGACTATTATCAAGATCAAGGCAGAGAATGGGAGCGCTATGCGATGCTCAAGGGACGCTTACTCGGTACCCCCTCTGATTATTGGCAGGAGTTTTATCAATTGTTGAGGCCGTTCGTTTATCGTCGCTATATTGATTTCTCGGTCATTGAATCACTGCGTAAAATGAAAAATATGATTGCACAAGAAGTACGTCGAAAGGGCTTGGTGAATAACATAAAGCTTGGCGGTGGAGGTATACGCGAAGTCGAGTTCATCGTTCAAGCACTGCAAATGATCCGAGGTGGGCGAGAAAAATCATTGCAAGTGCAGTCATTACTAAAAGCATTAAACCAACTTGTTAAGCTTGAGATAGTGCCGCAAAAAGCCGCTGAGCGACTTGAACAGAGTTATTTAGCATTGCGTCGTATTGAGCAATATTTACAAGCACTCGATGATAAGCAAACGCAAACGTTACCAGATGATCCCCTTAATCAAGCACGACTCATTTTTTTAATGCAGCAGGGAGATTGGCAAGGCGTTTTAGCGAGCATTGAAGATTGCACTAGTTTTGTTCGTGAAGAATTTAAGCAAGTCATTGGCGAAGAGCCCCCGCAAGATATGGCATCGGTTGAGCAATACAGCGGGCTTTGGGATTCAAATGACTTAAGTGGATTACGCAGTTTAGATGAGGAAGCTAAGGCGCTGTGGCAACAATCGATAAAAATCGTTAAAGAAAAAATCCGTAAAAAACCGATAGGCTCGAGAGGTCGCGATATTCTCGATAAGTTAATGCCGCGATTGATTGTCAGTGTCATTGAAGCAAAGTTTACAACCGAGGTGTTTGAACGCGTTGCGCAAGTGATAGAAAAAGTGGCATCGCGTACTACATATCTAGAGTTATTGTATGAAAATCAAGGCGCTTTAGCGCAGTTAATCAAGTTGTGTGGGCATAGTTTGTGGATCGCTGAGCACATTGCTAGATACCCTATTCTTCTGGATGAGCTGATTGACCCTGCGTTATTGTACCGCCCTTTACCTTTGAGTGCTTACAAAGCAGAGGTACGGCAGTACTTTTTGAGATTAGAAAGTGACGATTTAGAGTTGCAGATGGAAGCGTTGCGCCAATTTAAGCAGACCCAACAATTGAAAATAGCAGCTGCTGACGCCACTGGCGTGTTAGATTTAATGAAAGTCAGTGATCACTTAACGGCGCTTGCTGAAGCGATTGTTGAACAAGCGGTAAACTTAGCGTGGGAGCAAATGGTGAGTCGTTTTGGTGCCCCAAGTGGTTGTTCTCGCGAAGAAAAAGGTTTTGCGGTAATCGCCTATGGTAAAACGGGAGGTTTTGAACTTGGATACGACAGTGATTTGGATCTCGTTTTTGTTCATAACAGTGATGCACAGCAGGTAACCGTGAGTGAAAACGCAATTTCAGCTAGGCAGTTCTATTTGAAACTGGCTCAAAGGCTAATGCATTTGTTTAATACTCGAACCGCGTCTGGAATATTGTATGAACTTGATACGCGTTTGCGTCCGGAAGGTAACTCTGGATTATTAGCGATAAATATTGAAAGTTATTTTGAGTATCAACAGACTCAGGCATGGACTTGGGAACATCAGGCGATCGTGCGAGCTCGTATGATATATGGTCAATCTGAGTTGCAAACTCGCTTTGCAGAAATTCGTCATGCGATATTAACGTTAACTCGTGACGACATAAAGTTACTTCAAGATGTCGTTGAAATGCGTGAGAAAATGCGCCAACACTTAGCGAAAGATACGCAAGATTCGTTTGATTTAAAACAAGGGTTAGGCGGCATGACAGACATTGAGTTTATGGCTCAGTTTATTGTACTAAGGTATGCTCATGTTCATCCCCAATTGACAACCTACTCCGATAATATTCGCATTTTTGAAATGGCGTTAGCCTCAGGGATCATTGATGAACAAACCCAACAAGCACTGACACAAGCGTATTGTTTGTTTAGAGACACTTACCATGTTTTGTCTTTGAACAATCAAAGTCGGTGTGTCGAAAAGCAACAGTTTGAGAAAGCGACACAAGATGTAGTTAAGGCATGGAAACAATTTTTTGGGTGAAGTAAATCACCCACTTGCGGTTTTAACTATCGAGCTTTCGGCAACTGGTTCGGACAAACTCCGAAGGGTTCATTGTGATGACGGCTGCGCGCTGGCGATGACAAAAGAAAGTATAAACTTCAAATTCAAAGTCATCATTAATGGCTCGACCCACCTGATAAAAGGTTGACACAAAATTGGTATCGACGCGGAAATTGTGTTTCACAACATAGTCTTTATCTAAATACCAAAACAGCTCGATGTCCTCATTTCGGGCGTACCGCGTCAATACACTTTTGAGTGTATCACCGCTTTCGAAGCGACGCGGTTGAACTTGACCTTTCCAGTTTGACGATGAAGGTTTAACAACTAATGCTCGTTGTTGGAGCGCATCATCTAGTGGAAAAGTAGGCATCCCAAGCTTGATCACGTATTTGTCACGCTCTTGGTCTCTGTTGTCCATTTTATTACGAAAACTTTCATAAAATTGCGATAGACCTTGTGCTGCCGCATTCGTTGTTTCACGCATATCAAAATTAGGCAAGGCGCCATATAAAAAGTAATACGCTGCCCAAACTAGTATGCCAGCTAAGGACAAATGTTTAAGCCAAAACCAAGTGTTGGATAATCGTTTTTTAGTATTTCTTTGCATGCTTGTATCTAATCTGTTTTCACACGAATTAATAAAACGATGGGTCCGATTCATTCGGACGTGTTTTAAACCGTCTATGCACCCACATGTACTGTTCAGGCGCTAAATCAATAGCTTGTTCTATTCGTTGATTTACTCGAGTGACATCGTTTTTAGGATTATCGCTTGGAAACGATGCCAATGCAGGCAGTACTTCTAAATGATATTTTCCTTTTTCGTCTCGACGACTTGTTAGGCTTAAGGTTTCACAATTGTCACTACTGGCAAACAACAAAGTTCCTGTTGTAGTTGCTGTTTCTTTAACAGCATAAAACGGAACAAATTCACAACGATTTCGGCCATAATCTTGATCCGGTAAGTAATAGCATAGCTTTCGCTCTTTTAGCGCTTTTAAAAGCCCTTTGACGTCTCGTTTACCGATTAAAAATTCATTGGAACGCAAACGCCCGCGAGTCATAAAGAATTCCATTAATGGATTGTTATGAGGCCGATAAAAACCGATGCCTTGTTTTTCAAGTCCAAGTATTCTTCCCGTCATTTCCAAATGTAGCATATGAGGCACAAGCAACAATACGCCTTTTCCATTACTTATTGCTGCATCGATGTGTTCAATTCCTTTAATTGAACCCATCGCACGTTTCACTCGCCACGTTGGCCACCACCATGCCATTGAACTTTCAAAGGTGGCAATGCCTGTATGTTCAAGGTTTCGTTTTACAAGTAAGGTGCGCTCTTGGTCGCTTAACTCAGGAAAACAAAGTTTAATGTTGACCTCAGCAATGTGTCGACGTTTTTTAAGCAAACGATAAACGAGTTTGCCTAACATTTTCCCCAACAAGAATTGCACCTTTTGAGGCAACCACGATAGAAAATATAAGATAAATACGCCAAACCAAGTTAGCCAGTATTTAGGTGCTAAATAAGAAAATAAAAAAGGAGGTTTGGTAACCACAGTGACATCTCGTACTTCAATTTAGAGGATAGTTTAACGATTTAGTAAGAAAAAAACAAAAGCCAAGATGTTTATACATCTTGGCTTTTATCATGGTGTTAACCTGAAAAATCGGCGTTAAGCCATTATTTTAAACCTTGATTAATTGCTTCAAGATCACTGCGAGCCAGAGTGCCTTCTGCTTGCTTAAGGCGAAGTGACGACATCACATACTGGTAGCGAATATCAGCTAAATTGCGTTTTGCGTTGTACAGGTTTTGCGTACTAATGAGAACGTCGACAATCGTACGAGTACCCACTTCAAACCCAGTTTCTGTTGCTTTCAACGCACTTTCTGCTGATATTACTGCTTGCTCTAACGCGCGGTATGTTGCGACATCCGCCATTACTTGGTTATACGACGTGATTACAGAACGGGTCACATTACGTAAGCTGGATTCTAAATCTTGGCTTGCGGCAACAAATAATGCTCGGGCTTGATCTGTTGCAGATTCCACGCGTCCACCAGAATAAATTGGCACATTCAAAGTTAATCCAACCGTAGTGCTGTCGCCTCGTGGAGCATGCACACGACTGTTAGAATCAACGAGGCTATCACCATAGCGTGCTTCTAGATCTAAAGTAGGGTAGTGGCCGGCTTGCGCATTGTCGATTCGGTCTTTTGCTATATCTACGCTTGCTTTTGCAACTTGGAGTGCCAAGTTTTTCGCTTTAGCGGTATCAATAAAGCCATCGACTTGCTTAGTTGGTTTTACTGTGGAGAATTTTTCAGTGTTAAGTGCATCGAGTTGAGCGTGGTACTTACCTGTAATCGTTCGAAGTGTCTCGCGTGCGGTTTCGACATTGTTTTCGGCAACAATTTCATTCGCAACTGCACGATCAAATTGCGCTTGCGCTTCATGAACGTCGGTGATTGCTGTCAAACCAACTTTATAACGTTGTTTGGTTTGTTCAAGTTGACGTTCGATCGCGCGTTTTTCTGCTTTTACGAATTCAAGGTTGTCTAGCGCACGTAAAACGGCGAAATAACCATCGGCAATTCGCACAATAAGGTCTTGTTTAGCTTGTTCATACGACGTGACTGCTTGCATTGCTTGTTTTTCCGCAATCCCAAGTTCATCCCACGTTGATAGATTAAAAATGCTCTGTCTTAGTGTTATTGCACGTGAAAAGGTATCTTGAAATCCTTCACCAATCGTATAACCCGTTGCATCTGTTTGAAAACTCGGAGCGCCTTCAGAATCGACCTGGTTGTAACTCATGTTCATGTTAACTTGAGGTAGTAATGCTCCAAATGCACTTTCTTTCGCCGCAGTTTGTGCATCTGCTTGTGCTTTGGCACGGATCACCGTTGGGTCGTTTTGTGTGGCAATGTCGTATACTTGGAGTAAGTCTTCAGCGTTTACTGAGCTCGCACCAAGTGCGCAACCAAGACTTACCATCAGAGATAAGAGAGTTTTTTTCATTATGAATGCAGTCCTTAGACAATTTTTGAGCTAAAGCCATGTTACCTTGTTTTTTTTGAGAACGAAAAAAAAATAACGTAAATCAATACGAACAAGTGTAACAGAATATAATTGTACGCAAGCTTGTTAGATCTAACAGTATTGGGGCAAATTTTAAGATTCAAAGAGTAAAAGATGAAAATTTCAACAATTAATCAATTTGATCAAAACGATGTCGAACTCGTCGTTAAAAAGCGTATCTTCGACGGCTTCTTTAAAATTGATGCTTATTATTTTAAGCATGCTTTGTTCAATGGCGGGCAAACCCAGACAATTCGCCGAGAGATCCTCGAGCGAGGTCATGCGGTTGCCGTGCTGCCTTATGATCCAGTTACTGATTCTGTCTTATTAATTGAACAGATCCGCATAGGCGCAATGGCATCCAAACAATCTCCATGGTTACTTGAATGTATTGCAGGTATGGCTGAAGGTAACGAAGATTATGAATCAGTTGTTCGTAAAGAGGCGTTGGAAGAAGCGGGAATTGAGCTCGATCTGCTTCACTATATGACGTCATACCTGTCTAGCCCAGGTGGGACAACTGAGCGATTATTTTTATTTACCGCAAAAGCAGATTTAAGCAAAGTAGGTGGCATTTATGGATTGCCAGAAGAGGGAGAAGACATCAAAACACACGTTATCCCTTTTAATGAAGCAATGGCGCGCTTAGAGAATGAGGAAATAGATAACGCTGCGACGGTGATTAGTCTACAATGGTTAGCCTTGAATAAAAAAAGTTTGTTAGAGAAGTGGCTTTAGGAGGCACTGGTGAGTATCGTTTCTGCACGTAATTATGTTCAGTCTTTACCAAAGTACATTACTTTGTGTGAACGTAATTATATGCGTTTGTTGCGATTGTTGCCTGAGGAGCGCAAAGGCGAAAGCAGCACTATTCTTCTTGGTGGTGGTGATTACCTTATCACTATCAGTGAAGTTTCTAAATACACAACAGACATCGACATTACACAAATCACCTCGATGATACCGTCAATTCCGCTTTGGCGGATGTGTGTGCGCCTATATCATGACGCGAAAGTGGCAGAAGTAGTTTATCCAAATTATCATCAGCGAGTTAAACCATCCTATGGTTATCCCAATCCCGATATGCACCAAAAAGATGAGAAATATCAGGTGAATGCTTTTTTAGGCGATTGGTTAACATTGTGTGTTGAAAACGGTCGCAGCAATTTTCATTGGGAAGTGGGTAATGACTTGGTTTGAACATCGAGCCAGTATAATAAAACCTCATGTGCGGATTGCGCATGTTACCGATAGTCATTTGTTTGCTTCCAGGGATGGAGAGTATTTCAACGTTAATACCTCAGAGCACTTTGCACGTGTGTTGCGCAGACTCGCTGACGAAAATGTTGATTTGGTTATTTTTGGAGGCGATCTAAGCCAAGATCACAGCAAAGAGTCGTATCAACTATTTGCTAAATTAGTCGACGAGTCTTGTTTATCGTGTCCTGTATTTTGGGTGCCAGGCAACCATGATGATATTGAACAACTCTATGCCATTAGTGGCGATCAGATCAAGCCAACTAAGTGCATAGAGCTTGAAGAATATCAACTCTTACTCGTAAACAGTAAAGGCCCTACGCCTGCAGGTTGGGTAGAGGCAAATCATCTAGCGCAATTGCAAGAGGCGATAGTCGCGTTCCATGGCTCAGCTTTGTTATTTTGCCATCACCATCCAATTCCAATACAAGGCTACTTGGATAAGCACATTCTAGAAAATGGAACGCAATTATTAAATATCTGTGTCGATAGTGAAAAAGTCAGTGCACTGGTTCATGGCCACGTTCACAACGATTATTTTTTATCTTATCGTGGGTTACCAATTTATGCCACTCCAGCGACTTCGATTCAGTTTTCTCGTCACAGTGCAACGTGGCAACAACAGAACTTTGGTCCTGCATATCGTTTAATTGATGTGCGAGGCCAATCAATGGCAACGTGGGTTAAGTGGGCATGAGAGTCATTTATATCCATGGCTTTAATAGCTCCGAGCAGTCTTATAAAGCACAAGCAATGAGAGAGTGGTTGAAAGGCTTTGATGTCGAATATGTTGTTCCGAGGCTGCATTACGATCCTCGACTTGCTATGATGCAGCTTGAACAATTAATTGAACCCAATACCAAATTAATTGGCAGTTCATTAGGTGGATTTTATGCAACGTATTTGTCGCAAAGATACCATCTTGACTGTGTAGTAATAAATCCGGTAGTTCGCCCTAGCGAGTTGTTAAAGGGGTTTTTAGGGCCGCAGTACAATCCATATCAAGATTGTCATTATAAACTAGATATTGAACATGTAACTGCGTTAGATAAACTCTATTTGCCTGCATTACCGGAGCCATGGCGAGTGTTATTGTTGCAGCAGATGGGGGATGAAGTACTCCCGTATCAGGCTGCACTTAATTACTACCAAACAACACAACAATATATTGATTTTCAAGGTGACCACAGTTTTCAGGGGTTGCAGCGGTATTTTCCCGCTATTGTTAAATTTTTAAAAATCACGTAAAACAAAAAACGGCTTAAACAATAAGAATGCGCTTATGAGTCAGCAAAATTACAACGCCGAAGCGATTGAGGTTTTAAACGGTCTTGAACCGGTAAAACGTCGCCCCGGTATGTACACCGATACAACCAGACCTAATCATCTTGGCCAAGAAGTCATCGACAACAGTGTTGATGAGGCATTGGCTGGGCATGCGACTAAAATTGATGTCATATTACATGAAGATAATTCCCTTGAAGTAATTGATGATGGTCGAGGTATGCCTGTTGACATTCATCCAGAAGAAGGGATACCTGGGGTTGAGCTTATCCTTACAAAGCTCCATGCTGGTGGTAAGTTTTCTAATAAAAATTATCAATTTTCCGGTGGTTTGCACGGGGTAGGCATTTCGGTTGTTAACGCGCTTTCGACTCGTGTAGAGATAAGCGTCCGACGCGATGGTCAAATCTATGAAATGGCCTTTGCAAATGGCGATAAAGTTGAAGACTTGAGAGTCACAGGGACAGTTGGCAAACGAAATACCGGAACCAGTGTCCATTTTTGGCCTGATGCCAGTTATTTTGATTCCGCCAATTTTTCACTTACCAAGCTAAATCACTTACTCAAAGCCAAAGCAGTCTTATGTCCAGGGCTTCGAATCCGCTTTATTAATAAACAGACCAAAGAAACTCAAGAGTGGTTTTATGAGTCTGGGCTTGAAGATTATCTCAAAGACAGCGTTGCAGAGTTTGAAACGCTGCCAAATGACCCATTCACAGGAAGTTTTTCAAGCTCAACAGAAGGTGTGGATTGGGCGCTTTTATGGCTTCCTGAAGGTGGTGAATCACTCGCAGAGAGTTACGTAAACTTAATTCCAACAGCGCAAGGAGGTACTCACGTTAATGGTTTGCGCCAAGGCTTGTTAGAAGCGATGCGTGAGTTTTGTGAATTTCGTAACTTGCTGCCACGAGGTGTCAAACTAACACCGGAAGACATTTGGGATAAATGCAGTTATGTGTTGTCGGTAAAGATGCAAGATCCACAATTTGCAGGACAAACTAAAGAAAAACTTAGTTCACGTTCTTGTGCTGCATTTGTATCTGGTATTGTCAAAGATGCTTTTAGTTTGTGGCTCAATGAACACACTGAAACCGCGGAAGCCATTGCCGAGTTATGTATTAACAACGCGCAAAAACGTTTGCGAGCAGCAAAAAAAGTTGTGCGCAAAAAAGTGACTTCTGGGCCTGCGTTACCAGGTAAATTAACGGATTGCTCTGGCGCAGAAACAGAACGTGCGGAAATCTTTTTAGTAGAAGGGGATTCTGCTGGCGGTTCAGCGAAACAAGCGCGAGATCGTGAATTCCAAGCGATCATGCCGCTTCGTGGTAAAATCTTGAATACTTGGGAAGTAGAATCCGGACAAATCCTCGCTTCTCAAGAAGTGCACGATATTTCCGTTGCCTTAGGTATTGATCCTGATTCCGAGGATTTGACGGGGCTGCGTTATGGCAAAGTATGTATTCTTGCTGATGCGGACTCAGATGGCTTGCACATTGCCACCTTGTTGTGTGCGTTGTTTGTGCGTCATTTCCCTAGTTTAGTCAAAAAAGGGCATGTCTTTGTCGCAATGCCCCCTCTATATCGTATTGATGTCGGTAAAGAGGTGTATTACGCGTTAGACGAAGACGAGAAAAAAGGTATCTTAGATCGCATTGAGGCTGAGAAAAAGCGCGGTAAGGTAAATGTACAGCGCTTCAAAGGTCTGGGTGAAATGAACCCATTACAATTGCGTGAAACAACGATGGATCCAAACACCCGCCGTCTTGTGCAACTCACGTTAGATGAAGAACAACAAACACTGGAAGTCATGGACATGTTGTTGGCGAAAAAGCGTTCAAGCGATCGTCGCCAATGGCTCGAAGCGCACGGTGACCGTGCAATGGTTGAGTAAATCATGGCCAAAATGATAAGAACAAATAAGGTGTGAGATGACTGATTTAGAAGCCCTGTCATTGCAGGGAATTGAGCAGCAGAGTATGGGGCGCTTTACCGAGGACGCCTATTTAAACTACTCAATGTACGTGATAATGGATCGTGCATTGCCTCATATTGGTGACGGTCTGAAGCCTGTGCAACGTCGTATTGTGTATGCGATGAGTGAACTTGGTTTATCTGCTGCCGCGAAATACAAAAAGTCGGCCAGAACGGTCGGTGATGTATTAGGTAAATATCACCCGCATGGTGACAGTGCCTGTTACGAAGCAATGGTATTAATGGCTCAGCCTTTTAGCTATCGCTACCCGTTAGTAGATGGTCAAGGTAACTGGGGTGCTGCTGATGATCCTAAATCGTTTGCTGCAATGCGTTATACCGAGGCGCGTTTATCAAAATTCTCTGAGATCTTGCTTAAAGAGCTTGGGCAAGGCACGGTGGATTGGACGCCGAATTTTGACGGTACGATGGATGAGCCTAAAGTTTTGCCAGCTAGATTACCGCACATTTTGCTCAATGGTGTGACGGGTATTGCAGTTGGTATGGCGACAGATATTCCACCACATAACGTGCGTGAAGTAGCGAGTGCGTGCTGTCAATTACTCGATGACCCTAAAACGGATCTTGCTGCGTTATTAGAATTTGTACAAGCACCGGATTACCCAACAGAAGCCGAAATAATAACGCCTCGTAGTGAAATTCAAAAGATTTACACATCAGGGCGAGGGTCAATTAAAATGCGTGCAGTGTACAGCGAAGATCAAGGCGAAATCGTGATCACAGCGTTACCGCATCAATGCTCTGGAGCCAAGGTTCTTGAGCAAATCGCCGCGCAGATGACAGCCAAAAAGCTGCCAATGGTAGCTGATCTTCGCGATGAATCCGATCATGAAAATCCAACTCGCATTGTGATTGTTCCGCGTTCAAATCGTGTGAAAGTTGAGCCTTTAATGGCGCACTTATTTGCCACAACAGACCTTGAAAAAAGCTATCGTGTGAACCTAAACATGATTGGGCTTGATGGTCGTCCTCAAGTAAAAGATTTACGCGCCATTTTAACTGAATGGTTAGTTTTTCGTCGTGAAACAGTGCGTCGCCGTTTACAATATCGCCTCGATAAAGTGCTTGCACGTTTACACATTTTGGAAGGTTTGCTAATTGCGTATCTCAATATTGATGAGGTCATTGAGATTATTCGTACTTACGATGAACCTAAAATGGAATTAATGGGGCGGTTTGGTTTGAGTGATAAGCAAGCTGAAGCCATCCTAGAATTAAAACTTCGTCATTTGGCAAAGTTAGAAGAGTTTAAAATCAAAGGTGAGCAAGACGAGCTTGAAAAAGAGCGTGAAAACCTTGAGAAGACACTTGGCTCTGAGCGTCGCATGTCGACGTTAATGAAGAAAGAAATTCAAGAGGCCGCGGATCTTTATGGTGATGAACGCCGTTCACCGGTTATTGAAAGGGCTGAAGCTAAAGCGTTGAGCGAAAAAGAGCTGATCCCAACCGAGGCAGTTACTGTCGTTTTGTCGGACAAAGGGTGGGCGCGATTAGCCAAGGGTCATGATATTGATGCCGCGGGCCTCAGTTATCGAGCTGGAGATAGTTTTAAAGCGCAAGCTCATGGGCGCAGTAATCAACCAGCGGTGTTTCTCGACTCATCTGGTCGAGCGTTTGCAACCGATGCACACAGTTTACCTTCTGCACGTAGTCAAGGTGAGCCAATGACTGGGCGCTTTAATCTTGGTTCTGGTTGTAACTTTGAGCATGTGGTTATGGGTGATGACAAACACATGTATTTGATGGCAACCGACGGTGGCTACGGCTTTATTACTGAATTTGCCGATTTAGTATCAAAAAACAAAAACGGTAAAGCACTCGTTACCGTGCCAAACGGCGCTATATTACTTGCGCCAATCAGTGTAAATGATGTTTCAACTGATTTATGTATGGCTATTTCAAGCGAAGGTCGTATGTTGTTGTTCCCTTTACGTGATTTACCTAAATTAGGCAAAGGGAAGGGAAATAAGATCATCTCTATTCCAAGTGCGAAAGTTCAATCTCGCGAAGAATTCGTTAAAGTGCTTGCTGTAGTACCGTTAGGCGCAAGCGTGACCCTGCATGCAGGAAAGCGCAAGTTAACCTTAAAACCGAGTGATTTAGAGCATTATTATGGTGAACGAGGGCGTCGCGGTAATAAGTTACCTCGCGGATTACAACGTGTAGATGAGTATGAAATCGAGCAGGTTATCAGTAATGAATCGACGCAAGACGATGCACCGAGCGAGCCGGAAGCGGATAACGAATTGTAAAAAGTAGACGGCCAAAGAAAAGCGAAGCATCTTGAGGTAACTCACGTATGGCTTCGCTTTTTTATTATTTCCTTTTTTCGGACGCTGATTTTTTATTAGGCGTTTGCTAAACTAGGCGGTTAATTATTTCCACGGGATTATGTACATGTCAGATAAGGTTTATATTACCGCTCAAGAGCTACTAGAGCATTCTTTTCGCTTAGCAGCGCAAGTTTATGAAGATGGCTTTCGCCCTGACTTTATCATCGGGATCTGGCGTGGTGGCGCGCCTATTGGTATCGCCGTACAAGAGTATTATGATTATAAGGGCATTGAGACCGACCATATCGCTGTTCGCACCTCTTCTTATTATGGCATCGGTAAACAATCCAAAGAAATTAAAGTGCATGGTCTACATTACATTATTGAAAATGCGAACGCCAATAACTCGCTGCTTATTGTCGATGATGTGTTTGATTCAGGTCGCAGTATCTATGCGCTTAAAGAGAAACTCAGTGAATTAATGCGGTTGAATTTGCCACAAGATATTCGAGTGGCTTGTCCATATTACAAACCAAAGAACACCAAAGTGCCGATGAAGCCAGACTATTTTGTTGTTGAGTCAGATGAATGGTTGGTTTTTCCTCATGAGTTATCTGGTTTGACACCTGACGAAATCGTTGCAGGTAAATCGGATCTAGCGAACATCAAAGCGCTATTTGTTAAGTAATCGAACAATCCCTTTTAAAGCAAGCTCACTTTGTTGGGCTTGCTTCCAACCATTGTTAACTTTTTACCTACCTATATTGACGATACGTGTTTCAGAGCTTCACCGTGTTTTCAGTACTAGACACGCAAATGTAAGAATGTCGACACCTTTCAAATTTGCGTAACCTCCTAAAGGAAACACGATTTCGTTCCCACAGTGCAAGTTTTACAGACGTTGATGCCGTGTTATTGATTTTGATAAAGGGAAAGCCATTAGCCGAAATGAATGCTTTGCTTGAACTCTCGTAAACTCTTGCTGAAGTCACGCTTCTCTAGAGTGATTGAGTATAAATCCAATTTTCCGTAATAAATTCCCTAAAAAGAAAACTAATTAGCGAGTTGTTGCGACTAACTCTATGAAGCGGAAATGGTTATTTGAACGATGTCATTTACGTAAAATTGGTTGAATTACACAGCCTTAATTTTGTTTGAAAAAGCACAATACGATATAGGTTTAATAAACAATAAAGTGAAGCTTTAACTGTATTTTAATTAACATTGCAAAATATGATTGTTGCGTATATTGAATTAGTCTAGATAAAGCATGGGTTGCTAAAATCTTTGTTGTTTATTTTTTGTTAAATTTGTTATTGACACGATGCAATTTGTTTGTAATTAATAATGCATTAGTTCATTGAGTGCATTATAAATGAAATAAGGAAATTAAATGTTTAAAAGAAATTTTGGCTTTTTGTTACTTCCATTTTTATTTGCCTTTAGTTCAGCTGTAGAGGCAAAAGATGAGGTTGTTAATATAAATTTATTTAAATGGGCAGCGAGTGGGTTAGATATATCATTCCCCCAAACTTTTGTTATAGACAAAAGTAATGGATTGGATTATGGAAGATTAACTTTTGAATCTGAGTCTGATTATTTAAAATCTTGGGGTAGTAATAAAAAAGAAGGAAGTTTTGATCTTGGTAAAGTTGAAAAAAACTTTCCTGAACTCTATGGAAAAATTAAGAAAGCATGGGAAATAAATGAGAAAGTGCTCGTTACCGTGATTGTTGATAGTACTGTTTCAGATTGTTCGCCATGCAGCCAGCAAAAAGAAGTGCTGAATGAAAAGGATTATTTTGGATTGCCACATATTGAGGTGACGTTGTCGAAATAATGGTTGATGTATAAACATCAATGTTAATCAATATAATAAAAGGAAAATTAAAATGAAAGCATTAATTAAAAATACATGGGTGAAAGCGGCAGGTGCAGCATCGTTGGCAATGGCAACTGTAATGAGCTCTCAAGCAATGGCAGATGTTTTAATTATTATCTGTGACTCAAGTGGCTGCATCGGTATTATTATTCGTTAATAATACGCAATAAAGCCAATTAAACACCATAATTTATTATGGTGTTTTGTCGTTTTTAATTTTCATTCAGGTTGATGCATGGAAATACCTCAAGATAGAATTCATAAAAATAGCAATATTAAATTGTTTATATCAACATTAATGGTGTTAGGGGTGGTAATGTTGTTTTTACTCCCAAACCACTCCGAAAGTAATCATTTGCCCTCGGCATTCGTAGAAGATGGCCGGATTGCAGAAAAAATTCCAATTTTTGGTCATTTAAAAGCAGAAACTGAGCGTAGCATTATTCCAAAAATTTCAGGTACAGTCGTTAATAAGCACTTTCGGCCGGGTGATATTGTCGAGCCTGATTCAGTCATCCTGACCCTGAGTAATATTAATGTCGATCAAGAGTTCGTAGAAGCAAATATGCTTTTGATGTCTGCAGAGGCGAATATCAAAGAGCTAGAAAGTGAGTTATTGAGTCAGCAGCGTAAGTTGCGTAATCAGATCTCGATGACAGAATCGCAACTTGCCCTTGCTAATGTTGAACTTGAAGCAAAAGAAAAGCTATTCAAAGATAAAATCATTTCACAATTAGATTTAAAGAAAGCACAACTTGTTGCAAAGCAGGCCAAGTTAGAAGCGCAATTAGCTAAAGAAGAAGCGCAAGATTTTGAACAGCTTCGGTTAGCAAAGCTTGCTGTTGCCAACGCTCGACGAGAGCAAGCCAATGCTCGTCTTGATGTCGCTAGGACGAATAAAGAAAACTTACTGATATCCGCTGGTATGAAGGGGGTTATTCAAAACTTAGATAGTCATATAAAAGTGGGTGAATGGTTAGATTCAGGAAAAAGTCTTGGCAGTGTTGCGCAAAGTGATGCTCTGTATGCTGAAGTGAAAGTGATAGCAAGTTATGCCTCTTCACTAGAAAAAGGTCAGCAAGTCATCCTTAATATTAAAGGGGAATTTGCAGAAGGAGAGGTTACTCACATTGAGCCAAACGTCGTTGATAATCAGATCCAAGTTTATGTGAAGCCTCGCGAGTTGCCAAATACCGCAAGGCTGAATATCGAAGTATCAGGCAATATTATTCTAGTGGATAAGCACGCCGTGGTTGTGAGTCGGCCTGACTACGTCGAGTCTGGTCAAGCTATTCAAGGATTATGGGTGTTTGATGAACACGGTGAGTTGGTCAAACGTGAAGCACACTTGGGTCTTATTACCAAAGATCAAATTGAGATCATCTCAGGACTAATGCCGGGAGAGCGTGTAGCGTTAACTTTGTCAGGAGAGTCACATGGATGATCCTGTTGCACTTATAAAGCTAAAAGGTCTGCATAAATCCTTTAAAGCAGGAGGGCAAGAGACGGTTGTACTTAGACACATTGATTTGGCTATCTATAAGGGGGATTTTGTCGCAATTACAGGTGCTTCTGGCTCAGGGAAGTCGACACTCCTATCAATTTTGGGGCTGTTAGAGCAACACGATCAAGGTGAGTATGTTTTAAGTGGGCATCCGGTAAACGTGCTAAGCCGATTTCAATTGGCCCAATTAAGGAATAGACACATAGGTTGGATCTTTCAAAATTTCAATTTAGTTCAAGATATGACCGTTTTAGAAAATGTCATGTTACCTCTCAGTTATCAACCCGAATTTTCTCGAACAACCGCACTTAAAGTGGTGGAAGAGGCGATTTTGGAGGTTGGTTTAAAAGACAAAGCTTCATTCTATCCTTCGCAACTTTCAGGCGGTCAGCAGCAACGAGTCGCAATTGCAAGAGCTATCGCTACACATCCAGATCTCATCTTAGCTGATGAGCCAACGGGTAATTTAGACACGCAAAACTCAAAGATAATTTTTGATTTGTTGGCGAGGCTTCATCATCAAGGTCGCACTGTCGTTATGGTAACGCACGATGAAAAGCAAGCCAAAATGTGCCCAACACAAATTACCCTCAAAGATGGTGAAGTGATTAATACTAGGCGTAGCTTAAAGGTGATCGATAATGTGGTTTGAGTTTTTCTATGGCCTCAGACAGTCAAAACGAAATAGCAAACAATTGTTACTAATTGGCGGGAGCTTAAGCCTGGTTATTGTTTGTTTAGTAGTCGTTTTGGGGATTGGAGAGCGAATTCTCAGCGATAGACCTGAATGGTTTACGACCGAATCTGATTTTATCACGTTGGGCAAAGCAAATGAAAGCGGTCTATTGATGCCCGTGTCTAAAGCTGAACAGGAGATCTTAACGTCACACTCAGCGGTCAAAACAGTGGCGAGTGTCACGCTTTACGAGCAAACCCTTAGTTTGGCTTTGCGAAATCAAACGCAGCCGATTACATTAGCGCTCTTTGATGATGCGTTGATGTCATTACTTTCAGGGCAACTGCAATCGCTTTTAATCAATTCTACTGATCAACCTACCGTGTGGGTTTCTCATGCCTTTTGGCAATCACAACGAGATAACTTAGGTAAGATTGGTGATACAATTTATATCGGGGAAGCGGGAAAGGCATTTGTTTTAGCCGGTGTTTTACCGAGCAGTGCGAGTGAAATCGGCGGTCGAAGTGTGCAGTTTTGGCTTCATGAAAATTGGCTTCCATCCATTTTCAAACTTCAATTGCGTTATCCAGATTCACTCGATGAAGTGCAGCTTGCTCAATTAGAGCAACATGCAAAAAAAATCGCCATCAACCGTATAGAAAATCGCTATTTGATTATCGAGCCTAAGCATCTCTTTAATTCAACCTCCGTGGCGACAGAGTTAGAAGAAAAAATAGCGAATATTCACAGTGGCGCACAATTTATCATGCAAGGCGGCGGTGGCCGCTACCAATTTGAACCGGGTGTGGAGTTCTCGCCTCAAGTAACCGAAAAACTAATTGAGCAGTGGTGGTTATTATTGTTTTTTATTTTAGGACTCGCATTTGTCACAACATTCAATGTGGTCACTTACGTGTGTGCTCAAATGGTTAGTAGGGAACAAGAATTCACTGTACGGATTATTTATGGCAGCTCATTGGCTCATTTTATTCGATTATTTATCCTTGAAGCGATACCGTTTTTTGGTTTCTGTTTGAGTTTGTGTGCGCTTTCGCTTTTTTATATTTACGATGTGATTGCTAGTCATGAAGCCATCGTTGCGGTATTAGGTGTTGCATTGCCGCAACCAAGTCTTTTCGCACTGTTAGCAGCATTTTCAATGTTATTGTTATTTTCGTTTGCCATATTCCTGGCACCAAGTTTAGTCATGTTTCAATCTAAGTTGTTTTCTCGGCAACAAGGTTTAGGTGAATCAAGAAAACAATCGTATTTACAGTTTACGATTATCGCCATCCAGATGAGTGTGGCAGGGTTTTGTATTCTTTTGACTGTGACTTATTTTCATCAGCAATGGCAGCAACGGGAAATTAAAGGGTTTGACGCTGACATTCGTGAATATGAAATCAAAACAATAGATACGCCTTTGATGACGAAATCGAGTGTCAGTCAATGGCTTCAAACTAATCCACTGAGTGCGTTTGCTACGACAAGCTTTTTAGACCCCAAATCGGTTTTTGAAAAAGTAGAGTTACATGGTTTGGAAAAGGTCCAAACGAGACGTTTGCAAGTTCAACTTGTATCACACAATTACTTTTCTACCTTGCGCGCAAACTTTGTAGCTTATGGGCGACTTGATGAGCAATCGTTGGTGATTAATGAGGCTGCGCTCGCGCTTTTCTCCTTGGATTCAATTCACGAATTGGACTCGTATCGTATTAGAATTAAAGACGATAACTTTCGTATCGCAGGAGTAGTCGAAGATCTTCCTCATTTTGGACAGCATAATCGACAAGTTCCTATGATTTATAGTTTATTTTCTGGAAAGTTACCGACAATATCCGGATTTTTATTGAGTTCTAGCCCGCTTAATAAATCAAGCTTAACTGAACGGGGATCCTTGTATTCACAGATCATTGCCTACGACCAAAAGCGTGTTTGGTTTCTGATAGGCGCGCTCTCTTTGCTTATTTTTTTGTTTGTAGTGACCCTCGTTACGCTGTTTTTACATGTATCAGCTCGAATGAACAAACTCACGACCTTATTTGGCACTTACTTGGCGCTTGGCATGTCAGATGAACAGCTTAAGCTTGCCTGTTTTCGATTGTTGGTTAAACCATTAATTATCGCAACAAGTGTGCTTTTTATATTTGCTGTATTTTCGATGGAAACTAACTTACAAAGCTTACTGTACTTCTTAACATCAATGGTTTGTCTACTGAGTGTTTGTGTAGCACTTACGATTCGCAGTTTCTTGAGCTTAACGAATAGCTCCATTAACACACTATTACGGGGCTAAGGAGTGATTACTCCTTAGCTTGCGTGTGCACTTAGAATGTTTGTCTGTCGTTATTTTCGTGATCAGATGGTTTCGCTGCTTTTGAGATAAGTGTGAAAAATAAAATCATGTAGAGTGGCATATCTAAAAATGTTGAGTAGGTAAGCCAAGTATCTTCGCTTAAATACGTTGCGACGCAGTAATTTACTCCAGCCATGAAAAGGCCAATTAACCCTAAGCCAATGACAAAATATTGAGCATGAACAGGATTATTTAAGAATCGTTCAAACCGCGGGGCAAAATAACGCCCTTTTCGGGCTATGCCATCTGTTAAAAAGACACTGGCGCCAATCAGTCCCATGACTGTCCCTTTGATTTGTACGAAGTACTCACTTTGGAAAACCAAAGAGAGTACCGCTGAAATCAGCAACATAATAGTACCAAAAACAGCAAAACCTCCAAGTAAATCGACTTTGACAAATCGCTGTATCACTACCAATAAAAGCCCTAAGGTAATCCCAACGAGCGCTGCCAATGTGAGATCGTCAGTCGACTTTGCCACAATAAAAAAAACCGCACCGAGGGCAATATCAGCAAATAAAGCGTATTTATTCTTCTGCCACTTTTCGGCTTGTTCTTGGTTTTTTCGCTCAACCTCTTGAAGTGAACTTACCCCATTCATGGCTTGTACTTTTTTGGCTGCAAACTGAATGTCTTGATCAGGGTGACTTGCATAAATAAGTGCATTGTTTTGATGAACTTCAATACCAACATTATACCAGTTGTAATAGCCAACTCTTACCGTTGTGTGTGTGTCGGATTGATTCGTTTTGAAGGCATGCTCAATAACACGAAGATCATGAAATGATCCTTGTTTTTCGTCAACAAGTAGACCATTTTTGAATAATGCAGAGGTATAACTTTTAAAAGAAAAACGGACTTTAACTTCATAAAGTTCATTTTCGAGATAAAACGGGCGTACGTAAGTCCAAAGGCGCATGCAGAGTTCATTTTGTTAACCAATCGAGAGAGCTATTTTAGGTACGACTGTCACTCATTTCAAGTTGCTTATCCCTAATTGTCTTTTCTCGGAATTAGATAAAACTCTCAACAAATTCTGCGAGTTTGTCGATATCGACGGGTTTTAGCCCATCCGGTGTGCGAATGATTAAGCCTTTATCGACTAATTCAGTTACAACTCGGCGATAGGCCCGTTCTGTGGTTGCGAATCGCTCTGCTTCAGCGCTTACCGTAGGATATGCACGCAGGAGCGTTGGATGATTGTTTTCTGCGCGCAATAGGCAATCACGAGCAATATTGTAGGAGAGAGGCAACAAGAGCTTGTCTAAATTTACTTTTTGGTTTTCGGTAAACTTAGCCGCAATGGTTTGTGCGGTGTACAAGCTAAGCTCCGGTTTATCAAGCAACAATTGGCGCCAATGCTTCAACTCAATCAGGTTATATTGCACGTCACTTAAACAGGTTACGGTATACACACAAGGATCATTACTGAGCGCTTCAATCTCACCAATTAAAGTGTTTTGACAATCTAGTTGACCTAAAAGAAGGCGTCGGCCGTTTCCTACGTCGTAACTAAATGAAACTGTTCCGCTTCGCACTAAGATGAGTTTCGTTAGGGGCTCGTCTTGATGGATCAGCACATCTTTTTTGCTGTGGTGGTACGTATTGCCTGCAAATGACAATAGTTGGTCGACAAGACTGGTTGAAAAATGATATTGAAACATCTAGATGGCTCTTCGGACAATTGTCCTATTTTATTTCGTTTTAATGAAGTTAGTATGATTACCGTTGAAGGCAAGGGGTATGGGCCCGCGCCGACGACATAGTTTCATGCTAACTCACTCCTGTTTAATGGTTTACCATTTAAACTTGGCCCACGCTTCCCGTGTTTAGAGCTTACGTTAGGGTTGACCTCGTTTTTTGGGTTTTTAGTGAGTTGGCTTTTTTTTACCTTTGGATTATCTTGAGTCTTAATACCAACGGGATATTTTAATCGATCTTAGCTCACCATCGGTTATGCTAACCTAAGAGAGAGGAGAGAACAAATGAGTTGGGAATATTTAGGCTATTTGGCGTCCGCTTTCTTGATTATCTCGCTAACGATGAGTGATGTAATCAAACTTCGCTGGTTTAATTTGGTCGGCTGTGTATTTTTTACCACTTATGGTTTTGCAATTGACGCGTGGCCAGTAGCACTGACCAATGGCATATTGGCCATACTCAATATTTATCACCTTTTCAAATTACATCGTCAAAATAACTCAGAGAATGAAGGGCAATAAACAAACCTTGATTGCCTTTAATAGCTTGAAAGCCGAATGGGTTATTCACCCATTCGTTTGTACATCATTTTTCCGGCGACCCAAGTCTCATCCACTTTGATGTCTCTTAGTTCGTGTATTGGCACCGTGAAATAGTCTTTATCAATAAGAATAAAATCAGCCCATTTTCCTTTCTCTAAACTGCCGAGTTTATGCTCTTGAAAACTTGCATAGGCTGCGTCAATTGTAAATGCTCTAAGTGCTTGTTCTCGGCTGAGTACTTCGGAAGCTCTCCATCCTGTTTTAGGTAAGCCTTTAGGGTCTTGGCGCGTGATTGCAGAGTATAAACCATGAAACGGTTCTGCTAACTCGACAGGAAAATCAGAGCCGGCTGCCACTTTACTGCCTTGTTTAAGAAACGTTTGCCATGCATAACCTCCTGCGAGTTGTTTTTCAGTTAGACGCTGTTCCGCCATGTGCATGTCTGAGGTTGCGTGTACTGGTTGCATAGAGGGAATGATGTTTAACGATTTAAAGCGGGGAATATCATCAAGCGTGACAATTTGCGCGTGTTCGATGCGATTACGCAATAATTTTCCACCGGTCTGTTTAAATTCGGTTTCATAGGCATTAAGCACAATTCGATTGGCCTTGTCGCCAATCGCATGGGTATTCGCACTAAATCCATGCTTAAAGGTCGTACGCATAAGTGTGCGAAGCTGCTCATACGTTTCTAGCATAAGGCCATGGTGGCCTGGTCTATCTGCATAGCTTTCAAGTAATGCAGCCCCCCGAGATCCTAATGCTCCATCGGCATATATTTTTACACTGCGTACCGATAAAAAGTCATTTGGATCTTTGATGACACCGGTTTTTAACATGGTTTCTAATTGTGGATCTGATGCACTAAGCATTGCATAAAGACGTACATTCAAGGCTTTATCTTTGGCTTGTTGCTGATATACCTGCCACGTGTCAAAGTCGATGCCAGCATCGTGTGTTGATGTTATACCAAGACTCAGTAAATGTTCCGATGCCTTATTTAGTGATCGCACTATCGCTTGTTTAGAAGGCGAAGGAACATGCTTACGGATCAACTCTTCCGCTTTGTCGATAAATACCCCGCTTGGATGTTTGGCTTGATTGAAAATGATTTCACCGCCGTCTGGCGTCGGGGTTTCTGTATTTATGCCTGCAAGCTCCATGGCTTTACTGTTGACCCAAATCGCATGACCATCAACACGAGTAAGCATAACGGGTCTATCATGCACGTAAGCATCAAGATCTTTTGCGCTGCCAAACTCTTGGCCTTGCCAAAGTGTTTGATCCCAACCGCGACCAATTATCCACTCGCCTTCAAATTGCGCGCTGTATTTTTTTAACGTTTCACCGATAGCTGAAATGGAGGTTATACCACGCAAATCAAGCTCCATTAAATTGTTACCAAGACCAATTACGTGTCCATGTGCGTCGATTAATCCCGGTAACAATGTTTTGCCATTACCATCAAACTTTGTCGCATCAGGAAATTGGGTTGCCAGTTCATCTTTACCAGTTGCGACGACTTTGCCTTCTCGAACAACGAGTACCGAAAACGACTCGGTTGATCCAAGAAGCGTTGGTGTATAACCTTTAATGTTATGAATCACTGTCGTGTTCGCCCAAACGGCGCTAGAGAGTATACTGAGACTCGCGAATAGCCATTTTTTCATGTTGATGTCCTTGTTATTTTTTTCATAGTAACGTTAGCAAATTAATCTTTACTTGCCTATTTTGCTGCGATAATCTGAAATGTCGTGTTTTTGATTTGGAAACAGATGTAAAGTAAATAAGGGGGGCGAAATTGAATTTATATATGGTTTATTTAGGCGGTCGAGTAGCAGGGTGTCATATTGAAATGCATGATGTGCGGTTTGTCGTTGGCACGTCAATTGAGCAAACCTATACGAAACTTAAACAACAGTGGGTTGGCGATAAAAACGCGGTTCACATGGACAGTTACGTTGAAATTAAGCACGTTGATGGGTATGCCGTAAACCTCACGACATCAAAGACGCCTTCAAGTTTGAAATTGTATTTTGTCAATCTTGGCGGCTATATTGCGACAAGCCTAGCAGAACAACATGATTTTGCGCTTATTGTCGCAACCTCTGCAGATGAAGCTAAAAACAAAGCCAAAGAAAAACTTTTGGTTGGTATGAGCCATCAACATAAAGACAATTTGCACGATGTAGATGATTGTTTTGCACTTGATTTGGTGGACGACCAATATCACATTGAGCTTGTACCAAGTGGCCAATCTCAAGCTCTCCATCCGGATTGGAGTGGATATCATATTCTTTAAAACATACAGTCTGAGGGTACTTACCCAATCAACTTATCTTTTCAGTTGTTTGGGGTTCACTCTCAGACACTCGTCATTCTTTACGGATAACGTCATCATTTTGTTCGGCTTTCATTGCTTTGCGGATCGCAACAATCACAATGGCAAACATTAAAAAGGGTAATGCTGCTAAAAAGTACTCGCTAAGACGGCTATCTTGGTAATTGGGCTGTAAAATAAAGTGCCCACCAATACACAGTGCAATGACGACCGCAAGCAGAGGTAGCATAGACAATTCTTTTTTCGCGTTGTGCGTTTTCATCTTTATTCTCGTTATTCCCAAACACGGTGATCTTATCAAACTCTTGCTAAACACGCATCATCAGCAAGAATTTACAGGTGTTTAGGCATGTCATTGATTGCAAATCTTGGCTTGCCCCTTGAGATTTTGGGTAAGCTGTTATTTGATGTTTTTTTTTGGAATTTATTGATTTATAAAAATTATCTAGGCACAAGTACGCTTTACCTTGCATGTTGAATAAATTTTACTTGTTTTGCTCATTTAAAAGTCGGTATCTTCGAGAGCATGACTGTCTACGGATTTTGTTTTTTGGGGATGAGGAATTGAATAGCAAGTCGCAAACAATCGTTGTGAAGCTTGGTACAAGCGTGTTGACCGCGGGTCAAGCGTCATTAAATACGGCTCAAATGGTCGAGCTTGTCAGGCAATGTGCACAGCTTAAGTCGCAGGGGCATCAAGTGGTGGTAGTATCAAGTGGTGCAGTTGCGGCAGGGCGTGCTGCATTGAATAAACCATGTGGTAGCAGCCTTTGTGAAAAGCAAATGCTCGCCGCAATTGGACAAGGCCAATTGATCCATTTATGGCAAAGCTTATTCGCCCTTTATGGTATAACCGTAGCGCA
Source organism: Pseudoalteromonas luteoviolacea B = ATCC 29581 (assembly GCA_000333235.1). Taxonomy (GTDB): domain Bacteria; phylum Pseudomonadota; class Gammaproteobacteria; order Enterobacterales; family Alteromonadaceae; genus Pseudoalteromonas; species Pseudoalteromonas luteoviolacea_D. The sequence goes on along the minus strand of CAPN01000016.1, from coordinate 285,929 downwards.
AATGTTGTTAACGCGGGCTGATGTGGAAGAGCGTAGCCGTTATTTAACGGCGCGCGACACGTTAACGCAATTACTCGCATTTGATGTGATCCCCATTATTAACGAAAACGATGCGGTAGCAACGGCTGAAATTAAAGTTGGTGATAATGACAATCTTTCTGCCATGGTGGCGATTTTAGCTAATGCAGATAAATTACTGTTGTTGACAGACCAAACTGGCTTATTTACAGCCGATCCTCGCAACAACCCTGAAGCGTCTTTGATCCATGAAGTACATCACATAAGCGATGAATTAAAATCCATTGCTGGAGGCAGCGGTACGTCGCTTGGCACAGGTGGAATGGCCACGAAACTGCAAGCCGCTGAGATTGCCACACGCGCTGGTGTTGAAGTTCTTATTGCACGAGGCAGTGCACCGAATATTATTGTTGAGTCGCTAAGTGGCAACGCGCCAAGCACCACTTTTTTATGTTTTAAAGCCCCTATCGATGGGCGAAAGAAGTGGTTATTAGCAGGACCTAAGAGTTCAGGAAAAATTATTTGTGATGCAGGTGCAATTACCGCCATTGCAGATAAAGGTGCGAGCTTATTAGCAAAAGGTATTGTTGAGGTAACAGGTCGCTTTGCGGTGGGCGATTTAGTTTCGCTTTGTGATACTAAAGGTGCAGTGATTGCTAAAGGGTTAAGTCGCTTTAATCATGATGAACTCAACTTGATTAAAGGCGCCCATTCAAGTGCATTAACGTCACTGCTTGGGTATGCCGCTTCTAATGTCGTCTTACATAGAGACGATTTAGTGGTGTTGCAAGGAGATGTTCCTGATATCGCCTACAAAACGCAAAAATTCAACTAAACTTACTTACAGATATAAATATTTGGTTTTATGAATGGAAAAAGCACTGCGCTGTGGTCATGAGTGGGCGATTGCGCTTACTGAACAATTAGACGAAGTTGCGCTTGACGCCATACTGCAAAAGATTTGTAGTGATATGGTTGGAGAGGATGGTTTCAGTATTTGGCTAAATAAAACGTTTAATTCATCCATTGAACCTGTGTGTTTTATTGGTCAATCTGAACTGTCGATCCAGGCACTACAACATGTCATGGCAAAGGCGCAAACCCTCAGAGCGGATCAGTTTTTTTTCACGTACAAAGCTGACCTTGTGTTACCTATTCGTCACCGTCAGCAAGTGTATGGGTGGGTAATGCTCGACCGCGACGTGACCCTCTCACCCAATGCACCTGTGGTGTTAGCTTATTTATGTTCTGTCTATATCAACCAAGCCGCTACGCTTCATCATGCCAGGCTCGATCCACTTACTGAGCTACTTAATCGTCAAACGTTTGAGCAAAAAGTCATTCAGATCATGGCGGGAGAAGGGTTTATTCCCCCAAGAGAAGATCAGCCAACACGCACTTGGTATTTAGCGATGGTAGATATTGACCATTTTAAGAGAGTTAATGATACCTTTGGGCATGTCATTGGCGATGAAGTGATTCTTTTAGTCGCCCAATTGCTAAAACGTAATTTTAGAGCCGAAGATTACGTTTTTCGTTATGGTGGTGAAGAGTTTGCAATTTTATTTCAATGTTTAAGTGAAGACGATGCGCGAAATACCTTAGAGCGCGGGCGAAGCGTTGTTTCAGAGTATCGATTCCCGCAAGTCGAACAAGTGACCATTAGTACGGGCTTTGTTGATGTGAGTGATTTTTGTCAGGTGACGGCCTTGGTACATCAAGCGGATCTGGCGCTGTACGAGTCGAAACATCTAGGGCGCAATAAGGTAACGGCATACGTCGATCTGAATCGCGCTGAACAAGCCCCAACAGACACCGACATTGAGCTTTTCTAACTTGCTTTGACCAACTTACCCGCAAGAGCCTATTTGAGTGCGATAATCGCTGTGGTAACATCGCGCATATTTATTTTTATGTCAAAAGAGATTCGAAAATGACTATTCGCACACGTGTCGCTCCTTCGCCAACTGGCGATCCACATTTAGGTACTGCCTATATTGCCTTATTTAATTATTGTTTTGCGAAACAGCAAGGTGGTGAGTTTGTTGTTCGTATTGAAGATACGGATCAAGTGCGTAGTACAAAAGAATCTGAACAAGCGATCATGGATAGCTTACGTTGGTTAGGGCTAGATTGGGATCATGGTCCAGACGTAGGTGGTGAATTTGGCCCTTACCGTCAATCTGAACGCACAGAGCTTTATCGCAAATTTGCTCACCAACTTGTTGAAGAAGGCAAGGCGTTTTATTGTTTTGCTACTTCAGAAGAGCTAGATGCAATGCGAGAAGCGCAAATGGCTGAAGGGTTAACGCCTAAATACGATGGTCGTGGTTTGCTTTTAAGTGGCGATGAAATCAAAGCGAATTTAGCCGCAGGCAAGCCATATGTCATTCGAATGAAAATCCCAACGGAAGGAACGTTTAAATTCACAGATTATTTGCGTGGTGAAATTGAAATTCCATGGGAAAACGTCGATATGCAAGTTTTGCTAAAGGCGGATGGTTTTCCAACCTATTTCCTTGCCAACGTCGTTGACGATCACCACATGCAGATCAGCCACATTTTCCGTGGTGAAGAGTGGATTAACTCGGCGCCAAAACTATTGAAACTGTATGACGATTTAGGTTGGACCGCTCCAGAACTTGGCCATTTGCCATTACTGCGTAACCCAGACAAATCGAAGCTATCTAAGCGTAAAAACCCAACATCGATTAATTACTACAAAGAAATGGGTTATTTACCTGAAGCGTTGTTAAACTATTTGGGTCGTATGGGTTGGTCGATGCCGGATGGCCGTGAAAAGTTCACGCTTCAAGAGATGATTGATAACTTTGATATGAAACGGGTTTCTCTCGGTGGCCCAATTTTCGATATCGATAAATTAAATTGGTTAAACGGTCTTTGGATCCGTGAAAATCTTAGCGATGAGCAATTGATGCAACGATTTATCGATTGGAAGTTCAACCCCGCTATGTTTGCTCGTGTATTACCAGAAGCGAAAACACGTATTAATACGTTAGCCGATCTTGTTGACTTAGCAGGCCACTTTGTTGCGGGCATTCCTCAGTACGATCCTGCGCTCTTAACTGCGGGTAAAGTGCAAGAAGATGTAATTCGCCAGTCATTGCAATTTTTTATTTGGGAATTGGAAACCTTACGCACGTGGAATAAGAGTGAAATTTTTGCCACTGCAAAAGCGGTAGCGACCTTCCACGAATTAAAAATTAAAGAGTTCTTAGAACCAATTTTCGTTGCTGTAACGGGCAAAACGTCGTCAACATCTGTGGTTGATGCCATGGAAATTCTTGGCTCAGATTTATCTCGCGCACGTTTACGTGTCGCATTAAACCACCTTGGGGTATCGAAAAAACAAGCTAAGTCGCTTGAAAAAGCGTACCGTGATTACCCAAAAGCACAGTAATCGTCAAAGTAAAAAGCCTTCATTGTGAAGGCTTTTTACTTTATATCCATAAGACTAATGCCCTATATGGTATACAAACGAACACGTTGTTTAGCGAACTTTGCTTTTTCGGATCATACGATAAAGTATCTCGGGAGAAATGCGTGAAACCATTGCGGCTAATTTTTCTTTAAAACCACCCACAACAACGTATTGCTTATCGCGCAGTAACGCACTTAAGGTTTGCTGCGCAAAGTCTTCTGCACTCATTGCATTGGCTTGTGCGTTATCCATTTGACCGAGTGCTTTGCCATCACCTGTTAAGGCATTAATAGAGACGTCAGTTTTAACAAACCCGGGAAATACTGTTGCGACACTTAACCCTTCGTTCGCGAGTTCTGCTCTAAGTGAATTTGCCCACAGGTGCAATGCGGCTTTTGCTGCACTGTAGGTGCCTCGATATTGTGTCCCGACAAGGCCTGCAACACTTGAAATAAAGACAACTTTTCCTTGTTGCGCTATTAGTGACTCAAGCGCTGTTCGGGTTAACTGGATCTGTGCAAAAAAGTCGACTTCAAATAATTTGCGGTCGGTTTCAATGGTTGTGTCTCTTATTAAGGCTCGTTGACTGAGACCTGCATTATTAATCAACCAATCAAGATGTCCATATTTTTCAATAATGTGCTTAAGCGCTTGTACGCCAGCCTCGGTATCTGTGATGTCTAATGGCAAACAAAGGTGCTTTTCAGGGCATTGTAATTGTGAGCGTACTCGCTGTAGTTCTTTTTCACGTCTGGCACTGAGCACTACAAACGCCCCAGCTAGAGCACATTCTTTAGCGAGGGCTTCACCAATCCCACCGGATGCGCCTGTTATCCAAACTACTTTTTTATAGAGAGTTGCCATTAAGAGTTAATCCTGATTGTCGTAATTATTCGAATATGACACGAACTTTTAACAGATTCGACCTCTAATTGTCAGAAATCTGCTAATATGCGCAGGATTTTACGTTTAAATAGAAGTGAATTATGTTAACGCCATTTTACCATCGCGATGGAGAACACCTTGTAATAACACGGGAACAAGGCAGTGCATTTGCTAAGCAAATTGCGGATGATTACAACCCACTACATGATGTGGATGCAAAAAAGTTTTGCGTACCTGGCGATTTACTTTTTTCACTTGTACTTGAACAATACGGTGTAAGCCAGTCCATGACGTTTAGCTTTGCAGGCATGGTAGATGAAACATCTCGTTTAGAATTTCCAGCGCCAAGCAATGAAATGAAAATCATCAGCCAAGAAAAAACCATGCTGGTGGTTGAGCGTGAGGGTGCAAGTAGCCAATGTGACACGCTGATTAATTCACTGATCGCCAATTACGTGGCGTTCTCGGGCACGACGTTCCCCCATGTCATTATTCCATTGATGGCAGAGCAAAGCGTCATGATTAACCCAGCTCGCCCGATGGTGATTTACGAATCAATGAGTATTTCACTTGAGCGCTTAGACATCAAAACCGTTGATTTGAATGCAGGCAAACATGAGTTCAGCTTTGACGGCAAACGCGGAAAAATTGTCTTACGTTTTGATTTAGTGAGCGATGGCGCAGTGGTTGGCCACGGTGAAAAGCATATGCTGGTGTCGGGCATTAAAGCGTACTGCGAACAAGAAGTCGCAGCGCTGATTGAATACTACAACAATCGTAAAGCTACACTTTAATCTGTGTTCAAGGCGCCAGCTTAACTGGCGTCTTCGCCTTTTTCTTTCGAAACAGGTTATAATCGCGATTCGGTTTTTAAAGTGAGTCGTTATGTCCTTTCAATCTCTTGGTCTTGAGCCGCAACTGCTTGATGCGTTGTCTTCTTTAGGTTTTGAACAGCCTACACCTATTCAACTTGATGCTATCCCTGTGGTCTTAACGGGCAAGGATTTGTTGGCCAGTGCAGAAACCGGCAGTGGTAAAACGGCCGCATTTTTATTACCGATTCTAAATCGTTTAGTGCAAACCGTTGAGCGAGGTATTCCAAGAGCGCTGGTGCTTGCACCAACACGTGAACTTGCACAGCAGATTGTTAAACATGGTGAAGAGCTTGCAGCTAAAACGGAGCTGCGTTTTGTGCTATTACAAGGCGGCGCAAACATCGGTCCACAGTGCGAGAGGCTAGCGCAGGGCGTGGATATCGTGGTGGCAACGCCGGGGCGTTTGCTTGACCACCTTATAAAAGGTTCATTGAGTTTAAGTGCTATCGAAACGGTTGTTTATGATGAGGCAGATCGTCTTTTAGACATGGGATTTAAAGATGAAATTCAGCGAATTCGCAAACGTTTGCCAACTAACCCCCAATCTTTATTGTTTTCAGCAACGATTGATGATGCGATCGAGAACCTTGCGAATGTACTACTCGACAAACCTATTCGGATAAGCGTTGCGGGCACAAACAAAGCAGCAACACCGATCATTCAACGCTTTTATGCTGTGGATCCAGAGAAAAAACAAAAATTGGCGGCGTATTTGATTGGCAAAAATAACTGGCGACAGGTTTTGGTGTTTGCTCGTACTAAGCAACTTGTTGATGAATACGTGCAAGAATTTATATTGGATGGTTTACCCGCATCAGCGCTGCACGGTGATAAAACTCAAGGTCATCGCAATAAAGCGCTAGAACAGTTTAAAGACGGTAAAATACGCGTATTGGTGGCAACGGATGTCGCCGCTCGTGGTATTGACATACCGGCGCTCTCTGTGGTGATCAATATGGAACTGCCATTTGTCGCGGAAGATTACATTCATCGCATTGGCCGTACAGGGCGAGCAGGGAACGAAGGGCTTGCATTATCGTTTGTTAGTATTGATGAAGAATGGATGTTGCAAGAACTAGAAGTGCTACTAGATGAGCGCCTAACACCACAGTGGGAAGCAGGGTTCGAGCCAGATTTGACACGTGAGCCGAAAAACCCAAAGAAAAATTCAAATAGTGCGCGTAAATCTCGAGATAAAAAGCGTATCTTAGGGCAACGTAGTAAGCGCCGTACCCGTTAACAATAGACTATCGACGCAGTGTCATTTAAATACAAATAATGCGTTACGGCTTGAGTAACGCATTGGGTATATAAATTACGCAGAAATCGCTGAAATCTGTTTTTCAGCAAGGCTAAGTTCCATGGTAGCTTTTAATAAACGATATAAGTTCATTGAGGCGTCAATTTCCTCCTTGCGATTGGTTAAGCTTTCGATATTTAACCCGAGCGGCACGTCTAAATGTGCACAGCTTTTCAAAATCGAATCTAAACTTTCACGGCAGATACGAATTGACTCACTTAGTGGCTCTTTCGAATCCAAAATACGCCACTTCGTTGCTTCGGGTACTGAAATGCCAAGCCATTCCATAAATGCTAAGGTTTTCTCCCCGCCACAAGGCGTAAACGTGAGAATAATACGTTTAGGTGCAATGCCTTTTTGACGGCAGGTGCGAGCGTAACTTGTAATTAAATCTATCGTTGCTTGGGCGTTATAAACGGCTTGAGAAATAAAAAACTCACACCCTTGCTGTGTTTTTTCAATTAAACGTTCATGTTCATTACGTTTGTTCGCGTGACGCTCAGCGATGGTAACTCCACCTAAGAAGAATGGCTCGTTGTGTTCAGCCAAAGTCTCATACGCATCACTTAATGAAAGTTTGATGTCTCCATGCGATGAAGGACTACCTACTAGAACGAGGTTCTTTAAATTGAACTGCTGCTTGGTTTCATTTAGCCAAGCGGTAAACTCCGCTTTACCACGCTGTGCGACACTTTTGTAAGTGATCACGTCAAGGTGAGAAATATCGCGAAGTAGACGGCTGTATTCTCGCGGATCGACCGTTTTTTTGAAGGGGAATGGGCGAGGTACATTGGTGCGGCTGCTTTCGTCTTGAATGTCATAAACAATCACACCGTCATACTCTATTTCATGTAAACGGCCCAATAGCTTTTTAGCAATTCCCTCAAGTTGCGCGTTGTCGGTACCTAATTTGGGTGGTGTCGTACCAATCAAATAGACCCCTTGATTTGGGTCGACGATTTTCTCTTCGAGTGTTAGTGCCATGGTGCTCATTCCCAGCGTAATCTTTTGCGTATAGGAAGTACTATAGCAGCCATTTAGACGTCTAGATAGATTTTTCTCAGTGAAAGTTCTTCAAGGAATATGAATTTTGTTCAAGTTTAAAAAAGTGCTAACAGGTTCGTTGTGCAGTTATCGTGACATATTTGTTTACATTGATGTTGCGGCTTTCTACGCAAAAACGCGTTTAATGAGGCATAATCAGTGTCAATCTCGGTTCAATTTGCTACCAAAACTAATTAGAACAATGAAATAAGGACACCTATGAAATTTAAATTATTAGCAACGAGCATGGCTGTTGCACTGGCACTAAGTGGGTGCGCAGCAACAAAATCGAGTGTTGCGGATAACGCAGCCGTTGAAGTCGCGGCAAGTAATAAAGTGTTTGCGCAGGATTATGTGCTTGAAGAGTTGGACAACGGTTTACGGGTCATGATCGTAAAAACCGACTACCCAGATGTAGTATCACTGCAAATTCCAGTTTCGGTAGGTTCGAGAAATGAAGTCGAAGCTGGTAAAACTGGATTTGCTCATTTTTTTGAACACATGATGTTTAAGGGATCGGAGAAATTCCCTCAAGATGTTTATTCCGATATTTTAAAAAACTCAGGTGTAGATAATCGAGCCTATACCACGAATGATTACACCAATTATCATTTAAACTTTTCTAAAGAGCATTTAGACAAAGTGCTTGAGATCCAATCCGATATTTTCCAAAACTTAAGCTATACCGAAGAGCAATTCCGCACGGAGGCACTCACGGTGAAAGGTGAGTATCTAAAAAATAACGCGAGCCCAATTCGTAAACTGTTGAGTGCGGTGCGTAAAGAAGCGTTTGATAAACATACGTATAAACATACAACGATGGGCTTTTTTGAAGACATTGAAGCCATGCCAGATCAACTAGCCTATGGTCAAACGTTTTTTGAACGGTTCTATAAGCCTGAGTACGTATCGATAGTGATTGTTGGCGATGTCGATCCTCAAGAAACGCTAAAAATGGTGAAAAAACATTGGGGTAATTGGAAAAAGGGTGATTATGTTGCTGATATCCCAGTCGAACCAAAGCAAACAGCTCCTCGTTATGTACATGAGAAATATGATGGCTTACCAGGGCATTGGTTACTGGTGTCTTATAAGGGGACTCCTTGGGAACCAACAAAGAAAGATCGTGCCGCGTTGGATCTCATCTCTGCACTTTACTTCTCGAATAACTCTGAGTTGTATCAAGAGCTTGTGGTAGAAAAACAACTGGCGAGCCAGATGTTTACCTACAATCCGGAAACAAAAGACACGGGACTTTTGCATGTTTTCGTTAAAGTGGAAGACGAAAAAGATTTAGCAACCGTTCGTGATGCAATCAACAGTACCTATGCCAAAGCTCGAACCGAATTGGTTTCTGACGAAAAACTAGCAGCACTGAAATCAAACTTGAAGTACAGTTTTATAAATGGCCTTGATTCATCGCAAGCGATTGCGGACGTACTCGCACAGTATTTACATTTTGAACGAGATCCAGAAGTCATTAACCAACTTTATGCCAGTGCTGACTCCGTAACAGCACAAGACATCCGCCGTATAGCCAATACTTACTTTGTGGATTCGGGACGAACTACAGTAACGATGTCTGCACTTGATTCAGTCGCTGGTTTTGCTTCCGAAGTGTCTCTTGATTTGCTTGCAGCAAATGCGCAACAGCCGCGTGAACAAAAGTTTAAGGTATTAGACCAATCGAACAGCTCGCCGCTTGTCGATGTGAATTTCTTATTCTATACAGGCGCTGCAGCCGATCCGGCGGGTAAAAAAGGCTTGGCTGCATTAACCGCAGCTATGGTTGCTAAAGGGGGAAGTGAAGCAAAATCGTACAAAGACATACAGAAAGCACTTTACCCGCTAGCAGGAAGCTTTAATTATCAGATCGATAAAGAAATGACGTCGTTCCGTGGCCGTGTTCACAAAGATAATGCGGATAAATGGTATGCTCTTGTTTCGCAACAATTACTCACACCTGGATTTCGAGATGACGACTTCAATCGCCTTAAGAAAGAGCTTATCGACGACATAAAATCGGGTCTAAAAGCCTCAAACGATGAGGAGCTCGGCAAGGAAGTTCTATACAGTGCACTTTATCAAGGTCACTCTTATGAAGCCTACAATTTAGGAGATTTGTCCGATCTTGAATCTATCACAATCGATGACGTTAAAACCTTTTATGCGCAGCAATATACCCAAGCTAAGCTAAATGTTGGGGTAACTGGTGCGCTTAACGAAAAGGTAAAATCGACAATGTTTGCCGATCTTAGCGCGTTACCATTAGGTAGTGAATCTCGTTTAAGCGTTCCTGATGCACCAGCCTTAAAAGGTAAGCACGCCACTATTGTTGAAAAGAGTGCGAAGTCAACCGCCGTATCGTTTGGATTTCCAATTGATACTGTGCGTTCTAGCAAAGACTGGACAGCACTTTGGTTAGTGCGTTCTTACTTTGGCGAACACCGTAGCTCAAATAGCTTCTTATATCAGCGCATTCGCCAGGTGCGAGGTATGAACTATGGTGATTATGCATACATTGAGTATTTTCCTCGTGGTATGTTCCAAACAAAGCCTGACGCAAACTTAGGGCGTTCAGAGCAAATTTTCCAAGTGTGGCTGCGTCCGCTGCGCTCAAATAATGATGCACATTTTGCAACACGCGTCGCGCTATTTGAACTCGACAAGCTAATAAAAGAAGGAATGAGCAAAGGTGATTTTGAAGCTACACGAAATTTCTTGACGAATTTTGTTCCTCAGCTTGTGGCAAGTCAAGATAGACAGCTCGGTTATGCGCTTGACAGTCAATTCTATAATACAGAAAGCTTTGTGGAATACGTGCGTAAACAGCTTGCAAGTTTAACGGTGGAAGACGTTAACCGTGTGATCCGTGAAAACCTCCAAACGACGAACGTCCACTATGTGTTTATTACAGGTGACGCGAAGGACATGAAAAGCCGATTGGTCAACGAGCAAGTCTCACCAATGCAGTACAACACTGAAAAGCCACAAGAACTTGTTGAAGAAGACACTAAGGTATCGACCTATCCGTTAGGTGTGCCAAAGCAAAACATTCAAGTCAAAATGCTTGATGAGGTGTTTCAATAAGTAACGCACCTTTAAGCTGATTGGGTATAAACCGCGCCATGTGAAAGCTGGCGCGGTTTTTTGTCTCACGAGTTTCATGCTGTTTGGTGATAAAAACAAAAAGTTATTAGTTATAACGAGAAGAATTTTTTTTCTTCGTCACTTTAGATTGTCATTTAGGTAGACTATCCCTATATCAAAGCAAAGTATTTTTATTGAGGTCACTATGCGTCACGAGATTTGGCAAAAACTCAGAGAAGAAGCAACAGAATTGGTTAAGAGAGAGCCATTGCTTGCAAGCCATGTGTATTCGAGTGTGCTAAATCACGAATGCTTGGGCTCGGCGCTCAGTTTTATCGTGGCACACAAGCTGTCGGATGCAGTTGTTTCGGCATTTACGATTCGAGAATTGTTCGATCAGGCGTTTGTAGATTGTGACCGTATGCTGACACATGTTGCCCATGACATCAAAGCAGTTAAAGATCGCGACCCGGCTGCCGATAGTTATTTAAACGTATTAATTAACTTAAAAGGCTTCCATGCAATCCAAGCTCATCGATTGGCTCACTGCTTGTGGCGACAAAACCGTAAAGAGTTGGCACGATTTATCCAAAGCCGTACCTCCGAAGTATTTGGTGTTGATATCCATCCTGCTTGTAAAGTCGGTCATGGCATTATGTTTGACCATGCGACTGGTATAGTGATTGGTGAAACAGCCGTCATTGGTGATAACGTCTCTATTTTACAAGGTGTAACGCTTGGCGGTACAGGGAATGAGCAAGGTGACAGACACCCAAAGATCCGCGATGGCGTTTTAATTGGCGCTGGGGCGAAAGTACTTGGCAATATTATTGTTGGTGAGGGAGCACGAATTGGTGCGGGTTCGGTGGTGTTGAAAGCGGTACCTGAGCACACGACAGTAGTTGGGATCCCTGCAAAGGTGATTGGCAAAGCGTGTGTTTGTCCAGCAGAAACCATGGATCAAAATTTCTTAGAAGCGAGTGAAAGTTACTAATTGAATCACGTCACTCGTCATATTGATGTATGCCCAAAAAACTTACTGAATTCACGCATTTTTACGTAGATTGGTTATAAAGCGCTTTTTAAGGCGCTTTTTCATTATTCAGCGCTCGGCAAAAAGTCTTTTAGTTTTCCATTAAGCATTTTAAAATTCAGTGGTTTTAGCAAATAGCCGGTAACGCCGTACTCGATTGCTTTGAGAATATGGCCTTGTTCTGAATGTGAAGTCATCATATAAACGGCTGTTTCAAGTAGCTTTTCATTTGTTCGAATATCTTTGAGAAGGTCTAAGCCTGTTTTACCTGACATTTCCCAATCAGTAAGGACGAGTTCAAAGGGCGTTTTATTTTCTGCCGCATTGAGCAATGTCGCGAGCGCTTTTTCTGCACTTTCAGATTTTTCAATCTTGGTAAAACCCATCTCACCGAGCAGAGCAGACGCCACACCGAGCATCGATTCTGAATCATCAACAATGAGTATTTTTGGCATACTCTGTTTTTGTTGGTCATTACCGTGCTTTTTAAGTTGGATCTTAATTTTATTTAACGTTGAAACTAGTGTAATCAATTTTGCTTCATTTTTGTTGCGTTCAAGCGATTCTTCCGCCAGTTCAAGTTTTTTTCGAATGGTTGAAATGGTTTCTGGTAAAATGGCATTAAGGGCTTTCAATTCTTTGTTGCTAAACATGCGGTTCTTAATCCCTTCTTTGACTTTTCTAATAAATAGCTTAAAGGATCAAAAAAAACCATGAGTCACATCAAAAGGCGGTAGATTTAAATGATCTTTTGGTACTTTCTAACGGTTTGAAGAGAGTTCACTTTACGAGCTTAAAGCGTTAGGTCACAATTGACCTATTATTGATTAAAAAGGAAAGGGTATGTCTTTGGTACCAGTCGGTGCGTTTGGGCTTGGACTCGCCATAGGTGTTGCAGGTACTTATTTTTGGACACAGGGGACGAGCACACAATCTCAAGTTCGCCTTGACGTTGAGTCGGCGGAATCCAACGAGCCAGTGAAAGGTAACGACTCTGACCCCATTGATACACCAGAGAAAAATATAAATATAGCTAAGTCCATGGTTCAACCTAAACCGACCGAAACACCTAAGCGTGAATTTATCGATCCATCGCTTAAAGCAGAAGTGGCTCGATTGAGAAATCAAATCGATCGTTTGCAGGCGGAGCTAATGGCGCAGAAACCCATGCCCGATATGTTGACCATGATGCGCGAAGCGTATGAGTTAGAGTCACGAGATGCACAGTTTGCAGATGAAACCGAACTTCAGATCAGTGATTTTGTGTATCAATTTGGATTTAATGATCACATTAAGCTGGATTTAGTCGGTTGTAAAACCACGGTATGTGAATTTACTTTTGCGCCGAGAAATCCGGAGCAGTTTGATACAAAGCTTTGGCGTGACGTCGCTGATAGATTGTTTGAAATGCCATGGTGGAGCAAATTTAAAGCAACGACCTCTCGTTCTAGTGATGACTCGCTCAATATATGGGTTACTACCACGTGGCAAGAACCAAAGCCTACGGCACAATAATCTGACTTTCTATTTTGCCATCCACTAATTCCGTAATGAGGGGTGCTTTGGGATCGAGATCGTGAATGGATTTAACAACACGGTCATGTTGTTTCGAGATACTGTAGCCGCGTGCTAATACTTGTAATGGACTGATGCTATGAAGTCGAGCACTTAACAGGGCAAGTTGCTTTTGCTGTTGTTCGAGTTGTTTGTGAAGTGCAGCATTTAAACGCGACGCTAAAACGCTATGTTGATGTTGTAGTTGCGTTAATTTCAATTGTGGCGCGTGTTTTTGCAAGCGCGTTGTCAACACGTCTAGTTTTTGTTGGTGGATAGCGCATTGCTTTTGTGCAGCTCGTCCTAGGCGAGCATGAAGTTCATCCAGTCGTTGCTGCTGCTGTTGCAGCTGCTTTGCAGGATGTAATAGTTGCAATTGATGTTCAAAATAGACTAACTTGGCTTGTTTTTTTTGTGCATAAACACGCCAGGCATGATTAAGTGCTTTAGTTAATGCATTTACGTTAGACAACAACTGATGTTGATCTGGACAAACTAATTCTGCAGCAGCTGATGGAGTTGGAGCACGTAAATCAGCGACATAATCGGAAATCGTCGTATCAATTTCATGTCCTACGGCACTGATCACCGGTAGTTGGCTTGCATAAATTGCTCTGGCAACCAGTTCTTCATTGAAACTCCATAAGTCTTCTAGTGAGCCACCACCGCGCCCAATGATCAATACATCCACTTCACTGCGCCTGTTTGCCAACGCGATTTTTTGGGCAATTTGGTTTGCTGCGTCCGTGCCTTGCACAAGGCAGGGGTAAATAAGAACCTCAAGTTGGGGAGCTCGCCTCTTTAACACCGTTAAAATATCTTTGATAGCAGCACCGGTTGCTGATGTAACAACACCAACACGACGGATCTGTTTCGGTAACGGCTTTTTGTGTGCGTTAGAAAAGAGTCCTTCCGCTGCTAGTTTTAGTTTTAGTGCATCAAATTGTTGCTTAAGTAACCCTTCTCCTGCAGGTTCTATGTGTTCGACAATGAGTTGGTATTCGCCCCGGGGTTCATAAACAGACAGTCGTGCACTCACTAAAACTTGCGCACCGTTATCAGGGCGAAAGCGAGCGTAACGATTATTACCTCGCCACATTGCGGCTTTGATTTGTGCTTTGTCGTCTTTCAAGGAAAAATACCAATGACCCGATGCCGCGGCAATAAAATTAGACACCTCTGCGGATAATTGAATGCTTGCAAAGCCACGTTCAAGGAGCGTTCTTATTTCTTTATTGAGCTTTGAAACACTGTAAACTGCACCAACCATCACATCAGACCCTAGTCATTACAACAAAGTGGTCTTACTTTAACATTTTTTTATTGATGATGCTTTACTCAAATTGACAACACTGATAAAATTCGCACGCAATTCCTGTTACTCAATCCTACTTGAGAGAAACCGCAAACATGCTAAGAATTGCAAAAGAAGCTCTAACCTTTGATGACGTACTTTTAGTACCTGCTCATTCAACTGTGTTGCCTCACACGGCAAACCTTGCCACTCGCTTAACGCGCAAAATCAATCTAAACATTCCGTTGGTATCAGCCTCGATGGATACTGTTACCGAAGCTCGTTTAGCGATTGCGCTAGCGCAAGAAGGTGGTATTGGTTTTATTCACAAAAATATGACCATCGAAGAACAAGCCCGCGCTGTCCGTAAAGTAAAAACCTACGAAGCAGGCATTGTTTCTTTTCCGGTTACTGTCTCTGCCTCACTCACTGTGGCTGATGCACTTGCATTAGCAGCTGAAAAAGGCTTTTCTGGTTTCCCTGTGGTGGGTGCAAACAATCAGCTTGAAGGTATTGTTACTAGCCGCGACATGCGTTTTGAAACGAAACTCGATCAGCCAGTGGCAAACGTAATGACCACCAAAGAGAATCTGGTTACGGTCAAAGAAGGCGCATCACGTGAAGAAATCCTAGGTTTAATGCATGAGCACCGCATTGAGAAAATCCTAGTGGTGGACGATGCGTTTAAACTCAAAGGCATGATCACGGTTAAGGATTACCAAAAAGCACAAGACAAACCAAACGCCTGTAAAGACGAACAAGGCCGTCTTCGAGTAGGTGCTGCAGTGGGTGTAGGAGCAGGTACTGACGAACGTATAGCTGCGTTAGTGGAAGCAGGTGTGGATGTGCTACTCATCGATACATCTCACGGCCATTCTCAAGGTGTGATTGATCGCGTTAAAGCGACACGCGCTGCATTCCCAGATTTACAAATTGTTGCGGGTAACGTTGCGACGGCAGAAGGTGCGAAAGCCCTTGCTGATGCTGGCGCAGACGCAGTAAAAGTAGGTATCGGCCCAGGTTCAATTTGTACAACTCGTATCGTAACAGGTTGCGGCGTGCCTCAATTGACTGCGATTTCAGATGCAGTTAGCGCGGTTAAAGATCTTGATATTCCGATTATTGCTGACGGTGGTATTCGTTTTTCAGGTGATATCGTAAAAGCGCTCGTCGCTGGTGCTTCTTGTGTTATGGTTGGTTCGATGTTTGCTGGTACCGAAGAGTCGCCTGGTGAAGTTGAACTTTATCAAGGTCGCTACTATAAATCATACCGCGGTATGGGTTCTCTCGGTGCAATGAATCAGAAAGAAGGTTCATCGGATCGCTATTTCCAAAACTCAAACCAAGTAGAAAAATTAGTGCCAGAAGGGATCGAAGGTCGAGTGGCTTATAAAGGTCCAATTTCAACGATTATTCATCAACAAATGGGTGGTATTCGAAGTGCAATGGGGTTAACAGGCTGTGCAACCATTGTAGAATTGAATACGAAACCACAATTTGTTCGCGTTACTTCTGCAGGTATGGGTGAATCACACGTTCACGACGTACAGATTACTAAAGAAGCACCAAACTATCGCTTAGGCTAAATAGGCCAACCTGAAGGTAAGCACTTGCTTACCTTCCCAATTCCTGTAAAACACTCGCTGTTTTACCTAGTTTTTGATTTATAGATCACGAGACTATCAATGAGCAAAGATATTCATGACTCCCGAATTCTGATTCTAGATTTTGGTTCGCAATACACACAACTTATCGCCCGCCGCATTCGTGAAATTGGTGTTTACTGTGAGCTTTGGGCGTGGGATGTAACAGAAGAGCAGATCCGCGAGTTTAATCCTCAAGGTATTATTCTTTCAGGTGGTCCGGAGTCTACCACTGAAAACAACAGTCCTCGCGCGCCAGAATACGTGTTTGCAGCTGGTGTTCCAGTGCTTGGTGTTTGCTACGGTATGCAAACAATGGCGATGCAACTGGGTGGCCGAGTAGAAAGCTCGAATCAAAAAGAGTTTGGCTATGCGAAAGTAGAAAAAGTGGGCGACTGTGAGTTGTTCAAAGATATTCAAGATCACATTGAAGGTGGCTTAGGTATTTTAGATGTGTGGATGAGTCATGGCGATAAAGTGGTTGAAATCCCATTAACATTCCAAACTTCAGCAAAAACAGATACGTGTCCACATGCAGCCATGTCTTGGGAAGAAAAGCGTTTTTATGGTGTGCAATTCCATCCTGAAGTAACACACACACATCAAGGTTTACGTTTACTTGAACGCTTTGCGATTGATATCTGTGGTTGTGAAAAATTGTGGACACCGGCACAGATCATTGAAGATGCCGTTGCGCGAATTAAAGAAAAAGTCGGTGATGACGAGGTGATACTTGGTCTGTCTGGCGGTGTAGACTCGTCGGTCGTTGCTATGTTGATCAATCGTGCGATTGGTGACAAGTTGACGTGCGTATTCGTAGATAATGGCTTACTTCGTTTAAACGAAGGCCAACAAGTTATGGATATGTTTGGTGACAAGTTTGGTTTAAATATAGTCAAAGTAGATGCTGAAGAACGTTTCTTAAAAGCATTAGAGGGCATTGACGAGCCAGAAGCAAAACGCAAAGCGATTGGTCACACCTTTATTGATGTGTTTGATGAAGAAGCATCAAAGCGTGTTAACGCGAAGTGGTTAGCGCAAGGTACGATTTATCCTGATGTCATTGAGTCGGCGGCATCCGCAACGGGTAAAGCACACGTTATCAAATCACACCATAACGTAGGTGGTTTGCCTGACGATATGGAGCTTGGGTTAGTAGAGCCGCTTCGTGAGCTGTTTAAGGATGAAGTACGTAAAATCGGTCTGGAACTTGGCTTACCTTATGACATGCTATATCGTCATCCATTCCCGGGTCCAGGCCTTGGTGTACGAGTGCTTGGCGAAATCAAAAAAGAATATTGTGATTTACTGCGCCGCGCAGACGCAATTTTCATTGAAGAGCTGCATAAAGCCGACCTGTATCATAAAGTATCTCAAGCATTCACGGTATTCTTGCCGGTACGCTCGGTTGGTGTAATGGGGGATGCGCGTAAATATGATTGGGTTGTTTCATTACGCTGTGTTGAAACAATCGATTTTATGACGGCGCGTTGGTCTCATTTACCTTATGACTTCCTCGGTCGTGTCTCGAATCGTATTATCAATGAAATAGATGGTATTTCTCGAGTGGTCTATGACATTTCTGGTAAACCACCGGCAACTATCGAGTGGGAATAGCCATTAATTTGATTTCAAATTAATATCTTTCCAATCTACTTGAGGCACTAAAACAGGCGTTTTCAAGTTAATTGGGTATAAACCGGCGCAAAATGCGCCGGTTTGCTTATAAATAAAGCAATTAAACTAAAAACCGCATTTTTTGCTTTACCTTTTGTTTTCCACCATTATAATGCGACGTCATTGCAGGGGCGTAGTTCCAATTGGTAGAACAGCGGTCTCCAAAACCGATGGTTGCGGGTTCGAGTCCTGCCGCCCCTGCCACTTCTCTTAATTTCCTGTTATATTCCTCTTATTGTAATTTTCGTTTAAAAATAGATTTATGCCTGTGTCAATTCATTCTATTTTCGATTTTGAACCATTACAGTTGCGTGCGAAGTACTCGGCAAATGACCCCGTCAGCACACCAACTGAAATACCTATGTCAAACGCGCGCGAGCTGTTGAGAAAGTTTGTTTGGTTTACCGATCTTGAACGTTATCTAGGGCATACTGACTCATTTGAAATCATGGTCGGCAATGAAATCGCATGCGAAAAAAATACCTTAACTTTACCTATGCACTGCCTATCGGTGACTGAAAAGCAGCAGTTGTGGAAGATAGTAAATTACCTTAATTTTGGATCAGAAGTTGAAAAGTCAATATAGTGAGATGTTTGAGTTCAGAGCAGTTGACCATACTGCAATCGATGCATTGATGAATGTTGAACTCGCGTGCCATTCATTTCCTTGGTCACGAAAAACGATGACATCGTGTATAGGTGGCCGATATTTCAATCTTGCTGCGTTTGAACAAGATAAATTGGTCGGCTTTTACATTGGTGAGCAAGCTGGTTCAGACTATACACTTATGGATATTTGTGTGCATCCGAACTGGCAAAGAAGGGGATTAGCAAAAGCGTTACTATCGCGTTTCATCGAACATTGTCAGCAACATCAGGCTGAAAATATCTTTCTGGAAGTACGTGAATCTAACCTTAGCGCGATCCGACTTTACGAAAATGCGGGCTTTGTAGAAATGGGGGTGCGAAAAAACTATTACCCAACTGCAGATGGCCACGAGCACGCTATCTTAATGGGGTTGACGTTTTTCAATTTTGAGTAATTCAAACTCAATGTGATCATCTAGTGAATACTCATGATGGCTTAAATCCGCACTGAACCTAACCGCTTTCGAGTTCTTAAGTACTTAATTTACTTCAAGTATTAGGTTGGCATACTTAGTGTATATTTTATGGCTTCTATGAGTTTCAAGTGGCAATAATGCCATTTTTCTGAGTTCCTGGCTTTTAAGGCTTGCTCTAATTGGTGTGCTGAATCATGAATATTCATAAAGCCAAAACACCCTGAGCTGCCTTTTAAACTGTGCGCCAGTGCACGCAGAGATTCCCACTCTTGCTTGCGGTAATAGGTATTGAGCAAATCCATTTGTTCGGGAAGTTTTCCTCGATAGTTCTCGCTGATCTGTTTAAACTTTTCACTTTGCAGTAACGCATCCCATCGAGAGTCGTTTTCTTGTTGGATCTGTAAATATTTAACAAGCACATCGCCTAATGCTGATTTATCAATCGGTTTGGCGAGCGTTGCATTACAACCCGCTTCTAAATACGTATCGACATCTTGCTTCATCACATTTGCTGTTAACGCAACAATAGGGCCGTCATAAGCCGCGTGACGAAGCATTTGAGTAGCTTCTAGGCCACCCATCACCGGCATTTGCATGTCCATTAGGATTAGGTGGTAATCATTGACTAGTGCGGCTTCTACAGCTTCAGCGCCATTCCCTACCATGTCGGGCACTAATCCCCACGTTTCTAATAGCAAGCGGATCAACGCTTGATTATCAGGGTTATCTTCTGCAACCAAGATTTTAGCATCAAGTTGCATCGAGTTTAGTTCAGTTTGTACATCAGTAGTGACAGCGAGCTCTTCGATTTGGGCGATTAACTCGTAGGGTTTGTTACCATAGTTTCCATCGATGCTAACCAAAAACTCACTGCCAACGCCTTGTTCACTTTTGACAGTAACATCCCCTCCTAGCAGTTGTGCTAGGTTTTTAGAGATGCATAAACCTAAGCCTGTCCCACCGAATCGACGTGTCGTAGTACTATCAGCTTGCTCGAATGGTTGGAAAACACGGTCGAGTTCAGCATTAGACATTCCAATGCCAGTGTCTTTAATTATAAACTCGTAGTGCGCTGTAAGTTCATTGAATTGTACTGTAATTGAAATACCGCCAATTTCGGTAAACTTCACCGCGTTACTGGCAATATTTAGAAGTATTTGCTTGAGTCGTGTGGTATCGGTATATAAATATTTAGGTAAAGGTAAATCGTAATAAACTGCAAAATCGAGCAATTTCTCTGATGCCATTGGTTCAATAATAGCTTCGATGTCTTTAACTAAAGCGATGGCATCGGTTTTAGTTTGCTCGACGGCGAGCTTCTCAGCCTCTATTTTTGACAAATCTAAAATGTTATTAATGAGTTCAAGTAGGTGTTTAGAGTTGCGTAAAATAGTCGCAAGATATTGCTCATTGTTTTTGATGTTTGGGTTTGTGATGAGCTGTTCAGTAAAGCCCATAATAGCCGTAAGCGGTGTACGGATCTCATGACTCATGTTTGCTAAAAAGCGACTTTTTAATTGGTTTGCCTGTTCGGCTTGCGTTATCGCGAGCGCAAGCTGCTGGTTCATTTCTTCGAGTGCGCGAGTACGTGTCTCCACTTTTTCTTCTAAATGTTCTTTAAAGCCTTTAAGTTCAATTTGCGTGTCACGGATCTGGCCGACCATGTGGTTAAAGTCTGTGAAAAGTTGACCAATTTCGTCTTTGTCATGTGCCGGTAAATAGACGTTTAAATCACCATCCCCCACTTTATGGCTTGCTTCTCCTAGCAGCTCAATGGGGCTTAACAACAGATTTCGAACGACAATGAAAATCAGAATAGGCAATGCAAAAACAGACATAAAGACGATGAGTGCTGTAATAAAGCTAATGATACGGCCCGATTGATAGAGTAAGGCTTTTGGAATAGTAGAGACATAATAGTAGCCATTCGCTAACTGAATTGCGTAAATCATACGTTCAGTATTATCGATACTGGCCAATACAGTTGTAGCTAATTTTGAGCTTTCAGCTTGCTTTTGTAACATCAAAAGTTCATTTGTTTGAAGAAACTCGCCTCGCAGATTTGCATCTGAGCTATAGAGGATCTGTCCATTTTTAGCGATCATTAAGTTTAAGGTATGATCAAATGGCGCTTCGAGTATGCTGGTCGCAATCAATGAAGGGTCGACTTTTAATACCACATAGCCTTGCCGTAAAGGGCGTTTTAATTGGTAATCGACACCATAGATCTGTTGCACGAAATAGAGCTTTGCCGATTGTTCTTGCGATTGTGCAATAAAATATTGTTGCCTTACATTACTGGTTTGCAGTCTTTGGAAAAAAGGATATGGCTTAGCTAACTCGCCTAAGTCACTGCTGTAATAAGCAATGCTATCACCTTCGAGGCTAAGTAAATCAATACTGATTATATCGGGGTAAGCTTCAGAGTAACTCGCAAATACGTCGAGCAAGGCGGTTAACTTCGTTGTATAACGCGTTGTGTCGTCTGTGTTTATCGACATAAATTCATTCAATACCGGTGAACTACTTAAAAGTTTTGAAGTGGATTGATAAATGTCGATGTAATTGAGGATTTTTTGTTGCTGTTGCTCGACAAAACGACCAACGACTAATTCGGCCTGCTGTTGAGTGGAATTTGTCACATTGGATAAGGTAAAGCCACCCAAAAACAGCAAAGGCAAAATCACCAGAGGGGTAATATACCAAAGCAATCTTAGGCTTAGCTTACTCGTGCTCATAATGACAGTGACTTTCCAATGTCCATATTCATAAAGTTAGATAATAAGCGGATTAGCCTGTTGTCACAAGTTAAACGATGAAAACTGAGAGGCCATATCGGGGTATATCAGTGCTCAGGTCTGTGATTAAGTTGAAATATACGCATTTTTCTTTGTTTCAAGGTGAAGGTTGATTGAGAAATATGCCGAAATCGGCGAAAATGGTGCCATTCCCTTTGAGTTTATATGACCCTGACGGTGGCATTACTGTTTCACCGATAGCTTTATTTGGGTCTCCGTTAGTAAAGAAGATTAATCAATGGCACATTCTCCATTTTTGCAAGAAGTTTCGCGTAGGCGAACGTTTGCTATTATCTCGCACCCGGATGCGGGTAAAACCACGATAACTGAAAAGGTATTGTTATTCGGAAAGGCATTACAAAAAGCCGGTACAGTCAAGGGGCGCGGTTCTAATCAGCACGCCAAATCTGACTGGATGGAAATGGAGAAAGAGCGTGGTATCTCGGTAACAACCTCGGTAATGCAATTCCCTTATAACGAAGCGTTGGTTAACTTACTCGATACACCAGGACACGAAGACTTCTCGGAAGATACCTACCGTACACTAACGGCTGTGGATTCGTGCCTAATGGTAATTGATGCGGCGAAAGGTGTTGAGGATCGTACTCGCAAATTGATGGAAGTAACGCGTTTGCGTGATACGCCAATTGTTACCTTTATGAATAAGTTAGACCGTGATATTCGTGATCCGATGGAACTGCTTGATGAAGTTGAGACTGAACTCAACATCATGTGCGCGCCAGTAACATGGCCAATTGGGTGCGGTAAAGCGTTTAAAGGCGTTTACCATATTCATCGTGATGAAACGATTTTATATCAAAGTGGTAAAGGCCATACGATCCAAGATGTGCGTATTATTAAAGGCTTAGAAAACCCTGAACTCGATAAAGCGGTCGGTGAAGAGCTGGCAAGTCAACTGCGTGATGAACTTGAGCTCGTCGTGGGTGCGTCTCATGAATTTGATAAAGAATTATTCCTCGAAGGCAAGTTGACTCCTGTTTATTTTGGTACAGCACTCGGTAACTTCGGTGTTGACCATATGTTAGATGGTTTAACGGATTGGGCGCCTGCGCCTATGCCTCGCAAAACAGAAGATAAAGAAATTTCAGCGACGGAAGAAAAGTTTTCGGGTTTTGTGTTTAAAATTCAAGCCAACATGGATCCAAAGCACCGCGACCGCGTTGCGTTCATGCGTATCGTTTCGGGAAAATATACGCAAGGTATGAAAATGAACCACGTGCGTATTGGTAAAACAGTTAGTATTTCCGATGCGGTGACGTTTATGGCAGGAGATCGTGAACGGGCAGAGGAAGCGTTTGCCGGTGACATTATTGGTTTACATAACCACGGTACTATTCAAATCGGTGATACGTTTACACAAGGCGAAAACATGAAGTTTACTGGTATTCCGAACTTCGCGCCTGAACTTTTCCGCCGTATCCGATTACGCGATCCATTAAAACAGAAGCAATTGTTGAAAGGGCTTGTCCAGCTTTCTGAAGAAGGCGCAGTGCAAGTATTTAGACCCCTTATCAATAACGATTTAATCGTTGGTGCGGTTGGTGTACTACAGTTTGACGTGGTTGTTTCACGTTTAAAATCAGAATATAACGTCGATGCATTATATGAACCTGTGCAAGTACAAACCGCGCGTTGGGTTACGTGTAAAGATGGCAAAAAATATGAAGAATTTAAACGTAAATGCGAAATGAACCTCGCTTTAGATGGGGGTGATAATTTAACGTACATCGCCCCAAGTCGCGTTAATTTGAACTTAACAATGGAACGCTATCCAGACGTGGAGTTCCACCAAACTCGCGAACACTAATTGCAGCGAAAGGACTTAACATGAACATTAAACAACTTTTAGTTGAAAAAGCGCTAGCTGCACTGAGTGCTGCTGGCGCGCCAGAAGGCACGAATCCAGCAGTCACACAAAGCACTCGTCCTCAGTTTGGTGATTATCAAATTAATGGTGCGATGGGCGCGGCGAAAGCGCTTAAAACGAACCCTCGTGAATTAGCACAAAAGATTATTGATAATCTCGATGTGGCTGATTTAGCAGAGAAAGTTGAAATTGCAGGTCCTGGTTTTATTAACATTCATTTAAAACCAGAATTCCTAGCCAACCGCTTAATGACAGCAGAACAAGACGTAAAATTAGGTGTAGCATCACACGCTAAGCCGCAAAAAGTCGTTGTTGATTTTTCTTCTCCCAACCTTGCAAAAGAAATGCATGTTGGTCATTTACGTTCAACGATTATTGGTGATGCGGTAGTAAGGGCACTGGAATTCCGTGGTGACACCGTCATTCGCCAAAATCACATGGGTGATTGGGGTACGCAGTTCGGTATGTTAATTGCCCATCTTGAAGACCTACTTAATCAAGGCGTTGATCTCGAAAAGGTGGCCTTAGCAGATCTCGAAACCTTCTATCGAGATGCGAAAAAACGCTTTGATGATGAAGAAGGTTTTGCGGACAAAGCGCGTGATTATGTTGTTAAATTACAAGGTGGTGACGCCCACTGTGCGAAGTTATGGCAGCTCTTTATCGATACGTCAGTGAAGCACTCTGAAGAAGTGTATGGCAAGTTAAATGTCACATTAAAACGCGACGACATTATGGCTGAAAGTGCATACAACGATGCATTAGCAGGAGTAATTACAACGCTTCAAGCGAAAGGGCTTGCAGTTGAAGATCAAGGCGCACAAGTCGTCTTTTTAGACGAGTTAGCTAATAAAGATGGCGAACCGTCTGCGTTTATCGTGCAAAAGTCAGGTGGCGGCTTCTTGTATGCCACTACAGATTTAGCCGCGTGCGACTATCGCTCTAATCAGCTCGGTGCAGACCGTATTTTAATTTTCGTAGATGCCCGCCAAAGTTTGCACTTTAGCCAAGTTGAGCTTACAGCTCGCAAAGCTGGTTTTTTACGTGATGAAACAAGTTACGAATTTTGCCCATTCGGTACCATGATGGGCGATGATGGTAAGCCATTTAAAACGCGTACTGGCGGCACCGTAAAATTGGCGGATCTGTTAGAAGAAGCAATCGGTCGAGCAACCGAAAAGCTAGCCGCGCGTGAGTCAGATTTAAGTGCTGAAGCGCGAGCTGAAATTGCACGTAAAGTCGGCATTGGCGCGGTGAAATACGCGGATCTATCGAAGCACCGTACGAGCGATTATATCTTTAATTGGGATAGCATGCTGAGCTTTGAGGGCGCAACAGCACCTTACCTCCAATACGCGTATACGCGGGTAAGCAGTATTTTCCGCAAAGCAAATGTTGATAGTAGCAACCTTGTTGGCGCAATTGTGATTGATGAAGCGCAAGAGAAAGCGTTAGCGCTAAAATTGTTGCAACTTGAAGAAGTGTTGGATCTGATGATCAGTGAAGCGACGCCACACGTATTATGTGGCTACTTGTATGAGCTTGCGAGTTTATACATGAGCTTCTATGAAGCTTGTCCGATTTTGAAAGAGGATGTGGCAAAAGAAACACGCGAAAGTCGCTTGATCTTATGTAACTTGGTGGCAAAAACCTTGGCCACCGGTTTAGATTTGCTTGGCATCGAAGTGATGGAGCAAATGTAACCGTTACCCAAAGTTAAGCCGCAGTTGTTGCGGCTTTTTTGTAAGGATTAAACATGAAATTGGATGATTTGCGAAGAGAGTATACTAAGGGTGGGTTGCGTCGAGAAATGTTAGATGCATCACCGATAGTTCAATTTGAAATGTGGTTAAAGCAAGTTGTCGATGCAGGATTTCCAGATCCAACGGCAATGGTTGTCGCGACGGTGGACTCAACGGGTCAGCCTTCGCAGCGTATTGTGTTATTAAAGCAACTTGATGAAAATGGTTTTGTGTTTTTTACCAACACCGGTTCTCGTAAAGCGCAAGAAATTGCGAGCAATAACAAAGTGTGTTTACACTTTCCGTGGCATGGAATTGAACGTCAAGTGATTGTTTACGGTGAAGCAAGGGCGCTTCCAACCTCGGCCGTTGCAAAGTACTTTTTATCAAGACCAAAAGAAAGTCAACTTGCCGCGTGGGCTTCGAGCCAATCTCGCCCAGTGTCTTCTCGTAAAGTATTAATGGAAACGTTTCATGCGATGAAAGCTAAGTTTTCAAATGGCGAAGTGCCCTTACCTGACTTTTGGGGTGGGTATTGTGTAGAACCGAAAAAGATTGAATTTTGGCAAGGTGGAGAGCATCGCCTACACGATCGCTTCATGTACGTTAAACAGGAAGAGGGTACTTGGACAATCGAGCGATTGAACCCTTAATCGATACTCACTGTCATCTTGATTTTCCTGAGTTTGATAATGACAGAGAGAGTGTGCTTTCTAGCGCGCTTGCTAAGGGTGTTAGGGGGGGATTAGTACCCGGTGTCACGCTAGGGCAATGTAAAAGATTGCTTGCTTTTGATTGTGGTGCTTTTACTAGTTATTTGGCTGTGGGTTTGCATCCATATTTCATTACTGAACATCAGCTAGAAGACATTGACGCACTGTCCCAACTCATAACAGAACATCGAAGTCGCATTTGTGCTATTGGCGAGTGCGGTTTAGATGCGGTTGTGGGTGATATGCCAAAACAGCAACAGTTGTTTATCAAGCAGATTGAATTGGCAAATCAGTTTAGATTGCCTCTGGTTGTCCATCACCGTCAATCCCATCACCTTATCGCACAGGTGTTTAAGCACACACCACCACGCTATGGTGGCGTTATCCATGCGTTTAGTGGATCGTTACAGCAAGCCCGTTATTATATTGAAAAAGGGTTTAAGCTAGGTGTAGGCGGTGTAATTACTTACGCTCGTGCACAAAAAACTCGAAACACAGTTAGTCAAGTGCCGCTAAGTGCCCTATTAATTGAAACAGATTCACCTTCTATGCCACTAAATGGCTATCAAGGCCTTCGCAACGAACCCGCTCAATTGATGTCCGTCTTTAATGTATTAAGCGAATTACGCAGTGAAAGTCGACCGTGTATCGCTAAGCAACTCAATCAAAATTTTAGTCAGCTTATGCATGTGGAATTTTCATAAAGGATAATTGCATACTGACATCATTGGTTAAACCATGTTAAAAATACACGACGCTTTTTAGTCGCTTAGTTAGACAGCTATATTAAAACCGGAGTCATCGTGGAACACACAAACCTAGCACATTGGCAATCAACAGTATGTACATTAGAGCGTGTGTCTGCGCCTATTCATCGACACCGTCTTGTTGTATTTGGTGAAAATCTGGTTAATACGCCAGTTGACGTCGTGCTCAAAACCATTCTAGCGCAAGGATTGAAAATCAGCGCAGTGGTAGAATTTAGGCCAGACAGTCGCTTGCCATCAGCACTTAGTTTTGCACTAGAGTCACCTAAAGAAGATATTAATACACAGAGTAAGCATTTACTTCGCGCTGCATTTTCTGCCTTAGAACTTGAAGTGGCTGTTCTATTTGATGCACCACAATTAACGTCGCCAGGTTTGCTGGTGATGGATATGGATTCCACGGCAATTCAGATTGAATGCATTGACGAGATTGCGCGTTTAGCCAATGTATATGATGAAGTTGCCGCAGTAACCAAAGCGGCTATGTTGGGCCAATTAGCGTTTAGCGATAGCTTAAAACGCCGCGTCGCGAAACTTAAAGGCATTGACTTGTCGCTACTTGACACTATCCGTTTTGAATTACCTTTGATGCCTGGGGTAGAGCAGCTGTGTGCCGTTTTAAAAGAGCATAATTGGGTTTTAGCCATCGCTTCCGGGGGCTTTACGTTATTTGCAGAGCAACTTCGAGCACCACTCAATCTCGATGCCATTGTTGCAAACGAGTTGGATTTTGACGGTACCGCGTTATCAGGGACTGTCAACGGCGAAATTATAGATGCCGAGGTGAAACGTCGAACTTTGCTTGAGTTAAAAGCAAAATATTCACTAAGTGACAGCCAGACCGTTGCCATTGGTGATGGGGCAAATGACTTGTTGATGATGGATGTTGCAGCTCTAGGTGTTGCCATTCACGGTAAACCAAAAGTAGTAGAAGAGGCCGATGCAGCTATTTGTAAGGGTTCACTTTTGCAGATGTTGTACTTTCTTACAACGCCTTAAATTATCATTCTTTCGTCGTTTAACCTCAAGCTGAACAAAATGAGCGGCTCTGAATCCTGCAACTTGGAGTGTCGCTGTTTAATATCGCTTTTAGTGTCTCTCTAGCCATGTTTTGCGGCGTGCTTGCATGGCATTGACAATTCGCGCGTCAAAGTCGAAAAATTGTATAATTTCATCACTCACGTCCATCATATCGCCAACCGCTGCAACACTCCACAGCGTCTCTTCTAATTCTTTTGCTTTATGAATAGCGTAGTGGCTGACGTATTTTAATTCATTCGATAGATAATCAATATCAGGCTTTCCTGTTTTTGAGATGAAAACATGGTAAACAAAGAGTAATTCACTTTTGACGGCCTTTTTGGCAAACAAATACAAAGAATCGAGAGGTTCACTGACCTCAATACATTGACTTTTTAATGCTAATTTTATGTCAGAGTGTGTTGGATCAAAACGTAAGAACAATAAAAACTGAAGTGGTTTATCTTGACGGTTTTGTTGACGTATCGCATCGCTTAACGTGCCTTCAGTAAATCCATCCGGAAATAACTGCTCAGTGGTAATGAGAGCAGGGTTACTTGTGTCAAATTGGCTAAGTATGCGATGCAAGTTCGTTTTATATACACCTTGACCAACAGCGCCGATTTTAAAATGAGCGGCATGTTTGTGTAAATAAATGGGGAACTGACAAATGCTTTTCGTCACCATATTTCGCAGTGCATTAGAAAGACCAGGGACTTTTGGCGACTCTTCACAGGCTTGTAATTTGTGCTTATTCATTTCAATGAGTTGAGTAAAGAATTGCACCGCCATACTTTTTGAATCAGTAGGTTGATTTACACGTAAATTGATGATTGTTTTCGATTTGCTGACTGCCATGACTTCATAACATAAGTTCGACAAATGATGTTTATTGGTTATTTTTTGTAAGTCAGGCAAAGATAAATAGATTAAGTCTCCTTTATTGAAGGAAAATACTTCAGATAATTCAATTTGCATACCCATTACGGAAAAGTCACGGGTAAACCCCGTCACTCTGCGCTCTGGATCCAATAGGATTTCGACGGATGTTTTATACAAATAGCGTTTGTGCGCGCGTAAATTGATGTATTCGAGTGCAACAGCTTCAAGAGCTGGTGGCATAGTTGCTTTACCATGGCCAAACTGTTTGAGCATCGGTAATTGTTCTTGTTGAAAATTAACTTTTCGATATTTCTCTCGGATCGCAGGCACATTGGTTGCGGTTAGAATGGCTACATATTGTACGTGCTGAATATAACCTTGAACTCTTGGTGAAGGTGGCTTGTTTAACTTGTCTAAATTTTTTCCAAGCGACTCAGGAAGCGATAGCGGGATAAATGCGTCCTCATGGGTGCTAGGCATTATTTGCAATTTGAACGTCATCCAACTGTCTTTATTACTACCAAAAGCCAAAAACAGTTGTTTGAGTTCGGGATGTTGAGCGAGCTCTTCAGTCGTAGCAGAGTAAAAATAAATTTTTCCACCTGCACTATGGGTAAAAGTATAAAGCAGAGTTTCTTTGACTGGTTGTACCTGGTCAAGTAAGTCTTTCAAACGCTTACTGTTTAGAATGCTATACAGGCAACTAATTTGTCGTTCATCTTGAAAATAACGTTGCATGAATGCGCTATTCTCATTATGCATCGACATCGTTGGCGTTAGTATAGACTCCTTTTTACTTAAAAAGACGAAGAGAGATACAACTCGAGGTAAATAGTATTGTTCATAGCTTTTACAAACTATCGCATCCATGGTGTTGTCTAAATTGACTTTATAACGGCGTTTATTTCCATGAATAAAACTATTTAGAAATTCGTCGAAACTTTTATTGTTTTCGACAAACGTTCGTTTGAGGCGAACATGATTAAATTCGCGCGACACAGGCTCGACAGCCACAACCTCATATTGAATGCCACTTTTTAAGCCAAGTTCAAATTCTTGTTCCAGCCCCACCAGTCGAATAGTCAGCATATTGCCAGTATCGACAACATGCTTGGGGGACAATTTGATCTTGGCACCGCTGAGTGAAATGTCAGAGGTTGTTGCACTGACTTCTCTGCCTTTGGGTAAGTTTACCGTTATTTTTATCGAGTAATTCATGCGCTCTTCAACACGCGACTCGTAGGAGGCAAATCGAATGAGCTTCACATTAAATGGGTTTTGTTCGGGAAGTACTTCGCCGGAAGCTTCTCGTTCTTGCGCTGCCTTTTGCATCACACGGAAATTGTTTTCGGTATTCATTACCGCTTCGTAAACCGCCATCGTGTATCCGCCATGGCGTGCAACTTCTTCTTCAAATACGGCAACCGCAACGTCATCCAAAAAATGTTGCTTGCCTTGATATTCAAAAGGTTTTACATCCCCTGCGACTTGTCCTCGTAAATCAATAAAGCGAGCGACTGGTTGTGATAGGCGATTCATTTCCATCTTAATTAGGAATTGATCAGGCTTGGATAAATGAGACGTTAGCTGTTGAAAAATTCTATCAAAATTAGGATCGCCGAGTTGCAACTTGAGCTCGTTGATCAAATTTTGATATTTCAATAGTTTATCTTCAGCCATCGTACCTATCACCCGTTGCGCAAAAAGTTGCTATACTGCTGCAAGCGCGAATTCATTATTTTTATTAAATTTGCTGCCAAAAGATTGGCAATTTCAATCACCTACTTAAGTGTAGGATAATATTAAGCAACTAATGTGCCTTTTGTAAGTTTATGGTAAAAAAGAAAACCGCATTTGTCTGTAGTGATTGTGGAGCGGAATTTGCTCGTTGGCAAGGACAATGTTCTGAATGTAAAGCTTGGAATACAGTTACAGAGTACCGTGTTCCTTCTATTAAAACAAACTCAACGTCACCCGGAATGTCAGGGTACGCAGGATTGGTTGAAGCAAAAATTCAAACGCTTGATGAAGTGAATCTGGCTGATTTGCCTAGGTTCTCGACGACGTTTGCTGAATTTGACCGTGTTTTGGGTGGGGGAGTGGTTCCTGGCAGTGCGATTTTAATTGGTGGGGAACCTGGAGCGGGTAAAAGTACGCTGTTGTTACAGACGATGTGTTTGCTTGCGCAAAATATGAATACCTTGTACGTCACGGGCGAAGAGTCATTACAGCAAGTGGCGATGCGTGCCAAGCGCTTAGGGTTACCGACCAATAAGCTGAAGACCTTGGCTGAAACCAATGTCGAAACGATTTGTCAATTAGCACTTCGCGAAAAGCCAAGCATTATGGTTATTGATTCTATCCAAGTCATGCACATGACCGACATTCAATCCGCACCAGGTAGTGTTTCGCAAGTGAGAGAGAGTGCGGCTTATTTAACGCGCTTTGCGAAACAAAACCAAGTTGCGATCATTATGGTGGGGCACGTGACAAAAGATGGCACCTTAGCAGGGCCAAAAGTTTTGGAGCACTGTATTGACTGTTCTATTTTATTAGAAGGGAGTAGTGATAGCCGCTTTCGCACTCTTCGAGGACATAAAAACCGCTTTGGTGCTGTCAATGAACTTGGTGTGTTTGCTATGACAGGCAATGGACTTCGTGAAGTCAATAATCCTTCAGCTATTTTTTTGAATCGTGGTGAGCAGCAGACGCCAGGCTCATTGGTTATGGTGATTTGGGAAGGGACTCGTCCTTTGCTTGTCGAAGTTCAAGCCTTAGTCGATTATTCGCAATTGGGTAATCCAAGGCGAGTAACGGTTGGTCTAGAACAGAATCGATTAGCGATGTTATTAGCGGTTTTGCATCGTCATGGTGGCTTGCAGTTGTCAGATCAAGACGTATTTGTAAACGTGGTTGGTGGCGTTAAAGTAACAGAAACATCGGCAGATTTAGCTCTCATCGCTGCTTTAGTATCGAGTTTTAAAAATCAGGCGCTTGATAGGCAGTTAGTGGTGTTCGGTGAAGTTGGCTTAGGTGGGGAAATACGTCCCGTACCAAGTGGTCAAGAGCGTTTACGAGAAGCGGCGAAACATGGCTTTACCCGCGCCATAGTGCCTACTGCGAATCGTCCCAAAGAGCACATTGAAGGCATGGAAATTGTGGCAGTGAGCCACTTGTCTCAGGCTTTAGAAGCGCTATTTTAGCGCTTTAATATTCTGTTTGGGTCAAAAAGTATAACTCATGTAATGAAAGCGTTCGTCACTGCGCTGAATTACAAACCCATTTCGTAAGTAAAGACGTACTGCAGGGCTGCATTGAAATACTTTGAGCTCAAGACCATGACAATGATTTTGTTTTGCGAGTTTGGTCGCGAGGAGGATCGCTTGACCACCACAACCTTGATTTTTATACCCTTCAATGATTTGTAAATCGCGCAGTTGACATTGCTGATTGTCAAACGAAATACGCATTATGCCAACTAAGTTATCATTTAGGTATAAGTCATAGTTATTGAGTGTCCGGGTCATGCCAGCGATTTGCTCGACATTCCAA
Source organism: Pseudoalteromonas luteoviolacea B = ATCC 29581 (assembly GCA_000333235.1). GTDB lineage: Bacteria > Pseudomonadota > Gammaproteobacteria > Enterobacterales > Alteromonadaceae > Pseudoalteromonas > Pseudoalteromonas luteoviolacea_D. The sequence continues at coordinate 253,648 of CAPN01000016.1, read as the reverse complement.
TCTACTTTGTATTTTTCATAAAATTTCCGCATGTTCTCTAGGGTAATCGATGCGGCTTGATACAAATCGGTGCTAAGTTTTATCGTTATCATTTTTTAGAGCCAAAAATAGTAAGAGGCCACAGGCCTCTTACTGCTAATGAACTAGCGTTACGGTATTAGTGAAGGATCCGTGCTCGGATTGTTCCCTCAACCGCACTTAACTCTTTTAGCGCCACTTCGGAGTGATTGCTGTCTACGTCAATAACCACGTAACCGATCGATGCGTCAGTTTGTAAATATTGAGCCGCAATGTTGATCCCATGCTGTGCGAAAGCTTGGTTAATTTGCGTCAAGATCCCTGGGCGGTTGTAGTGAATATGCAGTAAACGGCTGCGACCAGATAATTCGGGCAGAGACACTTCAGGGAAGTTTACTGCACTCAATGTTGAGCCATTATCTGAGTATTTGGCTAACTTTCCGGCAACTTCAATGCCGATGTTTTCTTGGGCTTCTTGGGTCGAACCACCGATGTGAGGCGTTAAAATAACGTTGTCAAACTCACGCAGTGGAGATACAAATTCTTCATCATTGCCTTTTGGCTCGACAGGAAATACGTCGATTGCAGCGCCAGAAATTTTCTTGTCACGCAGTGCTTCGGCTAAGGCATCGATATCAACTACTGTGCCACGCGAGGCATTAATGAGGATGGCACCATGTTTCATCACTTCAAGCTCTGCTGTTCCGATTAGATTTTTAGTCTGTGGGGTTTCTGGTACATGTAAACTGACCACATCGGCGCGTTGCAGAAGCTGAGTTAAATTTTGAATTTGGGTAGCATTACCGAGCGTAAGCTTATCTTCAATATCGTAAAACTCCACTTTCATACCAATGTTCTCAGCCATGATCCCAAGTTGAGTGCCGATATGGCCATATCCAATAATACCAAGGGTTTTACCACGCGCCTCAAACGATCCAGTGGCCGTTTTCATCCATAAACCGCGATGAGCGAGTGCGTTACGTTCTGGAATACGACGTAGCAGCAGCAATATTTCACCCAATACCAATTCAGCAACCGAGCGAGTATTTGAGAATGGCGCATTAAAAACGGCGATGCCGCGGATCCGCGCAGCATCAAGATCAACTTGGTTTGTTCCGATGCAAAAGCAGCCTACCGCGACTAACTTTTCTGCAGCATCAAGGACGCGTTCATTTAAATGCGTGCGCGAACGGATCCCGACGAAGTGTGCATCTTTAATGCGCTCAATAAGGTCGTCTTCTGGTAAGGATGTTTTGACATAATCAATATTGCTATAACCATTACGCTTGAGTGTTTCCACTGCGCTTTGGTGAACTCCTTCTAACAAAAGGATTTTAATTTTGTCTTTTGCTAACGATACCTTACTCATGACTTACCCTGCTAACAGTTAGTTGATTTTTGGGCCCTCGGCAGTACCTGTGATAACCACGTCCGCACCGCGTTGAGCAAATAAACCATTGGTAACAACACCAACGATTTGGTTAATAGTTGTTTCAAGTGATTTAGCGTCTGTAATTGATAAATTGTGAACATCTAAGATCACATTGCCATTATCGGTTACGACACCTTGGCGATAGACAGGATCCCCACCTAGCTTAACCAATTCGCGAGCTACGTAGCTGCGAGCCATCGGAATAACCTCAACAGGCAAAGGAAATTGCCCCAACGTTTCTACGTGTTTCGTATTATCCACAATACAGACAAATTTTTTGGCTACCGCGGCAACGATTTTCTCGCGAGTTAAGGCTGCGCCACCACCTTTAATCATTTCATTTTTTGTGTTGATTTCGTCCGCACCGTCTATGTACACGTCTAGCGAATTTACTTCGTTAAGTTCAAACACTTCAATGCCAAGTGTTTTCAGTTTTGTTGTAGACGCTTCTGAACTGGAAATCGCGCCGCGGATCGAATCTTTTATCGTTGCCAAAGCATCAATAAAGTGATTTACGGTTGAACCTGTGCCAACGCCAACAATGCTATTTTCAGTTACGTAATCGAGAGCAGCCCATGCTGCTGCTTTTTTCATTTCATCTTGGGTCATGAGGAATCACACTTATTTTGTTGTCAAAACTGCGCGTAATTATACCTGTTTTGTAATAAAAAGAGACCCGAAACGAACGTTACCACTGATAAAAACGCGTTGGTGTAAGAATTGCCTGCAGTGGAACATCCCACACTTCAGTTGGTAACTCATCGACTTGTTGGCAATCGTGTGCAAGCCCTATCAAGCGAGGTGTTTCCCAATTTTGTTTGTAGTAGGAGGCAAGTGTGCGGTCATAGTAACCACCACCCATTCCCATGCGATTTCCTTGCTTGTCAAACGCCACCAAGGGCATGAGTAACAGATCAAGCTGTGCAATAGGGCACACTTCACTGCAATTCAACACGGGCTCCAAGATACCATAGGCGTTAGCTTTCATGGGTGAATTATTTTCATACAATTGAAAGAGTAAGGTCTGGGCGTTGAAGGGGTGGATTATGGGCAGGTGGATGGTGTTGCTTTTTTTTCTAAGTGATTGAATAAGCTTATTTGTTTTAAGCTCTCCATCATTGCTCAGATAGCAACCTACCCGGGCGTTAGTGGGGAGTTTTATATGTTGAATAAAATTCATAACAAGAGCTATTTCAGCATCATTTTGATCTTTTTCACTCAGCGAGCGTCGACGAGCTCGGATTTCCTTACGAATTTCTTGCCGCAAAATGGTTTTATTATTAGTAATATTCATGGTCGACTTGCTAAAAATTCATAATGTCAGGATAAATCAAGGTAAGGGCAAGTAACACGATAAGCAGTGCGACGGTACCAACGATACTATAAAGTACAATTGGCGAGCGTTTTGCGACTGGAGGCTCAATGTCCAAATCATCGAGATAATGGTCATCTTCCCAATTTTCTTCTTCGTCTATTGTAAGTTCTGTCGCTGTTTGTGGAGTGTTTAGGCGTTGTTCTAGCTGTTGCTCGATATCTTCTAAGCGTTCTTCTAATCGAATTAAGCTGCTAGTAATGTAATCTAATGCTTCAAATAATCGCTCATCACGGGCGGTATTATCTGTTTGTGCTCCAGCATTGACGTTTTGTAACTTGGCTTGGATCCCTAAACTGGCAAATAATTTGGCTTGTTTAAGTGCTTTTTCTTTGTCGGCAGGGGCAAATAACGGTTTTTTTGAAAAGAACGTTACTGCTTTCGCTGGTGGAATATTTAGCTTATTAGCTAAACGCGAAACGGCGACTTGTTGATCTAACCCAGCATCCAGACTTGCAAAAATAACGCGAAATTTATCCGCCATTATCGGCTCCTAATTTTTTGCTAATGTATTGAGTATACCCAAAAAATGACAAGAGTGGAGGAACAAATTAGAGGGACCGAAGAAAAGAGTGAGCACAGAGAAACGCGTGGTGATTCTCTGTGCTATGTCATTGATTAATATTTCGCGGATCGATTACCAGGTAATGCATTAAGAATAAAATCACGTAAGTCGTTGTTCGACTTTTCTAGATCAGGGCGGCGTAAATACATCATGTGTCCAGATTCATAACCTTTAAAGGAAAGTCTGTTGCGCATTTTGCCACTGGGATCTAATTGCCAAAGCGTATATTTAGCATCAAAGTAATTGGTTGCGCCATCGAAATAGCCTGCTTGCACCATGACATTTAAGTAGGGATTTTGAGCCATTGCTAAGCGGAGTTGTTCACCTGTTTGATTGTTACTACGATCCCAAGGGTGGACGTTGCCAAACATGTTGTATTTTACATCTGTTTTGTAATTTAGCTCTTCTCTTAAGTAGTAGTTAATTGCAGGCGTAAAGGAATGTAGCCAAGAAGTGAGTTCAGGCCAATAGTCAGGACGATCGCCACTGTCTCGTTTATCAATGCCTAAATAACGAGAATCCAATCGTCCTACCGTAAAGCCGCGTTCACGAAGCAGTTCTTTCCAAAACGAAGTGGTACTAATATCGAGATTATTTTGTAGCACATACTCTAATGACAGCCCAGCATAATTAGCCACTTGATTTGCCACTTCTCGCTTTTCTTGATCGCTGATAAACGCGCCTTTTGCTAAAGCAGGCAAGTACTTATTAAGGGTAAACAACTCAACGTCTTCTAAAAAGCTCAGCAGTGGTTTTTGCTGTAAATCTTCACTCAGTGCTTTATGATACCAAGCGGTTGCCGCAAAATAAGGCAGTCTGTTGGCTGCTTCTACTGGGCCTTGGCGCTCTATGCCAATTTCAGTTGGGGAAACTAAAACGACTCCGTTTAAATACATCCATTGTGCGTTTTGTAGTTCGTGAGCTAGACCGGACACGCGGGTGGTCCCATAACTTTCGCCGATGAGAAATTTGGGCGAAAGAGCGCGGTTGTGTCGATTAATAAAGGTATTTAACCAACTTGCAAGGTATTTGATGTCGGCATTAACACCAAAAAAAGTCGCCTTTTGTTCCTCTTTACTTGGAAGCTTACCATTGTCATCTGGAAGTACTCGAGAGTAACCCGTGTTTACAGGGTTCACAAAAACAATATCAGCGACATCAAGAACAGAATACGGATTATCTGACACACCATAAGGTTGAACTGGATAGCCTTCTTCATCTATTTTTAATACTCGAGGGCCGGTATAGGCGATGTGCATCCACACCGATGCGGATCCAGGACCACCATTAAAGCTAATCAATAAAGGACGCCTAGAGACATCATCGACTTTTGAACGCGTATAATAAGTATAATGCAATGTTGCAATTGCTTTGCCATTTTCATCCCACACTGGTTGTGTACCGGTTTGTGCTTTATAGGAAAACTTTTGGCCGTTGATGTTTGCTTTATGCTCAGTAATCACGTGGTTATCGATGTCGATTGCAATGTTATGATCAGTGCTTTTTTCAAGGGCTGAAATTGGAGTGGTAGTAAGTACAATCGCACTCAACGCCAGTCCTAACATGATTTTTTTCATTCTTTTTATCCTTTCACTATCTTGTTTACTATTAAAGAAGAAATTTCTACTTGATTCAAAGCGATTGAGTCAAACGACCGGTTAGGCATGTTTAATGACAATTCGATACCCACGTTGTAATAAGTATGCGATGTGATAATTGTGTTTTTTTTGTAACAAAGATCCAGTATATTTCATACTAAAATATTAAGTATGAAAGTATTGGTTTTTCTATTTCACTAGTTGCCGTCTTTCTCTTGAAGTTTAAAGAGTCCAACCATCATGCAAAGAGTGTTAATCGTTGAGGACAGTAAAGTTGTCCAACAAGTCTTGCGCCATCTCGCATCACAACATTTGACCGTCGCAATTGATTTTGCCTGGTCATTACAAGAAAGCATGCAGTTACTTTCACGTAATGAATATACGTTGGCACTAGTAGACTTAACGCTACCAGACGCAGCAGACGCCGAAGTGGTAAAATTAACGCTCGCTCACAGTATTCCAACGGTTGTGCTTACTTCAAAAATAGATGAATACAGTCGTCAACAAATGCTTGAAATGGGGGTGGTGGATTATGTTATTAAGGATAATCGCGACTCCTACTTGTATGCCATCAAGTTGATTTCACAATTATTGCGAAATCAAGGTTGCAAAGCATTGATTGCGGATGATTCAGTAATAAGCCGTGTTGTAATGCGTCAAATGCTCGAAAAGCAGTTGTTTGATGTTTTAGAAGCGAAAGATGGTGTGGAAGCAATGGCGCTTTTAGAGGCTCAACCAGACATCAAACTTTTGTTAACTGATTATGCGATGCCGAATATGGATGGCTTCGAACTGGTTAAAAAAGTACGAAATTCCCGAGGTCGGGATGATTTAGCGATAATTGGACTATCTGGAGCTGGCAGTCATGGCCTTTCCGCTAAATTCATAAAGTACGGCGCCAATGATTTCTTAGCAAAGCCCTTTATGAATGAAGAGTTTCATTGTCGAGTTATGCAAACGATGGAGCAGCTCAATTTGTATTGCGAAATCAAAGAATGTGCATATCGAGATTATTTAACAGGTCTATACAATCGCCGGTATTTTTATCAGCACACTGAACGTTTACTAAAAGTGAAGCCAAATCAATTTGTGCTAGCTTTGCTCGACATCGATCACTTCAAAAAGATCAATGATGAGTTTGGCCATTTAGGCGGAGATGAAATTCTCAAGCAAGTAGGGGATTTACTAAAAAGTGCCTTTGGACGATATGTTTTAGCGAGGATTGGTGGTGAAGAGTTTGCAGTGGTATTAAAAGGCTACAAAGTGAATGATGCATTGGAAGTGTTTAATGATTTTAGAACACGCTTTGCTCAAACGGATTTTTCAATCAATGGACGGGCATATCGCTGCACTGTGAGTATCGGTGTCACTTCATGCTACTCAAATTCCCTCGGTGAAGTGATGCGCGCGGCAGACAGGGCACTCTATCAAGCTAAAGATAGTAACCGCAATTGCGTCGTGAGTGCGCATGGGTAAATACGAGTTTGCACCAATTGTGAACAAGTTGAAAAATAACGCACCAGGAAGGTGCGTTTTTTTTGTTCAAGAACATAATAAAAAAGCTATCTCATTGTTATTTATTATAATTTAAAATTGGCATGAAGGTTGGATTGTTAACGTTAACAGGATAACGCGAGTCCGAGGGGACCATTAACATGAAAATGATAAGTGCAATAATAAAACCATTTAAGTTAGATGAAGTTCGTGAAGCGCTAGGAGAGCTTGGCGTTGAGGGGATGACGGTTGTCGATGTCAAAGGATTTGGTCGTCAACGTGGTCATACAGAGCTCTACCGAGGTGCTGAATACCAAGTCGATTTTATTCCAAAAATTAAACTCGAAATTGCGACCAAAAGTGAAAATTGCGAGCGCGTAGTCGACACCATCACGCGTGTTGCAAGTACTGGCAAGATTGGTGACGGAAAAATTTTCGTCTACGACCTAGATCAAGTCGTGCGGATCCGCACAGGCGAACTTGACGAAGAAGCGATTTAAGGGGGCCGCAAATGGAAAATACAGTTATAGAATTAAAATTTTCACTCGATACATTTTACTTTTTAATTTCAGGCGTACTTGTCATGTGGATGGCAGCGGGTTTTGCGATGTTAGAAGCGGGCTTAGTACGTTCAAAAAACACGACCGAAATTCTAACCAAAAATATTTGCTTGTATGCAATTGCCTGTACCATGTATTTGTTTATCGGCTACAACATTATGTATGTTGATAATGTCGAGGGGGGCTTAGTTCCTTCTTTTGGTGCGTTAATTGGCACTCAAGCAGACGATGCGAATCATTCGCTGCAATCTGATTTCTTTTTCCAAGTTGTGTTTGTTGCAACGGCTATGTCGATTGTTTCTGGCGCAGTCGCAGAGCGCATGAAGCTTTGGGCGTTTCTCGCATTCTCAGTGGTAATGACGGGGATCATCTATCCTATAGAAGGTTTCTGGACCTGGGGCGGTGGCTTTTTATCAAAGCTAGGTTTTGTCGATTTTGCAGGGGCTGCCATTGTGCATGGCGCGGGTGCGGCTGCTGCATTCGCGGGCGTACTATTGCTTGGCGCTCGTAAAGGAAAATACGGTAAAAATGGCGAGATCTACCCAATTCCTGGTTCTAACTTACCATTGGCGACACTTGGTACATTTATTCTTTGGATGGGGTGGTTTGGTTTTAACGGTGGCTCACAACTATTGTTATCAGATAAAGCCAATGCTATTGCTGTTAGCCAAATCATGCTCAATACCAACGCGGCGGCGGCAACTGGTGCGATTGCTGCGCTGATAGTGTGCAAATTGATGTGGGGTAAAGCAGATTTAACGATGATTCTAAACGGCGCGTTAGCCGGTCTTGTGGTGATCACGGCCGAGCCTGCTTCTCCTACGCCAATGTTTGCTGCGCTTCTTGGGGCCCTTGGCGGTTCATTGGTTGTGTTAAGCATCATTTATTTTGATAAAGTGAAAATTGATGATCCTGTAGGCGCGATATCCGTGCACGGTGTGTGTGGTGCGCTTGGGATCATGATGGTGCCATTTTCGAATACAGACGCCACATTTATCAACCAAGCAATCGGTTTGGTGACTATCTTAGGGTTTGTATTCGTTGCCTCGTTGATCGTGTGGGCAATTCTGAAGAAAACGCTTGGGATCCGCGTTGGTGAAGAAGAAGAATTAAGCGGTATGGATCAGCATGATTGCGGCGTTGATGCTTACCCTGAATTTGTTTCTGTGCGCGGTAATTAAGCGTCTTTAATAATCGTGTTTTAGTTGTTCGTAACACAAAGCCCAGTTTACTGGGCTTTTTTGTGTTTTCAGCTTAAGTTAAGTCGAACTCACTATGATAGACTGCCGAAAGTTTTTTATTCTGATAGATAGACATGGCAAACAAACCAGTAAAAAAACGTACGACAAAAAAAGCTACAGTAACGCTATCTTGGAAGCAAAAGCTAGGATCTGTGCTACTAAGTACCTTGTGGAAAGGTGCACTCGCTACATTCGTTGCGGTCGGTTTATATGTTATCTATCTAGATGCGAAAGTTTCTCGGCAGTTTGAAGGTAATAAATGGCAATTACCAGTGCAAGTGTATGCGCGTGCAATGGGGTTTTACCCGGATCAGTATCTTTCTCAAGAAGAAGTAGTTTGGGAGTTGAATCGTCTTAATTACTCTCAAGTCAACGTAATTAGTCGTACCGGACAATACGTTAAAAAGCACAACACCATTAGTGTGTTTAGGCGTGCTTTTGAATTTTACGATGGGCAAGAAGCGGCGACACGTTTTACCTTGGTTTTCTCGGCTCAAAGGTTAGAAAAAATTGTAGACGAACAAGGTAACTCCTTGCGATTTAGTCGCTTGGAACCTGTGCAAATTGCGCGTATTGGCAATGAGTCACAACAAGATAGAGAGTTTTTGCCGTTAGAAAAGTTTCCAAAAATACTGCGAGATACGTTGCTTACGGTTGAAGATAGAAATTTCTATGAGCATCACGGTGTTTCTTTAATGTCGATAATGCGTGCACTTTACACCAACATTCGTGCGGGACGGACGGTGCAAGGGGGCAGTACTCTCACGCAGCAGTTAGCAAAAAACTTCTATTTAACACGTGAGCGTTCAATCGTTAGAAAGATCAATGAAGCGTTTATCGCGTTAATTTTAGATTTTCGCTATAGCAAAGATGAAATCCTTGAAGCGTATCTTAATGAGGTTTATCTCGGTCAGGCACACAACCAAGGTGTGCATGGTATGGGATTGGCGTCAGAGTTTTACTTTGCAAAACCGGTTGATGAACTGGAATTTGACCAAATGGCGATGTTAATAGCGATGGTTAAAGGTCCTTCCTATTACAACCCTCGCCGTTATCCCGAGCGCACACTGGAGCGTCGGGATATTGTACTGCGATTGATGGTTGAAAATGGGATTATTACCACAAATGAATTTCGACAAGCACTTGCCAGACCAATCAAAGTACAACCACTCAAAAAGAGTTTTCATGACGCTTATCCAGGTTATTTGGAATTGGTGCGCCGTGAATTAGACAAACGCATTGCGGATGAAGACATCATTAACGCCGGTGTTCGTGTATTCACTTATTTTGAACTTCAAAAACAAGACGCGATGGAAGATGCAGTGTTACGTGGTTTAGAGCATCTTGAAAAACGTTCAGGCGTAGCTAACCTAGAAACCGCGATGGTGTCAGTCAATCTAGCTAAAGGCGGTGTTTCAGCTTTGGTTGCTGGTCGTGATTTACGTTTCTCTGGGTATAACCGTGTGTTGGATTCGAAACGAACAATTGGTTCTTTAGTTAAGCCTGCAGTCTATTTGACCGCATTACAAGACAATGATGTTCACTTAGCAACGCCACTATCTGACTCACCATTAAGTATTTCGGATGCCAAAGGTGAAACCTGGAAGCCAGAAAACTTCGATCGGCAATACCGAGGTGAAATGCCTTTGTATCAAGCGTTTGCAGAAAGTATAAATTTACCAGCGGTGCATTTGGGTTTGCAACTTGGTGTCGATAGCGTAGCCGCTACACTCACTAAATTAGGTATTGATGAGCCTATAAGCCGTTATCCCTCCTTATTTTTAGGTGCGCAAGCACTATCGAGTTTCGATATTGCACAAATGTACAGTACCTTGGCAAATGATGGCGTTTACAAAGCGCTTACGTCGATATCTGCGATTACCAACGCAACAGGTACGGTTTTGTATGAGCATCAACCTTCCCCTGAACTGCGATTTGATAAAGATGCTGCGTACATGACGAAATACGCGCTAAAGCGTGTGACCAAAGATGGCACAGCCAAGCGTTTAAATGCGCATTTCCCGTCGCTTGTATTGGCAGGTAAAACAGGCACGAGCAATGATTTACGCGACAGTTGGTATGCCGGCTTTGACCACAACACCGTCACCGTCACTTGGGTTGGCCGCGATGATAATAAATCGACGGGCTTAACTGGTGCAGTAGGTGCGTTAGAGCTTTATATTCGTTATTTAAAGCCACTTAATCCAGAAGCGATTGCAGATACGCGCCCAGATTCAATTCGTTGGGCGTTTGTGGATGTAGATACAGGTCGACAAGCACCACCAGGCTGCGGAAATGTAAAACAACTGCCAATTCGCGCCGAGCTCTTTGATCCAAAGCCGCGTTGTAGGCGGTGATTGTGTATTTACTCTTTTTATAGGAAAGGATAATAGCACAGGTGGCGTTATCCTTGTTCGTTTTGGTGATTTGAAGATTGATATTTATTGCTTGATATACGTTACCTGGTCCATAAAATATGAAATTTATTTAGTTTAACTTTTAAGCATGTCGTCGTAGACTTAAGTTAGATGAGATAGGGTGTACACGCATGGAACAAATCGAAATCTTCGAAATACCGAGTCCTTGTCGTGGGATTTGCCAGGTGAATAATCGAGGTTATTGTAAAGGCTGTTATCGCAGTCGTGATGAACGTTTTTATTGGAATACGTTTTCAGATCAACAAAAACGGCATGTTATAGCGCTTTGTCAACAACGCTATAAGCGCTACTTACAGCGTAAACAAGCTGAGTCAACCGAATCGAATAATGTGCAAGGCGGTTTTGATTTTTAGACCCTAAATCCCATATTTTTGTTTGAGTGCCTGCATCGTGCCATTGTGAGAAAAACTAGAAAACTGCTTCGCTAACTCGTCGACGAGTTCTTTGTGTTTTTCATGAATAAAATGAAACGTTTCAACTTCTTCGACATTTTCAAAGTGCCAACTTTCTTGCATGCTCACACGATATGACTCAGGGATATGAAAATCGATGGCAAGTGCGCCATCGACTTTTTCTTGCTGAAGGAGATTAAGTTGTGTTTTGAAGTTTTTTACTTTGAACAAATCACCTTGAAAAGGCATTTTTTCTAAAAATTGTTCGATGATGGGGTAACCTTCAGTGATCACCAATTTATCAATGTCACCTAGCGTGCAGAGGGCGCATTTCGCAATTTTTTGTAAATTAAAATTGAATAAAGGCACCGGAACTTTAACGAGGTGACTATACATAGTTTCCACATCTGGAATGCGAGCGAGTTGCCCGTCCAATTGACCTTCATTCGCGGCGACTAAGGCACTTTTATGGTTAAACTCGACAATCTGAACGTCAATTCCTAGATTTCGGTAAGCCAACGTGACAATTTCAACGACATAGCGAGATTGAGGCGTATCGGCGGGTTTATTAAATAAAAACGTCTTTTGCGAAGCAAACACAGAGTTTGAAAGCATGACGAAAAAGAATACAACGAGTCGAAGCACTTACCAATCCTTGAAGTCGAAACAAAGCCGAGATTACGAATCTATTTACCCAATCTACTTAAAGATACCAATTTCAGAGCGCTACCGTGTTTTCAAGGTTAGGCGCGCTCACACAGGGCAAGCTTTACAGGCGTTTATGCCTTGATCTTGATAATGAGAACGCCATTACCTGCAATCAATGCCTGGCCTAAACACGTGTAAATGCTTGCTGCAGTCATGCATCTTCAAGTTGTTTAGGTCTATTTTACCTTAAAGCAATGATGGTTAAAAATAGTTCAACGCGAAAATTCAGGGGTTTGGCGATTAATGTCGTTTTCAAAACGCGTTAAATTAACGTAAATGTGGTACACTCAAACGAGATTGAATACGTATTTTGAGGGGAGTCATTTCGTGAGCTACAACTTATGTTTGTTGCCAAGAGCAGAGAAATATCAAATCCAGTTGGATTATGAAGCATCCTTTTGGGCTTATCAGATCAAGAAAGGTAAAAAGTCCCGTGAAGTGATTTACGAAACAATCAATGCTCGTCCTCTTTCTGAACAACATACCTTAAAGCAACGATTTGAATACTACTTAGCACTTATGATGGTCTAAGGTTTTAGGGGGCGCGAATGATAATAATAAAAAGCGACCTGAGTGAGACGTTTTATGATTAAGTTAGTGTGCTTGTTTTGGTTATTGCTGAGCTTCACGCTTTCTGCACAAATAATACGGCTTTCACCTAACGAAGGTTTGTCACAAAGTTCGGTTAATACGATGTTAATTGATGGTGAGGGCTATCTTTGGATTTCAACTGAAGGTGGTTTAAATCGTTATGATGGTTACCAAATTTTAAAAGTCGAAGGGCCTAATGGCGAGCTATTAGAAGCGAACATTGATCGTATTTATCAAGACCCTGACGGGCATATTTGGATAACATCAAGTATCGCAGGGATATTTCGTTTTGACCCAAAATCAGATACCTATAGACAGTTTGATGCAGCACCAGTTACTGAAGAGGAATTCACAACGAAGCCAGTTTTTGCATTGCAAATGTTGGATAGTACACACATACTTTTAGGCCGGTCTAAAGATGTGGCTATTTTAGATACTGACACTGGGCAGCTTGAAACGTTAGTGGCGTTACCCGATTGGAAAAACACCACATTTGTGCGGGATGTGTTAGTTCATCAAAATAACTTATATATTGCGACGAGCGACGGCGCGTGGATTTATAACTTAGATTCCAAGCAAATTCGGCCTTTAAATCATCTCGATGAAATTTCTCACCCCTATCAAAATAATACTAAGTTTCTGTATCTTAAAGACGAAAAAACATTGCTGCTAGGCGCGGTGCAGGGGCTATATGAAATAGACATAAGTGAGGCAAATCGTTTATTTGATGCACCATTTGAGTCATTTCAATATAAGACAATTATTGAGGATCTGAATATTTGGCGTATTTTACCAAAGCCAAATGGATTGGTGATTGCAACAGACAAAGGGATTATGCACTTTGACTGGCAGTCTAAAGAAATTAGGCCAGATCAACGCTTGCCTCAATCGCAATTTAACCTAGTCGATCCCAGTATTATTTATTTAATTCAAGATAGAAATGGTGGCTACTGGGCTGCAACGCGCACAGATGGGGCGTTTTATTTACCGCCAGAGCAAGGAAATTTTAAAAACATTAACAATTTGACTCTTACTGATGGCGAGTTCTCTCATCAAAATGTGTGGGATATCGAAGTGTTAGGGGGGTATTGGTGGATAGCCACCCATGATGGAATTACCCGATACGATCCAACAACCAACGCGGCGATAAGCTTATTTAAAGGTTATTTGGGCGAAGCGGTATTTCCTGAGTTTGTTGTTTATAAATTAATGCAATACAACGGAAAATTGTGGGTTTGGGGGATGCGTGGATTGTTTATTCTCGATCCATTGACCTTAGAGCTTACTAAACCGGTTACCCAATCCTCAGAATTTGATGAAATTATTCAAGATCGTATCGCCGGTGTGACCTTGCTCGATAATGGCAAAATGTATTTTATTCATTCTGAAAAAGGAATGTTCGAATATGATATTGCATCGCAATACGTCAATGATATTACCGCAACGTTTAATGGTGTAGACCCATTTTTAAGTCACGGCTTCTCTTTACCATTAGCCTCTCACCCAAATGATCCGTTGTTTTACTTTGGTGGTGTACTCAGTCGTTATGAAGCCACTTCTCAATCTTTGCACCCCATTTATTCGGTACCAAATGCAAACGATCATTTAGGCATTGGAGTCAATTCCTATGTGATTGATAAAAATAATATACTTTGGATATCACTGTCTAATTTTGGATTGATAGGTTTAACGGCGGATACCTATGAGCATGTGTATACGATCGATCTCGAAAAAAATAACCTCGGCACGTTAATGTACAACATGTATGCCGATGGGAAAGGGATGATTTGGATGAGTAGTCATAAGGGCATTTGGCGACTCGACCCAGATAATCTCCATTTTCAACAATTTTCGACCCAAGATGGGCTCGTTGCTAATGAATTTAATGGCGGCGCATCAACGCGATTAGACGACGGCCAGATAATCTATGGTTCAGTGCAGGGGATCACCGCATTTTACCCTGAAATTAATACACCTAATTCACCCTTAATCACGCAAGTGAATATAACTTCTGTGAATCTTATGTCTCGGGATATTCGTCAACAAGGGATTAAAACGTTTAAACGTATTGTACTAAATCACGACGATTTAGGTCTTGAGGTGGCATTTTCCGCGATGGTGTTTAGTTATCAAGATCGTATTGTTTATGAGTATCAAATTTCGGGTGGGCAGAAAACGTTTAGTCGAAGTAAACAGTGGGTATTGTTTCCAAAGTTAAATCCGGGCAGCTATGAGCTCAAAGTTTGGGCAAAAGATCCATTAACGGGAAATTACACCCCTCCAGCTAAACTTGAAATTGAAGTGCTTTATCCATTGTGGCGCTCTCCACTTGCCATTGCGATTTATATTCTAACCTCTTTAAGTTTATTAGTACTTTGGGTGGTTAGGCGCAATCGAATCCAACAAATGTTACTCAAGGCACACAGAGAAACACAAGATAGTGAAGCTCGTTTAAAGTTAGCGTTAGAAGGCAGCAATTCCGGTGTGTGGGATTGGCGTTCTCAAAATAGTTTGATTTACCAACCAAGATTAAAAAGTGAGCTTGGTTATTCTCATGAGAACGTTACACTCGATGAATATTTAGCCAAAATACACCCGCAGGATAAAGCCATTTTCCGATTGGAATGGTTGGAGTTTGTGCAAACTCAAAAAGGTTACTTTAACTGTACTTATCGGCTGCGTCACCAAAATGGCCATTGGCGGTGGTATAAAGATTTTGGCAAAGTTATGGAATGGCAAGAACACAGCCCTTTGGCGGTCGCAGGTACTTATACAAATATGACGCGAGAGCGGGTATTTGAAGAGCGCGCGCGAATATTTGGTGCTGCCTTTGAGCAAACCCGTGATTGGGTGTTTATTCTTGATAAACGATTGCGGATCAGAGCTTGTAATACTGCCTTACAACAAGCGTTTGGAATGGCTGAAATTCCACTTAGTAGCTCAAGCCTGACTCTTGGATTGAATCGTCGAGTAAGAATGCAATACTTACGAACCATTAGTCGTTTAATACCCGGTGAACATTTTAGTGTAGAGGAAACCGTAACCTTAGGTAATGGTGAACGTCGACAAGTGTTGGTTAAGGTCAGTGCTGTCGCAGGTGATAACACAGATATGGTGAGCTATGTCGTTGTCATGACAGATATCACTGAACAAAAGCGTGCAGAAAAAGAGCTTCATCAATTAGCGAACTACGACGCGATAACGGGGTTACCGAATCGTACGTTGATCATTGACCGCATTCATCACGCCGTTGAAATTGTCGCGAAAAAAGAACAGCCAGTAGCCGTTTTAACCATAAATGTAAAGCGATTACAAAATGTGGCAGAACTCTATGGTGTCGATGTATTTAGTGAGTTATTGAGATCATTGGCACGAGAATTTCAAAGTTCGCTGAAAGAATACGATAGCCTTGCCATTGGCAGTCAGAAAGAGTTTTATGTGGTGATGGAACATGTGAGTGGTATGGAGCGTGTGACGAATTATTGCCGAGATCTTATTGAACGCTTCGAACATAGTTTTTGCCTTGAAGGACACTCATTGCAACTGTCCATTTCCATTGGTGTGGCAGTGTACCCAGATGATGCGTTAGATGCAGTAAAGTTATTGCAATTGTCTAATTTGGCGTTACATCATGCAATGCAGCGTAATGACAGCAGTTATCAGTTTTTTAAACAAGAAATGAATTACCGAATGCAACGTGCCAGTGCGATTGAAAAAGCCTTATATTTAGCTTTGGAACAAGGTGCATTTACCAATCATTATCAACCGATCGTAGATGCAAAAAGTCATCGAGTGGTTGGCCTTGAAGTATTGATCCGTTGGCCAGAAGAGGTTGAATTTGGTGCGGAAGAGCTCGCACGTATAGCCGAGCAAAATGGCTTAATTACGAAGTTGACTTTGCAAACGCTAGAGCGAGCGCTCATCGACCTTGCAACCTGGCAAACTGCTCATCCTAATTTATATGTTTCAGTGAATTTATCTGCACATGATTTTAAAGTACCAAATATTGCAACTCAGATAAATGCGATTTTACAGGCGCAAAATGTGGTTGGGCGTTATGTTGCGTTCGAAATTACAGAGTCTGTTTTACTTGCTGATATTCCAAACGCTATCAATCAAATGCATGCCTTAAAACAATTAGGCTGTAGGTTGTACATGGATGACTTTGGCACGGGCTATTCGTCGTTAACTTATTTGCAAACGCTTCCCGTTGATGCGCTTAAAATTGATAAATCATTCATAGAAGAGTTAGAAACGTCTGCTTCTCACCACGCTATCGTTAAATCGATTTTGGGATTAGCAACTAATTTAGGTAAGGTGTGTATTGCTGAAGGGGTAGAGACGCAGGCGCAAGCTGATTTGTTAACTGAATTAGGCTGTTCTTATTTGCAAGGCTATTGGTTTAGTCAACCAGTGAGCAGAGAGGATGTATTAGCTCAGTTAAAATAAGATGAAGGACTTGCAATAATAGAGGTGGGGCCAAAGTTATGGCCCTGCAAGATCACAATTTTTGCCCGCAATGACGGCAATAGATAGAATGAACGCGTTGGCTTAGAATAAGTTTGATCGCTTTATTCGCCTCTGTGTGACTCAGGCCCAGTTCGACTCGCAATTGCTCAAGATGTTCTCGTTCGTCCTTACTCAGTTCACCATCGACTAAACTATGCAGCACGGCCTCTTGAAATGCTTCGCGACGCTTGCGTAGTTGGTCAGCAAAACTCGATGCTAACAAACCAGTTGGGATAGCAACCATCCCCATACTAAGTAATGTAATAACGCCTCCAAATAATTTGCCCATAGCAGTAATTGGCACAACATCGCCATAGCCTACCGTTGTTAACGTCACTAATGCCCACCACATAGATGAGGGAATAGAGCCGAATTTATCTGGCTGAACATCATGTTCAAGCAAATAAATGCCGCAAGCGGCAAGCACCATAATCACAGCCATGATAAAAAAGGCGGCAATAAGAGAGCTTTTTTCTTCTTTAAAGGATTCGAGCAGTACTTGCATGGCCCTTGAGTAACGCGTGAGCTTAAAAATTCGCAGTAAA
Organism: Pseudoalteromonas luteoviolacea B = ATCC 29581; assembly: GCA_000333235.1. Taxonomy (GTDB): domain Bacteria; phylum Pseudomonadota; class Gammaproteobacteria; order Enterobacterales; family Alteromonadaceae; genus Pseudoalteromonas; species Pseudoalteromonas luteoviolacea_D. The sequence goes on along the minus strand of CAPN01000016.1, from coordinate 236,185 downwards.
CGTACAACGCGCAAGAAACGTAAATCAAAACTAAAAAACATCATTAACCAGGTTGGCAAAATAGCGATCAAGTCAATGATGGCTAATGGCGTGAACATATAATGCAATCGGGTTTTCCAATTACCGTCAAACTCATGCAAGTATTCCAGCTTTTCGACACAGCTCCATAAGCGTAACAAATACTCAATGGTGAATATTGCAACAGACACCACTTCAATCGTGAAAAAGACATCACCGAAACGTTGTCGCAATGATGCTTCACTTTCCAGTACAATTGCGATTACATTTAACAAAATCAGAATGATAAGGAAAACATCAATGAAGCGACCTACTTTTTGATATGGTTTAGCGCCTTCAAATATCAGTGCCGCTTTCTTTCTTAAATCGCTCATTATAATGCCAACTTCATTTCTATAGTGCCTTCTTCGAAATCACGAGTTACGGTAAATCCAAGTCGCTTAGACAATTCAATCATGCCGATATTTTCAGGGAGTGTGATCCCTTCAATAGCGCGCACTCCTTGACGTCGACAATGATCAATGGCGGCTTGCATTAAAATACGGCCAAGCCCTAAACCTTGGCAATCAGAGCGCACCACTATCGCAAACTCAGCGACGAGATTGTCAGGATCCATTAGCACTCTAGATACCCCTAATGTGCGGTAACTGGAATGATAAGGCTGTGTAACGATAAACGCCATTTCACGGTCGTAATCAATTTGAGTCATTTTAGCGAGCTGTTCATGAGTAAATTGAGGTAGCTCGCCAAAAAAGCGGCGATAGCGATCTTCTTTGCTTAATGCATGATCAAACTCTTCATGAGCTCGTTCATCTTCTGGTTTGATCGGACGAAGAGTTCCTAAAGTACCATCTTTGAGGGTTACTGTTTTAACCAACTCTTTAGGGTAAGGGCGAATGGCTAATCGCTTGCGCCTTGGATCTGGTACATATTTAGCTAATTCAATCGTTGCATCTAGCACCAGAAACTGACCTTGATTCGCGAGTACCGGATTTAGTTCAATGCGTTGAATATCCGGCTGATCGATGATCAGTTGAGACACTCGTGTAAGTAATGCACACAATTTGTATTTATCAACTTTGTTGGGGAGTGCTTTTTCTTTTAATACGCCTTTATCGTGAGCGGCCGCGATAAGGTATTTTGCCAGATTCATATTTAAGGGGGGTAAGGCCACTGCGGATTGTTTATAGTCCAGACCCGTTCCCGCTTCACCAAGCAAAATAACAGGTCCAACGCTTGGTTCACTTTTAATGGCTACTCGCAACTCCTCTGCACCGGCTCGTGGTGCCATGGGTTGAATTGAAAAACCGTCAATTTGCGCGTCTTTAAAGCGCTCGTTGATGCGCAGTAAAATGGAAAACGCCGTTTGTTCAACTTCGTTGCCATCGTTTAGGTTCAACACCACTCCGCCAACGGCTGACTTCGATGGTATGTCTTTACTGACCAATTTTATCGCGACTGGAAAGCCTATTTTTTCGGCTTTTTCTCTCGCTTCTGAGGGCGTTAACGCTATCTCCGTGGCAATGCACTCAATACCATACTGAGTTAAAAGTTGAGACGCTAAATGCGTTGATAAATACTGGTGGCCTTCTTTTAGCAGACGATTGACAATGTGTTTTGCGTCACGGGCATGAATGAGTGCGTCATCGACAATGGATTCAGGCGTTTGTGTAAGGTGTTTTTGGTTGCGCCGATACGTGATCAGATGCATAAACGCACCAACTGCGCCTTCAGGCGTTCGATATGTCGGTATGCCGCGCTCTGCACAGACGCGCCTTGCCGCATAAGCAGCATCTTCACCCATAAAATTCGTCATGACGTATGGTCGCGCCATTTTAGGTATGCGATCTAACGTATCGGCAATGATATTTGCATACGCTTCACTTGGTGCTAAAGCAGAGGGTGTGTGAATGATTAAAAGATTTTGCACTTCTGGCGATTTTAAAAGTACTTCGAGCGCTTGTTGATAGCGACTAGGTGATGAATCTCCAAAGATATCAATGGGGTTATGAATTGACTCGGAGTGAGGTATGGCTTTTCTCAGCGCATTTAATGTTGTATCGGCAAACTGTGCAAGTTTGCCTGAGTGCTGCAATAACGTATCCACCGCCATGACGCCCGGCCCACCGCCGTTGGTGAGTATCGTAAGTGGCTCAACTTGCAGTAATTTCGGGTGCAAGGCCAGCGTTTGTGTCGCGGCAAAAAGCTCTCGTAAATCGTTTACACGAAGCATACCTGCACGTTGAAATATGGCATCGTAAATTGCATCGTCCATTGAGTGCCCTCCAGTGTGTAAATGCGCAGCCATAGCGCCGGCGAGTGTTCTTCCGGTCTTAATGGCGATGACTGGTTTACTGAAGGCCGCCGCACGTGCAGCTGAAATAAAGCGTCTTACTTGTGCAATGTTATCGATGTAAAGCAAAATGGCTTGGGTTTTTGGATCACGACCAAGAAAATCAAGCAGTTCGGGAAAATCGAGATCGAGACAATCACCCACAGACAAAAAATAGGAAAAGCCAATTTGCTTTTGCTGAGCCCAGTCTAAAATGGTTGAGCATACCGCGGCGGATTGAGAGATAAATGCTAGCTTTCCAGGTCTAGCAACCGTATGTGAAAAGCTAGCGTTAAGGCCAATGTGAGGGATAAGGAGCCCTAAACAGTTTGGTCCCAGTAGATTAACGTTTGCTGTTTTAGCCGCTGCATATAGTTCATCTCTTTGGTTTTGGTTTAGCCCAGCGGCTACAATTATCGCGTTTTTACAACCGAGCTTACCTAATGCGTGAATGATATCGAGCAAAGTCGACTTGTTGGTACAAATTACAGCGAGATCAGGTATTTTAGGTAAATCAGCAATACTTGGGTAGGCGAGCACACCATGAACCGCTTGATGCTTTGGAGTGACGGGCATGATTGGCCCTTTAAATCCACCTTGCAATAAATTACGCATGACAACATGACCTGCCCGTCCTTGAGTATTTGAAGCGCCAATCACGGCAACGGAAGTTGGATTAAAAAACTGGCTGATGCGTTTTACAGACATACGTACTCCCTTGACACGTATTTAACCTAAGCGCTGGCTAGAAAATTGTTGTGGTTGCATACTCAAGCATCTTCAAGTTGCTTGGGTAAATATTCTTTAATCGAGCGCAAGTAATCTAAACTATCAAAAATTTATGTATTCTTCACTTTACTTACTTTAGAGTCGCTTTTCGAGTGTAAATGCAAGAAAGCTTGATACAGAACATGGAGCAGCTAATGCAACAAAAAGAGAGTCAAAAAGGGTGGATGAGTGCCGCGATTATTGGGTTAGCACTGTGCCTATCTGCGTGGATTTTAAAAGGCGCCGCATTGAGCGTGAAAAATATGGAGCGCACCGTGGTCGTTAAAGGGCTTGCAGAGCAAGAGGTACATGCTGATACGGTAATTTGGCCTCTTGTCTTTCGAGAAGGCGATAACGATCTTGTTACCTTGATTGAACGGGTTGAAAGTAAAAATCAAGCGATTAAAGCATTTTTACTGTTGCAGGGATTTGCCATCGAGGAGATATCGAGTCTGACACCTTCGATTACCGATAAGCTTGCACAAGAGTATGTTAGTCAAGAAGGCGGCTTTCGTTATATCGCCAAGGCTGGTTTGACGCTCTATAGTACATCTCCAGAAAAAGTGAAACTCGCCTTAAAAGAGGTTGGAACGTTGGCAAAACAGGGCATTGCGATCACCGAGAATTATGATAATCGTATTGAATATCTCTATACGGATCTCAATGGGATTAAACCAGAGATGGTACAACAGGCAACCAAAGAAGCACGCCAAGTTGCTGAAAAGTTTGCACTCGACTCTGAGTCCAAATTAGGGAAAATTAAACAAGCAAGTCAAGGACAGTTTTCTATTCGCGACAGAGACAGCAACACTCCCGAGATAAAAATAGTGCGTGTAGTAACTTCCGTTGAATACTATCTATCAGATTGAATGAAAATCAGTCAAAAAGCGTGTTTTTTATCGGTTGGGCTACGTTCCATTTATCGAGAATTTTCGCATAGTCGCCACTGTTTTTGGTGGCAATAAGCGCTTGAGTTAGGTTTTTTGCTATCTGTGGATCAAATGTTTTTGCCGCCGCAATGTGTAATTGTGAAGGAAAATCATAGAGGGCGAGTTTAGCTTCTACTAAATCAGCGTTTAGTCCGGAGTCCTTAATTTCTTTTTCAATGGTCAATGCGTTTGTCATCACCAAATCGGTGCGACCTAAATACAACATTTGCCACAGACTATGATATTCGCTTACTAACACTAAGTTGTCTTCTTCAGAAAATCCTCTTGCTTGCAAATAAGTCGCACTATGATAGCCACGAATGGTGCTTACCCGCATTCGTCTCGCATCATCTAAATGAGTAAGCGTTTTTGTTGTTGATTTCAGTCCAAATAAAAAAGCCGTCGCGTAATACGTAGAACCAAGAAACTGCAACTCTGCTTCTCGCTGCTGTGTTTTGAGTAGGGAAAACATGAGGGTATTTGGGCTGTGGGCTAATTCATAAAAAGCGCGAGCCATTGGCATGAGTTCGAAATTGGCCTTGTACGGGGTACGTCCAATCACGTTTTTAACGACATCAACTAATACGCCTTGAGCTTGGCCTTGTTCGTCGTAATAGTGATAAGGCGGTAATTCTTCAGCCACAAATCGAAGCGTAAAGGCCTGAACGGTATGACTAAACCCAATGAATAGGCAGACTGCGAAAAACTTCCTCATACTTCCTCTCATAGATTAAGCCATAACTTGATCAAGTAGCGCTTGAATTTCTCGTTCATTTACAAACGTCATTCCTCGCTGTTCAAAGTGTGTCAAATTTTGCTCAGTAGGGAAAGTAAAATAACACCCAGTGTTTTCTTGTGGAAAGGAAGTCAAAGAATGGCCTTGAGAGAGTGAATCAATTGCCTCAAGCATGTCGTTTATTCCTTGAGGGTAAAGACTGAGGACTTGGTGAAGGTAAGATTTTGATTTATCGAGAGGTCTTTTTGATATTTTAAATATTTTTCCGGTATCAATGGTTGCACTGTCAATGGCGTGTAATGTTGTTCCGATCTCATTGTCGTTATTTAGCATGGCCCAAAACGTTGCCATTACGCCACGATAGCTAGGTAAAATCCCTGAATGAAGGTTTATCACTCCTAATTTAGCTTGTGCGATGGCCATATCCTTTAAAATACAGCCATAACGAATAGACACTATGACATCAAGGTCCAAAGCGGATAACTGTGCAAGTGATTCGTCGCAATTAATGCTATTGACTATTTTAGGTTTGGATGCAAGGCGCGTAAACTCGTCGAATCGTTTTAATGGTAAGGCATGATTGTCTATCATTCCTGATTCGAGTACCGAGCGTTCAAATTGTCCTAAATCAGTAATTGGCTTTGTAAACGTGTTTGGATTACCAACGGATTGGCTTAACCATAAAGTTACGTGGTGCGATTTAAAAAGCTTGGGTAGTAGGCAATTTAGGGCAAAGCAAGCCGCCAAATCGTAATTTGCTAAAACTAAAATATTCATAACCGTAACCGTGAAGATATAAGTTAGGGTATCAGCATCTCAATTATTTGACTTTTTAGGAAGCCATTTATTCATTGCCTCATTATAGGCATTCTTTAAAGCCAAGTCAGGGCAAGGGCTCGGAGCAATCCAGCCATTCGGGGTACCATCTGTTTTACGTTGGTTTGGATCGCCGTTCATGGCTTTAAAACATACTTCACCTACTTGATATTCTGTCCACAAGCTATTTTGACTTAGGATTTTTGTCGGTAACGTAAACGGGTTTTGATGTTCAGTGGGGACGGTGAGTCGTTGTGGTGTATTTTTTTGTTTTTGTAATTGCTCGAATTCGCTAATTGAAAGAGAAGGGATAGTGAGCTGACGTTGTTTTAACGCTTCAAGCACACTGGTGGCCGAAAGTGCAGAGACATCTGTTTGTTGCGTCGTTTCATTCGTTAAAGTATGAACCGAATTCGGCTTTTCGGTGATTGCTTTGATTTTTTTGAGTGATGTATTTGGCATCACAGGAGCTGGATTTTGCTCTTTTTTTACTTCAACGGGCTGCATTTCAATTCGTTGGGTTGATTTTGATTGTACACGCTCAACAATCAGGTATGTTTTGAGTGCTCTAGCTTCAAAAGTAAGTGGAGCGGGTAATGAAAACTGCATCAGTAACGTAAACACGATGCCGTGGATTAAGAATGAAGAAATAACGCTTAGGAAAATGCGTTTGCGATCCGGGGGGGGTAAAGAAACCTCAGTTTCTCCTGTTGGCGTCAATGACTTATCCTTAGATTAAAGCTCTTTAGGTAAAAGTAAGAACTTTTTTAGTCTAATTAGTTCAACTATACCCAAACAACTTGAAGATACCTATTTCAGCGTATCTGCAGGTTGCTTGGGTGCCAATCTTCTTCATCAAGTGAGTAATCGTAAAATAAGGAACACTTTTGCTGATAACACGACATGCTAGCACTTTGCTACGTAAATCTATGTGGCGGTAAAAAATTCTAATGTCAGTGGCTAAAGCTGCAGTCCCTTGATATTGTTGGTAAGTATGTCCTTTCGTAACGTACGTAAGACCGACAGTTCACGTGCCAAAGAGAGCCCCGCGAATTCACTCTTCGCGGTTTGTTCATTGTGTGCAATCGCATCTTCAATGCGGATCCATGTAGGCTCCATACCACTGTGAACCTCATATTCTTCAGGTGTGGGGGGTTGCAGTGGGGCGTTGAGTGAGCAATGGAAATAAAAAGATTGAATGTGCCATTGCGTGTTGCTGCATTTTCGATCTGCACGATATTCTTCGTAAACGCCAAAAGGCGCGTCAATCGAAATATCGTATGCGCCAATCTCTTCTTTCAATTCTCGTTTAAGGGCATCGATAACGCTCTCTCCTTCATCAATGCCACCGCCAGGCAAGCTAAAATCGTTATACCGTTTTGTATAGACTAATAGAATGTCTTTGTTATTGACGATAATTGCCCGCGCCGTGTGACGAGACTTGATAATTGGTGCTACCAAAGGGGGAGGGGTGGGATTTAATCGTCTCATACTATTTTAATATACTCCCGTTTTTTCTTAGCGAGAGTATATCAAAAATAAAGACTGAAAAACGGTTAAGCGATTTAAATCACAAATTTTGCTGCAGATTGTTTCAGTTTGACTGCTAATGTTGATAAATCGGCACTTGCCGCTTTATTTTGTTCGGCAGTGGCAACATTGGTCAAAGCTGAATCATTTATCCCTGTCATACTTTGACTGATATCAGCGGCTGCATAGCTTTGCTGCGTCGCAGCGGTTGCGATTGTTTCGTTATGTTGCGATAGTTCTTTCACCGCGTTTAGGATCTGTTCCAATTGGTTTTTTCCATCCTTTATTACTGCGTTTCCAGACCCAACGACTGACAGAGAATCTTTCATTAATTCGTTAGCGGCAATCGCATTAGACTGTAATGAATTGATCATTGCTTCAATATCACGGGTAGAATTCTGGGTTTTCTGAGCCAAATTCCTGACTTCATCCGCGACCACCGCAAAACCTCTCCCTTGCTCTCCTGCTCTTGCGGCCTCTATGGCTGCATTCAGAGCTAGTAAATTGGTTTGCTCAGCAATGGTGTTAATGACTTCTAATACACTCCCAATTTGTTGGCTGCCAGCACTGGTTTGCTCAATAGCATTTGAAATGGCATTCACTTTTAATTGAATCGACTGCATTGCTTCAGCACACTTAACCATATTGTCATTACCAAGCCCTACTTGACGAGCGATTGCCTCAGTCAAACTAGCCGCATGTTTGGCATGCTGCGCCACTTCATCAACAGTAACAGACATTTGTTGCATTGCAGAAGCAATACTGTCGATGCTTTGCATTTGTCTCTCGTTACTAATAAGTCCTTGTTCTGCGCACTGCATGGTTTGTTCCGCGTTGACACTTAAAACATCGATCCCTTTATGCAATTCGCGGAGCAAAGATTGAAGTGTGAGAGTCATGGTTTGCATCGCGCTATAAACATTATCCAGATTGTCATTGTGGTGTTTAAATTCGATGCAAAGGTTGCCTTTGGCGATATTCTGCGCAACTTCTTTCATTAATTGCGGTTCACCACCAAGCGGGCGAAGTATCGAGCGAGTTAAGAACAATGCTGTTGCAACAACACCAACCAATACTAAGATGAGCAACAATGTGGCTGAATAAAGCAAGGTATAGAGTGGTTGTTTTACTTCAGCTTCGTCAATTTCAGCCATGATTGCCCACTTTAGCCCTTCAAATTCAAAAGGGCTATAGGCTGAAAGCACAGGATTACCATTGTAATCAATAATAACTTCCGTATTCTCTTTTCCAACCAAAGCGTCTTTAACTGCTTTTGTCTCGACACCATTTCGCGCTACAGTGCCGGAAAAACTCGCTGCAATAGAATGGTTAATGGGATCTAAGAATGAATCCGAACGCATTCTAAAGTCATAACCAACCAGATAAGTTTCTCCGGTTTCCCCCATGCCATCTCGCATTTGCATGATGTCATTGATATGAGCAATGGATAGTTGTAACGCCACTGCACCTTTAAATTCCCCGTTCACTAGAATTGGCGCTGCGATGAATGCCGCAGGTGCCTGATTGCTTGGCGCATAGGGTGCAAAATCAATGATCTTTGGTTTATTGGAGTTTTGCACTTGCTTAAATAGAACCGCAAGGTTGCTGTGACTGTATCTCCCAGAGATTAAATTTGTTTGGTAGTCCGCTTCTTTGGCTTGTGTATAGATGATTTGCCCGTGCTCATCAATAATAAAGACATCGTAGTAACCCAATGTTGAAACATATAAATCAAGTTCGCTCGCGCGTAATAGAGCGATTTCATTCCACGACTTTATGTTGTCTCCAACAGCATCGGTTTGCCAATTGTATTGTAAGGTTTCAATGTCTTTCCAAACTCGATCAAAATAATCATTGAGTTGTTCTATCTTATTATTTTTCACGGCCGTTAGTTGACTGTAAGCTTGATCCATTAACGCAGTCGACGCTTGTGAAATGATGATCGTTGTTAAGAAAAAAAGTGGAATTAGGCTAATCAGTAAAAACGATAGGGTTAGTTTTTGTTTTAGTTGCATGCACAGGGTCCTTTTTTGTTGCGCAGCAAATGTACCCTTAAAAGGTTCTTTTGTTCAATAAATGGTAACAATCAATTTGTCATAAGACTGTAATAAAAAGGTATAACGATTTTTTGCGCTGCAAAAGCAGCGCAAATTTTGTTAGAAAGGAGAGGGATAGTGAGCAAATATTTTACTAATGTCCCGCAGATGTGTATCACTCAGAGTCATAGTAAACGCTTGTAAGTTTTCTTTTAGTTGCGCCATGCTGGTGGCACCTATAATTGTTGAGGTTACTCCGTCTACTTGATTACACCAAGCATGTGCAAGTTGTGCAGGTGAAATGCGCATTTGTGTTGCAAGGTCGCAATAGGCGGCAATGGCGCGATTAGACTGTTCAGTATCTCTGAATAACCCTTGGCGCTGCACGAGACTCCAACGCGTCCCATCAGGGCGAGCACCATCCAAATATTTTCCTGTTAGTGCGCCACCTGCTAGGGGAGACCAAGGCAAGTAAGCAATGTCTTCATGAACACATTGCTCAATTAAATAAGGCCAGTCTTTAGCATGCAACAAGCTAAATTCATTTTGAATCGATACTACGCGTGGCAGCTGATATTGTTTGGCTAAATTTAGGTAAGTTTGAATGCCCCAAGGAGTGTCGTCGGATAAGCCAAAGTGACGAATTTTACCCGATTTTATCGCAAGAGAGATACTTTGCAGAATATCGAGCATACCGGCGACTTCTTGTTCAGTGTCTACTTTTGTCGGAGTGAGTAAACCTGGCCAATGTTTGCCAAAATGCGGTGAAGTGCGATTAGGCCAATGAAGTTGATATAAGTCGATGTAGTCCGTTTGCAGGCGTTTAAGTGAGGCGTCAATCGCGGTAGTGATTGACTTTCCGCAAATGGGATCGCCATTTCGGATCCAGGGTAAACCTCCACCCGCAATTTTCGTGGCAATGACAATCTCTTTGCGTTTTTCTTTATGGCGTGTAAGCCAGCTTCCTATGATCTCTTCCGTTTTGCCATACGTTTCTGGACTCGGTGGCACGGCGTACATTTCGGCTGTATCGATAAAGTTAACGCCACTGGCGAGGGCAAAATTGATTTGTTCATCGGCGTCATGCTGATTGTTTTGCATGCCCCACGTCATACTCCCTAAGCAAACTCGTGAAACGTGCAGATCGCTACTGCCAAGACGACTGTATTGCATGTTGACTCCATTTTTAATCTTTAATTCGAACTAAAACTCCCCTAAAAGGTGAGTTTTTAAGATGCTGGCACTACTAGATTGATACGTTAAAACTTTACAGCAGAAAGGTCTAACTTGCTAATTGCGATTGTTTAGTTAAAAATAACTGTACATTTAAACAGGTGTGGTCAACATGAAGAAGTTCATCCATATCGACATGGATTGCTTTTATGCTGCGGTTGAAATGCGCGATAATCCAGCGTTGGCAAAGGTGCCAATGGCCATCGGCGGGAACAGCCACCGTGGAGTTTTGTCGACGTCGAATTATTTAGCTCGTGAGTTTGGAGTGCGTTCGGCGATGTCGAATTATCAGGCAAAAAAATTATGTCCTGATTTAGTCATCGTGCCCGGAAGAATGCACATTTATAAAGAAATTTCAGCGCAGATCCGCGAAATTTTTGCTCGCTATACCAGTTTAATAGAACCACTTTCCTTAGATGAACACCTTCACATTTATTTTCTAAAATAAAACCTAACACATTTGAAAGTTGAGAATATTTATCTATAGTTACACTATTATTTGTATTAACTATGAATCTAAATGTCTGAAACCTACTTTGAAATTATTGGTAATAAAGTAAAACCGTTTACATACAGGGAGAGTATGGCTAGAACTAATGCCGATGGAGAGTTGACGTTAGAGTTCTCAACGATAAGTGAAATAGTTAGCGCTGAATCAATTAGGTTTATTCATAAACTTGAAAGAGATAGTAAAACTGGTGATATAGTTAATTCAACTCCTGTGGAACCCGCAAATATTTTTTTAATGTCACTTCATATTGACAATGAGATAGAAGAGTCAAAGCAACATTCAAAAGCACTTATCCACTATTTCACTTTCCTTTTACAACTACGCGAGCAATGGAAGAAGAATAAAGCATGGCAAAAAGGCGAACCTGAACCTGATTGGTATGTCATGCATTCTCGAAAAAGTAAAAGACCGACGTATTTATATAGGAAGGCATTAAAAGATCTCGTATTAAAAGAAAAATCTTTATCGCGTACTACAGCACAAGCTTATATCCGTAGAGTGGTTGAGTTTTATAAATTCCAAATAAGAATAGGAGTTGAATTTGAATTCCCCCCATTTGAGCACGAGGTTGTAAAAATAAATTTTCAAGCTTCTGAAAAAAATATGAAAGGGTATTTAGCGAAGGCTGTCCACACAACAGACTTAAGGCTAAAGTTTGGCAAAGATAAAAGGAATGATCAGGTTAAACAAGCTCTTTTGCCTTTATCAAATAAGGAATGGATTAATGTTAAGCGGATTTTAGATACTGAGCGTAGAGTTTTAAAAAATGTTAATGGTGAAACAAAGTGGTGCTCTTTTTCTTTTGAGTATTCCTTGTTCTTTAGGTTGGCACGATATACGGGCATGAGGAGAATTGAGATTGCTAGTTTACATCTTGACCAATTACCTAAAAATCTATCCACCTCGAAAATGCTTTATCGAATGACTATTGGTGAGGATGCTAGATCGTTGACAAAAGGTGAAGGAAACCCAACAAGAGAAGTAGATATACCAATAAAACTAATGAATGAGCTAATAGATTATACAAATAGCTCACGGTATCTAACAAGGCACAATAAATTTATCAAATGGAAAAGCGAAAATACGCATGAAGCTGATAATTACAGTGAAAACTATATATTTATCTCTACTAAGGGGCATCCATTTTTAAATGAATTGACAGTTATTAATAATAGATGGAGTGAAGTGCGTAATACAGTTTCTAGCATTATGGGGTATAGGATGAAGCATAAAGCACATAACCTTCGCCCTACATATGCGGTATCTACTTTTAGGGTTTTGCTAAAAAAATACCCCTCTGATATTGCCTTAGCCTATGTAAGTGCAAGGTTAGGCCATGAAGATCTATCAACAACGTTAAAGTATCTGAAAATAGCAGAAGATCAGCCAACGGGAGATGAAATCTATGAAGATGTTTTGGGCTTTTTAGATGCATACGAAGATATTGAAAGTGAATTTGATAGTCAAATTGGGTGATTATGTTGTTAGAAGAATCTAGAAAAAGAAGAATACGAGGAAAAAAAAGAACGATTGCAGTGCCTGCTAGCGATAATCTTAGCGCTGAAATACAACCTTTTCAGATAGACGATATGGTTCTTAAGGCACAAGGGGTTCCAAAGGTATATTTTAAAAGACTACGTTATGAAGGTTGCCCTTCTCTTTCTAAGCGTGGAGAATTATTGAAGCCTGAAACATTAGTAGACATGAAACGTGACGATTTAATTAGAAGCCTCTTTCTGATTTTTAATCGAAGTTTCAATGTAACTTGGAAGGGACACTTTGACTGTTTAATTAATTATATACGTTGGTTTGATACTAATGGGTTCGTTCCGATAGATGGTGATTACTTTACTGAGGAATATACTGATGCATATATGAGTTATTGGAGTGAGCTAATAAAAAATGGAAAATACGGAAAATCTACATGGAGTAATCATAAAAAAATGCTTTCAGCTATCCTTAAAGAATTGAATCGACATGTTCAGGCTAAAAATTTAGTTTCAATTAAGGGATTAAAGAATGAGGCTTCTGAAACAGAATCTTTAACGGTTGAAGAGCTAAAATTACTGAATAAGGCATTATTTAAAGCCTATAGCACATTTCAAAGTCACTATTTAAATGGAACTAAGCCAGAAGTCCATCCCCTATTTAACGAAGAATTATTACAAAATCAGCAATCTGTGCAAGGCTGGTCTCAGAAAGTGTATAACCGTAAAGTTGTTTCCTTTAGACATGCTGTTAGTAATAGGCAGTATGCTTGGGTAAATCACATGACAAGGATTTCTATCCTGTTAACTTTTATGTTTACAGGGATGAATACGTTCCCTTTGTTATCAATGAAATTATCAGATGTTAAGTTCAAACAAGTTGGTCAGGGAAAATATGTTTTTGATAACGAAAAAGATCGAGCTGAACATCAGCAGCAAGACTCTACTGTTGGGTTCTCCAAGTTTGCAAAAAACTTCGTTGAGTCATGGTTAAAGATATCAACTGATATCTCATCTGATATTATCAACCCACCTTTGTTTCCTTGGATAACAGAGACGGGTGAAGTAGTCCCCTTTATTGATAAAAGCTTGGCTCCGCAAGATTCCGTAAATAAATTGTTGGATTATCTTGGATTACCTTCTACAACGTCTCGTAGATTTCGAAAAACTAAATTAGATATCCTAATGAAAGTTACAGAGGATGTATATCTTGTAAGTGTTTCGGGTAACAATTCCGTTAAGACAATTCAATCAAACTATTCTGGTGGTAACAAGGCCGATCATCATAGAAACCTTACGGCTTCTCTTTCAGCCCAATATAACTTTTTTAAAGGCGAATCTCTTGATGGCTCGATTCAAGAAGCAAAATTTAAGTATCATGATGTTTTGTCTGATTACGAATATAAGAATATTAGAAGCAAAAATAGTAAAGAATCAAAGACTCCCTTAGGAGTTAGGTGTCAGAATAATACTGGCGGTTTAGCTGAAAAAATTAAAAGAACACTCGACAAAGCAGGAATAAAGACTTCTTCTAATGAACACCTTTGTACTGATTTTTTAGAGTGCTTTGACTGTGGGGATTACAAACTGGTCGCAGAAGTAGATGATATTTGGTTAATGCTATCATTCAAAGAAACTTTAGAAGAAATGAAATCGTTACCAGCCGTGAATTCGCTACCAGCAGAGAGATTCACAAAACTCTTCAATACAATAAATTCTATTTTGTCTGATTTTAAGATTAAAGCGAGTAAAAATTTTTATGAAGCCGAGGAGTTACTCTCAGAATCACCTCACCCGTTATATGAAGATATTTATTCGATTGACGACTTATTGGCGATATTTGCATGGTAATATCAATAAAAACTAACTTAACTGATTCAAACGAACTTGGTCCCGTCATCACTTATAACAGTGAAGGTAATCCTAAATCTTATTTATATAGCGACACATGGGATTATACAGGGAGCGTTGAAGTATCAAATCTAGTCACACCTGTAATTTCTTTCAGAAAAATAAGGTTAGAATATAGACGCAAAATCCAAGACACACTTAATGAGCTGTATAAATTTAGCGTTACTCAAAATAAAATAGGCGCTAGTTGGTCTATGCTTGACTCTTTGAAAGTGGGCCTCACTCACATAGCAGAATGTATAGAATCTACAGATTGGTCTAGTTTAGAAGACAGTAATCAATATAAACATTTCAGGCAAAAACTAAAGGGGCGTAATTTATCAAGAGGCTCTATAGAAGGATTTATCATCCCTACTCTAAATAAGCTTCAACAGGCAGGCTTATTAAATAGATTAATTGATGGTAGGAAGGTTGTAGAGTCTGCTATTTCCCATGTCACGCAGCAACACATAGCGATACCTACTAAAATGTATCAGACTCTATTAAGTAACAGTATAAAAGTTGTTGAAACATTTTATCCCTATAAAGATCAAATTTCTAAAACAATGGCAGATGCATATTATCTAGCTGGTCAAATACAGTCTGGATTTGATACGCGTACTATAAGGCGTGATACGCCTTTATCTATGGATGAGTGGGCTATAAGAGCTAGAGTAACACGAGCTTTAGAAAAAATTGAACATGGCATACCAGATTTCAAAATTGATATGAATGGTTATCAAATAGGCGAGATTCAAACTGCTTGTATGACTGTCATACTATCTTTTTCTGGGATGAGGTTGGGAGAGGCTTGCTCTTTAAATTTAGATAGCTTTAAAAAAAGAAGGTTATCAAAGGGCATAGAAGCAAGTTTCATCAAAGGTAAATCGACTAAAGGGTATGATGGAAGACCGAAAAGCCATGTGTGGGTTACTCATCACGTTACTAAAGATGCAATTGAATTAGCATTTACAATTTCCAATTATCTTAGAGATATATACAAGAATAAGATAGAAAAAATGAAAGATGAGTTGGAGATGGGCTTAGATGAATATGAAAAAGCGTTAAAAGATTTAACTGTTGCCTTTCTTGCAGTTAAGCCACAACAACAAACGGCTAGGTTTGTTGGGTCTTCTTTTGCATCTAGAATTAGAAACTTAGCTAACAAGTGGTCAATAAGGGCTACTCAAGAAGATGTGATAGAGTTTGATATGTTGAATCCGACAAGAAAGGGTCAGCTAAAAGTAGGGGAAACATTAAAAAAACTATCACCACATGATTTCAGGCGTTCTTTTGCTGTATTTTTTGTAAGGCATGGATTCGGGAATACTTCTGGAATAAAGTTTCAGTACAAGCATAAAAACATAAATATGTCGGGGTATTATTCTGCAAATGCTGAGTTAGCGCGTATGGAAGATATTCTATTGGACCATGATCTTTTGAACGAATTGGAAGAAGCTGGAATTGATTTGGGTGTAGATATATTCGATGAAATATACAATAAGTCGGAATATCTATCTGGTGTTGCAGGTGAAAGTGTAATGCGTGAAAAAGAAAGAGCTTTGAAAAATGGTCAGAAGGTTTTCATGTCCAGATTAGAACTAGATAACTTGGTTCGGAACGGCACACTTTCTGCGGTAATGTTGCCGGGAGGGGGTTACTGTACAAATGAAAACTGTGAAAGAGTATGCGCCATGTTTGCCGTTGGTAAGTCTGATTGTCAATTCGAGATAATCGATGATAAAGGTGCAAGAAAAAAAGCAGATAGAAGAGACAGATTGATTAAAAAGTTTTTGGCGCTTAACGATGGTGATTCAATGAAAAAGAGTATTCTTGTGAGTTTGAAGCAAGAGATTCTGTTTATTGAACAAACTTTGAGAAAACATAAAATATCATTCACTCCTTTTACAGAAGCTCTGGTGGTGTAGCATGGCTCAGTCTAAAGAAATAACAGAAGGTCGATTGCACCAAGCGCTCAATAGACTGTTAAAAGGGGAAGCCACAAGGGTTAAGCAAACCGGAAAGTTGACATTAAACAAAATTAATAACGAAGCAGGTTTAGGTCATAGTTACATTCACAAGTTTGAAAGTTTTGTAGAATATGCCAACCCTATAATAAAAAAATTTAATGATGAAAGAGGTGATACTGCTTACATTCCACCAATGCAATCAGAAAATTTATCTGAAATTGAACGACTCAAATTAGATTTGAAACACGAAAAGAAACTCAAAAATGAATACAGACTTGATAAAATAGATTTACAAAAGCGCTTCGATATTTTAGAAGAAAAGTATGAAAGTCTCGTTTTTCAATTGTTTAAATTGCAAAACGATAACAAATAATAACTTGGCTAAATATCATGAGTCATATTGGCATAACACAACTGTATAAAATAAAACTAAACACAAAGAACTAACAAATCCAAAACTATACAATTCTTATATATATTGATATTGCTCTACAAACTAGATCGCTGCGATATTCATACCGAATTTGTATTCACACTAAAATAAGCTGAGCTGAAGTAAATATTTTCTAAGATTCAAAAATATATTTTGTTACTAGGTAACAATAACGCTTAACTGTTACTTGGTAACGGTAAATAATCGACTATAATGCTTTTGTAAACTTCAAAAAAGGAATACCCATGAATAGTAGTAGCAAACGTGGTCGCCCGGCTCGACAGATGAGTGAAGATAAAATCATCCAAATTGTAATGGATTTTTATCGTAATCCAGATTACTTCAGAAAGTTATTTGGTTTGTTAGATACTTATCAAGAAGAAGAATTCTTCACTTCTTTTCTAGCTGATATGCATAAAAAGCTTTCGGGAAAAACAGCTAGTAAGACTGATTTCTTAAAGAGCACAACAGATTTAGATCAAAAAATGGAATCTATTAAAGGTTCTTCTAAGACTGACTCAGAAACTCAAGAGATGATTGAAGATTTCAAAGGTGATATACCTGTTATAACGGATGAAGACATCGAAGAATTTCAATCTGTCATCAGTAAGCTACCAGATCGACTTTGGAAGCGCTATAACAATCGATTAAGGCAGCAGTCGTACAAAAAACATAATCGTTGGTCTAGACAAATAGAGTTCAACGAAGATGCTTACTTTGAGCTTAGAAGCTTGAAAGACTCTTTAAATGTTAAGACATGGAATGACTTGCCGTTTCAATTAGAAAGTGATTACAAATTAATAAGAAGCATTTGTGATTCATTGCAAGTTAGTAATATTAATGCAGCGTCAGTGAAAATAAATGAAATGCTACACTTGCGAAGTAATAAAAAATGATGAATTTTGAAGACGAAGAATGCTCTGCTTGTCATAAAAAACATATTGACACGCGAACAGAAATTATTACTCCGCCTTTAGATAGTAAGCCGGGTCACATCAGGAAAGCTATCTTCTTTCGCTGTGAAGATCACATTAATTGTGATGCCGATGAAATGCAGTATTTAAGCTTATTGAAATCAATGAATGTTAAGCAGGAAGAACTACAGTTTGATACTTGTGCGTCACCTCATGACACTATTGGTAGTGCTGTGAAAGGTGTATCTGTTACCCACAAGCCAACTGGTATTACTGCTAGCTACATTAATGAGAAGTATCAGTCGTTTAATAAGGTTAGAGCTGTTCAAAAGCTTAGATCTGAACTAAAAAGTTTGAATGCAAGTTAATGTTACCATGTAACAAAAAAGCAATTTGAGTAATTATGAAAACTGTTGAAGCTGGTGATAAAAGCAAAGCAATATGTCATGAATGCGAATGTGTTGTTGAGACAACATTTATGAAACGTGACGTAGCACTAAGTGATAATTCAGCTATCGTTGAGAATGTATTAGTCGCTGTTTGCAATAACTGTGATGCAGTTGTCGCATTGCCGCAGCAATCATCAAAACAAGTTAATCACGGAATAACCAATGAGAAAGCAATGGCAAGAAAAGATTGAGCAGATAGAAAGTTTAAAGGCGTAACATTAGCTCACGAAAATATCAGTAGACTACCTCCCGAACTAGAAGATCTTGAAGTAGGTGAAATGGCTTTAGTAGATGGTAAAGCATTTATGCGAGTTGAAGCTGAGATTGATAATAACGAGAAAGAGTTAAATTAAACGTTACCAACTAACATTAATAAGGAGGGTTCATGCAGACTTTAGATGTTCTCGATGTGGAAAATGATTTTGATGACATGCTATCTAAAATACACGATGAGCATGTTCAAATCATTGAAGATGGTAAACGTGTTGCTGTTATGATTTCTGCTGAAGAGTATAGAAAGTGCATAAAGCTGTTTAATGAGTGTGATGCCTCACCCAATTAACGTTACCACCTAACGAAATTAATGAATACAAGCAGGGTTATTATTCGACTTGGCACCCCTCGTTGAAGTAATAATAATGTTAATATAAATCAATAAGTTTATTGATTTTATAGACAGAAGGCATATGCATATGTCATAAATGTAATATTACTATTTAGCATATAAAAGGGATTTATATTTGAAAGACAAGGAAAAGATAGCACTTTTTATTGATGCCGATAATGCCCCTGCCACTAAAATTGATGTAATCCTCTCTGAGCTAGCTCGTTACGGTGTGGTTAATATTCGGAAAGCATATGGTAATTGGAAAAGTCATTGTTTAAAACATTGGGAAGATGTCCTTCATGAATACGCTATTCAGCCTATTCAACAATTTGATTTAACCAAAGGTAAAAATGCAACTGATATTGCGCTGGTGATTGATGTCATGGATACCTTATATACCAAAGATATCGATACGGTTTGTTTAGTCTCTTCTGATTGTGATTTTACGCCACTTGTCACTCGCGTTTTAGCCGATGGAAAATTTGTAATTGGTTTTGGTGAGCGCAAAGCTCCAGCAGCCTTCGTTAATAGCTCTTCTAAGTTTCTTTTTCTTGATGAGACAGATTGTGAGGATAAGCCTAAGCAAGTTCATACCCCAAGTATTAAAAGTGATACCAAGTTAATGAACTTATTAAGACAAGCAATTTCAGCCGTTGAAGAAGATGATGGTTGGGCGAGATTAGGCCCGGTAGGAACACACATCGCAAACCATGCCTCATTTGATCAAAGAAATTATGGTTTTAAAAAACTAAGTGAACTCTTTGCCTCAATAGACCTCTTTGAAATGAAGAAAACAAATGGATCTGTATTTTGGGTGAAAGACAAGAAAAAAGCATCAAGCAAATTTAATTAAAAGAATAACAAAATATTTCAGTTATTGAATTTAACATATCATGATCAAGTCGAAGCTTAATACTTTGAACTTTATCATCTTAGCAATAGGTAATAAGTATACATGGACAACATTTCGGATTCTGAAAGCTCTCTAATAGACATTGCAGTTGAAGGTTGGCGCTTTAGTAAAACATTTGCCAAAGTTCTTCAAAAATTAGATGCCGGGGAAGCAAAACGTTACCAAGGGCAATTAAGATATTTTCATAAAAAAATAGAGTCAAACTTGGAAGCTGCGGGTTTGAAACTGGTTGATTTAGAAGGTCAACCTTATGACTCTGGAATGGCTGTATCTGCTATTAATATGGAAGACTTTGATACTGATGATTATTTGATCATCGATCAAATGATGGAGCCTGTTTTAATGGCAGAAAAAGGAATTAGGAAAGAAGGCGTTGTGTTGTTAAAGAAGGTTGAATTATGAAATACGTAGGAATCGATTTAGGTACAACAAATAGTGCAATAAGCTCATATGATGGTGAGTTAATCACATTATATAAAAGCCCAGAGCAACATGATGTTACCCCTTCTGCTCTATTTATCGATAAAAGAGGGAATAAATATGTTGGTAGTAGAGCATATAACAATGCGGCTCGTAGTCCCAATAATGCTGCAACTCTTTTTAAGAGGCTAATAGGGACTAGTACACCGATTAAGCTTCCTGCTGTAGATCTTGTAATGACTCCTGAAGAATGTTCTACAGAAATAATTAAAGTTTTATATTCTTACTTACCCGAAGAAATCAGGTCTTCTTCAGAAACAGGCACTGTTATTACTGTTCCTGCTGCATTCAATCAAATGCAAAAAGACGCAACATTATCAGCCGCCAACAATGCTGGCCTTATTAATGTCGCGTTGATGCAAGAACCTGTTGCCGCTGTAATGAGTGTCATGAAGAAGAGAAACAATGATGGGATTTTTCTCGTTTTTGATTTGGGAGGCGGAACATTAGACATTGCTCTAGCAGAGAGCATCTCTGGCAGAGTTAGTTTGTTATCACATGGTGGGATTGCTATGTGTGGAGGAAGGGATTTTGACAGAATATTATTTGATAACATCATTAAGCCGTGGCTTACAAATAACTTCAATCTTCCTGAATCATTCAGTAGTGACCCCAAATATAAAACATTAATGAGAATGGGGATGTGGGCTACTGAAAAGGCTAAAATTGACTTATCGACACAAGAAGAAACTATTGTAAGCCTATCTGAATCAGAAATCGCATTAGCCGACTTAAATGGTGAAGAAATATATATAGATATTACAATTTCACGTGAACAATTAAACGCATTAATTGACGATAAAATTCAGGACGCTATTTCTGCTGCTAGAGAAACTATAGAAAAAGCTGGGTTAACCCCTCATGATATCGAGAGAGTAGTTTTTGTAGGAGGCCCAACTCATTATAAACCATTGAGAGATAAGGTTTCATTTGAACTAGGTATTTCTCCATCAACAGATGTTAACCCTATGACTGCTGTTTCTGAAGGTGCTGCTATTTTTGCTGAATCAATAGATTGGAGTTCTGAGAACCGCAGTAGAAAAAGTTCAAAAGGTAGTTTAAATACCAATCCAGAATCAATTGATCTAAAAGTAAACTATATAGCTCGAACACCTGATACCCAAGCAAAGGTTGTTGTTAAATTGGGAAGTTCGGGAGCTAGTTTTGAAATGCAAATTGACTGTATGGATACAGGCTGGTCAACCGGCAGGATTGAACTTTCAAGCGCATCTTCTGTTAAATTACCTTTGTCTAAGAATGGAGAAAATAATTTCAAGTTATTTGTCTTCGATAGTAATGGTCAACCTATCAAACTTGAAGAAGATACTATTATTATATCTCGAACCGCAGCAAATATAGATGCAATTCCTGCTTCACACTCCGTAGGCATAGAAACCCTCGATAAAATAGGAGGGCAACCAGTATTAGATTATCTTGTCAAAGAAGGTGAACACTTGCCTGTTAAGGGACAGCGTATTTATAAAGCTGAACAGACATTAAAAGCTAACAGTTCGGGAACCATCAAATTTAAGTTATGGGAAGGAGATATAAAATCACCTGTTTCAGACAATCGTTTCATAGGTCTATTTGAAATCAGAGGCTCTGATTTTGACGATGGAGCAATTTTATCTGGAGCTGAGCTTATCTGTGATTATGAAGTAACAGATTCTGGTAACGTGAAAATTGAAGTTTCTGTTCCGAGTATCGGGGGTGCATTTGAAGGCCAAAGAAACTTTTACTCCAGACAAGATGGAGAAATTGATTATACAAAAGCCCATAAACTAATCGAAGAAGAATCAAGAAGTACATTAAATAGGATTGAAGAAATTGAAAGTTCAGTTGGTGATGAAAAACTAACTAAGGCTAAAAATATTATCAACCAGACTAACAAAATTGCTAATGATGCCGATGATCCTGAATCGGCTAAACAAGCAATGGATAATATTCAAGAAGCTAAAAAACTTCTAGCTGAAGCAAGAAACAAGCACCTTAAACCAATTAGAGAGATTGAACTGGAAAAAGTTGTTGAGACCTTTGATTCTCTTGTACGTGAATATGCTAGACCTTCAGAACAGCAAACTTTTGATAATTTAGTAATAACAGCGAAAAGAGCTATTGAAAGTAATTCAACAGAATTTGAATCACATTTGGCTGAGCTTAGGTCTAAGAGCTTTTTGATTCTTTGGAAGCAAGACTGGTTTATTGCTCAAAGATTCAAATGGTTGGCTGAAGATAGTCATCTATTCATTGATTCCGCCTTACACGATCAATTGGTTAATTTAGGCCATCAAGCAATGGCATCCAACGATATTGAAAAATTAAGAGAAGTTGTATATCAATTAGACTCCATAAAGGTTGGAAGCGGTGGAGAGGATGAAATGATGAGCGCTGCGAACATTGTTCGAGGGTAATTATGAAATCTTTAACGCTACCAATTGGTATACGCTTAGCTGAAAACACTAATCTTAAAAAAGTGATTAAATCGGACTTAGAGGGAAAAAGGTGGATTTTAGTTGAGACAAGCCAAAATAATAAAGCATTAGTCGTAGACAATTTCATTTACGACAGTTGGTTTAGTTCGAATCTAATATCTAATGAGTTAGTAAACAACATTACCTTTGGAGACGAAAACTTAAAGTGTATTGTTATTAAAGATGGGCTTATTGATTTTCTTACATTTCCTAGTGGTCCAGATTCAAAGAACGATGCAATAATTTTTGCCAAAGTATACAAAACTCTCAGAGGCAAAAATCCCGATGTGGATTTATCTGATGCAATTTATATTGAGTCTCTAGCGCTTTTATTACCTCTAGGAAAGTCAAATTCAAAAATTACGGATGATTTGCTAATTGGTAAATGGCTGACTTCGGGTTTTCATATTTCAGTTATGGACTCTGAAAGAGTTAGAAAAATAGCTAATTTTTTATCTGAGGATGATGTAAAAGATATTATTTCTATTTCTGGTCTAAATCATTCCCATTATGGAGTTGTTACAAAACAAAAAAACATAGATTCTGAACAAAATCCTTCAGAAAGGATGTTTATTTTAGAAGGCCGAGAGTACTTGCAAAATTTCTTTAACGAATATGTTGTAGATATTGTAGAAAATAGAGAAAAATATAAACGTTTAGGTGTTTCATTTCCGTCAGCGATTGCTTTACATGGTCCACCCGGATGCGGTAAGACTTACGCGGTAGATAAACTAGTAGATTATTTGGGCTGGCCAAAGTTTGAGATTGATGCCTCTAGTATAGCTAGTCCATACATACACGAAACTAGCAAAAAGATAGCTGAAGTTTTTGATAAAGCAATCGACAATTCTCCATCAGTTATTGTTATTGATGAAATGGATGCATTTCTATCTAAACGCGGTTCTAACTCTGGTAATCATCAAATAGAAGAAGTTTCAGAATTTCTTCGGAGAATTCCAGAGGCATCGGAAAATGATGTCCTGATTATTGGTATGACTAATAGATTAGAAGCTCTAGACCCTGCTATTTTGAGGACAGGAAGGTTTGATCATTCGATATGCGTAGATTATGCGAGTAAAGAAGAAATTCGTTCTCTATTAAATTATCTTCTTAGCGATAAACCTACTTGTTCTGACTTAGATATAGAGCCATATGTTCAATTACTCGAAGGAAGACCCTTATCTGATGTCTCATTTTTGATAAAAGAATCTGCAAGATTAACGGCTAAACATGGTAAAGATAGTATAGATAACGCCAGCTTGGATGAAGCATATTCAACATTGCCAAAACAAAACAATACTTCAGAAAATCGAATAGGGTTTATTTAAAAATGAAAAAATTGAGTTACGGAAAAGGATTTAGCGGTCTTGATTCGCTTTATGTTGATATAGACTCATTTATCGCTAATCACAAAAGTAAAAATACACAAAATGCACAAGAACATAATTGTGATAAAGCTCAATCTACTTCCTCTTCTCAAGACACACCATCGCCAAAAAGTAATGCCAAAGTGTATCAAAGCCCCAATGAAAATACAGGAAATTATAATTGGGTTTGGTGGGTATTAGGTATTGTGTTTGTTTTATATTTAATTGGTCAAAATAATAGTTCTTCTAGCAAACGGACAAATACGAGTTCTTATTCAAATAGTAGTAGTTCAAGCAGTTCTTCTCGACCAAGTGAAACTAAGCCCCCAGTCGGTAAAAATCAGGTGCTTAGCACATCACAAATAAGATATTGCCTAGCAGAAAGTATTAGACTTGAAGCGGCTGAAAACTTAGTCAACAACAATTCTCAATATCAGGTGGATTTATACAACAATTATGTCGGTGACTACAACGCTCGCTGCTCTGAATATCGTTATCGGACAAGCTCTATGAGTTCCGCAAAACGATATATAGATGATTATAGAGCCACTATAAGAGCTGAAGGCAGAAATCGATTTAATTAGGTCGTATTTTAAAGGAATAATTTTATGTTACCCACATTAGACAGGTCATTTTTATCCAACAATCCATTTTTTATATTGGGTGTAACTCCTAGAGATCATAGAACATCTATTATTGATGCTGCCGAAGAATTGTCTTTAGAGCTAGATGATGAAGTTTGTAATAAAGCCAAATCAGAATTAACTAACCCAAGGACTAGATTAGCTCCCGAACTTAGTTGGTTTCCCGGCCTGTCACCTAGAAAGGTTAAGGAATATTTGGAAATTCTAAATAATACCCCTCTTGGTTTAATAGATGTGACTGGAGTGCCACCTTTAGCCAAGCTTAATCTTTTAATGGCTTCAATTGAGTTAACAAACTTAGGAGGCGTTTCTGAATCAGAGTTCATTCATCTGTATCAGCTAATTGACGATACGTATCACTCTTTAGATCTAAACGATATTATTCGTGATGTTAATGAGGATCGAAATGTGTCGAGGTTTCCTGATGCGACAGATTATGAATACATTGAATCAGAATTATCTAACCTTCGAAGACAATATAAGCAAATCTTGAGTAATTCTTTAGATTCAATGCCTACAGATAAGTTAATCACTTATTTCACTTCATCAATTGATGCCGTAACCAACAATGGAAGCAAACATCCAAGTGAGCTTATTATTGAGGTTGTAGACAGCTACCAAGTAAAGACTAGAGCTTTCTTGCAGAAATCAGGTCAAGAGATTGAAACTTTAATTGATTATATTGGCGATGTTGCGAATGAAAGGCCTGAGCAATTACCTACTCTAATTGAGAAGTTGGCTGAAATGGCCAGAAATTGGGATGCCGTAGCGCAACCTATCCAAGTTAGCTTTATGTCACAGGGAATAGAACATGAAGATAGTAATGATGTAGCTCGCGCAATCAGGAGTTTGGGAATTGATTTAGCTAATAATTATGGATTATTTGAATATTCGCAGACCATTACAGCTTTACTTCAAGAATTATTTTCAGAATTACCTGAACTATTTGAAAAAGTTAATGATGACGCAGATGTACTTGAAGATTTATTTCAACAACGAAATGATACGGTCACTAAGAACAAAGAAACTCAAGCTCAGTGGGAACGGGATATTGCCTTTAGAGCAGAGATTGGAGCGGTATTTAAAGATGTTTTAGAAATTTCCAGCAATGGCGTGCGTTGGGGAAACAAGTTATATCCCTTAGATTCAATAACAAGGATTCGATGGGGGGCTGTTAAACATTCTGTAAATGGAATTCCAACAGGCACTACTTATACATTAGCATTTGGTGATGATGCCTCCGAAAGTGTTGTTGAAACTAAAAAAGAGAAAGTCTACATAGGATTTTTAGATAAAATTTGGAAAGCCGTGTGTGTTAGACTCTTGACAGATATATTAATATCTCTAGAAAGTAATAATACTCTTAGATTTGGTGATGCTCAGATAACAGATAATGGAGTTACATTGACAAAACATAAACTTTTTGGTTCAAATGAAAGAATTAAGCTGACATGGAGTGATGTTAAAATTTGGTCTGCACAAGGTAGTTTTGTTATTGGTTGTAAAAATGATAAGAAGACATATTCTTCAATGTCATACATAGACACACCAAATGCTCACTTATTAGAACAACTCATAAGAATGATGTTTAAAGACCCTCAAGCGAGGTGTTTGAGTGATTTGCTAGCATAAGCGAAATTTATAACATATGAGCATTGAAGTATGGAAGAACTCATAGATTTCAGCAATTTGACAATTGATCAAATAAGAAATGAAATCATTAAATTCAAAAATGATGTCGTTTCTCAACGTCTAGAAAAGTACTACGGAACTAAGTCGTTAGGGGAAATATTTGGCATTAGCAGAAAAGAGTTGGCACATAGTAATTTTATCGCTTGGTTACTTGGAAACCAAGAAAGCCATAACTTAGGTGACTATCCTTTCAAAAAATTTCTAGAAATCATAGTGCTGTCTTCATTAGCACCTCAAGCTGAGCCACATAAGGCACTATTTGATTCAATTATCACTGGTGACCTTACTGTCAAAGATTTACAGACTTACACCGAAAAGAGTATTCAATCTGTCGGGCGAGTGGACATATTGATTGAGGCAGAAATAGTTTACTTTGACACGGCAAAAAAACTTCGCATTATTATTGAGAACAAAGTCACGACTAAAGAGCATAGCGATCAAACGACTAAGTATTTCGATTACTATGAAAGTAGAAAAGGCGAAAACTGTATAAATCTATATGTATTTCTAACACCATTGTCAGGTATTGAATTAAGTGATTTGGAAGAGCCAGAGTGTTCATGTAAGCAATTTATTCAAACAAATTATCAGAACCTTGTTGATTACTTGTTAGAACCGATACTAAACAAAGACATAACAGATAAGACTCGAACAATTATTAACGAATACCTTCAAACGTTGAGCCAACCGACTCAAAGTGAAGAAGATGAAGAGCATAAACAAGGTTTGATCATGGCGATAGGCAATGAAGAAAGAGAGCTACTAACTCGTTTTTGGGATAAAAATCAGAAGTTAATATTGTCTGCGCTTTATGCGATTAGTTCAGATCCAGATCAAGATAAGGATACTAGGGATAACATTAGCTCTGCTTTAGATAGCATTTCAGGAACGACTAAAGATAGAAGTTTATTAAATATATATTTTGACAATGAATTGACCGTTCAGAACATCAAAAAGTCTGATTTAGGTTATTCGACTGTAAAGCTTATTGAAGAAAAGGGGCTGATAAATGATGAAATATTTAATTTTCTTCGACAAGATAAAAGCTGCTCATTCCAATTACTAAAACAACCAGATGAGTTTACCGAAACAGAAATTAAGTATCGTAAATATCGTACTAATGATGAAGCCGAACTCACATATAATAACAAAGGTTATTATGTTGCAAGAAATTGGGGGATCGGCAATATTCAACGTTTTATGGATAAGATTTCCACTAAATTTCCACAAATTAAATTTGAGATAAATTGATAAACAATTTCTTATTTTAATAGCCACACAATCAGCAACTAATGATAGGTATATCACTCCATCTGGTGGTGTAACGGGCGCTAAGGAAGTCACGCTTCATCGCCCAACGGTTGCTCTGTTGTTCGGAGGCTAACCTGACCGTTCCTGTGCCAAATCGCTTATTAATTTTATCCATGCTGGTCATTAGAGGTTTATTGTCTCGACATGGACTAAATAAATCTTCTTGGATGTATTTTTCGGAAATTAAGTCAATTGCACCAATTCCGGCCTTATAAAATCGAACATTGGCTGAAAAAATTTGAGGAAGTACTTCGCTCACCGCGTTTGCAATAACTCGACTATCACTAGTTGCGACAGGAAAGTCATATAGAAAACTGCGTTTATAGAAGCTGTCTTCATGAATTGAGCTATGAGCGAATATAACAAGCCTTTTTGTCAATGACGCTTGTTGTCTTAGCTTTCGACTTACAATGCTGCTGTGAGTTACTAAAGCAGCTTTTAAGTCATTAATGTTGGTAACACGTTCACCAAAACTGCGAGTGCTGAAAATCTCTTGTTTGTCTTGTTTTATTTCATCCCAAGCAAGACAAGTCTTGCCATTAAGCTCTTCTATTGTTCGCTCTACTACAACAGAAAATTGTTTACGCATATACTTTGGACATTGTTGTGCTAAATCCCAAGCAGTATTGATATGCATTAAGTTTAGCTTTTTACCTAATCGGCTACCAATTCCCCAGACATCGGTGACGCTCATTCGCTGCAAAATAGCCTTTGCAGATAGTTTGTCATCAATAACTGCCACCCCATTAAAGCCACTCAGTTTTTTTGCTGCATGATTAGCAGCTTTTGCTAAAGTAGGCGTAATACCGAAGCCCACACCTACTGGCAATTTAGTTTCACGCCAAACTGTCAAACGTATATCTTGTCCATATTGATGCCAATCGTTGACAATCGACTTAAAGCCTGTGAATTGAAGAAATGACTCATCAATCGAGTAAATGTGTTGGTTGTCACAGAATCTAGCAATAGTGTTCATCATACGACTGCTCAAGTCTGCATAAAGCTCATAATTAGAAGAGCGCACAACCACGTTGTGCTGGTTTAGATAGTTTTTTAGCTTGAAGTAAGGCTCAAACTTGGGAATATCTAGCTTTCTGGCCTCAGGCGAAACAGCGCAAATACATCCATCGTTGTTTGTAAGAACAACGACAGGTCTACTCCGAATGCTTGGATCAAATACCTTTTCCGCTGACGCATAGAAAGCAACAGCATCTACTAATGCAAACACGTTAATAGCTCTTTGGTTTTTCTATGAAGTCTTATTGAACGAGTTACAACTCCCTCTATTTGAAAGACATCGGCTTCTGAAATTGCAACAGCTTTGTAATCAGGAGAAGCTGATAACAGTTCTTTTCTTTTTTTATCTAAGATTTTGCAGACAAAATTACCGTTGAAATTGGCAACGATAATATCACCATGTTTGGTAGCTTCGGCTCTATCAACGATAAGAAGATCTCCGTCAAAAATGCCAACGTTTCTCATAGACTCACCATTTGCTACGCCTATGAAGGTAGCATTAGGGTGCTGGATCAAAAGGTCATCTAAAGATAACCCTAGCTCTTTATATTCTGCCGCTGGAGACTCAAAGCCAGTGATTCCAGCTTCAATGTAGATTGGAATAACTTTCATAAAACTTTAAATTAAACTGTATATACATACAGTTTAATTTCTTTTTAGCAATTTATGAAGAAAATTTGAATCGTTCTCTAAAAATTGAAAGTTCTAGAGTTTTGTCTATCATTACTCTTGTTTGATTTAAAAGGAATGAAATCATGGAATGGAAGCATAAATTCCCACCCAAAATTCTTGTTGAAACTTGGCTCAATGGGCTGCATATGTATGATTATCCTGAGTTTAGGCTAATTGCGAAAAACCGTATAGAAACCGTATTTGGTAGTGCAGAGATTGCAGAGTATTACTTGTTTAGCTGTATAGAACATGAACTAGAAGTGGCTTAGCTAAGGATAGTTGGATGCGTTTATTTGTTTTGATGATGCCCACCTGAAACCTGATAATCTATCAAAGTTTAAGCACGGGAATGAGAACGCGTCCAGTTGATGAATGGGAGTAAGAATCTATATCGGACTGATTGTTAATTTATAGTTACCATGTAACATTAAATAGCTTGCTATAGTTGCATTAAAAATGACTATTGATTACTGAGTCATTTCAATCATTGATGAGTTATAAACGCGCCTCAACAAATAAAAATTGGGTCATCCTATTTATAAGACACGGAAATTCATATATATTTTTTCATAAATAAATCCAAGGATGATGAGGTATCGGATTGTGAAAAAAATAATAAGTTTAATTTTAATAGGATTTTTTTGCTTCAACTCACTCGTATATGCGTATGACTCTGTTCAAGCAAATGACTCTTCTACCGAGAAACAAGAGCAAGTTACCGCCCCCCCAATTCCAATAGATGAGAAAGCTAAAGACATCATTTCAGATCCTAATAGCAATATAAAACAGAAAGACAATGCTAAATTGTATGGCTCCATATTACTTACGATTGTGATCATTGGAACTATTGCAGGAGCAATGCGAAAGACTGTTATCTTTCTAGATTTTGACGATTTAGGTTACTCTTTCGGAATTTTAGCAGTACCAGTAGCAATGCTGTTTATATTTAACTTTATTCCGGTTATGGAAGAGTTGAAACTAATATTGCTTACATTACCATCATTAATTCTAATATACCTAGCTGCTCAAAAGTCATGGCAAGGCGGTGTAAGACTGATGATGCCTATCGTACTGATCACGAAAGTTACATGGGGGGTATTATTCATATTAGCCATTTTAAATATCCTTAATCCAAGCGGAAAGAACGCAAAGCAAAGGAGGCAAAACCGTGCATTAGCAATGATTTTTGCAATGGTAGCTACTCCCATAATTGCAAGACTTGTTGTAAATAAAGAAGGTAGATTTTTTTCACCCGATATGATCAGTAAACGAGGTGTATCAGGTGTAAGTAATATTAGAAATGGTTTAAAGAAGTAAGGACAACGACATGGATTATGAAGTAATAATTAAATCTGGCGGTTACGAGAATAAGACTTCAAGTGAATTTGAAACACTGACAGATTTTATTGATGAGTTTTCTGAAAGGCTTATTTTCTCTTACGCCTTACCAGTAATAACAATTGTCGTGGGCTTTTTAGGGCTGTGGTTTTTTTCTGATAATAACTGGAAAGATTCTTTAGGTATATCAGCTTCACTGGCCTTTTTTGTTGCCATTCCCATTGGATTCTTTTTGGATTACAAAAATCAGACTGTGGCAAAAAGTATTAAAGAGTTTTATACAAGCCTGAAAAACCCTCCAAGCCTCAAATACAGTATGCCTGAAGAGATAGCAGAAGCCTTTAACAATATTTCTAAGTCATACAATACAGAAGAATTAATTGAAATTATTTCTGAAACAGTTTCAAAGGATGTTAAGTACACTTCTGGAGCGAGTTCATCTGTTTCGACTGAGCCAGCGTCTTACTCTGAATCTCAAATCGATGGTATAAATTCTGAAATTAACTTTCCAAGTATAAAACTTAGTGACTGCACAGTTTATTTTATGCCAGATAAAGTCCGTATTAAATTTGGGGATGGCTTTGAAGAGTACGAATATAAAGATGTATCTGTTTCAATTCATAGAACTAAATTTACAAGTTCATTTCCAATTGCTAGCGATGCGAACTTAGTGGGAGAAACTTGGCAGTACGTCAATAAAAAAGGCGGGAAGGATCAGCGATTCAAAGACAACCCTAAAAGAGCAATAACTATACAGGGGGTAATGAATTTAAAAGTGGGCGATGAAAAGTTTGATATCCATTTTTCAAACGACCACAACCATGTTGATTTTGCTAACGCTATTTTTGCATACAGAAATAAGCTAACAACCCTAGAGAATGAAAAAGACGTAGTGCCAAACAAAGAAAGTGTAATAGCATTCACAGCATTCGCTATGTTCATGTCTGGAATTGATGGCGAATTTTCAGATGAGGAAAAAAATAAAATATTTAATTTCATAACAAAGCACCATAACTCATCTTCAAAAGAAATTACTGATCAGGCAATATCTAAAGCCAAAGAGCTTAAAAATATGCTAGAAGGTGGCTCGATTGATGGCATCGTTGAATACCTTTCGCAACTTACTGTTAGTAACGCTGAAAGAGAGTTGCTCATGAAGTTTTTACTTGAAGTAGCTGAATCAGATGGTGTAGTAGATGACGCTGAAGACAAGCTGCTCGGCTTAGCTTGGCACGCTGTGAAATAATATTCAGTTAAAAGGAAAGCGTAGCTTTCCTTTTTTAATTTCATATCATTATTATTTAAGAGAACATCCCTTTGGTCTTTTGGGTGAAGATATGTCCACTTCATTAAGTTCTTTTTCTGAAAGTTTAAAATCTAATTTTACTTTTTGGCTTAGCTCTTTAGGTGAAATCAAATAATCATTAATCAGTTGTGCTTTTGGAGTGTCATCATTAGGCATAAGCCATGCATAAGTTTCTTTGTTGGGTAGAATTATTACTTTCCATAAAAAATCTGGTGTAACAACGCCATGAGACTTTAAAAAGTAATCATTACTGGTGTTGTCACCCCATATGACACCTCCCCAAACTTCAACTTTTCCTAAGTCCCTATAACATTCCGTAAGTTCTTCTGTCTTACGCCAAACACCATAGCGGTTTAGGTAACTGGCTTGGGGGACAATATTAGCCATACTGTTAGATCTTTCCATAAGCTCTTTGGAGTGGTCCCAAATATTTTGGTGTACACCATGTCCTCTATCAAATTTAGGGTTATCTTCATCTGTACGATATGGCGAAGTCGAAAATTGACGACAGTTTTCAGGAAGAGAATCTTCTTGATGGAATGGAGAAAAACGAGACAAATTTCCTTCATCTTTAACCGTTGTGTAATGAAAATATTCATACCCCCTTTTTTCGCAATTGTACCAGATCTGCCAGCTATCATAATTGATATAAACCAATGATTTAGTATCAGCTTGAAGAACTGCTGAAAATACAAGTACAAATAAACAAAATATTTTTTTCATAACTACTCCATTAATTACCGTTACTGACTAACGATATTTGTCTTTGTACAAAATGCTTCCGTTACTTGATAATCGTATCGATAAGGAATTGAGGCAACAGAGTCAAATATATTACAAAGTACAACATTGAATATCAAAGAATTAGGATAGTTTGAACTGCTGGAATCACTCTCCATTGTTGGATAACGTAATACATTGTCATATCACAGGTTGAGGAATCAAAAAAATTGATTTTAACTCTTTCATAGAGATATCAGACTAAAAGCAATTAAAGGGGACAATATGAGAGTGATTAACCTAAATGCTCAAAAACGTAAGCGCAAGCTGCTTTCATTAATGTCTGAGTTTAATGAGATTTATCAGCAGAAACAGCCTTCTCATAGCTTTAAAAGTATAAGTGTTTTCGATAATTATCAGTTTTATATTTCAGAGTTTTTTATCAAAAAATTAGATCAGCAAGTCACACGTAATAATGACTTTATGATTATTCACGACATTAAGTACAAGCATGAATTATCAATAAGCTATACAGCCCAACATGATTATGATGAGCTGATTGAGATGCTCGATAGCAAAAGCTAAACGATAACATTACTGTTTCTAAATAATTTTTGTAGTAGCAACAATACTAATTCTCGTTGAAAATACTTGTATTTGTCTTCAATTTTTAGATTTGTAATTTTATGAAGATGTATTTTGCCAGTGTAATGAATAATTCTTTCTAAATGAAAATCTTCGAAGATATATATCTTGTCAGCCCAGCCTAGCAACTCTTCAGTGCAAAGCGTTGTACCAGCTTTTTCAACATATTTTTTGCTTAAACCTGCCGATTGGTATTTACTTGCTTTATCAATTGCGCTGAAAAGCTCTTGAGCAGTGCGACTTCGATTAACGTTAGAGGTGCATAGAAATAATACGTTCATTTACGTTACCTACTAACAAAATATAACAAATTATAATTGCACAGATTAGGCAACATTCAATTGCTTCATTTGGTCAGATGACAATACAGATAAATTGTATTGATAGCCTTCTTCTGTATTTACTTTCTCCCAACAGGCGAAATTTGCTCGTTCCATACTTGGATCATGAGAGAGAAACCAACCTGCACGAAGTGAATTTGGCTTTTGCTTGTTCAATGAAATGACTATTTTATCGCAAAGGTGAGCTACTAAACGTACTCGTTCTTTTACTTGTTCTGCAAAACTGCCTGTTGCGAAAAAAACAACGCACTCATCAGACATAGCATTGATAAGCGTCAGAAGTATTTTGAGGCGAGATGGTATAGTCCAATCCAAATTAATAATGCCGCCCGTTACCTCAGTCATTTCATCCAACGTAATAACTCGTTCTATCGGGTTACTATAATGCTCTGCGATAAAATCAGGAGAAGCATTAAGTGGCTGTTCGTAGACAATGAAAACCTTTTTAAAAGGTGGGGTTTTATTTATTATTTCATTTATTAAACGCTGTTCTCTAGCTCCATTGCAGTTGCCAATTACTGCATAACCTTTTGCGTTTTGGGGCAGTTGTAGTGCATAGTCTGGTTCTGGAAAAGACCGCAATGTTCTATTTAGCTCTTCTATCGACTCGACGGGCAATTTATCTTCTTTCATGTTTGTATCTTATTATTTTAATCGCGCAACCAATATTAACCTATTGATTTATAAAGTAAATAATACACAATGAGCATTACGGAATGATAAAAGTGTTCGTGATCTGGGGTAAGTACATAATTTCTTTGGGTTTATCCGGCAGCCTATTATATTTGCGCTTACGAAAATAATTTTTAAAAATTAAATACTTTTAAACAGCCACTTAAGGTGTTAGCCATGATAGAAAGTAATCATGTTCATGCTATTCTCTGGCTTATTAATGACAACATAAAATATAATCTAAAAAAATTTGCATTGATTTCGTTCTTTTCAAATCACTATGGAAGCAGAACGTCTATGCACTTTTCATATATTTTGGCAAATTTCTCAGTAAAAGTTGAGAATCCTAACTGAGTATTCTCAACTTTTGGTAATTAGAACATGAGAACCGTTGGTCTTTAAAAATATATTTAAATATAATCGGTTAATCACTTTTCTCATCTAATGAAGTGTTATGGTGGATGAGGCCTATCTCGATGTAAGTGACTGCACACTTTGTAAAGGTAGCGCGACGCTAATTGCGCAAAAAATACGTGAAGATATTTTTTACGAGACGGGTCTCACGGCCAGCGCGGGTATCGCGCCAATTAAATTTCTAGCTAAAATTGCAAGCGACGAGAATAAGCCGAACGGTCAATTTGTGATCCCGCCTCATGAAGTTCAGTCGTTTATTGATGCGTTACCGCTACGAAAAATTCCAGGTGTGGGGAAAGTCACCTACGAAAAGCTGCTTGCCATGGGGTTGGAATATGGAAAAGATGTAAAAGCATTCGATCAACTTGTGTTAGTAAAGCAACTTGGGAAATTTGGAGCGGTGCTTTGGCAACGTTGCAATGGTTTAGACAGTCGCGAAGTCGTTACTGAGCGAGTGAGAAAATCGGTAGGGGTTGAAACCACCTTTGAAACAGATTTAATTGAGCCCCCTTTATTACATGCCGTGCTAACAGAGACACTTCTTCCTGAGTTGGAAAAGCGATTGATCAATGTACTTAAAACTCGCACTATTTCGAAGTTGGGTGTGAAAGTGAAGTATCATGATTTTCAGCAAACCACCAAAGAATGCCAATCCCATAAACTCGATTCCGAACAACTCGCTTTTTTACTTAATTGCATACTAGAGAAACGTCGCAACAAGCCAGTGCGTTTACTTGGGCTTCAAGTTGGTCTAAACGAAGTAGACAATCAAAGTGGCCTCCATCAAAACCAACTCGGTTTGTTTTAGTCATGATCGCCCATCCTGAACAGGCACCGGTTGATTTTGGGTCTAATCACCTTCTTTAAATTAGACTAAATGATTAGTGTTATTTTTAAACACTGTGCTAGCGTGAATTGATTTGGTTAAATTAATAACAAAAAGGAACACGTATGCAATCCATTATGATCGTGCTAGTCGGCATACTTGGTATGCTGTTTGGGTGGTTTGTTTATTCAAAGTTTATTGCTGAAAAAATCTTTAAGATGGACGATAACTTTGTTACGCCAGCTCACGAATTAAATGATGGTACAGACTATGTACCAACCAATAAACTGGTTTTATGGGGGCATCATTTTACTTCCGTAGCAGGTGCAGCGCCAATTGTTGGGCCTGCAATTGCAGTTTATTGGGGCTGGGTCCCAGCTGTGCTGTGGGTGGTGCTTGGGACGATTTTCTTTGCCGGAGTTCACGATATGGGGGCGCTTTGGGCAAGTGCTCGTCATAAAGGTAAGTCGATGGGAGCCCTGTCTGAAACGGTCATCGGTAAGCGCACAAGAGCCTTGTTCATGGTGGTTGTTTTCTTGGTACTATTGATGGTGAATGCGGTATTTGGAGTGGTGATTGCCAACTCATTTGTTGCAAACCCGAGTGCCGTTTTTCCTGCATGGTCAGCGATTGCAGTGGCTGTGGTAATAGGGTTTCTATTAAAGCGTAATGTCCCAATGATGCCGTTAATTGCGATTGGCGTTGCGGTATTATATGCGACTATTTATATGGGATCAGGCATGCCGCTCGCACTGCCAACAGAGATGTTTGGTTTGAGCGACAAAGCAAACTGGATCCTGATTCTTTTTGTTTATGCAGCCGTAGCCTCATTATTGCCTGTTTGGATGTTATTACAGCCGCGAGATTTCATTAATGGTATGCAGTTGTTGGTTGGTCTGGTGCTGCTCTACGGTGCGGTTTTTGTCGTGATGCCCGATATTACCGCGCCTGCATTTAATACTGAAACAGCGGTAAACACACCAAGTATCATTCCGCTGTTATTCGTTACGATTGCTTGCGGTGCAGTGTCTGGTTTTCACGGTATCGTGTCTTCAGGTACATCGTCTAAACAATTAAACAAAGAAACAGACGGACGATTTGTTGGTTATTTAGGGGCTGTTGGTGAAGGCTCTCTTGCATTAATTACACTCGTAGCGGTGAGCGGTGTGATGCTCGCGGTTACACCTGAGCAATGGCATGAGATCTATAGTCATTTAGGTGCGGGAAGTGTTGGTGCGTTTATTACCGGTGGCTCAAATATGATCCAAGCAGGTTGGGGGATCCCGAGTGAAATTTCTTCTACTTTACTGGCGGTAATGGTGGTCTTGTTTGCCGGAACCACAATGGACTCTGGCGTCCGTTTACAGCGTTATATTATTCAGGAGTGGGGGGATATTTATCAAATTCCAGTGTTAAAAAATGGCATCGTTGCGACGTTAGTTGCAGTCGCTTGTTGTTTATTATTGGCATTTGGAGCGGGTGGAGCATCAGGTAGCGGCGGTATGATCATTTGGCCTTTATTTGGCTCAACGAACCAAATTCTCGCAAGCTTAACTTTGTTGGTTATTTCTGTGTATCTCATTAAACTTGGACGACCGGCTAAATATACCTTAATCCCAATGAGCTTTGTTTTAGTGATGGCGTTTTTTGCTGGTATCATTAAATTAGTTGAATATTATGAACAAGGTAACTGGTTACTGGTAACGCTTGACTTAGTTGTTTTGGTGGTGAGTGTACTGGTTATGTTAGAAGCGTGGTCGGTGATTTCAAAACACAAAAATAAGCCGAGTGAAGCGGTAATGGGATCCAACTCGTAAGTTTGTAATCTCTTACCGTTTGCTTGATAATTTGGGCCCTATCTCTCATACAGGGCCTTTTTTATGTCTTTTCCAATTGCATATCCCGCAGTAGATTTATTTCCAAGTCAGGCTGATGCACTTATCGTCATTTGCGCTAACTCAGCTTCATTAAACGATGAACTTAACGCCATTGTGCAGCCATATCTGAATGTGGATGCGAGAATAAACACGAAAGTAAGTTTGCTTGTGCATGAGAAAGTGCCAGGTAAACGACTGATTTTAGCACCAACAGGCCCACTGAATCGTGATTTTGATGATGTTCGTCGAGTTTATGATGCTGCGAAATTAGCGTTTCAAGAAGCAAAAGCAGCGGGAGCGGTTTCACCAGCGCTTGCTATTATGGGTGTTGATATTGATGCTCGTTATCAACATGCTCTTGATGTTGCGTATTTAGGCGCTTGTCAGAGTTTATGGCAACCTTTAGAGGCAAGAGAGCACTTAGGTGATGTTATTGAACCAATTAACCGAATTATTTTGATTGGTGCAGATAATGCGCGTTGTGAAAGACTAAATGCATTAGCTGCAGGTCATTATGTTGCGCGCGATCTCAGTGGAACTGAACCTGAGCGTATGGCACCAATGCGTTTTGCACAGTATTGCAAAGCGGCTTTTACTGACAGTGCGGTAGAAGTTGAGGTGATAAGCGATAGAGCGACACTCGATAAAGAATACCCCATGCTTGGCACAGTGGCTCGTGCCTCGTATGCCGTAGAGCGCCATCATCCTTGCGTGATTAAAATGACGTATAACCCGAGTGACGAAGTGGTGCGCACGCTAATGTTTGTTGGTAAGGGGCTTGTTTATGATACCGGCGGCGCCGATCTGAAAGTCGGTGGTTTTATGGCGGGTATGAGTCGAGACAAAGGTGGTGCAGCGTGTGTGGCCGGTTTTATGAAATCTGTGGCAGAGTATAAGCCTAAAGGGGTTAAAGTGGTTGCATACTTAGCAGTAGTGAGAAACTCCATTGGTTCTGATTGTTTTGTGCCAGATGAAATTGTGCATACTCGCGAAGGAGTACGTGTGAGAATCGGTAATACAGATGCCGAAGGCCGATTAGCCATGGGGGATCTGCTTAGTGAACTGAAAGACCAAGCACTTAATGAAGTCAATCCTGTTTTGTTTACGGTCGCGACCTTAACAGGTCATGCTGCAAGAGCGATGGGACCATATAGTGCTTATGTGGAAAATGGACCAGCTCGTGCTGCAAATGTATCGAGAGAGTTAGTTGAACAAGGTGATTTATGGGCAGATTGCGCGGAAGTATCGCGCAGTCGTCGTGAAGATTTTGATTTCGTTAAACCTCGAACGTTGGCGGACGATGTACTATCGAGTAATAACGCTCCGTCTGCAGTGACCGCGCGAGGTCATCAATTCCCAATGGCCTTTTTGAGCATTGTAGGTGGATTAGATAAACACGGACTGAGTTCTACAAAACCACTTCCTTATGTTCATATGGATATAGCTGGAAGTGGTGTAGAAGGTGGCGATTGGCAGCATGGTAAACCTATGCCCGCAACGATCAGCAGTTTATTTGCTCGGTATTGTTAAAATAATACCCTGATTAAGGTTTTCAAATCTTGAAGCTAGTCACTACGTTGTTCAAGTCGTGGCTAGCTCGTTTCAATCGTTCACTTGCACTTGTGAGTGCTTGCGTTGTATCTAAGCTATGGTGCGTTGAATCCGATAATTGGCAGATGCGTTTGTTTACGTCTTGCGCGACGGTACTTTGTTCATCTGCACTATGCGCAATATGACTATTCATTTCTGAAATAATATGAATAAGGCGTTCTATTTCCTCTAATACTGTATTCGCCTCAGCGGCTTGGCTAACCGTATCTTTGGATATTGCTTGGCTTTGCGTCACCGCATTTACGGCCGCTTTTGCGCCTTGCTGCAGTTTCTCAATCATTACTTGAATTTCATCGGTACTTTGACCTGTTCGACTAGCCAGCGTGCGTACTTCATCAGCAACAACGGCAAATCCACGTCCTTGTTCGCCAGCGCGAGCAGCTTCTATGGCTGCGTTCAGCGCCAATAAATTTGTTTGTTCCGAGATCCCGCGGATCACATCAAGTACAGAGCCTATGGTATTTGTTTGTGTGGCGAGTTCACTCGTGACTTGGCTTACTTCTTCAATCGTATGCGTTAGCTTTTCAATGGCTTTAATTGTTTTATCAACGACTTGTTTACCCGATGTGGCATTAACAATGGCTTCTTTAGCTGCGTTGTCTGCTTCAATTGCATTATTACTGACTTCGCGGATCTGATGGCTCATTTGCTCTACTGCAGTCGCGATTTGGCGACTACTGTCATTTTGTTCCTCGATGAAGCGAAGGTTTTTATGGCTCGCGTTGTCAACATGATTAGCAAGTTTATCAGCCTCTTTGGCGTTGTTTGCAACACTCGCTATGCTGCTGCGCATTTTTTCAGTATAAAGATTGAAATAGGAAGCGAGCTCAGTGATTTCATCTTTGCCTTTTACTTCTAAGCGCTGAGTTAAGTCTCCTTCACCTTGAGCAATACTTTTCATCATGTTTACCGCGTGGTTAATCGGTTGAACAATACTGCGACCAATCACTACACTAAGCGCGCCCACAATCAGGATGATTAAACTAACGTTGATTATTAGGTGATTTCGCAGTTCCGCGAAGCTAGCTTTAATGGTATCGAGGTAAACTCCCGAGCCAATAATCCATTGCCAAGGTTTAAAACCTTTAACATACGAAATTTTATCGACTGGTTTCTCTTGCCCAGGTTTTGGCCACTTGTAGGGCACAAATCCAGCGCCATCTTTGACAACAACCTCAACCATTTCTACAAATAACCGTTTGCCATCTGGATCTTGATTGCTACTCAAGGATTTGCCATTAAGTTCTGGTTTCATTGGGTGCATGACCATGGCTGGAGAAAAGTCGTTAACCCAAAAATAGTTGTCACCTTCATAGCGTAAAGCAGCAATTGATTCGAGCGCTTTTTGCTGAGCGTCTTCTTCTGTGAGTTTCCCTGCTCGATATAAATCATAGTAGTGGGTGATTAAACTATGCGCATTTTCAACGACATGTTGAGTTTTTTCATATTGCAACCGTTCTAGCGCTGAATATTGCAGTTTGAGATTGGTAATACTTAAGATCAATAAACCTAAAATGACAACAGACAATACCAACGCTAAACGTTTCAAAATGGAAAGTCGACTTAAGACATTCATTCATTGTGCTCCTTAAGAATCCGCAACCTCAAAGCAGTTAAATCAAGTTGATACGGTATAAAACTAGCGCAAATAAAATGAAAAGCCAGAGAAAATATTATTAAAACTTGTTTTAAAACAATAAATTGAAATCAATTCAGGTAATTAAAGAGCAATTGGCAATTAGTCGAATAGCATGACATTTACTGCCGTGCTATTCGATTTTTGGGGAAATCTAAGTGTGGTTATTTAAAGTGTCTGTCAAAAAAGTCGGTGATGGTTTTATGTAAGTGTGTTTGCACACTTTGACCATTTAGGCTGTGTTTTGAACCTGGGTAAGTCATCATTTCAAATGTTTTCACATCGTCTTGTAATACTTTAAATACTTTGGTTGCATGAGTAAACAGTACATTGTCATCTGCCATTCCATGATAAATAAGTAACGGGCCTTTTAGGTGCTTTGCGTATGGGAATACCGCACTTTTCTCATATCCATCCGCGTTGGTCGCAGGGTGTCCAAGGTAACGCTCTGTATAATGGGTATCATATAAAGCCCAGTCTGTTACTGGGGCGCCAGAAACACCAGCGGCAAAATAGTCGCCTGCTTTAAACATGGTCATTAATGCCATATAGCCGCCGTAGCTATGACCATAAATACCAATGCGTTTTGGGTCGACATATTCAAGTGTTCGCAAAAACTCAACCCCTTTGATTTGGTCTGCTACTTCAACTACACCTAAGTGTTTGAAAATAGGGTCTTCAAATCGTTTGCCGCGGTTATAAGAGCCTCGGTTATCTAGTTGGAATACAATGTAGCCTTGCTGAGCCAAGTATTGAAAATAGAGGTTCTTGCCGCGCCAACTATTGGTAACACGTTGAGCGTGAGGGCCACCATATACATTAACGATAACAGGGTATTTTTTACCTGTTTCGAGGGATTTTGGTTTAAACAAACGGTAATGCATCATTTGGCCATCTTCAGCTTGCAATGTACCGTATTCTGGCTCAATCAAATCAGGCAAATAAGCAGATAAAGGATGGCTTTTATCTAGTTTGTTTTCTTCAAGCCAAGTAATAAATGATCCATCAATAGCACGGAGTGAAACAGAAGATGGCTGAATTACTGTAGATGCACTGTCGATGAAGGTTTTAGCATCTTTAGATACAACAACATTGTGATATGCACCGAGCTGAGTCAACCGTTCAATCTTACCATTTTCAAATAAAGGCACTTTATATAAATGGCTTTCAAGCGCAGTATCTTTGCGTCCAGCGAAATATATCATGCCATTTTGCTCATCAACGGCCTTGATCTCTTCGACTATCCAGTGCCCATCGGTCAGCTGCTTAATAATCTCTCCTGAGAGATTCATTAAATAGAGATGTTTAAAGCCATTACGCTCAGATGCCCAAATGAAATGCGTTTTGTCGTTTAAGAAATGTAAATCATCGTGCAAGTTTATCCAGGTGTCACTTGTTTTTGTTACAGCGACGTGTTGAGTTCGCTTGTCAGCGTTGTATAAACGCAGCTCCAATTTCTGTTGTGAGCGATTTTGCCACTGGTAGCTAAGTACATTGCTATCTTGCGTCCATTGTGCGCGTGCAAGATAAATGTCTTTTTCTTTACCGAGATCGACCCAGTTGATTTGTTGGTTATTGAGCGTAACTACACCCAGTTCGACCGTAACGTTGTTGGTTCCGGTGAAAGGGTAGCGTTGGTTAAACAGTTTTACTTCTTCAGCATAGATTTCATTACGGATGGCTTCTTTAACTGGGCTTTCATCTATACGAGTAAACGCGATTTTACTTTCATCGTTTGCCCACCAATAACCAGTCATTCGACTCATTTCTTCTTGAGCAACAAACTCAGCCATACCATATTTAATTGTACCGCCACCCTCTTCACTGAGGGCGATTTCTTTCCCAGAGGCAAGCTCTAATGCATATAGATTTTGCTCGCGAATGAACGAAACGTAATTGCCTTTGGGGGAAAATTTGGCGTCGGTTTCGAAAGCCGCGGTATTTGTTAGCTTTCTACTTTTACCGCTTTCTAGCTGGTAATAGTATAAGTCACCATTGAGCGGAAAAAGCAATGCGCGACCATCGTTAGACCAAGTATATTCCAAAATCCCACGCCCATAGATCCGCTGCCTTTCGCGACGTGCTTTTTCTTCGTCTGAGAGTTCTTCTTTGCCTGAAAACAGTGCTTGTGAGTCCACTAATAAGCGGTTACTTTTATCCTTAAGATTATATTCCCAAAGGTCAAAACGTTTTTGGTCTTCACGTTTACCTTGCAGATAGGTTACGCGAGTTCCATCGGGTGAAAATTTTAGCTTAATCGGGGCTTTCCCTTCTAATCCAGGGCTTGCATAGATACGCTCGATAGACAAGGGATCGGCAGTGACACCAGTGCTAATTGCACTGAGTCCGACGAAGGTAAGTGAGAGAATTTTGCGCACGCGGGCTTCCTTCATTTTAGTGTTTAATGGAAGGGTTTTATCACATCCACTATCACAAGTTCAGGTTAAATCGGGTAAAGTGGCAAAAAAATGAGAGTATTGGGGTATGTCCCCCAAAAGTTAGGAGTGAATTATGGAATTTCAACTAGCCCCTGAATTAGCACGTGATGGGATTGTTTTAGCACAATGGCCGTTGTGTAACGTGCTCTTATTGAACGACAGCCAATATCCTTGGTTTGTATTAGTGCCTAGAGTACCGAATGTGAAAGAAATCATCGATCTTAATGATGAGCAACAGCTACTGTTTTGGCAAGAAAGTGCTCAGTTGAGTCGTTTCATTAAAGAAGTCTTTACGCCTGATAAATTAAATGTGGCAGCGCTTGGTAACATGGTTCCACAGTTACATGTGCATCATATTGCGCGGTTTAAGCATGATGCTGCATGGCCAAAACCTGTTTGGGGCGTCAACCCAATGGTCCCTTACCGTGACGAGGAGATTGCTGTGATTAAAAAACATTTTGAGAAAGTTAAAAGCAACGAGTTGTTGAACTAGGTTAACAATGTCCTTATAGATATACCCATAGATGGGTATAAACGGGTTAGTGAGCTATAAAAAACGTTATGGTTAAAATCAGTAAATTCATCGAAGCTCGACGCCACCAAGCGACCTGCCCGTAGTGAAGAGAAAAATGCTTAAAGACCACAACAATAATGCCTAAAAGCACAAACCAAGTAGTAAACAAAAGGGAGAGTTTGAACTTCACAATTGTAATGGCAAGGTCATGTAACGCACCACTTACCGCAAATGTTGCAACGACAGATAGCCAAGGAGGGCAGGATTTGGTGAGGGGTTTCATTACCCATTTGGATAAATAAAATCCCCATATTGGATTCCAATAATGCCAAAAAACATCAAATGAGTTTGCCCCAAAAGAACGGGCTAACATGTTTTTGAGTGAATCGGGGTGTCCTAAATGAACGCCATTTCGCTTTTTAACATAGTGATGTAGGCTTACTGGTTTTTTCACTGTATCCCCTTTTAAGCATAAGAGACAACTAAGCCTCTTATGCTTTATGCGATCTACTCTGTTAACCTGAAACTGGTATCTTCAAGTTTACAAACCGAGTACGTGTTTACCTTGTTTAAAGGTAACGTCAACCGGGATATTTGCGGCGGCAAGTCTGGCAAGATCTGCTTCGAGTTGTGTTTTAATGTCGCCATGGCTTGCGATAAGTGCTGACACACGCTCATAATCACCATCGCCTTGAATGGTTAGAATAAGTTGCGACAAGCTTTCCATTGCGGCGGCCATTTTTTCCATGTCAACTTGGTAAAGGCCTGCTTCATTGCGAGAAAATGCCCCTTGCTCAGCAAAATAATTAAAACGGATCATATTCGCTTTACCATGAGCACTAGACGCACCAAAACGCACCGAGCGGAAAATACCAGCCATAAAAGTAATGTAGTAATCTTCCAGAGTACCCTCGGTAATTTCGCCTTGTTTCAATAATTGTTCGACCATGTAGAGGCCCAAAATATCCGCTTTACCTTCTTCTAACGCACTTGCATGTTCTTGTAGCGATTGGCGCACAGTGCCTTTATCGGTAATGGTATTTTTGATGCCTAGTCCATGAGCCACTTCGTGGAACATAGTATTGGCAAAAAACGCGTCAAAGGTAATGTGTTTACGTTGTTCTGGCACAATAAGCTGCTCAGCGATAGGAACCATAATTTTATCAAATTTAGCCCGCATTGCATTTTTCAATTGTAAGCGGCGCGTGCCTTTTTCTAATTGCACTTGCTCGTCATTCGGCAAATTAATGGCTATGGTTTTGCTCCCTGCATTGGAATGGCCTGCGTAATAAATCACATCA
Organism: Pseudoalteromonas luteoviolacea B = ATCC 29581; assembly: GCA_000333235.1. Classification (GTDB taxonomy): domain Bacteria; phylum Pseudomonadota; class Gammaproteobacteria; order Enterobacterales; family Alteromonadaceae; genus Pseudoalteromonas; species Pseudoalteromonas luteoviolacea_D. Next base: position 191,320 of record CAPN01000016.1, on the reverse strand, counting down.
TAAGCGTTTAAGTCTGCATCGGAGCCTGGTATTTCTTGTTTGTACTTTTCATCGACAGGCAATCCTTTTTGTAGCTCAGGTAGAAAAGCTGCAAATTTGGCTAAGCGTTCGCTCCACGCCATGTCTTTAATTAATACATAAGATTCGAACGCTGCGCGATAGCCAAATAATTGATCTTCATACGTTTCGATTGGACCAATCACTACATCGATAGGGTTCGTTTTCATGTCCATCCAAGCGAAATCAGACGCTTGGTACTCATCGCTTAATAGTGCGTCGGCACGCATGGTTAAATAATTTGCAAAGGATGTGTCTTCGGAAAGTTTACTGGCTTCGCGCAATAACTTCGCGGCTTCACTTAATTCAGCTTGATATGCTTGTGAGTAAGGAATACTAAATAGTTCACCTTTTTCATCGCGACGGACTACCGAATACAACCCAGTTTTGTCATTTACTTTACTCGCGTTCAGTTCTTCTTTGCTGACATCGTGTGGATAAAACTCAGCGCCTAACGCTTTTTCTGCAAATCCGTTAAGGAACGGCTTGTCACCATTGAGTCTGTCCCATGGACCGTAATTGATGTCGGCGAATTGTTTAACCGCAGGATCCTTAATTGCTGCGAGAAAATCCGCTTTGTTTAAGCCAAATGCTTGTTTCCAATATAGATCATCCATAATTTTAGATGCATCGATAAGTTTTACTATCATTTGTTTTTGGGTTTCGCTTAAATGCGATAAATCCGCACTTAGTTCAACTTCAGTGTAAATATTTAGACGAGCGCGATCGGTATGAGTAAGTTCATAACCATGCTTTTCTGCACTTTGATTTTCAATTTTTGTTGAGATTGTCGGTTCACTGCACCCAGCTAGAGAAACAAGGCTACCAAGCATTAGGGCGTGTGTAAGTTTAGAAAGTTTCATTTTGATCCTAATTATTTTTATCTAATATGAAAGGATGGTTATTGAGTTAGAAATATTTTTCTACTTAGTTGTATCGTGATTACTTTACCGGATTTTACTGTCATTTACTGCAAGTTAAGTGTTTGTACCTGTGTAAAAAGTGGTTAAAAATAAATTCATGAATATTTTTTAAAGTTTTCTTAACTTTATCCTAAAGTTAGACAATACTAGGACTATAAAAACAAAGTTAGCTGTATCCACTGTGCTGTGTGGATGCTTAAGATTGAGGGATCTTTGCCTATGTCAACAGAAAATGCCTTACTTACCATCCTTATCGATAGGATCAATAATGACACGTTAGTGTTACCAACATTACCCGAGATCGCAGTACGTGTAAGACAGGCTGCTGATGATCCTGATGTCAATTTGATGCAAATGGCGGAAGTCATTTCTCATGACCCTGCACTTGCGGCGCGTATGATTAAAGTTGCAAACAGTGCGTTTATGGGGCGCACTGTAAAAGTGTCAAATTTAAACCAAGCCGTCACACGAATTGGATTGCGTCAAATTAAAAACATAGCAACTGCGATGGCAATGGAGCAATTGTTTGTTTCTCATAATAAGTTGATCAAAACTTATATGGATAAAGCATGGGATAAAACCTTAAAAGTGGCTGCCCAAGCGATTACCGTAATGGACTTTTATCTGCGCGTTAACAAAAATACGTCGATGAATCGTGACACCATTACGCTTGCCGCATTAGTATTTAATATTGGTGTTTTACCGATTTTAACTGAGGCTGAGCGTCACCCGGAAGTATTTGCTAACCCGAGCTTTCTTGCACACGCTATTCAAAAGTTGGCGGGTAAAATTGGTGGTGCGATTATGCGCGAGTGGGATTTTACCGATGAGTTTGTTGAAGTAGCAGAAAGCTGGGCGAATCCAAACTATAAGCCTGAACATGTATGCTATGTCGATTTTATTCGTGTAGGTGCGATCATCGAAGGTATTTTACAAGTATCGGATAAAACAGCAGCGCTGCAGGTGTATGTTGACAAAGGTGTTTTACGTTCACTTGAACAGTTCACAGATGAAGCATACATGCAAGTGCTTGACGATGTTAAGTCGATGTTTGCTTAAATAAGACGAGTCAGGTATTTAATTATAAAAGCGCCAATGGCGCTTTTATAATATGCGCAAAATTTAGGCTTCAGGCTCACCCAACCCTGCTTTCAGATCAGCAACAAGCGCTTTTAACTCTTCTGATACTAAAAGAAAGTCAGCGTCCATTTTTACTGCCATGTCTTCTTTTGGAATGTCAGCGTTTTGTTCTTTTAGCGTTTCACTGTATGACAGGCGTTTTAACGAACCATCGTTTTGGAAAATGAATTTCACGCGCTCTTGCCAATCCAAAGCAAGCTTGGTCACCAATTTGCCATTGTCTAAGTGTTGTTTAATTTCATCACTGGATAAATCAAAAGATTTAAACTTTACTTGCGCACCATTTTCATCTGCTTCTTGTAGTTCAGCATCTAAGCCAATTTCAAATTTTGCTGGAGCATTAAATTTAGTAAGCCAATCAGTTAAGTGCACACTTAAATCATAGTTAGCGAAGGCTGGCACAACAGGAAGAGTTCCTAAACTTTTGCGAAGTAAGGCTAATAATTCTTCGGCTTTATTAAAGCTACCGCTGTTAACGATAATCCAACCTTTTTCGGTATCAATAAATGCGAATTGTAAGGAAGACTTTCTAAATGCTTGTGGTAAGAGGGTTGTTAGGATGTTTTCTTTTAACTCGTCTTTTTCTTTTTTCTTAACTGGACGATTTTCTTCGCGTTCAATTTGTTCTATTTTTTCTGCCACAAGGTCATTTACCACAGCGGCAGGAAGTACTTTTTCTTCTCGTTTGGCGCACACTAAAATACTTTTTTGAGAAAAATGAGCAAGAGTTTGCCCGTGCTTACCAAACGCATTCGTCCACCCAAATGAGCTTAATTCTTGGCTAGAGCAAGGACGAAACTGGTCTTGTTCAAGCGCCTTTTCGAATTCGCTCTGATCGTATGAAACATCTTGCTTAAACTGATAGCAGATAAGATTACTAAACCACATTTGTTTTTATCCTTTCTAAATTGAAACGTAATCATAGCAAGAAAAAGTCACTCGGCTAAACCGCTATCGTCTCTTTTTCACGATTCAAGGTGACGAGGGATAGTGGAACGATTACCATAGTGACAATTGAAATGAAGGAGTTGTAGTAACATGTCTCTTGATGTATCGCGTAAACGTGATTGGTTGTTTATATTTCTTAAAGGGGCAGGTATGGGCGCTGCCGATGTTGTACCTGGCGTATCCGGAGGCACCATTGCGTTTATTACCGGTATTTATGCCCGATTATTAAACGCCATACAAAGTGTCAATTTACAGGCGCTACAGGTGCTGCGAAGTCAAGGTATTAAAGCTGCTTGGCACCACATTGATGGCTTTTTCTTATTGTGTTTATTTGGCGGACTTTTAACGAGTGCTGCTTCCTTAGCTAATTTAATTACTTATTTGCTAGAACATTATCAGACTTTGGTTTGGTCATTTTTTTTCGGGTTAATTTTAGCCTCGTTTTGGCATGTAGCAAAGCAAGTAGCTAAATGGGATGTCAAAATAATCGTTGCGTGTATGTTAGGTGCGGCGATTGCGTTTGTTATCACGACCATTGCACCGACAGAAGCGAACCCCGCGACGTGGTTTTATTTTATTTCAGGTGCAATTGCGGTTTGCGCGATGATACTACCAGGGATTTCTGGCAGTTTTATTCTCTTATTAATGGGCATGTATGGGCATGTTTTAAGTGCGGTGACCGACAAAAACGTCATGTTAATTGGTTTGTTCTTGCTTGGCTGTATTGTAGGTTTAATGGCATTTTCGCGCTTTTTATCGTGGCTTTTGTCTCGTTTTGAACAAGTTACATTTTCGTTACTAGCAGGATTTTTATTAGGGTCACTTAACTTGCTTTGGCCTTGGAAAGAGACGGTGACAACTTACACAAACCGCCATGGCGTAGAAAAGCCATTACAGCAAGCGAATGTATTGCCGGGTGAGTTTATGTTGAAAACTGGAATGGATCCACAAACCCTATTATGTATTGGATTGGCTGTTGTTGGACTGCTATTGATTCTATTTATAGAAAAAATCACTGAACAAAAATAGTATAACGTAATCTTCTGAATAATAAGGCAATTACTTAATTTCCTAAGAGATGCCTCTACTTTAGTGGTATCTCTTAATTCCTTAATCTATGGTACTTTCACAGTCCAAAATTTTCCCTTCATATTAAGTTGCCAAGGAATAACCATGCCCAATCTACGTGCATGTCTATTAACTGTGCTTGTTGTTATTGCAAGCGTATCTAGCTTACCGGTATTTGCCGCATCGCAAGCTGTTGATCTTACTTCTTCTTCAATAGGTTATGCCGCAATCGCTGTGTTTGTAGTAGCCTATCTAATTGTCATGCTTGAGGAAAAGCTACATTTAAGGAAGTCCAAACCTGTTTTAGTGGCGGCAGGCATTATTTGGGGCATGATAGGTTTTTACTATGCACAAAATGGCATGAGTGATCAGACTCATGAAGCATTTCGACATAATTTACTTGAATTTGCCGAATTGATGCTGTTTTTGTTGGTGGCGATGACCTACATTAATGCCCTAGAAGAGCGTGGTGCTTTTGATGCACTTCGCGTGTGGATGACGCAAAAAGGGTTTAGCTATCGAGCCCTGTTTTGGATCACGGGCTTTCTCGCCTTTTTTATCTCTCCAATCGCAGATAATTTAACGACCGCTTTGTTAATGTGTGCGGTTGTAATGAAAGTAGCACAAGGCGATAAAAGCTTTATTAACCTATCTTGTATTAATATCGTGATTGCGGCTAATGCGGGTGGAGCATTCAGTCCATTTGGAGATATTACCACCTTGATGGTATGGCAAGCTGGGAAGGTGGACTTTTTAGAGTTTTTCGCGCTGTTCATTCCTTCAGTGGTCAATTATGTTATTCCTGCTTTATTCATGAGTTTTTGGATTAAAAACCAAAAGCCGCATGGGGAAATTGAAGCGTTAACGTTACAACGCGGTGCTCGAAGGGTACTTGGTTTATTTCTTTTGACGGTAACTACAGCCGTACTTGGTCACACGCTTTTGCATTTACCCCCAGTGATGGGCATGATGATGGGGCTGGGGTATTTACAGTTTTTTGGCTACTACCTGAAAGTCACACACCATCGTACCGTAGAGCGAGTTAAGCGAGCGACACAAGAGCTTGATGAAGAGGAACGTCTAGAGCGTTTGGGCAGTGTGGTGCCTTTTGATGTGTTTGCAAAAGTTTCTCGTGCTGAGTGGGATACGCTTTTGTTCTTCTACGGCATTGTAATGTGCGTAGGAGGTCTGGGCTTTATGGGCTATTTATCCCTTATGTCTGAGGCGCTGTATGGTGACTGGGACGCAACGTATGCCAATGTGTTTCTCGGCGTCGTTTCAGCTTTGATTGACAATATTCCTGTCATGTTCGCGGTACTGTCGATGGATCCTGCAATGTCCCATGGTCAATGGCTTTTAATTACACTAACGGCAGGAGTTGGAGGAAGTCTATTGTCGATAGGTTCAGCGGCTGGAGTTGCCCTAATGGGGCAAGCAAGAGGGTATTATACCTTTTTTGGACACTTAAAATGGACGCCCGTGATTGCATTAGGCTACGGCGCGAGTATTTTATGTCATCTATGGTTGAATCAATCTTTGTTTTAATGTGAACTAGCCGCCACGGTACTAATGGCTAGCTCACGTTAATGAATTGGGTTTGTCTAGCTAGATAAACCCTTTCAGTACATTTTTGTGTGCAGTCACCCAAAAAGGAGAAACCGGTTTGTGTTGTTTGATGGTTTGTTCTAGGTCTGTTTTTATTACTTCACCATTGAGCTCACCAAGCATCACTCGGTGTGACCCGTTGATGCAGGCGTCGACTGCCGCAAGTCCAAGTTTAGAAGCCAGTAGTCGGTCTTCTGCAATTGGACTGCCCCCGCGTTGAATATGACCTAAAATACAAATGCCTGATTCAATATTCGCTTTAACTTTTAACGCTTTCTTCAAAGCCTCCGGACCATTTGGCCAGAGGTTTTCTGCTAGTACGATTAAAAAACTTGAGTGTTTATCGTGTTGTTGCTTCAAGATCTGTTGACTGAGCTCATCTACAATGGATTGCGTTGATGCAACATCAAAATTCTCAAAAGAAAGTATGGCCTCTGCGCCAGTTGCAAGCCCCACATGAAAGGCGATATGGCCACTATGTCGTCCCATAACCTCAACGATAAATACGCGCTCAAACGCATTGGCAGTATCACGGATCTTGTCTATCGCATCACAGGCAGTTTGCACCGCAGTGGCAAAGCCAATAGTTTTATCACAAAACGCTAAGTCATTATCTATTGTGCCTGGTAAACCAACTAATAAGCCATCCCAATGTTTTTCTATTTCTAACATGCCACGAAATGATCCATCGCCGCCAATGACGATAAGGGCATCAATATCTTGTTTTAATAACGTGTTTGCAGCTTGTTTGGGGCCGTCTGGAGTAAGCATACCTTTGCATCTTGCACTGCGTAAAACGGTTCCTCCTTGGCGTAAAACATCGTTAACGTGACGACTTGTAAGTATCGATGTTTCATCATCTAATAAACCGTTGTAGCCATGTGAAAAGCCCATACAGGTAAAGTTTTGTATCTTGCAGGCTAGCACGATAGCGCGAACAGCTGCATTCATTCCTGGCGCATCGCCGCCGCTCGTTAATACGCCAATTCTAAGTTTTTTTTGCATAAGCGCCTCGGTTTTTGAAATACAGTTTAGTATTAATTTAGCGTATTGGTATTGAAGCCTATTGGCGTTGATTTAACGCAAAGGAATGGGGTTTTACATGATACAAAAAACGCCTCACTGGAGGCGTTTTTACATTTGCTTAGAGCAGCTTTAAAATTTCGTCTTTTTGCGCTGTCGGTAGATTGTCTACAACGATTTGGTATGATTCGTCAATCATCCGTTTTATTTCATCAGCAGGTACACTGCCATCTAGATATACGGTATTCCAAAGACGTTTATTCATATGATAGCCGGGTACAACCGAAGTGTACTTATCTCTTAAGATAAGCGCTTCATCAGGGTCGCACTTCACGTTCAACCACCAAATAGGCTCACCATTGTCATCAGTTTGCCCTTCTTTACCCTCATAAAGGGTAGCAAACATTTTGTGCTGAACTTTGTAAACATCAGTTTCTTGTGCAAAAGGTTTAGTGATAAAGGTTGCAGGCTTGCTCTGCAAATATTCATGTACGCTTTTCTGATCCATAGCCCGTGTCCTTGAAGTCACTTAATTAATACTACGACAATAAAGTAATTCTAGCAGTTTCTATAAAAATTCTATAATTCGACTCAGCAAAAACTATCAGAAAAACCAAGGTTAAAGCTTGGTTTGTTACTCTCTATTAATGATAATTCGTCCTAAAGTAGAATACTTATTTTATATTCAATTACTTAGGAGCAAAGTCAAGCTAACTACACATGCCCACTCATTATTATTGGTAGGGCGAGTCTCCCTTGTTACTTTAGTTGCATAAAGAGGTTCGAATTGTTGGGTAGCTATTAAAATAAATAATGCAAAATATTGCAACAATAAAGTTGGAATTGTCTGGTTTTTGAACATGTGATAGGATGCGCGCCGAAATTTTGAGCTGGAAAAGGGGTGTCTGATTTGTTGGTCTTGTTGTCTTTGTTTTGTGCAATCGGAATGTTTTGTTTGGCTCACGTAAAAGGTATGCCTATTAAGCGTTGGACGTTTTTAGGTGGTGTACTTGGACCTGTAGCGCTGCTACTTTTTTCTGTTCACTTGCGTCGAGCTTGGATGCGTATTCACCGCTCTATGTTTTGCGTCATGTGGCGCGCTTAATCGTTTCCATTTGCGACCACTTTAAAAGCAGGGCGCGTTACTTTTTTAGCATGGTGATTGCGTAAGAATAACGTAAATTCTTCATAGGAAAGTGGCTTTGAATAATAATAGCCTTGGATGGTTTGGCAATTTAGGGCCTCTAAGTAACTGAGCTGATCGGCACTTTCAACGCCTTCAGCAACCACATGGAGCTCTAAGTTATGTGCGATAGTCACGATAGAATCAACCATGTTCCTTCCTCGCTCACTGTTCATATCATCAATAAACGCTTTATCTACTTTTAATGTATTAAGCGGAAATTGTTTTAGGTAGGCGAGTGAAGAGTAGCCAGTACCAAAATCGTCCATCGCTAAATGGATCCCTCTGGCGCTAAGTGAGCGCATAATGGCTATCGCTTCTTGAGGATCATCCATTACCGTACCTTCCGTTATTTCTAATTCTAGGAAATAAGACGGAAGTTGGTTTTTCTGTAAAATGACATCAATGCGAGTAGTTAAATCGGGAAGACTAAATTGCTTAGCTGACAAGTTAACGGCGACGCGACCATCAAATAGTCCAGCATCAATCCAGGTTTTGACGTCGCGACAGGCTTTGTCTAGTACGACTTCACCAATTTCAATAATTTGACCTGTCTCTTCGGCAATGGGAATAAAAACATTAGGTGGAATAATCCCTTTTTTAGGCGTAATAAAGCGAACAAGGGCTTCCATACCAACTAATGTACCTGACTTAATATCCATTTTCGGCTGATAATAGACCACAAAATGATCTTCTTTTAGACCATAGCGCATCAGATTTTCAATTTGCAGACGCTTGACTGCTTGTTCATTCATTCCATCGTTAAAAAAGAGGTAATGGTTGCCTTTTTGTTTGGCGTGATACATCGCAGTATCTGCATTCTTCAACAGTATTTCGGGTGTGTTTCCATCTTCAGGGAAAAGCACAATACCGACAGAGGAGGTGATGACGAGTTCATGGCTCGCCATTTTAAAGGGCGTGGCAATGGCAGCCAAAAATTGCTTTGCTGTTTTTGTGATTGTATGAATGTCATTTGTTCCAGACATAACGAGCGCAAATTCATCCCCACCAAGGCGATAAAAGGTGTCTTGTTGGCGAGCCAGTTTATTGAGTCGCATCGCTAATTTGGCAAGTAAACTATCCCCGAGTTGATGCCCCAGCGAATCGTTAATTTTCTTAAAGTTATCTAAATCGAAAACTAGTAGGGCATGGTGTGTACCTTGTTGACCTAATTTTTTAAGGTTGGTAAAAAATAAGTTTCGGTTAGGTAGGCCGGTAGTTCGGTCTCGGTTCGAAAGGTCGTGCAGTTGTGACTCGGCTTTTTTACGTTCGGTTAGATCAGAAAAAACAACCACATAATTGGTTATTTGACCGTGATTATTTTTTATTTCGTCAATGGTTACTTCAATAGGTAACATAACATTACTAACGTTACTTAATTTGAGTTCCTCTTGCCAGTGTTCAGTTTCTTTTAACGCGAGCTTAAGCTCTTCGATATATCGCGCATCGTACCCTGGCAGGGTGAATGGTTTGTGTAAATACTGCTCTCGTATTCCACCAAATAAAGTTAAATAGCTTGGATTTAAGTCGACCAAACGAAATTGTGCATCATAAATCGCAATCGCATCACTCAGTGATTCTACGCATTTTGCAAATAAATTAAGTCGCTCTTCTGTTGTTTTTAAGTGGCTTATATCACGAACTATGCCAGTCATTCTTACAGGGTTGAGGTTTTCGTCTTTCTCGATAACCTTTCCCTTATCAAGCACCCAATGCCACTCTTTTAAACTATTTCTGATGCGGTAACTAGCTTCAAAAAAAGCGGTCTTTTCAGCAAAGTGTTCTCTCAGTAATCGCTCAACCATAGGAATATCTTGAGGATGAATACAATGTTGATTTGGAAAAATTTTACCTTTGGGGGCATCTGCCATGTTGAACTTATCGTTGATGCGGATAATTTCACCGCTACGTATGTTCCAATCCCACAGCGTATCACCGCTGCCTTCTACGGTGCTTTTTAAACGCTGCTCAGAAAGCATCAATTGCGCAAACTTTTTTTGTTGCTGCAAGTATTTAAATAAAACAAACGCTAAAGCTAGAAAAGTGACTGTTAAGGCGATTATAGAAATTGAAAACAAGACGTTACCTGGCATGAAAACGTTCGAGCCATAAGCGGGACTATTCGCTATTAGTGCAAATATTAAAATTATTTCACGGATTTTTATTCTTGTTATTAACATCATTTAGAACTCGAACATCGCTTGGTTAATCTAATTCAATGCAAAGCGTGAGTCAAAGCTTACTTTAGGATTTTCGTATTTAATATGGGTACTAACAGGTTAAAGTAATACAAGGTCCTTGATTTTCCAGTGTTTGATTCAAGAATTCTATCATTTCAGCACGTTCTAGAGATTCAAGCGCCGAAACCAGTCTATTTTGCATTTCAAATGCATGGCCGTGACTTATCGCAAGCCAAAAGCGTTGGGAGCGTAAACGCAGATTTTTGTCTTTTTCAGCGACGATTGCTCGGAGTGACTGTTTATGTTCTTCCCAAACATGATTATCCATGTGTTGGAGTTTTTCTCTGAACTCGAGAATAAACTTATTGTGGGCTTGCACTAACTCATCTGCAGAGAAGTTAGGAGACTGAATGTAAAAAACGACTCCTGCACGAGTATTAAACGGTGCATACCCACTGCCGACTAAATAACCAAGCTGCTGCTGAGTTCGTAATGATTCAAAATAGTCTTGATTTATGAGCTGATTTAAGCACATAAATGAGACTTTTTCTTTTACATTTAGGCTGTTAGCTTGATAGTAACGAACGAATCCGGCATCGCCCATTGGGTGAGAAGCCTTAATCCGTTCATCTGCATTAAGTACATTTAAAGGTCGGGACAAGCATTTTAAGATTTCACTTTCACAAAAGAAGTGTTTTAACCTGCTCGTTAATTCCTCGGCATGTTTAATTTGCCAGTTACCATGTAAAAAAGCGGTAAGGTGCACAGCATTAAAAAATGACTCACGAAAGCTTACAAAGTCATGATATGAGGTGCGTTTTAAAGCATCAGCAAGTGTTGATGGCGTTGGATTCCATGGCATTAAACGTGCGCCAAGGAGACTAAACAATTCGCCCACTGGTTTATTTTGGTTGTGTGCTTGCCAGTGGCGAAGAAGTTGCTTTTTATATTCTGCAAATCGTTTAGGGCAAATTGGCATAGTTAATAATGCACTCACTAATTCTTCAATCAGTCTAAGTTGACTGGCGGATAATCCCGACGTTTGTAACGTTAATCCGCCTTGATGAGACGTTAAGTGATAATTGAGCCCTGCGAGTTCGGCTGGATAAAATTGTTCTGCCACACTATCCATAAATAAGTCAGCGAGTAATCGCGTCATTGCAATGTGCTGTTCGCTCTTAACCGCGACAAGCGAATCAATTTCCAGATAAAAATGACCTTTTGCGACACGAAACTTACCGTCTTGTTTAAACCAAAACTTAAAACCAGATTGTTGGTGAGTTAATTTGGGCGTGCGATGTTTTGTTTCCAATGTCAGTAAGGGATTGTCGTCATTTAAATAAGGGTTTGTTGTCGGGAGTGCCATTTGTTCCAATGGTTTTTCTATGGCGCTCAACACCTCTAACCATGCGCTGTCTAGCGCTTCAATTTGATAAGGGGTTTTATACCATTTGGCTTTTTTCGTGACCTCTACGCCTGGATGGATAAGCACCAACCGCATGTTCCACGGTGTAAAACTCTTTAATAGGTTGGAAAACGCATCGGGCTCAAAGCCTTCCATAATATAATCGCCATAAATGTAATCAACTGGCAAAAAGTGATGCATATTATTACTTAATCCGCACACCCAATCTAACAACCTACCGGGCTCTTGATTATCAAATGCGATATCCAGTAGTTTGCGTTTGTCGTTATATAAAGGGGGGAGAGCCTCTTGGTTTTGGCGTATTAATGCTAAATACTCAAAGACCATTTCAACGATGTCGTCGTAGTATTCAATGCCTTCATCGGTTAAGGCGATACTGATATTAAAGTCTCTAAAGTTACTGCCTTGTACGCCACCGCCCGCCGATAATGCGTTGATCCAACCTTGAGATTTTAAGATTGAATACAAAGAGCCTTCGCCTTCATACCCTAAAAGATGAGCAAGGAAATTCGTCAGTTTCCGCTTATAACCAAGTTTATTCGCCGTAAGCGGGAAGCTCACTATCAGCTTTTGCATTGGTTTTCTTGGTTCGATATGCAGCAACTGTTGCAAGTCTTCGGGCCGATAAAGGGGCTCTGTGACCTCTGGTTTAGGCTTTGAGTGAGACTTAATTGCACTAAAGTGTTTTTTAACGTGATTGGCAACTTCCTCAAGGGGGAAAGGGCTACACACCACTAAAGTCATCCAGTGTGCTTGATAATGTGTATCAAAAAAAGCTCTAATTTCAGTCGCGATAGAACCGGATTTATCTTTAAGAGTGTCAAAATTACCAACGGAAAACTTGGAAAAAGGATGCTTTGGATTGATGGTTTCTTTATGCACTTGGTAAATACGACGGCTATCGTCTTTTACTTTCATTTTAAATTCGGCATCGATCGCTTTTCGTTCGTTTTCAGTGTCTTTTTGCAAAATCAAAGGATGAGTAAAAAGTTCGGCAAATTGCACAAGGGCATCTTTTAAATAGGAGCTTTGTACATCAAAGAAAAAGCTGCTGTGTTCTGTCCCTGTCCAAGCATTGCTGTTACCACCACCTTGACTAACGAAACGGGGAAAATAGCCTGATTCAGGGTAGCTTTCCGTACCTAAAAATAGCATATGCTCAAGAAAGTGTGCCATACCTTCACGGCTAAACGGATCATCGAAATGACCAACATTAACTGTCATTGCAGCAGCGGATTGTAAGGAGTCAGTATCACGAACAATGAGTACACTAAGACCATTGTCGAGTGTGAGCTGTTTATATTGACGACTATCATTAATACTGACTTTCAACTGGACTCCAAATTTATCAGGGAATGTGTCAGATCTTGCCTCGATGCTTAGACTGTCACAAAATTGTGCGACCCGCAGTTTAATTAGGTAAAAATTACCCCTTAAATAAAGCACATAGTGAGCAAACTTGCTAAACTTCTTCCGTGCGATAGGGGATTGTTTTACTATAGCGGGCATTCGGACTCTCAGACTATCAAAAAGGTCCGTAACTTGGAATCGCTGGAGAACTATGAAAACCATAATAATTATGCGTCATGGTGAAGCCGAGCCACTGCAAGAACATGACGAAGCAAGACAGCTTACAAAGAATGGACGTGCCCAAGCTCATGCGATGGGTCAATGGCTTAGTCGCCAAATGTTCGCACCGCAAGCCTTTCTCATAAGCCCCTATTTACGCGCCCAGCAAACTGCGAATGAAGTATTGCAAAGTAACCACGCCTCATTCAGTGAAACGTGCTCAGATGTGATCCCAAGTGGTAATGCTTGCATTGCAATAGACTACCTTGAAACGTTAATTTCAATGCACGATGAAATTGATTCATGGATAGTCGTCGCGCACATGCCGATAGTAAGTTACCTCGTTGATCAGCTTTGTCCAGGAGAATTGCCCATTTTTCAATTGGCAGCGTGCGCTGTGATCGAATACGATGAGCAAAGTCGTAAAGCACATTTCGTGCGAATGAAAGTGAGCGAGTTAGGTAATTAGGGCGTGCTTCCCACAGTAGGGTAAGTATAACAAGGCCATTGTGCAAAGATCTAACCGTAGAACTTTGGTTATATTTGTTCCTGTTTACATTCGTTTATATTTCAAATTCCTTAATTTACAAATGGTTATCTAATCTGTGTGTGTTTTGGGTAATTTTACCCTCGATTCTAACTGAATAACTCGTAAACTAGATCCCAAAGTTAACAACGCACATTGTAAGAGCAATATTTACTCAGTGTTTTGTGATTAGGGTTTTTCTGGATAAGTGATCGTGTATAAACAAACATTGTGGTTAGTTGCTGTTATTTTTGCAGGGTTTATTCCCGCCGCCATTTGTTTGTCTATGCCTGGGTTTTCGAATCCATCAGATAGCTTTGTTAAACCCATCGCTGTATTTGAGCAGGTAGATGCCATTCTTGCTGATAAAACGCTTAGTCAAGAGCAAAAAAAGGCAAAAATAATCCATTTTATTTCTCAACCAGTTAAAAATGACACAACGCTATTTATGTATGATCTGCATGGTAAATTGTTGTCATATTCACATCCATCGCCGCTAATTGGTCGGGTCTTAACTTCACACGCTGATCCAATTGTCGCACGCGCTTTTCAAGAACTAGTTCGTTCAGCTAACGCTTCCACAGAAGCCACAGTGCATTATCATTGGAAAGAGCACAATGCGCGCAGTATTGTCGATAATGTAGCGTATATCCGAAGAATCGACCATTGGAACTGGGTTTTCGCCGCGAGTGTTTCAAAGCCTGTGCAAAACGTGAGTCATTGGTTTGGGTTTACTTTTCTAGCCTTTATTTTAATCTTATTCTTGAGCCTTTCGGGGTTTCGCTATTACCAACGAACATGTCGTTAAATTGGCAGCCGCTTAATTGCATATCGCACTTTATAGTCTAATGTTCATCGGGTATTTAAAAATGGAACGCACGAAAATTATTTTTTAGAAAACCCTTTCCTAAATTCGTTTTATTAAGCCCATTTTATGTGCCTATGTGGATCTTTTCACTCGTTCAACAAAACGGACAATTCGCGCGCTTTTTATTATATTGTGACTTCGCTTATTCAGCGTACAAAAAAAGCGCATTGAAATTTTTCACTTGGGCAACATCAAAACAAGGACAAAAGTCCTTATTTTGAAATTTTAATTGGATAAAAGTTTCTGTTTTAGATAAAAGCTTCGATAAAAATTCAATAAAATTTGCAAAATCATTCCTGTTTTTGCAGCAAAAGCTATATTTGCTGCTATAATTCACACCCGTCACGTTCAGCCTCTTTTCTCGCTTAGCACTCTCGACATTGAGGTCCGCGCAACAATAATAACGCGCGCAAAATTGAACGTATCACGCCACAGTTTTACGGCGCCCATACTACCGTTTAACGAAAGAGTGCTCCAAAAAGGTTTAAGCCCAACATGAAAGCAATGAAACGATCTACGTTAGCAACTTTGATCCATGCTACGTTGTTCTCTGCGGTTGCAGGTACTTCATTCACTACGCTCGCGGAAGAAGGCGAACAAGCGAAAAAAAATCAACTTGAAGTGATTCAAATTACTGCACGTAAGCGTGTAGAAAACGCACAAGAAGTGCCAGTTTCAGTATCAGCATTACAAGGTGATAACCTTAATGCCTACAGCGCAGCGGGTATGGACATTCGTTTTATGAATGCAAAAATCCCTAGCCTTTCAATTGAATCTTCATTCGGTCGTACCTTCCCACGTTTTTATGTTCGTGGTCTAGGTAACACTGACTTCGACTTGAACGCATCACAACCAGTTTCATTAGTTGTAGATGAAGTGGTTCAAGAAAACCCAATTTTAAAAGGCTTTCCTGTATTTGATGTAGGCCGTGTTGAAGTTTTGCGTGGTCCACAAGGTACATTGTTCGGACGTAACACCCCTGCAGGCCTCGTTAAGTTTGATTCGGTAAAGCCACGTCAAGAATTCGATGGCTATGGAGCAGTATCATACGGCAGCCTAGGTGCTGTTGATTTTGAAGGTGCAGTTGGTGGTGGCTTAACCGATAAGTTATCTACGCGTGTTTCTGTACTTTGGCAACAAAAAGACGACTACATTGATATCGTTACTCCAGGTCTTGAAAAAGAAGATGTACTTGGCGGTTACGATGAAAAAGCAGCTCGAGTGCAATTTTTATACGAAGGCGATGACTTTACGGGTCTTTTAAACTATCACGTGCGTGATTTAGACGGTAAACCAATCGTTTTCCGAGCGAACCTTATTGAAAAAGGCACAAACAACATTGTTGCTGGTTACGATAACGATATCGCTTTCCATGACGCCGCAGATAAAGCAACTCAGCAAGTTGAAACTCAAGGCATGAGCTTGAAGCTTGAGTGGGATTTAGCAGAACATACAGTGACATCTATCACTGGTTGGGAAAGTGCTGAAATATACTCTCGTGCTGACGTAGACGGTGGTTATGGTGCAGTTTTCCTTGGTGGTTACCAAGGGCCAGGTACCATTTTATTCCCGGCAGAAAGTGCAGATGGTATTCCTGAACACGATCAATACACACAAGAACTGCGTTTAACGAGTAACTTCTCTGGCGATTACAACTATCAAATCGGGATGTTCTGGTTTGATGAAGACCTAACAATTGAGAGCTTTTCATACGATACATTAGGTGGTGGTGTACAAAATGGTTACGCAATCCAGTATCAAGACACACAAGCGTGGGCGGTATACGGATCATTTGATTACACCTTGTCTAACAACTTGAAAGTGACTACGGGTATTCGTTATTCAAACGACGAGAAAGACTTTGAAGCTTATCGTATTCAAGGTCCATTTGGTTCAGGTACTGCAACTGGTACGGCGAATCCATCAGCAAACCAAGTATCTTGGGATGTAAGCTTAGCGTATAAGATCAATGATGATGTAAACTGGTTTGGTCGTATTGCAAACGGTTTCCGTGCACCTAGCATCCAAGGTCGTATTCTATTTGGTAATGAAGTGACTGTTGCAGATGCTGAAACGGTTAACTCAATTGAAACCGGTATCAAGTCAGACGTATTAGATGGTCGTGGCCGAGTGAACGCAACGGTATTCTATTACCAAATGAATGATCAACAACTGACAGCAGTGGGTGGTGATGCTAACTTTAACCGTTTGATCAACGCTGATAAAACAATTGGTTATGGCTTTGAGCTTGATTCAGAGTGGGTGTTGACGGATGAATTGAATGCAACATTCAACGTAAGTTACAACAAAACTCAACTTCGTGATACTGACCTTGCGGTCGCGGTTTGTGCACAATGTACTGTAACTAATCCACTAAATAGCAATGGTCTTGCACGTTTAGATGGTAATAGTTTACCGCATGCACCAGAGTGGATTTCAAACTTCACACTTCGTTACAGCAAAGAGATGGGTGAAGGCGAGTTCTTCGCTTACACAGATTGGTCATACCGTAGTGCAATTGACTTCTTCTTGTATAAAGCAGTTGAGTTCGAAGGTAAGCCATTGTTCGAAGGTGGTCTACGTGCCGGTTACAACTGGTACGAAGGTGATAACGAATATCAAGTTTCTGCGTTCGTACGTAACCTGTTTGATAAGCAGGTGGTTATCGGTGGTGTTGATTTTAACAACTTAACTGGTATGACAAACGAACAACGTTACGTTGGTGCTGAATTTAAAGTTAAATTCTTTTAATTGATAGCACGTTAAGAAAACCCGCCGCACTGGCGGGTTTTTTATTGCAGCCAATTTTACCTGCGAGGACTACTAATCGGCATTATCATAGTGAAAAGTAGACATTAAGCTGATAGAGTGCGCGCAAGTTGTTTGGGTATTTACCCAAGTATGTGAGCTTACTTGAGTATTTAAAATACATGAGGAATTGAAAATGGCCGGATTTTGGAATTACCGTTTAATTGAGTGCGAAGGCAAAGGGGATGAGCCAACGTTGTATCAGATTCATGAAGTCGAGTACAACGTGAATGGTCGTGCGACAAATTGGTCTGAGACAGGAGCTTCTCCTGTTGGTACTTCTTTAGACGAATTGCGTGCAGATGCACAGCGTATGCTAAGTGCTTTTGAAAAGCCCATGTTAAAAGTCGTTCGTCAAGCGCGTGGCTATGAATTAGTTGAAGTTGAAACAGGTGAACCTGCGCAAGCAGAACCACCAAAAGCGTGATAGCAATTTGGTTGAATTTTGATATGTCGCTAGGGTGAGTCAGTTCACCCTGAGGGTGAAAATATGGATGTTAAAGCAATCTTGTTCGATTTTGATGGCACCTTGGTGGATTCAGAAGTGTTGCATTATGTCAGCTGGATGAAGGTACTTGAACCCTACAAAGTGACTTACACCGAGCTGTTATTTTGCGACGAGTTTTCAGGTGTCCCGTCACTTGAGAGTGCTGAGATATTGCGACAGCGGCACCACCTTCCTTTTGATGCCAAGACCTTAACCGACTTAAAAAATAGTTACTTTGTTGAGACTGCAAAGAGGCAAGCGCCAACCTTAATGCCTGGCGTTTTGGAGGTGTTATCTCAGTTAAGTGATCGTTTTGACTTAGCGTTGGTGACTGGCAGTAGCCAAGCAGAAGCCTTTCCTGTACTTCACTATTATGGGATCGATCAATTTTTCAAAGCGATTGTCACCAAAGACGATGTCAGTGCGCCAAAGCCTGCTCCTGAACCTTATCAAATGGCGCTCACATTATTAAATTGTGAAGCACATCATGCGGTTGCGGTTGAAGACTCAGCGACTGGATTAACCTCAGCGCGAGACGCTAACGTGCATTGTGTTGTAATACCCCATCAACATTCATTGAATCAAGATTTCTCGCGAGCGAATGCGAACCTGACTAATTTATTCCAGTGCAAAGACTACATCGTCAATCTCGCAAAATAGAAAATATCGTCTAGACTCACTGTTTAACTTTAATCGGTTGTTCAAGGAGTAGAACAGTGAGGCAGTTGTGCCACGTTATTATTTGGATTTTAGTTTGGTCTTTTAGCATTGTAATTAACGCATCTGATTTACCGCTTCAGTTAGCCAGTGTTTATCGCCATCAGCAGCCCGTAGAAGCGTATTTAGTCTCTGAAAAATACGATGGAGTGCGTGCCTATTGGGATGGCTCAACCCTCTGGACACGAGGAGGTCACGAAATTCATGCTCCTTTTTGGTTTATCCAAAAATTCCCAACACAATCATTGGATGGAGAGCTCTGGATTGATTATGGAAAATTTGATGAAGTGAGCGCTGCAGTGAGGCGTTTAGAGCCTGATGATGAAGTTTGGCGAAAGGTTTCATATTTAATTTTTGATCTCCCTGAATTAGCACTGCCTTTCGAGCAGCGCTATCAGCATCTGAAAACACTCATTCCCTCGCTTTATGTGGCGCATCTGAAAGTTATAGAACAGCGAGCAGTGCCATCTGAAAGTTTGTTAGAGCGTTGGTTGCAAGAAGTTATTTTGCGCGGGGGAGAGGGGCTTATTCTGCATCGTAAAAACGCATTTCATCAGAGTGGACGAAGTGACGCGGTGTTAAAGTTTAAGCCGTTTGGAGATGCAGAAGCGACGGTCATTGAATACCAAACTGGTAAAGGTAAATTTCGCGATATGGTTGGTGCACTTGTGGTGCAAAATGAAGACGGCTTAATATTTAAGCTGGGATCTGGATTAACGATTGCAGAACGAATGAACCCCCCCCCAATTGGAAGCACGGTAACGTATCGTTTTCAGGGAAGAACCAAAACGGGCAAACCACGTTTTGCCCGATTTTTACGTCTGCGCGATGCACTATAGTGAGTCGCTGTATTCGTTGAGAACTTGTTCTATCCATGTTGCGATACGCTCATCACTTTTATCGTATTGACTGTCTTCATCAAGCGCGAGCCCAACGAAATGACTTTTGTCCTCGGTAAGCGCTTTTGATGCTTCAAATTCATAATCAGCCGTGTTAGGCCAGTAACCAATAAAATGCACACCTTGAGAGGCAATTTTATTGTGCAACATGCCTAATGCATCTTGGAACCATTGGCCATAGCCTTGCTGGTCTCCCATGCCAAATAAGGCGATGGTTTTACCTGCGAGATTAACCGAATCTATATCGTCCCAATGCGACTCCCAGTCTTCTTGCAGTTCACCAAAATCCCACGTTGAAATTCCAAAAAGGATTAAATCGTAATTTTCTGCTTTTTTTAAGGGTTCGTCTTTGATGTTATACAGCGTTACCATGTCTGCGCCGAGTATGTCGCGCATTTTTTCTGCGGCCATTTCGGTGTAACACGTTGTCGAGCCGTAGAATAAGCCTATCTTCATAGTGTTTATCAGAGTCTCAAGGGCTGTTATTATTGGGGGCAGAGTCTACCTTATGCGGAAGCAAATTGATATGGGCGATAACTTTGAGGCACCCCAAGAGCAACTTGTCACACCAGAAAATGATTCGTTTATCGAATTATTTTTAGACAACCTGTATCTTGAACAGGGATTAAGTGATAACACCATCTCGTCGTACCGTTCAGACCTAGTCAAATGTGCTCAGTTTTTGGGACAACAATCTTGGTTCGACGTTACCTCGAATGATTTTAATCGTTATTTGGCTTTTAGACATGATAAAGGGTTTAAATCGAGAAGTACGGCAAGAGCACTCAGTGCATTGAAACGTTTCTTTCAGTTTTTGCAACGAGACCACCAATTATCCGCCTCACCCGTTGCGAACATTGCTCAACCTAAAATTGGTCAGAGCTTACCGAAAACACTGACTGAACAAGAGGTTGAAGCCTTACTTAGCGCACCGAATGTAGAAGAGCCAATGGGTCTGCGTGATAAAGCGATGCTAGAATTACTTTATGCAACAGGGTTACGTGTTACTGAGCTTGTGACTTTGCGAATGGAACAAGTGAATTTGCGACAAGGCGTTGTATTGGTCAAAGGTAAAGGGGGCAAAGAGCGATTGGTGCCGATGGGAGAAGAAGCTCAAGATTGGATTTTGCAATTTTTGCAATATGGGCGTAGCCACATGGTGAAGCATGCTACGGACTTTCTATTTCCTTCAAAACGCGGTATCGGGATGACACGACAAACCTTTTGGCATCGCATTAAACACTATGCTATTTTGGCGGGTGTTGTGTCACCGTTATCACCACATACCTTGCGACATGCGTTTGCAACGCATTTGTTAAACCATGGTGCTGACCTTAGAGTTGTGCAAATGATGTTAGGGCATAGCGATTTATCAACGACCCAAATTTACACCCATGTGGCGAGTGAGCGGTTAAAAAGTTTACATCAAATGCACCATCCGCGTGCTTAATGGAATAAATCGTGTATTTATCCGGTCTATTGACTGAGACTTATAAAAAGAGATTACGAATGAAAAAATTGGTTTTATCTGCCATGCTTTTATGTGGTTTTGGCATTCAAGCAGCACCTGCAGTGGAAACGCTTGCAAATACTGAAAATGTTAAGTCATTGCCAGTTGTTGCAAAGTTTGCAGAACTTGGTGTGGTTGTGAAAGAAGTTAAACCTAGTCCCATCGAAGGTTTAGTGACGCTTATTACTGATAAAGGCGTGTTATATGGTAGTCCGGATGGACAATACCTAATCCAAGGGACCATGCTTGATATTGAACGCCGTGAAAATCTAACTGAAACGGCATTAAGCGGCGTTCGTAAAACGGGCGTAGCAGAATATGTAAATTCTATGATCGTCTATAAAGCACCCAATGAAAAACACCAAATTACAGTATTTACAGACATCACCTGTGGTTATTGCCGAAAATTGCACCGTGAGCTGCAAGAATATTTAGATGCAGGTATCACTGTTCGTTATTTAGCGTATCCTCGTAGTGGTTTAAGGGGTCAAGGCTATGATGATTTGAGAAATGTATGGTGTGCTAAAGATGCACAAAAAGCGCTAACAGAAGCGAAGGCTGGCTCTGAAGTCGCCAAAGTTGAAAACTGTAATGCGCCGGTTGCGGAGCATTATCAATTAGGGCAAAGTTTTGGTTTGTCAGGCACGCCAGCAATTATCTTAGAAGACGGTACGCTTATTCCTGGTTATCAACCCGCGGCAAGCTTGGCACAGATCTTAGAGCAAAACGCCCTTTAATCTAAAGCGAAAGCGGTTTACCATTTTAGATGGCTCCTATAGGAGCCATTTTTCTTACTAAGTCATGATTTTCTGAGTACAAAATGCAAAAACAAATACAAGCTAGATCGCGAGTAGCCGATGATCATTTGCCATCCAACTTACATCCGGTTTTGCGTCAAGTTTATGCCTCGCGTGGTGTAAAACAGATTGATGAAATTAACAACTCGGCTGCAGGTTTACACGATTTTCGCTTGTTTAAAGGGATGGATAAGGCATGCGAGTTACTCGTTAATGCACTCGAAAAGCAATCGAACATTCTGATTGTTGGCGATTTTGATGCAGATGGTGCGACTAGTACTGCTTTGTTGATGACGGGATTAGCGTGGTTTGGATTCCAAGCGGTTAATTACTTAGTACCTGATCGGTTCAGTTTAGGTTACGGGCTGAGCCCAGCACTTGCAGAGCACATCATCGCTATGCAGCCAGACTTAGTGATCACCGTTGATAATGGCATTTCGTGTATTTCAGGTATTGCAAAAGTCAAAGAAGCGGGTATTGCGGTATTAGTTACAGATCACCACTTACAAGGGGCTGAGCTACCACCTGCCGATGCTATCGTAAACCCAAATCAACAAGATTGTGCGTTTCCTTCGAAGTCGATCGCAGGGGTGGGAGTCGCGTTTTATTTACTTGTTGCATTACGTCATACCTTACGTGAAAACGGTTTTTTCTCTCGCCAAGGCCTTCAAGAGCCAAATTTAGCTGATTTACTCGATATTGTAGCGCTTGGAACGGTCGCGGATGTTGTTGCTCTGGATGCCAACAACAGAACTTTAGTCCATCAAGGTTTAGCCCGGATCCGAAGTGGTAAAACAAGACCAGGAATTCGCGCATTGATTGACGTTGCGAATCGTAATATTGCGCGACTTAATGCCAGCGATTTCGGTTTTGCGTTAGCGCCGAGGTTAAATGCTGCAGGTCGATTAGATGACATGAGTTTAGGCATTGCGTGTTTGCTAGCAAAAGATGACTACCAAGCGAGACGTATTGCCAATGAATTGGATGCGTTGAATCACGAACGTCGCGAAATCGAACAGGGAATGCAACAAGAAGCAATGTCAGTGCTTGAACGACTTATTAACCGCAATGAAGCTGTTCCAGATGCAGTTTGTTTGTATCAAGATGATTGGCATCAAGGTGTCATTGGTATTTTGGCGGGACGGTTAAAAGAACATTTTCATCGTCCAACGATTATCTTTGCTAAAGGCGATGATGGCGCTTTAAAAGGCTCTTGTCGTTCCATAGAGGGGTTTCACATGCGTGACGCCCTAGAGCGCATCAATACATTACATCCGGGTTTAATCGAAAAGTTTGGTGGTCATGCGATGGCTGCGGGCCTAACATTAAAAGGAGAATGTTTTGATGTATTCAAGGCGGTTTTTGAATCCTTTGTTAGTAATGAGCTCAGCGATGAGCACAAACAGTGTATAATTTTGACCGACGGTGAGCTACCAAACGACTGTTACTCAATCGATTTTACCATGTTGATCCAACAAGCTGGACCTTGGGGGCAAAAATTTCCAGAGCCGTTGTTTGAGGGACGATTTGAAATTATTCAACAGCGGGTTGTGGGTGAAAAACATCTCAAATTAGTTTTAAAACAACCAAGTGGTAATTTAATCGACGCAATTGCTTTTAACGTTGACCTAAGAGCATGGCCAAACAGTGCCGCTCAGTTTCTACATGCTGCTTTTACATTAGACATCAATGAATTTCGAGGTAAATTCTCGCTACAACTGATGATTAAAGCACTGTATCCGGCATAAACGCTTCGCAAGAATTGGCGATAACTTCATCTTTTTGCCACAAACGAAAAAAAGTGAGTGGTTCAGAATCCAGTATGCTGAGCCATTTTGAGTATAAGTCAGGACAAAAAAGTCGAGTGTTCAGGTGAATTTATACTCCGCAAATGCGATGAAATTTGCTAGGATTACCCGTTTTATAAAATATTGAATTTTGACCACGTTGCTGTGGCAAAAATGAATCCGTTTTTTGGAGTGATGTAAATGTTTGAAGTGAATCCTGTGATTAATCAGATCAAGGACATTCGCGAACGTACGGAACTGCTTAGGGGGTATCTTTGACTATGCGCTAAAACAAGAGCGCCTAGAAGAAGTAAATGCCGAATTAGAAGACCCTGCAGTATGGAACGAACCAGAGCGGGCTCAAGCCCTAGGCCGTGAAAAGTCAGCGTTAGAAATTGTGGTTGAAACTATTGATAAATTGGTTTCAGGTGCAGAAGATGCTGAAGGTCTGGTCGAGCTTGCAGTTGAAGCTGAAGATGAAGAAACGTTTATTGAAGCGCAAAGTGAAGTTGAAACACTCGTTCAACAACTTGAGCAACTAGAGTTTCGTCGGATGTTCTCGGGCGATCACGATTCAGCCGAAGCTTATATCGATTTGCAATCAGGTTCTGGCGGAACAGAAGCGCAAGATTGGTGTAATATGTTGTTACGTATGTATTTACGTTGGGCAGAAGCCAAGGGCTTTAAAACCGAGATTATTGAAGCTACTGATGGCGACGTTGCTGGCATTAAAGGTGCGACGGTGCGAGTTTCTGGTGAATATGCTTATGGTTGGTTGCGTACTGAAACTGGCGTACACCGTTTAGTCCGTAAAAGCCCATTTGACTCCGGTGGTCGTCGTCATACTTCGTTTGCCTCAGTGTTCATTTATCCTGAAATCGACGACAATATCGAAATTGATATCAATCCTGCTGATTTGCGAATTGACGTATATCGAGCATCGGGCGCAGGTGGACAGCACGTTAACCGTACGGAATCTGCGGTTCGTATTACACACTTACCGACGAATACCGTGGTGCAATGTCAAAACGACCGTTCGCAACACAAAAATAAAGATCAAGCAATGAAGCAGCTAAAAGCAAAGCTTTATGAACTTGAAATGCAAAAGCAAAATGCGGAAAAGCAAGCTCAAGAAGATGCCAAATCGGATATTGGGTGGGGAAGTCAAATCCGTTCTTATGTATTGGATGATTCGCGCATTAAAGATTTACGTACTGGGGTTGAAAACCGCAATACACAAGCCGTACTCGACGGCGATTTAGACCGATTTATTGAAGCCAGCCTGAAATCAGGCCTGTAATCCACAAGCTAAACAAGAGCTAGAAAATGACAGATCATATTCAAGATGAAAACAAACTCATCGCAGAACGTCGCGCTAAACTAGAAGCGATCCGCGAGAAGTGCCCGGCCAATGGCCACCCGAATACTTTCCGCCGTGAAAACTACACGGGTGATCTACAAGCTAAGTTTGGTGATAAAACGAAGGAAGAGCTAGAAGCCCTTAATCACCAAGTTGCGGTTGCAGGTCGTATTTTAGCTAAGCGAGGTCCTTTCTTAGTATTACAAGATATGAAAGGTCGTATTCAAGCTTATGCGTCAAAAACAGTTCAAGCTGAGTTGAAAGACAAATACGGTGTGCTTGATATTGGTGACATTATAGGCGTAAAAGGCCCGTTGCATAAATCCGGTAAGGGTGATCTTTACGTTGACATGGTCGAGTATGAGCTTGTAACTAAGTCATTGCGTCCACTTCCTGAAAAGTTTCATGGCCTAACCGATCAGGAAATGAAATATCGCCAACGTTATGTTGATTTAATCACCAATATGGATACTCGCGAAACGTTCCGTATCCGTTCTAAAATCATTGATGGTATCCGTCGTTTCCTGACTGACCGTGATTTTATGGAAGTAGAAACCCCGATGCTTCAGGTGATCCCTGGTGGAGCATCAGCTCGCCCATTTGTTACGCATCACAATGCGTTGGATATTGATATGTATTTACGCATCGCACCAGAGCTTTATCTTAAGCGTTTGGTTGTAGGTGGGTTTGAGCGGGTGTTTGAAATTAACCGTAACTTCCGTAATGAAGGTTTATCGACGCGCCATAATCCTGAATTCACAATGATTGAATTCTACCAAGCGTATGCAGATTACAATGATTTGATGGACTTAACGGAAGACATGCTGCGTACCGTAGCACAAGACGTGTTAGGAACAACAACGATCACCAATACGAAACGTGATGCTGAAGGCGAAGTGGTTGAAACGATTGAATATGATTTTGGTCAACCATTTACACGTCTAGCGATGTCAGATGCTTGTATTAAATATAACCCTGACGTTGATCCTGCGATTTTCAAAGATCCTGAAAATCACTTCGAAGAGCTCAAAGCTTATGCCAAGAAAATTCACGTTAAAATCCCGGCAAACTGTGTGTGGGGCCCTGGCAAATTCCTTTGTGAAATCTTCGAAGAAACCGCAGAACATATGCTAATTCAACCTACGTTTATTACAGAATACCCGTGGGAAGTGTCACCGCTCGCGCGTCGCAATGACGACAATGAATTTATTACTGATCGTTTTGAATTCTTCGTTGGTGGTCGAGAGCTTGCAAACGGTTTCTCTGAGCTAAATGATGCACAAGACCAAGCTGCGCGCTTTATGCGTCAAGTTGAAGAAAAAGATGCCGGGGATGATGAAGCGATGCATTATGATGGGGATTACATCAATGCATTAGAATATGGTTTGCCACCTACAGCAGGCGAGGGGATCGGTATCGACCGTTTGGTGATGTTGTTTACTGATTCACCAAGCATTAAAGATGTGATTCTTTTCCCTCACATGCGTCCGCAAGTTGAGCAATAAGAAAGGTAGTTTTTATCAAAAAGGCGCTTCGGCGCCTTTTTTGTTGCTGACAGGTCAGGTGACTAATTAATTGCTTATTTCTATCTAGCTCTTATTTCGTAATATCCTGTAAGAAAAGTCTTACAGTTGGCGTTTGTTTAAATGTAGGTTAATGAAGTTTATATGTATTTATATTGGAACGGTTTAATTAACAAATTTAATAATTTTAAAAAGTGGAATTTGTACATGTGTTTTCTATACTCAATGCTGTTTTGCATTTAGCCGGACCTAACTTGTAATGTCGACAGAAAAAGAACAAATTCAAGAAAAAGACACAAAGCGTCAAAACTACTACCGAGCTTGTATAGATCAATTCCGGTCGTTGGGATATTTGGACGACCTTGGCTCATTCAATCGTGGTATGAAAGAGATAACCATAAAGAGTGAAAATGTAGAACCACTCCACGCAAAGCCCTCTAAAAGAAGTTTCTAAAGTGCAAAAGCAGCGATATTTGAGACAAGCTGTGCAATCTATCACCATATAGACTGTTTTTACAAGAAAAGTGTTTGACTTATTTTCTCAACCCATTATTATACGCCCCACGAGACGGAGAGGTGGCCGAGAGGCTGAAGGCGCTCCCCTGCTAAGGGAGTATAGGGTTTGTAGCCCTATCGGGGGTTCGAATCCCCCCCTCTCCGCCATTCTCGTAAAATGATGGACGCGTAGCTCAGCTGGATAGAGTACCTGGCTACGAACCAGGCGGTCAGAGGTTCGAATCCTCTCGCGTCCGCCACTTCTCTTCAAGTGGTTAAAAATGAAGAACACCTAATGCGGACGCGTAGCTCAGCTGGATAGAGTACCTGGCTACGAACCAGGCGGTCAGAGGTTCGAATCCTCTCGCGTCCGCCACTTCTCTTCGAGTGGATAAAAAATGAAGAACACCAAATGCGGACGCGTAGCTAAGCTGGTTGAATTGAAACCAAAGCGAAGCTTTGCAGTTCGATGAAAGCGAGTCAGGACGACGAGCCGGAACCATGTTACAGGATGTATTTAGGCTCCAAAAAATACAATGCGGACGCGTAGCTCAGCTGGATAGAGTACCTGGCTACGAACCAGGCGGTCAGAGGTTCGAATCCTCTCGCGTCCGCCACTTACTTCAAGTGGTAAAAGATGAAGAACACCAAATGCGGACGCGTAGCTCAGCTGGATAGAGTACCTGGCTACGAACCAGGCGGTCAGAGGTTCGAATCCTCTCGCGTCCGCCATCTTCACTGAAGTAATAAGCCGACAAAAGTCGGTTTTTTTGTGCCCTAAAATTGACGTTGTTTCACTGGCTTTTATCCAATACCTCTCCTTTCTTTTTGTTGACTGAGATAAACTATCCGTATCTCGTTTTTAACTATTCTTTTTTATGACCTATCGCATTTATCTTTTTCTACTTTTTAGTGTTTTTCAATCATCTGTTTATGCGTTAACGCTTGGCATTGAGCAGCATGACACAATACATACATTGCTTCAAAAAAAGCGAGTTGGGTTGATCGTAAACCATACTTCCTCGATTGAAGATATTCACCTGGTTGATTTATTACTAAAACAAGGTATTGATGTTAGGAAAATTTTTACTCCTGAACATGGCTTTCGAGGAGATCAAGATGCAGGCGCACCGATAGAAAATGGAACAGATGCTAAAACGGGATTGCCCTTAATTTCGCTTTATGGAGATATGAAAAAACCGAGCAACGCGTCTTTAAGTGAACTGGATGTATTACTTTTCGATATCCAAGATGTTGGTGCTCGCTTTTATACTTACATTTCAACCATGCATTACGCAATGGAAGCTGCAGCAGAGAATGGCCTACAATTTATTGTACTCGATCGACCAAATCCGAATATTCGCTATGTAGATGGCCCTATTTTAGAATCTCAATTCTCATCTTTTGTAGGCTTACACCCAATTCCAGTCTTGCATGGTATGACCGTTGGCGAGCTCGCAAAAATGATTAAAGGGGAAAGATGGATAAACCAAGCCGAGCGGCTCGACTTGACAGTGGTTGCAATGAAAGATTATTCAAGCAATATTCGCTATACATTGCCTATTGCTCCAAGCCCCAATTTACCAAATTCAAAAGCAATTCAACTGTATCCGAGTCTTTGTTTCTTTGAAGGCACAGCGGTATCGATCGGTCGAGGAACGGATCATCCTTTTCAGTTATTTGGGCATCACCAGGTGAAACTCGGCCCTTGGGAGATCATACCGAAACCAAATGCGGGTGCAAGTAAACCTAAACTCAATGGAGCGCGACTCTTTGCATCTGATCTGCGAGACAGCGTAATTCAAGGTCTAGATCTAAGACCATTGATAGAAAGTTACCGAGCTTTTGAACAGCAGGGTGAGCTATTTTTCACATCAAAGTCTTTTTTTGACAAATTGGCAGGCACAGACAAATTAAGGTTAGCGATTGAACAAGGGCACTCGGCTGAGCAAATACGAGCATCGTGGGCTGCAGATTTAAAGCATTTTGAAAAACGTCGCGCTGCATATTTACTCTATCCGAGGCTAAGTGCCCAAGATACCTCAAGTTCTAATTGATGCCAATCCTCAATAATACTTGATCATTTTGAGTGACCAAAGCTGTCGCTTACGGCGTTAAAAATTTCTTATTTAGAACAACTAAATAGCAAAATTTTCGCCTTGCCTACATGGATGTAGGTACCTGAGCGATAGCAGGACGCGTGAGCGGTGTAATCGACAAGCTTTACTTGTCTCAAAATAGATCACTTAATTAAGACGATTGGTATAACTTACATTATTCAAGTGTTAGCACTTCAATGTAGCGGTTTGCAGTAGCCGCTTTTTTGATTGTGCTTTGTTGGTGCAATGATAATGTCATGATCACAAGATCTAAGATAAAGCTTTGCGAGTAGCTAGTTAAAATCCCACCATGAGGAATAGGCTCTTGCGGTTGAACACTAAATAACGCATGGTCGGCAATCTGTGAAAGATTATTGGTTGCGTATTTTGTAACGGTAATGAGTTTTATGTTGGCCTCTTTGGCAAGAACAGCGAGTTTTTGAAAGCTTTTCAGCTGTGCGGAGTGACTCACAATAATCAGTACATCGTCTTTATTGAGTAAACTTAATGCGTTTGCTGCCGCCACCAAGTCAGTCTCACATTGCGCAGGTATGCCTAGTTTTTGTAGCTTAAAGATTGCTTCTTTAGCGGTGATAGATGAGCTGCCTTGAGCTACAAATAATAAACGTTTGGCTCCTTTAAACGCTTTTGCACAAGATTCAATCGCTTTTTCGTTGTTTAACTCTAAGGTGTGATCCATTACAGAGTGGAGCTTCATCCCGAATTTGCTCGCCATAGACATTAACGAGTCATTCGCACTAAACTCGGAACACGTTGTTAGCTCCTGTTTAGGTGCACTATTGAGTGCGTCAACAACGCCAAACTTAAACTCAGGAAAGCCCTTATAGCCTAATTTTTGTGAAAATTTTACTACGCTCGATTGACTTACACCTGCAGCCGCGGCCAACTCGATAGACGACTGGTGTCGGATCATCTCTGGCTGGTTTAAAGTGTATTGCGCTAGTTTAGCTTCACTATTTGAAAGGCTGGGTTTGAGAGCATTGATTTTTATAAAAAGAGACATGGGACTCACGACAACTTTGACTACAATTGGGGTTATTATAGGTACGTTTGGAACGATACGATAGTCCAACCAGTCAGATTGATGTCAATCTATCTAGATGTGTTGATGTCTAGGTGTAAACTCTACTGTCCGCATTTACTTGGCAAGTGAAACAGAACACTCTAAGCTAGCGGACTTGATGCACATCATCTTTGATAGATGAATGAACAACCTCAGTTAAATAAAAAAGAGGGTTTATGAGTTGGGTTTCAATTTTACCGCCGATTATCGCAATTGCGGTGGTGTTTTGGCGAAAAGAAGTCATTTTGGCGCTCCTTTTGGCGTTAATATCGTCTGAGCTATTGCTGGCGTTTCAACAAAACGCAAACATAGTTTCGCAAACATTTGTTGGCAGTATTGAGCGGATTATTGATGTCGCGACGTCAGCCGGCAATAGTCGCATTCTGATTTTTAGTATTATTATTGGCGCACTGTTGGTCTATATCCGAGAGTCGGGTGGTGTTGCTGCTACAGTCAATCTGTTAATGCGAAGAGGCGTAGCAAAAAGCAAACGGCAAGTTGGTTTTTTAACGATGTTTACGGGCATGGCAGTGTTTATTGAGTCAAACATGAGCGTTTTGACCTCTGGTATTGTTGCTCGAGGCTTGTTTGATAAATTCAAAATGAGTCGTGCACGACTCGCCTATATTATTGATAGTACGAGCGCGCCTGTGTGTATTTTGGTGTTACTGAATGGTTGGGGGGCGTATGTATTAGGCTTATTAAGTAACTACGAATTGGACCAATCTCCGGTGAGTGTTTTATGGGGAAGCGTAGCGTTTAACTTTTACGCCATTATCGCGCTTCTAATTGTGGCTTATACAATTTTGACCGACAAAGTACATGGCCCAATGAAGCAAGCAGAGTTGGATTTACAAAAGCAAAATGTTGTTTCCGAAGCGGGTGCGGCGCCAACCAAAGCACGTTTTATGCTAGTGCCTTTATTAACGCTTATTTTAAGTATGGTCGGATTTATGTTCTGGACTGGTGATGGGGTACTTGCAAACGGCAGTGGTTCTAAATCAGTTCTTTATGCTACAGTTTTAGCGTGTGCAGTCGCTTATTTTCTTTTGTTGCAAGGTAAACGTTATACTCATCACGAGCTTGTTGAGCTTGGTTTTAAAGGCATGGGTGAGCTCTTACCTTTAGTTGCAATCGTATTATTATCACTAACACTCGGTGCGAGTTTAAAAGAGTTAGGTACAGGTGTATTTGTGGCGTCGGTGGTTGGCGATTATCTGCCTATTTACGCTATTGTGCCTGTTTTGTTCGTCACAGGTGCGATCATTTCATTTACTACCGGCACGTCATGGGGCACATTCGCAATATTAATTCCAATTGGTGTGCCACTTATTCAGACGTTAGGTTTGCCGCCAAGTTTGGTTGTTGGTGCAATTCTAAGCGGTGGTATTTTCGGTGATCACTGCTCACCAATTAGCGATACAACGGCAGTTTCGGCATTAGCCTCTGGATGCGACTTATTAACACACGTTAAAACACAATTACCGTATGCCATTACTGGTGGTATATTGGCACTTATCGCCTTTTTTGTGGCGAGCTTTGTAATGACTTAGTGCGCTTGCACTCCTAGTTTTTATCGTTGTTCATTTGGCGTTGAAATGCAAATAGAGAAATGATTTAAAAAGAAGAAAGAGAGGAAACTTTCTTCTTTATTTCGCGTTACAATGCGCCG
Source organism: Pseudoalteromonas luteoviolacea B = ATCC 29581 (assembly GCA_000333235.1). Taxonomy (GTDB): domain Bacteria; phylum Pseudomonadota; class Gammaproteobacteria; order Enterobacterales; family Alteromonadaceae; genus Pseudoalteromonas; species Pseudoalteromonas luteoviolacea_D. The sequence goes on along the minus strand of CAPN01000016.1, from coordinate 159,566 downwards.
TGATATGACAATAGATGTGAAAACTGAGATATGAAACTAATCAAGATTGACAAAACGCGTTACCGCAAACATTTAAATCGAGTAATTATTGCCTGTATTTTGTCTTTAACTGTTGGTAGTTTGGGAATTTCACAAACACTTATCGTACTTTTTCCAAGTCCAGATCAAAGTCACTTTCATTGGAACTTACTAGGTGTAATGGTAAGTAGTGTCATGATTGCTGTGGTTTTAAACAAATACCGTCAACACCCATTCATGAAAGAAGTGGTGTATGTGTGGGAGTTAAAGCAGGCGTTGAATCTTATCACTCGAAAAATGGCTAAATTGAAAGTCGCTGCACAGCACGGTGACTATGACGCACTACAAGCAATTAACTATAGTTACGCAGGTTCGCGTCAGCTTTGGACATTGGATGACAATACGATCACGATGGAAGAACTTGCTATGTGGCAACGCGAAATTGAACGACTGGCTGAACAACATAATGTCATACTCGATCAAGAAGCCTATGATCCAAAATGCTTAACGCGTTTTTGATTGTTACATTTGATAAAAAGCAAAGTTATTCTTTGAAGACATTTTAACACGGTACATTGCGTTATCAGCTTTCTCGATTAATTCATGCAGTGTGTCGGCGTGCTCTGGAAAACAGCTGATCCCAACGCTCGCACTGACTTTCAGTTGCACTGAGTCGCCCTCTTTTTCAAAAGAGAGTGGTTGCTGAGTTTTACTCACTATATGCTCAGCAATTTTCTCCAGGCCGTCTCTAGCGATATGTGGCACTGCGACAATAAACTCATCGCCCCCCCACCTCGCTACTACGTCGTCGTTTCGAACACATTCTTTGAGATTTGTAGCGATGTGTTTTAGCAGCGCATCGCCTGCGTTGTGACCATAAATATCATTTACGGGCTTAAATTTGTCTAAATCGATAAGCAGCAGTGCAAATGGAATTTGATTATCAAGCCAAAAACGCAGCTTGAGCTCTGCCCCGTAACGATTATTCAATCCTGTCAGTGGATCAAACTGTGCTTTTTGTTTTAGTTCATTGATCATGTTGCGACGGTAGCTTACGTCGTTAATAAAGACCTGAAGATAAAGTCCTTCATCACTCTCCGTTGGAATGACAACGAGGTTAAGCCAAACAGGAAGGTGCGTGAGGGCACTTTCAAACTCAATTTCTAACTGTTTGACTTGCTTATTTGTTACAGCGTCATTTATGAGCGACTCCAATGCATCTGGTGAACGGCAAAGCGGCATTAAGCAATCGGGAAACGTTTCTTCAGCCGAGACATTCAAACCGAGCATCAAGTCTTGAGCGGCATCATTGGCAAGTTCAATACGACCAGACGCCCGTACTAGTAAGGTGGGTGTGGATGCTCGTTCAAACATTAATCTAAAGCGTTGTTCTAATACGCTGATGGCATTACGCAATTCTCGTTCTTGTTGAAACAAATCCTGAGTTTTATCTAAGAGAAAGTTAACGCTTTTAGTTACTTGGCCTATTTCACTGTTTTTATGATTCTTAGGTGCTTGAAGGCGAAGCGATTCACCAGGGGGGATTTCTTGTAAATGTTTTGACACGATAGTCATTGGTCTTGTGATCATAAAAAAAGCGAGGCTTAAAAAGAGTATTAACATAGGTACAATCAAGAGCACTAACGTTTCTACACTGTCACTTGCAATAGATGACGCTTGTTGACGAATAAAGACGTCATTCGGAACCAATATAATACTGCCTACCTGGGCTGAGAGAATGAATGGGTGTGTTAAAACAAATCGATTACCAGGTTGCTCATTAAATAAGACACTTTTAGCTAAAGTGTGTTTTTCTGTGTTGATTTTGGCTGCAAGGATCACATCATTACTTATCAAACCATTAATGACCTCGACGGCTAAATCAGCGTCTTCCAAGTAAGCTGCAATGGATGCAGTTGTCGAAACGGTTTGACCAATTTGTTCAATGGTCGTTTTCGATCGAGCTAATTCTTCGGCATAAACATTTTTATAATATAACTTAGAATAAATCACACCAAACATAAAACTGCTTAGTGCTAGCGCAATGGTCAGGCGAATGATTAAGCTGGATCTATTTATCAAACGTATACACCACCTTTACTTGATTATTTACTTCAGAAGCCCAAACATAGCCAATGGCCAAAGGATCTGTTTTCACCGCTTGTATCACAGCATCACTCGATGGCATCGAGATAGGTGATGACGCTTTACCACTAAATTTAACCCGTGATCGATACGCATTTATTTGACCTAAAGTTCGTCCTGTAAGTCGTTTATAAAATGCAGCTTTGAGGTCATCACCCGTTTCGAGATCAACTGGATGTGCAGGCATACCGTTATCAAAAGCTTGATATTTTCCCATATACAAATCAATCAAAGCACGTTGACTGACATGTAAAATGGGATTTTCAAGATTAACAATCACGGCAATTCCATCCGCACTTTTTACTTGCTGTGTGAATAGTAACAAGAGCAGTAAAGTTATGCCTTTTATCATAAGTCAAATATCCAATGACTCGATAGGCTAATCGATGAAAACGCATCATCTGAGTTGTTGCCAAAATCGTGTAGATATAAACCAGATGGCTGGTATTGGATAGATGTATAGTTGTATTGTGCTTTAAGCGCCCAGGAGTCAGACATGTCGTATCGCCATGACAAAGAGTATGTGTCTTGTCGAAGTCGATAGAAATCAGTCGCTTGTTTTACGGCAGCATATAAGAAGTTAAGCTCAGGGGTTGAAATTAAAGGCGGCGCAATGTTAGGCGCATCCGCTTCGATATGTGAGTAGGTTAGCATTAATGCATGATCGGCGAAACGTTTACCAATGCTTGCGTAGCCAGTTAATAAATCATTTAGCAAAATGCTTTTTGAATCAACCCAAGAAAGCTCACTGCGCAGGATGTATTCACCATTATCAAAACGTGTGCCTATGGTAGTGTATGTCAGCTTCGCATTTTCAAACAGCAACGATTCTCGAACCGCTTCTATAGAGGGCCAAACAGAAACCGGGATGAGTCTAAGCGCCGTAACGAGCTCATTTTGCCCTGGATAGCCATCTTTGGCTTTGGTTATTGAATGATGAGCACGGATTAACCAGTCATTTGCCTCCCATGAGAGCGTTAAGCCTGCCATGTTACGCAGTTTTACATCCCAAATAAAATTGTCGTCACTGACTACGGGGGAATCACTTTGACCGTAAAATCCTTTGACTGATAACAATCCGCGATCACTATTTTTTTTGTAAGTGAATTCAATACCATCAAGAGATTCGTGAGGTATAATCCCATAAAATTCTACAGGTAGGTTTGTCGGCACATAAGCAAAGCCAATGTCTCGATAGTCTGTCATCATATAAAGATCGAGCGACATTCGACCTACACTCAACATGTACTCTGGCGCAGGGGTATAGCGCAAAAATGCCATTTTGACTTTGTCTAAAATCGAATTATTGGCTGTGTCTTTAAGTAATAATTGCGACACAAACTGAATTTCATTAGAAAACTGCCATTCAGCTTGTAATCCAAAGGAGCTTAATTGTCGTAAGTCTATGTCGCCTTCGAAGGTAGCATGGTCTTGACTTACTTGAGTTCGCAGTCCTGCAAACTTTGAATCGGTTGTATGTATGCCGAGATTCATGAAGCCATCGAGTTTTACTGATGCCCTGCAATGCATGCTTAAAGTGAATGTAATTAAGATCAACAACCAGCGCATAGAAAAAGTGCTTTATAATATTTAGTGACAATTAGAGAATAGCATAGTGAGTAAAAAGTGTCGTTGTTATACCCAAAACACCTCAATATGCAGGACTCAGAGCCGATTATGGTATTTAGTTTGTAGCAAAAAGACGAAGAATTGGTCAATTCTTTCGAGGCTTTTAAAGAAAAGATGGATAGAATGCGTGACTCTCAAAAGGCAAATTTTTAGTCTGTGATGCTTTATTGCTGATTTTAAACTTAGTTCAGCAGCTCACGCCGCAAAACGTCTTAAATCAGAGTCGTAGATAACAGACTAAATAATTTTCGTTGAACGAGTCCCTTATAAGTAGGGTCGTTATATATCTAATCTACGTGAAGCTGCGTTGTTTCAGTGCATCTTAATGACGTCCAGTATTTTAAGCATTGTTTGCCGTTGGTGGAGCGTGTTATTTGTTGGCCTTAATGGATCAATGGTGTTTCAAAATAGTAATGTTCAAATGAGTATGTGATAATATCACTCACTCTAATCATAGGTTGAATGTCGTGGCTGAAGTAAGAGCAAGAGTCGCGCTGAATGTGGGACAGCGAAGTGAAATTCCCGCAGAAATCATTTCTTTTTCGGGGCTACAAGATGGCCTTGAACACGTTGCTTTAGTGTTTAATAAAGCGGATAAAAATGACAAAGTACCCCTGATCCGAATGCACTCAGAATGCTTAACGGGAGATGTATTCCATTCTTCGCGTTGTGATTGTGGTGAGCAGTTGAATGAATGCATTGAAACCATGCATCAACAAGGTGGTATTTTATTGTATTTGCGCCAAGAAGGGCGTGGGATAGGATTATACAATAAGATTGACGCTTATGTATTGCAGTCGCAAGGAATGAACACCTATGAAGCGAATAATCACTTGGGTTTTGCCGACGACCTGCGTGAATTTGGAGATGCAGTTTTAATGCTAAAAGCGCTAGGGATAGCAAAAGTACGTTTGATGACGAACAACCCTCGTAAGTTGCATGCGCTTAAGAGCGCAGGAATCGAGGTTGACCATGTAGTCGGTACGCAGGCTCACGTAAAAGTCGGTCATGTTGGTAATAAATCTTATCTTGAAACTAAGGTTAAACATGGCGATCATATGTTAGACATAAAAAAAATCGCAAAATCAGAATAGGGTAACGTTGTGCAGTTCAGAAAAATAGATGCGTCGGCGGGTGCACAGTGGTTAAAAGAAGCATGGGCAGTATTTAAGCTGCAACCTTTTACTTTTATCATGATGCATGTGTTTATAATCGTTGTGGGTTTATTGCCTTTATTGGCGCCAGTTCTCAATGTTGCGGCGTCACTTATCGCGCCATTTTTGACGATAGGTTTTTATCAAGCAGTGATTAAAAAGCAACAACGACAAGACATGCAATTGGCGGACATTCTGGCACCGTTATTCAATAAGGGTCATCGTCGTGCTGTACTGCATCTCGCTATGTGTCAGGTTATAGCCGCGTTACTTATTTCTGTCATAGCGCAGTATCTGTTTGCAGATATGATTAAGGTATTTGTTGAGTCCGATGCTGCGATGGACTCAGCAATACTACTCGAGCAGTTAGTTGCTAGTTTTCATTTTAGTCATTTTGTCGTGTTTCTGTTTATCATGATGCTAAATTACAGTGCGTTTGCCTATTCGTTACCATTAGTCTTTTTTCACAAAACGCCACTTTTTACTGCAATTAAAATGTCGTTACAGGTTTTTTTAGCGAACGTGGGGGCGCTAAGTGTTTTTGGCGCAATAGTTGCCTTTTTGATGGTGATTTCGATACCATTACAGATGCTACCATTACTTATTATTATGCCTGTGGCGTACATTGGGTTTTTTATCGGTTTTCAGGCGATATTTAAATGCGATACAGTGCACTCTGATCCGGTTGAATTCTCTTCGGTTGGCGATCTGGGTACGAAGACCAAAAAAACAGATAAAAACTACAGCGACCATGGTCGTTTTGACGCGTGATGGATGAAAAACAGCAAGCAAAGCTGCGTCGTTACGCGATATGGTTATTGTCGCGCAGAGATTACAGTCAGAAACAGTTAGAGCAAAAATTAGCGAGTAAATGTGAAGATTCAATTTACATCGCTCAACTGATTGCATGGTGTAAGTCGCTAGGTTACATTGACGACGATCGTTTCTGTGCCCTATACGTGAGACGGCAATTAAGTAAAGGTCTTGGAAAACAGCGGGTGTTAGCAGACGCTTATGGAAAAGGTATAGACCGCGCTCAATTGAATAGTTATTTATGCCAATCCGAAATAGACTGGTTTGAGCAGGCCTGTAACACCTATAATAAGAAGTTTTCTGACCCGTTAGACAAAAAGAATTATCAAGAAAAAGCCAAGCGTCAACGTTATATGGTTGGTCGCGGATTTGGTTTTGACGAAATAGAATATGCAATGCAAGCAGCACAAATAGGTGAATAATCACATGCAGCACATGACGACCGCCCAGATCAGGCAGAGTTTTTTAGATTTTTTCGCGAAGAATCAACATCAAGTTGTCCCATCTAGTTCACTGATACCTGGTAATGATGCAACTTTGCTATTTACTAATGCAGGTATGGTGCAGTTTAAAGATGTCTTTTTAGGCGCAGAAAAGCGTCCTTACAATCGAGCAGTGAGTTCGCAGCGTTGCGTGCGTGCCGGTGGTAAACATAATGACCTTGAAAACGTTGGATATACAGCTCGTCACCACACATTTTTTGAAATGTTAGGTAACTTTAGTTTTGGTGATTACTTTAAGCGTGATGCGATAAAGTTTGCGTGGGGCTTTTTAACTACTGTACTGCAATTGCCAGCAGAAAAACTGCTCGTAACGGTTTATCACGAAGATGATGAAGCGTTTGATATTTGGAATAAAGAAGTCGGTGTTCCGGCTGAGAAAATTATCCGTATTAGTACTTCTGATAATTTCTGGTCGATGGGTGACACGGGTCCATGCGGTCCATGTTCTGAAATTTTCTATGATCATGGTGAACATATTTGGGGGGGACCTCCTGGATCACCTGAAGAAGACGGAGATCGATTCATTGAAATTTGGAACTTGGTGTTCATGCAGTTTAACCGTCATGCTGATGGTTCTATGGAACCACTTCCTAAGCAGTCGGTTGACACGGGGATGGGGCTTGAGCGTATTTCTGCAATTATGCAGGGTGTACATTCAAATTATGAAATTGACCTATTCCAAGCGTTAATTGCGGCAGCAGCTGACGTAACGAATGCAAAAGACCGAGAAGATAAATCTCTTCGTGTTGTTGCAGATCATATTCGTTCGTGTGCGTTTTTAGTTGCAGATGGCGTTATGCCATCGAACGAAGGGCGTGGTTATGTGCTTCGTCGTATTGTGCGTCGCGCAGTTCGTCATGGTAACAAGCTCGGTGCAACTGAACCATTTTTTCATAAACTGGTTTCGGCACTTGTTGAGCAAATGGGGGAAGCTTACCCTGAACTTGCAAAGCAGCAAGCCATAATTGAAAAAGTGTTACGAATTGAAGAAGAGCAATTTGGTAAAACACTTGAGCGCGGTTTAACTATATTAGAAGAGAGTCTCGCCACTTTAAATGGAAGCGTTATCCCAGGTGAACTAGTTTTCAAACTTTATGATACGTATGGTTTCCCGGCAGATCTTACAGCGGACGTTGCTCGTGAGCGCTTCTTGTCAATAGATGAGCGCGGATTTCAAGAACACATGGATGCACAGCGTCGTAAAGCGCAGCAAGCTGGTAAGTTTGGTGCAGATTACAATGAATTGTTAAAATCGGATAAAACCACCGATTTTAAAGGCTACGAGGCTGAGCATTTCACTGGAACCGTTATAGAACTGTTCCATGAAGGTAATACAGTTTCAGTGCTTGAAGATGGCCAAGAAGGTATTGTTGTGCTTGATCGCACGCCATTTTATGCTGAATCAGGTGGTCAGGTTGGCGATACTGGAGTACTGAAAGTATCGAGCGGTGAATTTGTTGTCGCTGATACAACTAAACTAGGTAATGCGTTTGCGCACAAAGGTAAAGTAATCGGACGTATTGGCGTTAATGATAAAGCAGATGCAAATATTGATGCTGAACGTCGTGACCGTATAAAGAAAAACCACACTGCTACGCACTTATTGCATGAAGCGCTGCGTCAAGAGTTGGGCGAGCACGTTTCGCAAAAAGGCTCGTTAGTGATGGCTGAGCGCTTGCGTTTTGACTTTTCACATTTTGAAGGTGTGACAAAAGACCAGTTGCGTCGCATTGAAAACGCAGTAAATACCGAGATCCGCCGAAACTTCGCGCTAAACACAGAGCTGATGGATATTGACGAAGCAAAAGCAAAAGGTGCAATGGCGTTATTTGGTGAAAAATACGATGATGAAGTACGTGTGGTAACAATTGGCGACTATTCGATAGAACTGTGCGGTGGTACACATGTAAAGCGTGCCGGAGATATCGGTCTATTTAAGATTGTCTCTGAGAGTGGCATTGCGGCTGGTGTGCGTCGTATCGAAGCTGTTACGGGTGCAGACGCGATTGAATTCGTTTCTGAGCAAGAAAAGCAATTAAGTGAAATTGCTGCGCTGTTGAAAGGTGATATGACATCAGCGTTTGATAAAGTGAGTGCCCTGTTTGAAAAAGCAAAAGGTCTTGAGAAGCAAGTATCTCAGCTCAACGATAAATTAGCTTCCGCAGCAGGTGCTTCATTATTAGATACGACTAAAGAGATCAATGGCATAAAGGTTTTGATTGCTAATGTTGCCGGAACAGAATCTAAAGCACTTCGTGGTATGGTCGACGATTTAAAAACTAAGCTTGGTTCAGGTGTTATTGCGCTTGGCGTTGCAGACGGTGAAAAAGTTAGCTTAATCGCAGGTGTAACTAAAGACTTAACTGGTCGAGTGAAAGCAGGTGATTTAGTCAATCATATGGCGTCGTTTGTTGGTGGCAAGGGCGGTGGACGCCCGGATATGGCTCAAGCGGGTGGTACTCAACCAGAGCACCTCGATGCAGCACTTGGCGCAGTTGAAACATGGCTAAGTGAAAAGTAATCGACATAACCTCTTTATTTTTATATGAAAGCGCTCTAGGGCGCTTTTTATTTGTGAGAATTATCTGTAACAAAATACAGAAATTAAACGCAAACTATTGCTTTAACGTCTAAACTAATGGCAATGTGAGTATATGTATTGTTAGTGAAGTTCACGTAATTTGCTAACTCACAGTTGGTTTCTTTCATCTTTTCTAATCTTCACCAAGGAAATAGGTTGTTAAGGAGAGTGTTGATAGGAAATGTTGTCTCGTTGCGATGTCAATGTTTGAGATGGGGGATTTACTCGGTGTCAAAACAAGAGTTTTACATTGATGTATTAAGTTGTTCAGTTTTACTTACTTTTATAAGAAGTTTTCTTTAAAATGTAATGGCAGCGGAATCTTTTGAATTAATCGGAATAACAGGAGCAAGAGAATGCTAATACTTACCCGTCGAGTTGGTGAAACCCTGATGATCGGTGATGAAGTAACGGTAACAGTACTAGGCGTAAAGGGAAACCAAGTACGAATTGGTGTAAATGCACCAAAAGATGTTTCAGTTCATCGTGAAGAAATTTACATGCGTATTCAGGCCGAGAAGTCTGGCCCATCTTCAGAAGGCATGTAAAACCTCCAATACAAAGATGCGGTTCAATTTTTAAATAGCTTTAATTGGTTTATACCAGATGCCGGCAATGCTAAATGGTTAGGCTTGTTACATCGTTTTGGCGTTATGACTGTTTAAAGTTGAAGCTCAATTGGAAAGGTCTATTGTTTTATTAATGATAAAACATGAAAAAAGTAGCCATTGGCTACTTTTTTACTTTATGCCGAATAAATTCAAAAGCATGTTCAGGCATAGTTGATCTGCTAAGGTAGTGATTACCCTGCTGGCTTACGAGCACAACGCCTAGTTCACTAAGGTGCGCATTTGAAAAATCTGCCCATAACCACTTCATCACAACCCCACGGTTTTCTGTACTAATACCTTGTTCATTTATGGTTACTAAGACATTGGTTCCACCTGATCTTGACCACCACTGCCGTTGCACCCACCATGCCGCTTTGAAGTAGTAAGACACGCATTCCAATACTGCAAGTAAAATCATAAAGTTGCCTAGATAATTATTTTGTAGGCCATAAATAGCAAACATACCTAAAGCAATTAAGCCGATTAAAAGGAAATACTTTGGCTTACTTGCAGGGCTAAATGGCGCACATTGTTCGAAGCACTCTCTATAAAAAGGCTTATCTAACGTGTAGTGATATGAATACTGCATAGAGTGACCGCATTGAATTTAGGATCTCAATTGTAACGCAAATCACACCCAGTTTGGAAAGAGTAATGACTAAATTGAAACTTCTTTCAAGCTACGTTTCCAGTGGCATAGCTTGCAATGATTTTGGGTGTTTAATATTTGCAAAGTCAGCACGTTGGTTTACCCCACCTTTATAGAAACACAGTACTCAAGGAAGTCAAACGCCTAATGATTACTTTTTGGTTTGACCAATTTCTAGCTTGATTAGAGTTGACTATACTCTCTAGATAGGTGGCTTCTATTTTGAATATTTTTCATATTGATAGGGCTTTTTATGCAATTTATTTGTTAACCTGATGAAATGTTTATTAAAATTAAATGGTAATACCAATTTACAATTTTCTGGACAGATGTAATCAGTTTGATATGATTTGGTAATAATTATTCAAAAAAAACGATTAAATATTGTTTCTGGGGTGAGTATGGATGTGACACAAACGCTAGTTAAAGCGGCAAGTATCATGATGACAGGTATGGTAGGCGTCTTTGTATTCTTAATTGTGCTTATTTTTTTAGTCAAATTGATTGCTCGCTTTGCAAAAAATGATGTTCAACCTGAACAAGCTCGCAGCAATGAACACCAAACTATAGCACCAATGACGTCTAACGGTGTTAGCACATCACACATAGCCGCAATTAGCGCTGCCATTGCGCAATATAGAAAACAACAACAGGGGTAATCAGCATGGCACAATTGAAATTAACTGAACTCGTTCTTCGTGATGCACATCAATCGTTATTAGCAACGCGGATGCGTTTAGATGACATGCTGCCAATTGCAGAAAAATTAGACAAAATAGGTTATTGGTCGATGGAGTCCTGGGGTGGGGCAACATTTGATTCTTGCATTCGTTATTTAGGCGAAGATCCTTGGTATCGTATTAGAGCGCTAAAAGAAGCGATGCCAAATACCAAGCAACAAATGTTGTTGCGTGGACAAAACTTGCTTGGCTATCGACATTATGCCGATGATGTTGTTGAAAAGTTTGTTGAGCGTGCACACCGCAGTGGGGTTGATGTGTTTCGTATCTTTGATGCGATGAATGATGTCAGAAACTTGGAAACGGCGATTAGAGCGGCTGTCAAAGTGGGCGCTCATGCACAAGGAACAATTTCTTATACAGTGAGCCCCGTTCATACACTTGAAATGTGGCTTGAGCAGGCGAAAAAGCTGGAGCAAATGGGGTGTCATTCTATCTGTATTAAAGATATGGCTGGATTGTTAAAACCCTATGACGCGGAAGCATTGATCACTGGATTAAAAAACACAGTGTCCATTCCGATAGCCATGCAGTGTCATGCAACGACTGGGCTTAGTACAGCGACGTACCAAAAAGCCATTGATGCGGGTATCGATATGCTTGATACCGCTATTTCATCGATGAGTGGTACCTATGGACATAGTGCAACTGAGACGATGGTGGCAATTACAGAGGGGACTGCTCGCGATACAGGTCTAAATTTAGGCGCACTGGAAGAAATCGCTGCTTATTTTCGTGAAGTCCGTAAGAAGTACGCTGCATTCGAAGGTAGTTTAAAGGGCGTAGATGGTCGCATTTTGATTGCTCAAGTGCCGGGTGGTATGTTGACTAACATGGAGAACCAGCTGAAAGAACAAGGTGCAGCAGCTCGATTGGACGAAGTCCTCACTGAAATCCCGAAAGTTCGAGAAGATCTTGGATTTATTCCGCTTGTCACACCAACATCGCAAATTGTAGGTACTCAAGCTGTATTGAATGTACTAACGGGCGAACGCTATAAGTCAGTGACAAAAGAGACCGCCGGAGTATTAAAAGGGGAGTATGGTGCAACACCCGCTCCAGTAAATGCCGAGTTACAAGCCCGAGTGCTAGATGGTGCAGAGGTGATCACGTGTCGACCCGCAGATCTTTTAGAGCCAGAATTAGAGAAACTTGAAGCAGAATTAGTTGGTCACGCGAAACAAGATAACTTGGTTTTAAGCGAAGAAGTAATGGATGACGTTTTGACCTATGCGCTGTTCCAACAGATCGGCTTAAAATTTATTAAAAATCGCAATAATCCTGATGCATTTGAACCAGTTCCGAGTTTAATCACAACGGAGGCCAAACCGCAAGCAGCAGCACCAGCTTCAGCCAAAACCACCGAACGTTATAGTGTTCAAGTTGACGGTAAAGTTTACGACGTTGTTGTAGGACCTGCAGGTGAATTAAAAGAAGTCGCGATTAAAGACAGTGAGTTAATGCCTCAGTCTGCTTCAGTTGCATCAAATGAAACCTTAAATGCGCCACTTGCTGGTAATATTGTGAAACTTAAAGTTCGCAGTGGTGATACGGTGTCGCAAGGTGATGTTGTGATTATCATGGAAGCCATGAAGATGGAAACCGAGATCCGTGCTACGCATTCAGGTACTGTATCTCGCTTATTAGTCTCTGAAGGTGACGCAGTCTCTTCTGGTGATGCGCTGATCGAATTAGCTTAAGGAGTCATCATGGAAGGGTTATTAAATTTGTGGCAAGCAACAGGCCTTGCCAACTTCACTGTGCCTGCATTGATCATGATGGCTGTCGGAGGGTTGCTTTTATACTTAGCGATCGCGAAAGGGTTTGAGCCGTTATTACTTGTTCCAATTGGTTTTGGTGCCATCTTAACGAATATACCCGTTGCTGGATTAGCAGAGCCTGGCGGGCTGCTTTACTACGTCTATTACATTGGTATTGATAGCGGTGTGTTTCCACTGCTTATTTTTATGGGAGTTGGCGCACTCACGGACTTTAGTGCTCTGATTGCTAATCCTAAGATGCTCTTGCTCGGAGCGGCAGCTCAATTTGGTATTTTTGCTACTTTATTTGGGGCGATTTTACTTAACTTAGTGCCTGGATTTGAGTTTACGCTTCAAGATGCTTCTGCTATTGCGATTATCGGCGGTGCAGATGGACCCACAGCAATCTTTCTCGCTTCTCGTTTAGCACCTGAGCTACTAGGCGCGATTGCCGTTGCAGCATACTCGTATATGGCACTTGTTCCAATTATTCAGCCGCCGATTATGAAAGCACTGACGACTGAAGCTGAGCGTCAAGTTTTGATGCCACAATTAAGAAAAGTAACTAAACGTGAGAAAATTATTTTCCCATTGGCTGTTTTGGCGATGACCGCGTTATTTTTGCCTTCTGCAGCGCCGTTAGTTGGGATGTTTTGTTTAGGGAACTTGATGAAAGAGTCGGGCGTCGTAGATCGATTAAGTAACACAGCTCAAAACGAGCTAATCAACATTACGACGATCTTTCTTGGTTTGGCCGTTGGTTCTAAACTTCAAGCGGAAAAGTTCCTGACAGTAGAAACCTTAGGAATACTTGCGCTTGGTGCGATAGCGTTTGCAATAGGTACTGCCTCAGGCGTATATATGGCAAAAATCATGAACAAGTTTTCAAAAGATCCAATAAATCCATTGATTGGCGCAGCAGGGGTCTCGGCTGTGCCTATGGCGGCACGAGTTGTTAACAAAGTGGGTCTCGCAAGTAATCCACATAATTTCCTGCTCATGCATGCAATGGGGCCTAATGTTGCGGGTGTATTAGGTAGTGCTGTTGCAGCGGGGATCTTATTAGCTTTAGTCGGCCCGTAATATACCCAACCTACTTGAAGACGTTTGACTTTTACAAGCGTTTTCAGGTGTTTTTGTCAAGGCATTGATTGTCTTGAATTGAGGATGACTAGGTATTATCGATTTCTTCCAACTGACTTTGTCAGATTTTGTCAGCGCAGCGTGAGCTGCGCTTTTTTTATTTCTTATAGACACGTCAGTTATTTCAAAATACTTGAAGATTAAGCGTCTGAGAGAACGTAGATATACTCTAGCTGCACTATGCTTTTAAGCCTGGTTTTTAGCGCAGTTTCACAACTGTGTTTAACAACCGTATTTTACAACCGTATTTAACACTGTCTCAAATTAGCGCTTTGCTTAATTGCTTTTAAATTCTTGCGGAATAAGCGTTTTCAGGTAATTTGAGTATAGTATTAGTTTAAAAGAAAATGAGTAAGCGGATGTTTGCTTTAGTGATAGTGATCAGTGTATTTGCCCTACTAGCGATTGTGATCCCGTTGTTAGAAAAGGCGAATAAGGGGAAATCAAGTACCTTAAACCCAAGATTGGCTAAATTGATTTTACCATTGGTTGCTATTTCTTTGGTGATGAAACTCATTTATATGTTGGCTAGCGCTTGAGATCTCACCAAGTATTGTTTAAAAAAAGCAATAAAAAAGGCGCCGAAGCGCCTTTCAATTATTTTGTAATTAGTTATTCATCGCAACTTGAAGTGAACGATTACGCTCTAACATTGCTAAACGTTGCTGAGCAAGTGGACTGAATTTAGCCAGTTCAGTTTTAGGTAATGGTTCTGATTTAGGCAATGGAACTGTCTTTGGATTACGGTGAACACCATTAACTAAGAACTCATAATGCAGATGCGCACCTGTTACGCGACCAGTTGCACCGACAGTACCGATTTTTTCGCCTTGACGAACTTTATCTCCTGTACTGACGTAACGTTTATGCAAATGTAAATATTTAGTTATATATTGAGAACCATGCTGAATAAAGACGTAATTTCCGTTTAAGTTATTAAATCCTGATTTAATGACTTTACCATTACCAGAAGACACCACAGGCGTGCCGACACGAGCCGCGTAGTCAATGCCTCTGTGTGCAGTGACTTTTCCGGTAACTGGATGAAGACGTCGCGGATTAAAGCTAGAGCTAATGTATTTGAAGTTAACCGGCGCTCGCAAAAACGCTTTTTTCATGCTTCTGCCTTCTGGTGTATAGAAATTGCCATCCGTGTGTTTTACCGCAGCGTAGCGCTCACCTTGGTTAATAAATTCAGCCGCTAGAATTTCTCCAGTTCCAATATATTGACCGTCGACATAATGTGTTTCGTACAAAAGTGAAAATTGATCGCCTTTGCGAATGTCGTTTGCAAAATCTACATCCCAACCAAAGATATCTGCAAAGTTCATGATTTGGCGTTCACTTAAGCCAGCAGAAATCGCTGCCGTCCAAAAGCTTGACTTAATCTCACCACTTACAGATTGCTCAACTAAATCAACGTCTTTTGTATCAATGTGCGAACGAAACTGACCTGTTGCGTCTTTTGTAACGAGCAAAGTTTCGGTTTTTGAAATAGCATATTTTAACTGAACCAGTTCACCTTGTTCGTCTTTTGCAAAGCTAACCGTTTCGCCTGGGTGAATACGAGTTAGGTTTTCTGCGTGTTTGTCTATATTAACGACTTGGTGAAGTGTCTGGGCTGAAACGCCAGCACGTTTAAATAATACAGCCAAATTATCACCGGATTTCACTTTAAAGTTTTCAAAACTTAAATCGTGGAACGGTTTTTCTATCCCATTGCTTTGTGTCTTTTCTTCTTGCTCTTGGGAAATAGAACGGTTGGCAATATTTGGCTCAGTTAAGGTAATAGGTAATTCATAACGTTTACCTATTTCAAGCGCATTCGCATCGCTGTCTTTTGACGCAGTCGCTTTTTCTGAAGGAATAAGTGTAATACCAACAATACCAGCCAAAATACCCAAAATGAGTACTTTGTGTTTTTTAGGGAGCTTCTGAACAACGTGAACCATTACGCGCCTTTTCTGCTGTCAATGAATATGTCTCTAATATTGCAGCATATACGCAATATTGCAGTAATACTAGTGTTTTGTTGATTTAAACTCATATGAATATGAGCTAGAATCGGTCAAAAGCAGAATAAAACTTGGAGTGAGAAATGGTGGACTTTGAAACCGCGTTTGCAGAGATTCAACGGGGTGCTGAAGAGATCTTATTAGAAGATGAACTAAAAGAAAAACTGAAATCGGGTAAAAAACTGCGTATTAAGGCAGGATTTGATCCAACGGCTCCAGATTTGCATTTAGGGCATACTGTACTCATTAACAAAATGAAGACATTCCAGGATTTGGGTCATGAAGTTATTTTCTTAATTGGTGACTTCACGGGCATGATTGGTGATCCTACTGGTAAGAATGCTACGCGTAAACCGCTCACTAAAGAAGACGTTTTAGCAAACGCAGAAACCTACAAAGAGCAAGTTTTTAAGATTCTCGATCCTGCTAAAACTACAGTGGCGTTCAACTCGCATTGGATGGAAGAGCTCGGTGCAGCAGGCATGATTAAGTTAGCTGCACGTCAGACAGTTGCGCGTATGCTTGAACGAGACGACTTTAAAAAGCGCTATGCAGGTGGCCAATCAATTGCTATTCATGAATTCTTATATCCACTCGTTCAGGGGTGGGATTCTGTTGCGCTTAAGGCTGATGTTGAATTAGGTGGTACTGATCAACGTTTTAATTTGCTGATGGGCCGAGAATTACAAAAAGACGAAGGGCAAACTCCACAGACGGTGCTAATGATGCCATTATTAGAAGGCACTGACGGCGTACAAAAAATGTCTAAGTCACTGGGTAACTACATTGGTATAACGGATGCACCGACAGAAATGTTCGGTAAAATTATGTCTATTTCCGATGATTTAATGTGGCGTTATTATGAGTTGTTGAGTGCACTTAGCCTAGATGAAATTGCAGCACTTAAAGTGTCAATTCGCGAAGGCAAAAACCCAAGAGACATTAAAATTGAGTTTGCGAAAGAAATGATCACGCGTTTCCATAGCGCAAATGATGCACAAGCAGCTCATGATGACTTTATTCAGCGCTTTTCAAAGAATGCCTTACCAGATGATATTCCTGATATCACTATTGTAAGTGAAGACAGTGAAATTCTAATCACGGTATTGCTAAAAGACGCCGGTTTAGTTTCAAGCACATCGGAAGCGATGCGAATGATCAAGCAAGGCGCTGTGAAATTAAACGGTGAAGATAAAATATCAGATGCCAAATTGATGATTGCAAAAGGGACAACCGCTATTTATCAAGTAGGTAAACGAAAATTTGCCAATGTGACTGTTGAATAATAGCCACTGCGCGTTTTAAATCAAAAAGGCCAGTTTGCAAACTGGCCTTTTATTTTGGATAACTGGTCAGTTTAAGCTTTTAAATTACGTACGAGATTTGACTCGCTGGTTTTTACGCTGCCACCTTGGTCATAAGTGACGGAAGTTGGCGCACCGATTAGAATCTCTTTGAGCTGTTGAACACTTAAGTGCGCTTGACGCGCAGCTTGAGCATTGACTTCATTTTTTTGCTGGCACAGGCTTAGCTTCTTTCGTATGCTCAACACACTTACACTTATTTCTTCTTCGTTGAGGATCGCATCACCAAAAGCAGCAATTTCTTTGTCGATGCGTTGCAGGCCATTAATTAACGTCAATTTTTTTCTAGCAAGATCTTTTAAGTTTTCGCCATTTCGACTTGCTAATGCGTCCAGTTCGCAATCGAGCAACTCAATCAACTCATCAAGCTGTATCGATTGTTGCTCGAGCTTATGCAAACAAAGCGCCTTTGGATCAGCCATACACGTCAAACTCGAATGCTGCTATGTTTTTTGCTAACTTTTCAGTATCGATTTGATATTTTCCTTCGCTAATCGCCTTTTTCAGTTCTTCAACTTTTTTACTGTCAAAACCTGGTGATTGCTCCGCTTTTTCTTGCACAGTCTTGAGTTGCTGTGCTTGCGGAGTCAGGCTGACAGAATCACTTGCCGCTTTATTTGTTGAAGGCGCACTTGGTGCACTGCTGCGATTTGCGTCTTGACGCTGTAAATCAAGCTTCTGTTGTTTTGCGTTGTTAACAACGCCGGCATTGGCTTGGCCGTTGTTGATATTGCTAACCATGATGTTTAATCCAAATTACCCAGCTTAACTCTGATATCGGCTTTGCTTTAATTAACTTTAGCAAATTTTTTATAAATTAACCTCAACGGATTCAACACCGCTAACTCTAGCTCGTAAGGTCTTGCCGGAGCTCGTGTTTTCGACACGAATTAATTCGCCGAAATTTCCGTCTTCTAAAGCCAAGCCTGAGGTTCTTATAGATAAGTTACTCTGGTTTGCTGAAATTGTCACCTTATCTCCCTTACAAACCATGCAAATTTGCTTTGAGGTGATTGGCATTCCCGCTGAAATTGTGCGTTTACTTCGGCTGCCAACGACATCGTCAGTTTGTTCAAAATACGTTGCCCGAACAAAATATTTTGCCCGAAATTGTACTTGAATATCTTGAGCTGAAATGACCGCACCTCGCGCAATTGGCGACAACGCAACGACCATTGGATGTAACTCTTCAATTCTTACATGTACATATTGAGTCCAACTTAATGTATCTAAACACTTAAGTTGCACTGTAACCTGCCGATTGAAAGGGGGTTCGCTAGGCGTACTTAATTCTAAGGGTGAATTACAGATTTTTTCGGTTTGGCGAAATTCAAGGGGAAGTGCGCGCACTTCTATGCGTTTATCAGGCTCGTTTTCTACATAACTGTTGATGAATTGCACAGCTTGTTGCTCGAGCATATCTGGACTATAGGTTTTCGCGTAACCTTGTGTCATTATTGAAAAACTAGCAAAAAAATAAATTAACTGTGACCAGCGGCTTTTTTTTAACACACTCATATTGTTTCGACTATGCTTATGGGGTGAAACAAGGTATAAAGATTTTGCGTCAAATGTCTGACGCGAGCAACCATTAACTTTATACAGTTATTAGTGTGGTAGCAAAGACCGTTCCGCTGTAGCGGGTAAGGTAGGAGAAAAAGATGGCAGGTATTTTAGACTCTGTTAACCAGCGCACCCAGTTGGTGGGCCAAAATCGTCTAGAGTTGTTACTGTTTCGGCTCCGAGGCCGCCAACGTTTCGGTATAAACGTGTTTAAAGTAAGAGAAGTATTGCAATGTCCGCCATTGACCAATATGCCGAAGAGTAATCCTTATGTGCGAGGGGTTGCGCATATTCGAGGGCAAACGATTTCTGTAATTGATATGTCCTTAGCTGTTGGTGGGCCGCCTATCGAAAATATTAGAGAATGTTTTATTATCATTGCGGAATATAACCGGTCTGTTCAAGGGTTTTTAGTCGGTGCGGTGGAGCGTATCGTGAATATGAACTGGGAAAAGATTATGCCACCGCCATCTGGTGCAGGGCGTTATTCTTATTTGACTGCAGTGACTGAAATTGAAAATGAATTGGTCGAGATTCTTGACGTAGAAAAAATTCTCAATGAAATATGCCCGGTGGATACGTCAGTTTCGAAAGAAATTGTGTCAGATGGTGAAATGCAAAAAGATCTTGGGGAACGCATTGTGTTTATTGCTGACGACTCTGCTGTTGCGAGAAATCAGGTAAAACGAGCACTTGAACCACTAGGCGTACAAACTGAAACGGCAAAAAATGGCCGAGAAGCACTCAATAGATTGCGTGAAATCGCGCGAGATGATTGTCAGAGTGATATTACAGAACGTGTAGGGTTATTAATCTCTGACGTAGAAATGCCTGAGATGGATGGATACACCTTAACGGCAGAAGTAAAAGCAGATCCTAAATTAGCCAATTTACATGTAATACTCCATACATCGCTAAGTGGTGTTTTTAACCAAGCAATGATTGAAAAAGTAGGGGCGGATGACTTCATTGCTAAATTTAACCCGGACGAACTTGCAGCCGCGGTTAAAAAATGGGTTCATTGTGATTAATTGATGGCGGTAAGACTTTGGAAAATAAGCATTTAGAACAAAGTGAATACGATCAGTTCCGAACATTTTTGGAGCAACAGTGCGGGATCGTGCTTGGCGATAATAAACTATACTTAGTTAAAAGTCGTTTAGCGCCACTCATGGCGCGATTTAATGTTGCGTCTTTGTCGCAACTGGTTTCTAAAACCTTGAGTCCGCATGAGCGTCAGTTAAGAGCTGCGGTAGTGGACGCTATGACGACGAACGAAACGCTTTGGTTTCGAGATCAATACCCTTTTGAACTTCTCAAAACGAAGATTTTTCCTGAGTTTTCAGACTTACGTAGACCAATAAAAATTTGGTCTGCTGCGAGTTCTTCAGGGCAAGAACCTTATTCTATCGCGATGTCTGCTAGCGAGCATCAGAGTAAGCAGCTAGGTGGGCTTAAAATGGGCGTTCAGATCACCGGTACTGATATATCCAATACGATGCTCGATATGTGTAAAAACGCAGAATACGATTCTTTAGCCCTTGCTCGAGGACTTTCTGTCGAAAGACGCCAAAAATTTTTCACGGATAGTGGTAATGGCATGGCGAAAGTGGTTGAACCGATCCGCAAGATGGTGAGCTTTCGTCACCTTAACCTTTTGGATTCGTATGCACTATTAGGTAAATTTGATGTGATTTTCTGTCGTAATGTGTTGATTTACTTCTCACCTGAAGTGAAATCAAAAATCATTGCACAGTTCGCGCAGTCCCTAAACCCAAAAGGGTATTTATTTTTAGGCGCATCTGAATCGATGGCAGGACTTAGCAATGAATTTGAGATGCTTCGTTGTAACCCTGGAATTATCTATCAGAAAAAAACATAGCAAATTTACATAGACGATCAAGGGGGCATTTAGCCTCCTTTTTTGTTTCTTCTCACACCTTAGAACCTTCCTAATTTGAGTGACAATAAAAACTTTGGCCTAGTACTTGCTTTATATTTAGCGAGTCAAATTTTTGGAGTTGTGACATGGCCATCAGTTTCGATAAAGCACTGGGCGTTCATCCTCACGCAATGCTAATTCGTTCGCAACGAGCAGAGTTGTTAGCAAGTAACATTGCTAATGCGGATACACCCGGTTACAAAGCGAAAGACGTAGATTTTGCTGCGGCAATGAAACAAGCACAATCAGCCCAGCAAGGCGGCAATCATTTGCAACGTACGGATGCTCGTCACTTACATGGTCAATCACAACTCGTTGGTAACACAGAGCTATATCGCTCGCCAAATCAAGCGGATACAGGTGATGGCAACTCTGTGGATATACAAGTGGAACGAAACTTGTATATGCAAAATGCATTAGAGTATCAGGCCAGTTTGCAATTCTTAGGCGGTAAGTTTTCAAGCCTTAAGAAAGCGCTAGGTGGTCAAGGAGCATAATCATGAGTCTGTATAACGTATTCGACATTTCCGCGTCTGGCATGAGTGCGCAAAACATTCGCCTTAACACCACCGCAAGTAACATTTCGAACGCCAATAGTATTAGTTCAAGTCAGGAAGGGGTTTACCGGGCACGTCACGCGGTTTTTGCGGCTGAACTGAACAAAGCGACGGACATGCAACGCCCCAACGTGATGGGTTCATCAGTAGGTGTAAAAGTACTTGGTATTGTAGAAAGTGATAAACCTCTACAAATCGAATATAACCCAAATCATCCAAGCGCAGATGAAAATGGGTATATCTATAAACCCAATGTGAACGTGGTTGAAGAAATGGCTAACATGATTTCAGCTTCACGTTCATATCAAACAAACGTGCAAGTAGCTGATGCAGCGAAACAAATGCTTACGAAGACTTTACAACTAGGTCAGAGATAAGGGGTAGGGTATGACTGGTAGCGTGAACAACACAGCAAGCAGCACGTATCTTGACTCGATGCGTTGGCAAGACAAACAAACGCCAACCTCAGACAAGAAAAGTGATGCATTAACGCAAGAAGATTTTTTTGCCCTGCTGACTCAGCAATTGTCTTTTCAAGACCCAAGTAAACCTGCAGACAATGACCAAATGATTGCTCAAATGACATCCTTTACGATGGCAGAAGGTATATCAAACTTAAACTCAAAGTTTGAATCGTTGAGTGCATCGATGACATCGAATTCAGCGCTACAAGCGTCTGCTTTAGTTGGTAAAAAGGCACTAATGGAATCGGATACGATTGATTTAGGCGATTCAGGCGTAGGCAAAGGCTCGATTGTCGTTGAAAAACCAGTTGAGCAACTCACAATGAGTGTGTTTGATGGTACAGGCCAATTAGTTCGTCAATTTAATTATGGCGCTAAAACGGCTGGTGCAGTGCGCTTTGAATGGGATGGCTTAGATTCGCAAGGGAATCGTTTACCAGCAGGCGAGTACAAAATTAAGGCTGAGGGTAACATGGGTGGTCAATTTACCTCCTTACCCGTAGCAACATTTAAAAATATTGACAGTGTCAACATCAATGGATCGTCTGGGATCATTGTGAACACCAGTCTTGGTGCTGTTAAGTTAACTGATATTGCAGAAATATCTGGCTAATTGTTCTGCAAAGCAAATAATGAAGAGGTGAGTGTATGAGTTTCAATATTGCATTAACAGGCTTATCTGCAGCACAGAAAGATCTGGATGTCACAGCAAATAACATCGCAAACGTAAACACGACAGGTTTTAAAGAATCACGTGCAGAATTTGCTGACGTGTACGCGGCATCCGTATTTAGCTCAGGTAAAACTAAAAATGGAGATGGTGCGCAAACAACGAACGTCGCGCAGCAGTTTCACCAAGGTTCACTTAAATTTACCAATAACTCGCTCGATTTGGCTATCACGGGTGAAGGTTATTTTGCAATGGCCGAAGAGTTTGGTTCACAAGACTATGCTTATACTCGGGCAGGTGCGTTCAAGCTTAACAAAGATAATTTCATTGTTGATGCCCAAGGTAATTTTTTACAAGGCTTCCCAGTCGACCCAAGTACCGGTGACAACACATCTGTAAGCTTAAGTACGGCGAGTGCGATTCAAATTCCTGACGCTTCAGGTTCACCACGTGCCACAACGAATGTCTATTCGTCATTTAACCTAGATTCACGCGTTGATCCACCAACATTAACCTTTGATCCCACTGTCAGTGCTTCATATAACAGTTCAACATCAACAACCGTTTATGACTCGCTTGGTGAACCACATGTTATGCAGTATTTCTTCGTTAAAACGGACGCCGCGGTAACAGGTAACTCTAATGAATGGCAAATTTATGCAACACTCGATCAAAAGCCATTTACGGCAGCGGGCGTAGTTCAAGCCGCACCTTATGCTCCAGTTCAAACGATTCGATTTGACTCAAGTGGCTTGCCGTTTCAAACCAATGGTGCTGCAAATACGGGAACGACATTTAACCCGCTAGCATTACCAGGTGGTACAGGAGCAGGTTTGTCTACCTTATTAACAAACGGAGCTACTTTCCCATCGAGCGTTACGATGAATTGGCGCGATGAGGCAAATACGTCGAATAAATTACCAACGCAGTACGCAAGTCGATTTGAAGTGAAAGCACTTGAACAAGACGGTGCCACAGTGGGTCGATTAGCGGGACTTGATATTGGTGCTGACGGTAAAATTGTTGCCTCGTACAGTAATGGTGACACGTCATTCTTAGGTCAGGTTGCGATGGTACGTTTCCCGAACTCTCAAGGTTTGCAACAAGTTGGTAATACCGCATGGAAGAAAAGCTTAACTTCAGGCGAACCGATTGCGGGAGAACCAGGTTCAGGAACGCTAGGTTCTGTTAACTCGTCGGCGCTTGAACAATCAAACGTTAACTTGACCAATGAACTGGTTGATCTAATAAGTGCTCAACGTAACTTCCAAGCTAACTCGCGTGCGCTAGAAGTGAATTCGACACTACAACAAAGTATTCTACAAATCCGTTAATTCGGAAATACCCAGCAAGCCGCCCTCTGGGCGGCTTTTTTCTGCCACATTACACTTTATATCTTCGTCCTTCTTTAATATTTATTTCTTCTTTTCAATCGTTTAAATCACCGTCAAAAAATAGTGGTACGCAACTTGCTGTATTAAAGTAAGTTTAATTTTGAGGTTTCAAGTTATGGATAGAATGCTCTATGTCGCAATGTCAGGTGCTAAACAAAGCCTGCGTGGCTTAGCGTTGAAAGCCAATAACTTAGCGAATGCCAATACAACAGGCTTTAAAGCTGACTTTGCTCAGGCACGTTCTATGCAGGCTTTTGGTGAAGGTTTACCGTCACGTGTATTTGCGCTGCAAGAACGACCAGGAACAAACATGAATTCAGGGGCAATAGTCGAAACTGGTCGAGATCTGGACATTGCAATTTCGGATAAAGGTTGGTTAACCGTTCAAGACGTTTCTGGTCAAGAAGCGTATACCAAAGTCGGTACGTTGAATATTACAGCCGATGGTGCATTGATAACGAGTCACGGCCGTCAAGTTGTAGGCGAAGGTGGCCCTATTATCCTGCCTATTCCTATCGATAAAGTAGAAATTAGTCCAGATGGAGCAGTGCAAATTCGGCCACAAGGCGCGCCGGCAAATTTTTTAGAGGTGGTTGATCGCATTAAAGTGATTGCTGCAGACAATAACCAGCTAGAAAAGGGCAATGATGGTCTATTTAGACCTAAAGCAGATGCGATGCAAGATGGTTTATGCGGATTTTGTGATGTTGCGCCACAAATCAAAATTATTAGTGGTTCACTGGAGATGTCTAATGTGAACCCGATCCATGAAATGGTGGATATGATTAACCACCAAAGACAGTTTGAGATGCAAATTAAACTGATGAAGTCAGCTGAAGAAATCGATGAGCGTCACACCTCATTGCTGCGCATCGTTTAATTGAGTGAGAGGATAAGACTATGAACCCAGCATTGTGGATAAGCAAAACGGGCCTTGATGCTCAACAAACGGACATAGCGGTTATTTCGAATAACCTCGCTAACGCCAGCACCGTAGGTTACAAAAAGAGCCGCGCGATTTTTGAAGACTTACTTTACCAGAATATCAATCAACCAGGTGGTCGATCTTCCCAAGAAACAGAGCTTCCATCAGGTTTAATGCTAGGTGCAGGGTCTAAAGTGGTTGCCAACCAAAAGAATTTCTCTCAAGGCAATATGTTAAGTACAGAAAACTCCTTAGATTGGATGATCCAAGGTCCTGGTTTCTTTGAAGTGTTGATGCCAAATGGAACGATTGCGTATTCGCGCAATGGCCAGTTTACGACAGATGAAAACGGTCGTATCGTGACAACAGGTGCTGGTTATCCGTTACAGCCAGAAATGAACATTCCAGAGGATGCGCAATCTATTACTATTTCTCGAGATGGGGAAGTGTCTGTGCGGGTTGAAGGCCAAGCCGAGAACGTGGTGGTTGGTCAGTTAGTTATTAGTGACTTTATTAATCCTTCCGGTTTAGAGCCGATGGGACAAAATTTATATACGGAAACAGCCGTAAGTGGTGCACCAGTGCAAGGAAACCCCGGCGTTGAAGGCTTAGGTAGTGTCGTTCAAGGTGCGTTAGAGACGTCTAATGTTAACGTAACAGAAGAGCTAGTGAATTTGATTGAAACACAACGGATCTATGAAATGAACTCAAAAGTCATTTCGTCGGTTGACCAAATGCTTAGCTACATAAACCAACAGCTTTAATTGATAAGCGAAAGTAGTGGGAGTCTATGATGAAAACACACTATGTTAACCATCTTCTGAGCTGCGTAGCGGTTATTGTGCTAGCAGGTTGCGTTTCAACACAAAACAAAACCGTGGTTCAGGACGACCCATACTATGCTCCGGTGTTTGCGGAAGACCAAACAGAGCAAATAATGCCTACGGGTAGTTTGTTTAATTCAGAGTACGCCAATGATTTGTACTCAGACCGTAAAGCGCTTCGGGTAGGCGATATTATTACTATCGTGTTGCGTGAAACCACGGCAGCAACAAAGGCTGCGAATAATCAAACCAAAAAAGACACTGCAGCAAAATTAGATCCTTTGATTGGTCTTGGCGGTGCAGCCGTTAATCTTGGGGGCGACAGCATTGAATTAGGCATGACTTCCTCAAATAGCTTTAAAGGGGATGCTCAAGCAAATCAATCAAATAGCTTATTTGGCAATATTTCGGTAAACGTGATGCGTGTATTGCCAAACGGCAATTTGGTGATCAGAGGTGAAAAGTGGTTAACACTAAACACTGGAGAGGAATTCATCCGCGTTGAAGGTCTTGTGAGACCAAAAGACATTGCAGCAGATAATACCGTTCAATCAAACCGTATTGCCAATGCGCGCATTCAATACTCAGGAAAAGGTGAGACACAAGAAGCCCAAAGTGCAGGTTGGTTAGCTCGATTCTTCTTAAGCACGTTGATGCCATTCTAGGAGAGCAGTATGAAACGTTTTATCGGCGTAATGAGTGTCATTTTTCTGGCACTAGTGACATTGAGCAGTCATGCTGCTCGAGTGAAAGATGTCAGTATGGTTGAAGGCGTACGATCCAACCAACTCGTTGGCTACGGATTGGTTGTGGGGTTGCCGGGAACAGGTGAATCAAGCAGATATACAGAGCAAAGTTTTAGGGCAATGCTAAATGGCTTTGGCATTACTTTGCCAGACAATTTAAAACCAAAGATCAAAAATGTGGCAGCCGTTGCGGTGCATGCCGATTTGCCGCCATTCGTAAAACCAGGGCAAACGATCGATGTAACAGTATCTTCGATTGGTAGTGCAGGTAGCTTGCGCGGTGGTACGTTGTTACAAACCTTTTTGAAAGGTTTAGATGGCAATGTCTATGCCATTGCCCAAGGCAGTTTAGTCGTAGGTGGCCTTGGTGCTGAAGGTCAAGATGGGAGCCGAGTGATCGTAAATACCCCAACAGTAGGACGCATTGCCAACGGTGGTATTGTTGAAAGAGCGGTGAAAAGCCCATTTACGCAAGGTGATTATATCACGTTTAACCTACATAGACCTGACTTTACAACAGCACGCCGTCTTTCTGAAACCATTAACGAATTAGTTGGCCCTGATAGTGCTCAAGCACTTGATGCAGCCTCAGTACGAGTTATTGCACCAAGAGATCCTGCGCAGCGAGTTGCGTATCTTTCAACACTCGAAAATTTAGAATTTAAACCAGCAGATACGTCGGCAAAAATCATCGTAAACTCGCGCACTGGCACAATCGTAATAGGAAAAGATGTGAAATTGCAGCCAGCGGCGATTACGCATGGCGGTCTTACCGTCACGATTGCCGAGGAGCAAAATGTATCGCAACCGCTAGCGCTGTCTGAAGGTGAGACAACAGTGACACGTCAAAGTATTATTGATGTTAACCAAGATGACTCAAGAGCCTTTGTGTTTAATCCCGGTATCAGCTTAGATGATCTAGTTCGAGCGATAAACGAAGTCGGGGCGGCTCCTGGCGATTTAATGGCGATATTAGAGGCCTTAAAAGAAGCGGGTGCAATAAGCGGACAATTAATAGTGATTTAGTAAAAAATCAATAACTTAAAAGCCTTGCTTAGCAAGGCTTTTTTTTGGCCTAATTTTTGCATTTTTAATTGCATGTAGAACTTAGCGTCAATTTCCCGATGGACATTAAACCGTTAGAAAATCACAACGTATTTGATTTAGGCAGCCTCAATGACTTGAGACAGCAAGCTATTGGTGCGAAGTCAGGTCAAGAAAGTGATGAGGCGCTAAAAAAAGCTGCTCAACAATTCGAAGCAATCTTTACGCAAATGCTACTCAAAAGCATGCGACAAGCGAATGAAGCATTTGAAGATAAAGAGAGCCCTCTTAATTCTGATAGTGTTAAATTCTTCGAGGAAATGCACGACCAACAATTAGCGACTGAACTTTCCAGTAAAGGTTCGCTTGGTTTAGCGGATCTGATAGTACAGCAGCTATCTCCGAATGCACCGGGATATAAACCAGCCAGTGTCATTCGTTCTGACGCTGAACTTCAAACGGATAAACTTTTAGGCAAACTGAAGCCTAAAGCACCTTTGGTTCAACCTGCACAGACTGCTGCTGTCAGTCTACCAAAACAGGATGACAATCCTAAATCAGAATCTGTGTTTGATTCACCAAAGTCGTTTGTTGAGCAAGTGTGGGACTACGCGAAAGCCGCAGCGCAGAAAATTGGTTTAGACCCAGAAGTTATGGTGGCTCAAGCTGCACTTGAAACAGGTTGGGGCAAGCATGTTATTAAGCATCCGGATGGCAAAAGTTCAAACAACTTATTCAATATTAAAGCGGATAGAAGTTGGGATGGTGCGAACGCTCAAAAGCAAACGCTTGAATTTGAAAAGGGCTTGCCGGTTAAAAAACAAGCGAGTTTCCGAGCTTATGAATCCATTAAAGACAGTATTGACGATTTTGTGAATTTCTTACAAGCGAATCCTCGTTATGAAAAGGCACTTGAAAAAACCTCTGATTCAATGTCATTTCTCAATGAATTGCAACGAGCTGGATATGCAACTGACCCTAACTATGCCAACAAAATTAAACACGTTTTAGAACGGACAGACTTTAAGTCGATGTTAGGTTCGATAGTGTCGCGAGGAGTAAACTAAGATGTCGTTTAATTTATTAAACATTGGTGCTTCAGGCGTCCGAGCTAACAGTGAGTTATTACAAACTACCAGTAAAAACATTTCAAACTTAAATACCGAGGGGTATGTTCGTGAACGCACCGAATTCACGACGATGGTGGGAAATGAAGTAGGGCGTGGTAATACTGTTCGTTTAATT
Organism: Pseudoalteromonas luteoviolacea B = ATCC 29581; assembly: GCA_000333235.1. GTDB lineage: Bacteria > Pseudomonadota > Gammaproteobacteria > Enterobacterales > Alteromonadaceae > Pseudoalteromonas > Pseudoalteromonas luteoviolacea_D. The sequence goes on along the minus strand of CAPN01000016.1, from coordinate 131,067 downwards.
AATGAATTTGCATTAAAGCAGCTAAATCGAGATCTATCGAATAAAACCTATTACGACCAATTTGTGTCTGAAGCGTCGCGAGTCGACACTTTGTTTGCTGAAGAATCAAGTTCACTTTCTACAAGTATTAATAAGGTATTTAATAATCTACAAGAAGCACTGAACCAGCCTGCGTCTTCTGTAAATCGTTCATTGTTTTTTACGAGCGCACAAAACTTAGTGGATCAAATGGATAGACTTTCAGGTATCGTACTTGATCAAAAAAATATAGTGAATGAGCAACTCGATATCTTTTCTGGTGAAGCCAATAACCTAATTCAAAAAATAGGTGATTTGAATACTAAAATCGCTGGATTAGTAAATGCCCAGGCACAACAAGGTAATAGTAATATTTACAATGAACGTGATCTCGCAATTAAGAAATTGTCTGAGTTAGTTGATATCGAAACGCTCGATGGTAACAATGGCGAAAAGCTGGTTTTCTTGGGATCTGGACAATCATTAGTAATGAAAGAAGGGGCGTTTAACTTATTTGCAATTGATGGCGACCCCGATCCGAACTTTAGTGAATTAAAGTTAGATGTAACGAGCGGTAAAGCCGTTGCGTTAGATGTCAGTTCTGCAACTTTGAAAGGTAAAATAGGCGGATTACTTGCGTTTAGAGACGAAGTGTTAGTACCCGCACAAAACCAGTTAGGTCAGATGGCAATAACCATTGCAGACGCGTTTAATCAACAAAATCATTTAGGATTAGATTTAGATGGCAACTTCGGTGGTGACTTGTTTCAGATCCCATCAACAGGCGCCTATGCGTTTAAAGACAATACCGGTACCGCAACAATTTCCGCGACCTTAGAGGCGGGCAAAGGAAAAGAGTTGCCAGCAAATGATTTCCAAATTGAGTATTTAAGTGCAACGCAAATCTCGGTAACGGCGCTAGATAATAGAGGGAATGCAGTAGGTACTGCACAAACATTTAATATTGGCGCCACCCCAGCAACGGTTAACTCTGCTGATTTAGTCGCCCCATCTACTGATTCATTCGGACTTGAATTTACGATATCTGCAGGCGGTAGTGCCGGTGATAAATTCTTAGTGAAATTAAACAGTGAGGCTGCTGCAAATTTAACGCTTGCGACGTCTCGTGACGAACATTTAGCGCTTGCATCGCCTATTAGAACTAGCATATCGGCAAACAACATCAGTACAGCAACGATTAGTGTGGGGGCTGTTACAGATACAACTGCAGCTGGATTTACGGCAACACCATCCCTTGCGAATGGTCCATTGACCGTCACTAAAACCACAGTGGCGAATCAATATACCATATCGGATGGCACGAATACGGCGACGTTTTTGGTCACAGGTAATACCAAAGGAATGTTAGCGCAAGCAGGTGCTCCATTTTCAAATTATGGATTTGACTTTGATTTATCGGGAACACCAACTGCCGGCGACGAGTTTACTGTGGAATTTAATACAGGTGGTTACGATGATAACCGTAACGGCCTAGCGTTTGCTAAATTACAATCGACGAAACTCGTCAGACAAAATGTGATTGCCACTGCGAATACGGATAATTTGAGAACATTTAACGAAGCGTATTCAAAAATAGTCACAGACGTTGGTGTAACAACGAGTCAGGCAAAAACAAATGGCGCGGCTTTTGCAGCATTAGCACAACAGTCTGAAGCGTGGTATGAATCTATGTCAGGTGTCAATCTTGATGAAGAGGCAGCAAATTTATTGCGCTTCCAACAGTCATACTCAGCAGCTGCTCAAGTGATCAGTGCAGCCCGAACGGTATTTGATAGTTTGCTTAGCGCAGCGAGGTAATTATGCGTTTATCTAATAATCTGATGTATCAAACCAATTTGAACTCGATCTTAGATAATCAGTCTGAGGTTAACAAAGCCATGCATCAGGTCACAACACAGAAAAAGGTGTTGTCGGCGTCGGATGAACCATCAGCAACGGCACGTGCGATGTTGTATACGGACCGCATAGAAACCAATGAGCAATATGCCAAAAATTTAACGATGCTTGAAAGTCGTTTAGGTACTCAAGAAAGCGTGATGAACAACATTAAAGATTCATTAACGCGTGCCTATACATTAGCGATCCGAGCTGGAAATGCCAGTGTGACGGACGTTGATAAAACCGCGATTGCAGAAGAAATTAAAGCGATTCAGGATGCAGTGTTAGATTTAATGAATTCCAAAACCGAAGATGGGCGCTTTATTTTTTCGGGTTATCAGGACAGCACACAAACGTATGCCCAAGACCCGCTTTCTGGTAAATTTGTGTACCAGGGCGATCAAGGTCAACATAAAATTAAAGTGGCAGAGGGTGTTGAATTACGTTCAAGTGACAATGGCTTTGACGTATTTGAGAAAGCAGAAAAAAGGCTAAATGTAACGTCTAATACCGCAGCTGTTAGTGGAGCAGTTACAAGTGGCTCTCTCTACATCAAAGAGCAATCGGCGTTCGATAAATTTCATCGTACTTATTTTGATGCCAGTCCTACAGCCACAGCGACGGCAAATGATTTCACCATCACTTTAGGCGCAGGTAATACCTACACACTTAGCCAAGATGGTAGCCCTATTCAAAGTGGAAGTTATAGCGGTAATACGATTGTGTTAGGTGGTATGGACATTAAGTTTTCTGGTGGCCCAACCGGAACGATCGATTTTAGTTTACAAAAACCAATGCGCGACAATGTGCTAAATACACTTGAAGAGTTGTATCAAGGTTTAACAACTTCAGGGACATCGGTTGAAGATTTTGAACAAGTCGTCGCGGATGCGATCGTTGGCTTAGATAACGCAAAAAATCGAGTTTCTTATTCGCAAGCGGCGCTAGGCGGCCGAGTGAATACTGCCAATTTAATCACGCAAGCCAATTCAGACTTAGATGCAAATAACCAAGCTGCTAAGGCTGAAATCATCGAATTGGATATGACTGAAGCAATCACTAATCTTAAAAAGCATGAAACGGCGCTTCAAGCTTCTCAAGCGACATTTGGGCGACTATCTAATTTATCCTTATTTGATTACATTCGTTAGTTTTAAGCGCTTGGGGTGAAAATTGAACTCTATGCGCTTAAAGTCTTTCAATTATAAATTAGTTTATTGATAGTAATACCTTTCTTTGCATGTCAAATCTTTGACTCATAAAGTCTCATCGTTTTTCCATCCCAAAGCAATCACATGCTTTTCAAATTATAAATATTAATAAAAACATAAAATTGAATTTTTTTTAAAAAAAAAGCTAAAGGATTTTTCTGAGATTCCGATAACTAAGGTAAGCGGGCTGATGGTAAAAAGTAAGCGCTAAAAGCCCAAACCATATAGTTTGAGAGTAAACACAAAGTTTACAGTGGGAGAAAGATCATGGCACTTTATGTAAATACTAACGTAAGTTCATTGAATGCTCAAAGACAATTACAGAACTCTGGCAATTCACTTGATGTATCGTTCAAACGTTTATCATCTGGCTTTCGTATCAACAGCGCTGCTGATGATGCTGCAGGTCTACAAATCGCTGACCGTTTGACATCTCAAATTCAAGGTCTAGAACAAGGTAACCGTAACGCGAATGACGGTATCTCACTTGCTCAAACCGCTGAAGGTGCGATGGACGAAGTAACATCAATGTTCCAACGTGTTCGTACACTTGCACAACAAGCAGCGAACGGCTCGAATACTGACGAAGACCGTCTAGCGATTCAAGAAGAAATTCGTTCATTATCGGAAGAAGTGAACCGTATCGCAGCTGATACTACGTTTGGTGGTCAAAACCTACTGGATGGTAGCTACGCAGCAAACTTTCAAGTAGGTGCTGATGCAGCGCAAACAATCAGCTTCAGTATGCAGACTGTGGGTGCAACCACAAACAGTCTAGTAACCAACGGCGGCTTTACTCTTTCAGGTATTGCGGGTGTAGCTTCAGGTGTAACTGGTAACTCGTTATCGTCTACAAGTCTAGGTGGTAACATCAGTACAACAGTTGGTGCATCACCAGATGACCTCTCGTTTTCTGGCGTGTTTACAGCAAGTGGTATTTCGGTGTCTTCACAAGCTAATGCTCAAGCCGTTATGGCTGGTATGGATGCGTTAATTGCGGTAGTCGACAAGAAACGTGCTGAGCTTGGTGCGGTTCAAAATCGCTTCCAATCAACGATTCGTAACCAAGCAAACGTGGCTGAAAACTTAAATGCAGCTAAATCGCGAATCAAAGATACTGATTTTGCTCAAGAGACAGCAAACTTAACGAAGATGCAGATTCTTCAACAAGCTAGCCAAACAATCTTGAGCCAAGCAAACCAACGTCCTCAAGCAGCATTAAGTCTTCTAGGATAATTGGTAGGAAAAAGTAGTAAGGGTGTCCGTGCTGGATGGGGTATTTAGCACGGACACCAAATTGGATGATAAAGCGGAGGAGCTTAAAATCCAAAAGCGTTCATGTAATCAATGAACACGTTAATTAAAGCATATACCATGCCAACTTAACGAAAAAATTTTGACACTCACTCTCAAACTATAAGGGGCATGCCAGTGCCCCTTTTTCTTTATCTGCACGTTTTTTATTGCCGGATTTTTCAGCTCATTAATTAATTTAAGGTTAACCAAGGCGAGTTGCAGATCAGAGCTTCTGGTTTTTATGTTATATAAAACAGTAATTTACAATATTTATTTCGGATTTCCCTTTTTTGGTTTGTCAGTTGGCCTAGATATTGCTTTTTATACTTCGACGACAAGTTTACGGCACTAAGTGGTAAGTAAGGCAAAAATTTGCCGAGGATGTATACCAGCAAGATTGCCGCCATTTTGAACAAATCAGTGGTCTTGCCACTTTGACTTGTAATAGAAGAGAGTGAATTATGGCTTTATTTGTAAATACTAACGTCAGTGCAATCAACGCACAGCGTCAATTAACTAACTCGGGTAACGAGTTGGATACCTCATTTAAACGTTTGTCTTCTGGTCTTAGAATCAACAGTGCAGCCGATGATGCAGCAGGTTTGCAAATCTCGGACCGTCTCCAATCTCAAATTATGGGTTTGGAACAAGGTAATCGAAATGCTAACGATGGTATTTCACTTGCTCAAACAGCAGAAGGTGCAATGGAAGAGATTACGTCAATGTTTCAACGTATTCGTACTCTTTCACAACAAGCGGCCAACGGGTCAAATACCGATGAAGATCGTCTAGCTTTGCAAGAAGAAATTCGCCAGTTAGCATCTGAAGTAAACCGTGTTGCGTCAGACACCACCTTTGGTGGTCAAAACTTACTTGATGGTAGTTATTCTGCTAATTTCCAAGTTGGTGCGGACGCGGTACAGACGATTGGATTTAGTATGCAGTATGTTGGTACGACGGCAAACTCAATGACTGCAAACGGTGGTTTTACTTTGTCAGGTATTGCAGGGGTAGCGAGTGGTGTTGCTGGCAATTCACTGAGTTCGGCAAGTTTAGGCGGGAATATCAGTGCTACGATAGGCGCAGCACCAGATGATTCGAGTTTCGCCGGCGTTTACACGGCCAGTGGTATATCAGTCTCATCCCAGGCGAATGCGCAAGCAGTAATGGCAGGTATGGATGCACTTATTGCTGTGGTTGATAAAAAGCGTGCCGAGCTAGGTGCGGTGCAAAACCGGTTTCAATCAACTATCCGTAACCAAGCGAATATTGCGGAGAACTTAAACTCTGCAAAATCGCGAATCAAGGATGCTGATTTTGCACTTGAAACGGCCAAACTAACGAAAAACCAAATCCTACAACAAGCAAGCCAAACAATTTTAGGTCAAGCAAATCAAAGACCTCAAGCAGCTCTAAGCTTGTTACAAGGATAATTTTAAAAAAATTCGCAAATAAAGCTAAAGCTTCTGCTTTACCCGTCGATACAAGAATTAGAGAACTATCACTCTAGTACTCTGACTCAGGTCCTAAACAGGGTAGGGGTATCCCGTTTTGGACCTTCGACAATGATAAAGCGGAGGCTACTATGGCTTTATATGTAAATACCAATGTGAGTTCCTTGAACGCACAACGTCAATTGAGTAATTCAGCGAATTCGTTGGATACTTCATTCAAACGCCTGTCTTCAGGTTTTCGTATTAACAGTGCAAGCGACGATTCTGCAGGTATGCAGATCTCTAACCGTTTAACTGGTCAAATTAATGGTTTAAATCAAGGTATTCGTAACGCGAATGATGGTATTTCACTTGCGCAAACGGCAGAAGGTGCGCTTGATGAAACGACCCAAATGTTCCAGCGTGTTCGTACACTTGCGCAACAAGCGGCAAACGGTTCAAACACCGATGAAGACCGTTTGGCTATCCAAGAAGAAATTCGTTCATTATCTGAAGAGGTTAACCGTGTTGCTGCCGATACTACGTTTGGTGGGCAAAACCTACTTGATGGTACGTATGACGCGAACTTCCAAGTTGGTGCAGACGCGGCTCAAACGATTAGTTTCAGTATGAAAAGCGTTGGCGCTACGACAAATGCAGTTACAGCAAACGGTGGTTTTACGCTTTCAGGCATAGCTGGTATTGCAAGCTCTGTAACGGGGAATGCACTAAGTTCAGCTTCGTTAGGTGGCAATATTAGTACGACCGTGGGCGCTTCACCAGATGATTTGTCTTTCTCTGGCGTATTTACGGCAAGCGGTATTTCTGTTTCGTCACAGGCAAACGCTCAAGCGGTTATGGCTGGTATGGATGCATTGATTGCGGTAGTAGATAAAAAACGTGCGGAGCTCGGTGCGGTACAAAACCGATTCCAATCTACCATTCGTAACCAGGCAAACGTTTCAGAAAACCTTGCCGCAGCACAATCTCGTATCCGTGATACTGATTTTGCTCAAGAAACTGCGAACTTAACGAAAATGCAAATTCTACAGCAAGCAAGTAGTTCTATATTGAGTCAGGCGAACCAACGCCCTCAAGTAGCACTGTCTTTACTTGGCTAATTGAATTAGTTGCCAAATTCAGGCGCCATTTGCTTGGATTTGGCCTATACTCAAAGATGGCAATTTTTATTCTGGGGGTATTCTATGAAAGAAGTTGCAGCTACACTTTCTCATAGTCCTGTAGAATTGCAGTTAGGGCAAAGGGAAGAAAAGCATAGTGTTACTTTAAGGCCAATAGAGCAAGTTAACAAAACTGCCGGTGAAAAAATCCAAGAGGAAAAGAAAGCTGGCAATTATGATGGCGCAATTATTGCTGAAGTAAAAAGTAATTTAGAGAAATTAAATCAATTTATCCCGGTCACATCGACGAATTTGACGTTTGAATTTGATGAGTCGGGAGATCCGCCATTTATCAGGGTGATGGATAAAGAAAACGAAGAGGTCATTCGCGAAATCCCATCGGAAGAATTTCGCGAAGTGGCTAAAGCTTTGCATGAATTGGCCGATAAATTATCAAGCAAAGGGCTGCTCTTTAATCGATCAGCTTAAGGTACGGGGAGTTTGTTATGCCGTTAATTACTTCTGCTGGAATTGGTTCTGGTTTAGATTTAGAAAGTATTATTTCTGCTTCAGTGTCTGCAGAGCGTACGCCTAAACTAAAAAGTTTGACGAAAAAAGAAGAGTCTTTGAAAGTTGAGCTTTCAGCAATTGGTGAAGTAAAATCAGCTGTATCAAAACTCAAAGATACCCTAAGCAAACTGGCAGACATTGATAATTTTGGTAAGCGTACAGCCACGATAAAACAGCCATCTTCTGGCAATATTATCTCAGCAACGCCAACGTCGGACATTTCGGTTGGTAGTTTCAAGGTCGCAGTTAAACAGCTAGCACAAGGAAGTAGAGCCGTTACTGCTGACGGTGCTTTTACTGATTCAAGTGCTGTGGTTTCCGCTTCCGGAGGTACGCTTTCTTTTGCGGCTGGTTCGGATAAGTCGTTTGATTTAACCGTTACAGCTGGAATGACATTAGCAGAACTTAGAGACGCAATAAACTCGTCAGACTCCAATTTCGGCGTTACCGCAAACATCATCAACACCGGAGGAACCGCAGGTTCTAAGCTTGTGCTTACTTCTAATGTTACCGGTTCTGGTAATGATTTAGTGATCACCAGTGATACGGCTGAACTAGATGCAATTGAAACGTATGATGCGACCGATAATCCAGATGGTGGTATGACAATCGCGACGGATGACGTAGCTCAAGATGCGATAATCACAATTGATGGTCTAGAAGTAAATAGCAGTTCTAATACCTTCACCGATGCGGTGCAAGATATGACAATTAAGGCACTGGAAGTCAGCGAAGAAGACGCCGGTGTTTATGAAACAGCCAAGCTGACTATTGACTACGATAAAGAATCGGTAACTAAATTAGTCGATGACTTAATTGCAAATTACAACAATTTAATTGGTAATATTGGGTTCCAAACACGTATCGGCAAACCGTTAAATGGCGATGCGTCGATGCGCAGTCTGAGTGATCAATTAATCAGTACCCTTTCAACCGCTTTAACTGATGCAGGTCCTTTTGAATCTATATTTGATATCGGTATTGGCGTTAAAAAAGACGGTTATTTAGAAAAGTCTTCTCTAGTTCGTAGTTTAAATGATTCGATGGATGAATATTTTGATGATATTGGCGCGGCTTTTGCAGGAGATAATGGCGTAGCAACGAAGATGGAAGCACTTCTTGCTAATTACGTAGATTCAGATGGATTGATAAAAAAGCGCGAAACGGACTTGAATGAGCGAATTAAAGACGTCGGCGACGATAAAATTAATTTAGACGTGCGTATGAAGGATTTAGAAGCGAGTTTACGTAAAAAGTATGCAGGCTTAGATGTTTTGTTGGCTCAAATGCAACAAACACAGGCTTATCTAGGCGCACAGTTAGCAAACCTTCCAGGGTTTACTAAATCGAAATCGTAAAGAGGTTGTTTATGTATAATGCCAGAGTTAAGAATTATCAAAAAGAAGCATTGAAAACGCGGGTAGCTGGTGCTGATCGATATGAAATAATCCAAATGCTTATGGCCGGTGCTTTAGAGCGTATGGTTTATGCTAAAGTTGCTATTGAAAAGAAACACTTAGAAGCAAAATCTGAACACATTTCTCGTGCGTCATCAATTATTGAAGCGCTTAGGGGATGTTTGGACTTTGAGGTAGGTGGAGAGGTCACAGAAAATCTTTACGCGCTTTATTCTTATATGCTTGATAGGTTGCTTGATGCGTCGATTAAAAATGATGCATCGGTACTCGATGAGGTTTCTATGCTATTGAAAGAAATCAAATCAGCGTGGGATGCCATTCCCTTTGATGTAAGACAAAAAACGCTTAGTCAAGAAAGCTCTCAAGCGCATGCAGGATAGTCTAACCGGTATTATTAGTCTGATAACGAAGTTAGAAAGCACTTTACTAGATGGAAGTGTTGAAGCTTCGTTACTTATCTCGAAAGAACTTGATGATTCAATAAAGCGTTATTTTGAAACAGGCCTAGAGAATTTGGAGCCTACGGACTATGTAATGCTTGACGAACTTTTAAAAAAAATAGTAACGATAAATGAGACTATTTTTCAGCATAAAATGGACATAGCAGCTCAACTAAGAGAGCATGTAGGTAATAAAAAGAAAATTAACGCCTACAAAGGTAATAAAGCAGCTTGGTAGTGTATGAATTCAGATAACCTAATTGATCAAATTCAAGATTTAGACGAAAAACTTGCCCAATCCATTGAACACCAAAAACGAGAAGCTGTTTTCGCTGAAGAAGCGAATACACGATTTGAACGCAATCTTGAGTCTTTTCAGAAGTATTATCCAGATATTGCTAAAGCGGTTAGCGAATATTCAGTTCGTCCAGATTTTTGTTTACACGTTACGAAAAGCGGTCATGGAAACTTTGTAACAAAAGGAAGTTCTGTTCCTCTTTATGGGGATGATCCGATAGCGCAAACCAAAGAGCAAGTTGAGAAGCAAACGAAAAAACCCTTTTTTAGCTTTACAGATTATACCGCGTACAGTGGAGACGAACGAGACTCACGTATTCATATTAAGTATATGAATGCACTCTCAAAACTAATGAGAGAAATCAAAGGGCATGACAACGAAGTCATAAAGGTTTTACCAAAACATTTTCCGTCAGCGATTATCTTCGGCGTTGGGCTTGGCTACCACATTCCGCTGTTGTTAGAAAAGACAAGCTTTGACTATGTTTTTATCGTTGAACCTGATTTTGAACAATTTTTTGCCAGCTTATTTTGTATTGATTGGGCTACTATAATCGAAGAGGTCGATGAGCAAGGACGTTGTTTATTTATCAACTTAGGAGCGGATAAATCGAGTTTCACTCGAGATCTTGAGGTGATTGCAGAAGATATTGGGGCTTTTTCTCTTGTTCGTAGTTTTTGTTACCAACATACACCTCAAGCCGAAATCAATCAACTTATCACAAAATGGTGTAATGATTACTTTTTATTTCAATATGGTCATGGTTTTTTCAACGATGCTATAACTGGACTAGCGCATAGTATTCATTTGGTTGAAAAAACTGCACAATTTTTATCGTGGAGCAATTCTAAAGTTTTAGATCCTGAAACGCCGATTTTTGTTGTTGGTAATGGCCCCTCATTAGATGAAGCAGAAGCGTTTATTAAGGCAAATCATCAAAAAGCGATCGTTATTGCGGCAGGAACAGCGGTTGCATCACTGTATAAAAAGGGGATTCCTGTTGATTTTCATGTTCTTGTAGAGCGACCTTATTCAAATTATCAGATCTTCGGTGACATTGTTCCCGATAATTATTATGCAAATATAAACTTGTTAGGCCTTAATACACTGTATCCTGATAACGTCGATAGATACAAGTGGGCAGGGATTGCGACTAAGGGTAATGAAGCGGGTACTTTTTTGTTGGATTTAATTAGCTATCAGACTCAAGGTAAGATTCTGCCTTTGCTTTCCTACAGTAATCCCGTTGTAGCGAACACCGCCTTATCATTCACACTCTTTTTCGGTTTTAAACAAGTTTATTTGTTTGGTGTCGATAACGGTAAGTTACCTAACGGTCATCACCACAGTAAAGATAGTATTTATAGAGTTAATAATGAAGATGAAAATGAAAAGGGTTATGGAAGTCTATCTTTAGACAAAAAAACATTACCAGGCAATTTTGGTGGTGTAGTGACAACCAACGAATTATTTACCTCAGCTCACCATCAATTAGAGAAGCTAATTGATAAGTATAACGATCATGTTTTTTATAATGTCGGCATTGGTGCAAAGCTTGAAGGAGCGATTGCGACTAAGATTGAGTCTTTGTTACCGCTAGAAAGAACTATAGATAAAAACGAGCAAATCGAGGCAATAAAGTCACATTTTACTTCATTGCCAAGTGAAAGTGTAAACGAGGCACTTTTAGCATTTGATAGATATAATGAAATCTGTGAGCATTTGATTTCTATTGCAAATGAACATATTGATTCTAGACAGAAAGCATCGGAAGTGCTGTTAAGGCAGGCTAGGTATCTTTTTGCATTTAAAAAAACAGCGTTAGGTCACCTCTACCACATGATTAAAGGTAGTATGCTTTATTATTTCTGCCCAGCAATTACACTTTTATATACTTACAAAGATGATGACAAAACGGTAGAGTATTTTTTGAAGGTTAATGAACTATGGATTTTGTTCTTAAAAGATATGCAAAAAGAGTATCCATTGAATTATATGGCAAAGTGTGACCTAGGTATGGAAAATTGAGAATAGCAGAACCCGTTTGAACGGGATACTCAAACAACTTGAAGCACTGGAATAGGCATCTTTAAGTCGATTGGGTAAAAAGGTCGTTTTGAAATCGGTGTCATTTCAGTATTATTGTTTAAGCAGGAATGACACAAGACGATAAATTTTTACCTAGAATAAAGAGTATAACGTGTTAAATTAATCGCTCATTTCTGTGTCATCATAAGTATAATCACCCATCTTTACCAATAGTGTTAGCTCGATTGTAGGTATCTAATGTGCCGATATCCATAAAAACACCATTGACTTTCCAAGCATAAAGTTTTCCCACCATTTTTGGGATTATGTCTGCACTTAAATCAACAAAGTTCTTATCGCAATATTCACGAAAATACGTTGGAAATACGTTTGGAGAAAATAAGAATAAGGCGCCGCTAGCTAAGTTACCTGGAGGGTTTTGAACTTTTTCATGGAATTCAGTGACGATATTCTCTTGATCTAATTGAACAATTCCACAAGATTGTGGTTTGTCAGTCTCAAAAACAAGTAATGTACAATCTGTTTGCGATGGGCGGTTATCATGGGCGATTAACATTGCAGATAAACTACTTGTGCAAAAATTGTCTGCGTGAATAACGAAGCAAGTGTCGTTTTCCCAAAAGGCTCTATTTGCAATGAGTGTTCCCCCAGTTCCAAGGAGTTCTGCTTCGTACACTAATGTTATTTTACTTTGAATTTCACTGTTAAGCGACCGTACAAACGCTTCTACTTGTTCTGCAAAATAATGGGTGTTAATTAATATGTCGCTTACACCCAGAGCGAGTAATTTCTTTATCCAAAGCCCGAGTAATGGTTCACCTGCAATAGGCACCAAGCATTTTGGAATAGAGTCTGTGATAGGACGTAATCGAGTGCCGAGACCTGCAGCTAGTAAAATCGCTTTCATTATTATTTAAATGAATCCTCAATGGCCTTTTCTAATACCGATAGCTCTAGTGGCGTATTGCCTAAGTTATCAACTTGGCATGCTGCAGCGATACTTCCAACATAGAAGGCAGTCCAAGCATCAGCGCCTGAAGCAATAGCCAAAGAGCTAGCAGCTAGAAAACAGTCTCCTGCACCAGCTGGATCGATAGCCTTTCTATTAATAGCAGGCAAAATATCATTTTCCCAAGTGCCATTTTGATTTGGAATGTGAATGAAAATTCCGTCTTCACCGAGTGTAATAACTAAATTTTCGGGTTTAGATTTTTCATAAAGTTTATTTGCGAGAATTGGTAGGCCATCATCATAATTACCTAGAGCTACGCGCACCTCTTTTTCTGTAGGCGTAATTAGGTTCATACCTTTATATCTGGAAATGTCACCTACTTGGGATGAAGTTTGGCTGTCTGCAACTAGAAGTACATTGAATTCTTTGCAAAGATTTGAAATTGATTCAACAAGGGCTTGTGGTAAAACGCCATAATTGAAATCGGAAAATACGAGAACATCTGTTTGCGGTATAATGTCTTTCAATCGATTAAGTATTTGAGATTGAATTTCTTGAGAAATTTTGTTTTGTCTACATTTATTAACTCGAAGAAGTGTCTTTCCATTCGCTCTAAATCTTGTTTTCGTAGGAGTAGGGCGGCTGATATCAGTGAACAGGTGCTCTTTAAGTTTATAGTTCTTTATATTATTCGATACAAATAATGCAGATTGGTCGACGCCAATTACCGTTACAAAATTAACGCAATTAGCCCCTAAGGCTTTGATATGGCCAGCAGTAATTGCTGCTCCACCCAAGAATACATCGGTTGCTGTAGGGGTCATTACGATAGTGGGATCTTCTTGCGACATCCCAATAGCACTACCTTGTACGTATTCGTCAACAATTACTTCTCCAACCACACAGACTTTTTTTTCATGAAAGTTTGCAAAAATATCAGATACAGAATTCTGAGTGATATTATGTCTCAATGCGTATTTTTTAACTTCCGTGAAATCAAAAGTCTGGCCCAGATCGAATTTGTTCTTGTTTCTATAACTATAAGCTGAAAATTCAATATTTCCTGAACCAAAAACGAGCTTGCCGCCAAAGGACTCAAGGAGTTCCTTTTCTTCGTTTATTCTATTTTCAAACTCTTTACCTTTAACTACAATATGAGGCTTGGTTTCTAAGATAATAGAGTTTGGGGACTGGTTAGTAATAAAAGCTTCATCGACAGCTTCAAGTGATTGTATCAGTTCTAGCCTATGTTTTTCATTTATCTGACATTTACCGTTGGTCATTTCATCGGAGTAAATCGCGACCGTTAGAAAGTCACCACACTCTTTAGCAAAATTAAGTAACCGAACATGGCCCGGATGCAAAATGTCAAATTTTCCATAAACAAGCACTCGTTTCATGGATAGAGTATTCCTGAGGACTATATAAAATTAATGTGTTCAGGCTCATCGCCCACTGGTTTTTGTAGAATGACTTTACCTTTTACCAGTTTATCCAAGTATTCATTTGGCTTATGCTGCAAACAGAGAGAACCACACATTTTTTGTGCATCAAAGTTCATAGATGCAAGATGCTGCATTACTTCCCAATATTTATCACTTTTAACAATATCTTTAAATCTTTGTTGCGTAATATTGCCTATATGGAATCTTTTATATTTTTCATTAAATAGCATTCCGCATGGTGCTATCAGCCCAGAACCAGAAATCTGGATTTGGAAAGGTGCAGCATAGCATCGCTGATATGATCGTTTGCCCTCAGCATTAATCTTTGACCATTTTACGCTAACTTGATAAGTTTCATCGCTGTATGATTCCGCCTCTTCTAAAATGTGCTGTAATTCAGCATATTTAGAGTAATCAACACCTAGCTTTCCATCTTCACTGTCACTGGTATGTTTAACGACTAAATAATCAGGCCTAATTTCCTTTCCAAGTTTAGCTAAAGGAACAACTTGATCAGCATCTTCAGGCATAAGCACCATCTGCAATCCAATTGTTACATTTAGACCTAGACGATTTTTGATCTCGACCATATCTTTCACATTGTGCACAACTCGGTGAAAGTGAGATTCTCGGACGCCCATTATTTCAGCATAACGGGTTGGTTCACCTGCTGAAAAATTCACTCTTAGATAAGTTAGGTGAGGAAGAATTCTTTCAAGACTGTCATATTTAAAATTAAACCCATGAGTTGCTACAGCCATTGAAATACCTAATTCTGAGCCACGAATGATGGTATGTTCAAAATGGGGAGATAGAGTACTTTCGCCATCACTCACTAAAGAAATGGCTTTAACCCCAAGTTCAGCACAATCAGTTAAAAAGTCGTCAATATGCTCTTTAGTAATATCAAAACGGTCATTTTCTTGTAAGCGGGCGTAGCAAAAATGACAGCCATAATTACACGCTCTCGTTAGAGCCATATCAATTGTTATAGGTGCAATTTGCCCACCGTTTAACCATTCCTGGATGCGTTCTTGATGCCAAGCTATCTTGGTTGCATCTAGAATATATTTACCGTCTTTTTGTGTTTGCATCTTTACGCTCCTCAACTAAAAGAATCACCGGTGTACCCTCGAGGTTTTCTCTTATGAATTTTTCAAGCCTTACTAATGTTTTTTGGATATTTGCTTTTGGGATGAATAAAGCCAAGTCCACACTTATTGAAAGACCTTTATGCGAAATATATGCCATGCCTGGTTGATATAATGAATTGTCACCGAAAAAAGAATCAATATGGTCAGAAAGAATAGATTTTTGAGTTTCAAAATCTAATTTTGCCCATTTAGCACTGAATTTATTAACAAACCTTGAGCTATCAGGGAGTTCAGACTCATCAAACGCTTTTTTTATTAATTTATCTAACAAGTTTAGGGTCGGATGATGAGATGCGAATGAAATACCTTTTGCTGAGTTTAATTGCATTTTTTCAAGTGTTATTTTTGCTGCATAATAGGCAGCGTCCGCTAATGTCATTCCGACTAAAACTTCACAAAACGTTTTCGCTTCTTTGCTTTCGTTAGAACACAATGCAGACGTTATCTCATTATCTTCTAACGTAAGTTCAAGTAGTAAACTCTTAGACTCTTCTTGAATTTTTATATTCATAACTTAATTCGCTTGCGTTGTTATATTGAACGAATGTAAAACGGAGTCTGAACCTCAAACATTTTATTTACGTCACTTTTTACTGATTCAATACTAGGTGTTAATATTTGGATGTTTTTTAGGATTCCAATGAGGGGTAAATCATCATCATCCATGCAATGACTCCTTCCTAGTGCCGAAAAGTAATTATCTACGCCGACACCGATTATCTTAACGTCTAAATTATGTTCATTTACGTCATATCTAAGCTGTTCAAAAGCCCTCATGGTAATGAAAGGTGCTTGTGAATAAATAATGGGCCTCATTCCAGTTTTTGCGAGACCTGCAGCAATACTTACAGTTGCTTGCTCATTTATACCTAAATTAAATGCACGTGTTGGATAGTCTTCGAAGAATTTATCTAAGACAGCAAAGCCCATATCTCCAGCTAACAATACAAAGCGCTCATCTTTAGCGAAGTGCTCGTAAATACATTCCATTAGTAGTTTTTTGCTGGCAATATGACTACTCATATTTTTTCTCCAAGTAATTGTAACCATCTTCAGCAGGGCATCGGTAATGGTGTTTTATTGAGTTTTCGATTTCAGGTAACCCTTTCCCCTTTATTGTTCTAGCCACGACCACTTGAAAGTTGCAATTAGTATTACTATAAAAGCGATTATAAATTGACTTTATATCCTCGATATTATGGCCATCTATAGTAGAGCAGAGTTCAGGGGTTTCAACTACCGCCTCTAAAACTTTTGCTAGTTTAAAGTTGTCGAATCCAATATCTGCAACTTTACTCATGGCTTGAAGTTCGTTTGCATCAATGATTATAAGCAGATTATCTAGCTTAAAACGATGTGCTATCATCAACGCTTCAAAATTACTGCCTTCTTGCATTTCGCCATCGCCAACCATGCAAATTACTTTATTCGACAACCCTCGCATTTTGAAAGAGAGTGCCATACCAACCGATATTGGCAGTCCGTGACCTAATGAGCCTGTTGAAGCTTCAATCATGTAGCTTGCATTTTCAGTGAGGCAACCTTTAATTGTTGAATGAGGGGTGTTGAAATTTTCAAGCTCCCAATCAGGTAGGAAGCCTAATTGGTTTAATATTACATAATAGGCATAAGCACCATGGCCTTTACTCAAAACAAAGCGGTCTCGTTCGCTATCTAAAGGGTTATTGGGGTTGTAATTTAAAAAGTCATTGAATAAAACAGTAATTAACTCAACGGTAGAAAGCGAAGGCGCTAAATGTCCTGCTTTGCTTTTACAAGAAAACTCTATTGTTTTCTCTCTAATACTATTTGGATCTAGCATATCTTAACTCAACTTCTCAAACCAAGTACTTGTAGCTTGCTCAATGCTTTTCGCATTCCAAACGGGTGCATCTTTCCAAAAATCAATATTATCAAGCATCAACTTCACACCCTCGTCAAATTTAACTTTTGGTTGCCAGTCTAGCATTGACGTTATTTTGGATATATCTGCGAAAGTACAATCAGGCTCCCCAGGCCTTTTGGGTATGTAGGTTTTCTCACCACCCAATAGTTCGGCAAGTTGATTTACACTGTAGGTGTTACCGCTACCCACATTAAAAATTTCGTTCCGAAAATTGCTTGTGGCAGCTTTATAGCAAGCTTCGACAACATCGGTGACGAAGGTGAAATCTCGAGTCTGAAAGCCATCTCCGACAATCGTAAGTGGCTTTTTATTTATTAATTGAGCTAAAAATACGCCAAATACAGCGCCATAAGTACCTGAAGTTCTGTGTCTTGGCCCATAAACATTGAAGAATCGTGTGGAAATTACAGGAATATTGTATACTTTTCCCCAATGTAACGCATATTCTTCACCAATCCTCTTAGTTAGAGCATAAGGGTATTGAGGTTGAATCGCTGTTTCTTCTGGCGTTGGGTATTGCTTTGGAATTCCATAGCAAGAACTAGAGGCGGCATAGATGAACTTTTTTAAGTTCGAACATCTTTTGGCTAATTCAAGTACATTTAATGTGCCTTCAACATTAGCTGCGTGATAAGCCATAGGGTTATCAATTGATGGAACAATATCGGCTAATGCTGCAAAATGAAAGATAAAGTCAAAGTTTCCAAATTTTACAGAGTCAAGAGCTGACTTGTTTGAAATGTCGACATTGTAAAAAGTGATTTTACCCGAGTGTTGAGCTAAATTTTCTAATCGACCATTTACTAAGTTGTCAACTATAGTAGTTTCAATATTCTGATTTACCAAGAAATCAACCATGTGTGAGCCAATAAAACCAGCTCCTCCTGTAACAAGTGCTTTCATAGCTTTTCTCTAAATAAAATTATCGTGTTCAAATGGCGACTGTAGCCTATCAAGATATCGATTTACCTCATCCATTCGGCAGTTTATTCTACAATCCTTTATATCTAGTTTTGATTGGACATAAATGTATGACTCTTTTCGCTTTTCACCTTCCCAAATTTCAGAGAAAGAGTTGTCATTTATATTTCCGTAACAAAAGTTATCCTTGCCCAAATGTGCGCTGCAACCGAAAACTTTACCATCTGTTGCTATGTAGGCCCAAAAAAAAGGTGTTGCATTGCATTTTTTATAGGGTTGTTTTTTCTGCATAAACTTTTTCATGGTGTTAATTCGAAACACCACATTGAATTTATCGTCATTTAATTTTTCCAATTCTTTCTCGATATCATACATTTTTGTATAATCAATAAACTCATATTTATTCGTATGACTGGATAAGTGTTGAGAGTACGGTTTTATAACTAGGTAATCTAGCCCAATCGATTTACAAAGTTGCGCTAATATAACTGCTTCATTCATATTTTCGGGAAGCAAAACCATCTGGGCGCCGAGTGTACACGTTAGATTTTTGGCTCTTTTATGGGAGATTGCCATTTTCAAGTTATCAATGACAGTATCGAAATCTCTTTCTTTTGTTTGATGTATTTCTGCATAAGATTTGGCTGTGCCGGCGTTAAGGCTTACTTTTATCCAAGAGCAACTTTCCATTAATAATTCAATATTCTGTTTTCTAAGAGGAACAAAGTTGGTGGTCAAAGCAGAGTCAATGCCGACTGATTTTGCATAGGCGCATATTTTGTCAAGGTTCTTAAATAATAAAGGCTCGCCTTCGCCAGCAAACATTACACTTTTGATACCCACAGACGCCATATTGCCAATAGTATTTTCAAGAATTTGGTAGTCTATTGCGATATTTTTATATCCCATATAGTCAAGAGCACAAAAAGTGCACCGGTGGTTGCACCCGCCAAATGGCGAAATTTCTACATAAATAGGATATACTTTCTTCAATATTTCCCAATTGTCTTGTGCTGTACCTTCTTGCCATTTTGCTACTCTAGCAGGATGGAGCATGAGTTTGTGTGAATCGATACTGTATTTATCAGACATTGAACACCTCTGCTTTATTATTGTAATCAGAATTAATACATTTATAAAAACGTATTTTATTCTCAACTTTTTCTACAATTAAGCTGTAACTTAGGTCTTTAGATATTAGAGTTGGTGAAAGACGTGGTTCTTTTGCTAATGCTAATATTTCTTTCAATTCATTTTTATTACTGAATATTAAACTGGATTCAGCATGCGAAAAGAGCTCTCTGTTGTTTGTTCCCAGAAAAATTAGAGGTATTGAGCCGCACGCTGCAGATTCGAGAAGACGCTGCTGATAATAATATTCTGGATGGGCTAATAACGAATACTTTGCCTCGTTGCAAACCTGGCGTAGGGCTTCTTTGCTCTTTAATATACCCCTGTAGTGAGGTTTTAAATCAGCATAATCTGACCAACCATCACCATATATTTCAACCGGGATTGGACTAACTTCACATAACCATCTTAAAATATGTAACCTTACAACAGCAGGGAATATAAACATTTCCAAATGCTCTTTACTTTTTATTTGACCGTCAAGTAAAAGCTCACAGGCAATCCCCTCTAAAGATTTTTTATTCAACTGATTATTTTCAAAAAGTTCTGTAATAGTCGAAATTAATTTTTTGTTATTGCTATATAAATATGTCGGATCGCAAACTTTAAAGTAATCATTGCCGATGAAAATTATCTTGTTTTTTCTTTCTATATTTGGTTGCTGAAAGAAGGAGTTTTCGTCACAAGCAAAGCTTTGTTTTTCAAGTTTATGAGGTGGTATTCCTTTAAGAAGAAGTGCGTCTTTGAAATTTTCAATCAAATAAAAATAAAAATCATTAGTTCTTATGCTGTATGTTGAGTTGTCATAAAGATTTAAGGTTGGGTCCATGTACCAAGAAAAATGGAAGGTGTCTTTGTTTATTAGTTCATTTCTAACTCTATTTATTGTGAATACTACATTTGGCTTGAAATGAGCTATTGATTTAGCTCGTCGATAGTCGTCCATTAAGGTTAGTTCATCATTTATATCAAAATATGTTTCCCAACCATTTGATGCGAAAGCAGACTCTAAAAGCCGATATGAGTTTTCAACGACTTTTCCATTATAGTCGACTGAAAAATAGATTCGGGGCGTTTCTTGAAGTAATACAGACTGTGATTTAATATCTAAAACGATTCTTTCAGTTTGTTTTAACCGAACGTTCTTTGCTTGCGTTAAATTATGCTCAATTAAAGATTTATTACTATGAAGAATATTTGAAGGAATTCGGTAATCTGTTTCTTCGAAAAATTTTGTGATACATGAACTTGGCAGATTGACTAAATTGGTTAACTCTTGTTCGTCTTGTAGAGGTCCATCATAAAAACAGAGTTGGCGTTTACTCTTTGTCCTGTCTATAAAAAGCAACTTTTGAGCTTGCGTTTTAGCGTCAGCAAAACTTTCAAAATAGGTGTCCTCAGGGGAATCGACTAAGTGTTCTTCTAACATTCTAAATGCTCACTAAGTTGAATGCGATGTTTTAGCTCTTTCATTGCGATATGACCTACTACTAATTGAATATCCTCGCTAATTTGCATGTCGTTAATAGGTAGGTGTATGCAGTGGTCTAAGAGTTTCAACGATAAACCACCATCAAACCCTACTATACCTATCGTTATCATTCCTAGCTTCTTGGCAGTATTGAGAGCATTGACAATGTTATCGGAATTTCCACTACCACTTAAAATCCATAGTAAATCTCCTGGTTTACCCTTGTTTTTTATTTGATAGCTAAAAATATTTTCATAACCAATATCATTTGCTAAACAAGTTACAACCGACGTGTTTGCAGGTAAGGCCTCAATATCCATAGTCGGACCATTAGGATTGATACCAAATGAAAAATCATTCGCAATATGAAGTGCATTGCCAGCACTCCCGCCATTTCCACATATATAAATGCGATTTCGGTTTTGTCGAACTTCTTCCAAAATTGACACAAAGGTGTCAATTTTCGCACAATCCAAAGTTTGTAACGCTTCGGTGAGCAATGAAATATATTGAGTGGCGATGGTCAATTATTACTCCTAATGCATGTTGACGTAGAGCGATAAACTTAATCTCTAGCATCATTTTGAATAGTTTAAGTAATGCAATAAGCATTCCCAACTAAACAGACTTTTGCTCTACATGTTTATTTATATCGTACAGATCGGGGTTTTTCTTTAGGGTTGCGACTAACTCTTGGTAAGAAAAGTGTGTATGGTTGCCCATTTTTTTATACACAGCGTTAATTGCATCGTAGTCGGCAGGTTCATCTAATGTCAGTCGATAGTGGCTTAAATCTTCTTTTGCTGAAATATTGTAGCAGGCCAAATCTTGGAATTTGCTCATGCCTAAGGTGACGTGTTCACGATCGGCTGGATGCTTTGCCAGCTCATGCGTTTTCTTTAAAATAGGATATCTAAAGCCACAACAATCCAATCCTCGCGGGAATCCTGAGTGGGGGCCGACACTGACCATATCTGTGGTTGTTTGCTCCAATTTTTCAATTACGGCCTTCGTCAACTCGTAATCAATTAATGGGCAATCACTGGTCAGTCTCAATATGATGGTTTCATCGTTCGCACCAAAATGAGTGGCAGCCTCAAAGTAGCGGCTCAACACATCGTCGGTACTACCTTGGTAAAATCGAATATTTAATCGCTGGCATAGATTAATGATAGGTTGTTCTGAGCCATCATTTGTCGTTGCAAGGATAATAAATGGTTTTAAATCACCCAGTCTCTCTATCATTATTTCTAAGACAGTTTTATCGAGTAGTGGTAACAAAACTTTGCCCGGAAGGCGAGTAGAGGTCATTCTTGCTTGAATAATAATTTGAATATCACTAGCCACAATGAGTCACCCTTTTTTATAGTTAAATACATGTTACAAAAGTTTAGTTATAAAATCTTTAAAATTATCGGCCTTTTTGATTGGCACAAACTTTGCTAAATTATTGATAGGGAAACCTTTTGGAGCAAGTGGTGTTAAAGCTTAAATCAGAGCAGTTTTACATTTATGGTGGGAGCCACTTTGGGCAAGCGCTAAATACTTATTTGTGTCAAATTGGGTTAAAGCCAAAAGCTATTTTGGACCGCTGTCCAAAAGCTTCGCATTTCGATCGCACTCCATGCATCACGTTTCCTGCGTTAAAAATCGAAAAAAAGCTGCCTATATTGGTAACCATTCTTGGTTTTGACGGTGTGTACGAGAGCCTAAATGACTACGGGTTTGAAGAGATAATCGAAACTCTAGACGTATTTAGTGCCTTTCCAAAGGCGCTAGAAATACTGAATGAATGTGGTGTCTTGTGGATGCAGGCTCCGAGGGAGTACCAAGTAGACCAAGTAAAATGTGCGCAGCTACAATCGCTTTGGGCCGATAGACATTCGAAAGAAACGTTCGACAAAATAGTAAATTATAGAACCACGCCATGCGCACTTTATTACCCACATCCACAACGTTATGAAATGTATTTTCCCCCTGATATTCCTAAGCTTTATGACTATTTAGACTTAAGAGTCTTGGATGTCGGGGCATTTGATGGCGATACGCTTGATGGATTTGCGAGGCGATTTAAAGATAAAGTTTCTGACTATGTTGCCATCGAAGTATCTGAAAAGAACATTCAAAAACTTAATGAGAGACTGCTTAGCAATTTCGGTGTGCCGGTAAAGGTTATTCGAACCGCGGTCGGTGTTCCTAAAGGTTGTAGTCTTAAAGTGGTTGAAATGGAATCTGCGACGGTGGTGGAGTTGGTTGATGATAAAGATTCAGAGGAGGGAAGTTTTGTTCAGTCTAGTAATCTGGGCGATTTACTTCATCGATTTCAGAGTAACATCCTCAAAATGGATATTGAAGGGGCTGATTTTGCCGCAATCAAACAGGCATCCGACTATATAGCTAAACACTTACCGACGTTAGCTCTGTCGCTCTATCACTGCCCAAAAGATTTGTGGGAGATCCCACTTTACATTGAATCGATAGCACCGAATACATACAATTTTTATCTCAGACAAGAAGGGCATTGGCTGCTAGAAACACAGTTTTATGCCGTACCTAAGTTTTTATAATGGTTTTCCGATAAATTAACCATCTTGCTGCACTAAGTTGGATAAAGAATGAAATTTGAAACGAAATTAAATATCAATGGCCGACTAATCGGTCATGACGAACCATGCTACATCATTGCAGAGATGTCAGCCAACCACGGTCAGTGCTTGAATAAAGCAAAAGAGCTCGTTATTGCTGCAAAAGAGGCGGGGGCGGACGCGATAAAGCTACAAACCTACCGTGCCGACACGCTCACCATGAAGTGCGATTTACCGCACTTTTATATCAACGAAGGGCCGTGGAAAGGCCAGTACCTTTATGACTTGTACGAAGGTGCTTACATGCCATGGGATTTTCATGCTGAATTATTTGAATTGGCAAATAAAATTGGCATCACGTGTTTTTCTTCACCCTTCGATGCGACGGCGGTTGAGTTACTCGCAGAACTCAATGCACCGGCTTATAAAATTGCGTCTCCTGAACTGATCGATCATGATTTGATTCGTGCAGTAGCAAAAACGGGCAAACCGGTAATTATGTCAACGGGTGGCGCAACGCTCGCGGAAATTGCCGACGCGGTTAAAGTTGCGCAAGATGCCGGTGTCAAAGAATTGGCGTTGATGAAATGCACGAGTACCTATCCAGCACCAGCCAACAGTATTAACCTTCGCACCATTCCTCATATGCAAGACGCATTTGGGGTGCCTGTCGGGCTATCTGATCATACGCTCGGCAATGATGTGCCGCTTGCGTCGGTTGCCGTTGGCGCTTGCATGATTGAAAAGCATTTTGTACTGAATAAAGAAGACGAAACCGCGGATAGCTTTTTCTCGATGACGCCGGATGAACTGAAAAGTCTTGTCCATGGAGTTCGTCAAATAGAGCAAGCGTTAGGTACTGTGCACTATCCAAGCGAGCCATCTAAGGCGCGCCGCTGTGTTTATGTGGTGAAGGACATAAACCAAGGAGAACGGTTAACGGCTGAACATTTACGTCAAATGCGCCCTGGTAGTGGTGAAATTCAACCAAAAGAAATTCCTCGTTTAATTGGTCGACAAGTTGCTCGTTCAATTCAATGTGGTGAACAACTCAAATGGACGGATTTACAATGACCACGGCTATGAATTTTGCAGCATTTTTCCGAGATTTTTTTGAACAGCGCGGTGTTATCCTCCCTGAGCATTGGCAAGACTATGATTTTGTATCGGCGG
This sequence comes from Pseudoalteromonas luteoviolacea B = ATCC 29581, assembly GCA_000333235.1. GTDB lineage: Bacteria > Pseudomonadota > Gammaproteobacteria > Enterobacterales > Alteromonadaceae > Pseudoalteromonas > Pseudoalteromonas luteoviolacea_D. Next base: position 106,576 of record CAPN01000016.1, on the reverse strand, counting down.
GTGTACTCGATTCGTTTGAAATTCTTACCATGGTAATGGCGATTGAGGTTGAATTAGGTGTGCAAGTACCAGCAGCACTATTGGCAGATCCTAAAAATGCCATGCTTGGCATGTTAGCAAATAGTATTACGGAGCTCGGGTGATTTTATTTCGCGTTGATACAAGCTGTGGTATTGGTCATTTAATGCGTTGCAAAAGCCTCGCGTTGGCATTTTTAGAGCAAGGCATTAATTCAACGTTTGTGATTGACTCAGGGTTTGAGAAGCTGGATTTGCTTTCGCCGTTTGATAAATCGGTCTACACCGTTTCTAAGCGTTGTGAACTTGAAGATGCGAATTTTCTAGTTTCTTTAATCGATGACATTGGTGTTGTGCGCTACTGCGTAGTGGATAGTTATCGTCTTGGTATGGAATGGGAAAGCGAAGTTAAAAAAACGGGCATCGAACTCATCGCGCTAGATGATTTAGAGCGGGTGCACGTAGCAGATTTTATCGTAGACGCAAAATGGCAAGGTTTGCAAACGTTTGGCCGTTACAAAAACTCAACGACCCGCAATAAATTGCTTGGGCCAAGTTTTGCCTTGTTACAGCAAGAATATCAACAACGTGCAGTGTTGCCGCGTAACAATTCTATTTTGTTTTCACTCGGTGGTGGCGGTGATTGGGATAGTTTAACAGACGTAATTGAAGCGTTAGTAGCGAGCTCTGAGCCATTGCCGTTTAGTATTGATGTCATTATTGGTCCTAAGGCCATTAATACTGAGCGTCTAAACAAGCTTAATGAGCGCCATAACCTATTATCTTTGCACGAAGGCTTGCAGAGTGTTCAGCCCTTTTTCGCTCAGTGTGGGTTATTTGTTGGGGCGCTAGGCACGTCACTGTATGAACTTGCAGCGTGCAATACGCCAGCAATCACCTTTTCGATAGCGCCCAACCAACAGAATGATATTTTTGATTTAGAGGCATTGGGTCACTATTGCCACTTAGACTCAATTGACAAAAGTGACGTGCAAAAGTTGGTTGCGCTGATAGAGACCGTGTACTTAAAAAGAGAGCGGTTGGCACAATTAAGAAAGCAAGCGCTAGTCCCAGTCGATGGGCTAGGGGTATATCGTGTGAGAGATAGTATCCTTGGTCTTGAGCACATCGAGCCTAATCCTACGCCGTCAAGTTTAACTGCGCCCCAGGTTTTGCAACTTACTGAACACATTTCGCTTAGAGCCGTCAATGATGGCGATATTAACCACTATTTGTGGGCGAGAAATCGACAAGATAACCTTTGGCGCATGACCATTACCGATAAAATAGAGCGGATAGAACACTATAATTGGTGGTTTAACAATCGGCGAGAATCCTATGTGATGTATGACGAACATGGGGTGTTGCTCTATGTGTGGCATCAAAAAGTGGTTGATGCTGAACAAGAGTTCTTGATTGGCGGTTGGTTTGCTGCTTGCGATCGAGTGAACTTTACCCATGCGCAATTAGTCCTTGAGTGGCAGTTAACTGAGTGCGAACGAAGTTATCCTAAAGCAACTTGGCTTGCTGTCATCAATAAAGACAACCGATTTGTTAACCTGTTAAACCAGCGTGCAGGGTTTGTTTCGCTTCACCCAACTATGAAAGAATTTTCTGTAACTCAGCGTCTATTTCCAAATGCCAATGTTCAGGAATTTAATTTTGTAATGAAATCGCCTAAGGCGGACCAGCTATGAAGACCATCTACGACCTTTTTAAATCACATGTTGACACAGAGCCACAAAAAGTGGCGGTAATTTATGAAGATAGTCAACTGAGTTATTTTGCGGTCAATGAGCAAGTGACAAACCTATGCGGTTACCTGCAGCATCTAGGGCTAACAGCAGGACAACGGATTGCATTATTTGCCCCAAACGGTATTGAATATCCCATTATTTTGCTGGCATGTGCGCGTTTAGGGCTCGGTGTCGTGCCTTTACCGATTAGTCTAAAAGGCGATGCGCTCATCACTGCGCTCAAATCGACACCCGTTGCCGCAGCCATCGCTTGGCCTACTGTGAGTAAAGTATTACTTGAAACCAATGTGGTCGAAAAGTCCTCTGTGATCACAATGCATAAAGCGGTGGCAGACGAAATCAGTTGGTCGCAAGTGATGAGTGGCGCTTGGCCTTTACTGGAAATTAAAGAAGTCGATGTTTCTTCGCCTTATATTTTGACGATGACGTCGGGCTCCACAGGGCAACCAAAGCCGATTACATTAAGTCAGCAATGCAAAATTAACCGAGCGTTTTTGGCTACCATTCAATATTACCGACTTAATAAAGACGATACGGTTTTGGTGGCAACACCTCTTTATCATTCGCTTGCGCAGCGTGGTGTTTTGATGCCATTGATGCTGGGTGCAACCACTGTCATTTTACCTAAGTTCAATTTGCAGCAATGGGTTAAAGCGATTTGGCTTCATAAAGTCTCGTTCTTATTCGCCGTTTCTGCCCAGTTAGAAAGCTTACTGAATAACGATGTCGACATCGGGCAACTTGCTTCGATCCGTTGTTTGGTATCCTCCTCAGCGGTATTAAACGCTGACTCAAAAAAACGCTTGCTCGCAAAGCTCTCTTGTCAGTTCCATGAATGTTATGGCGCGTCTGAAGTTGGTGTGGTCACCGATTTTTCAATTACTACCGAACCCAACAAAAATGGTAGTGTTGGTAAGCCGTTGCCGTTTGTTGATGTAAAAATCGTTGATGAACATCGCACGCCAGTTGCGTCAATGGACGTCGGGGAAATTACTTGTAAAACACTGACAGCGTTTAGTGGCTATCTCAAACTACCAGAAGCGACCAGTGCTGCGTATGATGACGAAGGTTACTTTTACACGGGCGATCTCGGTTATTTAGACAACGACGGCTATCTGTACTACGTAGGGCGTAAAAAGGAAGTCATATCGTCGGGTGGGATAAATGTTTATCCTCAGGATATTGAGGCCGTCATTAAGAAACATCCTAAGGTGATGGATTGCGTCGCGTTTGCATGCCCTGAGCCCCAACTTGGCGAAGTTGTAAAAGTCGTCTACGAGCAAGTGGATGATTCGGATATAACAAGAGAACTGCGTCAAATCTGCTTGAATGAATTAACGGATTATCAGCAACCACGATTTCTGGAAAGTATTAGCGAATTAGACCGCAATCAAATGGGTAAAGTGCTTCGTAACGACGTAAAACTAAAGTATCAGCTGCGCTAGGCTGATACTCCATTTTTGCTATTTGAGGCTATTTAACCCATTCACCTGTTTGGTTCGAAATAGACGCTTTGTGAAACAGCTCTAGACCTTGTGTTGCGTGCTCCAACCCAAACACATATTCAGAACCGCTCGGCTTACCGTCAAGGTAATTGCACAAGGACGCATGAATATCGGTATAAAGGTTTGCAAACGCTTCGACAAAGCCAGTTGGGTGACCTGGTTTCATGCGGTTGTAACGGAATTGATTAGCATATGAACATTGCCCAGCCCTGTCGAGTATTTCTCGGCGTCCATCATTGAACTGTAATTCCAGTTCATCAGGGTTCAACTGAAACCACATCGCGCTACCTTGTGTACCAAAAACTCGGATCCGCAAGCCATTACGATTTCCGATTGCTGTTTTTGACATCCACATACTACCAGTTATGCCTTGCGGGTATTTAAGCAGCATTTGCACGTCGTCAACTAGCCCTGTGTAGGTTGAGTGATTAGCAAATTGAGCGCAAGTTTCAATGGGCTCAAGTTCAAGCAAATAACTTGAAAGGTGATGTAGATGCACACCTAAGTCGAGGCAAATCGTAGGGACTTCGTAGTCTTTAAGACGCCAAGCTTGAGGTAAGCTCGGCTTTCCGGCGATATCAGGTGGCCGTTTAAAGCCTTCTTGTGGCATTTCTAAATGGATTTTTTGAATGTCACCCAATATACCGCGCTTAATAATATCTTTGAGCTCTCGAACCATAGCGTAACCGCTGTAATTAAAGGTTACTGCTAAAAAGTGCTTATTAGCGTCATACAACAGCGCAAGTTTTTTAGCTTCAGTAGGGCCTGATACTAGTGCTTTTTCACAGATCACTGGCATATTGAGTGAGAGTAAAGTCTCAAGCACTTCAAAGTGATGCGGTGTTGGAGTCAGTACCACAAAGGCGTCGACATTATTTTTTTCTTGTTCAATACACGTGCGCCAATCATCATAAATTCGACCAGCGTCTACACCCCAAACTTCGCCAGTTTGTTGGTTTGACTCACTATGGCGGCTAAAAGCACCTGCAACGACATCAAATTTGTTATCAAGTTGAATCGCCGCAAAATGGACATACCCGACAGCAGAATTTATCCCGCCTCCGATAAATGCGACTCGTAATTTTCTTATTGTCATAATTATTCTCCGATATCGTTATTTATCTGCTAGCTAGCAATATTCTTTAATCGCGTTATTGAGCGCTGATATCACATGGGTTTGTTGTTTCATTGTGAGTTCTGGGTAGAGTGGTAGTGTAATGGCTTGTTGATAGTAGAGCTCCGCATTGGGATAGTCGCCTTTTTTAAAGCCAAGCCGTTGATAATAAGGTTGCAAATGAATTGGAATGTAATGCACGTGCGCAAAAATACCCTGCTCTCTAAGGTAAGTCACTACTTTAGCGTGAATATCTTGATTTAAATTTGGTAATCGAACCACAAAAAGGTGGAAAGCAGATAGCCTATCGTTTTTGACCGCAAGTGGAATGATGTCATTGCTTTGTTTCAATAGCTCAAGATAATTTTCTGCAATTTGGTTTCGTTTTGTGACGAACTCTTTGACACGAGTAAGCTGAGAAATTCCCAGTGCCGCCTGCAAATCAGTTAAGCGATAATTAAAACCAAGTTCAATTTGTTGATAGTACCAAGGGCCGTGCGAGCTTTCGGTCATTTCTGACTCTAGGTTGGTTACACCATGGCTTCTTAAAAGCTGCATTTTACGAGCGAGTTTTTTGCAGTTTGTTGTGGCAAGGCCACCTTCGGCTGACGTCATTATTTTTACTGGATGAAAACTAAAAACAGTAATTTCGCTGTAGGTGCAAGAGCCAACCGAACTATCTAAATAAGTGCCACCAATAGCATGAGATGCGTCTTCAATTACTTTGAAGCCATATTGAACCGACAGGGTGTGGAGTGTTTCCATATCACACGGTTGGCCCGCGAAATGAACGGGGATGACTACTTTGGGTAGAGGTTGATGAGTTTGCTGTCGTGCCTTCAACTTTGTTTCTAGTGCGTTCATGCACATATTGCCTGTTGTCAGGTCAATATCAACAAAATCAATGGATGCGCCGCAGTACAAGGCACAATTAGCGGATGCTACAAATGAATTTGGTGATGTCCACACTTCGTCAGTATGTGTAACCTCTAGTGCTAGACACGCGATATGAAGTGCCGAGGTTGCACTGTTCACGGCAACGGCATGCTTAGCATTTACATATTCAGCAACAGCGAGCTCAAATTCAGGGACTTTTGGTCCTTGCGTTAGCCAGTCTGATTTTAAAACTGAAACGACCGCATCAATGTCTGCTTGTTCAATGTCATGTTTGCCATATGGGATCATTTTAAGGCCCGTAAATTGAACTCTGCTATTTCTTCTATACTCAAATAGTGAGGATTTTTTAACGAGTTATATTCATATCCCGGTTGGACAGGCTTACCGCTTTCACCTAATGCGTTTGTGGTGAACTGATTTGTTCTGCTACTAAATTTAATCCCAGGCGCGATGACGAAATGATCTTCGAATTCGAACGTATCGAAAGATAAATCGGCGGGGCACATGATTTCATGTAGTTTCTCACCTGGTCGAATTCCAATAATTTTGATCGGTGTATTTGGAGCCATGGCTTTTGCAAGATCGGTAATACGAATTGACGGTATTTTAGGGACGAAAATTTCGCCACCGAGCATCCGTTCGAAATTTTTAAGAACGAAATCCACGCCTTGTTGTAAGCTAATCCAAAAACGGGTCATCTCATCGTGGGTAATTGGAATATGGTCTCGACCTTCGTCAATGAATTTTTGGAAAATAGGGACTACCGAACCGCGAGAACAAACCACATTTCCGTAGCGAACAACCGAGAACGTAGTTTTGTGACCACCAGCAATGTTATTGGCAGCAACAAAAAGTTTATCCGATGCAAGCTTAGTTGCACCGTATAAGTTGATAGGATTTGCCGCTTTGTCGGTGGACAGCGCAATGACTTTTTTAACGTCGTTATCGAGCGCAGCCTCAATGACGTTTTCAGCGCCATTAATGTTTGTTTTGATGCATTCCATTGGGTTATATTCTGCCGCTGGAACTTGCTTAAGCGCTGCCGCATGTATAACAAAATCAACTCCACGCATGGCTCTGCGTAGTCGGTCTTTATCTCTAACGTCGCCGATAAAATAACGCATGCAAGGGGCATCGTACTCTTGCTGCATTTCAAATTGTTTTAATTCATCTCGCGAAAACACAATGATTTTTTTTGGTTTGTAACGCTCAAGCAAAGTTTTGACGTATTTTTTGCCGAAGGAGCCAGTTCCGCCAGTAATTAGAATAGTTTTATTATCAAACATAGTTTTCGCTGCTCTATATGCATGAAGTCGGGCAAAGTAACTATTGCGCTTATTAATATGCCAATTTAGGCAGAAACGCCTATTACTCAACACTTTATACTAGTTATACGTGATTTGCAGTATTTATGCCAAGTTCGGTTTCGTCAAAAAGTAAATATCAGTCCTTTGGCTCATAGAAGAATTGCGCGCGTTAGGCTAAACTTTAAGCAGTTTTCACGAGCCAGGATGGGGGCACAATGAAAATCCAAAACAGTAATTTAAATTCGTTCAATAACGTCGAGCAAAAACAGAATAAACTTAATCAGCAACTTGCTAGTGGTAAGCGAGTAAATTCGGCAGCTGACGACGCGGCAGCGTTGCAAATTATTAATCGCTTGAACTCGCAACAAGAAGGCTATAACCAAGCTGTTCGAAATGCGTATGATGGCATTTCATATTCTCAAACGGCGGACGCCGCGCTTTCAGGCGTAAATGATGCGGTGTCGAGAATTCGTGAGTTGTCGATTCAGGCGGGAAACGGCGCATTAACAGATAGTGACAGACAAGCACTTCAAGAGGAAGTCAGTCAATTACAAACTCAAATTACCGATACTTTTGAGAACACTACATTTGGAGGTGCTAAGCTATTTAACGGTGAAAGCACGACTTTCCAAGTTGGTCCTGCCGCGGGCACCACTCAAGCGGCAGCCTTGTCAGATGGCAGTTTCACGTCGAGTTTATTGAGTGTCGATATTTCAACACAAGCAGGCGCGCAAGCTGCTATTTCTGTCGCGGATGACACGAGTGGCGCGCTGAATCAGCAGCGAGCGGAACTGGGTGCGTTTGAAAATACCTTGAGTTCCACGATCCGAGGTTTAGGTAATCAAAGCGAAAATATTGCTGCTAGTCAGAGTCGAATTGCGGATACCGATTACGCTAAAGCGATAACCGATAAAACGGCGAGCGATATTTTATCGCAAGCCTCGATCGCCCTTCGAGGGCAGGCGAATCAAAACGCGGCAAACGTGCTCGGTTTGCTTTAGATGATTCCCATTATACCAAGGATCGATTTATCTTGAGTAGGTTGATCTAAAACAGGTTGAGTGGCATTTTTTTGGCGAGCATGTCAAAAAGTTGCCACTTTCACTTGCATCCCTAGCTAACTTCCTTACAATCATATTTAATAAAAAGTTACAAAAATCTTTTGTGGTTTCGTTAAAGATGATTTTGATAATAGATAATAACAATAATCGAGCAACTGCGCTGTGCGCATCGTTGGCGTTTGTCGGCGAAAAAGCACAAGTAGTAGAAGAATCATCTTCAATTGTCCAAACGGATGAAGTTGGCGCTGAGTCAATCGTCATACTTGGTGCGTTAACCGAATTAGATCATGAAAAGGTTATTCGTACCAACCCCGCGATCCCTTTTTTGCTCATTGGAGAAACGCTGCGTCCTCTATTAAGTCTACCTAACGTAATTGGCCTAATGGCTGAGCCGTTTAGTCACGAAGTCACGAATCAATTGCTGCATGATTGCCAACAATATGTTCGACTTATGCCGGGTAAAAACGATAAAGCGAGTAGTAAAGCGTTTGACGGGTTAGTGGGTGAAACGACGGCGGTACAACATGTCCGGTTTTTAATTGAACAAGTTGCTAAAACAGACGCAAATGTATTGATTCTTGGTGAATCCGGTACGGGTAAAGAAGTTGTTGCACGTAACGTGCATAAATTGTCACGTCGCCGCGAAGGGCCTTTTGTGCCAGTTAATTGCGGTGCAATTCCAGGCGAATTGTTAGAAAGCGAATTATTTGGACATGAAAAAGGCGCGTTCACTGGCGCCATATCCGCTCGTAAAGGGCGCTTTGAGCTTGCACAAGGTGGTACTTTATTTCTTGATGAAATCGGTGATATGCCACTGCAGATGCAAGTAAAGCTGCTGCGTGTATTGCAAGAACGTAGCTACGAAAGGGTGGGTGGCACAAAGCCAATCCAAGCTGATGTTCGCGTGATTGCAGCAACGCATCGCAACCTTGAAGAGATGATCGAATCAGGTAAGTTTCGCGAAGATTTGTATTATCGTTTAAATGTTTTCCCAATCGACAACCCTAGTCTCTCAGAACGAGCGGATGACATTCCTCTGTTACTAAAAGAATTAACACGCAGAGTGTCAGAAACCAGTGGTACGAGTGTGAAATTCACCGAGCGCGCAGTAGAAAGTTTACGCTTACATACATGGCCAGGAAATATTCGTGAGCTTGCAAACTTGGTTGAACGAATGGTTATCATGTTCCCTGATAAAGTGGTCGATGTCTCTGACTTACCTAAAAAGTATCAACATATCGAAGTTGATGCTTTCGAACCTGAATATCCTGAAGAATTGTTAGAGCGAAATGCATTTATCGATTTGTTTAGCGAAGGGTTTAGCGACGAAGATGACGAATCTTTTGATGTTGACGAGCCCGGCGCAGGGTTTACCTCGGGCAATCCTGCCGATATGTTGCCAGATGACGGTATTGATTTAAAAGAATATTTAGCTGATCTAGAAATTAGTTTAATCACACAAGCATTAGAACGCTATGATTATGTAGTGGCACGCGCCGCCGAGATTTTAGGTGTTCGAAGAACCACGCTTGTTGAAAAGATGAAAAAATACAATTTAGGGCGCGACTAACGCGCGCTTTTATTGTTGATGTCTTAAGATTATTGATCAGTCTCGCAAAGCGGCAAAATTAAAGTTAGCGTAGCTTTCTATATCCTGTTTTTTCTTGAAACATTGGTTATGATGATCATTGATCATGCCACAAGCCTGCATGTGAGCATAAATGGTTGTCGAACCTAAAAACTTAAAACCACGTTTTTTTAAATCCTTTGCAAATCGATCACTGTGTTCACTTGTTGCTTGAAAATCTTCTGAGCCATTAATCTCTCTAACTACTGGGTAGAAATCGACAAATTGCCACTGGTATCGTGCAAACGACCCGAATTCACGCTGAATATCTATAAATGCACGTGCATTACTTATCGTTGCTGTAATTTTTGCCTTGTTACGTATGATCCCTGGATCTTGTAAAAGTCGCTCTACATCACTGTCATCCATTGATGCGACTTTTTGCACATCAAAATGATGAAATGCATGTCTGTAATTTTCACGTTTCTTTAAGATTGTGTACCAACTTAAGCCTGCTTGAGCAGATTCGAGGGTTATAAATTCAAATAACTTGTCATCATCTAGTACAGGAGTTCCCCATTCTTGGTCATGGTAGGTTACATAGTCAGGTTTTGTTTCATCTACCCAAGCACATCGTTTACACATTAAATAAATCCTCTTATCGACAGTGTTTTTAGTCTAGCACTGACTGTATAAAAATACAGTGTCATTTTTTTGTCGAAACAAAGTGTAATTAAGTTATTGAATATTATAAAAAACATTTTGGCACGTAATCTGCTTTATCTAATTAGTTTTAACTTTTAGTGAAGAGCAACATCATGGCACTAGCGCAAGTAATGCAATCACAACTCGCCCACCTTGCAAACTACAACCCATGTTTATTGCAGGAGGCATACGTGGGAGAGCTGAGCGATTTAAGGCAGCAAGCAAGCTGGCTCAGTCATTTAGTTGATACAATGCCGGCAGGCGTCGTAGTACTTGATGGTAAAGGCATGATAGCAAAGGCAAATCAAATTGCGATTGATATGCTTGGCGAACCGCTTGAAGGTGAAAGATGGTTTGCGGTTATTCAACGCTCATTTCGTCCACAGCATGATGATGGTCATGAAGTTTCGCTAAAAGATGGTCGCTTAATTAAATTAGACATAACCGCTTTAACGCCAGAGCCCGGTCAACTTATTTTGATGACAGATCTTACCGAAACTCGCCGTTTACAAGGGCGAATGGCACACATGCAGCGCTTAAGCGCGTTGGGTAAAATGGTTGCTTCTTTAGCTCATCAAGTTCGAACTCCTTTATCTGCCGCGATGCTCTATGCGGCCAATCTTGGTTCAAACACTATGGCAGAGTCTGCACGTAACCGCTTTCAAGAAAAGCTCATGTCGCGCCTTAAAGATTTGGAATCTCAAGTCAACGACATGTTGTTGTTTGCTAAAAGTGGTGAGCAAAACGTAGTTGAAGCGGTATCGATGCAGCAACTTTTGTCTGAGGTGAAAACGAGCGCGGATGCAATGGTGTCAATGAACAATAGCGAACTGGAAGTTGAGCTTCCAGAGCCCGATATTGAAATCATGGGCAACAAAACAGCACTCGCGAGTGCGATCACCAATCTGATCCACAATAGTATTCAAATTATCGGTCGAGACGCCAAAGTCGTGCTGAAGGCTGCACACGATGGAGTGAATCCATCCTTGGTGAGAATTTCTGTAACAGACAACGGCCCCGGTATTAGTCCTGATATCGTTGACAAAATCTTTGAGCCTTTTTTTACGACTAAAAGTCAAGGTACAGGTCTTGGGCTTGCCGTGGTGAATAGTGTTGCACATGCTCATCAAGGGAAAGTTGAAGTATGTAATACGACCGATGGTGGCGCCTGTTTTAGTCTTTTATTGCCAATTTTACAAACTAAATCCATTGACATGTTAACAAATTCTCAAGCTCACACGCTTAAGGAGGTTGTATGAATAACACCGTATTAGTTGTTGAAGACGATGCCGGGTTGCGCGAAGCACTTATTGATACGCTGATGTTAGCAGGGATCGAGTGTGTTGAAGCTGACTGTGCTGAATCTGCGATGGTATTGTTGAAGCAACACACTTTTTCGCTTGTGGTGAGTGATGTTCAAATGGGTTCAATGAGTGGTTTAGATCTACTTCGAAGTATCAAACTAAACTACCCCGAATTGCCTGTTTTGATGATGACTGCATACGCCACTATCGATGATGCAGTAGAAGCGATGCGCTTGGGGGCAATTGATTATATGGCTAAGCCATTCGCACCCGAAGTATTACTTAATATGGTCAGCCGTTATATGCCTGAAAAAGCAAAAGAAACGGATGGTCCCGTGGTTGCAGATCCTGCGTCACTTAAATTACTAGAATTGGCAGCGAAAGTCGCGCGCTCGGATGCGAGTGTGATGGTATTAGGCCCCAGTGGTTCAGGCAAAGAAGTACTGGCACGCTACATTCATGATAAATCTCCTCGCGCTGACGAAGCATTTGTTGCGATTAACTGTGCGGCAATTCCAGAAAATATGCTTGAAGCGACCCTTTTCGGTTACGAAAAAGGTGCATTCACTGGCGCTATTCAAGCTTGTCCTGGGAAATTTGAACAAGCGCAAAAAGGCACTATTTTACTCGATGAAATAACGGAAATGGATTTAGGCTTGCAAGCAAAATTGTTACGTGTATTGCAAGAACGAGAAGTAGAGCGTTTAGGTGGTCGCAAAACGATTGAGTTAGATGTAAGAGTGTTAGCAACCAGTAACCGAGATCTAAAAGAAGCAGTTGCTGAAGGAAAGTTTCGAGAAGATTTATACTATCGTTTAAATGTGTTTCCATTGATGTGGAAACCACTCAAAGACAGGCCTCTTGATATCGTTGTACTAGCAGAGCACTTAGTCGCACGCCATTGCCAAAAAGCAGCGATTCCTATGGTTAAACTAAGTAAAGAAGCGAAAAATAAACTTATGCAGCATGCTTGGCCGGGTAATGTCAGGGAATTGGACAACGTTGTTCAACGAGCATTGATTTTGCAAACAGGCAACGAAATTCAACAAGATGATATTTATATCGAAACAGTGGAATCATTGCCTGAGAGCACAGCAAGTATTGTTCAAACGGTCTCGGATCTGATCCCAACGATTAAAACTCAGTGCGATAATCGGCCGTTAAATGCTACTTCTGAGTTTGAAGAACTAGACAATCCATGTTACAAAACGGAATTGCAAGACACAGAACACAAGATCATTTTAGATACGTTAAATCGCTTTAAAGGTAAACGTAAAGAAGTGGCGGATGCTTTAGGAATAAGCCCTAGAACATTACGTTATAAATTAGCTAAAATGCGTGATATGGGACTACCAGTTCCGGCATAAACGATCCTTTTCCAAAAAGGTGAGCTTGCTCACCTTTTTTATACCCGCCAAAAAAACGTCACTTCAATTTAAGTTTAACTTATTGAAATTCATTAAAATTATAGTGGTATGGAATATGCATAGAACACTGTACAGTGATCTATCGAGGATACCAATATGAATATACAAGCCGCTTCATTGTTTCAAGAAATGCAGTCGATGGCTGCAGAAGCTACACGTAACCGTATTGAGCCAACAACGATAAAAACCAATGCGCCGTCGTCGACAAATCAATTTGGCGATTTACTTGCCGATGCGATTAATACTGTTAATGGCTTACAAAAAGAGGCAAAATCAAAAGTAACAGCGATGGAAATGGGCGATCGTAATGTTTCACTTGCAGAAGTGATGATCGCATCGCAAAAATCCTCTGTTGCGTTTGAGGCAACCGTGCAAGTGCGCAATAAACTGGTAGAATCATATAAAGAAATCATGAGTATGCCTGTGTAAATTGGTAGTGGAGTGACACCGTGGCTACAAAGCAATCAACAGACCTAACCTTAACAGACGATACGTTGAATTCGTCAGGTGATGGCTCTGAACAACAAGAGCAAAAATCTGGGTATTTCGGCGCTTTAAATGGCGTGGATATGCTGCGCCAGGTTACGCTTATTATTGCATTAGCAATTTGTTTGGCGATTGCTGTCTTTATCATTATTTGGGCTCGTCAACCTGATATGCGGCCACTCGGAAAGTATCCAACAGAAGAATTGATCCAGACACTGGATTTTCTTGACGCTCAGAAAATTGAATATGAGCTTGAAGGCAATACTGTGCTGGTTCCAGAAACCGAATATCAAAACATCAAATTGCAAATGTCGCGTGAGGGATTAACGCAAGAGCCAAGTAATGGTACTGATATTTTGATGCAAGATATGGGGTTCGGTGTCAGTCAACGCCTTGAACGGGAACGCCTAAAACATTCTCGTGAACAACAACTAGCACGGACAATTGAAGAGTTACAAGACATCAGCCGTGCAAAAGTATTATTAGCGATCCCAAAAGAAAACGTCTTTGCACGTATTGAAAAGAAACCGTCTGCAACTGTAGTGGTTACCTTGCGTCGAGGCAAAACACTCGACAGCGAAGAAGTGGATTCAATTGTGGATATTATCGCCTCAGCGGTACAAGGATTAGAACCATCACGCGTAACCGTGACAGACCAGAATGGTCGCTTATTGAACTCCGGCTCTCAAGACTCATTAGCTGCGCGCTCTCGCAAAGAGTTTGAGATTGAGCGTAAACGTGAGCAAGAATATTTAGAAAAAATAGACAGCATTCTGATCCCTGTGGTTGGGCTTGGAAATTATACTGCTCAAGTCGATTTGACGATGGACTTTAGTGCTGTAGAAGAAACGCAAAAACGATTCAACCCAGATTTACCCGCGGTTCGTAGTGAAACAACGTTTGAAGAAAGCAATATAGGTGGAATTGCGGCAGGTATTCCGGGCGCTTTGACAAACCAGCCACCAACCAACTCAAGTATTCCTGAAATTGCGAATGGCAATAGTTCTAACGGCGGTAATGCAGCAAGTCGTTCGCAAAAAGAAGCAACACGTAATTACGAATTGGATACCACTATATCCCATAAGCGCCAACAAAGCGGTGTGATCCGTCGGGTGAGTGTGTCGGTAGCAGTGGATTACGTGCCAAAAGCCGGAGAAGACGGTAAAGCTACGATGACGCCACGCTCTCAAGAAGAGCTCACAAACATTCGCCGATTATTACAAGGTGGCGTTGGTTTTGATCTTCAACGAGGTGATGCGCTAGAAGTGGTTACCGTGCCGTTTGTTCGCGAAGATTTAACCACGGCCGCTGAGCTACCGTTGTGGGAGCAAGAATGGTTTATCAAGTTGGCAAGACTGGGTGCAGGCGCTTTGGTTATCATTGTGCTTATCTTAGCGGTGGTAAGACCAATGCTCAAGCGTCTAATTTACCCAGATGACACACTCGAAGCATACGATGAAGATTCATTGACTGCAGGTGTAGATATTGGGGATAGTACATTAGATATGCTCAATACCGAATTCGATGCCTCTGCAGTAGGATTTAACTCAGATGGTACGTTACAACTGCCCGATTTGCATGGCGATGAAGATCTGCTTAAAGCAGTGCGTGCACTCGTGGCGAATGAGCCAGAACTCTCGTCTCAAGTAGTGAAAGCGTGGTTGCAAGAAGATGACTGATGAAGATAAAAAATTACCCTCTGGCTACGATGTTAATAAGCTAGACGGTGTAGACAAAGCAGCGATCTTATTATTGAGCTTGTCTGAAGAGGACGCGGCTCAAATTCTTAAGCACTTAGAGCCAAAGCAAGTGCAAAAGGTAGGCATGGCAATGGCATCGCTGGATGATCTATCACAGGCTAAAATTGCTGCAGTTCATAATTTGTTTATTGAGCAGATCCAAAGCTTTAGTACGATTGGTTTCCAATCAGAAGAGTTTATTCGAAAAGCGTTAACTGCCGCGTTAGGTGAAGATAAAGCGGCGAGTTTAATTGACCAAATTGTAATGGGGTCGGGTGCAAAAGGTTTGGACTCATTGAAGTGGATGGACTCGAAACAAGTTGCAAACATTATTCGAAATGAACACCCTCAGATCCAAACGATCGTTTTATCCTACTTAGAGCCTGAACAGTCAGCAGAGATTTTGTCGCAATTCCCAGAAAAGGTTCGTTTAGACTTAATGATGCGTATTGCGAACTTAGAAGAAGTTCAGCCTGCAGCACTTCAAGAATTGAATGAAATCATGGAGAAACAGTTCGCAGGTCAAGCAGGTGCGCAAGCGGCGAAGATGGGGGGCTTAAAAGCTGCCGCGGATATCATGAACTACCTAGACACGAATATGGAAGGGCAGCTTATGGATTCTATTCGTGAGCACGATGAAGAAATGTCGCAACAAATCCAAGACCTTATGTTTGTTTTTGAAAACCTACTTGATGTCGAGGATCGGGGTATTCAAGCGATTTTACGTGAAGTGCAACAAGACGTATTAATGAAAGCGCTTAAAGGTTGTGATGATTCAATGAAAGAAAAGATATTGAAAAATATGTCTAAACGCGCAGCTGATATGCTGGCTGACGATCTTGAAGCAATGCCTCCTGTTCGTATTAGTGAAGTTGAAGCAGCACAGAAAGAGATTTTAGCAACCGCTCGTCGATTAGCCGATTCGGGTGAGATAATGCTCGGTGGTGGTGGTGGTGAGGAGTTCCTGTAAACCATGGCTGACCCTAAATTTACCCGTGGTAGACCCGTTCAATTAGATGAATCGGTAGAGGAGCTTTTAAAAAATTGGCCTATTCCTGATGTGAGTCGAGATGAACGACGTTTAAAGGGTCGTTCAACCGCAATGGGAACGCCATTAGAAGAAATCTATCGTAAGAAACAAGAACAACAAAAAGCGAAAGTAGAAACGCCTGAAGAACCTGATTTTCCTAAGTTAACATTAGAGGAACTGGAACAGATCCGTCAAGATGCTTACGAAGAAGGAATAAAGCAAGGTCATGAACAAGGTTACATTGATGGCTTTGACAAAGGCGTTAATGATGGGAAAGAAGCCGGGTACAAAGAAGGTCTTGAAATCGGTCGAACTCAAGGATTTGACGAGACTAAACCACTTATTGAAGAAAAGCTAGCATTGTTAGGTCAAATCTTTGACGCGTTGCAGCTACCATTGAAACGAATCGATGAGCAAGCTGAAAAGCAAGTCGTACATTTAGCTTCTATGCTTGCTGAAGCCATTGTATTTAAACAAATTTCACTAGAACCTGAAGTAATTTTAGTGGCGATGAAAAAAGCCATGGATGCGCTTCCGTTAAGCGACGTTAAAATACGTATTCATTTACACCCGGACGATCTCGAGCTCGTCAAAGACAGTTATGGTGAAACGGCAATTTTAGAGCAAGGTTGGCAGCTTTTCGCAGAGCCAACACTGCAACGTGGCGGCTGTGAGGTTAAAACAGCACAATCTTCTATTAATATGACGGTTAAAAACCGTATCAAAGAAATATTGGACACATTTTTGCATGATAGTGGTATCTAACAGACCACTGTCGAAAATGCATGAGTGACACACCTTCTCCAGTCGCGAAAAGACTGAGCAAATATGAAAAATTCATCAAACCTTATTCGGTTGCTGTTGCTGGCAGTTTAACACGGGTAGTAGGCCTGACTTTGGAAGCTCGAGGGCTAAGTGCACCTGTAGGCAGTCAATGTAAAATTGAGACTGCAAGAGGCCCGATTGATGCAGAAGTCGTTGGATTTAATGACGACACTTTGTATCTTATGCCCAATGATAATATCTCTGGAGTTTTACCTGGTGCAAGGGTGACACCTAAGGTAAATGAAGCCGGCTTGCCAGTAGGTATGGGGCTCCTTGGTCGTGTTGTTGATGGATTAGGGCGTCCTTTGGACGGACTGGGGGCAATTGAAGCAGAAACTCACCTAAAATTCGCAGCAGAGTCAATTAATCCTTTATCTCGTCGTCCGATAGATAGCCCAATGGATGTTGGCGTGAGAGCAATTAATAGCATCATTACGGTTGGACAAGGTCAACGAATGGGACTATTTGCAGGAAGTGGAGTCGGTAAATCGGTACTGCTTGGTATGATGACTCGCGGCAGTGAAGCGGATGTAATCGTAGTGGGACTCGTTGGTGAGCGTGGCAGAGAGGTTAAGGAATTCATTGAAGAGATCTTAGGTGTAGAGGGGCGCAAGCGAGCTGTTGTAGTCGCAGCTCCGGCAGATGCTTCTCCGCTAATGCGTTTAAAGGGCTGTGAAAGTGCGGTAACAATCGCTGAATATTTCAGAGATCAAGGTTTAAGAGTGCTATTGCTTTTGGACTCAGTGACTCGGTATGCCATGGCACAGCGTGAAATTGCACTTGCCGTTGGAGAACCACCAGCCACTAAAGGTTATCCGCCCTCGGTGTTTGCAAAACTCCCAGCATTGGTTGAACGTGCAGGTAATGGTGGGGAAGGTCAAGGCTCAATTACCGCTTTCTTTACGGTATTAAGTGAAGGTGATGATCTACAAGACCCTATTGCTGATGCAGCACGTGCAATATTGGATGGCCACATTGTGTTGTCACGTGAATTGGCAGACAGTGGTCATTATCCGGCGATAGATATCGAAAAATCCATTAGCCGCGTTATGCCGCAAGTTGTATCTGAGCCACATATGATGCAAGCGAGAGCAATTAAGCAAGTGTATTCGATGTATCAACAAAATAAAGACATGGTAACACTTGGCGCATATCAAAAAGGCAGCGATCCGATGTTAGATCAAGCAATTCAAATGATGCCAAGAATTAGACAGTTTTTACAACAAGGAATGAAGGATGTCATTTCTTATGATGAATGCTTGCAAGGGCTTGCTCAATTAACAGGACAAGGCTAATGGCAGCAAACAAACTTACTTTATTACATAAAATCGAATCGGAAAAAGAGGAAGGATTGCGTAAGCACTTTCTTCAAGCACAAAAGCATTTTAACGATAATCAGCAAAAGCTGACCGGGTTGAATCAATTCCGTCTTGAGTATATGCAGCAATTACATAGCAAAGCCCAACAAGGCCTAACAAGCAATACTTTTCGTCAGTTTCATTCCTTTATCAATAAGATTGAAGATGCAATCAAACAACAAGCTCGAGTTGTAAATACCGCTAAACAAGTCGTAGAACAACGTCGAAAATTGTGGATACAACAACAAGCTAAAGCAAAAGCGATTTCAAAACTTATTGAAAAGCAACAGCTTGAAATAAAAATAAAGCAAGACAAAGCAGAACAAAAAATGTTGGACGAGTTTGCGACAATCCAATTTTTTCAACGTCGAGCTGTGGGGTAGAGGTTGAATACCTAGCCTTTACCCAATCGACTTGAAGAAGCTTGATTTTATAACGATTCTACAGGCGTTTAGGTAAGCCGCATTAGTTTTGTGCTGGTTTTCAAGATAGTTTAACAACCGCGAATAACAATGCATGAATCTAGCGCCTTACCTAACCGCCGATAAATTCTCGCTGACCAGCATCTTGAGGTAACTTAGGTATACATCTGGCGCAATTATTGCTTTGAATACAAATAGTGAAAAAAACAGGCTTATCGGCTGTAAATTGCCGCATTCGGTTTGAGGTGTATTATGGTTTCAATTTCGACAGCTAACACAACAAGTTCCAAATTGGATCTCTCACAGAGCGCCATGAGTGTTGATGAACTAAGTGCAGGGAATTTTGATACTTTTGCCGCTGAACTTGAAGTAGCAAAAGAAAAGCTAGGGTCTGAAAATGAGAGTAAATATTGTACTCAGCTAGAGGAAAAAGTCACAGTCCAGCAAAATGAGAAGCATCAAGAGTATAAGAAATCTAAATTGGACAAAGCTCATCAACTCAAAGAAACAGATGAACCCAAAAACAAAAAGCTAACCATCGACAACGAAACTGGATCCGTTTGGAATGATGACAGTGATGAATCGCGAGTTGTAAATCAAGTAAAGGTTGAACGTGTCAATAAAGACGAAACTTTGGCTATTGAATTAGACAAAGTTGAAGCTCAAAAAAGCGAGGATTTTTTGAGCTTTTTACACGCATCTATAGATACAGTGACGACGGTTAAAGCGAGGTCCGATTCAACTAGAGAGCAACATTTAGATGCTACACCAAAAGGTAATAAGACTATCGACTATGCAGAGATTGCTGTGCAAAAGGATATTCATGATGATCACAAAAGCGTGCAAAGCGTTGGAGAGTTAAATACTGAAATTACATCAGTGTTAAAAACCGAAATGACCGGCATTGCGGAAGAAGTTAAGGCGCACTTTAAAAAAGTTGAGCAAAATGAAACGCGACAGACGATAGAGCAGTCTGCACTAGAGGTTGATCAAAAAGGTGCTGCGAAAGTAACAGTCGATGCTGAGTATTCGCTACACACAGTATCGAATACGTCGACAGATCCTCGGTCAATTGAAAAAAGAGATGTGATTAATTCAAAGAAGGCGTCTGAAGCAAATCAAAGAGATATGAATAGTGTAAAGCCTAAATTGACGATGGAAAGTGATGAAACCACTGAATCTGCTCAAGCTATTAAACAAAAGCTGATAGATGCTACTGTGAAAGACTTAAATATTTCGGCGCAAGTGCCTAAAGCTGAGAATGCGCAGTCATCCGGCGTAGTAACTGAGGACGCTAAAGTTAACTCAGTCGATGCGTTAAAGCATGCTCCAGCAATAGGTTTGCGAGTGCACGAACTAGAGCAGCAGCTGAAGGTATTGTCCTCGTCAGAAAAAAAACAATTAGTTGAATCAATAGAACTTAAATTGGTTCAGGGAGAGTTGACGCCAGCCGAACAAAAAATAGCGCAACAAGTGCTTAGCACATTAAAACAAGCTGATACAGAAAACATTAAACTTTACGTACGTGACTTTTCGCTTTCTACTTCAACTAAACAGGGTGCTCAACAAGCGCAATACGTTGGCGCTCAAAACACAGTAGACGAAGCGGTGACATTAGAAAGCGCCAATAAAGAGCACGTTTCTGTCAATCCTACGTTGTCAAAGTTACTGGAAAGCTCAGAAAGAACGTTGCCAAAACACGACGTGTTGAAAAGCCAAGAAGAGCAAATTAAGCCAAGTAAAGTAGACGGTTCTTCTGAGGTATCTACAGAAGAAATAGCGAAAACTGAATCTCAGCATAAGGCACAGGGGGGGGCGAATGTTATTTCTTCTCACAAGTCTGACATTACCATCGTAAATCCAACCAACGCGCAAGCAATTGGTGGTAATCTAGCTAAAGGAGGAGGTTCACCTGACGCTTCTTCTATCGCGAAGAGTGACTCAAATTTACAAACTGGTAATGAAAGCTCGTTCGATAATTTGATAGTAAGCACGCCAAGTCAAGTAACACTCCAAACAGCAAGTAACGCAAATGCCGAAGCGGCAAAGTTGGTCGGTGAAACAGGAGTAACGAAATCATCAACAGATACAAAAATGGATGATAGTGTTTCAAAGCGAGTTGGCGCTAATGACCTAGAAGTAGACACTGAGAAATCAAGACTAGCTGAAGAAATGAAACCAAGTTCACTGTTGGTGAATGCTAATGAAGTTTCAGCACCAGTAGCAAAAATTATGCAAACTTTGGTACAGATAGCACAGGTATCTGAGCAATATAATGAAGGGGTTGCGAAGCAGTTCATGCAGCAAGTTGAACAAGTACAGCAAACCAACCAAACTCAAATAAATGCGCAGAAAGTCGCTATTGATCCTGCGTTATTACAGGCACTTAATATCGCACGACAAGATGCCGCAAAAGAGTTGCAAAATCGTGTTTCAATGATGTTGAATTTAAACAACAAAGAAGCCGAGATTCGATTAGATCCACCAGAACTTGGTAGTATGCAAATTCGTATCCGGAGCGATGCAGAGCAAGCACAAGTGAATTTCGTTGTACAGAATCAACAAGCGAAAGAATTGCTAGAGCAATCATTACCTAAACTCCGAGAAATGCTTGCGGAGCAAGGAATAAATTTAGGTGAAAGTTCGATTGAACAAGGGTTTGCTGGTAATGATGGAAAGGCGGCGCATGATGAACGCCAAGGTCAAGAGCAAAGCAAAATGGGAACTGATGAGCAACAAAATACACAAAATGCTCGAACAAGTTCAAAAACCTCAAGTTCAGCAATAGATTACTATGCCTAACTACTGCTATGCTATAACACATAACTGTGCATTTTGATTTTATGGGTACTTAAACAATGGCTGAAGAGAACAACAGTTTAGAAATTGAAGAAACTGGCGGGAAAAAGAAACTCATCATTATCATCGCGGCTGCAGTGGTTGTAGTTGTTGGCGCAATCGCTTTCTTTTTATTCTCAGGTTCTTCAGAAGCACCAGAGGAAACGTTGGCAGAGGAAGTGCCAGTTGAAGCCGCGGCGGCAAGTGGTTCAAGTGCACAAGTCGGCAGTGCGTTATATGTTGCGATGCCAAGACCATTTGTTTTCAATGTGCCAGGCGCTAGTCGTGACCGAATTGTGCAGATTAAAGTGCAATTGTTAGTGCGCGGTGATGTAAATGAAGAAGTCGCTAAAAAGCACATTCCGCTCATTGAAGGTACTCTACTTGGCGTTTTCTCAACGACCACGGCAGATGAGTTAAGTACAACCGCAGGAAAAGAAACCCTGCGCTTAACCGCCTTAGACAAAGTTCAAGAAGCATTAACCAATGTAGAAGGTAGCAAAGTTGTTGAACGTGTATTGTTCACGGGCTTTGTTATGCAGTAGGGGTAGCGTGTGAGTGATTTATTATCTCAAGACGAAATTGATGCGCTATTGCACGGTGTTGATGAAGTCGAAGAAGACGAGATAAGCGACGAAGAAGGTCCCGGGTCCTCCAAGGCACTGCAATATGACTTTTCGTCGCAAGACCGAATTGTCCGTGGTCGTATGCCGACATTGGAAATCGTGAATGAACGATTTGCTCGCCACATGCGCATTTCACTGTTTAATATGATGCGTCGAACTGCTGAAGTTTCTATTAATGGCGTGCAAATGTTGAAGTTTGGCGAATATATCCACACGTTATTTGTCCCGACAAGCTTAAATATGGTGCGCTTTCGTCCATTGAAAGGGACGGGGTTAATTACCATGGAAGCACGCCTAGTGTTTATTTTGGTAGATAACTTCTTTGGCGGTGATGGTCGTTATCATGCAAAGATTGAAGGCCGCGAATTTACACCGACCGAACGTCGAATTGTGCAAATGCTGCTTAAAATCATTTTCGAAGATTACAAAGAAGCGTGGGCACCAGTTATGGACGTGTCTTTTGAATACCTTGATTCAGAAGTAAACCCCGCTATGGCCAATATTGTAAGCCCAACAGAAGTCGTGGTGATAAGTTCATTTCACATTGAACTTGATGGCGGTGGCGGTGACTTCCATATTTCGCTTCCTTACTCGATGCTTGAACCTATCCGTGAATTATTGGATGCGGGTGTTCAATCAGATACAGAAGATACGGATTTACGTTGGAGTAAGGCGCTACGTGATGAAATTATGGACGTTGAAGTTGAACTATCCACACAATTGATGGAAATAGATCTAACGCTTGAACAAGTCATGGGACTAAAAGCGGGGGATGTGATCCCTGTGGATATGCCGGAGCACGTGACTGTTTTTGTTGAAGAGTTACCAACCTTTAGAGCAAAAATGGGTCGCTCACGTGATTTTGTTGCACTGCAAATCAGTGAAAAAATTAAACGTCCAGAATCCGTTAAGTCTGAATTGCACGTCTTTACCAAAGGCGGCAAAAAGCTGGATTCGGATTCGGAATTAGCAGAATTAGAAGAAGATTTACACTTATCTGAAGGTGTCGATCTCGATTGGTAAACAAAGGTTTAGCAAGGTTTAAAGTATGAGTGATGATCAAGATACAATGGACGAATGGGCAGCAGCGCTGGCTGAAGCTGAACAGGCGGACATCGATAGTGAGCCTGAAGTTGCTGAGCTCGAAGAGTTTTCGCAAGGTGGAGGTTCTAAGCTTTCCGCGGATGAACGTCGTAAGTTAGATACGATTTTAGATATTCCGGTGACCATTTCAATGGAAGTGGGTCGCTCAAAAATCAATATCCGAAATCTATTGCAACTAAACCAAGGCTCGGTAGTTGAGCTAGATCGTGTCGCGGGTGAACCTTTAGATGTGCTTGTGAATGGAACGCTGATTGCGCATGGTGAAGTAGTTGTAGTCAACGATAAATTTGGTATTCGTTTAACTGACGTAATAAGCCAAGTTGAGCGGATTAAAAAATTACGATGAAAAACATCACAACGATCGCTTTGTGTGTGTTTAGTGGTTTAGCATTTGCCGCTGAACCATTCGATGCGACCAATTTGGCGAGTATGATCAGCTCTTTGGTGGTCGTACTCGTTGTGATTGTTGTACTTGCCTGGTTTGTCAAACGACTTAACCCAAACCTAGGTGCGTCTGAACATTTTAAAGTAGTTCGCAGCATGCCGTTGGGTACTAAAGAACGCCTTATGATCATCGAAGTAGATAATAAGCAACATTTACTTGGCGTCACACCAAACAGCATCAATTACTTGTATGAGCTGAAAACACCATTACCCGAAACCGCGATGCCGCCAATGGCAAAAGGGTTTTCAACTTTGCTAAATACTACAAAAAAAAATAAACATCATGACTAAGCTGCTAATGACGCTAATTTTGTTGCTGTTTGTACCTCAAGTGTCTGCAGAGGGCATCGAAGCACTAAGTATTACGACGAATCCCGATGGCTCTCAGGAATACTCTGTAACGCTGCAAGTGCTTGCGATAATGACGGCGCTGAGCTTTATTCCGGCGGCCGTGATTATGATGACGTCGTTTACGAGGATCATTATTGTGCTTGCGATTCTTAGGCAAGCGATAGGTTTACAACAATCCCCTTCAAATCAAATTCTGATTGGTATTTCACTCTTTATGACGTTGTTCATTATGGGCCCAATATTCAATCAAATTAATGATCAAGCATTGCAGCCTTATCTCAAAGATGAAATGACCTCAATCCAAGCGTTAGAACAAGCAAAAGAGCCGCTCAAAGCGTTTATGTTGTCGCAAACAAGAATTAAGGATCTTGAAACATTCGCGAAAATTGCAGGTTATGACAACCTAAATGCCCCGGAAGACACACCTTTTATCGTGATTATTCCTGCTTTTGTGACGTCCGAGCTGCAAACAGCCTTCATTATAGGCTTTATGTTCTTCATTCCGTTTTTGATTGTGGATTTAGTTGTAGCGAGTGTGCTTATGGCCATGGGTATGATGATGCTCTCGCCAATGATTGTTTCTTTGCCATTCAAAATCATGCTATTTGTGCTTGTGGATGGATGGGGACTAGTGATGGGAACGCTGGCGCGAAGTTTTGGTTTAGGGGTTTGATGTGGAACCAGAAGTCTTTGTTGATATACTGAGTGACTCCTTATTTCTCGTAATAAAATTAGTATCTGCGATAGTAGTACCCGGTCTACTCATTGGCCTTGTAGTTGCTGTATTCCAAGCCGCTACGTCAATTAACGAACAAACATTGAGTTTTTTACCTAGACTTATCATCACCATTTTAGCGTTGATTGTGGGTGGACATTGGTTGACACAAGAGCTGATGGACTTTTTTAATCATATGGTCATGATGATCCCTGAAATAGCAGGCTAAAACGTGGAGTTTCCGTTTGAAGTGGTGAACCAGTGGCTGAGTGATTTTCTGCTCCCATTGGTACGCGTCAGTTCAATGATGATGGTGATGGCCGGACTTGGGGCGCAAAATGTGCCGAGCCGAATAAAGTTGTCCCTCGCTGTCGTCACGACTTTTGTATTAGTTCCAACGCTGCCTCCTTCGCAATTTACTGATTTGTTTTCGCTTTCTATGATCGTTGTAGTGTTGCAACAAATGGTCATCGGCGTGGCGATTGGATTTGCTTCTTTGTTGCTGCTGAACACTTTTGTGATTGCAGGACAAATCCTAGCTATGCAAACGGGTTTAGGCTTTGCTTCAGTAGTTGATCCCGCTAACGGTTTATCGGTACCTGCGGTAGGGCAGTTTTATCTAATTTTAGCCACATTGCTTTTTTTCGTGTTCAATGGTCATTTAATGATGATCCAAATGGTGGCGTTTAGCTTCCAAACTTGGCCTATCAATGGTCAGTGGTGGCCAGTAGATAATTATTGGGACATTATCATGTGGGGTGGCTGGATGTTTTCTACGGCGTTGGCCTTATCACTTGCACCACTCACTGCAATGCTCGTGATTAACATTTCGTTTGGGATCATGACGCGTGCGGCACCGCAAATGAATATTTTCTCAGTCGGTTTTGCATTTACACTGGTCGCGGGTTTAATGATTATATGGGCAACGCTTGGTAACTTTGTTGCCCAATACGAATTCCAATGGTTAAAGATGGTTGAGTTAGCCTGTGGATTGATTGGGTGTTCCTTATAGGTAAAAGCGATGGCTGAAGAT
This sequence comes from Pseudoalteromonas luteoviolacea B = ATCC 29581, assembly GCA_000333235.1. Taxonomy (GTDB): domain Bacteria; phylum Pseudomonadota; class Gammaproteobacteria; order Enterobacterales; family Alteromonadaceae; genus Pseudoalteromonas; species Pseudoalteromonas luteoviolacea_D. The sequence goes on along the minus strand of CAPN01000016.1, from coordinate 80,944 downwards.
TCAGGTCAAGAAAGAACCGAAGAACCCACGGGGAAAAAAATTGACGAAGCGCGCAAAAAAGGTCAAATAGCTCGCTCCAAAGAGCTTGGAACTACCTTTGTACTTATTTTTTCGGCGGTTGCCTTATTGATGTATGGACCTGCTATTGCAAAGGGCCTCTATAACGTCATGGGGCGCATGTTAACGCTCAACCGCAATGAAACGTACGATACAACAAAAATGTTTGCGGTGTGGGGGGATGTGTTTGGTGAACTGCTTTTTCCAATGGCGATGTTTGCACTTATTGTTGCGATTGCGGGGGTAATTGGCAATACCCTTTTAGGAGGTTTTAATTTTAGTTGGGAAGCCGCAGCTCCGAAACCGAGTAAAATGTCCCCGATGAAAGGCATCAAACGTATGTTTGGCGCTCAAGCTGGGATTGAATTACTTAAAGCAATATTGAAATTTGCACTTGTCGCCGGTTTTGCGATTATATTGATTCAAGGTTACTTTTACGAAATTTTGCATTTAAGTATAGAAAGTCCACCACAAAGCATAATTCACGCTTTAGAGATACTTGCTTGGATGTTTTTGGCCTTGAGTTGTACGTTAATTATTATTTCTGCAATAGATGCACCATATCAAAGCTACAATCACCATAAACAATTAAAAATGACGCTTCAGGAAGTCAAAGACGAATACAAAAATTCAGAGGGTGATCCAATGATTAAGGCCCGTATTCGTCGTACCCAACGTGAAATGTCGCAGCGTAGAATGATGCAAGATGTTCCGGATGCAGATGTTGTAGTTACAAACCCAACCCATTATTCGGTAGCCTTAAAATATGACACTGAAAAAGCGGGAGCGCCGATAGTGATTGCGAAAGGAGTGGATGAATTGGCTATGCAGATCCGAAAAATAGCGATTGGTAACGAGGTGCCTATTTTAGAGTCGCCAGCACTGACTCGAAGTCTTTACCATACGACTGAGGTAGGTGATCAAATTCCAGACCAATTATTTACCGCCGTTGCACAAGTGCTCGCGTACGTATTTCAATTGAAACGCTTTAAAAAAGGTCGAGGTAAGCGACCAATTCCTCTGAATAAAGAGCTTCCAATTCCAGATGAGTTAAAGCACTAGTCAAAACTTGGGTCATGCTAAAAATTGACTGGAACGGTTATTGCTTTAAACTTGATGCGTCAATTTTTTGCGTAAGATAACCTATGGATTTTCAAGCAGTTTTAAATCAGTTAAAGCAAAATAAAGGTGATTACCTCAAGGGTATCGGGACCCCAGTAGTCGTTTTAGCGGCACTAGGTATGGTGATTTTACCCATGCCCCCCTTTCTTTTGGATATCTTATTTTCTTTTAATATTGCCTTAGCCCTCGTTGTTTTGCTGGTTACGGTTTACATCATGAAGCCGCTCGAATTTGGTATGTTCCCATCGGTATTGTTGATAGCAACAATTTTGCGATTGGCTTTGAACGTAGCGAGCACACGAGTTGTTTTACTTGAAGGTCATAACGGTGGTGATGCAGCCGGAAAGGTTATTGAAGCGTTTGGCTCAGTCGTCATTGGTGGTAATTATGCGGTTGGTTTAATCGTTTTTATTATCCTTATGGTTATCAATTTTGTTGTAATTACGAAAGGTGCTGGGCGTATTTCAGAAGTATCTGCACGTTTTACCTTAGATGCGATGCCAGGTAAACAAATGGCGATTGATGCTGATTTGAATGCCGGATTTATTTCTGCCGATGAAGCTAGGGCGCGACGTGATGAAGTGACGCGAGAAGCGGATTTTTATGGCTCAATGGATGGTGCGAGTAAATTCGTAAAAGGGGATGCGATAGCAGGCCTGGTTATTCTTTTTATTAATATTATTGGCGGTTTGTTTGTTGGTATGATCCAGCATGACTTGCCGTTTAGTCGAGCAATGGAAGTATACACTTTGCTCACGATTGGGGATGGTTTAGTCGCGCAGATCCCATCGTTGTTACTCTCAATTGGTACCGCAATTGTTGTTACCCGTGAGAACGCTTCGCAAAACATGGGCGAGCAAGTTCAAAAGCAACTCGGGAACGAGAAATCCTTATTTATAGCCTCGGGAATCATGGTCATCATGGGCATTGTACCTGGCATGCCTCACTTAGCGTTTTTAAGCTTTGCTGCGTTCTTAGGCTACCTTGGTTACTATTTGCAAAAACAAAAAGCTACCGCTGAGCGAGAGGCTGCGGAAATGCAAGCGAAAGGTGGTGCTGTCGCGAATAAAAATGTGCAGCAAGATCAGAAAGAGCTTGGATGGGATGATGTTCAGCCTGTGGATGTGATTGGACTCGAAGTGGGTTATCGTTTAATTCCGTTGGTTGATCAAGCGCAAGGTGGAGAATTGCTTAGCCGTATTAAAGGCGTGCGTAAAAAGTTATCTCAAGAATTAGGCTTCTTAGTACCGCCAGTTCATATTCGCGATAACTTAGAACTCGATCCTAATGCCTATCGCATTACCCTGATGGGCGTAGCAACAGGCGAAGGTGAACTTAAACACGGTGATGAACTCGCAATTAACCCAGGTCAAGTATTCGGCCAGGTCAAAGGGATTACTACAAAAGATCCGGCTTTTGGTCTAGAAGCGGTCTGGATCAAGCCAGACCAAAAAGACGAAGCGCAATCGTTAGGGTACACCGTCGTGGATGCCGCAACCGTCGTAGCAACACACATTAGTCAATTACTTACGAATAATGCGTCCTTATTGCTTGGACATGAAGAAGTACAAAATCTTTTAGATATGCTCGCTAAAACGCATCCAAGGTTAGTCGAAGGCTTAGTACCCGATGTATTACCTTTAACCACCATAGTAAAAGTATTGCAAAATTTACTTAATGAAGGAGTTGCGATCCGCGATATGCGCACCGTCGTTCAGACCTTGGTTGAGTATGGTCCTCGCAGTCAAGACCCTGATGTACTCACTGCTGCAGTGCGTATTTCTCTTCGACGACTCATCGTTCAAGATGCAGTTGGTAATAACGATGAAATCCCTGTCATAACATTGGCGCCTGAGTTGGAACAGATGTTGCATAATTCACTTCAGAACGCAGGTGATGAGGGAGCAGGTATTGAGCCAGGCCTTGCAGAGCGGCTTCAGAACTCGTTGAGAGAAGCCCATCAAACGCAAGAAATGCTCGGTGAACCTTCAATCTTGTTAACCTCAGGTATGTTACGAAGTGTGCTATCACGATTTGTTAAACACACAATTCCGGGCTTAAGAGTAATGTCTTACCAAGAAGTACCAGAAGAGAGACAAATCAAGATAGTCAGCTCAGTTGGACAGCAATAGTGAGTAAGGGGTTGTCATATGAAGATCAAACGTTTTTTCGCAAAAGATATGCGTACAGCATTGAAAGAAGTAAAGGAAGAACTTGGTCCAGATGCAGTGATCATGTCAAACAAGAAACTCGCTGATGGCGTTGAAATCGTCGCAGCTGTTGACAATGACCGTGCTCCAGCTAAAGCACCAGAAACTGAGACAGCTCAATCACCACAAGCTAAACCTCAAAGTGTTGCACCACGTTTCGTGCGTCCGGAACCTGCGCGAGCTAAGCCTGAGCCTCAAGCCCAAGTTGCAGACTCACTTCAAGCATTACTAGAAAGACAAGCAACTCGCCCGCGTTCTCCTGAGCTTGCTTCAATGTTCTCTGAGTCAGGAATTGATACTGAAAAGGCATTTGCTCAGCAAGCTCGTAGTCAAGCTGCCCAAAAACGTGCACCAGCAAAGCCAGCATCTCGTCCAACAGTTGCTCAAGGGAATTGGGAGATGGCGGATGAACTCGACTCTGGTTTTGGTGACGACGTTGATTTACGTCAAAATGTTGGCAAATCCGACAACGAAATGACGAAAATGCGTGAAGAAATGAATGCAATACGTCAATTACTTGAGTTTCAAGTCTCTGGATTAATGCAACAAGATCTTGCGCGTCGTGATCCAACGCGTGCATGCCTATTAGAACGTTTAAAAGGAATGGGTGTTGAAGAATCAGTTGCAGACCAAATGGCCTGCTTTATTCCTGACGATGTTTCGCGTAAAGAAGCATGGAACGCTCTACTTTCTATGGTTGAAAACCAACTGCACACTACGAATAATGAGATTTTACGCCAAGGTGGAGTATTTGCTCTTGTTGGCCCTACAGGGGTAGGAAAAACAACGACGGTTGCTAAATTAGCCGCTTTAGGGGCGCAAAAGTTTGGACCTGAAAATGTTGCATTGATCACGACAGATACTTACCGCATAGGTGCGTTTGAACAACTCTCTACCTATGGAAAAATTATCGGCTGTCCGGTAAAACAAGTAAAAGATGCACAAGAACTATCAGAAGTGTTATATCATCTCCGTAACAAGCGTCTTGTGCTGATTGACACGGCAGGTATGAGTCAGCGAGACTTGCGCCTAACGGAACAATTGAATACCTTAATGAAAAATGCGCGTGTCGACATCCGTAGCTACTTAGTATTAAGTGCAACCGCACAGATGAATGTGTTACAAGAGACAGTAAGACACTTTAGAAAAGTAAATTTAAGCGGTTGTATCTTCACAAAACTTGATGAAAGTCTAAGTTTAGGCGAGATTATAAGTGTAGCGATTCAAAATCGTTTACCAATCGGTTATCTTACTAATGGTCAGCGGGTACCTGAGGACATTCGAGTGGCTAATGCAGAGAAATTAGTCAAAAAGGCTGAGCAATTATTCATTAAACGAACAAAAGCTCAACATTCGAGACCTGTACCAGTGGCGTCTCAAGCAGTAGGAATGTATGATTAACACAGTATTAGATCAAGCAAGTGGTCTGCGAAGAATGAATCAAAAAAATAACCACGGCGTCAAAGTTATCGCAGTGACTGGTGGAAAAGGTGGCGTAGGTAAAACCAACGTATCACTGAATACCGCCATCGCTATGGGGCAACAAGGTCATCGAGTACTTGTGCTTGATGCTGACTTAGGTCTAGCCAATTGTGACGTTATGCTTGGCTTACGTGTCGAAAAAAACTTATCTCATGTCTTGTCGGGTGAATGTGAACTCGATGAGATACTTGTCGAAGGGCCTGCTGGAATAAAAATTGTCCCAGCGACATCGGGCTCACAAAATATGGTGGAATTAACACCTGCCGAGCACGCAGGGCTTATCAGAGCCTTCAGTGAACTAAATACCGAATTCGATGTACTTATAGTAGATACAGCTGCTGGTATATCGGATATGGTATTAAGTTTTTCTCGTGCTGCTCAGGATGTAATGGTCGTCGTGTGTGATGAACCAACATCAATTACTGACGCTTACGCGCTCATAAAAGTCCTTAGCAGAGAACATGGCGTTTACAAGTTTAAAATTGTTGCAAATATGGTGCGTTCTTTGCGTGAAGGCCAAGAATTATTTGCTAAACTTTCCAAAGTGACGGATCGTTTTTTAGATGTGGCGCTCGAATTAGTTGCAACAGTGCCATTTGACGAGAATATGCGTAAGTCGTCTCGACGTCAAAAAACCATTGTTGAACTGTTCCCTAATTCGCCAGCCGCTGTTGCTTTTCGAGGGTTGGCGACGAAAGCAGCAAAATGGCCAATCCCACATCAACCATCAGGTCACCTTGAATTCTTTATTGAACAACTCGTTAACGGATAGGTATGGTATTGGTGAATAAGACCATGGGATATCAAACCACAGACCATCTAGGTCTATTGATTGAGCGTCATGCTCCATTAGTTAAAAAAGTGGCCTGCCATCTCTTGGCTCGATTACCTGCGAATATCCAACTCGATGATTTAATTCAATCGGGTATGATTGGTTTAATTGAAGCAAGCAAAAATTTTGATGCGACCAAAGGCGCGAGTTTTGAAACCTTTGCAGGTATCCGAATTCGCGGTGCAATGTTAGATGAAATTCGCCGCGGAGACTGGGCTCCACGCTCGGTACATCGCAATAGCCGTATGGTTGCTGAGGCAATTTCGGAATTGGAAGGTGCTTTGGGTCGTGAACCAAAAGACACTGAAATTGCTGAAAAACTTGATATTACGCTCGATGAGTACCATCATATTTTACAGGACGTTAATTCGAGTCGCATTCTAGGAATTGAAGACCTAGGAGTGGACGAGGATGTAATTACCACCGCCGATCAAGATTTGACACTGGACAAACCGTTTAATGTTGTTAAAAATGAGCGTTTTAATCAATCACTCATTGATGCAATTCAATCTTTACCGGAAAGAGAAGCTTTGGTTTTGTCGCTGTATTACAACGATGAAATGAATTTAAAAGAAATCGGACTAATACTTGATGTAAGTGAATCGCGTGTTAGTCAAATTCATGGTCAGGCAATGATAAAGCTCAAAGCTAAAGTCAATGACTGGATCAACTAAAGATACAAGTATAATGGGTTCAAACCTCACTGGAGGATGTTTTGGATAAGAACATGAAAATTCTCGTGGTTGATGATTTCTCGACTATGCGTCGTATCATCAAAAACCTGCTAAGAGATTTAGGTTTTACAAATGTTCAGGAAGCCGACGACGGTAGTACAGCTCTGCCTATGCTACAAAACCAGGAATTTGACTTTGTTGTCACAGATTGGAATATGCCAGGAATGCAAGGCATCGATTTGCTTCGGGCGATTCGAGCTGACGAAAAGTTAAAGCATATTCCAGTATTAATGGTTACCGCTGAAGCGAAGAAAGAACAAATAGTAGCGGCAGCTCAAGCTGGTGTGAATGGTTATATTGTTAAGCCGTTTACCGCGGGAACGCTAAAAACGAAACTTGAAAAAGTGTTTGAACGTTTAGGCTAACAGTAACCAACCCCAGAAGGAGAGGCTTATGTCGGCAGTTGCTGCGCCTCAAATCAGCCTAGAGCAAGCCAAGCAGCTTGTTGCTTATCTAGAGCAAGGTGAACAAGAAAAAGCAGATCAACTCATTTTGGAGGCTGCCAACAAAGAGCAATCAGAGCTTTTTGCTGAAGTCGGCAAGTTGACGCGTCAGCTTCATGAGTCACTAAAAAACTTTGAACTAGATACTCGAATTGCCGATTTGACGACGGAAGCGCTTCCGGATGCAAAACAACGCTTAAACTATGTGATGGAAATGACGGAGAATGCAGCAAACAAAACCATGGATGCTGTAGAAGCCAGTTTGCCACTCGCACAGCAATTGGCAGAAGATATTGCACACATTAAGCCGACATGGGATAGGCTGATGAATCGTGAAATTGAGATCGGAGAGTTTAAAACCCTCTGTCATGATATCGACCGATTTATGCAGTCATCTCCTACGCGCACAGATGAATTGCAGTCTTTAATGACTAACGTTTTAATGGCGCAAGACTACCAAGACCTAACCGGACAAGTTATTCGACGAGTAATCGAATTAGTACGAGAAGTAGAAGACAGTTTAATTCATCTACTTACGGTGTTTGGTGCAACTGAACTGAGTTCCTTAAAACAAAAACGAACAGAACCTGAAGTTGTTGAAACGGATCCAAATGAGTTGTCAGGACCAGAAGGGCCGATAATAGATCCTGAAGCAAGAGATGACGTGGTGTCCGGCCAAGACGAGGTCGACGATTTGCTATCCAGTTTGGGCTTCTAATAGGAGAGTATGTGCATGAGCTTTGAAGTCGATGAAGATATTTTACAAGACTTTCTTGTTGAAGCCGGCGAAATACTAGAACTGCTTTCTGAGCAGTTGGTAGAGCTCGAAAATAACCCGGAAGACAGAGAGCTTCTAAACGCTATTTTCCGAGGATTTCATACGGTTAAAGGGGGCGCTGGCTTCTTAAGTATGACAGAGCTGGTTGATGCGTGTCATGGTGCTGAAAACGTATTCGATGTATTACGCCAAGGCAAACGCAGCGTGTCACCAGAGCTGATGGACGTTATTTTACAAGCACTCGATACGATCAACGAAATGTTTGGCCGTATTCAAAATCGTGAGCAACCCGATCCTGCAGATCCGTCTCTTCTCGAAACTCTCCACGATTTAAGTAAACCTGAATCTGAAGACAAACCTAAAGTAGAAGTTGCAGAAGAAGAAACTCCGGCAGTAGAAGAAAGTGTGTCAGCGGAGCCTGAAGTATCTTCCGGTGGCGATCCTTTCGAGTTTGATGACATCTTTTTTGAAGCGTCAGGCAGTGACGATGGCGCCACGCAAGAACAAGGCGATGGTGGCATAGACGAAATTACTGAAGATGAATTTGAAGCTCTACTTGATGAACTGCATGGCAATGGTAACGCACCAGCGAGTAGTAAAACGCCAGCTGCGGTGAATAGTGCAGAAGATGGGGATATTACCGACGACGAATTTGATGCTTTGCTAGACGAACTCCACGGTGTTGGTAAATTTGGTGCGGCTGCAGCTGAGGTCAAAGCGCCAGTAGCTTCTGCAAAACAAGTTACTCCAGAAGCCGCATCGAACGCCGCAAGTGACGATGAAGATATCAATGAAGACGAATTTGAAGCGTTACTTGATGAATTGCATGGTAAAGGAAACGCACCTAAAGCAGTCGATGCTCCTGAAGAAAAACCGAAAGCAGTGGTAAAACCAGCAGCGCAAGCTGCTACTAAGCCTGCGGCCGCGAAACCAACGCCTGCCAAACCAGTTCCAACAGCAAAACCTAAAGCAGAACCAAGCGAAGAAAAATCAGCGCCTGTTGCTGCAGCGGCGAAGAAAGCACCACCAGCTCCACAAGCTGAAACTACGGTTAGGGTTGACACCAAACGTCTTGACCAAATCATGAATATGGTTGGAGAGCTTGTTTTAGTGCGCAACCGATTGGTCAGTCTTGCGACCAATGCAAGCAGTGAAGCAATGGGTAAAGCGATATCGAATTTAGATGTCGTTACTGCTGACCTTCAGGGTGCAGTAATGAAAACCCGTATGCAACCAATTAAGAAAGTTTTTGGTCGCTTTCCTCGCGTTGTTCGTGACTTAGCAAGAAGCTTACGAAAAGATATCAATTTGATATTAGAAGGTGAAGAAACCGATTTAGATAAAAACTTGGTTGAAGCACTTGCCGATCCGCTAGTCCACTTAGTACGAAACTCTGTAGACCATGGTATTGAAATGCCAAATGTACGTGAAGCTGCAGGAAAACCAAGAACCGGTACTGTTACTTTGTCAGCGTCACAAGAAGGTGATCACATTCTACTGACCATTCGAGATGATGGTGCAGGTATGGACCCTGAAAAGCTGAAGAAGATAGCAGTAACAAAAGGCGTTATTGATTCAGACCAAGCAAGCAGATTATCAGACACTGAAGCGTATAATTTGATTTTTGCACCGGGTTTCTCAACTAAAGAGCAAATTTCAGACATTTCTGGCCGTGGTGTTGGCATGGATGTGGTTAAGACCAAGATCACTCAACTAAATGGCTCGGTCAATATTCAATCAGAGTTAGGTGTTGGTACTGTACTGGAAATCAAAGTACCGCTTACGTTAGCAATACTGCCAACGTTAATGGTTGTGGTAGGTGAACAGACCTTTGCATTACCACTTGCGGGTGTTAACGAAATTTTCCATCTGAATTTGACGAAGACGAATGTGGTTGATGGGCAACTCACAATTATAGTTCGTGAGAAAGCGATACCTCTGTTCTATCTTGAACATTGGTTGAGAAAAGGTGCGGATCGATCACGTCGAAAATCTGAAGGTCATGTGGTTATTGTTCAAATCGGTACTAAACAAGTAGGATTTGTTGTAGATTCCTTGATTGGACAGGAAGAAGTCGTAATTAAGCCATTAGACGCTTTATTACAGGGTACTCCAGGTATGGCAGGTGCAACGATTACCTCTGATGGTGGTATCGCGTTGATCTTAGACGTACCAAATCTCCTAAAGCACTATGCAAGTAAATAGCAATATAGTGCTCCACGAAATACGCGTTACGTATTGATGTGGTGCCTTGTGCACCACTTTTTAGATCTGAGTTTAGAGACGAGCAGCCGATGGCAGTGAAAGTATTAGTAGTAGACGATTCAAGCTTTTTTCGCCGCAGAGTCACCGAAATATTGGAGCAAGATCCAGAGATTAAAGTGATTGATTTTGCTGTTAATGGACAAGAAGCAGTCGAGAAAGCTGCTCAATTACGTCCTGATGTAATTACAATGGATGTAGAGATGCCTGTGCTCGATGGAATTAGCGCAGTGAAAAAAATCATGCAGGCTAATCCAACGCCGATCTTAATGTTTTCTTCACTCACTCGTGAAGGCGCGAGTGCTACATTAGATGCTTTAGATGCAGGCGCTTTAGATTTCTTGCCTAAGAAGTTTGAAGATATTGCACGTAATAGTGAAGATGCGATTAAAGCATTACAAAATAAAGTAAAAGAAATCGGTCGTCGCAGACTACCGAGGATTACTCGGCCAACGTCATTTTCTAATAACACCGAAAGTAATCTTTTTTCTTCTTCAAATACAAGAGCATCTGCAAGTCAGCCAGAGAGAACTTTTTCGAGACCGACTGTGTCGTCGTCTCCAGTTTCAGGATCTCACTCATTAAGTCGGGCATCTGGTAAAAAGTATCAGTTAGTTGCAATTGGCACCTCAACGGGCGGCCCTGTTGCTTTGCAAACAATTCTTACCCAACTCCCAGCTCATTTTCCTCACCCCATTTTGTTAATTCAGCATATGCCAGCGGCATTCACGCCAGCTTTCGCGCAGCGCTTAAATACGTTGTGCAAAATTAAAGTAAAAGAAGCCGAAAATGGCGAGCGATTGCAACCAGGGGTCGCTTATTTGGCACCAGGTGGTCAACAAATGATGGTTGAAAATCGAGGTGGTAGCAAAATGCTACGTGTATTTGAAGACGACAGTCCTCGTATTACGTACAAGCCAAGTGTTGATGTGACGTTCGCCAGTGCAGCAAAAGCGTATAATGGTGATGTGCTTGCGGTTGTACTGACCGGGATGGGGGCTGACGGTAGAGATGGCTCTCGAATGTTGAAGCAAGTAGGTGCAACAATTTGGGCTCAAGATGAAAAAACATGCGTTGTGTACGGTATGCCAGCGGCAGTAGCGAATGCAGGTTTAGCGACAGAGAGTTTACCATTGCAAGAGTTTGCAGCTCGGATTGCAAAAGAAGTGGGTTGCTAAAAAGCGTAGTAATCTTGTCTAGTATTATTTTCATTACACTCTAAACACTCACTTTGATTGATGATAATGTACTGACAGGTCTAAGTAAAAGTACTTGAAACTAAATTAAGGAATTAAGAATACCGTCGTGAAGATTTGGACTGTAGCAAATCAAAAAGGTGGAGTAGGAAAAACGACCACAACAGTTAGCCTAGGCGGTATACTTGCGCTTCAGGGTAAACGAGTGTTGCTCATTGATACCGATCCTCACGCATCACTTACTTATTATTTTGGTATTGATTCTGAGCAACTAGAAGTGAGTGTCTATGATATCTTTGCCCGTGGGTCACAAATGGCCAGCGAAGAAATATTGCAGGCACTTTGTCCTTCGACAATTGAAAATCTTGATATTTTACCTGCAACAATGGCGATTGCTACACTTGATAGAAGCATGGGACATAAATCAGGGATGGGATTGGTACTGAAAAAAGCGTTAGCAAAAATCAGTGAACATTATGATTATGCAATTTTAGATTGTCCTCCAGTCCTTGGTGTTTTAATGGTCAATGCATTGGCCGCCAGTGAACGAATTTTAGTGCCAGTTCAAACCGAATTTCTCGCATTGAAAGGGTTAGATCGGATGATGCGAACAATGGAACTGATGCAAACCTCTCAAAGCAAACAATATAACTATACCATCATTCCAACCATGTATGACAAACGAACTAAAGCCTCATTAGAAGCATATAAATCGTTGATTGAAACCTATGAGGATAAAGTGTGGCCAGGTGTTATTCCCGTTGATACTAAATTTAGGGACGCAAGTTTGTCGCAAAAAGTGCCAATTGAATATTGTCCGAAATCACGAGGGGTTTATGCGTATAAAGCCCTTCTAGAACATTTATTGCAGTTGGATTAGCGAGATGAATAAACACCTTTTCGCCAATGAGCAAGTGATGAAGCACTACTTAACTTCACTTTTGAGTGAAGAAGAGCCAAGTGTACTATCAGAGTCACAAGCGCAACAAAAGAAAGCACAGGTCGCAGAGTTATCACCTGTAGCAAAACTTTTAGAGCAAGTTAGACCGGAAGTAATTGAACAAGCAATTGTAGAACAAAGCCTGTTACATGAAGAACAAATAATAAAACCCCAGGAAATAGAAAAAGCCCGTCCTGTTGCAGATGCGTTGCTTGAAGAAACGCCGATTATTGCACTCGATGAAACGCATGAGACAATAAAAGAGCTTGAGAATCAGCAAAATAGTACTATCATCAAAGAACAGCAAGAAGAACACATTGATGTTGATACGAAAAGGGCTTATTTAGAGGGTGAATTTCAGGCTTTATTCTTTGAAGTTGCTGGACTGACGCTTGCAGTACCGTTACAAGCACTCGGAGGGATCCATCAGTTAGGTGAAATAAATCAGCTGTTTGGGAAACCGAAATGGTTCAAAGGTGTAATGATTAACCGCGAGCAAAAACTCAGTGTAATCGATACTGCTCGATGGGTGATGCCCGAGAAATACACCCCCGATCTTGCAGAAAAGTTAAGTTACCAATACTTGATTATGTTAGGTGATAGTCATTGGGGTTTGTCTGCAGAGAAATTGGTTAACAACATTACGTTGAAACCAGACGATGTAAAGTGGCGCACATCAGCAGGAAAACGACCGTGGTTAGCGGGTGTGATAAAAGAAAAGATGTGTGCCTTAATTGATGTAGAGAATTTAATTGCTTTATTGGAAAAAGGCTTAGACAGCCGTGACGCGTAGCGCTTTCGATAAAGGTTTACTAGATTGTACTTTGGAGTTTTACCATGGGTCAAGACAGACTACTTTCAGCAGATAAAAATGCAGATAGTAATGACGAAATTTTACAGTGGGTGACGTACAAGCTTGAAGCTGAAACCTACGGCATCAATGTAATGCAAGTTCAAGAGGTGTTACGTTACACTGAAATTGCCCCAGTACCTGGTGCGCCGGATTATGTATTAGGTATTATAAACTTACGCGGTAATGTAGTAACGGTCATCGATACTCGAGCTCGTTTTGGTTTGCCAAGTGCCGATGTTACCGATAATTCGCGTATCGTGATTATTGAGGCTGAAAAGCAAGTGATCGGTATCTTAGTTGATAGTGTTGCCGAAGTGGTATACCTGCGCAGTTCCGAGATTGATAGCGCGCCAAACATTGGCACAGAAGAGAGTGCGAAGTTTATTCAAGGCGTATCAAACCGTGAAGGTGAGCTGCTAATTCTTGTCGATCTCAATAAATTACTCACTGATGATGAATGGGACGAATTGAACCACATTTAACGTGAACGACAATTACTTATTTTATCTGCTTTTAGCACTTACTGTCTTGGCCTGCACACTGAGTTTGGTGTGCTTGGGTCTGTTTTTTATTTCAAGGAAAAATAGTGACGTAATGCATCAAAAGCTAGTTGAACAAAGCAAACGCTTTGATTCGGCCCATCAACAGTTACAGATATTGCGTAGCGAAGTCGCTGAAGTAAGAGCTGGTTTGCTTAATATGAGTAAACGGATCGTTTCATGTGAAAGGGCTGCAGATGAACTGTCTCAGTCTATATCAGCGCAACAATATGACGACCCTGAAGCGAAAATTTATTCTAGGGCTGTTAAAATGATCGGTCTTGGTGCTGATATTGAGGAGGTAATGCGTGAATGTGAATTACCAAGAGCAGAGGCAGAGCTGTTGATGACGCTACATGTAAAACCTAGATTCTCAGGAGATCGGTGAAATAGCTTTTTTTGGCTAGAGTGGTTAACGTTTGAACCTGTTTAAACTCTAACATCTAATTTGCCTTTTAAGCCTTGCCAACCTGGCGGAAACTTACCTTGCAAGACGTACGAAAACGCAATGAGTTCAGCGATAACGTAATAGAGCTCCCTGGGAATTTCATCGTGTAAATTAAGTTTACTCAAGGTTTCAACAAGTTGTTCATCTTGATGTACTAAGATCCCTTTTTCTTTGGCTGAAGCGACAATTTGTTCAGCTAGTTCTCCAAATCCTTTCGACACGACTTCAGGTGCTTTGTCTGCTTCATATAATAGACCTATAGCACAGCGTTGCGATGATGTTTCACTCATATCTAAACCTTAATATTAACAATGGCGTGCTTACTATAAAATTGGGCAACACGTTCGGGGTTTTCAGTGAGGGTTATCCCGCCCACTTGTAATCCATGAGAGGCAAGTTTGTTTTTGAGGCTCTCTAGATGGGGTCTTGTCAGCGCGACAACAGCATTACAATCTGCAATTAAAGCGCAATCAACGGCGTTATCCATAAGCTCGGCAGCAGCAGCAAGTTTGCCATAAGGATGTAGGTCAAAATTTAGCCGAACAAACCAAACGGTTTTTTCTGGTAAATTGCCTTTTGCAGGTTTTTGATATTTGCCTACTTGTAGTTCAGTCTGATGAGCCTGAGTGCTTTGCTTTAAGGGCAGAAGTAGATTCACTAACCAATTGTGTTCATTGGATTGCTGCTGGTTTAGTGATTGAAAGTTAGCTTGAGCAAATTGGTTTTGCACTTTACCAACATCACTTGCCATTTGTTCTAGTGCAGTTTGCTGCATAAATAATTGGGTGACTTGTTGCACTTGTGCGATTTTTTGTTGAGGTAATAGTGTTTGCAATAGAGCTTCTGTTCGCTGCTCTGGCGTTACGTTAGTGGGTAGCTGAGCAACTGCTTTTGGACCTGCTAGGAATGTGACCAAAAGTTTATCTAATGCTTGCAAAAAAGGACTTGAAGGTTGTTGATTGCTAATTGCCTGAATGTGTTGGGCAATGTTTGGTGCAGAAATAGAGCGCTCATCAATCATACGATCAAATGCTTGATGAACAAGTCGTTGTAGATCAATTGGAAGAGACTTTGCGCTTGTTTTTATCTCCTCAATTACCTGAGGAATAGAACTAGCTGTAGAGGACGTCTTTTCGAAAGACGAGGTTAAGTTTAGTAATTGCTGTTCTATCTTTCCTAGTTGCATTGATATCCGAGACTCAATAGATGCATGATGTACACGCATAGGGGGATGCCATCGTGACGGTGAGTTTGGAACTTCTACTTCATTTACTGTAATAGGGTGAGTTGCGACTCGGCTTACATGGTATTTATGTTTGTTTAAATCATCCCTGATTTCGGTATTTGTTGTTGGCGTATTGGTTTTGGATAGCTCTAAAGTGTGAGCGTGATTCTGGCTTTTAAGCGAGAGGTTTTTTGATGTCTGGCTATCGGCAGGTGTTGTACTTTGCTTAATAGTTTTAACATCGGTTTTTGTTAATTCAGAGACTGTGTTTGTTATCTTGAGCTCTTTATTTTCAAGCGGTTGTTCGCTTATTTTCTGAATTGGCTTTCCAGCATTCACAATGTCAGGTTGATTTTTCAATGTGGGCGTGTTCACCACTGATTTGTGTTCAGTATCTTGTTGTTCTATTTTCGTTTTATTTAACAATAGATCAGGCTGCGGAGCGTGAAGATTTGACGTAGCTGGTGTCGAATCGCGACGACTGATATAAGAGGGTGGGGCTTTATCGATTGATGGTGTTTGCGCATTTTCGCTTAATGTCACATTAGGTTGCGCGGTCGTTCTTTTTTCTATGTTGGCGCCCGTTTGGGTTCGCGTTTTATCCGAGTAAACAGCAACGTCGCTACTTTGCTGTGTACGCGATTTTTCCTTTACAGCACTATTACCAGGTGGTTGAAGTGTTAATGGATGATTATTTGCTTTTAGAGCTTGTGTGACGACCTCTCTCATCTGATCAAACGTATACTTTATCGGTGCATCATGTTGAGAACTCGTTGGCAACGCTGATTTCATCATTGTTGGCGAAAGCCAAGTCGACACGGGTAGTGGGTTTCTATTCGTTAAAGTATTTTTTTGGCTATCTAAGTGCATCGAAGCGTGTTTTGTTTGAATTAAATGTGAGCCAATAGCGTGTTTGAGACCTGCAAAAGGTGTTTTGACATAACGTTCAATCGCTAACCCAACGGCATGTTTGAGTTCAGACAGTGAAAGTTCTTTTCCCTCTAGTACGGGGAGTAATGTTTGCGTAGTTTGTGTTGGCAGCGAAGTTGATAGAGGGGTCGATACGCTTTGCAATCGCAATGAGTGCTTTAAATGAGTGACAAATTGCTGGCTTGGTGTAGAAATACTAATACTTTGAGCAAAAGGCTTTAAACTAGCCGGTGTCCATGTTTTTGAAGGTGCAAATTTCATCGCTTCATTAAGCGGCAAAGTGAGATTTTTTGCTTGCCCATTGTTTTCAAGCTTAACAGACAATTGTGCTGGCATGGCTTTGATAAAAACAGTTTGAGCATGTTTATTAAGTTGACGTGTTAGTGCGGAATAGGGGAACTCAAAATCGAGCATAAGATCGGCGTATTGATTTACGATGGCCACTTTTAAAGCGCTCGATTGTGGTGTTAAGTTCGCGACCAGTTTTGTTTCTTGTTGCAGCAGCAGTAATGATTGTTTATCAATGTTTACTTCTAAGGTTAATTTAGGAAGCAACAATGTGTGAGCCTGAGAAATTTGCGCTGGGGTTTGTTTTGGAAATAATTCACTGCCAGTTATGGCTAAACTAAACAGTTTTAACATCCATTTAGAATCAGTGATAACAACAGATTGTGCTGCATTGTGGATCTGTAATGTTTTTCCATCACTCGATAAACTCACTGTGCCTTGTTCTAGAGAAAATGGCTGCGGCTTTGGTTCCCCTGTCGCGAGGCGTAATGTTTGCCAACGACCTTCGACTTGGACATCCATTTGGATGGTATTTTCACTTGCGACAATATTTCGAGCTTGGAACACATTCTCAATTGGTAATTCTATTCTAGGCGAATGAGAAGATTGAGCGCTAAGGTTGACGCTGTGCGAAATGTTGCTTTGCGATTGGGGAATTGGCAGTTTATTCATTATTTTAAATCAAATTTTCGTTAATCGTCGAACGCACAATATTCGTATTACCTTACCATTATGTTAGACTAACGCCCAATTTTGGGTATAGAGAATCGTCAGTTTGCTTGAGATAAAAGCAGTTACTTGCATAAAACAAGAAAGATGTTTGTTTGAGTCGTTGAGCTTTTCGCTGCAAGCCGGTGAAATTATGCAAATTGAGGGCCCAAATGGTGCAGGAAAAACAAGTTTATTGCGTATTATCGCAGGCTTTTCACGAGCCGATGAAGGGGCTGTGACATTTAATGGTGACGATACTCAAATGAACTATGATGAGTTTGCAGCAAACTTACTTTTTATAGGCCATAAGTCAGGTGTCAACCCTCAACTAAGTGCAATAGAGAATGTACAACATTGGCAACAGGTCCACGGGGTTAAAGACATAGGGCAAACAATGCAACTACTGGCTAAATTAGGTTTGGTTGGATTAGAAGATGTGCCAGTACGTACTTTATCTGCAGGGCAACAACGTCGTGTCGCATTGGTAAGGTTGTGGTTGAACAATGCGAAACTGTGGATTTTGGATGAACCATTTACAGCCCTTGATAAAAAAGGGGTTGCTCAGTTGCAAGCCCAGTTTCAAATTCACCTTGAGCGTGGTGGTGCAATTTTGCTCACGACACATCAAGACCTCACTGCCCAATTCGCTAAGCTAAAAACGCTTGTGTTGGAGTATCGATTATAATGCATACTCAACATTCTTACTGGCAACTTTTTAAAGCCGTTTATACGAAAGACGTCACACTCGCGTTTCGCCAACGCGCTGAAATTTTTAATCCACTACTTTTCTTTGTGATAGTTATCACTTTATTTCCACTCGCTATTGGACCTGAGCCCGCTTTACTTTCACGGATGGCGCCAGGGATTATCTGGGTCGCAGCCTTGCTCTCGACCATGCTCGGTTTAGATAAATTGTTTAAAGAAGATTACCTAGATGGCTCACTTGAGCAGTTAATCGCATCGCCTTATCCTTTATCGCTCAGTGTGGTAGCAAAAGTAGCTGCACATTGGACCATTTCAGGCTTGCCGATGGTGCTTTTGTCACCATTGTTTGCACTTCTTATGAATCTAGAACAACAAGCACTTGGTGCAACCGTGCTTACCTTGCTTGTTGGCACACCTTTATTAAGTTTAATCGGGGGGATCGGTGCCGGTCTTACCGTTGGATTGCAAAAAGGTGGCTTACTATTGAGTTTGTTAGTATTGCCGCTTTATATCCCCGTACTAATTTTCGCAACGTCTGCCATTGACACCAGTATGATGTCTCTAGCCTATGGGGGACAATTAGCGATACTCGGTGCCATGTTAGCTATTGGATTAGTGAGTGCACCGTTTGCCATATCGTCAGCTTTAAGAGTGAGTGTAAGTTAATATGTGGAAATGGTTACATCCATACGCAAAAGCAGAGCGTGCATACCAGTTATGTAATACGTTATTGCCCTATTTTGCAGTGATCTCGATTGTTTGTATCCTGGTCGGTTGGGTTTGGGGGTTGGCTTTTGCGCCAGCAGACTATCAACAAAAAGACAGTTATCGGATCATTTTCATTCATGTGCCATCGGCTATTTTGTCTATGGGCGCATATTCATCGATGGCTATTGCCGCAATTGTTGCGTTAGTTTGGCAGATCCGTAATGCAGAACTCGCTGTAATTTCCATTGCACCCGTTGGGGCTGCCATGACAGCGATAGCTCTGATCACGGGGGCTGCTTGGGGTAAACCAATGTGGGGAGCCTGGTGGGTATGGGATGCTCGATTAACATCAGAATTGATTTTATTATTTTTATATTTTGGCGTGATTTCGCTTTATCACGCATTTGAAGATAAGAAAGTAGCAGGACGTGCTGCATGTATCTTAGCGATCGTAGGGGTGATTAATTTACCGATCATCCATTTCTCGGTGGAGTGGTGGAATACGCTTCATCAAGGTTCAACAATCACTAAATTCGATACCTCTGCAATTGACCCTACCATGCTGTGGCCACTGTTGATTAACATTTTAGGTTTTGCAGGCTTTGTAGGCGTTATTGCGTTGATGCGACTCAAAAATGAACTATTACGGTGTGAGCAACATCGTCCATGGGTAAGAGAATTGATTAGTCGAGGTTAATTATGCAATTTGCATCATTCAGTGATTTTTTAGCCATGGGCGGCTACGGCTTTTTTGTTTGGTTATCATTTGGTACCTGTGCCGTAATTTTAATCGGAATTTTGGTCAGTTCATGGCTTGAGGGGAAAGGACTCAAGAAGTCTATCCGAGATCAAGTTGCCCGTGAAGCTCGTATCAAACAAGCACAACAGGAGCAAAACCTATGAACCCAAGACGTAAGAAGCGCCTTTTTGCGGTGGTCGGCATTATCATGGGTCTCGGCGCTGCTGTAGGGCTTACCCTTTATGCCCTACAAGAGAACATTAATTTATTCTACACACCAAGTGAGTTGGTAAATGGTAAGGGCGAAAGTCATGATATGCCATTCATCGGCCAAAAATTACGTATCGGTGGTATGGTAGTCCCAGGTTCGGTCAAGCGGGATGACACAACGTTGGATGTCGAATTTAAACTTATCGATACCGGACCGATGGTCACTATTCGCTATCAAGGTATTCTCCCAGATTTATTTCGAGAAGGCCAAGGTATCGTTGCGCAAGGCACGTTAATCGAGCCAACCGTAGTGCAAGCTTTTGAAGTGCTAGCCAAACATGATGAAGAGTACATGCCAGCAGAGGTCGCCGAAGCGGTAAAGGGAATTAAGCATGAAAAGCCAACTTATAATTTAAAAGATACAAAAGGCGACTATTAAATATGATCCCTGAAATCGGTTATTTTTCTCTGGTTCTGGCAATGGCGCTGTCGCTGTTGCTCTGTATCTTTCCGCTATGGGGAGCGCACACAGGTAATTTACGCTTAATGCGCGCAGCTCCGTCGTTGGCCGTTGGTCAGTGTCTTTTTGTTCTATTTTCATTTGGTATCCTCATTTACATTACCTTAACGGATGATTTTACCGTCGCTTATGTTGCGCAAAATTCCAGTTCGACTTTACCTTGGTATTACAAAGTAACTTCAACTTGGGGTGGGCACGAAGGCGCTATTTTGCTATGGCTTGTGATGCAAGCAAGTTGGACTGCGTTAGTTGCCTTGATGTCAACGTCGTTGCCTTGGGTGCTTAGAGCGCGAGTACTCGGTGTGTTAGGTATTCTAGGTGTAGGTTTTATGCTCTACACGCTGTGGATGTCGAGCCCATTTGAGCGTTTGTTGCCTTATTATCCGGTTGAAGGCCGTGACTTAAACCCATTACTGCAAGACCCTGGGATGATTATTCATCCGCCTTTGCTTTATATGGGTTATGTTGGTTTATCCGTTTCTTTCTCCTTTGCAATTGCAGCTTTGCTAACCGGTAAGCTTGATAATACGTGGGCGAAATGGTCACGTCCTTGGACGATGGCAGCGTGGGGGTTTTTGACATTAGGGATCACAATCGGTAGTTGGTGGGCCTACGCTGAACTTGGCTGGGGTGGCTGGTGGTTCTGGGATCCGGTAGAAAACGCGTCGTTTATGCCTTGGTTAGTAGCAACAGCGCTATTGCATTCGTTAGCGGTAACAGAAAAGCGAGGTGTCTTTAAATCTTGGACTGTATTACTGGCGATTACTGCGTTTTCGTTATGCTTATTGGGTACCTTTATCGTGCGCTCGGGGATCATTGTTTCTGTTCATGCCTTTGCAACTGACCCAGACAGAGGGTTATACATCTTGTCGTTTCTTGCCTTTGTGGTCGGTGGTAGTTTAGCGCTTTACGCATTTAGGGTGTCTGAAGTACGCAGTGAAGGGCGTTATAAGTTTGCGTCTCGAGAAGTGGCCTTATGGCTAAACAATATATTCCTAGTTGTGGCTACGCTCATAGTATTGCTCGGTACATTACTACCAATGATCCATAAAGAACTAGGCCTTGGTGCGATTTCGATAGGTGTGCCTTTCTTTAATAAGATGTTTGCAATCCTCATTGTGCCATTCGCTTTATTACTCGGAATAGGACCAATGTTAAGGTGGAAGCAAAATAAACTGTCTACTTTGTTTCCTAAATGGGCAATGAATGTTGGTTTAGCTTTGATCGTCACCGCGACTTGGTTGTACAGCAGTTTTGATGAAGTAACGCCCCTGACCTTTATGGGAACAGCATTAGCGGTTTGGATTGTGCTTGCGAGCATCGTCGACTTAATGCAGAAAATTTCTGTGCAATCCACGTTTGCTGAGGGATTAAAGCGTCTTGGTCTTAGTTATTGGGCAATGCAACTTGGTCATGTCGGTTTGGCGTTCGTGATTTCAAGCGTCACTTTAACGTCTGCCTATTCGGTTGAACGTTCAGTGAGTATGAAACCAGGAGATGTTGCACAACTAAACGAATACGAATATCGCTTTAATGGCGTTTTTCCGATTACTGGCCCGAATTACCAGGGACATGCTGGCGAGGTAACGGTTTTCAAAGAAGGGAGAGAAATCGTGCTGCTGCATGCAGAAAAACGTCAATATAACGTTGGCATGCAATTTATGACCGAAGCCGCGATTGATGATGGCTTTTTCCGAGACCTTTACTTGGCGCTTGGTGAGGAGCTCAGTAATGGTGCGTGGGCTCTGCGAATTTACCACAAACCCTACGTTCGCTGGATGTGGTTAGGTGGATTAATGATTTCATTAGCAGGCTTTATTGTTTTGGCAGATAAGCGATATCGTCGCCAGTCGAAGCGAATAAATAAAGGAGTGACAGCATGAATCGAAAATTAATTGGTTTAGTCCCCCTTGCAATATTTGCGCTGCTAAGTGTCTTTCTTTATCAGGGATTGTTTGGTGATCCGAGAGAGCTTCAGACGGGTCGATTGGGTCATCCGATGCCTCAATTTTCGCTACCTGACTTAATGGATGAAAATAAAGTCTGGACTGAACAAGATCTAAAAGGTGAGGTCTATTTGATGAATGTGTGGGGTACTTGGTGCCCGACATGCATCGCTGAACTCGGGTATTTAACTGAATTAAAAGAACGTGGCATTAAGATCGTTGGTCTGTACTACGAACAAGCCTATGACCCAGACTTTGGAGACCAATTTGATGTAGTAAAACTACGTGAAGAAGTGAACAACATGCTGGATCGTGCGGGAAATCCTTACGCGTTTAATATTCTCGATTTAGAGCGAACGCTAGCTTTAGATTTGGGCGTGTCTGGTGCGCCAGAAACATTCTTGGTGGATAAAGAGGGTAAGATCTTGGTGCATCACACGGGGGATGTAAACCCACGAGTTTGGCGTGCGAAGTTTGCTCATGTCTTACAGGAGATAACCCCATGATTACTCGACTAAGGTTTGTTTTAGGACTGTGTGCAGGCTTGTTTATAGCAACAACAAATGCTTCAGTCGAAGATAAATACCAATTTGAAAGTAAAGAACGTGCTCAAACGTTTGCAGAGCTGACGAAAGAATTACGTTGTCCTAAATGTCAAAACCAAAATATTGCGGATTCTGATGCTGTTGTGGCAAAAGACTTGCGCGATCGCGTTTTGACATTAGTTCACGAAGGTAAATCAAAACAAGAGGTGATCGATTTTATGATCGATCGCTATGGATACTTCGTTCATTATCAACCTCCAGTTACACCACTTACTGTGCTTTTATGGATTTTACCAGGGTTGATTATCGTCATTGGCTTCGGTTTTATCGTGGTGCGTCAGCGCAAGGCTGCTCAAGCTCAAGAGTGGACGGAGGCAGATGAAAAACAGCTCAATGCACTGCTCGAGAAATATGAACAACGAGGACAGCAATAATGGAAATAATGTGGGGCATGTTTGCTCTATTAGCCGTGTTGGCTTCTTTGTTTGTGGTTACGCCATTTTTACGCAAAGAGTCTACTTTGTCTAAAGACAGCGGCGAAAATGCAGAGCGGATCGCAATCTATCGTCAGCGACTAAACGAGCTTGATGAAGAACTGGCGAATTCGCGAATTGATACCTTAATGCACTATGAGTCTATCAGAGAACTTAAGCGGCGGTTACTTAATGAATTGGCACCTGAGCAAGCACTTACCAACAAGGGCGATAACCGTATTCTTGCAGTAATAGGGTTATTATTTGTGGTTGGTGTTAGTTTTGTATTTTACCAATGGAAGGGAAATGCGCATCATGTTGAAAATTGGTATCAAGCTATCGAAAAGTTACCTGAATTTGGTGAGCGCGCGGTGTTGCAGCAGGGAGAACCACTGAGCGCAAATGAATTACAAGCCTTTGCACTTGGCCTGCGCACTAAGCTTGCTGCCGAAGGAGATGATGCAGTTGCTTGGATGTTATTAGGTCGTGTTGCGATGTCGATAAATGATTTCGAAATGGCGAAACAAGCCTTTGATAAAGCGCTTGTAATGAACCCAAATAACGCCAATGTGCTAGTCAATTACAGCCAAGTTTTGTTGATCGAAGGCACTGAAGGAAGCATGAATCGTGCAGCGAAATTGCTGTCAAAGGTATTGTCTCAAGAACCGACGAATATCGATGCAATCAGCTTGTTGGCATTAATCGCGTACGAACGAAAAGATTGGGTTGAGTCTAAAGCCGCATTTGAAGTTTTACTGTCAAATATGGACACACAAGACCCTCGATATACCATGATTGCTGCTCGAATTGATGAAATAAATGGACATATTGCAAAATTGTCGCCAGACGGTGCGAAAAGAAGCATCGAAGTGACAGTTGACCTTGATGAAGCATTACAGCAGCGTATTCCTAGAAATGGTGTCTTATTTGTTTTTGCTAAAGCGGCGAATGGGCCAGCCATGCCTTTAGCGGTGGCCAAAACGCGAGAGTTTACTTTTCCATTTAAGGTAACTCTTGATGATGCCTTGGCAATGATGCCTGAGTTACAATTGTCGCAGTTTAAGGACGTCGTTGTTGTCGCGCGACTGTCGGTTGATGAAAATGTGGCAATACAGGCAGGTGAACTTGAAGGAAAAACAGAAGTAATCACCTTAGTAGAAGGTATCACGCAACAGCGTGTTGTGATCAATCAAAGTTATTAAAAGGATGCCTAATGATTAGAGCTTGGTTTATCAGTATTGCGTTGATTGTTATTTCTGGATGTGCGAGTGTACCTCCTGAAAAGCAAGATCCACGTGACCCACTGCAAAGCCTCAACCGTCCAATCTATGATTTTAATATGGATGTGCTTGATGCCTATTTGCTTCGTCCTGCAGCGGTAGTATATGCCGATTATACGCCGAAACCGGTGCGAACAGGCCTGGTTAATTTTACTACAAACATTACTGCGCCGACAGACGCAATAAATGCAGCCTTGCAAGGTAAGGCAGGCGATACTGGCGTTAATGTGGCGCGATTTTTAATTAATTCAACAGTCGGTGTGTTTGGTCTTTTCGATGTGGCAAGCCATTTTGGGCTTAAACACGTCGATGAAGATTTTGGTCAGACGCTCGGTGTATGGGGCGTTGCTGATGGAGCTTATCTAATGTTGCCTGGTATGGGACCATCTACTGCACGTAATTTCACTGGCGATATAATGGATAGGGCGGTATTGCCAGAGCTTGCTTTAACCACACCTCAAAGCTTAGTCGTATTTGCATTGCGTGTGCTAGAAGCTCGAGCTAACTTAATTGCTCAAGAGCAACTACTGAATGACGCTTTGGACCCGTATTTGTTTATCAAAGACATTTATTTCCAAAGACAGCTGTTTGAACTGTATGATGGTAAGCCACCAATTAAAGAAGAACCAGTCGATTTCGATGAAGACTTTCTCGACAATTTATAGGTAATCTAAAGGCCAGTGACACTGGCCTTTTTCTTTTGGGTTATGCTTGCAACTGAGCCAGTTCGACGTCGACTCGTTTTAAGCTCTGCAGTAACTTTTCCTTCGTAGCGTTGAGCTTTTGCTTCTTAGCCATCGGCTTGATCTGCGCTTCTCGCACAGCTTTGTACACGACTCGTTTGGGCAGTTGACATCGTTGAGCTGCTTCTGACGGTAGCCAGTTTGCATGTAACACAAGGGCAACTGCTGCTTGAATTAAATTCAGCTTTTCTTCACTCATTTTACGTCTCCTTGTTCTTCCATATCCCAACTAGACACTTCTATATGCCAAAGTAAATAAAGGATGTGATATAGGTTCATCATAGTGTTTCCTGTCGCTTGTCTGGTTTCTATCTAACGAATAAGAAACTTCTGTGCCACTAATTTAAAGTTAATAAAAATCAGATGTTTAAAATTATTTACAAAGGTTTTCTTGCTGTCATTGCACCAAAACTGGGGGACTTTTCCCATTATTAGTGCAATGTTAATGTGGGTATGATTGACTCACAGACAAGATCGTGTGTGTTGTAAAAGGAGTTTTTGAGACAAGGCCGGAGGAGTATTTACTGCGTTGGTCTTTTTTTTACTACGACATAAAAATGACTCAAAAAAAGTCCACTTCTATACGTTTACTAATGCGATCCTTAAGTTTTACCGAGATGCCAAATGTGAGAATAAGCAGCGCAAGTATGCATACGGGGGTTTGCCCGAAACGGCTAAACCAAGATGTGCCGTGAATTAATTTTACTTTAGCAACTAAGCTAGTTTGTTCAAATTGTGGCATCATCTCACTATTTTTCGATATTGGATCATATACGCCACTGAGACCATTATTTGTGACACGAACAAGTGGACGTTGCAATTCCAATGCCCGCATGCGAGCGATTTGCATATGCTGATGTGGGCCATGTGAGTCCCCAAACCAAGCATCGTTGCTCACGGTAAAAAGAATATCTGAATCCGATTTAAAGTTACCTCGGACTAACTCTGCAAACGCGATCTCATAACAGATAGCAGGTAGAATATTCAATCCGTTAGCGCGAAGATTATTTTGAAATTGCTCACCACGAGTAAAAGAAGACATGACGAGATTAAATAGCGGTGCGATAGGTCGAAGCCATTCTTCAAAAGGCACAAATTCACCGATAGGTAAAAGTTGATGTTTTTGATAACGGTTACGACCTAAATACTGATATTGATTAGCGGTATCAGTATGTTCATACTTGCCTAACACAATAAGCGAATTAAACACATTTCGGGTATCAAATTGGTAATCTGGGATCCCTGTGATGACGGCGGTTTGATTAAACGCAGCAGCCGCTCCGACAGCATCTAGATAGGGGAAGGCATTTTCTTCAATTTCAGGGATTGCAGCTTCTGGCCACACAACTAAGTCCACATTATTCCATGACTGGCGAGTAACGTCCCGATACATTTTCATCGTGGGCCAAAAGTGTTCTGGTTGCCATTTTAAGCTTTGTTGTATATTGCCTTGAACCAGTAGAATCCGTTTTTCTTGCTCTGAATAGCCAGTCGTGACCCAACGTATGCTGACAAGTAGGCCGATAATCACGATAGTTACAGCAAGGGCCAAAGACTTCCACTGGCGATGGACAACAAGTTGATAGCAAAAGCCAGATAAAAGGATAATTAGGCCAGTAAGACCCACTTCACCAATCCAAGGGGCAAGTACGTTTAATGGACTATCCGTTTGGGTATAGCCAAAGCTTAACCATGGAAATCCAGTCAATAAGGTACCACGCAACCATTCTGTAACGAAAAACGCCGCGGCGGAGTAAATAACGCGTTGCGTAGGGGTGTGTGCAACTATGTGGCCAACAGAAAAAGCCAATGCAGGGTACAACGCTAGATAACTGCAAAGCAGGGCCATTAGTGTCAAAGAAGCAATAAGTGGCATTCCACCGAATTCAGCTATGGAGACATGCACCCAACTTATGCCAGCGCAAAACCAGCTGAAACCAAATAGCCAGCCGTATTTAAACGTGGTTTTCCAATTTGGCTGCTCTGTTGCATAAAAACTTAACGCCACGCAGAAAAAGACTAATGGCCACAATCCGAATGGTGCATAAGCAAACGTTAAAAGGCCGCCTCCTAAGAGCGCGGCCCAACTTTTTTTGTCTTGAAGACAGAGTAACAATTTAGTCTTGAGCGTCTTCACCATTTTGCGGCTTCGGTACAGTCACTTGAAGTTGAATGATTCGACGGCTATCCGAGTTGGTTACTTTAAATTGTAACGGGCTGATCTCGATAGTTTCCCCACGGCTTGGCATGTGGCCAAAGGCGTGTAATACAACACCACCAATCGTTAATGCGTCTGCGGCATTGTAATTGGTTTTGAAAAATTCGTTAAAATCTTCAAGCGGGGTGAGTGCTTGGACGATATAGGTGTATTTAGCCAACTGACGAATTTGCTGCTGTTCATCATCATCATCGTGCTCATCTTCGATTTCGCCAACGATAAGCTCTAGAATATCTTCGATGGTAACAAGACCAGACACACCACCATACTCATCAATAACAATCGCCATATGATAGCGTTTTTGACGGAACTCATTGAGCAGCGTATCGACACGTTTACTCTCTGGCACGACAAAAGCAGGTCGTAAATATTGACGTAAGTTAGGCAACTGCTCTTCTTTATTTAAGATCAGCGGCAGTAAATCCTTTGCAAGCAAAATGCCTTCTACATGATCTTTATCTTCACAGATCACAGGAAAGCGAGAGTGCGAGGATTCCATCATTAAATTGAGTTGTGACTCAATGGCGACGTCGACGTCTAAGGTAACCATTTGAGAGCGAGGGATCATGATGTCTCGTACACGCATTTCAGAGACTTCTAAAACACCTTGCATCATGTCCTTGGTTTCAGGGTCTATCAAGGCGCGCTCTTGAGCGTCGGCTATGACTTCGACCAACTCTTCTTTGTTTTGGGGTTCCCCTTGCAACATCTGGGTGATTCGGCTCAACCAGCTTTTGCTTGAAGAACCCTGGCTACTTGGCGAGTTATCATCGCTCATTACAGTTTAATACTCCGTATTATTCAACATCATCACGATAAGGGTCTGATATGCCCAAATCGGCTAAAATTTCTTTCTCGATGGTTTCCATCTCGAGAGCGTCAGTGTCATTTATATGGTCAAAGCCAAGCAAATGCAAGCATCCATGGATGACCATATGGGCAAAGTGGTCATGAAACGTTTTTTCTTGTTCATCGGCTTCGCGTTTTACTACATCAGGACAAATAATCAGATCGCCTAACAAAGGTAACTCAATTCCTGGTGGTGCTTCAAATGGAAACGATAAGACATTAGTCGGTTTATCCTTGCCACGATAATCAAGATTGAGCTGCTGTGACTCTTCAACTGTTGCAATGCGTATCGTCATTTCTGCATCGCTGCAGTAATTTACTAAGGCTTTCTCAGCCCACAAAGTAAACTGTTCGGCAGTCGGTAAGTTTTCAAACTCACAGGCTATTTGTAAATCAAGATCAAGAGCAATATCCATTATACTTGTCCTTGGTTTGCTATACGCTCCGCTTCTCGCGCTTTTTGTTTCGCAGCACGTTCTATGCGTTCTGATTCTTCTTTTTTCTCATACGCTTCAACGATACGTGCTACCACTGGATGGCGCACAACATCGTGTGCTTGGAAGAAGTTAAAGGAAATTTCGCTGACTTCACCAAGTACATCAATCGCATGACGTAGGCCTGAACGCGCTCCTCGAGGTAAATCTACCTGAGTAATGTCACCTGTGATCACCGCTTTAGAATTAAAACCAATTCGCGTTAAGAACATTTTCATTTGTTCTGTTGTGGTGTTTTGGCTCTCATCTAAAATGATAAACGCATCATTGAGGGTACGACCACGCATATAAGCGAGAGGAGCTACTTCAATGACGTTACGTTCTATTAAACGTTCTACTTTCTCGAAGCCTAGCATTTCAAATAGGGCGTCATAAAGTGGACGTAAATAAGGATCGATTTTTTGCGTTAAGTCACCGGGTAGAAAACCGAGTTTTTCACCGGCTTCGACAGCGGGACGAGTAAGCAAAATGCGGCGAACTTCTTGACGTTCAAGCGCATCAACCGCTGCTGCAACCGCTAAGTAGGTTTTACCGGTACCAGCAGGTCCGATACCAAAGGTAATATCATGACGTAAAATATTGGCGACGTATTGGCTTTGGTGTGGGTTTCTTGGCTTTATCACGCCGCGCCGGGTTTTGATAAACACTTCTTTGTCCCAAACACTTGGTGCTTCTTGTTCAAGGCAATTGGCTTCGGCAATTGCAAGGTGAACATCGTCTGGGGTCAATTCTTTCATCTTACCTTTGACTGTCGACGTATCGACGTAAAGTGATTTGATAACGTCTTCGGCTGCTTTTGCTTGAACTGGTTTACCTGCGACTTTAAATGCGCCATCACGGTGTGAGATCTCTACGCCTAAGCGACGCTCTATCTGTTTTAAGTGTTCGTCAAAGGCGCCGCATAGCGAAGCGAGTCGGGCGTTGTCTGCGGGCTCGAGAAGAAATTCTAGGCTGCTTAACTGATTACTCAAAATGGATTCCTATAACAATTACGCCAGCTTCCGCTGGCGCAACACTAAACTACGGTGTGAAAGTACTCACACCTAGTTCATTAGCTTCTGGCTGTGACGGTACACGATTCAATATCGTTGAAGGTGCAGTGTCTTTACGTAAATTCATTTCCGATTCTGTACGAATTAATTCACCACGTAAAGAGTTTGGGAAAGCGTCAGTGATTTTTACGTCAACAAATTGGCCAATTACTGTGTGTGGTCCAACAAAGTTAACAACACGATTATTTTCAGTACGACCACGAAGTTCCATAGGATCTTTTTTCGATGGCCCTTCAACTAAAATACGTTGTTCAGTGCCGACCATTTTACGACTAATATCTTGTGCCATTTGGCTGATGCGGTTTTGCAAAATATAAAGGCGTTGTTTCTTTTCTTCTTCACTGACGTCATCTGGCAGATCCGCAGCTGGCGTGCCAGGACGCGCAGAGTAGATGAAACTAAAGCTCATGTCGAAACCAATGTCGTTTATCAACTGCATGGTTGCTTCAAAATCTTCCGTGGTTTCGCCAGGAAAACCAATAATAAAGTCAGAAGACATGCTGAGATTTGGACGGATCTTACGTAGTTTACGGATCGTTGACTTATATTCGATTGCCATGTGACCACGTTTCATCAAGTTTAAGATACGGTCTGAACCGCTTTGTACCGGAAGGTGTAAATGGTCAACAAGCTCAGGGATATCAGCGTATGCATCAATGATATCTTGCGTAAACTCAACGGGATGAGAAGTGGTGTAACGAATGCGATCAATACCATCAATGGCAGCAACATAACGTAACAGATCGGAGAAGTAACAGATTTCACCATCGTGCATTTCACCGCGATAAGCGTTAACGTTTTGGCCAAGCAAGTTAACTTCACGTACGCCTTGTTCAGCAAGCTGTGCAACTTCAAGTAGCACGTCATCAAGAGGGCGACTTACTTCTTCACCGCGTGTGTAAGGAACAACGCAGAATGTACAATACTTTGAGCAACCTTCCATAATAGATACAAAGGCACTGGGTCCTTCTGCTTTTGGTTCAGGAAGGCGATCGAATTTTTCGATTTCAGGGAAAGAAACGTCAACCACGGCACCTTCTTTGCTTTGTACTTGCTTAATCATTTCAGGTAAGCGGTGCAATGTTTGTGGGCCGAATACGATATCGACAAAGGGTGCGCGTTGACGAATGGTTTCGCCTTCTTGTGAAGCAACACAGCCGCCAACACCAATAACTAAGTCAGGTTTATCGTCTTTCAATAATTTCCAGCGGCCAAGTTGATGGAATACTTTTTCTTGCGCTTTTTCACGGATTGAACACGTGTTCAATAGGATCACGTCCGCATCTTCAGCTTCTTCTGTTAACTGATAACCGTTGGTTGCATCAAGTAGATCCGCCATTTTCTGAGAGTCGTACTCGTTCATTTGACAACCCCAGGTTTTGATATGCAGTTTTTTACCCATTGAAATAAAGCCTCGTTTTCAATTCGTTTATCCGCGGACGCTCGCCCACTGGCAATACGTAAAGGACGCGTATTTTATATGTATACGACGACTTAGCCAAGTATAGTTTTTGACTTTCCGTATTCGGATCAATTTCACAGTAATTCACTGCGACAACCTCTGCCACAATGGTTTTTTTTCGTTACAATGTGGAGGCAATGCGCAAGGGTAGGAAAAGACAATGAAAAATAAAGTGGTCATCGTCGGCGGTGGGATGGTTGGAGCAGCAGCTGCGGTATCATTGGCGAAAAAAGGCGCAGAGGTTGTGCTCATAGAACATTCGCCAATTAATGCAACAAAGGTACTTGAAGATAATAACATTGATATTCGAGTTTCAGCCATTAATCGGTTTTCAGAACGCCTATTAGATAACTTGGGTGCAATGCCTTTGCTTCGGGCAACACGCGTAGCTCCTTATCACAGACTTAGTGCATTTGAGTCAGGAAGAAATATCTTAAGTTTTGATAAGAGTGAGGTGAACGCGACACACCTTGGTCATATTATTGAAAATAGATTGATCCAAGCAAGCTTGTGGTCGCAGTTCCCTGGTTTGCCAATCACCGTTAAAACGTTTTCAACGCCGGCAAGAAATATTCAACAAGACACCGAAAAAGTGGTCATTGTCTACGATGAGGAAGAAATCGTTGCGGATCTCATTATCGCTACCGATGGTGGCCGTTCGCAGGTTAGAAAGTTAGCCGGGATAGGCGTAACGGGGTGGCAATATCAACAGCACTGTATGGGCATCCTTATTAAACTAGAGGCGCCACAGCAAACAGAAACGTGGCAACAATTCAAGGCAACTGGGCCTGTTGCGTTGTTACCAATGCATGCCCCCTATGCAAATCTTATTTGGTATGACCGTGGTGATACTTTAAAACGTGCAAGTCAGCTAACCAAGCCGCTATTGAAACAGGCGATATTTGAGCACTTTCCATCGTTGCCTGGTGATTTTGATGTCATTGAATCGGCGGTTTTTCCATTGACGAGACAACATGCAAATGACTATGTACAAGGCAGAGTTGTGCTAGTAGGTGATGCCGCTCACACGATTAATCCCTTGGCAGGTCAAGGCGTTAATCTTGGTTTTAAAGACGTTGCAGCATTAACAGAGGCGCTAGACTTTGAAGATGTGGGGCACCTGTCCAATCTCAATGCGTATCAAAAGCGACGCCGTTTCGATAATGCACTGATGATGTCGACAATGGACGCGTGCTACTTTGGCTTCTCGAATGAGATCCGGCCACTTCGTTTGTTTAGAGAACTGGCATTAAGATTAGCAAATAGTGCTGGGCCAATTAAGGCACAGGTTTTAAAACACGCCATGGGTGAATAGCATTCATCCATGCTTTTTAATCTTGTATTTTAAACTTCATTTAATTTCCTATTGTTTTTTTTGCAATTCTAATTATAAAGCATCTTTCTTCTTATCTGATTTTATTACTTTTAATCGTATTGCCGTGATTAGCAATTGATATTTTATTGAGCCTTTCTGAATAATTGATTTTTTGCAACTAACTATCTAAAAAATAATGTATTTTCCGCTTAAAGTTAATAGGAATTAAGCCGATAGTTGGGTACGCTATGGCAAGGAAAATAATTGACCAGAGCAAGATGTTTTAATGCCCAAGGAAAAGGAATTAGTACTCGATGAAGTCGTCAAAGACGTTTTCAAGCTCATCCAAATAACAACGAAAAATACGTTAAAATTACTATGCCTTTTACTCAATTATCAGAAAACTATATACGCGATGCTTTTTGCTCCTCCAATTATGATTTACTCGAAAAAATAGGGGAGGGAGGCTTTGGCAAAGTATTTAAAGCATTCCAACGCAACACAGGTCAAACGGTTGCAATAAAAGTTCTCGTGTTGGACCCGCATTTAGAGCCAGTATCACACAGTCGTTATATCGAGCGTTTTCACCGAGAAACGGCGCTTTGTAGTAAACTTAATCATCCTAATATTGTTCGTTTACTCGATAAAGGTCAATGCAGTGAACACTTACTGTTCGCTGTGTTTGAATACGTTGACGGGCAAACGCTGCGTAATTATTTAAATTCCGAGGGTGAGTTAGCGCCACTTGAAGTTCAAGATCTTATGCTACAAGTGTTAGATGCTCTCATTCATGCACATAAAAAAGGCGTTATTCATCGTGATATCAAACCAAATAACATCATGCTTGCTAAAGGTGGTGCAAAGCTTCATGCTAAAATACTCGATTTTGGTATTGGTACATTAACACTCGATTCAAGACAGAATGACTTTAATACGTTAACTCTAACGCAAGAAACTCTCGGAACCCCCTCTTATAGCGCACCGGAACAATTGCGCGGAGAGCCGGCAACCGAGAGTACTGATTTATATGTTTGGGGGCTATTATTTTTAGAGTGTTTAACAGGCGTCCCTGCAGTAACGGGTTCAAGTATTGCGTCGGTTTATCACCAGCAATTGAGCGACATTCAGATCCCAATTCCTGGTGTACTATTAGGTCACCCGATAGCGAGCTTATTGCGTCGTGTATTGCATAAAAATCCGATTGAGCGAGTGATAAAAGGTCATGAGGTATTTGCTGAATTAAGCCGATTAAATATGGCTAATTTAGTCGGTTCTATTGGTGCTTTTAAAAATCCCTCACTGGCAGCTCAAGAGACCGTTGTTTTAAGAGCAGATGCACCAGATCATCCCACGAATGCAGAATATACTTTTTTGACTGAGCGTAAACAAATTACGGTTCTTGCCATTCGCTTCAGTATTACGTTACTAGAGCAACGAGAAAGTGATTTAGATGTACTAGATACTTTGTTTAAATCGCAGCGAGGGCATTGTTTAGACATTGCAACTCGATTTGGCGCATTTCACGTTGGTAGTCTCGGTGACACCACATTATTTTATTTCGGATTTCCCAGCGCTAATGATAATGATACGCGCCTATGTGCACGCACTATTCTTGAGGTCATAAGTGACCTAGGTAGGCGCAATGCCCTAATGAAAGACATTCAAGGGGCGACCTTAAATGCACATGCGGGTATTCATACTGGTGTATTTACGACGTATGCGAATAATACGCCCGAAGGACATGTTGCTAATGCAGCGCTTGAGTTAGCTCGACAAGCGCAGTCTAATCAAGTTTTATGTAGTCTAGAGACGAGAAGTCTGCTTGAGCCGTATTGTGCATTTGAAGCGCATCGAGATCTTTGTGTAGGGCTTTCTGTCTTGCCTGACCGTGTTTTTAAACTCAGTGGAGAACGACGCAATGAAGCGTTTGGTTTTATGCGAGGTATGCGTAATAATCATGAGTTTGTTGGTCGAGAGCCTGAACTAGAACAGCTATTGCCCTTGCTCTCTCAATTAGAAAGTTCCTCTCGCCTAGTGTATTTGCATGGCGAAGCTGGGATCGGGAAATCGCGGCTATTGCAAGAAGTACGTAATAAGGCACCGAATTTTCAACACCTTGTTTCTCAATGTTTACCAGAGCATCAAAACAACGCACTTTACCCCGTCCTGACTTTGATCCGAAACCTTTATAATACGTCTACTTTAAACGCAGAATCAGCAAGTGGGCTATTTAGCCAACTATTATCACATCACAGTTCACGTATTGATTTAAAAAACGCCTTATCTATTTTGATGATGTGGTTAAACATCGAGTTTGATTCGGCACTGCCAGACTCAGCTCGGCCAGATTTGACTTTGACACCAGAGCAACAAAAATCCATTTTATTTGATAGTTTAGGGGCATTGCTTAAAAGTAGTCATCTTGATGTAAGTATTAATAAGCTTTACATTTTTGAAGATTTACATTGGGCTGATAACACAACATTGGAATTTATTCAGCAATTTAGCAATACACTTCAACCTAGTGATGTTTTAATCAGTACCTCTCGACAAACTTTGCCGCAGCAATTTAGGACGCTCGCGATAGTTGACGTCTTTCTAAAAAAACTGACAAAAAAAGAGACGGAAGGATTTATCGTTAAGTTATTTGATGAGCAATGCGTATCGCGAAACGTACTCGATATACTCATCAATCGCACTGATGGCATACCGCTTTTTATTGAAGAGCTGGTTGACATGATAAAACAAAAAGAGTTGATCAGTTTGATTAATGGTGAAATTAATTTTGTCAGTCCAGAAAAACTTGATCAAGTCCCATCTAGTTTACGCGAGTCGTTACAACAAAAACTGGATAGTTTAAAGTATGCCAAAGAAACAGCTCAATTAGCCGCAACCATTGGTCGTGAGTTTGAATATGATTTATTAGTCGCCGCGTCTTCTCTAAGTGAAAATCAAATTCAAAATGATATTAATGAACTCATTGATAAAGATTTAATTATTCAACTTAGGCAAGTTGATAATAATAGTTATATTTTTAAGCATGCGTTAGTCAGAGATGCGGCTTATGATTCAGTCGCAGAAAAAGATAGGGTCTTAAATCACGCTAAAATTGCAGAAAAAATTATTCTTCTTGAAAAAGAAGACAATTATACGTCTGCGTTATTTAATCATCTATATCACTCTAAACAGTATGTTGAAAGTGCAAAGTATGCTTATGTTATTGCTAAGTCTGATTCAAACCTTGGTGCTTACAAATCAGCATACGATCTTCTTACCAGGTGCATAGAACCCGTTTCACAGGAGTTAGTGTTAAAATCCCCATCATTATTTATCAAAATAAACTGTCTAAAGATCAGTTGTTTGGTTGCGCTTGAAGGTTCAGGTAGTAAAGAAATAATCGCGCTTTCTTCTTATAACCAAAAAATCATTGATTGCGTCAGTGGTTCGGAACTTAGCGATGACTTTACTCATTACCTTCATCATAGTAACTGGTCAATCATGACTTTTCATCATATGACATCAAACAGAAAGAAAGCGTTAAACCTTGCGATGTCAGAAGCTAATAACGCAAGCACACTGAATTACACTGATGATCAAAAATTGGTTACCTATGTCCAAGTAGCTAATTGCTATCTTCTTGATGGTCAAACGCAAGATTGTCTTAGCTATATTCAAAAAGCATTAGATATCTTTAGTTATAAAAACAGAGAGTTCACCGATAACTCATGTATAGAGTACGGCTTTTCAAGTAAATCATTCTTATACATGATAAAAGCATCGGTAGAAGCGGCAATGAAAAATGCCGAGGCTAAAGAATCGATTGAGACAGCCATTCGTGTGAGTCGAAATGCAAAAAGTCCCATTAGTGAGCTGATAACTTTAGGGTATGGTGCGATTTGTGGTTATTTGCTTTGTGATAATGCGTTTATTTCTTGGTGTTTAGCTGAAATGGCTCGACTTCTAAATCGACATGCTGATATGCAACATTTCTCTATGTATCTCAATATTCCAACAGCGTTTATTAATGGCGACGTGAATGAGCTTGAGAATGCAATTCAAGTGATGGAACAAAGTGCACAAACACAATGGTTGAGTCTTTATAAGTGCATGTTAATTGACATTTTGATTGCTAAAGGTTGCGTTGGTGAAGCACGTCGACTCATCCAGAATACGTTGGATTGGTGTGACTCAACTAATGAGAAAGTGATGTATGACAAGCTCAAACAGTATGAAACGATGCACAGCGATGAAGACTAGTTATGCCGACATTGGCTATATCCATATAGAAGATTTCTTCAATCAAGAAGAGCTTGATTTGTTAATTGAACTATCAAAGTCAATCGTTAAAGAAAACGATTCGTTAGATTTTACTATTAACGGCATTGATCAACTTCATATCACACATCAACACAAGTTTAATGCGTATAGTTCGAGAGGGTATAAATCAAATAAACTTCGGGACTACATTGAATCTCATGTGAAAACTAAAATAGATCCTATCATTCGTGAAATTTACCAAGACAACTACGTTATTGAAGATGATGCGACTTTGCTCGCTTGGTATCCTGAATCTTTGATAAAAGGATTTACTGGATTTCATCAAGATGGCCCATCTGATCTTATTCCCCACGGATATCCTCATTGTTGGATCCCGCTCATCGATGAAAGAAGGGCCAATTTTGCTTGTATTCCACGAACACATACATACGGCAATTTCCCTCATTCTCATATGGGACATTT
Organism: Pseudoalteromonas luteoviolacea B = ATCC 29581; assembly: GCA_000333235.1. Taxonomy (GTDB): domain Bacteria; phylum Pseudomonadota; class Gammaproteobacteria; order Enterobacterales; family Alteromonadaceae; genus Pseudoalteromonas; species Pseudoalteromonas luteoviolacea_D. The sequence goes on along the minus strand of CAPN01000016.1, from coordinate 43,895 downwards.
TATAAAAGTCGATCCGAGTATCGTTGAGACGTTTTTGGAAAATAAAACATCTTTATTAGTAAAACCGAGAGATCTATTTATTTTTAACACCAGATTAATGCATTGTTTAACAATAAATGAAACAAAATCAATAGCTTGGTCTATTGAGTTCATCATAAAATAAGGAAAGATAATGAGTAATTTATTGAAGCTTCTAAGTGAAATCACAAGTAATCAGTCGATGCTGAATAGTTTTATCAACAATGAGAATGTGCTATTCAAGATATTTAACATAGATGAAAAAACACAAGAGGCATTTCGTCGAGGGGATAACGGCGAGTCACTATTAGAGGCAGTCAAGCAGGATCTTAATGCCCATGCCATACCTGCAAAAGTTGTCGTGAAACCGGATTATGATAGCCCAACTCCAGTACTTCATTTGTTAGATGCGTTAGTTCAAAATGAAACATTCCGTAGTGCCTTTTCGTTAAATGAAAATGGGATCCGAGATGGTGCGGCTAAAGCATACGGAGTGACTACGACTCAAGCAAATACACTCGCCTCGTTAATCAATACTCAAGTTGGTTTTGAAAAAGACCTTGAAGTAGTGCTAGCAGACATTAAAGAAGAGATTATTAAAATTAAGGCTAAATCGTAAGTCTACTTAATACGCTTTGAGGGGGCGATTTATCGCTCCCATTTATTTACACAATTAAAAGTAACTCAGTAAACCAATCCCAAAGTTTGAAGATTATTTTTACAATGTAATGATTTTGGGGTGTCTTAACGCTATCAACTTTGCGTCAATGTGGTTGTGGGAATTTCAAAGTCTAAACGCAGATAGAGCAGGCAATTGCTGGTCTGCTTCAATGGTGCGGAAGGAGAGACTTGAACTCTCACATCGTAAGATACTGGAACCTAAATCCAGCGCGTCTACCAATTTCGCCACTTCCGCATTTGAAGTTGTGACCTTTCTTTTAATAATGTGAAAGGTTGGCTGGAGTACCAGGATTTGAACCTGGGAATGGCGGGATCAAAACCCGCTGCCTTACCGCTTGGCGATACTCCAACGACAAACGTGCCTCTTTTTACATCAGAGTAGATGGTGCGGAAGGAGAGACTTGAACTCTCACATCGTAAGATACTGGAACCTAAATCCAGCGCGTCTACCAATTTCGCCACTTCCGCGTGGCTGGAGTACCAGGATTTGAACCTGGGAATGGCGGGATCAAAACCCGCTGCCTTACCGCTTGGCGATACTCCAACAATACTCAAACCAAATGTTGAACTAGTGATTTGAACCTAGGTCTTGCTAGCGGTAACCCGCTACCTTAACGCTTCTGCTTCACAGCGAGGCAGATACTCCAACAATACACAAATCAAACTATTTACTGGTAGCCTGTACCATTAACTATTTTACATCGAGCTAAAGATGGTGCGGAAGGAGAGACTTGAACTCTCACATCGTAAGATACTGGAACCTAAATCCAGCGCGTCTACCAATTTCGCCACTTCCGCGTGGCTGGAGTACCAGGATTTGAACCTGGGAATGGCGGGATCAAAACCCGCTGCCTTACCGCTTGGCGATACTCCAACAATACACAAATCAAATGTTGAACTAGTGATTTGAACCTAGGTTTTGCTAGCGGTAACCCGCTACCTTAACGCTTCTGCTTCACAGCGAGGCAGATACTCCAACAATACACAAATCAAACTATTTACTGGTAGCCTGAACCATTAACTATTTTACATCGAGCTAAAGATGGTGCGGAAGGAGAGACTTGAACTCTCACATCGTAAGATACTGGAACCTAAATCCAGCGCGTCTACCAATTTCGCCACTTCCGCATTGTATTCACAAAAAGTGAATGGTGGCTACGACGGGATTCGAACCTGTGACCCCATCATTATGAGTGATGTGCTCTAACCAGCTGAGCTACGTAGCCATGGCTGGAGTACCAGGATTTGAACCTGGGAATGGCGGGATCAAAACCCGCTGCCTTACCGCTTGGCGATACTCCAACAATACTCAAACCAAATGTTGAACTAGTGATTTGAATCTAGGTCTTGCTAGCGGTAACCCGCTACCTTAACGCTTCTGCTTCACAGCGAGGCAGAAACTCCAACAGAGTCTTTCATATGTTTATGGTGCGGAAGGAGAGACTTGAACTCTCACATCGTAAGATACTGGAACCTAAATCCAGCGCGTCTACCAATTTCGCCACTTCCGCGCAAAACACATGAGGATGCTATCAGAATTTATAAATAAAACAAAGTGGTGGCTACGACGGGATTCGAACCTGTGACCCCATCATTATGAGTGATGTGCTCTAACCAGCTGAGCTACGTAGCCTTTAATTTTGTTTCACCATCATTGCTGATGCGGGGCGTATTATGCGTATATGACCCATAGCCGTCAACACCTTTTTTTTAAAAAAACCGTATCTTTAGTTTGTTTGGGGAATTATTAAACGATTGCGCTACAGACAGCTTGGGCTATCGCCAAATTCAGCGAATATATGACCTATGCCTAACAAAAACGGGGAGAGTTTTTTAAATTAATTCTTACAGAAGTAAAAAGGGCCCTAAATGAGCCCCTTTGATTTTTATGGTGTGTGTATAACGTTAAACGTTGAATAAGAAGTTCATTACATCGCCATCTTTAACAATGTAATCTTTACCTTCTTGACGCATTTTACCGGCTTCTTTGGCTCCAGCTTCACCATTGAACTGCACGTAATCATTAAAACCAATCGTTTGTGCACGAATAAAACCACGTTCAAAATCTGTGTGAATTTTACCTGCAGCTTGTGGTGCAGTTGCACCGACAGGAATCGTCCATGCACGAACTTCTTTCACTCCAGCGGTGAAATAGGTTTGTAGATTCAGTAATTCATAACCTGCACGGATCACTCTGTTTAGGCCTGGTTCTTCGAGACCAAGGTCAACCATAAACTCTTTCTTATCTTCGTCATCAAGCTCAGAGAGTTCAGCTTCGATAGCTGCACAAACAGCAACAACAACAGCATTTTCGTTTGCAGCGATTTCTCTGACCTGATCAAGGTAAGGGTTATTTTCAAAACCGTCTTCATTTACGTTTGCAATGTACATGGTGGGTTTTATAGTTAGGAAATTCATGTAAGAGATCGCTGCATATTCTTCTTTTTCCAGTTTCAATGAGCGAAGGGTTAAACCGCTATCTAGGTGCGCCTTAACTTTTTCAAGAACTTCAATTTCAAACTTAGCGTCTTTATCGCCACCTTTCGCTTTCTTAGCGACGCGAAGTAATGCTTTGTCGCAACTTTCCATATCAGATAGTACAAGCTCAGTATTAATGACGTCGATGTCTTCCGCTGGATTAACTTGTCCTGCAACGTGAACGATGTTTTCGTTTTCAAAACAACGTACAACATGGCCAATTGCGTCAGTCTCTCGAATATTGGCAAGGAATTGGTTACCTAATCCTTCACCTTTTGAAGCTCCTTTCACTAGTCCTGCAATATCAACAAATTCCATTGAGGTTGGAACGATACGAACTGGCTTGACTATTTCAGCTAATTTATCTAAACGCGCATCAGGAACCGGCACAACCCCAGTATTTGGCTCGATTGTACAAAATGGAAAGTTTGCCGCTTCGATACCAGCTTTAGTCAGTGCATTAAATAAAGTTGATTTACCTACGTTTGGTAAGCCAACGATACCACATTTGAAACCCATAATTTTGAACCCTAAGTTAATTCAATTGAGCCAATTGATTATGGCTTAAATGAATGTAGTCTATTTTGTGCTTTTAACACACCGTCCTTTGCCAAAATTTCCATACAGCGTACTGCTTCATCAACCGCAGCGTCGATTTTTTCTTGATCTGCCGCTGGTGCGCGCCCAAGGACCCAGCCTGTGACTTTATCTTTGTGCCCAGGGTGGCCAATACCAATCCTTAAACGCATGAATTCTTTGTTATTTGCAAGTTTAGCAATAATGTCTTTTAAACCGTTATGACCACCGTGGCCACCGCCTTTTTTGAGTTTGGCGACACCAGGATCTAAATCCATCTCGTCATGAGCAACTAGGATTTCTTCAGGTGGGACTTTATAAAAGTTTGCTAAGCTAACCACGGCTTTGCCGCTTAAGTTCATATAAGTCGTTGGAATGAGGAGTTTAAACTCTTGATTTTGAATAACGACTTTGCCTGTAAGGCCATGATGTTTGCTGTCTGGTTTTAAGGTGCAGTTATAGCGTCTTGCGAGTTCTTCGATGAACCAAGCGCCTGCATTGTGACGAGTGTTGGCGTATTCGGGGCCTGGATTAGCCAGGCCCACTAGCAATTGGAATGCATTCAAGGTGTTAACACCTTAAAATTATTCAGCTGCTTCTGCTGTTTCTTCCTCTGCAGCACCGCCTTTTGGTGCATTTAGAGTAACAACTGCTTGGTCGTGGTCTGCACCTTTACCAAGTTCAACTGAAGTTACGCCAGCTGGAAGCTTGATATCAGAAAGGTGAAGAGTCTGACCTACAGCAACCTTAGCCATATCAACTTCTACGAACTCTGGAAGGTTCTTTGGAAGACATACGATTTCGATTTCTGTTACGTGGTGAGCGACTAAGTTACCACCTTTAGTTGCTTTCTCTTCGTTGATGAAGTGAACAGGCACTTTAGTGTGTAGCTTTTGGCTTGGGTCAACACGTTGGAAGTCAAGGTGAGTTACCTTTGGCTTGTATGGGTGACGTTGAACGTCTTTAAGGATCGCTTCAACTGATTCACCGCCAATGTTTAGCGTAAGAATGTGAGTGTAAAAACCTTCGTCTTCTTGAGCTTTTAATACCTTGCTGTGGTCAAGAGTAAGCGCTACCGCTTCTTGGCCTGCACCGTAAAGGATTGCAGGAACTTGGTCAGCGTTGCGTAGGCGGCGGCTCGCACCAGTACCTAAATCAGCGCGTACTTCTGCATTCAAAGTGTATAATTTGTTAGACATAACGTCTCCAAAATCAATAGTTTATATATGTGTGAAACATTCGCGACCAAATGTCTCACCTTTTTAAGGCGCGCTACTATACCACTATTGCCGGTAAAACAAAACCAAAAAACAAAAAAGCACCTTTAGAGGTGCTTTTTTTGCAGTTTTCAAGTATTGATTAGTGCTTGAACATTGCAGAGATAGACTCTTCATTACTTACGCGTCGAACGGTTTCCGCGAGCATGTCAGCAAGAGTGAGTACTTTTATTTTGTCGATAGCTTTTAACTCATCAGATAATGGTATCGAATCAGTGACAATCACTTCATCAATAACAGAGTTTTTAAGATTCTCCGCGGCATTACCTGAAAGAACAGGATGGGTTGCATAGGCAAATACGCGCTTCGCACCGTGTTCTTTTAGTGCTTCAGCCGCTTTGCAAAGTGTACCGCCTGTATCGATCATGTCATCTACGATAATGCAATCACGACCAGCTACGTCACCAATGATGTGCATAACCTGAGAAACGTTTGCTTGCGGGCGACGTTTGTCGATAATTGCGAGATCCGTATCGTCCAACAGTTTTGCAATTGCGCGAGCACGAACTACACCACCAATATCCGGAGAGACGACAACTGCTTTTTCAAAGTTGCGCTCACGCATGTCTTCAATAAGCACTGGGCTACCAAATACATTGTCTACAGGCACATCAAAGAAACCTTGGATTTGTTCTGCATGCAGGTCAACAGTAAGTACACGGTCAACACCAACACTAGACAAAAAGTCAGCGACAACTTTTGCTGTAATTGGTACGCGAGCAGAACGCACTCTACGATCTTGACGCGCATAACCAAAATAAGGCATTACTGCGGTAATACGGCCAGCCGAAGCACGGCGCAGAGCGTCAACCATGACGATAAGTTCCATAAGGTTGTCATTGGTTGGTGCACAAGTCGATTGAATGATGAAAACGTCAGAACCACGAACATTTTCATTGATTTGAACGCTGATCTCGCCGTCGCTAAAACGACCGACGACCGCATCACCTAATTCAATAAACAAACGTTTTGCAATCTTTTTGGCAAGTTCAGGTGTTGCATTACCAGCGAAGAGCTTCATGTCAGGCACGGTAGGGTTCCTCAGGCACTGAATTTTGGGACTAACATGCAAAGACAGAGTCATTACAGGCTAACTTAAACTATCTACTTCAAATTTGAGTGTTTATTCAACTGCGTATGGACAGGGGAACAATGGACACTCTTGGCTACAAAGCCTTGCCAATTGTCAGGAAGTTGTAGGAGTACACGCTCGGCTGCTTCACGCGTTTCAAATTGCGCAAAACAACACGCTCCAGTTCCCGTCATTTTGGACGGTGCATATTTTAGCAACCACAGTAGGGTCTTTTCAACCTCGGGGTAGAGCTTTTTAACTAAGCTTTCACAATCATTACGCGTATTTGACAGCGTCCACCCAGGCGCTAACTTCGCGCTATCACGGGGTAAATCAGGGTGTCCGAACACCAATGCGGTGCTAACGTGGACCCCAGGACTGACCACTAAATAAAATTTTTCTTCTAGTTCAAACGGTGTTAATGCTTCACCAATACCGTGGGCATGGGCACTAAAGCCACGCACAAAAACGGGGACGTCGGCACCAAGTTTAACGCCAATTTGCGCTAATTCATCGATCGAAAGTCGACATTCCCATATTTGATTAAGCGCTAGGAGGGTTGTCGCTGCATCAGAAGAACCACCTCCAACTCCACCTCCCATCGGCAGGTTTTTCTCTAATACAATAACGACACCTTGAGTTACGTTTCGAAATGGTACAAGTTCTTTCGCCGCTCTATAAATAAGGTTATCCGCAAGACTTATTTCAAGTGGAGCCCCTTCAATGTGTATTTCGTCTTGTTCTTGCAGCGTAAACGACAGTACATCACCAAAATCAAGAAACGTAAAAACGGTTTCAAGTTCATGATAGCCGTCAGGACGCTTGCCATTTATATGTAAAAACAAGTTTAGCTTCGCAGGTGCAAGAAGTGAAAGTGTTGTCATTAAAAATTCCATTCATTGATCTGGAGTTTAATTGAAATTTGTTTATTTTTTAGTGTCAGACGTTCAGGGAGCCATATGCCTTGATACAGCACGTAGCTGTCGTATGTGATTAACCAAGTAGCTTTGTTCTCATCTTGCCAGGAGCCACTCTTTAAACGATTTAACTCATCGTATTGCGCTTTATCGAGAGGCATCTGTGCACTTAGCCATAAGTGGGCTTGTTTGACAGGAAGTTGAAAACCGGTGAGTTGCCAAAGGAGCATTTCGGTATCACGACTTGTGTAGTGGTCGTCACCCATATCGATTACAACGCCCAATTCCGACTCGTTTAGCGATAGGATCTGCATCCCTAAAAAGCTAGTTAAGCTAAGGGAATGAAATGGTGAGATGTAATCCCAATGGAGTGAAGCGGATTGTTTTTTCTCTTTCGTTAAAAAAGCTACTTTCCCTTTTAATTGCCATTGTGTAATTTCTTTAAGTTGCTGCTGCCACTGAGCTTTAGCGGTATTTTGCGTGGAAATTTTTTGCGCACAGCCACTAAGAAAAACTAATATTATGAGCAAAATCAAATGAAATCGATTCAAAGTCGGTTCCTTACTTTCCATATTCGGTTGATTTTTGGTAAAATTACCAGCTTTCAGGCAAGGCTTAGATATTACTGGCACCTATGACCATTATTGCACTTGGTATTAATCATAAAACGGCATCCGTAGAATTACGTGAAAAAGTCGCGTTTTCGCCAGAGCAGCTATCACTCGCTTTACAAGAATTAAAGCATCACCCCGTGATTAAAGAAGCGGTGATTGTTTCAACCTGTAACCGCACAGAACTTTATTGTAACGTTGAGGGGGCAAATTCCCAAGTGCTACTGTCTTGGCTTGCCAGTTTCCATCATTTAGATGAAGCCGCTCTGAACGATAATGTTTATATTCATCAAAATAACGATGCAGTAAATCACCTCATGCGAGTGGCTTGTGGACTGGATTCTTTGGTTCTAGGAGAACCTCAGATCCTTGGGCAAATCAAACAAGCGTTTAATAGTGCAAAGTTAAACGGTGGTATTGCGCTTCAATTTGAGCGCCTTTTTCAAAAAACGTTTTCTGTTGCGAAACAAGTTCGCACCGAAACTGAAATAGGCGCGAGTGCCGTATCGGTTGCTTATGCCGCAGTGAACTTAGCACGACACATTTATGGTCAATTAGATAAAACACATGTTTTGCTTATTGGTGCTGGTGAAACAATAGAACTGGTAGCAAAACATCTAGCACAGCATTCACCGAAAAAAATAACAGTGGCTAATCGCACGGTAGATAGAGCAAAAGGGCTTGCCAATGAAATAGGTGGTGATGTCATTGCATTAGGGCAGTTGCCTGATACGTTGCACACATCAGACATCGTGATTAGCTCTACAGCGAGTACTTTGCCAATTATTGGCAAAGGAATGGTTGAACAAGCGCTTAAACGTCGTAAACATAAACCGATGCTGTTTGTTGATATTGCAGTTCCTCGTGATATTGAGCCTCAAGTTGGCCAGCTAGATGATGCCTATTTATATTCAGTAGATGACTTACAAGCGATTGTCAGCGAAAATATGGCAAATCGCGAGCATGCTGCAACGCAAGCTGCCAAGATTATTGATGAAAAAACAATTGAGTTTGCTCAGTGGCAGCGTTCAATGCAGTCAGTTGATGTGATAAGAGACTATCGCATCAGTGCGGAACAAACAAAGCAAGAATTACTGGAAAAAGCATTAAATCAGCTGAGTGCTGGCAAAGATGCGCAAGAAATTATGATCGAGTTGGCCAACAAGCTAACAAATCGCCTTACTCACGCGCCGACGAGAGCTATTCAAGAAGCGGCTAAGCAAGGTGATACAAATATGGTTGCCCAACTTAAACAATCCCTAGGGTTAGAGCAGGAATAAGTAATTTATGAAAGAGTCGGTTTACCGAAAGCTAGAGTCGCTGACGGAACGTTATGAAGAAGTGCAAGCGCTATTAAGCGATCCGGAAGTGATTGGTGATCAAAACCGTTTTCGCGAACTGTCTAAAGAGTACGCTGAATTAGAAGATGTTGTTAAAGCGTTCGCAGCTTACCAACAGGCACAAGAAGACATTTCAACAGCAGAGGAAATGCTGAAGGATTCCGATCCGGATATGCGTGAAATGGCTCAAGAAGAGTATAAAGAAGCAAAGGTGCGCGTTGAAAAGCTTGATGGCGAGTTACAAATATTGATGATCCCAAAAGATCCGCGCGATAACAATAATGTGTTCTTAGAAGTACGAGCCGGAACAGGTGGTGATGAGGCGGCTATTTTCGCGGGTGACTTATTCCGCATGTATTCTCGTTACGCAGAAACGCAAAAGTGGAAAGTGGAAGTGATTTCGTGCAACGAAGGTGAACATGGTGGCTTCAAAGAAGTAATTGCAAACATCACGGGTGAAGGCGTGTTTGGTAAGCTTAAGTTTGAGTCGGGTGCTCATCGCGTGCAACGTGTACCAGAAACGGAGTCACAAGGTCGTGTTCATACCTCGGCATGTACGGTTGCGGTTATGCCTGAACTACCAGAAGCTGAAGCAATTGAAATTAACCCAGCCGATTTAAAAATTGATACCTTCCGTGCCTCTGGTGCTGGTGGTCAGCACGTTAACAAAACCGATTCTGCGATTCGTATTACGCACCTTCCAACCGGAGTTGTAGTAGAGTGTCAAGATGAACGTTCTCAGCACAAGAACCGCGCCAAAGCGCTTTCAGTATTATCTGCACGATTGCAGCAAGCTGAGGATGAGAAGCGTGCAGCAGCAGAGGCTTCTGAACGCCGTAACTTAGTAGGAAGCGGTGATCGTTCAGAACGCATCCGTACTTATAACTTCCCTCAAGGGCGCCTAACGGATCACCGTATTGGATTAACTTTGTACCGTCTAAATGAAGTGATGGAAGGTGACTTAAACTGCGTGATTTCGCCTTTACTTGTTGAACATCAAGCAGATATGCTTGCAGCAATGGGTGATGAGTAAGCGTGAGTTTACCAAACTTAGCCCAAGCGATTGCTTGGGCTAGTGAACGTTTCGATAAATCGAGTGACTCGCCTAAATTAGATGCTCAAGTATTATTACTGCATGTCATTGGAAAACCTCGAAGCTACCTTTATGGTTGGTCTGATGAAAGCCTAACTGAGCTTCAATATACTCAGTTCAAAGCGTGTGTCGCGAGAAGAGAAAAAGGCGAACCTGTTGCCCATATCACTGGGACGAAAGAGTTCTGGAGTTTACCTTTTTTTGTAGACTCAAGCACACTTATTCCAAGGCCCGACACGGAGACTGTCGTGGAATATGTGTTAGGTTTGGGTATGCCAAAGTCTATTCGCTTGCTTGACCTAGGTACAGGGACAGGGGCTATTGCATTGTCACTTGCGAGTGAACAACCTAATTGGGACATTACCGCAATTGATTATTCTGAAGATGCTGTGAGTTTAGCTAAACGTAATCAGCATGCTTTAGATTTACCTCACGTTAAGATTTTACAAGGCAGTTGGTTTGAACCGGTAATGGATGCCCCGTTATTTGATGTAATAGTAAGTAATCCACCCTACATTGACCCAATTGATCCTCATTTAAGCCAAGGTGATGTGCGCTTCGAGCCTTTATCTGCCCTGATAGCACCTGAAAATGGATTTGCAGACTTACGTCATATTATTGAAAATGGTGCACAATATTTGAAATCTGGCGGTGTGATGGTGCTTGAACACGGATATGATCAAGCAACTGTAATTCAGAACTTTTTTGCACAATTTGCGTATATAAATATACTTACAATAAAAGATATCGCTGGTTGTGACCGAATTACGGTTGCAACTAAGCCCTGATTTACTCATAGTAGTAACATCAACTCCAGTAAGGACCGTATAATGGATGACTTTTTATTTTCTGATGAGCCCGCCGATATAGTAGAGCCACAGGATGTAGGTAAATGGAAGGTTATAATCGTTGATGATGAGCCTGAAGTGCATGCAGTTACAAAGCTAGCGCTAAGTGATTTTGAGTTTCAAAAGAAAAAGTTGGAGTTTATCTCTGCGTATTCTGGAGAAGAAGCCAAGAAAATAATTATGGCGAATCCAGACGCGGCCATTGTGCTGTTAGATGTTGTCATGGAAACTGACGACGCCGGTTTACAGGTTGCGAGGTACATAAGAGAGACGGCCAAAAATAACCATATCCGCATTATATTACGGACAGGCCAACCAGGCCAAGCACCAGAGCGCCAGGTCATCGTTAATTACGATATCAATGATTACAAGTCTAAAACTGAGCTCACCGCACAAAAGTTGTTTACGGTAGTAATGTCGAGTCTGAGATCATACCGAGATATCTTGGCTATCGAGCAATCTCGACAAGGCTTAGAAAAGATTATTTGCGCTTCTCGTGATATTTTTGCAGCTCATTCAATCGAGCAGTTTATTCAAGGTGTGCTGCAACAGCTTACTTCATTGCTTGGTACGGTTGATGAGGCGATGTATGCAACTTCTCTTGTTGCAAGCAATAATAGTAACACCCAAAGTAACCAACTTGTTGTATTTACAGGGCGCGGTGACTTCGAAAAAAGTGAAGGAAAGTTAATAAACGAAGTACTCACTGAAGAGCAGTTAGGTGCATGTAATGAAGCGTTAAATCAAAAGGGCATCATATATAAAAATAACTATTTGTTTGCGTATTGTTCAAGCGAATATAACCATAGTTCAATGCTTTTTGTTTCGGGTATTCCTGATTTTTTGACGGAAACACAAAAACATTTAATCGAAATTTTTTCGCAAAACGTTCAGTTAGCGTATGAAAATGTTCAGCTTCAAGCCGAAATTGAAGATACACAACAAGAGCTGGTTTATCGTTTAAGCGAAGCCTTAGAGCAGCGCTCGACAGAAACTGGTAATCATGTAAAGCGTGTATCGCATATTTGTTATGCGCTAGCGAAGGGTTATGGTCTTTCAAACAGAGAGTGTGATTTATTGCGAATTGCGGCACCTTTACACGATGTCGGTAAGGTGGGTATTCCAGATGCCATTTTAAATAAGCCAGCGAAATTGGACGATGGTGAGTGGAGTGTGATGAAAACACATACCGATAAAGGCTTTCAAATCCTTAAAGATTCACGTCGAGAAATTGTTAATGCAGGTGCAATTATAGCTCGAGATCATCATGAAAAGTGGGATGGTAGTGGGTATCCATTAGGAAAGAAAGGCGAGGACATTCACGTTTTTGGACGCATTGTCGCGCTTGCTGATGTATACGATGCGCTTCGTCATAATCGTTGTTACAAGCCTGCATGGGCATTGAAAGAGGTGCAGGCTGAAATTCAAAATCAAAGTGGTAAGCACTTTGATCCTAAACTTGTTGATATCTTTAATAAAAATATTAACGAACTTGAAAAAATATTAGAACTTTATCCGGATTAAGCATGTCATATATTGCGATTAAGCACGCACATGTGCTTTTTGTTGTTCTCAGTATTGCACTTTTTTATACTCGCTCAGTTTCGCGGGTGTTTAATTTACAGTTTGCGAAGAATAAAGTGTTATTTATTTCTTCTCACGCAATTGATACGTTTTTACTTGTGTCGGCGGTGGCACTGATTATTAGTGGTGGCTACTCTGTATCAGAGCAGCCTTGGCTTATCGAAAAAATTGTACTTGTACTTGCTTATATTGGCGCAGGCGTATACGCGGCAAAAACTTCGAGTCAGCTCAATCGTATTGTTACCATTGGATTAATCACTGCAATGTTAGCGTTTATTGGTAAACTAGCGGTGTCTAAAGCGGCGTTTGTTTTATAAAATACAAAGTTATCTCAAGAATCGCGATTCTCACTGAACAAGGAAGCTTGGGGTAACTTCAGCATATCTCAACCCAATCCTCTTTTAGATGCCTGTTTCAGAGTTTCCCATGTTTTAAATTCTGGCCACGCTAATGTTTTGATATGGGGAAAGTCTTATCTGCAATCAATGCTTTGAAACGCCTCTAAATTCTTGCTGAAGTCACCCATTTTAGAGTTGACTAGGTAGGAATAATTATAAAAGCCAACATCTTGATATGATTGCTGCGATTGAGTTTCTTTGATTCCACCATTGGTATCAGCAACAAAAATAGGTAAACTAATCGTTCTATGAGTTATAGAGCAGTAGAGAAACGATGACTGAACCATGGTTCGACGAACAGAATTATAGCGAAGACTATCACCCTGCACCGATTTATCGTTGTATTCAAGCTGAATTGCAATGGGATGCTCAAGCTAAAATTAGCGAAGTGTGTTCGCAGCTTAGTCATCTTGAGCAACGAGTGCTGGAGTTAGTCGAAGAAGAAGTCGACATTCATCAGCGTTTGACGCGCTTGTTGGATCTATTCTACACAGAATGGCTGTTTACTGGCACGAATCAAGATACGCCAGATCATCTTTTAAATAGTCTCTGTTTTTTGTTACAGATGCGCAGTGGTAGTGCAACCTCACTCGGTATTTTGCTCGTTCATTTACTCGAAACAGCCAGCATTCAAGGTAACGTTTGCCTTTCTCAAGGCGAGGTAATGGTTCATGTCGGTATGAGCGACGAAGAAGGATACATGATAGATCCGACTAACGGTCAACAAACCTGGTATATCATTCCTGAAAATGCCGAGGAAGAGGATAGTGAGCCACTTGAGCTCGTTATGGACGAAGAAGTGTTTAAGTTATTTCTGGCACAACAAAAATGGGCTTTTATTGGTGCAGAAAAATTTGGCCATGCGCTATGTTGTGTTGACATGCTGATGGACTTACTTGGTAATGATCCGTATGAACGTCGTGATAGGGGTTACTTACTTAATCAGTTAGATTGCCCTAAAATGGCTAAAGAAGATCTGCAGTTTTTTGTGGATGAATGCCCAGATGATCCAACCATCGAACTAATTCAAATGCAGATAGCGGAATTATCTGATTATAATAATATCCTACATTAATAGGGACTCTCTTCATGGAAACGTCACAAGTATTAGTGACCAATAATGCCGTTGTTTTAGGTATATTGGCCACTATTTTAGGGTTCGTTTTTTATACTTCATCACAAAAACAAGGAATGTGGGCTAAGTTCTACCAGTATGTTCCGGCGCTTTTGATGTGTTATTTCCTGCCATCGCTACTGAACACATTTGGCATCATTGATGGCAATAATAATGAAGTGTACACCGTTGCCAAATACTATTTGCTTCCCGCTTGTCTTGTGTTGTTAACACTTAGCATTGATTTAAGTGCCGTAATGGGGCTAGGTAAAAAAGCCTTGATTATGTTTTTCACAGGTACAGTAGGGGTAGTTATTGGTGGCCCAATCGCGCTGTTGATAGGGGCTTCATTTATGCCAGAGTTACTTGGTGTTGAAGGACCAGAAGCGGTTTGGCGAGGTATGGCGGCTTTAGCGGGGAGCTGGATCGGCGGTGGAGCCAATATGGTCGCCATGAAAGAAATTTACGGTGCTGGTGGCGAGATTTTCACAATTATGGTCACAGTTGATATCGTTGTGGCGAATATTTGGATGGCTGTTTTGCTCTATATGGCAGCGCGCCATAAAGAAATTGATGCACGCTCCGGTGCTGACACGAGTTCGATTGATCGTTTAATTGAGCGCGTGCAAAAGTTTGAAGCTCAGCACGCTCGTAAGGCCGATCTGAGTGACTTGATGATTTTGATTGCCTTTGCGTTTGGAGCGACCGGGTTTGCACATTTAGTTGCTGATTTTGCCGTGCCTTATTTTGTTGAATATCACCCAGAGCTGAAAAAGTTTTCACTCCACAGTAAATTGTTTTGGATCATTGTACTTGTGACGACAATCGGACTTGCTCTGTCGTTTACTAAAGCTCGCAACTTAGAAGCGGTTGGCGCGTCTAAAGTTGGCTCGACATTTTTATATATTTTGGTTGCAACGATAGGGTTGCACATGGACATAACAAAAATCGTTGAAGCGCCTAAATACGTTTTAATTGGGGTAATTTGGATGGCTGTTCACGTTTTACTGATGTTTATCGTGGCAAAAATGATCCGTGCACCTATTTTTTATCTAGCAGTCGGTAGTAAAGCGAATATAGGTGCTGCGGCATCGGCACCAGTAGTGGCATCAGCTTTTCATCCTGCCCTCGCGCCAGTTGGGGTATTACTCGCTGTAATCGGGTACGCTTTAGGTACCTATATGGCTTGGATCTGCGGTCAATTACTCCGATTAGCTGCGGCAGCATAATTAAGAGAAGAATATAAATGAACAACACAGTGATTAAAGTGGGTAGCGTTGAAGTTGCAAACGACAAGCCTTTTGTTTTATTTGGCGGCATGAATGTCCTTGAATCAAGGGATCTTGCCATGCGTATTGCTGAGCATTATGTTGAAGTAACGACAAAATTAAACATCCCATATGTTTTTAAGGCGTCGTTTGATAAAGCGAATCGCTCTTCAATTAATTCGTTCCGTGGTCCAGGTATGGATGAAGGTTTAAAGATTTTCGAGGAAATTAAGCGTACCTTTAACGTTCCTTTAATTACGGATGTTCACGAGCCGTATCAAGCCGCTCCAGTAGCTGAAGTCGTAGATGTGATCCAGTTACCTGCGTTTTTGGCGCGCCAAACAGATTTGGTCGTTGCAATGGCTAAAACGGGTGCTGTGATCAATGTAAAGAAACCACAGTTTTTAGCGCCGCATGAAATGCGACATATCATTAAGAAAATTAATGAGGGTGGCAATGATCAAGTGATCCTGTGTGAGCGAGGAAGTTGTTTCGGTTATAATAATTTAGTTGTTGATATGCTGGGAATGGACGACATGAAGCACATGGCGCCGGTGATTTTCGATGCTACTCATGCGCTACAACGCCCTGGTGGACGTTCTGATTCGGCGGATGGTCGTCGAGCTCAAGCTGCAGAACTCGCTCGCTCTGGTATGGCATTAGGCTTAGCTGGTTTGTTTATTGAGGCACACCCGAATCCAAATGAAGCAATGTGCGATGGTCCATGTGCTCTGCCACTGTCTAAATTAGAAGCGTATTTACAACAAATGAAAGCGGTAGATGAGCTTGTAAAGAGTTTCCCTGCACTTGATACTAGCGCCACTTCTCTTTAAGACTGGTTTACGAGATAAAATATGTCACGCAGACTTCCGCCATTAAACGCGCTAAAAGCATTTGAAGCAGCAGCTCGTCACTTGAGCTTTACCAAAGCGGCGGAAGAACTATACGTTACTCAGGCGGCTGTTAGTCATCAAATTAAAACGTTAGAAGATCATTTAGGCTTAAAACTGTTTTTGCGCCGTAATCGCTCTTTATTGCTCACCGAAGAGGGGCAGGCTTACTTTCTTGATATTAAAGAGATATTTTCTCAGCTAATCGATGCAACAGACAAATTGTTGGCTCGTGGTGCAAAAGGCTCTTTGACCGTGAGTTTAACGCCAAGTTTTGCCATTCAATGGCTCGTACCAAGGCTTAGTTTATTTCATGAGGCTCACCCTGAAATCGACGTTCGTATAAAAGCTCAAGACCATGATGAGAATTCATTAACGGATGATGTCGATGTTGCAATCTACTATGGCCGGGGACATTGGAGTGGCATACAATCACATAAACTTCATACAGAATATCTTGTGCCATTGTGCAGCCCAATGTTATTAACCGGGCCAAGGCCGTTAAATCAGCCAAATGATTTGGCGTTGCATACCCTTTTGCATGATACGACACGTCGGCCATGGAAACTTTGGATGAAAACGGCAGGTGTTCGTAATGTGCAAGTGAATACTGGGCCTATATTCAGTCACTCATCGATGGTGCTGCAAGCCGCAGTTCATGGACAAGGCGTTGCGCTTGGCAACAGCGTTTTAGCAAAACCCGAATTAGACGCAGGGCGATTAGTTATCCCATTTAGTCATCATCTTGAAAGTAAAAATGCATACTATTTAGTATTGCGAGAATCTCAATCCGAGCTAGGAAAGATTGTCGCTTTCAAAGATTGGATGTTATCACTTGTAGAACAAGAGCAATTGTAATGGCATTAATTAAAGACAACGCGAATAAACCAATCGCCAATTTAGTATTGGCTCATGGGGCAGGTGCAGGGTCCGACAGCGATTTTATGGTCGATATCGCAAAGCAGGTCGCCAAGCGCGGTGTAAACGTCGCGCGTTTTGATTTTGACTATATGCAGTTAGCCAAAGCACAAAATAAACGTCGGCCACCAGATAGAGCACCAAAGCTACTGGACTGTTTTAAACGTCATTTAACTGAGTTAGATAATAATTTACCTTGTTTTATCGCTGGAAAGTCGATGGGTGGCCGAATGGCAACGTTGTTAGCAGCCGAAGGCATCGATAATGTGTCAGGTGTGATTGCCCTAGGTTATCCGTTTCACCCCCCAGGGAAACCAGAAAAACTGCGTACCGAGCATTTTTCTGATATTCACTTGCCGTTTCATATTATACAGGGCGAGCGTGATACTTTCGGGAATAAAGACTTTGTCTCTCGCCTTAATTTACCTTCATCACTTGAAATTCATTGGTTAGAGGACGGTGATCACTCTTTTAAACCACGAAAAGCCAGTGGATTTAGCGAGAGTATGCACCGAGAGCGCGCAGCGGAAATCATCGTAACGTTTATTCAAGAGACACTAAAATGAGCAAAGTCGCTTACATTTTTGGGGGCTTATTTTGTTTGTTTTCGGTTGTCTTGGGGGCTTTTGCTGCGCATGGTTTAAAAGCGCATTTAAGCGAATACGCCTTGTCGATATTTAATACTGCCTCGACTTATCAAATGTACCATGGATTAGCGCTGATTTTGATTGGGTTACTTATCGAAAAAGGACTGATTTTGAAAGTCACTGTGCTTAGTTTTATTCTTGGTGTGCTTTTTTTCAGTGGCAGTTTGTATATTTTGGCATTGACGGGAATAAAGTGGTTAGGAATGATCACGCCAATTGGCGGGACTTTGTTTATTTTTGGGTGGTGTATTTTCATCACAAAAGTGGCTCGCGGGCGCGAGTCTCAATTAGCGGAACGTTAAGCTCATGTCGAGTATTGTAATTTATTGTCGTAGCGGTTTTGAAAATGATGCAGCCGCAGAAATCACTTATTTAGCTGCAGAAGCGGACGTCTCAGGTTATGTAAAAGCGAAGCCCGATACAGGGTTTGTTGTTTACGAGTGTTTTGATCCTGAGCAAGGCGCAAGACTGATTAAAAAACTGCCATTTTCAAACTTAGTGTTTGCGCGACAATGGTTTTTTGGTCGGTTAGTCAACAAAATGCCTGTCGAAGATCGGATCGGTGCGATTTTTGAGCACATCGACTTTCTTCCTGAGTGCGGAGAATTGCGAGTTGAAACGCCCGACACCAACACAGGCAAAGAGCTATCTAAATTTTGTAAAAAGTTTAGTACGCCGCTTGCTAAAGCGCTTGAGCGCGAAGGCAAATTAAGTCGACAGTTGATGACAAACAAACCTGTCGCCCATGCTTTGTTTATCGCAACAGACACAGCCTATATAGGTTATTCGTTTTCGAATAATAATTCCCCTTACCCAATGGGGATCTTACGTTTAAAAATGCCCTCAGATGGTCCAAGTCGTTCAACATTAAAACTTGATGAAGCATTTCATGTATTCATTCCTAAAGAAGATTATGAAAAGCGCGTACGTTCGGGTATGCGTGCAGTTGATTTAGGCGCATGTCCTGGAGGTTGGACGTACCAATTGGTTCGTCGAGGCATGTTTGTCGCCGCAATTGATAATGGACCGATGAATGACGATTTGATGGAAACTGGGCAAGTCAAACACTATCGTGAAGATGGTTTTAAATACCGTCCAGATCGTCGCAACATTGATTGGTTGGTGTGTGATATGGTTGAAAAGCCGATTAGGGTAGCTAATTTAATGGTTGATTGGATGGTGAATGCGTTTGCCAAGGAGCTGATCTTTAATTTGAAACTCCCAATGAAAAAACGTTTTGAATGTGTTTTAGCGTGTTTAACGCTTATCCATGACGAATTGCAAAAATACGATGTTGATTATGAGCTTCAGGCAAAACACCTATTTCACGATAGGGAAGAAATCACGGTGCATGTGCGGGTGAAATACGTGCCCCAAAACGTATATTCTTAAACCGGTTTATGGAAGTAACCCCCAGCTTTTGGGGGTTATTTTTGTATTTAATTTCGATAGTGACTACGGTAGTTTTCAACCCATAGCTTGGTTGCACCGCAAACGGCAACGGGCATTACAATTAAATTAATAACAGGGATTGCAGTCAGTAGAAATACCGCGAAACCAAATCCGTATGAAAGTCCTTGTTCAGTTTTAAGCGTGCGTTTCATTTCTTTAAAACTAATCTTATGGTTATCAAAGGGGTAATCGTTGTATTGGACGTTGTACATCCAGCACGTAAACATCACCCAAAAGATTTGTCCAATGATCGGTAAAATCCATAGCAAGATGAAAAAGCCAATAGCTCTCGGTAAGTAATACCACAGTTTCGTCCATTCGCGACCTAACATTCGTGGTACGTCCTTTAGCGTGTCGAACATACTGTCGTCATTGACTTTTTGACCAGTTAAATAGAGTTCTACCTTTTCACTTAGTAAACCATTAAAGGGCGCCGCTATAAAGTTGGTAATGACGGTAAACACCATACTGTAAGAAAATAAAATCACTAAAATGGCCATTGGCCACATGAGCCACTCAAGCCATGAAAGCCAACTTGGGAGCAGTTCGTTTAGATATTCAAACCCTTTGGTGAGCCAGTCGTAGAGGAAAAATAACGAACTACCAAACAGAGTGATGTTAATGAGTAGAGGAATAAACACGAAGCGCTTTAGACCTTTCTGTGTGATGAGCGAAAAGCCAGCAAAGAAGTATTCCATACCTTGAGATAATCTCACCTTAAACCTCTTTATTTACAAAATGACTAGATTGGACTATACCCCAATCAATGGAAAGCTGCAGAGCTTTTGCGTAACAAAGTGTTATGAATACCATGGGGAAAAGAAAGTCATGTAAAGTAAGCGGTTAAAAACAAGTTTTACTGCTCGTAACGATAAGTAAATATTAGCTAATTTGAGCATTTTTTGATTGTCAGTATGAAAATACCGTCTACAATCGCCAGCAATTTAGTCCGTATGACAAGGCTTTACTATGTCTGATCTCTTTGCCATTTTGGCGCTTATATTACTCAGTGCACTATTCGCGATGTCGGAAATTGCAATTGCGGCTTCTCGAAAAATCAAACTGAAAGTGCTTAAAGACGAAGGGGTGCCTGGTGCTGATGCAGTTTTAGCATTGCAAGACAACCCTGGAGCATTTTTTGCGATGATCCAGATAGCATTAAATGCCATAGCGATACTAGGCGGTATTTTAGGTGAGCAAGCACTTACCGATAAAATTACCGGCTATGTCTTGCAAGTCTATACTGGGCCTTGGGCAGAACAAGCAGGGTTTCTATTATCCTTTTTTATTATTACTTCAACCTTCATTTTGTTTGCCGATTTATTGCCAAAACGAATTGCCATGATTGTGCCAGAAGTGGTCGCGCTGCGGGTCGTTCATATCATGAATATGGTGACACGCACTTTCAAGCCACTGGTTTCATTATTTAATGGTTTAACGAATTTCTTTATCCGTCTGCTTGGTTTGCCTACAGAACGACAAGATTCGGTGACAGCCGAAGAAATTGTGGCAATGGTGGATGCAGGTGCCGAAAGTGGATTGCTGCAAGCGCAAGAATATCGTTTGATTGGCAATGTATTTGAACTTGAAGGCCGCACATTACCAACGACAATGACAACTCGAGAACTCATTGTTTACTTTGATATTAATGACGATTCCGAAAGTATTACGACTAAAATTATGGAAAACCCTCACAACCACTTTTTAGTGTGTGATGGATCATTGGATAAACTAGTGGGTTATGTTGAATCGAAACAAATTCTAAAACAGTTGTTAAGTGGCAGTAAAGTTCAACTGAATGAAGAAATATTAGAACGAGAGTTGTTTTATTTGCCGGATACGCTCACTTTGTCTGAAGCATTAAATGCGTTTAGACAAGCCGCAGCGCAATTCGCTGTGGTCATTAACGAATATGCATTGGTTGTGGGGATAGTGACTGTAAAGGATATTATGACTAGCTTTATGGGCGATCTCGCACCAAGTACGTGGGAAGAGCAAATTGTTGCCCGTGACGCAAACAGCTGGTTGGTCGACGGCAGTACACCGATCGTCGATTTGTGTCGGACACTAGATTGGGAAGACCTTCCCGACCCAGGAAATTACGAAACGGTTGCAGGGTTTTTGATTTATCGATTAAAACGCATCCCAAAACGCACCGATTACATTCTTTGTAATGGCTTTAAGTTCGAAGCGATTGACCTTGAAGGGATGCGTGTTGAACAACTTTTAGTGTCTAGAATTGAAGCAACGGAAAATCACGAAAATAATAGTTAAAATGATCTTGTAAAATCTTGATCGAGATCATACTCTGAAATAAGAGTGAGCAGTATCACTCTTCTGTTGCAGTTGGAGTTTTCATGCAGTTTTTGCGTTGGTTAGTGACAAGTTTTGCGTTAATTGTGCTACTCGAAGTAGGACAAAGCACGTCGTCGCTTAATTCGAATGAAGTGCATAATAACGATGCTAGTATCTCGTTTATTTTATCTGAGCAGAATAACAGTGACGATAATGACGATATCATTGATATCGCCGTCGGTGAGCATTTTATCGGCTCATCGCCGTCTAATTCTTTTTATCACAGTGCATTTGTAACTAATTTAAATACCGATTCTTTTCAAGCAAGAGCCCCACCTGCGTTAGCGTAATTCAGCGTTTTCAATTTCGTTTAATTTGCTAAATTTATAGGTGATTTATGTCTACTTCAAATGCATTTGCTATCAAATCTGTTGCTAAAGTACCTGCTTCAGAGCTTTATTTTCCTGAACAATCGAATGTGTCGCCATCAAGCCCTGCATATCACGTAATGCATGTCTTTAGCGTTTTTCCTCCACAGCTAATTGATGTTGACAGCAGTATTGATGAAGCACTTCTAGTTTTAGAGAAAACCCACAATCGGACTAGCTTCGTCGTGGATAAATACAATAATTTGCTCGGTGTTATTTCGAAAGCTCGATTACAAAGTAGCTCAATCTTAAAAATTGTTGCTAAGACAGGTATCCCGCGTTGTGATTTAACCATTGGTGAAGTCATGGTATCGAAAGCAAAGCTTAACTGTATTACTGAGCACGATGTTAAATCTGCAAGAGTTTTAGATATCGTTAAATTGCTTGAGCAAGAAGGTGATGAACATTTATTGGTTGTAGCTTCCGGTAGTCAAAAAATTGTCGGTTATTTTGATTTGTACGATATGGCTAAAATGGCAGGGCGCTCAATTTCTCAAGTCAAAACAGCGAAATCGTTCACCGATATCGTAGACTCGCTATGGCATCATAGCGAAATGTAACCAGTTTCATGTTGTTTAGACGGGAAATAGGTTACTTAAAACTGTGTGACTTTTGATTGTTGGGCTAACTTTTCTGAATCGCTATTTTGTTTTCAAACAGCAGTAGGAAGAAGGTAATTTTAGTTAAGCTCGTTGCTAAATTAGTCTTTCAAAAAACGATCACTTTTTAACGTAAAATAATTTTCTTCGTTTAGCATTGTGGATATTCCAAAAGTAATGAAAATTCAGGCGCTTATCAGCGCCTTTTTCATGCCAGTTTGTCACTTCTTGAAATGAAAATAATTAATCGTTACGATAATAAAAACTTGTTGGACTGAGCTTGCGCTTTTCCGTCTAATGCGCGAACTTTAAACCCCTAGACACGCTTTAATAGAAATAAGGAACCTTAATGACCAACACCTCCTCTTCTGAACAAGCTTTGACTTGTTACAACGTGCGTCACTGGAGCCAGGGCTTTTTTGGCATCAATGAGCAAGGAGAGGTTACGGCCATGCCAAATCTTTCATATCCAGAACATGCCGTAACTTTAGAGAGTATTGCTGAAAGAATTAAATCGCAGGGATATAGTCTGCCAGCACTCGTTCGATTTCCACAAATTTTGGAACAACGTGTAAACAACATTTGTAATGCGTTTAACCAAGCTATTGAGTCTTATCAGTACCCAGAAGACTATTTGTTGGTATACCCAATTAAAGTAAATCAACAACGTGAAGTAATCGAAGGAATTATTGCGAGTCAATCAGCGTCTGAGAAAAAGCAGCTAGGTTTAGAAGCTGGCAGTAAAGCAGAGCTTTTGACAGTTTTAGCGTTGGCAGAGAAAACGTCAGCGGTGATCGTGTGTAATGGTTATAAAGATAAAGAATATATTCGTCTTGCGTTACTTGGTGAAAAATTAGGTCACAAAGTTTACATTGTATTAGAAAAACGCTCTGAGCTTGACCTGGTCATGGCTGAAGCTAAAGATCTTAACGTTACCCCTCGTTTAGGTATTCGTGTTCGTTTAGCGTCACAGGGCAAAGGTAAATGGCAAGCGAGTGGTGGTGAGAAGTCTAAATTTGGTTTATCTGCATCGCAAGTATTGAACGTTATCGATAAACTAAAAAAAGCAGACAAGCTAGAGTCATTGCAATTAGTGCACTTCCACCTCGGTTCACAAATGGCTAATATTCGCGACGTGAGAGTCGGTGTGGGTGAAGCGGCTCGCTTTTACTGCGAACTGCGTCGTTTAGGGGCAAATCTACAGTGTTTAGATGTCGGTGGTGGTTTAGCCGTAGATTACGATGGCACGCGCAGTCAATCACATAACTCGATGAACTATAGCCTTGCAGAATATGCCAATAACATTGTTTACACCGTTGGTGATACGTGTTTGCAGTATGAGCAACCAATGCCACGAATTATTTCAGAGTCTGGTCGTGCTTTAACGGCACACCATGCGGTCCTGATAACGGACGTTGTTGGTACGGAGTCTTACATTCCTGAGGGCGTTAATGCGCCAGCAGAAGATGATCCTATCTTGCTATTTAACATGTGGGAGTCGTGGCTTGCGTTAGATAAGCAAAGTGATGATCGCGCACTTATCGAGATTTATCACGATACGCAAGGTGACTTAGCAGAAGCACATAATTTGTTTGCGATGGGTCTTTTAACCCTAGAGCAGCGAGCTTGGGCGGAGCAAATTAACTTAAGAGTGTGCTTTGAACTGCAGCAACGTATGGACAATAAGAATCGCTTCCATCGTCCTATTATCGATGAATTAAGTGCGAAGCTAGCAGATAAGTTTTTCATTAACTTTTCGTTATTTCAGTCGTTACCTGATGCATGGGGTATTGAACAAGTTTTCCCTGTATTACCACTGAGTGGTTTGTTGGAAGCACCAACACGTCGTGCCGTGTTATTAGACATCACGTGTGATTCTGATGGTGCGGTAGAGCATTATGTGGACGGTCAAGGCATTGAAGCCACCTTGCCAGTACCAGAGTTTAAAGCCGACAATCCTTATTTAATGGGCTTTTTCTTAGTGGGTGCTTACCAAGAAATTTTAGGCGATATGCATAACCTATTTGGTGATACGCATAGCGTTGAAGCA
Source organism: Pseudoalteromonas luteoviolacea B = ATCC 29581 (assembly GCA_000333235.1). Classification (GTDB taxonomy): domain Bacteria; phylum Pseudomonadota; class Gammaproteobacteria; order Enterobacterales; family Alteromonadaceae; genus Pseudoalteromonas; species Pseudoalteromonas luteoviolacea_D. Next base: position 19,341 of record CAPN01000016.1, on the reverse strand, counting down.
CGCATTGAAGATAATGGTGAACTGAGCTTAGGCGAAATTCATGAAGGTGATAGTGTCGCTGACATGATGCGTTATGTTCATCTTGATGTGGAAGAGTTTAAAAAGCTTTATGCCGAATTGGTGAGAAGTAAATTACCAGAAGAAGAGCAAGCTCAATCTCTAGCTGAATTAGAGATGGGTATTGAAGGTTACACTTACTTAGAAGATGTTTAATCGATGACTGTACTATTTGACCACCCAGATCACTCGTTATATTCAAATGGCATGACGTTTTTACGTCAGCCTATGGTTCGCGACATAACTAATATTCAAAGTGATGTTGTTGTGCTAGGTTTACCGTTTGATATGGCAACATCAGGTCGCCCAGGTGCACGATTGGGCCCAGACGCGATTCGTCGTGCGTCAACAAACCTTGCTTGGGAAGATAAAAAGTTCCCGTGGAAATTTAGTTTATTTGATCGTATCAGTGTTCATGATGCCGGCGATTTTACGTATCCATGTGGTGATGCATCTTATTTCACTGCTAAGTTAGAGCAAGCAGCCGATAAACTACTAGCACAAGGTACCGCTATATTAGGTTTAGGTGGTGATCACTTTGTTACGTTGCCTTTACTTAGAGCACACCACAAGCACTATGGTAAAATGGCGTTGGTTCATTTCGATGCTCACACCGATACGTACAGTAATGGGTCTAGCTATGACCATGGTACGATGTTTTATCACGCACCGAAAGAGGGGCTGATAAGCCTAGAAAACTCGATCCAAGTCGGTATTCGCACGGAATATACTGAAGACGGTCATGGCTTTGAAGTGATCAACGGTATGGAAGGTAATGACTTAACAGGTAAAGAAATCGCAGAGCGGATTAAAGCGCGTGTAGGTGATTTACCTGTTTATCTTACTTTTGATATCGATTGTTTAGATCCAGCGTTTGCACCAGGGACTGGTACGCCAGTGTGCGGTGGTTTAACAAGCGATAAGATCCTAAAAGTGCTTCGCGGTCTAGAAGGCATCAACATCATCGGAATGGATGTCGTTGAAGTGTCTCCAGCCTATGATCAAAGTGAGTTAACCAGCATTGCAGCAGCAACGATTGCGCACGAGGTACTGCATCTTTGGGCTGTAAAACACAAGCCAGAATAATACTCTTTATTCGATAAAAAAAGCCAAACAGAGATGTTTGGCTTTTTTATAGAGTTATTTTAGTGGTTATGGCATGTCGATCCCATAACGTTTTTTGTAGATCATAAAGCAAAGTAGCTCAATTGCACCGTACGTGATAAGCGTAAACCAAAACCAGTTCACTTCGAAAATGACCAACGAAAATGTCACCCCTTTACCGTAATAGATAGATCCCACGATTGAAAAAACAACCAACGATGCGAGTGCATCTTGAAAGCAAATTTTATTAAAATTACTTCCAGAAAACCTAGGATTAATAAAACCATAGCAAATTATTAGTGCGCTTAAATTAAGAAGTATGACAGAGAGTTCAGGCGACATAATGCACTTCCATTTGTAAATGAAATCAAAGGGTATTGATAAAAGCAAATAATGACAAGGGAAAATGCAATTTCAATTTACTCTGACCCCATTGGTTCTATTTCTCATATCCAAGGCTAGACGTTATAATTGAGCGACTAATCAAAGAGGTAATTCATGGCGTCTAAAAACCAGCTTAAATTGATCCGTGCTTTAGGTCAGAAAAAATTTCGCAAACAATATGGACAGTATTTAGTTCAAGGTGAAAAAAACGTGCTTGAGCTGCTTTCTGCTGGGGGAAAAGTAGATGCGTTATTTGCGACACCTCAATTTATTGAACAGTATAAAGAATTATTTAGTCATTTCGATGTAATAGAAACGAACGATGAGCAATTAAGTAAAGCGAGTACTTTAGTTTCAAATAACGCCGCTGTTGCGATTGTACCGATGCCAGAAGACCAACCCATTGATGCGTCAAAATGGGTATTAGCACTCGATGGTGTGTCTGATCCAGGGAATCTAGGTACTATTATTCGTGTTGCTGATTGGTACGGATTTAAGCAAGTGGTGTTAAGTGAAAGCTGTGCAGATCAATATAACCCAAAGGTGATCAGCGCCACGATGGGTAGTTTTGTGCGAGTTCACGCAGTCAGAACATCACTGTGTGGCTTTCTTAAAAACTATAATGGACCAATATATGGGGCTTTTTTAGCAGGCGAAAATGTCCATAAAACCCCTTTTGGTGATCAAGGTGTGCTAGTGATGGGCAGTGAATCTCACGGGATCAGTGAAGAAATTGGCCAATATATTACGCACAAAGTCACAATCCCAGCTTTTGGTGCAGCAGAGTCACTGAATGTCGCGATGGCTACGGGTATCATTGTAGACAACATTAAACGACACAGTTAAGGTAGCACTTAACACTCAGCATTGTGCCTTTAATAAAAATAACTCTATGCGCCTAAGTAGTATAAAACTTGCTGGATTTAAGTCGTTTGTGGAACCGACTAAAATTCCTTTTCCAGATCAAATGACGTGTGTTGTTGGGCCTAATGGTTGCGGCAAGTCAAACGTCATTGATGCAGTGCGTTGGGTTCTTGGCGAAAGTTCGGCAAAAAATTTACGCGGTGATGCGATGACAGACGTTATTTTTAACGGGTCTACACATCGCAAACCTGTGTCGCAAGCATCTGTTGAGTTAACGTTTGATAATCAAGATGGCCGTCTACCTGGCACCTTTGCAGAACGTAACCAAATAGCCATCAAACGTGTTGTCACACGAGATGGTCAATCACTTTATTATCTCAACGGCAGTAAATGTCGTCGCCGTGATATTACCGATATTTTCTTAGGTACCGGCCTTGGTCCACGAAGTTATGCGATCATCGAACAAGGTATGATCTCACGTCTAATTGAGAGTAAACCGCAAGAACTGCGAGTGTTTATCGAAGAAGCTGCGGGTGTATCTAAATACAAAGAACGTCGCCGAGAAACTCAAACGCGAATAAAAAGCACGCGTGACAACTTAGAACGCCTGCTCGACGTCCGACAAGAGCTGCATAACCAGCTTGCAAAATTGTCAGAGCAAGCAAAATCAGCCAGTGAGTATCGAACACTAAAAGCACAAGAGAGAACATTAAAAGGTGAGCTCGCAGTACTTAAATGGCAACAACTTCATGTTAAACAACAGGAAAAAGCTGCAGAACTTGAAAAAGTAAACTCGGAATTGGCGTTCTTAACGTTGGCAACTGGCGGGCATGAAGATGTGCTCGGTGCGTTAGAAAACAAGGTGACAATTGCACAAGACTCGCTACAGAGTATCCGCGAAAAACATCACCGACAACAGTTGGATTTAGCGAAAGCGGAACAACAAAAAGTGTACTGCGTCGAAAAAAAGCGCGCGTTGCAGAGTGAACTGGCTAAACTCGATCTTGAACTAAAAGAAACAGAAGCGTTACTGCAAAGCCAGCAAGCTAATGTTGAGTTGTATCAAGCTAAAGTTGAAGACGCAATGCAGGAATGCCTAATTCAAGAGGAGCGCTTTAATGAGGCTAACGTTCAAATTGCACAGTGTAATACAAGGTTTAGCGAGCAAGACAAAAAGTTAGCTGAATTACAGCAAACTTTACATTCAGTTTCTCGCGAATATCAAGCTCATCAGTTTACAATCCAGACGAACCAACAACACCGCACTTCTTTGCAAGAACGCATTGAGCTTTTAAATACGAAGATCGAGACGCACAAGACAAACGATCCAAGCAGCAAATTAGCTTCGCTTAAAGTGGAACATCAACGATTGATTAAACAGCTTGCTCAATACCAACAGCATAGTCAGTTGTTCAGTCAAAAGCGTGTATCACTGATTGAAGGGCTCAAAGTAGATGAATCCTTATGGGAAGCATCAAAGTTTTCGTTGCAAACGGCAAACGCAAAATTATCAGCACTTAAAGCACTGTTAGACGATGAAGATAAGTTAAACAACCAAGCTTCGTTATTGAGTCAATTGCGAGTTAAAAAAGGTTACGAACGAGTAGTCGAAAGTGCGTTACTAGGGCTCGATGATCTTTTAATCAGTGATAGAAAAACGCCAAACAGTGTGTGGCCGAGTAAACAGTCATCTACCCTTGAACAATTGGCTGGCTCTGTTGCCGCTCTTGTTGAATCAGGTATTTATCCCCAATTTTTGTCACGTATTCAATTCGTCACAGCAGAAAATCAATTATCTCAAGAAGAGCGTTGGTTGATGGCGATAGACGAAAATGCAAAACTTTATGGTTCAAATTTTATTGCTGAGCAAAATCGTATTGAATCTCGATTAGGTCAATATCAAGCTTTACGTGATCTTGAATCGACCATGGAGGAATTGGTGCGACAAGAAGCAAAGCACGGTGCGACCGTTAAACAAGCAACGAAAGTACTGACTGAATTAGAAAACGAGTTAGAAACAGTTAAACAGTCTGTGCATGAGTTATCTCAATCCATCGCAAGTAACCAAACGCATACTCGCGTGGTTGATGAGCAACGTGTGTTGTTTGAACAAAGTACAATCGAGCTGGAAAAAGAGCGTGATGGACTACTGAAAAATCTCGACGCGTTAGAAAAAGGTGCAGATGAACGTAGTATTGGGCTTGAGATTTTATTTGCACGCCAGCAAGCATTAGAAATAGAACTTGAACATCATAAAAATAACGTAACTGAGCAAAAGATCTTACAACTCAATTTGCAACGACAGGTTGCAAAGACCCAAGCTCAGTTGCATGAAAGTGAGCTTGCTGTGCAAAAAGCTCAAAGTGATTTGGCACTTGCTAATGCAAAACTGACTCATTTAGCGTCCTCTATTGTTTCGCTAGAAGACACAAGAGCGAGTGTCACCGATGAGCAAAGTACTAATGTTGAGCCTTTGCTTGAACTTGATTTAGAAATTACAGCTTTACTTGAACAGATCATTGCAAGTGAAGCTCAGCTTGAATCGGAAACCATCGCGGTTAAAAATGCAAAACAGGTATTAGAAGAGAAACAGCACAGTTTAAGAGAGGTTTCTGAGCAACAAGCGAGGTTGAAAGAGAAAAAGCAGGCCTTGCTTTTAGAAGAACAAAGCCTAACGTTGAAAGCGCAAGCGGCGCTTGAACCACTTGACGAGCTTGGTCAAACACTAAAAGCAGTCTTAGATACCTTGACTGAAGGTGCTGAAGCGGCAAAGCATCAAGCTGCGTTGAATCAAATCCAACAAAAACTCGAACGCTTAGGGGCGGTGAACTTAGCGGCGATTGACGAACACCAAGAAGCTAAGCAAAGAGCCGAGTATTTAGATGCCCAATTGGAGGATTTGCAACAAGCGCTTGAGATGTTAGAAAATGCCATTAGAAAAATTGATCGTGAAACAAAAAGTCGTTTTAAGCAAACGTTTGAACAAGTGAATCAAGACCTTAATGAGTTATTTCCTAAAGTATTTGGTGGAGGAAGTGCTTACTTAGAATTAACTTCGGATGATATGCTGGAGAGCGGCGTGACGATAATGGCACGGCCACCGGGTAAGAAAAACTCCACAATTCACTTGTTAAGTGGTGGAGAAAAAGCGCTGACCGCATTATCATTAGTGTTTTCAATCTTTCGATTAAATCCAGCGCCGTTTTGTATGCTGGACGAGGTTGACGCGCCATTGGATGATGCTAACGTAGGGCGGTTTTGCCGTCTTGTAGAAGAAATGTCCCAGTCGGTGCAATTTATATATATTAGTCACAATAAAGTGGCGATGGAGATGGCGGGTCGTTTAACAGGTGTTACAATGGCCGAGCCTGGCGTATCGCGTATGGTGGCAGTAGACATAGAACAAGCGGTGCAAATGGCACACGCATAGAATAAAGCAAAAAAGGTGAGTAATGGCTACAGAGTTAAGATGGGCACTGATCATTATTAGTGCGCTGGTCATCGGTGGGTTATTGATCCATGGATTATGGTCAGTTCGCAAAAAGGAAAAAGATGAAGAGGCACCAAAGAGCGAACCTGCGGTTGAATCAACCCCAAAGCCTACTACTGTAACTAAGCGTGAAGCAGAGCCCGAGATCGGTGATCTTGACTTTTCTGCTGTTGACGATGAGCAAAGTGAAGATGACGTGCAAGAAGAGCAAACTTCCACACCTTCAAAACCAGCTCAGGCGAAGCCAAGTGATTTTATTATCTTGCATATTAGTATGCCTGAGGGCTTGACGATGGCAGGCTCTAGACTGTTACCGAGTGTATTGAGTCTTGGCTTTAAATACTCAGACGAAGGCTTCTTCAATCGCCATGTTGAGCCGTCAGGGCAAGGCGCTGTAATGTTCCGTTTGGTGAATATGTATAACCCAGGAACGTTTGATATTGACAATATGGAGCAATTCTCGACAGCAGGGGTTAGTTTATTTATGACGTTACCTTGCGAAGGAGATAGTTTGGCGGCGTTTAATATGTTACACAGCGCAGCTAAAAAACTGGCTGAAGAGTTTGGTGCGCAAGTGCTGGATTCAAACAGGGAGCCTCTATCTGTCTCTGCAGTGCGCGGCTATGTCGAAAAAGTACGTGAGTACGCTGTCTAAATAAGTTAATTTTTCACGTATTTTTTTTTGCGTGAAAGTAAGTTTTACACTTCAGTGTTTCTTTCTTAAAAAGCGGAAGAAACCAATAATAAAAGCCGCTTTGCCAACAGCAAGTGGCTTTTTTTTCTTCAGAGGTTGAGATGTCAGATAACGTGTTAGAGCAAATCCAGTCATTAAGAGCACAATTAGAAGAATACAATTATCAATACTATGTTCTGGATAATCCAACAGTACCGGATGCTGAATATGACCGTGCAATGCAATCATTACTAAAATTAGAAATGGCACACCCAGAGTGTGTTAGTGCGGATTCTCCTTCCCAAAAGGTAGGAGGGGAGGCGCTGGCAAAGTTTGATCAAGTTACCCATCGCATTCCCATGTTGTCGCTCGATAATGCATTTGAAGATCACGATTTAGTTGCTTTTAATCGCCGGATAAAAGAGCGCTTGGGGACGGCAGAGCCAATTGGATACTGCTGTGAACCTAAGCTAGATGGGTTGGCAGTGTCGATAGTGTATGAAAATGGGGTGTTGGTTCAAGCGGCAACCCGTGGTGATGGTCAAGTCGGTGAGAATATTACCGAAAACGTAAAAACGATTCGTAATATTCCTTTAAAACTGCGCGGCGAGGATATTCCAAAGCTGATCGAAGTGCGTGGCGAAGTGTTTATGGATCTGGAAGGTTTCAAACGCTTAAACGAAAAAAATGAAGCGAAAGGGGATAAAACTTTTGCAAATCCTCGTAATGCCGCAGCTGGCAGTTTAAGGCAACTCGATCCTAAGATCACCGCAAGTCGGCCGCTGCGTTTTTATGCATATTCAACGGGGCAAGTAGAAGGTCTAGCGTTACCAAACGAACATTTTGCTCAGCTAATGCGGTTAAAGTCCTATGGGCTCCCTGTGTGTCCAGAAACAAAATGTGTTGTCGATGTGGCTCAGGCATTGGAGTACTATCAAGATATTGGTCAACGCCGCGCTCAATTAGCGTATGAAATTGATGGTGTGGTAATCAAAGTCAATGATAAAACCTTACAAAATCAATTAGGTTTTGTTGCGCGTGCACCAAGATGGGCAATCGCATTTAAGTTTCCAGCTCAAGAAGAGTTGACGACCTTATTGGATGTAGAATTCCAAGTAGGTCGAACAGGGGCAATGGGTGTCACCCCGAACTCAAATGTTTCAAATAGAACTCAATTAGAATTTCAAATGGCAGCATAAGGGTAGTAGTGATGTCTAACTATAAATTAAACGAAAACCAAATCGCTATTATTGACAAGCTAAATCTTGAATTTGGTTCTACCGATGTAGAGAATCTTTTTTCTTTAAACGATCACAGTGTTAAAGAGTTGGAAACACTTCTTAAAGTTGCCAATGCGCTCTATAGATCAGGTCACCCTATTATTGAAGATAAGATGTACGATGACTATTTATCTTACTTCCGTGATTTAGATCCTGACAATCCTTTCTTATCAAATGTAGAGCCAGAAGTTCTGATTGATAGTAAAACCGTCCCACTCCCTCAAAAAATGCTATCGACTGATAAGGCTTATTCTTTTGAAGAAATAAAAAAGTGGACTGAAAGAATTATAAAAGCAGCTTCAGAAATTAATTTTGATCAAAAGTTAATTGAACTAAAAATTACTCCAAAGCTTGATGGTTATGCTGCCTATGATGATGGGACCACACTTTATACCCGTGGTGATGGCACTAGAGGTCAGGATATAACTCGTGCTTTTCAGCGAGGGTTACAAGTAGCTAAGAATGCTGGCCGAGCGTTAGGTCCCGGAGAGATCGTAATTAAGAAAAGCTACTTTGATGAAGTATTAAGTGACAAGTTTGAGAACTCTCGAAACATTCAAGCTGCAATAATCGCAGAGAAAAAAATAGATAAAGATGTACAAAAAGCAATAGATGAAGGTGCTTGTGTATTTTATCCGTTTTCAGCATTAGAAAAATGGACGGGAAGCATATCAGAATTGCTATCTGACTTTGAAAACATACTTGAAAAGATGTGGAATGCAGTTGATTACGACATCGATGGCTTAATCATAGAAACTACTAATGAACAAATAAAAGAGCACATGGGGGCAACTAGGAAGTTTCATAGATGGCAAATCGCATTTAAGGTCAATGATGAATCTGCTCAAGTTGAAGTGTTAGATGTGATACCTCAAACATCAAGGACAGGACGTATTTCACCCGTAGCAGAACTTGTTCCAACTAAGTTAAGTGGTGCTACAATCAGTAGAGTCACCGTTCATCATTACCAAATGGTGAAAGATAAAGGTGTTGGTAAAGGCGCAATTCTTCAAATAGTTAGAAGTGGTTTAGTTATACCTAAAATTGAAAAAGTGATTGAAGCCGCAGAACCTCAAATACCTTCGACTTGTCCAAGTTGTAATTCTCATCTAATTTGGGAGTCAGATCATTTAATTTGCCCTAACAAAACTGATTGCCCTGCGCAGACTGAGAATACGCTTATTCATTTTTTTAAGACATTGGGTAATGTAGATGGGTTCGGTCCTAAAATTATTGAGAAGCTTCATGGATTTGGGATGAAAAGAATTCATGAAATATATGAATGTATTGATAATCAGTTCACTGGTTTTGGTTTTGGTGAAAAGACAGCAAAAAATTTAACAGATCAACTAATAGCAAGTAAAACTATAGAAATAGAAGATTGGAGATTCTTGGCTGCTTTTGGCGTAAGCCGATTGGGAGCTGGTAATTGTGAAAAGCTACTACAGCATCATTCTATAACTGAGCTTTTTGATGTATCAGTTGAAGAAATGGTAAAGATAGATGGATTTGCTCAATTAAGTGCAGAGGCTATTGTTGAAGGTCTGGCAAATGTTAGGGACGAGTTCTTCAAGGTTTATGGTTTAGATTTCAATTTGTCAGTGACTCCAAAATTATCGGAGGTAGGTTCTAGTGACTCTGCGATTGCAGGTAAACTAATTGTGTTTACTGGTTCGATGCAACAAGGGTCGAGAGGTGATATGGAGAAACAAGCCAAATCTCTTGGTGCAAAAGTTGGCAAATCGGTCTCAGGAAAAACAGATTTACTAGTTACGGGTGAAAAAGTTGGCGAGAATAAAATTAATGCAGCTAGAGAAAAAGGCGTGGAAGTAATAACCGAAGCTGAATATTTGGACTTAATCAGTATTATTTAGATTTGAAGTGTGTATTTCGAAGCCAACTTTCTTCTATCGGAAGTTGGCTTATTAATTTATATATTAATTAGTTCCTACCTCTCAAAGTCAATGAGCGTTGTACTGCAAGATAACGACTCTAATCTATAGTGCTTTAATCACCCATATTTGCTAGATAAGTTAATGTTTGAACAGCTCCTCCCAAAAATTCTTATTGATTGAATAAGTTACAGAATTTGATAGTATTCTAAGAAATAAGGATAGATAAAAAAATTCATATGGATAAGCGACTAGAGCCACAACTAAAAAATTGCGATGAAGTAAAAGCAATACTTAAAAGAGTAGATGTCCCTTTTACTCTCGATGATGGCAGGCAAGTCGACACCCTGCTTATGTATGTGTCACCTGATGGTACTCCTGATCCGCTAACACAATTCTTTGCCACCATAAAAAATGGAATATTGACGAACTTCGTTTTAAGGTGCAGTGAAATTGAGAAAAAACTCGGATTGAAAAAAGAAGGTGCTGCCGAAAAGCTCTTTGAAAAGTCAATTCGTAAGCTAAGTCAGCACACAGCAAAGGGGGAATTGGGTGAATTAATTATGTTCACTTTGCTTGATGTATATCTAGAAGCTCCTAAATTATTAAGCAAAATGTCATTTAAAACTTCCCGTAGAATGCCAGTTTTTAGCGCTGATGGTGTTCACGGACAGTTTTATGATGGCAAGTTCAAGCTGTTTCTGGGGGAATCAAAGCTTTACAAGGACTTTAAATCGGGTGCAACTGAAGCAGCCACTTCGATAAAAAAAGCGGCAGATAAGTACCAAGAAGAATTTGATTTAATTGAGAGTTTTATTGATTTTCCAAATCTAGATGAAGAACAAGAAGATATACTTTTAGACATATTGAACCCTCTCTCTAATCCTGATTTTGAAGATGTTTTATATAACTCTTGTTTCATAGGTTTTACTAAGCCTGAGTTGGTTGGCTGTGTGCCAAATGAGTTTGAAGCTGCCTATCTCAAAATCGCTGGTGAATATATTGGAGATTTTTATAGAAAGTTAGAGGGGAAGATGCTGCCAGTAAATAAAACTGTATTAATGATTCTGCCTTTTAAATGCGTTGATGATTTAGTTACACAATTTATAAAATATATGGATATAAAAGAATGAGCCAATTCATTACGAAACTCTCGACAAGAGCATTGGCTAGCGAGGATTATAAGCAAGCAACTAACGAACTTTTCCGTTCTTATGTATTTAAAATGGTTGGGCAGGAAGCTAAATTAAGTAGAAACCATGTAAAACAGTTGGTTAGTATTGCTCAATATTTCTATAGGGTAAACGATAATAAATTTAGAAAGGAAGGCGCTGCACTCCTTTCTATGCTTATTGATGTTTGTGGTGACCTTTACCCAGAAATCATCGCAATTGCTAAAAAGGTATTTTCCAATGCCGGAGATTTTCCAAATATAAAGCTCATAGACAAAAATTACCCTTCACTAAATTTTAAGTACAATTTTTATTCTGAAGCTGAAATGGATTTTAGACAAGAGCTTAATACTGTCGAAGATCTTAATTTCCCTCTTACTGACTTTCAAAGATCGCTTTGGGAGAACCTTATAGCTGATGAAGATGTAATAACTGTAGCACCTACGTCAGCAGGGAAAACGCACATAATTCTTAGTTATTTAGTTAGAAGAATAATGGACTCAGATGGTGCTTTTGCTGCAATTATAGTCCCTACTAGAGCTTTAATTTCTGAGGTTGCAAATAAACTTTACGAGATAGCTAAAGAACATAATTTTGACCAACAGATTGAGATCTGCACAGTACCAAAAGATAACACCTACGCAGACAAAACATTTTTCGTAATGACTCAGGAGAGATTGTTTGATGCGTTGCAAGCGGGTGACTTAACATTCAACTACCTGTTTATCGACGAAGCCCATAACATAACAGATGAAAGTAGAGGGGTGTTGCTTCATCTTACTATCGATAAGTTGTTAGAAACTAGTGGCTACCCACAAGTAATTATTAGTATGCCCTCTGCTAGTTATCAAGACTCATTCTCAACAGTTTTTGAAGGGGTGAAATTTACAAAAGAGATTACTTCCGTTTCACCTGTAGCTAAGATTTTAATGGAAGTAAAACCCGCAGGTCGAAATTTGACCATTCAAAGGTTAAACACAGAAGATAAAATAGAAATACCAAAAGGCTTTAAAGGGAAGCATCTATCAGATATTGCTATTAAGCTTGGTCAAGGTCATAGCAATATCATATATAGAAACCAAACAGATCATTGTGAAGATATTGCGAGAAATATAGCGGACAAAATTGAATTCTTTGATACTACCGAAGAATTAGAAGAAGCTGCTGATTATGTTGAAGAGTTTATCCATGATCGATTCACATTGGCTAGTAACCTGAGGAAAGGGGTTGCTTTCCATTATGGTCCTTTGCCAAGTTCTCTGAGGGTCATGATTGAAAATCTCGTTAAGGAAGAACAAATTAAGTTCGTAGCTTGTACTAGCACACTGGCTGAAGGAGTTAATTTACCTGCAAAAAATCTATTTCTCTATAAACCAATGCAATCCGCAGGAATGGGAGCGCCAGAACGGTTAGACGATGTAAAAATAAATAACATTACAGGAAGAGCTGGCAGAATGCTTGAGCATTTTGCTGGTAATGTCTTCATTGTCGAACCAGAAGAGTGGCAAGTGCAAGACTATTTTGAAGAGGTAGATATTGATGAGCAAAAGATACCCACATTTTTCAAAGCACTAAATGAAGAGTTAGCACATGTTTACTTGGCTTTAGAAGGGCAGTACGCACATGATGCAGAAAACCAGTACAAATTTTACACTATTGCTAATAAGTTGATTAAGGAATTAGCTGAAGGCAATATAGATAGAACCCTCAAAGCACAGGAATTGGAGTTAGACCCTGATGACTTAAATTCTTTGTATACAGCTGTAGAAAACGCATATAAAAGTTTATTAGTCGCACCTTTCACCCTCGAAGCTAGCCCAACAATAGGCTATATACAGCAAAACAAGTTATTCAAATTTTTAAATGATACACCTGATTTAAATGATTGGGTTTTACCTCATCCCAAATCGAAAGATTTATATAAAGTTTTGGTTAAGGTTTGTGAAAAGCTAACAGAATTCGGTGTCTTTACTCCGACAGGTGATTACCTAATGACGTATATGGGGGTTATTGCTGCAAAATGGGTTCAAGGGGAAAGCTTGAAAGATATTATTACTGAGCAACTTGAATGGATGGAAAACCATAAGAAAAAAGAAACAGATTTAGTTAATCCGAATAAAGCTGTCAGAGATGTTATAAAAGTTATAAACAATGATATTCGATTCAGGATGGCAAATGCATTGCGTTGTTATCAAGTTTTATTGTCAAATGTTATAAAGCTAAAAAAACTCGATTTAGCTAGTATCAAACTACATACCTACATTGAGATCGGTGCTAGTGATGAGCGAATGATCGATTTGATTAATATAGGTTTGTCCCGCGAGGCAGCAAAAGAAGTCAATGATAAGCTTTCAGCTAATGTTGAAGTCGAATCCTTGCATGGACTACTAGAGCTTTTAGAAAAAAATATGCTCGATTCATTGCATCCGATAACAAGAAAAGAGATATTATCAATGTCTAAGTGATTAATAATTTTATGTATTTGATTGAACAAAAACCAAAACGTTATACTAGCAATTAAGTATTGCTTCTGAAGTTGGCTAAAGCAGACTCCAATACTTCTTTCGCTATTTGTTCGTCTATGTATTTTTGACGTGTGCTAATTTCGGTTTTAAAGGTAAGGAAAGCGTTGCTAAAATCTAGATGGACGCTAGAACCGTCTTCATTTCTTCCTTTAACTTTAAGTAAAGTACAATCATCATGGTTTGATAAGTAATTTATTATTTCAATTACATTTTGTTTGGAAAGACCTGTATCTTCGTTTCCATCAATATCAAAGTCTAAGGATAATTGCATATTACCTTCAATAAAGGGAGCGCTACTTAGGTCTTTAATTAGTTGAGGTGCGTTTTCAGATACATCTGAAAGTGATGATGTTCCTATTTTAAAGTGCAAACTACTATAGTCTATAATTTCAGTTAATTTTGAGAATTCTTTTTCTTTTGGAATAAGTTCAAGTTTAACTTTATTGTCTCTACTGTTAGTGAATTGATCCAGCAATGAGCTTCCTACACTCTTTAAACTTACGCTTGGTCCTGATGTAAATCCAAGTACTATTTTTAACTGTGGGATAATTGAGAAAAAGAAAGGATCTCCAATTATACCTTGATTTATAGCTATAGACGTTATTTTACCATCACTAGTTGCTTTTGTTTGCCATGTATTTCTCTCACGAACAACTGTAACAGGGTATATGTCTATATCAGCTTGTTGGACACTCTCAGAGGCTTTTATTAAATGCTTTTTATTTCGAATTCCAATAATTCTCGTATGATTATCATTGATTAGATTAGCCTGATAATTAGAAACGAACTCAGAAAAAAAGTTATCCTCAGCTTCAATTGAGAAAAACCTTACATTAATGCTTTTTTTTAGTTTGTTCATAATATTCCATCGCATGTATCAAACAGCTTTTATCTTAGATGTACGTTCTCATATTTTTTGAGAAAAATCCATAAATACTGATTTTTTATACAGTCCTTTAGTTGTGGCATTTACCTAATGCTAATTGTTGAAGTCAAAAGACAAAAGTGCATATACATAAGATATACAACTATACCATCAATACACCTTGAAGTTCATTCATATGTCGGCTTATATCAACAAAGTTTTTATCATCATGAAGGGCTACAGTAACTTTGCCATCCAAAGACAATGATACGCATTTGATAGTAAATAACTCTCTATTTATTACAACTTTTTCATTACTATGTAACCCACGAGATATAAGACCCAATACTGAAAGATCAAAATCTTCAATAGGTCTAGAATCGACAAATTTATATTCTTCAGATTTCTTTCCAATACTAAGTCCAACAAAACCATTGATTAAACTTGCCAACACTTGTTGACGCTCGTGATTGAAAATCGGAGAAAAGTCACTACTACGAAAATACTGCTTACTTTCATGTCGAAGTACAAGGTTGTTAGGAGCTAACTCTATGTAAATGGCAAGATCGCGAGATGCACTAGCGGGACCAATTTCAAATTGATCTATTAAATCTTTTCTCGAAATGAATGAATAGTATTCAAGCCTGAATTCAATAAACTCTAATCTCAGTTTTTGAAAATATCCTAATTTATTTAAGGACATAAAATCTCTGAATTAATTTTTATTAAAATAATTCTTGCAGAGTTATCAAAATGATTCAATCAAATTGATAATAAGTTGAATAATTACCGTTATGAGTTATCATTATGATAATACGTTAAGTCAGAAAACGTGCCTTTCGGTAAAGTGTTCCCATCATCTGGCATCAGTAGCAAATTAATATTGGGGAACCGTATGCAATTATTATCAATACCTCACACAAAGGTACTTGCGAAATTCAGTCAACAGATATCAATTGAAGCAAAAAAAATTAAAAAACAAATTGGTATATCTCATTGTGAAGCTAGGGAAATATGGATATTTGAAAACACTCCATTTGAAGGTTCAAATGAATTTAACCTTTGGTTTAGTGAACAAGAAAATTACCTGAAATTGCTGTTCGAAGACCAAGATAGAATTCTTTGCTTGGGACGAGATAGTGTTTTAAAAAACGAAAACTACTTAGCCTTTAGAAAAGAAGTTGGTCTTTTTCAACTTGAAAAAGATGGAACAAGCAAGATGGTTTTAGGTCCTTCTGAAGTAACATCGTCAAGTCATAGTTTTATAACGGATAACCGCATATGGCGAAACATGGTGGTAAGAAGACCAACACCAGTACCCGATCCTAAAAACTATATTAAAAATGCTAATTCAATTGGCAGAAAAGTCTATGTTATTAATACGTTAGAGTCTTACTTTAAGTGGCAAAAACACTGGGGAGAACAAGCATTGATCTCAATGTCAGTCTTCTTGGAACCTGACTTTGATAGAGTTGAGAAAGAAGAGCTGTTAAGTGACTTTATATCGATGAAATGAACTAATGTCGAGTTATCTATTTTATAAAAATCTGTAAAAGTAGGACTAAAATGGAGACGTTCTTAAAAGATTGGCAACTAGTTTCTATTCTTGATAATGATAGTGAACTTGCTGTTGTGTTGTTTGGTATTGTCGTCTCGGATAGCACATGTAGATTCGTCGAAAATGATTATGTTTGTAGTTCTGTCATTGTCAAAATCAATTCTAATGCACGCATTGTAGAGACTAAATCAGGCTCGATTTATCACTTGGAAGGAGATGGGATTAAGGCGGGCGTACAGTATCGAGATTTTGAAATGCTCAGGAATGGTTACTCACCTCAGGAAATTAGCCTTATCAATAACAGGCTTTGCTTTCAATAAGTTAAACGGAATTATTGGAGCGTAGATCCGATAGCTCACATGACGTAGTCGATTACTCGATAGAAATTCAAAGTAATAAAGATAGATCAGGTAAACACAAGTAATCCTGACACAAATCAATCTGTACATCAATTAAAGTATGGTCTACAATATCTACACATATAGAGAAAATAGTCAGGTTTGATAGGTGTATGTCTGTTTCGGCTTTAGTTGCTAATCGAGTCTCCCGTATGAAACGTGGAACTCCATTTTCTATTGAGGGGTTTTATTCCTTAGGCTCAACTACGTCTGTACAAAAGGCAATGAGTCGCTTGGCTAAAGAGAAGGTAATTGTTCGTGTTGCTAAAGGAATATATTCTCGCCCTAAACCTCTTAAAAGTATTCCTTCTATAAAGATTACTGCGAAAGCTGAAGAAATCGCCAAAACATGGGCACGCACACATCATTACAAAATCGTGCCTCAAGGGTTGGAAGCTGCCTATAGGTTAGGGTTGCAGACTCAAGCTCCTATGAAATCCGTATATTGGACTACTGGACCTTCTAGGGAATTTAGAGTTGGTAATGAAGTAGTACAAGTACATCATACGACTAAAAGTAAGCTCCAATGGGAAAACAAACCTGAAGGTGCAGTTTTTAGAAGTTTGTTAACGCTTTCTCCTGAACACACTCCAGAGTCATTAATAAAAAACGCCTTTAAACGTTTACAGTTATCGGAAAAAGAAACAGTTAGAATTCTCTCTAAACTACAAAAAAATACCATGTTAGCAATGTGGAAAAACAAACTAAAAAATATTGAGCATAGTTTACTTTAATGAATATATTCGAATTATATGCTGACAAGTCAAGGCATGAAGAACTTAGTGAAATTTTCACAGTTGGCGCTCAAAACCATCCCAAAGGTCTTGCTGCAAACTTTCTAGAAAAAGATATTTGGGTGACTGAAATTTTAAGACTTCTTTATGAAGAAAAATTGCTCGGAGATTTTTCAGTCGCATTTAAAGGCGGAACAGCATTAAGTAAATGTTGGGAAGCTATTTCTCGATTTTCAGAAGATATAGATTTGTCGATACATTGGGCTGATTTATCAGGTCTTTCTGAAGAGGATGAACTTGCTGCATGGGAGCAAAGCACCAAAAACCGAAGCCAAAGTAGTAAGTTTAGAAAGGTTCAGCAACAACAATTACAAGACTGGAGTGAGCAATTAGTTAAAATACTAAATGAAAGATTATCTCAATATCAAATTGAAGGTTTGTATGCTGAAATTGAAGATGGAACTGGTGGCGAAAAAATTAATATCCATTTTCCTCGCATGACAAAAGGAAAGCATGATTATCAATTAGATCATATTCTTCTCGAATTTGGTGGACGAAATAGAGGTAAGCCAACTCAAACTATAGAGGTTGATTGTTACTTGGGTCACACCCCCGGCTTAGAATCACTAGTATTACCAAAAGCGCGTGTAAACGCATACCAACAAGAATATATTTTATGGGAAAAGTTAACAGCCTTACATCAGTTTTGCACTCAAGATAAAAACCCCAACCCTGATAGACTTGCTAGGCATTGGTATGATGTAGATTGCCTATTAAAAATTGGATTTGCTGATCCGCTCAGCTCAGATACAGCCAGAAATGATGTTATAGAAATGAAAAAGCATCGATGGGCTAGTAGCGGTGTTGATTATGAGGCAATACTCACTGGTGAGCTATTGTTAATCCCTAGTGAAGAACGGTTAAAAGATATCGAAAAAGACCATGAAGATGCCATTAAAGGTGGGATGTTTTTTACAACACCTGATTCATTTCCAGACATACTAGATAGACTAAAGCAGAATCAAGAAAAAATTAATCAGCAATTTAAGTTAGGTGATTTTAAACCGACCTAATTCATAAATGTTAGTTCCATAAAATTACCTAAAGATTGTTAATTATTTCTAGCATATCGCTAAAGGCGATTTGCTCGGTAACTTTGCCAGATTCATATTGTTTTTTGATTCGTTTTAACTTTTTTAGATCAATTTTTAATAGTGAACTGAGCATCGCATGTTCGTTTTTTAGACGGTATCTATTGTTATAGTCTTGAGCTAAGTGGACATAAGTATTCATGGTTTCGGGCGAGGCGTGTAATGTCAGCTTTCTGACTGCACTTAACGCTAACGGAAGCAAGTTAGTTATCGGTCCTGCTGAGCCATGCTCTTTAATTTTCTTCGCAACATTTAAAGTTATGTAGCGGTGTCTAAATGAGTGATTGTTTACATGACGAAGCCGAACTTCATATTTACTTTTTTTAATGACCGACAAAGTATAATTTTTGAGATAGTTACCAGTTAATGGCTTACCATTCTTCATGTTAACGAATAATTTGTCGTGATCCATATTAGACCATAAGGCTTCAATTTCATTAATGTAGCTCATTAGGAGCTGGATGGTTCCATTTGATACGGGAATTGTTCTAGATTTACCCTTATATTTTCCTTTCTTGACTGGTATGTTAGAGATTTGCACTTCATCATCAAGATCTGCTAGTGGGTTGTAGGCTGCCTTTATCATACTGCGAGTAATGTCTTTTAGCTCACTAATCCTAGAGCCTGTTGCATCTAAAAGGTAGCTGATAGCCTCCCAGCGAAGTTTAATGATTAGACTGGGAGAAGGATGTTCTTTAGTATGATTAATAGCGTCTAACCAGTCGATAAATTCATCATCCCTTATGTAGTCTACTTCTTCAGTTATTTTAACTAACCCTTCAAAGGACTTGTGATCATAATATGGTTTAGATTTGCCGCCTGCTTTGCTGATTCTTTTAGTAACATGAATTTGATACTGTTTGCTACTAGTTGCCGTTTCTGTAATAAGTTTTATGTCAGTATGGTTTTTTTGAAGGTATAAAAAGTAATCAATTGCTTTTCGGCAGTGAGTTTTGATTGTGCCGTTATCAATATTCCTCTTCTTTAAATGTGAAACATAATCATAAAAATTTTCATCTGAAAAACTTAACAGAGATAGGTTTTCACTTTTTTCTATGAAATTTAGTAAGATTGATATGCTCTGAGTATGAGCAATGATCGTGAATCGACACTAATTTCCTAGACACCTCTTAGTTAGATAAAATAACTAAAAATACAGAGGTGTTTATGAGCGGAAAACGCTATCCAGAAGAA
>CAPN01000017.1 GCA_000333235.1 Pseudoalteromonas luteoviolacea B = ATCC 29581 | reverse complement strand
ATTGTAACTCCCCCATAAAATGAAACAGTTCATAAGTAGAATTTTCTATTAATTGAAATAGGAAAATTGATGATGAGAAAATCTAAGTTCACCGAAACTCAAATTATCGCCATGATTAAAGAAACTGATTCAGGGGTGCCTGTGCCTGAAGTGTGTCGAAAGTACGGTGTTGGCCAAAGTACCTTTTATAAATGGCGGTCAAAATATGGTGGAATGGAAGCCTCCGATGTTAAGCGTCTTAAAGAACTTGAAGAAGAAAACCGAAAGCTTAAGGATATGTTTGCCACCTTGAGTTTAAAGCACTCGATGCTTGAGGATATCATTGCAAAAAAGCTGTAAAGACAAGTAGACGCAGAGCTTGGGTTGAACATTTAAGAACCCAATTTAACGTCAGCGTCGCATTTGCTTGTGAAGTGGCAGGGCTAAGCCGCTCAGTTTTTTATTACAAACGTAAACGGCCATCAGATGATGAGGTTATCGACGCTCTTCTAGAATTGGTCGAACGCCACCAAAGATGGGGACTGCCCAAACTATTTAAAAGGCTTCGCAATAAGGGTAAGCCTTGGAATAGGAAGCGTGTTGAACGAGTTTACAACATGCTAAAGCTCAACTTGAGACGAAAAGGAAAACGCCGTGTGCCAACAAGAACACCAGAGCCATTAAGTGCACCACTGCAACATAATGAATCTTGGTCAATGGACTTTATGAGCGATGCATTAAGCTACGGACATCGCTTTAGAACATTGAATGTGCTCGATGATTTTAATCGACAGGCATTAGCTATTGAAGTTGATACCAGTTTAACAGCCGAAAGGGTTATTAGGACGCTAAACCAAATCATAGCTTGGCGTGGTAAGCCGAAGCAGATTAGAGTAGATAATGGCCCAGAATTTACTTCAACAGCACTCGAAACCTGGGCATTAGAAAACAACATAAAACTTGAATTTATCAAGCCTGGAAGCCCTTATCAAAATGGCTTTGTTGAAAGGTTTAACCGTAGCTACCGAGAAGAAGTACTAGATTTATACTTATTTGAATCACTACAAGAAGTGCGTGAAATCACGGATGAGTGGTTAAATATTTATAATTATGAGCGGCCGCATGATTCATTGGGTGATATGACACCGATTGGTTATCTAGAAGCTGCATAAAGTTCTACGAAAGATCTGTACTAAATTGGGTGGAGTTACAA
>CAPN01000018.1 GCA_000333235.1 Pseudoalteromonas luteoviolacea B = ATCC 29581 | reverse complement strand
AAACATGGTTCCAATGATCTGCTTTCGCCAGTAGAGTACGAAAAACGACATAAAGAACGGCTAGGAAGTGTCTAGATTATTGGTGTCGATTCACGTTACGTAGAATATCAATCCTTTGTAAAGGTTTAAGGTCGTTTCTATTTTCCAATATTTCCATGCAGTATATAGCTTTATTGAGATTTAACTGCTCTAAAGGGGTATATGATTTTTCATTCGCTCGACAAGTAGAATTAAAGGAAAAAAATATAAATCCCGTAAAGACTAAAAAAATAACCTTTTGAACCATCACTTATTACTCCTTTATAAACGAATATAAAACACGAAAGGGTAACTTCAATGTACCACTAAAGTGTTTCAATGACCAAGACTTAGCGAAGGGTAAACCTTAAACCAAATCGAAACCACGTGATGGGTATTACCTAAGAAAAAGCTTTTTAAGTACAGTCAAGAACCAAGCTTTTCGGGCAAGTAACAGATCGGTTCGACTGCTTAAGTTGTGTGAACGTGTAACAGTTCGTTTATGACTAAACGTTTCAAACCCATCAAAATCATGATATTGCCCCATACCTGAATGGCCAATACCGCCAAACGGCGCATGTTCTGCAGCAACATGAAGAAGACAATCGTTAATTGAGACAGCACCACTGAGTGTTTGCTGTCTAACTCGTTTTATTTCATCGCTATTTTCAGTAAATAGGTAAAGTGCTAAAGGATTTGGGTGTTCTTCAACAAGGCGAAGTGCATGATCAAGTGAATCCACCGTAATTATCGGTAATAGCGGCCCAAAAATTTCTTCTTGCATTATTTTCATGCCATTATCGACATTGAACACTAAGTGTAAGCCTAATCGATGCTGCACGTCATCTTGTTCATGGTCAAAAACAGTATGGATCTCTGCGCCCTTTTGCGTTGCATCGTCTAACAGCGCAACTAATCGAAGATATTGACGTTCATTAATAATACTCGAGAGTGTTTTATCTTTAATCCCATGTTCAAAATGTTTTTCATAGGTCAATTTAATTTCTTCAACGAGTGCGTCTTTTTGTGCGCGATCAACCAATACATAATCTGGCGCAACACAGATCTGCCCTGAGTTCGCGGTCTTACCCAACACGATTGCTCTCGCAGCCGCTTTCAAACACGCGTTACGCGTCACTATCGCTGGCGACTTGCCACCAAGCTCCAAAGTAACAGGAGTCAAATTTTTAGCTGCTGCCTGCATGACCAGTTTCCCAACTGGCGTGGAACCGGTGAAAAACAAATGGCCAAATGGTAAAGCCGAGAACGCGCCTGCAACTTTCACATCGCCTTCAACCAAAACACACCACTGGCTCAGGCCATCGAGCATTTGCTTGAGTACTTGATTAACATTCGGCGTAAATTCACTGACTTTGAGCATAACGCGATTACCCGCAGCTATGGCTGATGCAACCGGAAGGAGCGCTAATTGGACAGGATAATTCCAAGGCGCTATGACACCGACCACCCCCTTAGGGCAGTATTCTATTTCAACCTTAGTTGGCCATAACATCAAACCAGCAGGCCTACTTTTGGTTTTCATCCATTTGCCTAGGCGCTTTTTTATGTGGTTAATTTGCGTCACTGTAGGCAAAATATCGGCAAATTCAGTGTCAAATTGACTACGAAACCCATAGTCTTTATTGGCTGCATCAATTAGCGCATTGCTATGATGGATCAATGTTTTTTTTAGCGTTTCAAGCGCTTCTAAACGGGCTCCCAGCAACGGGGTTTTATCGTTTAAATAGGTCGTTTGAAGTGTTAAAAATAGTCGCTCTAATTCTAAAGCTTGATCCGTAATCATAGTTAAACCTTTCAGTGTCTTTAACGTCTTCGTCACTATAGTGCGAACACTCTAGTATTGCAATTTCGCTTATTTAAACGTTGAAACCAAAGACAAAACTGGCAATGACAACCGTCAACAATGAAATAATCGTGATTGCAAATAAATTCATCGCAAAACCAGCTCGTACCATATCTCGAATGCTAATGCGGTCTGAACCAAATACGATGGCATTTGGGGGAGTGGCAACCGGCATCATAAACGCACAACTCGCAGCCATTGCTGCTGGGATCACCCAAACGAGCGGACTTCCTGTTAATTCCATGGCGACAGGCGCTAAAAGTGGCAAAAACCCTGCTGCTGTCGCGGTATTACTCGTAAGTTCGGTAAGAAAGGTAATTAAGGCCGTTACGATAACGATACCCAAAATAATCGGTAAAACATCAAGACTAGTTAGTGACATCGCAACATAATGCGCAAGTCCCGATTGCTTAATTTGAGCGGCAAGTGCAAGCCCTCCGCCAAAAAGTAATAAAATCCCCCAAGGCACACTTTGCGTATCACGCCAATAAAGTACACGCTGCGAGAAATCGCGCTGCGCGGGCAAAGTAAACAACATCAACGCGGCTATCATTGCGATCCCAGTGTCCGTTATATTCAGTCCTGTCCATTTTACAAACAGAGGACGACTTACCCATGAAATCGCTGCAAATAAGAAAACCAATAAAACTTGTTTTTCGGCGAATTGCATTGTGCCAAGTTCACTTAGCTGCTTCTTAAACACAGTTGTTTGAAAACACGAATCACTGTGACCTTCTAGTTTAAAAGCATACCGTGTCAACCACCACCATCCTATTAATACCATTAGCGAGGCAAATGGCACACCCATTATCATCCACTGTGCAAAACTGATTTTGATCTGATAGCTATCGGCTAAAAAAGCAACCATTAACGCATTTGGTGCCGTGCCTATAATAGTCGCCACGCCGCCAATACTGGCACTATAGGCAATCCCCAATAAAAGGGCTTTACCGTAATTTTCTACATTTACCCCTTTTTTCTCTAAAACGTGAATAACAGAAAGCGCAATTGGTAACATCATTAGCGTTGTTGCGGTATTATTGATCCACATAGATAAAAACGCACTCACACTCATCATAGCAAGAATTTGTGCATCTGGTCGGTGGCCACTTTTAACCATGACATGTAACGCAATGCGTTGATGTAGTGACCACTTCTCCATTGCAATCGACAACAAAAAGCCACCTAAGAACAAAAATATCAACGGATGTGCGTAGCTCTTTGATGCTTCGTCCATTTGAGCAATACCTGCAATTGGAAAAACAATCAATGGCAGCAAAGAAGTCACGGGAATAGGCACAGCCTCGCTGACCCACCAAATCCCCATCCAAAGGGCCAATCCTGTTGTTTTCCATGCAATATCAGGCATGTTAGTTGGCGCATCACTAAACAGAGTGAACAAAAAACACAGTGGACCTAATAGAAGAAAAAAGAATGAAGCGTCGGCTCGTGTTGGAGTTTCCATGAGATAAATTCAGATCCATCGATACGTTTTTACTTTAAGAGGGTAAATAGTTTGCAACGCAAAAGCAACAAGGTGTATACCCAAACCACTTCACGATGCCCGTTTTAGCGCGTCACGCATCTTGAAATCAATTGGGTATATACCTGTTCAACAACCACTTACCTATGTCGTGTGAAATGCTAATTAAAACTTATAGGTAAAACTCGCTCGCAATTGCCTTCCTGCGCTCGGAACTCGCCCATCAGGCATCCTTGGATCAAAAACATCGTAATGCTTATTTGTTAGATTTTGTGCTTCTATGCGCCATTGATAGCTGGTGCTTGGTTGCCAGAGTAAAGATGCACCAAAAATAGTATAAGCGTCTTGATTAAAACTGTTATTTTGAGCAGGCACAAACACCCTGTCACGCCAATTGGCATTTAAGCTAAATTGCAAATCATTCCACTGCTGTTTCCAAGCTGCAGCTGCAAAGCGCCTAAAACTAGCATTAAAGGTCTCATCAAACATTTGGGTATAGCCAAATTCAAACCAGCCTTTATCAGTCAGCGTAAAATTACCATTAAGCTCAATGCCTTGCATGCTCGTGTTATAGACATTTTCAAATCTGAATCTAGAGCCAACTGAATCAATTGGTACAAGTGTAATAAAATCATTGAGGTCGTTATTAAACACAACAACGTCAAATTGATTTTTATCTGTTTGCCAATGCCAAACAAGTTCTGTAGTTTTAATAAACTCTGAACTCAGCTGACTATTACCGATTGTCACGTCATCGTTAGAATTCAATTCATTACTTACCGGCGTCCGGAACGATTCGCCATATTGTATTTTAAACGTGTGCTCTGCATTGAATTGATAAATCGCAGCCAGCCGAGGTGATAGCTTCTCATCGATATGTTTAACCTCGTCATAGCGAGCCCCAACAAACAAGGTTACGTTATCATTCAGTTGATGCTTGATCTGTGAATAAATTGCATTCGAATTAAAATCTTGTTTTAAAGGTTCAAACTGAGCGTAGTTTGTCACCGTCGTTATCTTGCCTAAATAAGCAATTTGAGAGATATCGATATTTCCAATATTAAAATCAAAATAGGTCGTTCGAACATCTGCTTCGGTCTGTTTTGCTCTTGAAACTTCTATACCAACATTGATCGTTGTGTCTGGTGAATATTTCCACGCAGCGTCTGTAGTGAAATTAATGTCCCTCGATCGCCATGAGGGGCCGACAAAAAAATCTCCCGCGGGTAATACACTTGCCGGTGCAATTAACCCCGCACTGTCAATTTGATGATTTATTTGATAAATACGCGAACTAACTTGCCATTGCTCATCCGTCATCCAACGATAAGTAAAACTCACCAGACGGTTTTCGCTGCGATGCTGATTGTTTGGACTAATGCCTGCTAAATTGATAAAGCCATCTAGTTCATTGCTATTTTGACGGTATTGCGCATCAAATTTCTCTGATTTTATACCCAATTGAACAAAAGTATTTTTCAACGGATCGTTTACTTGCCCATTAAAATACGTCTGACCTTGCTGTTGAACAACCGCTATATTACTGTAGGCGGTTACACCTCCTTCAAGGGTGGTATGCGTGTTTAGGGTACTTTGCATAAAACCATGTTCGCCAAATCCAATCGTTACCTCGTTCACTTTATTTTTAGTAACAACATTCATCACACCTAAAAATGCATTGCTACCATAAAGCGCGGAACCAGGCCCTCGGATAAATTCTACACGTTCAATCACGTCAACCGGAATAAAGGGGGTATATACTGATGCCTTGCCAAAAGACGACTCATTAATCCGTTGACCGTCAATCATCACAAGTACATTACCACTATCCAGATAGATTCCACGAGTGTGTTCTTTTGGTACAGCGCCTACCCAATCACCACGCGTGTTCTGAAACCCAGGAACAAAATTCATTAGATCATAAGCGTTTTTCACACCGAGTAGTTTAATGTGTTGTTTATTAAAAACAGTAATACTAGAGGGAACAGTGGCTCTGGTTTCGTCGGTTTTTGTTGCAAGCTCGATATTCACATCAAGCAATTCTTCGAAACTTAGTTCAAATAAATCGTCGGCAGGCGGTGTATTCGCAAAACTAGGTATAGCAAATAAAGAAGCAAATCCAATTAGCTTGCGAAATAATGGCATGGCACACTCTTATTTAATTCGTGGCCAACTTGAATGGCCAAACAAAACCGGTATATCTTTTAGGATAACCTGTGCTTGGCCAATCGCAAATTTTTTTGCGGAGAAATAACGTTAGTTTGCGGCTAAAGTTCGCTTAGATTTTATGTACTTGTATAATCCAATTAACGATGCTGCAATCCAAAACAGTTCAATCACAAAACTGGCTAAATTGAAGTTATAACACAAGCTAATAAGAAGTAAGATAGCACCAGTAAGATTCATCATGTTGTAAAGAAGTCCATCCGGTGTCGCTTTTTCAAGTTGAAGCAGAAAGAATGCACCCACAACAAGAAATGTTCCTGTCATTCCGATTATGTCAAACATCAAAGAAATCATGTTTCTGTCCTAGTTAATGCTAACCCAAACACGCTGGCCCGTTTCCTTGGGGAGGGTTATTTTCAGTCGTTGAAACAGCAAACCGGACAAGAATAGCAAGCGTATTATAAAACGACAGGACATATATCCGCACACTTGGTTACGTTAGTTACAACGACCTTAGCTAATGCCTCCAATCACTAAGCCCATTAAGACAAATTGCAACACATGGTAACCACTATTCACTACGAATAATTTTAACGATCTTTGTTCAAATAGATAGCTCACACCAAATGACGTTGATACCCAAAACACACCTATCATCAAGCCTGTTAATACCGATTTTCCTAACTGAGGCTCAGGACCAAGAACAATGGCAAGCATCAAACTGCCGATAATGGTCAACACAAACGCACCGCCAAAGGTGATTTTAACGTTTGATTTTTCGAGATCGAGCTCCGTGAGCCCACATTCCAACATCCACGTTTTTTGAAATAACAAAGGTGAATACCATAAACCTCCTAGTAAAAAGGAAGATAACGCCGCCAACACTACGGCAAGCCAATTTACGTATTCAATACTCATCATCATGCGCTCAGGATTTTTATTTCAATTTAGACAACAATTTCAACTAGTGCAAAGGGCTAAATCTAAAATTGCAATCGTTTGCTTAGTTTATGTTCACTTCGCTATGAACTTTTTCAACAACTTACATTGTATGGGACGACGATGCCTATTCGATTACTGAGCAGCTTGGGAAATATTACTATCGCCTTCCGTTAAAACAACTATTCGAGTCTTAGCCAAATTACGTTTATTACTGCAGATCTTGTCTGCAACAAGACTTTGCTAATGGTGAATTGTGCACTAAAAAAATCATCGGTGTGTACAGATGTAATAAAGGTACGGTCTATCTCAAAACCTCATCACATATTAGCGGTTTAATTTAGATAACTATCTCGCGTAATTCAGCTAATCATCTAAATTTAGTGTAAATGCTGGGCAAGGTGTACCTTGATGAAAATACAACTGCCACAATTCGTTGCGTTTGCGCCAAATTGACATCCGCATTGAAAAGTGGAATTCGGCGCGAGCCGAAGAACGATAGGCAGCTCGATAACTTAACTGTACGACATCGGGAGCGATCATACGCCCCATAAACTGCTGGTTGTAAAACTGCGGTACGCGCTCTTTTGGCAGTCGAGTCAAGACATGGTGTTTATTGAAAACGATACCATTTGCTGAAATCTCATAGAAATCATCATCTAACAAAGCACCTAAGGCATTCGCATCACAACGAACTTCAGGCTCCAATAACTGCCGTTCTAACTCGATTAATTGTGCTAGTACCTGAGCGGTTATTTTACTTTGCACCGGAATATTCTCAACTTTGTCTTAATTACCATTACGTTAGCCTAACTCATGGCTTTGAGCAAGGAGCAAATTGGCACTAAATCTATGCATGGGAGCTTTGCAGTGAACCAAGTGCTCAATTCGTCACAAACTAGTATTTTTCGACTATCTTTGGTATAACTTCTCGATTACCTTAACTGGTCTGACAACAAAAAGAGAACACGATGACGTATGCCCAGATCACAGGTTGGGGGAAATGCATCCCGCCAGCTAGCATAAGCAATGACGAAATAAGCCAAATAGTAGATACAAATGATGAGTGGATCGCTAGTAGAACTGGGATTAAGTCTCGTCGAGTAAGCCACGTCTCAACGGCCGATCTGGCAACTGCTGCAGCCCTTGATGCCCTAGCTTGTGCAGGAATTGAAGGTAAAGACATTGATCTCATATTGCTTGCAACGTGCTCACCTTCAACCATGGTTGCAAACACCGCATCTATGGTGCAAAAAAACATCGGAGCTATAGGTGCAGCTGCCTGTGACACGAACGCAGCCTGTTCAGGCTTTTTATATGCGATGCAACTTGCTACAGCACAGATCCGCGCAGGCATGATTAAACGAGCGGTAGTCGTAGCGGCCGAACGAATGACGTGGTACGTAAACTGGGCCAAACGAGACAGTGCGGTATTATTTGGTGATGGCGCAGGTGCCGTGGTACTTGAAGCCAGCGATGAGCCTAGTGGTTTATTAGCCAGTAAAATTGGCTGCGATACAGAAGATAGAAACATTCTACACATCGCTAATTGTGGAACAGACCTTAATAAATATGAACCGATTGGCCCATCCGACTTAATGTTTGAAGGTCGAGAAATTTTTAAGCGTGCTGTAAAAGGCATGAGCCAAGCATGCGATGATGTACTTACACAGGCTAATCTTAGCCTTGATGACATTCACGTTTTAGTGCCACATCAGGCTAACCTTCGTATCATTCAAGCTATTCAGCAAAAGCTCAATATTGCCGATGAAAAAGTCATGGTGAATATTGATAAATACGGCAACACATCGGCCGCAACCATTGCGATTGCACTGTGTGAGGCGGTTGAAAATGGATTAATCAAACCACACGCCAATATTATGTCTGCTGCTTTTGGCGCTGGCTTAACCTGGGCGGCGAGTTATATAAAATGGGGCGAGCGAGTAACACCGATTAACGCACCGAGTGCAACCCTACCTCCTTGCGACAAAACTGGTCTAGAACTCATCGCTGAATCGGTTAGGCATTGTGTAGATCAGTAAATCTTTACAGAGTTTTTCACCTATCTCATCGGCTTTGGTAACCTTGGTTAGAATGGTACAATTTGGCCATTCTAACGAGGATACCAAAGACGGAAATTAACATGTCACAACCTTATCACGACCTATTGCAACTCGAACCAAAGCCACTTTGGCGTTTTTTCAGTGAAATCTGTTCGATCCCCCACCCTTCAAAACACGAAGAAGCACTCGCGACTCATATTGTGAATTTTGCTAAGAAAAAAGGTTTTTTTGTTACGCGTGATTCAGTGGGTAATGTCATCATTAAAAAGCCAGCAACAAAAGGAATGGAAGACAGAGCTATTGTTGCCATTCAAGCTCACATTGATATGGTACCCCAAAAGAATGACGACACTGACCACGATTTTGTGAAAGATCCGATCCAAGCCTATGTAGACGGTGACTGGGTTACAGCAAAAGGCACGACTTTAGGTGCTGACAATGGCATGGGCATGGCGTCATGCTTAGCTATTTTAGATTCTAGCGACATCCCTCATGGGCCACTTGAAGTTCTCTTAACTATTGATGAAGAAGCCGGTATGACTGGTGCCTTTGGCCTTGAAACTGGTTACCTAGATGCAAAAATCCTCCTCAACACGGACTCTGAACAAGAAGGCGAAATCTACATGGGTTGCGCAGGGGGTGTAGATGCTTCAATTAAGATTCAAATTGAACGCGAGCCAGTCAATGCCAACGCCAAAACCTTTAAACTAACCTTAAAAGGATTGCGTGGCGGTCATTCTGGTGTCGACATTCACACAGGCCGTGCCAATGCCAACAAACTACTTGCTCGTTTCTTGGCGCACAGCACATTCAGTAAAGAAATTCAGCTCGTGGCGATTTCAGGTGGGACTTTGCGTAATGCTATCCCTCGCGAAGCCTATGCAACAATCTCAGTACCAAATGAGTGTGTTGCATCATTGCAAATTGAAATTGATGCCTTTTTGGCAACCTTAAATAACGAACTAAACGTCATAGAAAAGAACATTCAATTCTTTGCCACAGAATGTGATAGTCAAACAGCTGCGATGAGTACAGTAAGCAAAGAAACCGTACTATCGTTAATGAACGCTTGTCCCAATGGTGTTATCCGCATGAGTGACGACATCAAGGGTGTTGTTGAAACTTCACTTAATATGGGAGTAGTTACCTGTACTGATTCACAAGTCGAAGTATTGTGTTTGATCCGCTCATTGATCGACTCTGGGCGCTCAGACGTTCAAGGTATGCTAAGTTCTTTAACTAAGCTGGCGGGCGCGAATGTCACTTTCTCAGGTGCTTATCCTGGGTGGAAACCTGATCCAGAGTCAAAAATCTTACATATTTTCCGCGATATGTATGAGCAAACGTACGGTCACAAACCACATATTATGGTGATCCATGCAGGATTAGAATGTGGATTATTTAAAGAACCATATCCTGATATGGACATGATCAGTTTCGGGCCTACTATTAAGTTTCCTCATTCACCCGAAGAAAAGGTTGAAATTAAGTCTGTAGGGCAATATTGGCAACAGCTTTGCGGAATACTTGCTCACATTCCAAAAGCCTAATTCGTTTTAGTGATCAATAAATGCAAAGTATTGATTTCAAAAAATCAATACTTTGCTCTCACAATTGTCATCTATTTATTTTTCATTTCGACCTCGACATCCTATCGCTTTTATGAATCACAAGTCGTTATACTCCTGCTCGTTCAATCATCACGAATTAAAACGAGAAAGACGTGACACAAGCAGTAACTAAACGAGCGCATTGGGGCTCAAAGATTGGGTTTATTTTAGCCGCTGCAGGATCTGCGGTTGGTTTGGGGGCCATTTGGAAATTCCCTTATGTTGCAGGAAAAAGCGGTGGTGGTGCTTTTTTACTTGTTTACCTAGCATGCTTATTTACCGTAGGGGTCGTAATGTTAATTGCCGAGATGCTCATCGGTCGATTAGCAAAACGTTCCATTACTACTGCCTATCGTGAATTAGCTGGAAAATGGTGGCCTTGGGCAGGAAGAATGTCTGTGCTCTGCGTTTTTTTAATTTTAGGTTTCTATTGTGTCGTCGGCGGTTGGACGCTTGAGTATATAGTTGCCTCGATTGATGGTTCGATTATCACAACAGATAAAGCGGTACTTGCAAAACAATTTGCTGCATTTTCAGGTGACGTAACAACCGTACTAATTGCCACTGCTGTTTTTTTAATGCTTACGGCAGGTATCGTTATCGCAGGGGTACAAAGCGGTATTGAGCGGATCTGTAAGATCTTAATGCCTACACTCTTTATTTTAATGTTGCTATTAATTAGCCAAAGCTTATTTTTACCTGGTGCGATGCAAGGGGTAAGCTACTTCTTCACTCCTGATTGGAGTAAAGTGACCATCACAACCGTTTTAGATGCTTTAGGGCTTGCCGTATTTTCCTTATCTGTCGGCGCGGGTTTAATGGTTGCTTATGGATCTTACCTTGAAAGTGGAACAAAAGTCGTCAGTGCAGGCATGTGGATAGCCTCCTTAGCTGCATTTGCCAGTGTCTTAGCTGGATTAATGATCCTTCCTGCCGTGTTTGCTTTCGGTGTAAATCCCGCTGCAGGGCCAAGTTTAACCTTTATCACCATGCCAATGCTGTTTGCGCAAATGCCCTTCGGCCAAGTTCTAGCCTTGGTGTTTTTTGCCTTGTTATTTTTTGCTGCATTAACCTCATCCATTTCAATATTAGAACCAGTGGTCGCATTTTTGATTGATGAGTATCAATTACCAAGACGCCGCGCAACATTGATAGCCGCGAGCACTAACTATGTGTTGCTTGGTATTCCTGCAGCATTATCATTTGGTGAGTTTAGCGGGGCAATCTCACTTTGGGGCAAAACCCCATTCGACGTAATGGATTATTTGGCCTCAAACATTCTAATGCCAATCGGCGGAATGTTGTGCGCCATTTTTGTTGGCTGGGTCATTTGGCATAATGTCCAAGTAAGGCTTGAACAAGAACTTTCAACTATTGCAATAAAAACATATTGGTTGATTGCCGCGATCGCGTCGCCGATTTTAATTGGTGCAGTTGCTTTGCTCACGATTCTTGGTTAATCAAAACACTTCACTACCATAAAAAATGCCTGCAAATAATGCAGGCATTTCAAAAATGTTAAACTGGCTTATTTATAGCGGGCGTTTAAATAATCAAACACTGCTCGCAAACCCAGTGCTTCGCCGCCGACCGGCCGACCCGGTAATGGACGTACGTTCCAGGCCATAACGTCGAAATGTACCCAAGGTGTGACTTCTGGCTCAATAAATTCCTTTAAATACAAAGCTGCGGTGATCGCGCCTCCAAATGGGGTAGAACCACAGTTAGCCATGTCAGCAATATCACTTTTGAATAACGCTTTGTATTGAGTGAACAACGGTAACTGCCAAACCGGATCTTGATTTGCTTCACCCGCATCAATAATGCCTGCTGCGACAGACTTATCGGTCGAGAAAAAACCCGGTAGCTCAGTACCAAGCGCAACGCGACAAGCACCTGTTAAGGTTGCAAAATCAACGATTAAATCTGGCTTTTGCGATTGTGCTTCGGCTAATGCATCACACAATATCAATCGGCCTTCTGCATCGGTATTGTCAATTTCAACTGTAATTCCCTTACGCGTTTTAACGACATCGCCGGGTCTAAACGCGTTTTTAGATACCGCATTTTCGACTGCTGGGACCAAAACACGAAGTCTTACGGGTAGCTTTGCCGCCATGATCATTTGTGCAAGCGCAATGACGTGCGCCGCACCGCCCATGTCTTTTTTCATGTTACGCATGCCCGCTGCCGGTTTTAAGTCTAGACCTCCAGAATCAAAACACACACCTTTACCTACCAGAGTTAATTTTGGTGCGCTTTCATCACCCCAGGTTAAATCAAGCAAACGTGGTTTATTATCACTCGCGCGGCCAACTAAATGGATTGTTGGGTAATTATGTTCAAGTAACTCATCGCCGATTAATTGGGAAAAATCAGCTTGGTAGGTTTGGGCTAGCTCTTCCATCACTTCAGCTAAATGCTGTGGCATCATATCTGCGGCTGGCGTATTGACGAGATCTCTTGCCAGAAAAAGCGCGTCTGTCTGCTGCTTGATCTGTTGATATGTCGATGGTTCGGCTATCAGCAATTTAGCTTCTAGATTATCAAACGACTTGTATGCACTAAATTGATACGCGCCCATAACGAAGCTAAATGCGACACGGGACTCTAAAGCCGAATCGCCTTCCACCTTATAGATCCCTTTTGGCAATGCCATGGCAAGATCACCTGCAAGCCACAAATCATTATTGTCGTCTGTAATAATGACAACTTTAGTGAGTTCAGCTTGACTTGATGGAATTAATAGTACTTTTTGCTTAGTTTTACTCAGTTGCTGAACCCAACCTGTGGTAAATTCGTCTTGACCACTCAGCCATTCCTGTAACTGACTCTTTTCGACGAAATACAGTGGTGTTGCATTCCCTGTTTTAACTAAAAACTGACTCATGAAGGCCTCATATACTCTCAACTAATTCGTTTGAGCATATCAAACCTGCAAGGAATAAATGAAGTAGTAGCGTAAAAAAATACGTTAGACGACAGAATAAAACAGTCACAAACTGTTATTTAATCTGATTTGGTCAGCGTTGAAACTTTTAATCTACGCTTTTTTTATGAGGCCTACTCCACCATCTTGGAATCCGGTTTTTTTGATTCTATTCGAGGTTTTGAAACAGCAAAAGAACTGGGTAAAACATCAACCCCAACCCATTGACCTAACTTTACAACAATGGGGATCGTGATTGGCGCAAAAGGCAAAACCGCGAATATCCCTAAACCCAGCCCTTTAAGCAGATCAACAAATTGAGCATTGGCAACCGCCAGTTGCTCCTTAGATGCATTACCTTGGGTGTAACGCTTATAGATCTCAAGCATTTCTTTGGTTTCTTTTTTTTCTTGCCTTAATGCTTCTTTTAAAGTCAATAGAGCTCGACGCAACTTCAATTGTTGACGCTTTTTTGAAATACGCGCAACACGAAGCGGCGCTTTATGAATAACACGGTAAACTCTCATTCGAGATTAATAAACCAAAGTACTGCAAAGTTAACCTTAGTTTAGCAAAAGCCTTTTAATAAAACTATTTATCTAGGCTAAAGTCGTAGAACTCATCATTATGACTTCTATCACCAATTATTGTTCAACAACATTACATAACAAAATGAAACATTAAATTTTGATTGCAAAATTTGCGCTCTGATCAGAATACTCTATCCTCTAATTGCCCATTAGCGGTGAAATTAACTTAATGAAACGTCAGAAACCAAAATGGAAACAACGTACCGAATTCATCTAAATGAATGAAAAAAGACGAATTTAGTGATTGCACATGATGTTAACTGTGTGTATAACAAAATGGAATG
Organism: Pseudoalteromonas luteoviolacea B = ATCC 29581; assembly: GCA_000333235.1. GTDB lineage: Bacteria > Pseudomonadota > Gammaproteobacteria > Enterobacterales > Alteromonadaceae > Pseudoalteromonas > Pseudoalteromonas luteoviolacea_D. The sequence goes on along the minus strand of CAPN01000018.1, from coordinate 180,420 downwards.
CACATAACATTAAGTGACTTGTGTTTTCATAATGACAACAAATATAACTGGGGAAAACAGGATGAAACATAATATTAGTAAGCTGCAACGCGCAATTAGCTTCGCGCTTGCATCAACAGCGACGCTTGGTATGTACTCAGCTTCAGCTGTTGCAGCAGGTGAAGAAGAGAACGCTAAAGACATCGAAAAAATCGCGGTCGTTGGTTCTCGTGCAGCACCTCGTTCAGTTGGTGACTCGCCAGTACCAATTGATATCATCGGTGGTGACGAACTTGGCAAATCAGGCAACACTGACATGCTTGAAATGCTTAAAGGTTCTGTTCCTTCTCTTAACGTCCACCAAAACCCAATCAGTGACGCGGCTTCGCTTGTTCGTCCGGCAAACCTGCGTGGTCTTCCTTCAGACAGCACGCTTGTACTTTTAAACGGTAAGCGCCGCCACCGTGCGTCTGTTATTGCTTTCCTAGGTGGTGGTATTAACGACGGTGCTCAAGGCCCAGACATTTCTGTTATTCCAGGTATCGCGATGAAACAAGTCGAGGTACTACGTGACGGTGCTGCAGCTCAGTATGGTTCAGATGCTATCGCAGGCGTAATCAACTTCGTATTAAAAGATAGCTCAGAAGGTGGCAGCATCTCTGTTAAGCAAGGTGAATACTACGAAGGTGATGGTGATACAACCACAATTGAAGGTAACGTTGGTTTACCTTTTACTGATCAAGGCTTCGCAAACTTAAGTTTCCAATACAAAGACGCTGATGCAACTAGCCGCTCAGTTCAACGCCCTGACGCAGCAAAATTCGCTTCACAAGGTGTGCCTGGTGTTGCAGATCCTGCGCAAATTTGGGGTGCACCAGAAGTTAAAGACGACATTTCATTGTTCGGTAATGTTGGTCTTGAACTAAACAATAATGCCCAGTTCTATATGTTTGGTAACTATTCTGAGCGTGATGTGAAAGGTGGTTTCTACTACCGTAATCCACAAACTCGCCCAGGGGTTTATTCAAACGATGGTGGTGCGACGCTTCTAGTAGGCGATTTAGATGGTGTTGGTACAGGTATTTCATGCCCAACGGTAACACTTGATGGTGGTCCACTTGCAAACAACCCTGCATACCAAGCGATTGCAGCGGATACAGCGGTGGGTCGCAACTGTTTCGCATTCAATGAAATTATCCCTGCAGGCTTTACTCCTCAGTTCGGTGGTAATATCACAGATACATCACTGACAATGGGTGTTAAAGGTCAGTTCACTGACGGTATGTTAAAAGACGCGTATTACGATTTCAGCGGTTCAGTTGGCCGTAACGAAGCTCGTTTCTTTATTTACAACACGCTAAACGCGTCAATGGGTCCGGATTCACCTCGTGATTTCAGCCCAGGTAAGTACATCCAACTTGAAAAGAACTTTAACTTTGACGTGTCTAAAGGGTATGACTTTGGTTTAGCTTACGACGTCAACGTTGCGGCAGGTTTAGAGTGGCACGAAGAGACATTTGAAGTACTTTCAGGTGATGAAGCATCATTTAAAGTTGGTCAGCTCTATACCCAGGGCTTTGGTATCGGTTCAAACGGTTTCCCTGGTTTCAAACCATCTGATGCTGGTGAATACACTCGTCGTAACTATGCAGCGTATGTGGATGTTGAAACGCCATTTACTGATGACTTCCTAATGGGTTGGGCTCTACGTTTCGAAGACTATGATACATTCGGCTCTACAACAAACTACAAAGTAACAGGTCAATATCAACTTACTGACACGTTAGCCGTTCGTGGTTCATTAAGTACTGGTTTCCGTGCACCAACGGTTGGTCAAGCTAACGTGTCAAACGTTCAGACAAACCTAAGCAGTGGTGTTCTAGTTGACTCAGCACTTTTACCTCCAACGAACCCAATCTCTGTGCAACTTGGTGGTAAAGAACTTCAACCTGAAGAGTCACAAAGCTACACAATGGGTGCGGTTTACCAAAATGATGGCTTGTTCTTCACTCTTGACTACTACAATATTCAAGTTGAAGATCGCATCAGTCAATCAGACAAGATTGAGCTAAGCCCAGCAGATAAAGCGGCACTTAAAGCAGCGGGTGTTCCTAACGTAGATGGTCTTGCGCAAGTTAGCTTCTTTACAAACGACTTCGATACAACAACTCAAGGTATCGATGTAGTAGCGAACTACTCAATGGATATGCTAGGTGGTTACAGCACGTTCTCACTAGCGTATAACTGGAACGAAACGACAGTTGATAAGTTCTCTGCAATTACAGGTGACTTTAAAGTTAAGCGTCTAGAAGAAGACTTACCACAGCACCGTTCAACCATGACATGGGCACAGCAGTGGGATACGTTCTCTGGTTTCGTGCGCGTTAACTACTTTGGCGAATACCAAGGCGTACACGTAGATTATGACGCAACGGCGAAAACGGCAAGCGCTGCTGTAACGCTTGATGCTGAATTGACTTACTACATGAACGAGTCATTGAGCTTCACAGCTGGTGCACAAAACCTATTTGACCAAGAAGCTGAGAAACTTGATTTCGCAGGTGGTGGTCTTGTGAATAACCAATGGGGCGGTAAATACTATGAAACTTCTCCAATGGGTATTAACGGTGGATTCTACTACGTGAAAGCGACTTACACGTTCTAATTTATTAGATGAATGAACTTAAAGGCGAAATGTTTCCACATTTCGCCTTTTTTATTTTATATTTAAAAAAAAGAAGAAAAGCGCCACAAACACGATGTTATTGTTAGAAAGAGCAAATGAATTGCTCGCAGAAAATAAGTTGAAAGAAGCTGAATTTATGTTTAAAGCCGTCCTCAAGGAAGTACCTGAGAATGGCCCCGCATTGTTTGGACTAGGGCGAATTGCAATGCGGCTTGAGCAGTACGATAACGCGATATACTTCCTTAAACGTGCCTGTAACCACCTGCCTAAGATGTTAGAGCCTCTTTTTGCACTAGCGGACGCCTTTTTGGCTGTTAATTCAGCCATCGATGCTAAAACCGTCCTAGAGTACACATTGAGCATAGCCAAGCATAATGCGCAAGCTCACTATTATTTAGGGCAATTTTACCTAAATCACGGATTTATTGAGCAAGCCAAAGACACGTTTGAATCAGGACTCGAATGTCCAAAAGGCCCTGTCTCTGCATTTATGTTGTTTGAGTTAGCCCAACTAGGCGACAAAGCGCAGCTGCCTGGCTATATAGACCAGCTGAAAGCACTAGCAAACGAATACGACAACAAGCGTCTAGCGATCGTGATCGAATATGCAATAGCAAATTGCCATCATCGATTAGACGATCACAAAACGGCCTTCATTCACTTTAAAGCAGCCAATGAATTGCAGTACAGCTTGTGTCATTTTAAAACACAAGATATGAAACCATTCATTGAATCGATAAAAGCAGTTTGCGACAAAAACTTTTTCCAAGCACCACACGATAAAGTAAGCGCGACGTTTACACCTGTTTTTATTCTTGGTTTACCGCGGACTGGTTCTACCTTACTTGAACAAATGTTAATTCAACATGAGAAGATAGACTCGCTCGGGGAAAATACTGCTATAAGCAATAAGGTTGTCCAGTTTTTATCAAAGCGTGTCGAGGCACCATTTCCCAAATGTTTACAAAGATTAAGTACTTCTGTACTTGATTATGGTCGCGAAATTTACACTAATGAAATTCGTAATGCGCGTATCGATGCGCCTTACGTCATTAATAAACTACCTGCAAATTTTCAATCTATTGGCGTCATTAATAAGCTCTTTCCTGATGCGCGATTCATTCATGTAAAGCGAGAGTTTATGGCAAATGCTTGGTCCGTTTTTAGTAATTATTTTGAGCAAGATGAACCTTATTTTTGTAATGCACAAGACTATAAACTTTATGCAGAAATGGAAAACGATTTAATGGCGCACTTCGGTCTGTACCTTAGTCGTCAGATACATACCGTGAATTACGAAGACTTACTGATCGACCCACAAAAAGTGATTAAAGGAACGTTGAATTTTCTCGACCAACACTACACGCCAGAATGTTTAAATTACTATAAAGGTAAACGCTTGGTACACACACTCAGCAAAGCTCAAGTGCGCAAGCCGCTAACCAAAGCACCGCTAGAATCGTGGAAAAAATATAAAAAAGACTTTGAAGCGTTAATGACCCCATTAACACCAAGTTAAAAAAGGACATACCCATCGCTATCTCATTTCAAATAACCTTGTTCGAACAGACAGATAAAATTAGGGTTTTCGGTACTTAGAAAACCATTCTAAGGTGTCTTGAAATTGATCTGTTTTACATAATGGGTGAGTGAGCATATTAATGTGATCGTAATCGTGTTGATGGCCATATCTTTTACCATAAATGCGAAGCTCTTGAATGCCTTGTCCTGATTCATCAATAAACTTCTGAATATCAATGGGCTGGGCGAGTGCTTTATCCCTAACGCCGGCAATGTGCAAGATAGGTGGTAACGTCATGTATTTCAGCGCGTTGGCGTAATCAAACCCATCATCTGAATCAATCCAAGGCTTTCGTTTTGCCCATTCCATACTCTGTCTGTGTGATTTAACGGTTTCTTCATCACTACCCCATTTGAGTTTGCTCGCGGGTAAATAACCATATTTTTTCGCAATTAAAGGGGCTAATCCGTACCATATAAGGTTTCCTTGAAGAAATTTTTTCGGGTGGCGATTATGTAGGCTACGCTTAGAACCGAAATATACGCAAGCATCAACGGTATTTACTAGATTAGGAAACCGCGCAAAGACGCTATTGAGTAACACCCCACCCCAAGAGTGCGCAACCCAAAACTTTGGGTAGCATCCGGTTCGAGACTTTATGCCTTCTAGCATTGTAGGTATATCTTCTAAAATCGATTCGGTTTGCCCATATGGATGATTCGATGCGATATTTGGTTCACTCTTTCCACGACCTCGAAGATCAGCTACGTAACAATCATAACCGTGTTCCGCGAGAAAAGGCGCAAATCCTTTATTCGATTCAGTATAGAAAATTTTCCCATTTTCCACTGCACCATGAATAAACAGAATAGCATCGCCTTTTTGCCCTTCTTTATAAATTCTTCGCAAATGTAACTGGCAATCTTGGAATGGCAGTAAGATAGACTCTTGTAATATCATGGTGGTTGTCTTTGTTATTCCCTCTACTCATCCTACCAGTTAATTAAAAATCTCGCAATTCGTCAACTCCAATGCGCCCTACTGGCAAAAATACCGTATAATATGACTTTATTTATTGATAGACGTTCACTTGTGCATCAACGTAACATTCATCAACAAGGCTATGACTTTAATCGCCTGATTACTGCGCATCCTGCATTATCAAATCACATTGTTATCACACAAGGTGGTAAAAAGAGTATCGATTTTGCTGATCCAAACGCAGTCATTATTCTGAATCAAGCACTCTTAAAGTGTCATTATGGCGTTGATTTTTGGACTGTACCTAGCCCTTTTTTATGCCCACCAATCCCTGGGCGAGTCGATTACATTCACCACTTAGCTGAATTTTTAGAAGCTCAAATCCCAACACTGGATCACAACTCTGTGAAGGGACTCGATATTGGTACTGGCGCGTCTGCAATATATCCCATTTTGGGACATAAATGTTATCGTTGGAATTTTGTCGGTTCTGACATTAACAAGGACGCAATTAAGCTCGCCAAACAATGGGCTGAATTCAATCAATTGCCGCTAAAATTTCGCCTTCAGAGCAAATCGGATCTGATGTTTGAAAATATCATCAAACCAAACGAGTCATTTACGTTTACGCTTTGCAACCCACCCTTTCACGCTTCTGAACAAGAAGCAAGACAAGGCACCGAGCGCAAGTGGCGTAATCTCAAAGGAAAAGTTTCTAAAAATCTTAACTTTGGTGGTCACGCCCCTGAACTGTGGTGCCAAGGTGGTGAACTCGCCTTTATCCGCAGTATGATTGAACAAAGCCAAGCTTTTTCACATCAGGTAACGTGGTTTACTAGCTTGGTCTCAAAATCTGAAAACCTAAAACCACTGGTTCAATTTGCACACAAATGTGGCGTAAATGCTTGGCACGTAGTTGAAATGGTCCAAGGAAATAAGCAATCTCGCTTTGTGGCTTGGAATTGGCCGTCTTAGTCGTTTGGGTTAAGACTAATCTTAATTGTCTAACACATGACTTTTTAACTGTTTAATCGCACTCCAAGTACATAGAGAATGGTAGAGCAATCCACTACGTCATTTTTTGAAAGTACTTCCAATGAGTTGAAGAGGTGAAAAGTTTCTTGAATAAAACAGATAAAAAGGAATTTATAATTTTAAAAGTGTACTAGATTAAAGCCCTACCGGTAAGGTAATACTGACATGGGTGTACTCACCTAGCTTTGAGTCAATATCAATTGTACCAAAGTGACTCTTTATAATAGCCAACGCCAAACATAAACCTAAGCCTGTCCCTGAGCCAATTGGTTTTGTCGTATAAAACGGGTCAAATATCTTATTCTTATTTTCCGGCGCAATACCTTGTCCATTGTCTTTAATCGTAATGATTACGTGATCTTCATCGAGGTCATAACTCGAAATCTTTACCAAAGAGTGAGGCTTATCGATGAAATCAAAGGCATTTTTCAAAATTATCATTAACGCTGTGCCTAATTGGCAGTTTACACATTCAATGGCTGACACCTCATTGACTTCATATTCTACCGAGCATGCGTCTGGTATCATTGGCGAGAGCCTATCTAACACGGTGTCAATCAACTGTTCAATATGGACAACCTGCCTTTGCTTTGAACCATCAGCAGTCAAAACACTTAAATCCTTTACGATTGCTTGAATTCGCTTCAAGCCTGTATCAATGTCTTCTAACATGTCCTTGGCATCACAAAAGACCCAGTCCAATTGGAATTGTTTTTCCATCGTTTGTAATAAAAGTGCAAACTCGTCCGGCGAGTTAACTTGCGCTTGCTGTAAATTTTTCCACATTTGAAACCATCGTTCAAAATAGGTTTTAATAAACTCCATATTCGAAAACAAAAACCCTAAAGGATTATTAAATTCGTGAGCGACCCCTGCTGCTAATTGGCCTAATGATGCGAGCTTTTCAGCTTGAACAAGAGAGAACTGTTGACGTTCAATTTCTCTTAGAGCCCCTTCTAAATCCAAATTGGTTTGCTCTAATTGAACTGTTCGTTCTGTAACTTTGTGTTCGAGGGTTAGATTTAATTCCTGTAGGTCTCTTGTTACACGTTTTAACTTCGATACATGCTCAAACGCGCGCAAAGATGATGTAACGGTGGTAAACAATTTGTCTTTGGTGAGATCGGTTTTGCATTTATAATCATTGATGTCATATTGTTGCATCACCAATTGCTCAGGTACGTCACCAGCTTGCCCTGTTCGCAAAACAATTTGCACCGTATCATTTTTTAATACTTCTCTGATCTGCTGAACGCATAAAAGACCGGCATCCGTGGTTTCCATAACGACATCGAGCAGCACTAATGCAATTTGCGGTGTTGCACTTAATACTTCTAACGCTTCTTTAGCACTATATGCATGAATAAGCGACAACCCATGTCCATGATACGAGTACCCTTTTAAAACAAGTTTACTTAATAAGTGAACTTGTTCATCGTCGTCAACAACCAAGACTTGCCAACGCTCAGGATCAGGCGTGCCATTACCAATCTGATTCGAGCTTAGGAAATCTAAAGAAGTAGTTTTCTCAGTCATTTAAGCCAATTATTAATGGGTTTCTATAAGCTTGTGCCGAAATAACCGATTTTACAAATCAAAATGCCTGCAAATTCTCTCTAAACAAGCATCTTCAAGTTGATTGGGTATTCACTCATGTGCTTTTTTTAACTCTTCTTTGTAATGTGCACGGCATACTGAAACGTATTTGTCATTGCCGCCAATTTCAACTTGGTTACCATCAGCAATAGCTCTGCCATTTTCATCCAGTCGAAGTACATGATTTGCTTTTCGCCCACAATGACATATTGTCTTAAGTTCAATAAGTTTATCTGCCCACGCAAGCAGATATTGAGCCCCTGCAAAAAGCTCTCCACGAAAATCCGTGCGTAAGCCATAACACAAAACGGGAACGTGTAACTCATCGACAATATCGGTTAGTTGTAACACTTGGGCTTTGGTTAAAAACTGCGATTCATCTACCAAAATACAATGTAACTTATTACGCTCGTATTCAGCTTTAATCAATTCGAAAACATTTGTTGTTGCTTCAAATACATGAGCATTTGCTTCTAAGCCAATGCGACTAGCCACTTTTCCAACACCTGAACGATTATCAATGGCGGCAGTTAAAATAAAAGGCGTCATCCCCCGCTCACGATAGTTAAATGCCGATTGCAATAATGTTGTCGACTTACCCGCGTTCATCGCAGAATAATAGAAATACAGCTGTGCCATGTTACGTACCTTTAAAAAATTCCAAGGCATGATAACAAGTATTGGCAAAAGTGTCGGCAGTAAATTAAACACCATTAGGCATTTAATTTACTAAGTATCAGAGTAATATCGTGTATGGCTTCACATTTTGCTTACTCTTCAAGTCCACTCATGATGTATTTCAAATACACGGGAGAACTTGGCATAGTTGACAAATAATCCCAAATTTCAAGTACTTCCTGTTCATTTTCGTGATAGAAACTATTGGAGAATGCAATGAATCCGAAATTAGTCTCAATCGGTGGGTATTTTGCAACTAACGTCTCTGCATGAAGAAATCCATTTACTGGTTCGTCACCTATTTCACACACTCCAACTGTCGCATCGACTAAATCATTTAGCACCAATTCGTATGCGTCACGCTGTGAATAAGTAGTAACAACTTGATAGCCTTGAGATTCAAGCAATTTCACTATTGAATAACCATTCGGTAAGGCGACACTTGTGTTCTCTGGCAAAAATGCCGATTTTAGCCGTAAGGGCTTACCAACCAAGCACGAACCAAACTGACTTATCGCTTTAGAGAAATCAATCTGACCCGACGAGTTTAAAGGATAAGCCATATATTCAAGCCTTTCTTCCCGAAAAGATGCAATTACCGCATGGGCTTTGTTTTGCTTTAAATCCGCTAAACAACGTTTCCATGGTTTTCGAATAAAATTAAAACGCACGGAGCTGAGTGCCTGTTCAACCTGTTGTAGTATCTCAATACTCGCACCTGGAGATTTTTCAGGAACATCCATACCTGTCCCGGTAAACATCGGAGGAAGGGCTTTATCTTCGTAGCAAAATTTAATGTCTATCGCCAACGCCATTGCTGTGAAAAAAAGACTCAGAACGAACATCAACGTTAGCAAGAATGAACGCATTGGCTTAGCGCCCTTTGATTAATACTTAAATTTAAGTATTAATCAAAGCATTCGTAATTCAAGAAAAGTGAATTATTTAAAGGCAATTCTCTCATGACTTAACAGCCATGCTTTTGCTTCAATGCCACCTGCATAGCCGGTCAACGTGCCATTTTGGCCGATAATACGGTGACAAGGCACGATAAAGCTTATTGGATTCTTACCATTCGCCGCGCCAACCGCTCTTACGGCTTTAGGATTATCAAGCTGATTTGCAATCCACCCATAAGTCCGGCTTTCGCCAAATGGAACTTGTTTTAGTACTTCCCAAACTGCTTTTTGAAAGGGAGTTCCTTTTACATCAAGCTTTACATCAAAGACCGTTAAATCTCCTTTAAAATAGGCCGTTAATTGCTCTATGGCACAGCTTAGATGTCCATTATTCTCTTCATGAATGGCAAACAAAGGGTGAAAGCCTATATAACTTATCCCTTTGTGGGACGCTTGTAGCGTAATTTGGCCAATTGGTGATGACATATATTGAGTCACTATCATAGCTTGTTCCATAATTGAAAAGTCAAATAAGAACGAAACGGCGCGGCATCGGCAACATCAAACGATGAGCATTTTGCTAATGCTTTCACAACCCCAAGATCGCCACCTAAAAAGATATCGGGGTGACTTTGGCCTCGCATTTGAGCATATTGAACTGTCCACGGGCCAATGCCCTTAATTGCAAGCCAATTCGTCAAATCATTAGTAGAAGCCGAGGCTTCATACTCCGCAAGCGCAATAACTGCCTGTTTACGCCGCGCTGGCATCTTGAAAAAGGCAAGATCCGATGCAGCTACATCCGAAGGCGCAGGAAAAAGTACCCCATACTCTGTGACTTTACCCAGTTCATTTACCAATTGTTGAACATAGTTCTTTGCTGCTTTTACCGAAACTTGTTGCCCTAAAATAGCACGAATCCCAGCTTCAAATGTCGTGCAGATCCCAGGCAGCCGCAGCCCATTTACCAGTTCGAATTCCGTGCCCAATGCTTGTTTTAAAGTCGATTCAATTACCTGACAATCCGCGTCTAAATCCAACAAACGTCTTATGGTAATGACGACTTCATGTAAAAATTCGACTTTATTTATTGCAATAGTCACATCAAAACCGTGCCTTGTCTCGTTGTGTTGTGCTTGAAAATAACCACAGGCGTTTTTCAATTCAAAAGTACGTGCATAGCTATTCTCAGTCACCGTTTCTAAACTATCTATCGCGCGTGTTGCTAAAAACCGCTGTAATGTTCGCCAGTTATAAGGTGGTCGATAAGGTAAAAATAGCGTAAGTTCAGTTGCTATATGCTGCTTTCGATTACCTCGAATTGCACTAGGAGTCAATTGATATAACTTGCTAAAAGCATCATTAAAACGTCGTAAAGAAGCAAAACCACACGCAAACGCTATTTCGCTAATCGATAAACTTGTTTGCTGTAAAAGCTGTTTGGCAAAATCACATTGTTTATAAATAGCATAGGATTTCGGAGTGGTAGCAAAATACTCACTAAACAACCCATTTAAATGCCGCACTGAAATACCAAGACGCTCTGCCAAGTGAGCGGTTGTGTTAGATATTAATGCGCCTTCATCGATTAATTGGCGAGCGCGATGTGCGGTCGTCGCCGTACCTTGCCATGCGTAACTATTCGGCGCGCTGTCTGGTCTGCAGCGAATACATGGGCGAAAACCAGCCTGCGCGGCTTGATGGGCATACGTATAATATTCGACGTTTTGTTCTTTGGCCGTCGGTGCTGGGCATATTGGTCGACAATATATCCCTGTACTTTTCACTGCCACGTAAAACAATCCATCAAAACGTGGATCGCGGGATTGGCGAGCAACTTGAAACTGAGCCTTAGTATACATAAACCACTTTAATGACACGCTACCTATGTTTGATCATATCATCTCAGTGTACTTGAACTGGCCACTTTTGGCATTCAATACAAAAATCCGCTAATTAAACACCATCTTTAATGCCGTGATCATCAATAACACGGCAAACATTTTTTTAATCGTTCCCACGGGCAAATGGTGTGTCGCTTTAGCTCCTATCGGCGCACTAAACCACGATGTGGCAATAATCCCAAGCAACGCGGGGAGATAAACAAACCCGGCAAACCCGTCGCTAAGCAAAAGCGTGTTACTGCCCGTTGCGATATACCCAATCGACCCAAATAAAGCGATCACAATACCACTAGCAGAAGCACAGCCAATCGCCTTTTTCATATCCACAGAAAAAAAAGTTAACAAAGGTACAAGCACAGCACCACCGCCAATCCCTATCATCGCTGAAATACCGCCAGTCAAAGTAGTTAATACTCCAAGCAACCCTTTATTTGGCAGATCGCGTTGAGTGGGTTCGTTTTCTTTACCATTAGCGATCATCTTAATGGCGATAAACGTAACACAAACAGCAAAAACTATTCGTACGGTTGTCTCTGGCAGTAATGACGCCAAAAAGCCACTGATTAAAGCGCCAAGTGCAACGCCGCCCATGACCCAAGGGGCGATTTCCCACGGCACATTTCCATTTTTATGATGGGCAATAGCAGACGACGTAGACGTGAATAAAATAGAAGCAAGAGAGGTTGCAATGGCGGTGATCACGATGTGATCTGCAGGTAAAATTTCGAAATGCAAAAGAATAACACTTAAGACAGGCACAATCACAAGCCCACCACCAATCCCGAGTAACCCAGCTAAAAAGCCAACTGCACTGCCTAACACGGCACACAACAACACCAATAAAAGAATGTCATTCATTTTTTCTGTCCTTGTTTTTATTAGAAAATGAAGTATACCAAAGTTCCTATTCTTGGCTGATCATTACTGTTGTTGTTCACGCGAATTATCTTCAACCTCAAAATGAATAAATTAAACATCAAACAGTAGCCATCCAGACATCTTTAAAATTTATTAAGTTTTACTTCATTAATTATATTCACCAACCAAAAAGTACCTAAAAATCAAACGGCGTTAATGAGAAAAGCTCATGTTCTAAGTGAAATTAAACCGCTTTTCATTATGGCCATCTAGACATATAAATTATCGCAAGCATACCTATTCGTGAAACAAAAGGACAAGTGAATCGCCATGAACCACAAATTTACCTACACAGTCAAGCGTCAACGCCTTGATGAACATTATCATCCGGCAACCAGTACGCGTATTACGACTAACTTCGCTAATTTAGCGCGTGGCGCGAGTCGTCAACAAAACTTGCGTAACGCATTGAAAATGATCGACAGTCGTTTCAACGCTCTTGTCCATTGGGACAATCCAGAAGGTAATCGCTATGCGGTTGAGCTTGAGATTGTTTCTGTTGATTTAGCAATTGCAGACAGCAATCAAGTATTTCCATCCATCGAAATGCTTAAAACTTATATCGTGGATAGCAACACCAATGAACGCGTTGAGGGGATTGTGGGAAACAACTTCTCATCGTATGTCAGAGATTATGATTTTAGTGTTGTACTACTCGACCACATTAAACAGCAAAACAAATTCAGTGTTCCTGAAGATTTCGGTGAATTACATGGCAAATTGTTTAAAGATTTCATTCAATCAACGACCTATGCCGAGCAGTTTAAAAAACGCCCAGTTATTTGCTTAAGTGTCTCTGATAATAAAACCTACTACCGCACAGAAAATCAACATCCTGTGCTTGGTATTGAATACCAACCGAATGAATCTTCCTTGACGGAACAATATTTTAAAAAAATGGGGTTACAGGTACGCTATTTCATGCCGCCTAACAGTGTTGCACCGTTTGCATTCTATTTTTATGGTGATCTGCTAAACGATTACAGTAACTTAGAGCTGATTAGTACAATAAGTACTATGGAGTCATTCCAAAAAATATATCGCCCAGAGATCTACAATGCGCATGCAGTAGCAGGAAAAGTGTATCGTCCGAATTTAAAAAACGCCGATCATTCCCTTACTCAAATTGTCTATGACCGTGAAGAACGCAGCCGCCTTGCAGTACAGCAAGGTAAATTTGCTGAAGAGCACTTTATCAAGCCCTATCAGACCTTTTTAGCTCAATGGTCAGCAAATGTTGTCTTATAACTTTTGAAGAGTGCGATTGATTATGAAAAAATTATTACCTACCTCAAGCGCGGGTAGCCTGCCTAAGCCACTTTGGCTCGCGGAACCTGAAACACTTTGGTCACCATGGAAACTTGAAGGTGATACGCTTGAACGCGGCAAACGTGATGCACTAAAACTTGCTCTTCACGAGCAAACTATGGCAGGGATCGACATTGTCAGTGATGGTGAACAAAGCCGCCAACACTTTGTCACCACCTTTATCGAGCACCTAAGTGGCGTGGACTTTAAACATCGAAAAACCGTTACCATTCGTAATCGTTACGACGCCAGCGTACCAACGGTTATCGGCCCCGTCTCGCGCAGTAAGCCTGTGTTCGTTGCTGATGCGAAGTTTTTGCGTTCTCAAACCTCAAAGCCAATAAAATGGGCATTACCCGGTCCGATGACAATGATTGATACGCTGTTTGACGACTACTATCACAGCCGTGAAAAATTGGCGTGGGAATTTGCCAAAATATTGAATCTAGAGGCAAAAGAGCTAGAAGCCGCCGGCGTAGACATCATTCAATTCGACGAACCCGCCTTTAATGTGTTTTTCGATGAGGTAAACAACTGGGGGATCGCCTGTTTAGAGCGGGCAATTGAAGGCTTAAAATGCGAAACCGCGGTCCATATTTGTTACGGTTATGGTATTAAAGCCAACACCGACTGGAAAAAAACACTTGGTAGCGAATGGCGCCAATACGAAGCCATTTTTCCAAAATTACAAAAATCTAAAATCGATATAATTTCACTGGAATGCCACAACTCACGAGTACCGATAGAATTGCTTGAATTAGTGCGAGGAAAAAAAGTCATGGTTGGCGCCATTGACGTTGCCACTAATACGATTGAAACGCCGGAAGAAGTTGCCGCCACACTTCGCCAAGCCCTTCATTACGTCGATGCAGATAAGCTATACCCGTGCACTAATTGTGGTATGGCGCCGCTCTCACACGACGTCGCAATTCAAAAGCTAAAAGCGCTGCACGCCGGAGCAGAATTAGTGCGCCAAGAGCTTACGAGCAATCACTAAACACACTACACGATTGTCGTTTTAGCTTATCCAAGCGACTTGAAGTTGTGTGACTTCAGTGAGAATTGACAGGCGTTTAGGCATTGATTTCAGATAATGGCTTTCCCATTGCAAAATCAATATTGTGGAATAAACGCCTGTAAAACTCACAGTGCAGAATCGATGCTGTGTCAATTGCAGAGCGTCAACGTCTTATAGACGCCGCAAAATAGCAGGCTATTTCGAGTAACGTCGGTGGCATCACCAACGATTATTTTTTGTTTATTAGCTTGTTATCCTTTTCGTACTGAATTGCATTCATGAATTATTTTTTTATTTAAATATTCACCATTGACAACATTAACGCAAGTAACGACCCAAGCGTTTTCTTTTTTAACCACTTCTACAACGCTGATCGCGTTACTTTTATTTCCTGCTAAATGAAACTCAAACTCTTGGACTTCACCATAACGTAACGCCCTAAATACACCGAACCACCAATCGTATGTGATATTATACTGACCTAAGGATTCATCAATCTCAACACGGTTTTCAATTGCCGATTTGGCCACGATGTATGCTAGAGCCGTGTTGAAAACCTTATAAGTCCAAATGGACATTCCAAGAAGCAATACAATTAGCCACATTCTATTTCTATTCATTACTGAGTCGCTCCATTCAACAATCATGGGAATGCCTTTATTAGCCATGCTGTTCAAGGCATGCCCATTTTAAATGATCACCAAACTGTCTTATGCTTCGGCTGCAAACTCTTTTAATGCTTCGCCGGTAAGACGATATATTATCCACTCGTTCTGTGGCTTAGCTCCGATACTGTCATAAAAATCAATCGCTGGTTTGTTCCAATCCAACACAACCCATTCAAAACGCCCACATTTACGTTTTAAAGCAAGATTAGCTAAGTATTTCATTATGGCTTTTCCCGCTCCTTGCCCTCGACTGTCGGGGCTTACATACAAATCTTCAAGATAAAGGCCATTTTTACCAAGCCACGTCGAGTAATTAAAGAAGTACACGGCAAAGCCTATGACCTTATCACCATCAAAACACAACAAGGCGTGAGCGGTTGCTCCTTCACAAAATAACGTATTAATGAGTTTTTCTTCTGTGGCTTCTACCGCATCGGGTTCTTTTTCATAGATAGCAAGTTCATTGATAAAATGTAAGATTGTTGCCACATCATCGACAACAGCAGGTCTAATTTGGATCATAGCGTCACTTTTTTGCTTATTTTTCCCGTAATCTTTCATACCTCTGTGTGCATTGCAACCCCAACACGCTTACTATAGATGACATGGCATTGGAAATCTGTTAGCGTGTTCCCATCTATATAACATGGTATTGATTGTGAACGTTCCCTTGTTCCTAAAACGCTTAATTACTACATTTTTGCTGTGTGTTTTCACCCTGCAAAGTGGTGCGCTTTTAGCAAGTACAGAGCCGAAACATGTAATTAATTCTGCTCATTTGCAAAGTGAACATAATCATGCCAATGACACCAATCCAAACTTCACTCAAGACGACAACCATAACATTAACGATTGCCATCACTGTGGTCATTGCAGTGGCACGCATCTAAGCTGGGTTGCAGATCAAGGCGTTATGTTAGCACCTAAATTGATTTCATTGTCGGTCGCCAAGCGCAATCTAGCCCACTTCAAAGGGTATTACGCGCCGCTGCTACGGCCTCCCATTACCTGAAGCCTAACTAGGCCATTCCTGTATTTTTAACAAAAAAGTCGAGCCGATTTGACGCTCGTTCATCTGTTATTTGTATTTTTAGGTAATGTAATGAAAACGAATCCCTATTTACGTGCACTGTGTCACGCGTTGGCACTTGCCAGTTTACTCCTCCCTGTTATTGCCGAGGAGCAACAACATGCTCTTCCAATTATTTCTCTCTTAGAAACGCAACAAAGTAACATTCAAATTGAGAGCCGTACTATCTATAAACGCGCAACGTCTGTATTTCGAGACTTTGCAGGAGAAGTAAAGACCAATCAATACTCTAGTTACCTTGTGACACCAAGAGTCGAGTCTATTGTCATCGAACGCCATGTCCGAATGGGCGATAAAGTGGCAAAACACAGCCCTTTAGTCACTTTGTTCAGCCCTGAAATGGCCAAACAGCAAAGTGGCTATCTCAGCACATTCCACGATTGGCAACGGATAGAAGGCCTAACCAGTCAAACAGTGAGTAAGAAAGAGAAGCAACAAACGTTTCTAGCGTACCAAGAAGCTTTTGGTACATTAATGGCGCTAGGAATGACAGCAGAACAAATAGAAGCCTTGCCCTCTCGAGAACTTAAATTACTTGGTCAATATACGCTGTTAAGTGAGCAATACGGAACCGTACTAGACGATGATTTTGTCAACGGTCAACGTATCGAATCCGGTCAATCTATGCTTTATATTGCCGATGAGCGCGAGCTGTGGATCGACGTACAGCTCCCTATGAACGACGAAATGGCTCTTAATCTTGATAGCATGGCGTTAGTTGATGCAGTTGGCACCACATTAAGTGCTCGCATTGTACAAAAGAGCCACAGTGTCGATAGAACAACCCGATCGCAATTTGTGCGATTACTCGTCAACAATCAAAATGATGTACTACATCGCGGTATGTTTGTGCAGGTTCGCCTAGAAGTCGCTCAACAAAATGGCATGACAGTACCTGAATCTGCATTAGTGCAAAGCCCCGACGGTGATTGGCTCGTTTTTATTAAACTTGATAACGGACGGTACCAAGCGACTGAAGTCTCTCGCCTTGATGAATCTGATAAAGGAATTGTTATAGATATGCCGGTACCAAGTGCCGCAGTCGTCATTAAGGGAGCCTTTTTCCTAGCGTCAGAAATGGCAAAAGCAAATTTTGATATTCACAACCACTAAGGAGCGACATGATGATCACACAATTAATCCGCTTTGCAGTGTTAAAACGTACCCTCGTGATAACAGTACTCATCAGCTTATTAGCCTTATGTGCTTATTTCATTCCTAGAGTAAATCTGGACGCTTTTCCAGATGTAACCAATGTACAAGTATCTATTAACACACAAGCGCCCGGCTTAGCCGCGCAAGAGATTGAACAACTCATCTCCTACCCTATTGAAACATTAATGTATGCCTTACCCGATGTAGAATCTGTGCGTTCTATCTCGAAAACCGGCTTATCTGGGGTAACTATAGTCTTTAAAGAGCATGTTGATATTTATTTTGCTCGTCAATTAGTTTTAGAGCGTCTGACACAAGCACAAAGTTTGCTACCCAGTGATATCGAGCCACCCTCTATCGGCCCAAATACGTCAGGGCTTGGTCAGATCTATCAATATCAACTGCAGAAGTCCAAAGAAAGCCCTCTAAATAACCGTGATTTGCGCAGTCTAAACGACTGGGTTGTGAAGCTGCTGTTAATGCCTGTTGATGGTATAACTGAAATATTGTCATTCGGTGGAGAAGTGAAACAATTTAATGTGGCCTTACGGCCTGACCGGTTACAAGCATACAACGTAAAACCAGCGCTGGTTATTGAGGCTATTGAAGCCAACAACACCAATGCAGGTGGTTGGTATTTGGCTCGCGCGGAGTCTCAACTAGCAATACGTGGTGTCGGGTGGTTTAACTATGATGATGCCATATCACAACTAGCACAAACCCCGGTTAAATCATACGAGGGCAAAGTGATCCGTATTCGCGATGTAGCACACGTTTCGCTGCAAAGCGAAGAGCGATTAGGCGCGGTTACGCTCTCTGTAAAAGATGAGTCTGGTAACATCCAGTCACAAGGCGAAGTGGTTACAGGCATCGTGCTTAAGCGTATTGGCGCAAACACTAATGAAACAATAAATGCCATTAACCAACGAATTGCGCTTATTAATCAAGCGCTTCCTGATGGCGTTACGTTTAAAATCTTGTACGACCAAGCCGATTTAGTAAAACAGGCGATAAACACGGTGGTTTATGCACTGCTGTTTGCTTTCTTACTCATCATCTGTGTTATTGCTTTATTTATGCTCTCTCTTCGAGCCACTGTGCTTGTGTTAATTTCCATTCCCATTTCCATCGCGTTAGCACTGGGCTTTATGGCCTTCTTTGGCCTTTCAGCTAACCTAATGTCCCTTGGCGGTTTGGCAATCGCTATTGGCATGTTGGTGGATGGTTCTGTCGTGATGGTTGAAAACATCGTTAATACCCCTTCCGATCCGCAGCATTCTCGTCCAATGCAAATTATTAATGCGGCTTTGCAAGTAGCAAAACCAGTCTGTTTTGCCTCCACCATCATTTTAGTTTTATACCTTCCTTTGTTTAGTTTCACTGGTGTAGAAGCCAAATTATTTGAACCCATGGCAACCACTATGATGATCGCAGTATTTTGCGCATTGTTGGTTGCTTTACTCATTGTCCCAGCCCTCGCGAGCGTGGTATTTAACAGACCGATAAAACTCAAACGCAATAGACTGTTAGAGCAGATGAAAATGTATTATAAGCACGCTCTCAGGTTTGCAGTAAAACAGCAATTGGCTATTTTAATAATACTTTGTTGCTTAATTGGCGTGACGTTAGCTGTTATTCCTAAACTTGGCAGTGAGTTTGTGCCAGAACTCGAAGAGGGCACGTTAAATGTTCGCGTTACCCTCGCGCCGTCGAGTAATTTAAACACAGCATTATCGATCGCACCTAAGCTCGAGAGGTTGCTACTTGAATTTGAACAAGTCACTTACGCGCTAAGTCGTATCGGCCGAGCCGAAATCGGTGGCGATCCCGAGCCGGTCAATAATATCGAGATTTATCTTGGACTCACCCCACAAAACACATGGCCAGAAGGACTTTCAAGACAAACTTTACAAACAAAAATGGCTGAAAAACTCGAGCAATTCCCTGGTATTTTACTGACCTTTTCGCAGCCGATTGCGACTCGTGTAGATGAGTTACTCTCGGGCGTAAAGTCGCAACTTGCAGTTAAAATTATGGGTCCAGATCTGAGTCAGCTACAAACAATCGGCGATACATTAGCAACAGCAATCGCTAGCATCCCAGGCACGGCAGATGTCGCTGCTGAGCAGCTCTCTGGAGAAGCCCAATTATTAATCTCACCCAAAAGAGAAATGTTATCGCGTCATGGATTAGCCGTTCGAGATATTATGGACCTAGTCAGTGTCGGTTTAGGTGGTCTTAATGCAGGGCAAATCGTTCATGGTAATGCTCGATATGCTATTCATGTGAGACTTAGTGAACAGGCCCGAAATAGCAAACAGGCGATCGAGCAATTACCCATCCAAACACCCAATGGTTACTGGCTTAGCCTTTCTGACGTTGCGCGAGTCGATTACGCACAAGGACCAAATCAAATTCGTCGAGACGACGTACAAAGGCGTATAGTGATCCAAGTAAACGTGTCAGGTCGAGATATGGGAAGTATCGTCAACGATATAACACGCACAATTGAACAATCTTCACTGCTTCCTAAAGGTTATACCTTTGACATTGGTGGACAATTCGAGAACCAACTGCGCTCGCAAAAAACGCTCGGATTTATTATTCCTCTCTCATTAGGATTAATTAGCTTGCTACTGTATTTTGTGTTTCGTTCGTTGACGCAAACCGCCTTGATTTTAGTTAACGTTCCATTAGCTGCCATTGGTGGCGTGCTGTCAATGTTTGTATTTGAACAAAACCTCTCTGTGCCAACGTTTATCGGATTTATTACTCTATTCGGGATTGCTGTGCTGAATGGCGTAGTCCTAATTGATAGCATCAATCAGAGGTTACCTATTAATCAAGAACCAATAACGGCGATTATCGACGGCGCTGCGTCACGCTTTGCTCCGGTTCTTATGACGGCTTTAACCAGCGCACTAGGACTCATTCCGATGCTCACATCTACCGGCGTCGGTGCGGAAATTCAAAAGCCCCTTGCAAGTGTCATTGTGGGTGGCATTTTCACCTCAACGCTTCTGACCTTGATAGTTTTACCGGTGTTGTATTGTCGATTTAGCCTAAAACACGCAACCACTAGCGTAGAACCAAGTAACCTCTAGATGCTTGTTCAGCGAGATTTTGTCGGCCGTGAGGTGTTCTGCTGGTTTGATACCTAGTTACACGCTTCGTATTTAACCAGCAATAAAGCCTCACGGCCCCCAATACTCCCCTTTCGGGAGCGGATCTGAATCCTGCATGTTGAGGTACCGAAGGTGTATAACACACAATACAAGCATCCTTAATGCGTTAAATTGAGTGTCAAAGCACAAAGGCATTGAGCTGCAACGTGTTTAAGGTGTTGGCGCATGCCCCGCGACTAACGTGCTTTCATAGTTAACCGGTATAGTCGCACAACCTCTTCCTGTGTGGCGATCAATGGAACATTGATAGGCGCGTATATAGTCAATTTGCATCGTATTTTTCGCATTAAAAACTGACTTATCAACGCCTCTTATACCTGTATTTTCCGGCCAATTACCACCAACAGCGAAATTCAAAACAAAATGAAATGCTTGATCAAAAGGAGCACTGCCCCAGAGAGTCCTTGAGTCTAAAAATTCGTTAGTAGTATCTGTCGAAAACCAGCCTTTATGTGACAACTGAAATGTACCCGTTTCATTATTCTTCTCAATACGAGAAGCGCGCTGAGTAGCAAAGAGTGTGTTGTCGACATACCACCGTATTTCATCTTGTTCCCATTCTAATGCATAAACATGGAAACCATCGGCTGGATTAGCCCCATTCTCTAATCGATATGCTTTACCAGAATAGAGGTTCTTCGGCCAATTCAATCCGTAATGGAGCGTGCCATGGATTGCTCTCACTTCATTTCCTTGATTGTCAATTACGCCAAGATTGACCGCCTCCATGATGTCGATTTCACCCGATTTGGGCCACCCACCATAGACTTGCTGTGTAGGCAACATCCAGATTGCCGGCCACGCTCCTTGACCTCGAGGCAGTTTTGCACGGATCTCGAAGCGTCCATATTTAAAATCTACGTGGTTCTTCGTGTTTATACGCGCTGAAGTAAACGGTTTTGTACTGCCTTCAGGTGCCAATAACGCAACCAAAGTTAGTAAGCCATCTTTCACATACACGTTGGCACGGCTGTCGGTATAACATTGTTGTTCATTATTGCCGCCTCCATCGCAGTTTATTTCCACATTCCAGTCGGTGTTGCTTAACTCGTCACCAACAAATTCATCGTGCCATACTAATTGCCATCTGGGATCGGTTTCAGAGTATACGTTCTCTTTCGATTGGATTAGGTGTAGCTCTTGAGTTTTCGATATACAACTAGCGAGCAGTGATACTGCTGTCATTATTGCGAATAACACCCCTTTATTAGAACTCATTTTGTTAATCGTCATACGTTTCCTTTTTATAGTCTTGATTAAAAATTCAATAGGCGAGCAGTGCTAGAAAAGCGTGAGTTATTTCTAAATAATGGCCTAAATCGCAATAATGTAAGCGCTTACAAATTTAACTAGTTTTGCATTATCAATCAATAAAAAATCAGACAAGATATCTAATGCATTTAAACACTAATAATCAGAATGCAAATTAGTGCAAATGTTGAACTCAAATGAGAATCACAATCAGTATTTAACAATTTGTTTTTTAAGGATTTTTTGTTGACTTACTCACATTCCAAGGTAAACTATGCACAATTCAAAATACTAGGAGCCAGTCATGCAAGGCAAACAAACTGTCATCGACGCATTCAATGCGCTACTCGCAAACGAACTTGCAGCTATTGACCAATACTTTATTCACTCACGTATGTATGAAGATTGGGGAATGACTAAGTTGTATGAACGTTTAAATCACGAAATGGAAGAAGAAACAACGCATGCGGACTGGTTGATTAAACGTATTCTGTTCTTAGGTGGTGTGCCAAACATGACTAAACGTCGTGATCTTTTAATTGGCTCAGATGTTCGCTCGATGATGCAAAATGATTTAACTCTGGAACTTGAAGTGGTTCAATCAGTAAAAGCGGCTATCGCTATATGTGAGAAAGAACAAGATTATCAATCTCGTGCAACGCTTGAAAAGCTGTTATTTGATACCGAAGAAGATCATGTCTATTGGCTTGAGCAACAGCTTGGTTTAATGGATAAGATTGGCTCACAAAATTACATTCAGTCACAGCTATAAGAGGTATTTCATGAAAGGTGATAAAAGCGTTATCGCTGCTTTAAATAAAGTACTTGCTAATGAGTTGGTCGGGATCAATCAATACTTTTTACATGCACGTATGTTTAAAGACTTTGGTTTTATGAAACTCGATAAAGCC
Organism: Pseudoalteromonas luteoviolacea B = ATCC 29581; assembly: GCA_000333235.1. Classification (GTDB taxonomy): domain Bacteria; phylum Pseudomonadota; class Gammaproteobacteria; order Enterobacterales; family Alteromonadaceae; genus Pseudoalteromonas; species Pseudoalteromonas luteoviolacea_D. The sequence continues at coordinate 157,636 of CAPN01000018.1, read as the reverse complement.
GATTATAAAGTGTCTATCCAAAAAATGAAAAATGCAGATCGTTTAATCGAACGCATTTTATTCTTAGAAGGTTTACCAAATTTGCAAGATCTTGGACGCCTTCGCATCGGTGAAAACACGCAAGAAATGATTGAGTCAAATTTAGCATTCGAACAAGCAACAATTACCGACCTAAACGAAGCAATTAATCTTTGTGAGTCAAAGCAAGATTACATCAGTCGTGAGGCTTTGAATCACATTTTGAATGAACAAGAAGAGCAAATCGATTGGCTTGACACCCAAATTGATTTAATCAAAAAAATGGGCATTGAAAATTACTTGCAGTCACAAATGTAATGCCGGCTTTTGGACAATGCTGCTTCCCATGCAAATTGCAGCGATAAAAAAGGCTTACCCTGAGTAAGCCTTTTTTAATGAATTTTGAATGAGTGGAATCTTAAGCAACTTGATCAGTAATATCAGCGATCTCAATAAGCTTTTCATTGAGGATTTTTTTAGTGCAATTTGTGCACTTCCCACACTGAGTTCCAACGTTTAACTCTTTGGCGAGATCGCGCATTGTCATTGCTCCATTTTCAATAGTTTGAGCAATTTTTTTATCTGTTACGCCGTGGCAAATACAAATGTACATAAATAAGAACCAATCTCAATTCGATTTACACCAAGGATTTTAGTGTAAACAACAATAGTTATCAATACTGTTTTAAAAAATTTTCAATTATGTTTAAGCATGCCATCCATGTTTAGTTTCCAATAAAGGTTCAACCTATTGAAATAACTCAAATTTATGTTAATAAGTTTGTAAATTGTGATAAATTAAAGGTCTAGATTTGGTTTCATTTAGGGAAGAGTGCCTATACTAGGAAGTAAACGAGCAAGAGTGCGCTCGAGTTTGGAGTTTCTGTTAATGCGTTTTACGCTTTTTTACGTTCTTCTTTTAGTTCTTCTTGCGAATTTTAAATCAATCGCATCAGACAGTTACGCTCAAAGATTGTCTCGATTGTCGGTTAATGAAGGCTTATCACAAAGCGTTGTTTCACACATTGTTCAAGATCCTCTCGGATATGTTTGGATAGGCACAGAGCAGGGACTGAATCGTTATGACGGTTATCAAGTCTCGGTAATTAAAAATGGCTTTGATTTCTCGGATAAACCGATTCATCTATTACGAGTACTTACAGACGGCCAAATTTTTGTATCAACTGGCTATTCCGGAAGTTATCTCATTGATAGTCGCTCTCTCAATGTTAAAAAAATTTATACCGGAAAACTTACTCCAGAAAGTAGCTTATATTCCCCTATTAGTGCAATCGTCGAACGCGGCAACACGCTCTATGTTGGCATAGGCCGCCAAGTATTTACGATTGACCTTCGCACGTTAGAGTCAAAATTTCTTGTCGCTCTGCCTGAAACCGTAAGTCTTGTTAGAGCGCTGACCTTTATCGGTAACGACCTGCTCGTGGGAAGTGATGTTGGATTGTATCGATTTAGTATTACCCAACATTTATTGAGTCGTGTGGATTATTTAAACCAACAAAAAGCCGATGAACTGAATCAAAACGTGAAATTTCTCAAATTTGAATCAGGCTTAGGGTTATTGATTGGCACAGTTAAGGGTATGTATGTTTTGCCCTTCGACGGTAACGAATATAAATTAGCATTCGCCTATACGTTAATAAAAGACTTAAATATTTGGGATTATGTTACATCAAGTTACGGGGAGTTTATCGGTACCGAGTTGGGGCTATTTCAGCTTGACCGTAATAAAAAATCAGTCTCAAAAGTGCTAAGTTTTGATGAAAGTCGATTTAATACAACGAATAATAGTATTTATGATTTAATGGTCGATAACAACAACGTTATGTGGATGGCATCAAGAGAGCAAGGCGCAGTGTATTGGCCTCTTCAAGCCATGCGTTTTGACAGTTTAAAAGCTAACCCCCACCCTCTATCTAGTAACAGCGTTTGGTCTATTCGAGAATACAACCAAGCCATTTGGTTTGGAACCGATAATGGCATCGTTAAAGCGCAAAAAGGAACAATATCTGACCCACTGTTCGCAAATTTCGACCCTAAAGAAGTCTTTGGACTTAACGCCGTTTTAAATATCGCTATTGTCAATTATCGACAACGGGAATCTTTTTTATTGGAGACGCCTAGGGGCTTACAAGTGCTTGACCCAAAATCTGGCGCCGTAACACCATTATCAGAAATTGACCCTCAATTTAAACACGATGATTTTTTCGGTGGGCTTTATCAAAGTGCAGACTATGTCTATTTTGGCTCTAATAAAAACTATTATAAATGCCGTCGTTTAGGATTAATTTGCGAGACAATTACCGATTTAAGTGAGCACGTAGCAACGAATGCTTATTATAAATTTTTAAAACCGCTACCAAGTTACCCAAGTGATCTGCTCATCTCAATCAATAGCAAACTCATACGATACAATCCAGAGACAAAAAAAATTCATGTTATTTATAGTTTTGGAACTGAAGATAGTGCTGAATTTGCGGTTGTCGATAGTTGGGTTATTGACGAGAAAGCAAGACTTTGGCTTGCAACTTCAACACGAGGCATTGTAGTCATAGACCAAAATTCAGGTACTGAGATTCGACGCTTTGATCTCAAAAATGGGTTATTAACCAATTCGATCTATGACCTACAACAAGATGATTTCGGCGCCATATGGGCAAGCTCCCAAAAAGGCCTTTATAGGATAGACCAAAATGACTTCAATATTAGGCTGTTTACGCACCAAAATGGTCTAACCATAGACGAGTTTAACTCTGGCGCAAGTGCAAAATTATCAGACGGTAAACTGGCGTTTGGCTCTGTACAAGGCGTTATTGTGTTTGACCCTCAAGATTTTACCTTTGGAGTAACAACATCAAACCTTGAAATCACTGAAATTGCGTTAATGTCCAGAGATGAGCAGATAGTTCCGAGCGATTCGATAGACTTACGCTATGATGACGTCGGTCTCTTGATCCGTTTTTCAAATTTTGATTTTTTAAAACAACACAATAACTATTTTTCAGCTGTAATGAAGGGCACTTCAAACGCGACCTATTCGGATATTAAGCTAGGTAAACTATTTTTTTCTCAACTTAAAGCGGGAAAATATCAACTTGATATCGAAGTAAAAGAAAAAGGCAGTGATCGAACCATCGCAAGAAAATCGATCAATATAAATGCCGCTCACCCTCCCTATTTATCTCCAGTAGCTCTGACCTGTTATGCTTTATTTGCCCTCGCGTTAATTCTTTTATGGCTTCGGCAAAATACAAAAAAACAAACGTTGATCAAAAGTGCACTGCATGAAATGACGAATAGTCAAAAGGAAACGCAATTAGCACTACGTGCAACCAATAGCGGAGTTTGGGAAGTCAATTTAAATGACAAATTGGTCTCACAAAAGCGGTTAAGTGTAGAATTAGGTTATGGCAACCTCGGCGATAAAATGCCCCTTGAGAAACATGCGTCGTTGATTCACCCACAAGATTTAGATGCGGTTGTTAAACAATGGAATAGCGTGCTAAGTAAAAAAGAACAAGATGCTGCATTTGAAGTTACCTATCGAATGCGTGCAAAATCAGGTGAATGGGTTTGGTATCAAGATGTTGGCCGAATTTCTGAGATGTATGAAGGGACACCAATCACAGTCTCTGGCATCTATAGCAACATCACTGAACAAAAAGCCACTAACACGATGGCGAGTATTTTGGGTGATGCTTTTGGCCAAATTAATGATTGGTTGCTCATTCTGGACTCTAATCTCATGCCAATTGCCGCGAATTCGAGTTTTTGCCATGCATTTGATATCAACGAAGCGAAAATTAAATCGTTAACGTTTAAACAGTTTCGAGAAACTTTAGGTTCAAAAAACTTTTCTAATTTATTAAAGCATATTCGTGCCCTGGAGCCTCGTCAAAATCACCGCGAAGAAGTGCTATTGCGTACAACGCATAATCCAAAGCACCCAATCCAATTGAGCATCAATGCGATTACAAAATCGACAAATCATATTGATTATTACGTGATTGTACTTTCCGACCTTACCGAGCAGAAGAAAACAGAAAAAGAATTCCGCTTTTTAGCTAATTATGATTCATTGACTGGCTTACCCAATCGTTCACTCATGCTTAAGCGTATCCAAAAAGCCATTAACCAAGCACAAAATGATCAGTTGGTTGGTTTACTATTTATCGATTTAGATAAATTCAAACCCATCAACGACTCATATGGGCACGAAGTGGGTGACAAATTGCTAGGTGCAATTTCGCGCAGGATCGAAGCCAACTTATTTGCAGGTTGTACATTAGGAAGACAAAGTGGCGATGAATTTTTAGTGTTAATTGAATCAGTCTCCTCCCCCTCCGATATCAGTATTTTGGTCAATACACTTTTACAAGCATTGCCAGAGAAAATTACCATTGATGGTTTCACTGTAAGTATCTCAGCGAGTATTGGCGCCGCCATTTACCCATTTGATGCAAATAATGCAGAAAAACTTATACGCCATGCCGATGTTGCTATGATCCACGCCAAACAGGGTGGGCGAAACAGCTTTAAGTTCTTTACCACTGCGATGAATGAAGAAATTCTGCGTAAACTACAACTCGAAACGGCGCTAAAAACAGCATGTAAAGAAAACCAGTTTTTCAACCACTATCAGCCAATCGTCAACAGCCGCAATAACCGCGTAGTCGGTGTCGAGTTGCTGATGCGTTGGATCGATAATGGACAATTTATCTCACCAGCGGAGTTTATTCCTGTTGCAGAAGAAGTGGGCCTTATCGAAATCATGACCGATCAAGCATTAAAGCGTGCATTGGTTGAACTTAAACCCCTTCTACAACAAAATGGTGACTTTTATATCTCTTTAAACCTGTCTGCCCACCAAGTTTTACGGGCTAACATTGCAGAGCATTTGGTCACAATCCTGTACGAATATGGTGTTCCTTGCAGTCGTCTTAGATTAGAGATCACTGAAAGCACGCTATTAGCAGATAAAGTTAAAGCCAAAACAGCACTACTAGAACTACATGAAGAAGGATTTATCTTATTACTCGATGATTTTGGGACTGGATACTCCTCTCTCACCTATCTAAGTCATTTTCCAATTGATATTATTAAAATTGACCAAGGGTTTGTTCGCAGCATGGAAAGCTCAAGCAATAACAAATCAATTGTAAAAACCATTACGATGCTTGCGCAAAACTTGGGAATGACGTGTATTGCAGAAGGTGTCGAATCAAAAGAGCATATCCGATATTTGAGTCAACTAGGCATTAACTACATGCAAGGTTATTACTTTTCTCGACCAGTTCCAGCAGAAGTATTGCTCGCAGATTTATACATTGAGGAAGTCGGAAACAAAACTAAAGCAAGTTAAATGGAAGTTAAAAGAAACATCGGCTCAATCTACTTGACGCTGTATGAGTTCAACAAGCATTTACCGGCGCTCCAGCAAAGTATTGATTTGTAGGCAAAGGTTTACCCTTCGCTTGATATTCGTCATTGAAACGTCTGTTGCATTGCGAGACATAAGCCTTCCCTTGTATCTACAACAAACCCGTTTGAGCTTTGTATGCTAATTTAACAGCGAGCGTACATTCTTGTCTTGACGTCGAGTATTGCAAACACAGTGAAACATTAAAATAGCCATCTTCGAGATGTTTAGGTATAAGGGTGCTGTGATTATGATACTTTAATTCTATTATGCGCTTTGGCCAATGCACGATATAACTCATCCGTTTTCACTGGTTTAGCAATAAAGTCATCCATACCAACTTGTAAACACTTAAGTCTATCTTCATCAAAAGCATTCGCTGTAATCGCAATAATATGTGGTTTACCGTATTCATTAGCATTCTTACGAATCGCTCGCGTGCATTCAAACCCATCCATATTAGGCATTTGACAATCCATAAGCACTAATTGATATTGACTCGCTTTTTGCATATCAAGTGCAATAAGACCATCATCCGCACAATCAATTTTACACTTCGTTTTCTCTAGCATCTTTTTCACTACGATTTGATTTACCATGTTGTCTTCAACTAGCAAAATAGTTTGTTCTGATAAATCAGGCACCACTATCGGTAACAAATTCGCTTTTTGGCCCGATACAGCGACACACGGGATGCTCACTCTAAATTCGCTCCCTTCATTCAATGTGCTCGACACATTAATTTGACCATCCATTAGCTCCACTAATCTTTTGCAAATCGTAAGCCCTAAACCCGTTCCGCCAAACTTGCGCGTCGTCGAGGTATCAGCTTGTACAAATTCTTTAAATAAGTTGGCCAATTGATCTTTAGACATGCCAATGCCTGTGTCTTTAATCTCAACAATTAAATGTTGGTGCTGATACGCGACACTTAACGATACTTGCCCTGTAGAAGTAAACTTGCCTGCATTACTCATTAAGTTATTGACTATCTGCCCGACACGCAAGGTATCCATGGACAAAAACGCAGGGATCCCAGGTTGAAATACATAAGAAAACTCGACGCCGTGTTTAACTCCTGTCTTAGCAAAAACTCGAGCTATATTATCGAACAGAGCTTGCGTATCACATGGGTGAATATCTAACTTTAACGCGCCGGCTTCAATTTTCGAATAATCTAAAATATCATTCAAAATTAGCAGTAAATTATTTGCAGATTGCTGGATCATGGTAATTTGATCGCACACATCGCTGTTTAAGTCGGTACTTTTAATTAAGTGTTCTGATAAACCTAAAATGCCATTAAGCGGTGTCCGAATTTCGTGGCTCATGTTAGCTAGAAACTGGCTTTTGGCTTGGCTCGCATTATTCGCGACTCGCACGGCCTCTACCAGCTCTTCGGTCTTTTCGTTTACCTGTTGTTCTAATTTTGCATTAAAGTTCGTTAGCTGCTTATTAAGAGCCTGATTTTCTTCGTTAGCATTTTGTATTCGTGCAAAGCTCATGTTTAATTTTAAAGCTAATTGCGCAAACTGTTGTTGTAACGCCACCATCTCCAGAAAACCTGATTGCGTCCGATGATCGTCTGTGATCATTTTACTCGGATCAAAATCATTAATATGGCTACTTAGCCGTTCAATCGGGTTCACCAAAACTCGAGCAAATTGACTCACAAAAATGCTACTAAGTAAAATTACAGTAAGGGCTAAAAAGCTTGAAAGTCCCCACGCCGATGCAGCAGCCAAATTGACGTATTTTCGTTCCAACAGGGTAATAACTTGCCAACCCAACTCCCTTGAACTCGTTTGATGATAATAAAACATTTCGCCTGAGGTGGTTTGATATAAGTGAGCTTGAGAATTGAAGCGCAAAAAGTCGACTTGGGTTAGTTGATCCAACGTTTTAAATTCAGATTTTAGTGAGCTATAGACTACTTTGTTTGCACTATCTAGAATGAGAAGTTGGCCTTTTGTCGTCAATAACTGCGGAACGAACTTTTCAAATGACTCGAAAATAAGTGAGCCCTCAACAATTCCCTCAAATACAGCACCATTCATGATAGGAGCAGAAATCGCAACAATAGGATCATTTCCCATGCCACGTCCCCTGAAAATATCAGAAATAAAGCCTTCAGGATGATGAATAGCTGCTTGATAATAATCTCGATCCGCGATGGATTTATTTGCATCCATCATCATTAGTTTAAACCCTTCAGGGTAAAAGTGCGTTACTAAGGCTTGATTGTTGGCAACGATAGCTGTCCTAAAATTAGGGTGTAATAACATCATGTTACGCAGTGCATTTTCTTTCTCTACGCCTTGTTCAATACTTCTAGCGGTTAGTACTATCGAACGACGGTACGCTATTAGATAATCTTCAATCTGTTTCGTAATTAGGGTTGAACTTTCATTTAGTTGTGCGTTTACCTCATTTTCAAGTCGTGCATGATAATTATTTGTGAGTACAATAGAGGTAACGAGCACCACCACGACGATAAGAATGCTTATCGTATAATTGAGCATCTTATACAGAGTTGAACCACGCCACGTATTGCGCTTTAAGAAAAAGCCCAAAAGATCGGACACGGCTAAATAGAGCGCGGCGTTTATAAAATACTTTGCCAAGGCAGTAATGACCATTAAGACGGGTAATTCAAGAACAAAATAGCCAAAGATAAACAGAATAGTTAAGCCGATCAGAGCCCAAAATCCAAGCCCCCTTAAAAAAAATGGTCGATTAGCTTTAACACAGACGACATATAACCAAATAACTTCAAGGGCGAAAACAAATGAAGGCCAACAATGCCCCCAACGATAGAATATAAAGGCCGCGCCAATCGCTACTGCAAATAAGGCATATTTCCAACCAAACAACAGTAGAGCACAGATTACAAACAATTGACCAAAAAGAAACTCGGAACTATCTAGGAACCAAAAGGGCATCAGATTTACTAAACCACCCATAGCCCCTAATAAGACGGTGCAAATAAATGGAAAAAGTGAATGCTTTGATAGTGACAAGATAATACCCTTTACTCGGCGCTATGGTCTGATACCAATACTATTGCTATTAATAATTGGTATAAATACCTTATAAATATGATTTTTACAGTCAGTCGGACAAAATAACAAAATATCTGCTAAACCAACTTCTAATTTTGCTTAAGTATAGCAAGTGTATTGTGTCACCAAGGAAAAAATTGGTACTGAATACTTTTTTGCTATATGACTAACGCTGTCATTAAAAAAGGTAAGGTATTTGAATTTCGATAATTAAACAAGTAATGGGCTAAACATCCGACCTGTAAACCCAAACAGACGGTGCCTTAAAGAAGTGGTTTAGGATGATGCGGACAATTATGACTTTCTATCTGTAATATGCTAATCACGTTGCCAAAACGCTTTACGAGATTCGACTCCGCTGAAAATCGACACAAATCATCGTGTTGTTCAAGTGTACAGTGATGCTTCATCACAAGATGTGCACCTATAGTCAGTTCACCGTCAATGCGCTTCACGGTAACGTTATGCACACTGTCGACATGCTCAGCTTGCAATAAGATCGATTCAATTAATTGTGATTCTGGTAACGTTGCTGCTTTACCGAACAAACCTTTAGCGCAAACGCGAACAACACGAGCCCCGGTGTACAACACAAAGAGAGAAATCAGCATACTTGAGATTACATCAATAACTTGCCACCCTGTAATGTGCAACAACACGCCTGCAATAAAGGTCGTCACCGTTGAGAGTAAATCGAGAAACGAATGCAAAAAAACCGCATAAACATTAATGCTGTCTTTTCTTCCTTTGTAGAGGATCCATGCTGATAAACCATGAAATAAAAAACCGATTGCTGAAATAACCGACATTAAATAAGAGTTCACTTCAACATGGTGACCTGCGCTGTGAGCGCCTAGGCGTTGTGAGCCTTCATATAATATCAATATACTAATAGAGAGGTATAAAACACCGTTTATCAACCCGCCTGTATATTCTGCCTTTTTGTAGCCTTCATCGAAATTACGCGCTAATTTCACCGCAAATGTCGACGCTATTACGGCAATAAACAATGAGCTATTATGAACAAACAAGTGCCCTGCGTCGGCTAAAACGGCGAGAGAGTTGGAATAATACGCACCAAATAACTGAATAATCATAAATGAACACGTGATCGCTAGAGCAAGTAATAATCTGCGACGTGAGGATTCGTGAGTGGTTATATTGGTCATAAAAGATAAAGTCGTGGCTATATGGTAATGATATACAGTATCAATTGTAACGTGGTTCGCCATTCAACGCACGCTAAAAAATAGATTAATACCCAAATAAAGCGTTAATCTGCAGTAGCCTATTCATTCGCTGAATATTGGGCTACTTTGATAACATACTGTCTAATGGCCAGCGTTCAACGATGCCATCTGAGCTTATTGTCATTAATGTGCCTGAACTCACCTGTACAATATCCAAAATAAGCGCTTCTGAGTTTGACGCGCTGATCCACCATGACGCGAGTTCATTGCCACTGTTGATGTCCCAAACAAACAATTTGGATTTTGACGACGCTGTAACTAGAATGCTGCGTTCATCGAACAGAAAAGATGCTCTAAACCAACGGAAACGTTCTGGGTAGGATAAGCGCGACAAGGCTTTATTTTGTTTAAAATCCCAAACTATTTGGTCATGTACAGCGTCAGACACAAACGCTTTACTAAGCGAAGAATCCGTCGCAAGCGAAGTCACGCGTTTAGCAACATTAAATTCATGTTCAACGTGTGCATCTGAAAAACGCCACAATGCAACATGCCCATCAAATCCGCCACTTAACACTTTTTCACTACGGCTATCCCAGCGTAAATGTGCAACCTCAGCATCATGAGGTTTAAACAAACGCTGAGACTTATCTTTAAATGACATCAAAACTACCGAACCATCGGTCATTCCGATCGCGAGAAAATCATTATTCGGAGCCGAAGCTAATGTGGCGATTCTTGCTAGCGGATCTGCACCATTAATACTATAAAACTGAGATAAGTTCCCCGTATCAAGCGCCCAAAAACTGATGCGATTTTCGCTCGCGACTAAAACATGCTGATTATCTGAAGTTAACGTGATGTCTCGCGCCACTTCGCCTAACTTAGAAAAAGGCAATACTAACTTTACTGAGCGCGTATCCACGGCCCAAACTTGCAGTTCTTTACTCAACGTATATAGCGCAAGCAACTGACTATCTTTTGAAAACTTGGCCATAGCAACCGGTTCGTTTACTAAAGCAAAACTATCTTCATTCGGCTTTTCTAGCGGCTCACTACAACCTGCTAAGAGTGTTAACCAACAAACGAACCAAATTAAACGCTTTTGCATGCTGCTATTCCTTATGTAGTCGCTTTTCAAGTGGTGAGAATGACCAAAACTCTATTAGTCCCTCACTACTAATACTCACTAATTCATGCGCTTCATTAATACTTAGTGCGACGACAGTCGTACTTTCTTTGTTGGCAGTGATATGCCACACTCCTAATTCAGTGCCAGAATTTAAATCCCAAAAAGTCAACTGTGATTTAGTGGCACTCGTGACCAAAAATCGATCATCATGAGAAAATACCGCTTCACGAAATGGCTTAAAGCGTGACAGATAGTCTAATTTTAACAGCATATCACCAGTCTCTGCGTGTAGCACTTGTTGCTCTCGTAAACCATCTGAAACAAACAACTTGCTTTGATTATCATTAAACGCTAACGACGTAATACGATGTTGAAACAACTGTGAATATACTGCTTTTGGCTCTGCAAAACGCCACTTTGCAATTTGACCATCAAGTGAGCCACTTAGAATCTCCCCCCCATTTTGATTCATTAACAGCTGGGTGACCTTTTGACGATGAGGCTGAAATTGGTGATTAATACCTGTATCTAATTCGGCCATATTAATGGTGCCATCTTCCATTCCTACCACTAACTTTAGTTTATTTTTAGAAAGCACTGCACTTGTGATCCGCGCTAAAGGAGATATCCCTTGAAAGCGCATTTTTCCAATGTATTCGCTATTTTCAACTCGAAACAACACCACATCAAACTCGCCGTACAACAAAGCCACTTGCCCATCAAAGGACACATCAACAAATCGGATAGGGTCTGGGAAATGCTCTTTTGCAAAAGGCATAACAACGTCTTGATCTTGACTGGACCAAAGCTTTATATTTTGCATATCATCTAGAAAGATCAGCACACTATGATCTCCCGAAAAGCGTGCACTTGCGACATTGCTCTTGAGATCAACCGGGTGTTTTGAACGCAAAGTAATAGGTTCTGGCGCACAACCGATAATTAATCCATTAACAACCAGAATAAAAATTACAACTATGACTCTGTTCAACGTATCCATCTTTAATTTGCCTTACGCCTAACTCTCTCTATTTTTTGCAAATACAGTATCGCAGCGTTGCATTGACTTGATGATTTAACTTTATGATAGCCTTGGTTTTAATAGGATAAAAGAAATGTCTAACTATAATTTTAAAAACACGATGATTTCGCTTTGAAGAAAAGTTGGATGTAACTGTATCTCACGGCTAAATTCGATAAGTATTGGATTTCAATCTTTCATGTAACAGTTACATCCCATACAGATCTTATGGGGGTACAGTAGAAAGCGGAGACAATTTTAGCATGATTAAGCTAAACAAGCTCACTACACATAAGTTACACCTGTACTCCTTGAGTGTAGTACATCAATGTACAAAGCGAAATAATAAAGAATATTAAAGAAAAGCAATTTTCCGATCGGTTTGGCTATAAAAAGAGTACACTGCCAGTGTTAAAGTCTTCGCAATGGTGTTTCCATTGCAAGAGCAAGTTCAAGGTTTGGATAAGACAGTCCTATTTACAATCTCCCAAAAAGGGGATTTCATAGGCTGAACAAATAACTTAAGTATGCTGTCGGTCTTTGGAGTTAAATGTAGTGCGTAAGCCTTTTTCTGTTTTGGTTGTTATTCATAATTCACGCGGTGAATTTTTACTGATGCAACGTGCCGATGATCCTAATTTTTGGCAAAGTGTGACCGGTGGGATTGATGAGGGAGAAACTCCTCAGCAAACCGCAATTCGTGAACTAAAAGAAGAAACGGGGATTGACTGCGAAGCACTTAGTTTAAACTTAATCTCTTATTCGCACACCAACCATTATGCTATACGTGAACAATGGTTATATCGCTATGAACCAGGCACAACAAACAATACCGAATATGTATTTAGTGTTGAAGTACCTAACGACATCATTATTGAACTCAATCCTCGAGAGCATCTCAATTTTGTATGGTTACCTTGGCAAGACGCTGCACAAAAAGCATGGTCGCCGAGCAATCAAAACGAAATTACCTCGCTTGGAAAACAAATGTCCGAAGCACCGGAGTCGAGTCACTCCGGTATTTATCATCGTTAACGATTAATTACCATTTCGTTTTATCGTGCTTTGTCTACCCAAAACACACCAACTTCTTTCTTAGTTACTTTCACTACCGTCCCTTTAGGTAGCGGTGTATGGCTTTTAACTTGCCAAGTAATGCCTGAATAGGCGTAATTCGTCATTTCTAACGCATCGATGTCTTTATCCAAAACAAACGTGATCTCAGCAAAGTCACTGTGTATTTCTTTGGACTCCTTTTGATCCTGCATGCGTTTTAGCGGCTTCCATAGCGCGACGCCCAATATGCCGCTTAATATCGCATTAGCCCAAAACGCGGCTTCCAAAGTGTGTGGCAAAAATTCCAGATACATCGCCAAACCACTTATTAGCAAAGATAAACCAACAAATAGCAGGATAAATGTAGCAAAACCGAGTACCACAATTTCAATACACAGAGCAACAAGCCCCGCAACAGCAAGCACTTGAGGTAGGTTTGAATTTATCCACTCCATAGGTTAACCCTTTTGCACTTGGTTTAACGAATTAATAATCGACATACTTTGAGCAACCAGAGAACTGGCATCCGTCGCGCTATCTGGCAAAATTACCACTGACGATTCTTTGGCGATAGCTTGCTTGGCTGCAATTGCCTTTGTTGCCAAATCCAACTGAATCGCTTTTTGACCTTCAACGGTATTGGCAGCTTCACCAACTTGACGAAGCGCTTCTGCTTGAGCTTCTGCAACCGCTAGAATTGCACGGGCTTCACCTTCTGCTTTTAAAATTTGTTCGGCTTTATCGGCTTCAGCAGCCAATACTTGGGCTTGCTTTTTACCTTCCGCGACGTTGATAGCCGCTTGTCTGTCCCCTTCAGATTCGAGAATTTGCGCACGTTTCACACGTTCTGCTTTCATCTGCGCTTCCATTGCTTCCATAACAGAATTTGGCGGCACAATGTCCTTAATTTCATAACGTAGTACTTGGATCCCCCAAGGATCAGACGCTTGGTTAATTGCCGAAACAATATTGGTATTGAGTAAATCACGTTCTTCAAACGTTTTATCCAACTCCATTTTACCGAGTTCACTACGCATTGTGGTTTGTGCCAACTGAGTTACGGCAAAAATATAGTCGTCAACACCATACGTTGCTTTGTAAGGATCTAAGACACGGAAATATAAAACACCATCGACGATCAAAGAAATATTATCTCGGGTAATGGCCGATTGCGACGGCACATCCACTGCTTGCTCTTTCAAACTTCGATCGGCCGCAACTCTATCAATAAAGGGGACGATGAAGTTCAAACCGGCTTCTTTTGTTGATTGGTACTTGCCAAAACGTTCTACAATCCAAGCTCGATTCTGAGGGACGAACTTGATGCTGCTTTTGAGTACAACAACCACAAAAACAAAAACAAAGAAATTGACCGAGAAAACCATCTCGAATAGTTGACCAACAGGATCCATGTATTACCTCATTTTTTAGTGTTCCTGTTTCGAGATTACCACTGACGTTTTCCTGATGCCAGAAAAAACATGATGTAAAGATGTGCAACAATCTGAAAATTCCAAATGAAAACAATGTAAATTATTTGTGATTTATTATTTGACACAATAGCGCAATAAGCTAACTTTAAACTTCCCTTAGGTTGAACAACCTATCCAGTTCTCAGTTTAACCCAGTGAGTCTCAATGGGGCGAAAGCCCCTTTTTTCATTTAAGAGTTGAGGCAGGATTAAAAACTAAAAATAATTTACTTCAACTTCAAGGTAACGTGGATGAAGACAATAAATATTTTGCGACCGCGTGATAAGCAGGCAAAGATGTTGGGTCGATTTTGCTATTTGAAGCACTCGGAAAAGAAGCTAAGCGCACAATCACCATATTGGCTTTGGGATCAATGTAAATCGTTTGACCGTGTACACCTCGTGCAGCATAAGCTTGATGCTCATTGTGTAGTATCCACCACATGCTTCGATAACTGCCTCCACTTAAACTAGGATAATTAGCCTTCGCAAACGCAGCTTTATCTCCACCTTGAGTAATTGCATCAACAACGGAAGATGCAAAAAGGCGTTGGCCATTGATCTCACCGTGATTTAGCATTAACAAACCGATACGACCCAGGTCACGAAGGCTAGCACTTAAACCTCCGCCGGCAAAAGGTGTGCCGATCCCGTCCACTGTCATATAGGCGTCTTGCTCCGCGCCCATTTTAAGCCAAATTTTTTGCGCTAGCAGATCCGTAACCTCCAAACCCGATATCCTAGAGATTATCCAACCTAACACATCTGTGTTCACTGTTTTATAACCAAATTCGATACCATGTTGGTTAGCTTTCTTTACCGTAGCTAAATATTCGAAGTAACCATCAGGGCCTTGATAGTTATCTGGTTTAGGTAGTGGACTTGCCGCTTGAGAATAACGCCATATATCGGCATTTGGGTCAGCATAGTTTTCGCTATATTGGATCGACGTTGTCATATCCATCACCTGTCTGACACTCGCATTACCAAAGCCGGATGTTTTAAGTTCTGGTATAATGCTATCGACTTGCAATGTGTCGTCTAGTTTTCCCTCTGCTATTAATATTTCTGCCAGTAAACCAGTCAGCGATTTTGTCATTGACATTGCAGCGTGCTTTTTATCTTCAGCTAAACACCCAAGATAGCGCTCGTAAACCACTTTACCGTGGTGAAAAATTAGCACTCCATCTGTGTAATTAGCGTCAAGCGCATCACGCCAGGTCATCGTTACGTTAGATCCGGATGGGGTAAACACGATGTCATCTATTTTGTCATCGAGAGAATACGGAAGTGGAACTGGTGCACCTAGACCACGACTAACTTCTTGTGTTGGTAACAATTCACGGATATGACACACTGTCCAGCGTAATTTTGGGAAACTGAAGTAGTTTGCTTGCGGCTGCATAATGCGCTTATCTTTAGCAGGTGGAAACCCTTGCATCCAACCCAACTCCTGTGGATCCGACGCGTGCAAAGGGCTCGCCGACAATAGGGTCAGAGTCAAAAGTAATGGCTTTTTTAATTTATTGAGCGAAAGTGTCATTATAACGATCCTTCTTCAGCTGATTAAATCATACTACTCCTTGTACCGTATTATTCAACTGAACGATCAATCCAAGAACGATCACTCACAATCTACTTTAAGATGCGTGACTTCAGCAAGAATTTACGGGCGTTAAGTCAAGATATTGATTACAGATAATCGCGTGCTCCTTGGCAAAATCAATAACGGGGCATAAACGCCTGTAATACTTGCCCTGTGGAGCACCACTGCGTTGTAGCACTAATTTAAAAGATACCCACAGTTTTACATTCGTGTGCCTAGTACTGAAAACTCGGTTGAGGTCTGAGCCAGACATCTTCAAGTTTATTGGGTCGAAAACTAAAAAAGCCACGCTCTCGCGTGGCTTTGCATTGCTTGGGTGTATTAATAGCAATGGATTCGTTTTTATATGGGTTTGTCCGTTTTATGCCGCTTTTTCGTCGCTGTTTTGCCCTAAGCGGATCAAGTAATCGAAGGCGCCTAAACTCGCTGTAGCTCCACTGCCCATTGCAATGATGATTTGCTTGAATGGGGTAGTTGTTGCGTCACCCGCAGCATAAACACCAGGTAGCGTAGTCGCGCCTTTGCTGTCAATTTGAATTTCGCCAGTACGAGATAACTCTATCCCAGAGCCTTTCAACCAATCTGTATTTGGTACTAAACCAATCTGTACAAAGATACCATCAAGTGTAATTTGTCTTTCCTCTCCAGAGACTCGGTCTTTATACTGTAATCCCGTCACTTTGTTGCCATTACCTAGCACTTGAGTTGTCTGCGCATTTTTAATGATCGTAATGTTGGTCAGGCTTTTCGCTTTGCGGATCAACACTTCGTCTGCACGCAACGTATCAGCAAACTCCAAAACCGTTACGTGCGAAACAATGTTCGCTAAATCAATCGCGGCTTCGATACCTGAGTTACCGCCACCAATCACTGCTACTGGTTTTCCTTTAAACAACGGGCCATCACAGTGAGGACAAAAAGCGACACCTTTTCCTTTATATTCTTGCTCACCAGGCACATTCATTGTTCTCCAACGTGCACCAGTAGCAAGTACAATCGACTTTGCTTTGAGCATCGCACCATTTTCTAGCGTGAGTTCTAAATGCTCACCTCGATTAAGAGATTCAGCGCGTTGACTCTTCATAATGTCAACATCATAGTCTTTTACGTGCTCTTCTAGGTGTGCGACTAGCTTTGGACCTTCCGTCGCTTTTACGGAAATAAAGTTCTCGATGCCAACAGTATCCGCAACCTGACCACCAAATCGTTCAGCGACTACGCCAGTATTCAGCCCTTTGCGCGCCGAATAAATGGCTGCTGCAGACCCTGCAGGGCCACCGCCAACGACTAAAACATCGAACAAGTCTTTGTTATTTAATTGCTCAGCGGCACGCTTGCCCGCATTTTTATCTACTTTATTCAGAATTTCGGTAAGCCCAATTCCACCTTGTGAAAATGCTTCACCGTTTAAGAACACGGTTGGCACAGCCATGACATTTTTGGCGCTCACTTCATCTTGGAATAATGCTCCATCGATCATGGTCGCTTTCACATTCGGATTCAGCGCTGCCATTAAATTGATTGCCTGCACCACTTGCGGACAAGTTTGACAACTTAGTGAAATATACATTTCAAAATTCAGTTCAGTCCCCAGGCCTTTGATTTGAGTGATTTCTTCACTACTCGCCTTGCTTTGGTGGCCGCCTGTGTGCAGCAGCGCGAGGACTAAACTGGTAAATTCATGCCCCATAGGTATGCCGGCAAACGTAATAGACGTATTACGTATTGGGCTCCGTAATTCCATTGAGGGAATACGTGTTGCGTCATTCGTTGTAGTCACTGTGATGAGATCACTCAGTGACGATAAATCATCTGCTAATTGCTTTAACTCGACTGATTTTTTGCTGTCATCGACTGCAATGACCAACTCAATTGGGTCAGATAGCGAGTTAAAGTGGCTTTTTAATTGATTCTTAATGTTGTTATCTAACATGGTCATTGTCTCTTACTGCTGTTTTTTGATAGGTGCTCAGTGTCTTGAGCACCAATTTGCTTAACGTTTTTTTAACCTGTTTTAGATTTTGCCAACTAGGTCGAGTGAAGGCGCTAGCGTCTCGTCACCTGGTTGCCATTTTGCCGGACAAACTTCACCATCGTGGCTAGCTACATACTGTGCAGCTTGTACCTTACGAACTAACTCTTGAGCACTGCGGCCAATACCTAAATCGTGTGTTTCAACCACTTTGATTTCACCTTCTGGATTAATCACAAACGTACCACGCAGTGCTAAGCCATCTTCTTCAATCATCACGCCAAAGTTACGTGTAATACGGCCTGTTGGGTCGCCAATCATTGGGAATTGGATCTTTTTGATTGTGTCTGATGCATCGTGCCATGCCTTGTGTGTAAAGTGTGTATCTGTTGAGACAGAGTACACTTCTACGCCCATACCTTTTAGCTTTTCGTAGTGATCGGCAAGGTCGCCTAATTCCGTAGGACATACAAATGTGAAGTCTGCTGGGTAGAAGAAGACGATTGACCACTTACCTAGCAAATCTTGCTCGCTAACTGGAACGAATTCGCCGTTGTGATACGCCGTTGCATTAAATGGTTTGATTTTTGTGTTGATTAATGAAGTCATAATTTCCTCACTTGTACTTTATTTGATTAAGTTCAATTGGCGTTGACTTAACGCCGTGTTCGTTTCGATGTGATAAAGATACGCGCAAACCGACAAGAGATAAAATTGATTGTTTAGATTGCTTTAATCGATTTTACGGAACGCAAATTTCAAACCTGTCACGTAAAAACGGTCAACGTAGAGATGAACTGTGCTTGGGTAGCCGGGTATACGTAGTTCTATGTGTGTAAACCAGAGTATTTGCCTTGGGTAGCATTATTAGCGAAAATAGAAATTCAACGCTTGGAGAGATCAATGGAACGTTTTTTTAACCACATACAACTAGGTTACATGGGCTTGTTGCCTTTTTTATTTTTTGTCGCCTGGCAGCTATTTCTTGGTGCAACCGAACTCGCTATTTCGATGTTTACCTATTACAGCATGGCCATTCTAGCCTTTATGGCAGGAACACTTTGGCGAGCCGGTGAACAAAAACCATTTACTGCTTGGCTAAGTGTTATTGTTACGATCCCTTTCCCATTGCTTGCGCTCGCCTCACCTAGCTTCATCTTAGCGTACTTGGCGATTGGTTTTTGGGTCGTTTTATTATTTGAAAAAACAACCGAGCCATGGCAACAATATTCTCCGGACTATCGCAAAATGCGTTTTGTATTGACCTCAGTGGTGTTTGTTTGTCACCTCTTCCAATTCGCAATGTACGAGTCTTTAACTACACTTAGCTAAATAATCTTCGTTCCTATGGGTGAATAGGTGCACAGAAAACTACTAATTGGCTTTGTGTGGTTATTTGGCGCTGTCCTGATTGTTCTTTTTTCGGGTAAAGTGCAAAGCGTTCCAAGCTTACTTGAAGAAGTTATTTGGATTTGTATCGCGCTTTCCGTAATAGTGCACTTTTACTCACCCAAATTCAGTTGGCCCTTTGCTATCGGCTGGATACTTTTTACTATTGGTCAACTTTTCGATATTTTAGATAACTTCAACTACTTCATCAGTACCTACATCAATCTATTTGACACCCCGTTCAAAAACGTTGGAATGATCCTCATTATTTACGCGATGGTGCAAGTCATAGACCAAAGAAAACTTATCATCACGCAACTTAACCGAGAAATAAAAGCAAAAGAAGCGCTTCAAGCTCAGCTAAAGTTTGATGCCTATCACGATCCCCTCACCCACCTTGGAAATCGCAGAGCATGTTTTGAACGCTTTAGCGATGTTGCGATCAGTGCAAATAAATTGTTTTACTTCGATTTAGATAACTTCAAACAAGCAAACGACAAACACGGCCATCTCATCGGTGATGAAATTTTAGTTAATTTTGCCAACTCTATAAAAGACGAATTTGGTGCAGAAAATTGCTTTCGCATTGGCGGGGATGAGTTTGTTGCATTTGGACAAACCGTTTGCGATGAATCCTTACGACAAAAACTATTACACGGTTTAATCGAGTATCACGTTGGCATTAGTATCGGTGCAATCGATATTGAACCGAGTAAAGAGCCGGACTATTTACTCCATTTAGCCGATGAAAAAATGTACAAAGACAAATCTCACAAAATTTTTCGTGCATCAAAGCGTCAATAGCTGGCGCAAGCGCTAAGTCACTGTTACTCTATAATTTCAAAGGTATACGAGGAAAGCCCGTGTTTAGCCAACTATTTTCAAATAAAGCGTTAGAACAAGAAGTTCAACAACTGCGTCGCCAAGTCGAAGTATTAAACGACAAAAATGCGGATTTAAAGCAAGAAAATGAAGAATTAAAACAAGAACTCATTAGCCAACAAGCACTATTGAACGACAATACCGATAACCAGTTACTGCAATGTGCATTAAACGGTTTAGCACAAGTCCAATCAATTCGTGAGTCTGTTTTACACAGCTTTGAAGAGATAAGCTCACAAAGCCAATCGCTTAATCAAGTCAATCAATCGTTTGAAAAATCAGAGTCATCACTTAAAAATATTTTAGCAGGAATGGATACCTTATCTAAAAACATGGGTGGAATGACAACAAACATTTCTGGTTTGTCCCAAATGGCAGATAACATTAATACGTTTGTAACAACCATTTCGAAAATTTCGGATCAAACCAACCTACTAGCACTCAACGCCGCAATCGAAGCTGCGCGTGCAGGAGAAGCAGGCCGTGGATTCTCAGTGGTGGCCGATGAAGTTAGGGCACTAGCAAACAATACTAACGAATCAGCTAACGAAGTATCTGATTTAGTGCAAAAGATCATCAGCACGACTCAACACACCGTTAATGCCGTGTCAGTGATTGAAAATTCAAATCAACAACTGTCTTCAAGCATTGCAAACCTTAATGGTGAATATAAAGAAATTGTCGGCAGTAGCCGCAGTATGAAAGACACCATTGTTAAAGCGACAGGACTGACATTTATCCAAACAGTTAAACTCGATCACGTTATTTGGAAAGGCGATGTTTATGGTCAGCTCACTGGTAAAGTCAAAAAGCGACCTGAAGAGTTTAGCGATCATGCTTCATGCAGATTGGGACAATGGATGCGTAGCGAAGGTCAGAAAAAGTATTCAGATTTAAATGCCTATAAGCGACTTGAATCTCCGCACAAAGAAGTACATCGTGCAGGCGTTGAGGCCATGAAGTTATTCAGTGCTGGCAAAAAGCAAGCTGCTGTAAAAGAACTTAATAAAATGGAGCAAGCCAGCTCAGATGTTATGCATTTGCTTGACGAATTAGCTCACGCAAAGCGTTAAGTGATACACTAGCGCCAAGTTAAATTATGCAAACCTTTTATGCACATCGAATCAACTTGGCGCATCCTTACGATTGGTGATGGCGATTTAAGCTTTTCACATGCCCTAAAGCAAAAGTACCCGCAGCTAAACCTTGTCGCGACTGTGCTCGATACGGAAACTGCCCTTAGAGCAAAATATCAATATAACGCTATCGACTTACTTAAAGCACTAAACGTCAAAGTACTGTTTGAATTCGATGCCACACAACCCCATTGTTGGGATAATCTTAGTCAACATTTTGATGTTGTCATTTTTCAGTTTCCACTCATTCCAAGCTTCACATCTAAAGCTGAGTTTGAACAAAGCCAATATCCAATCAATACGTTAAATCGTATTCTATTGCGCAAGTTTATTCATTACTCACAAACCAAAGCGCTGGATTTGAATGGGCCGATGCTCAGCTACATCACGTCGAAAGACGTCAAGCCCTATCGCGAGTGGAACATCGAAGGGTCTTTAGTGACTGGGCTCCCCTATCATTATCTCGGACAATCGCCTTTTCATATCGGATCGTTTCCAGGTTATTTGATCCGCAATGTCGACAGAGATAAACATGTAAAAGATACGAAAGGATTCACTTACGTCTGGTCGAGTAAACCTTCTACCACGGTACAATTAGAGCTTAATTTTCCTCACTACTTAAATGAGCATTATTGTACTTTTTGTCGAGCTGGTCGCTTTCTAAACGAAATGGACAAAACTAAGCACGAACGTGCAAAGTCACATAAACTAATGCATAAATACGAGCAAATTTGGCAAAGTTACTTAGATAATGAATCGTTAGAAATGTAATTTTGTCACGCTTAATATTTAATTTTACAAAACACCATGAAACAAAGTTGTATACAACAAATAAAGTATACAATTTTTAATTGTTTAGCAGAAAATGAGGCATTAGACTAAAGCGGTTTTTCATTCTAGTGGACACATGATGGTCATCAATCGAGATTTTTTATTTGCATTTTGCTGTTTATTGCTCGCGATGGTGACCATTCAGTCCGGTGCGTCGATTGCAAAACAACTTTTCCCACATGTTGGACCAGAAGGAACAACCGCCTATCGTTTAGGATTTTCGGCCATCATCCTTTGGTTGGTTTTTCGACCATGGCGCAAACTACCAACCAATTGGCGTCCAATCCTTATTTACGGCTTATGCTTAGGCGGAATGAATATCACCTTTTATTTTGCGCTTGAACGCATTCCCCTAGGCGTTGCTGTCGCATTAGAATTTACCGGCCCTCTCGCCGTGGCGCTCTTTTCATCCTCGCGTAAACGAGACTACATTTGGGTTGTCTTCGCCCTAATTGGGATCCTATTACTGCTACCGGATATTACAAAAGTAGATGGCTTAGACCCAGTAGGCGTCTTACTCGCGCTAGTAGCTGGAGCCTGTTGGGCTGGGTATATTTTGTTTGGTAAACAATCTGGTAGCCAGGGATCTGGAGGCGTAACTGTCGCGCTTGGGATGACTGTCGCTGCGCTATTTTTAGTGCCAGCTGGCGCAATATCCCAAGGGCAAGCATTACTAAATTGGGAGCTTATTCCTCTTGGAATTATGATTGGCTTGTTATCGAGTGCTCTGCCGTACAGTTTAGAAATGGTTGCACTGCGCAACATGCCAGCACAAGGGTTTAGTATCATGATGAGTTTAGAACCCGCTATTGCGACAATCGCAGGTTTATTTATTCTTGGCGAAGTACTCAACTTTTGGCAAAGTTTAGCCATAGTAATGGTCATTATCGCCTCTCTTGGCAGCTCACTTACTGGGCAAAAAGCAGCCTAAACGTAGACCCGAAATTTGCGTAACACCATCGTTATGCAAACCATAGCAACTGACGCTAACGAGAGTAACATGACCGATTTGGCATCCACCAAGGTAGTGATCCCAATAAAATCAAGTTGGCTAAGGCCATTCATGGGCCCGAGATACCAAACAAATAAAAAAAGCAGATCAAAAATATGCCGATTTTTAAAGCTAGTGCCGAGTAACATCGAAAGATTTACCCACATCAAAACACCAATTAGGCAGTAAACACTGTGTAGCAACGTCAAATTAACACCAAGCCAAAGCAACGACCCAAGCTGCGTTGAGCACACGAACAACCAAGTTGCTAACACTTGCAGTAATAATCGCAAACTGGATGAGGTAGGTAAATAATTCAGTACCAAGTTTATTTTTGATACCTCTTCTCGCACGCCTACCTTGCCCAGTACACCTAAGTTTAATAAAAATACGATGCCAATCATCACGGTGGTAATCGCGTTATCTTGAACCAATAAGATTGCAAAATTCATTGCTAGTAACACTATCCAAAGTGTTGGATTAACCTGTTTCGCAGCCAAGTTCACTTCGCAAAGAAATAGCCTCAGTGCTGTTGATTTAATGAATAAATTTGGAAAAAAAACAGATTTAACACTTGGCCAACGTGATGTTTTCGCGTTGTGCGTATCGACCTTAGGTTCAAGAGCGAACCGATCAAAAACGAACGACGCCAATATCACAATACCGGCACTCATTAGCAAACTCACCATGCAATCGTTCAATACAGAGGCATTCAATACAAGCCCGCTCCAGAATATCGTTGGCATTGCTCTAAGGTTTTCTTCACTATCTATCATCATCCCAACATTGAGATTACTTCTTGATAGCGCCTCTTGAGGTAAATGAGTGCGAATTTGTTCGGTGAGTTCCACAAAGCCAGGAATATTTCCTTCTAGCGCACCAAGGATAGCGACAAACACAAAGAAATACGTGACATTACCTACCGCACCACTGAGTTTAGGATGAGCGTCGAATAGTGTGCAAAATGCGGCGCACAACAGCGCTTGTGGTAGTAGCAAAACCAAAAACGGTACACTAAAAGCACCGAGTTCGAAAGGGTATTTAGTATACATCAACAGGTTTAAGGCAATGGCGCAAAGCAGCCCGATAAACGTCATTGTGGCCAGAACTAAAAAGCAACTTAAGGTCTTTTGGCTCAGATATTCAACATTGCAAATATGGCTCGATGCAATCAATTTACCGCGCAGTGATTGACGATCTTCAGAAATGCCGCCCTTCATAAAATAAAAACCAAAAAATAACATCACGATGGTGGTCAAAAAGCAATAGGTGACCGCCATCCATGCACTATTGTACTCACCTAAATGTCCTGCAATAGATAAAGTAAAATAACCATCTTCAGGAACGGGATAAAAACCAAAGGATAGAAACAGTAATAAACAAAGAAAGGCGATATTTCTTTTTTTCATTAGGTTCACTTGATAATCCAACCATGTTCCGCGAATGAAGTGGATCATGCCATTGCCCCGCGATGGTTTTTATTGATGGCTAAATAGGCATCTTCGAGCGTCGGCGCACTAGATAACGCCGCATCAAATGGCCTTTCTTTTGCGATACATCGCACAAAATACCCTACATCTTGGCGCTGTGCATGCGTTAACATTCCTTTTCGTTTTATTTCATTGTATTGTTCGAAATCGACTTCGGCTTGCCATATCTCGCCTTGAAACTGCGATTGCAGCGTTGTCGGCGTACCAAAAAACGCCAAGTTGCCTTGGCGCATAATCGCGACCTGCTGAGCAATCGACGCAATGTCACTGACGATGTGAGTCGACAATAAAATCAAACGCTCTGCGGCCATCTCACTCAGTAAATTTTTAAATTCATTGCGTTCTTCTGGATCGAGCCCAACGGTCGGTTCGTCGATAATAAGGACTTTTGGATCATTGAGTAACGCTTGGGCTATGCCAATTCGCTGACGCATTCCGCCAGAATAGCTACCGAGTTTGGTATTCGCTACGTGCGCTAAGTTTAGTGAATCTAACAGCGATGCGATTTGCTGTTTTGCAAACTGTGGAGAAAGCTTTTTCAGGTTTGCAATGTAGTGTAAAAATTCGACGGCGCTAAGTTCATCATAAACCCCAAAATATTGTGGTAAATACCCTAATACTTCTCGGATAGACTGCGGCTTTTTGACAATCGACACACCATGGTAAGTAACATCACCTTGGCTTGGTTTTATTATCGTCGCCAAGATATTCATTAAGGAACTTTTACCCGCCCCGTTTTTCCCTAATAAACCGACCACTCCTTTTTCTAATGACAGATTGATGTCTGCTAAAACAAAGTGGTCTTTTTTGTATTGATGAGACAACGCATGGATTTCGAGCATAAAAGTGCATTTCTAGGCTAGTTTTTATGCAATGTAACCCATTATTAGCATCCAGTAGAAGATTACAATTGTAAATAGATATGTAGGGCAATCACGCGACCTATTTTTATTTCAATCCAATTCTCGCTCGAATAACACGCGCACTTAGAACTCAAGCCGATTGATGTCAGATTGAGGAGTCAAACTTAAAGTCAAAAATAACGCGCCCGTTTCTTTATCAATGACTAACGGCATTTCTTTACTGAAGCTATCCGTTGGCAATCTCAACAGAGGGCTATCTACTTTAGTGATATAGTCGTGTTTTCTAAGTTCGCTATATTGGCCTTCGTTTGATTTGTAAAACACTACATTTCCCATGACCACCCATGAGTAGCGGGTGCTAAATTCTGTTCTTGCCAAAATCGCTTCAACGTTACCCGCTTCACTGCGCCACAAACCTTTGCTGTTTTCATAGAAAAAAGTATTTGAGTCAACGAATTGGCCAAATCGCGCACCATCATTAGTGAGTCGAGATAAGGTAAAGTCGGACAACGATAACGAAAATAAATCACTTTGAGATTCAGTCACTTGACGGACAATCACGTCGTTACCATTACCATGCCAAAATGGACGACCTATTTTGCCTAACATCAAATCATAGCGTTTTAATTCTTTACTTGTATGATCATAAACATAAAGCTTATCGTGGCCATCAGGTTCATCGGCGCTGACGACCAAGAGTTTATTCCCATCCAAAGACCAAATTGGGTAGCGTAAATTGCGCGTTAATTGGGTTAATTGTTCTCTGGCGCTGCCATCAGCATTCGACAACCATAATTCGTAGTGCCCAGATTCATTCGATAAAAACGCTAATTTTTGATGTTGTGCCGATAAACTTGGGTATTGATTCGAATAATGAGATTCCACGATGGCTTTTGGCACCGACGCAACTTGGCTTGCGGTATCAAAATTTGCAATATAGTAGACTTCACGTCGTCGTTGATAATAGATATTTCCTTGCTCATCGTAATGCGGGTAACTAAAACCTCGATGATTAACTTCGTGACGAGTCTTGTCGGCCAGCTCGTACCAAAAGCCAAGGCGTTTATCTGCGACCTGAGCGGCATATACAAGGCGCTTACCATTTGGGTGAAAGCTCATTCCTACAATGTCCGCATGTTTATCGTCGATGATTTCATACGTTTTTTGTTGCAAATCAAACAACGTAAGGCGCTCAAGTGACGAGCTTAAACGTTGTGTAATCGCCAACGTTTTACCATCAGGAGAAAACGCCACATCTCTGTCTCTCCCATCACAAGATTGCAAACAGCTTAAGCGCTCTGGGGTTGTTCCTGCTTTGCTTAAGTCGAGTAAATAGATGCCATCTAGCGAATGTTCAGGTGCTTGACCATTAAAGGCAAGCGTGTTGCCATCCGGGCTGATTGCAATGTAGTTATAGCCAGAATTCAAAGGACATTCTGCCAACTTTACTTGTTCTAAGTTTGCCAACGTTAACCTGACGATCTCGCACTCTGCTTCATCCTTTTGCGCAAAATAAAGATGGCGCTGATCTGGACTCCACACTGCTTTCCAAGGGCGCTTTTGTGAAAAGGTAAGCTGTTTCAACGGCAAGTCTGGCTGGCTTAAGTCTTTAAGAAAAAGCTGATCCACCAGACCGGGGCGTTGCCACACAAAAACGAGTTGCTCTCCCGAAGGAGCTGGCGTAGGTCTTAACTCGCTGCCTGGCATTTTAGTAATTTGAGTCACGTGTTTCGCGCGATACAAATTTGCCTTCGTCTGAGAATCAACAATCATCCAAACTAAAAAAGCGGTGACAATCGCAACACACACACCAAAATAGGCGTGATGCTTAGATTGGCTAGAAGCCGGCACTGATAGGGGGGAAAGCGGACTTGGGTCATTTTCATCGAACCGTTGTGGGGCATGGGCCAGCTTGTACCCCTTTTTACGAATAGTCTCTACCACTTGTATTTCGCATTGTGGTTGCGAAAAAAGTTGTCTCATCTGCCAAATCGTATTGGTTAATGCCTTTTCGCCGACCGCTTCATTGCCGGCCCAAAGCTCATCTATCAATTCAGTGCGACTGACCACTGCAGGATAACGATTAGCTAATAAGCTGAGCAGTTCCATTACTTTAGGTTGGACTGTTATACGCTTTTCTTTCAATACCACGCATTGCTCATCTACCCATATTTGGTACTGACCTAACGTAAAACGACCTAAAGACTGCATCTGTACTCTTTTCCTTTCAATTCAACGAGCAATGGCTTACGCCCAATTCGCCGACCAGTTTACCTTATCCCTGACCAATTTGGGCTACCTTTCTCCAATTTATTTTTATGAGTAAATTTACTTATAAAACTATAACCAATTGAATTAACTAAATTAGATATAAAAACGAGAAAACCAAGAGGTTTTCGAGGTTGTCACTCACAGGCCAATTTTCAACTCTGGCATGGGTAAGGTTTGCTGTTAGCAGCCTGCCCAAAATCATAATAAACAAAAATCACCAACCAGAGTGAAAAATCAAACGGGAAATCACATGAAAAAGACCTTCCTATCGCTGGCTGTTAACGCTGCCTTGTGCAGCAGTGTTTTTGCAGCAAGTGCAGCACCAGAATCCACGGCGTCAATTGAGCGAGACACTCCAGTCCAAACTAACGTGGTTCAAGAAGAACCGGTAGAAAAAATCACCGTTACTGGTTCGCGCATTAAACGAGATAGTTTTAGCGTGGCCACACCGCTTGTTACAATGAGCAAAGACGCCATCTCAGATACAGGACTCGGATCACTATCGGAAATACTGGTCGATAATATCCCTTCGATAAGCGCCTCAATTAGTAATACCAACAGTCAATCCAGCGTAGCGTCGACAGGTCTTTCGTCGATTAGCTTGCGTGATCTCGGATCCGATCGAACCCTAACGTTAATTGATGGTCGTCGCGTCGTGTCAAATAGTTACAGTGGTAACGTCGTCAGCTTAAGTACGATTCCAAGTGGCATGGTAGAGCGAGTTGAAGTGATTAGTGGCGGTGCTTCTGCAACTTACGGTGCTGACGCGGTAGCTGGTGTGGTCAATATTATCACGCAAACCAGTAAAGAAGGAGCCAGCTTCAAAGCTAGAACGGGAGAATCCATCGATGGTGGTGGCAAAGAGTTCACCATTGATGCTGATTTTGGACAAAGTTTTGATGATGGCCGTGGTTATGCTTTTTTTAGCGCCAACTGGGATAGACAATTTGGCATGAGCTTTTATGATAGAGAACGCGCTCAAGTTGAGGCTTCCTACCGTTATGACGAAGCGTTAATGTGTAACCAAATGCTGACCTTTGACGGCTATCAATGTATGCGAGATATAACGCAAGCTGATTGGGCAAGTAAAAGCGATGGCACACCTGGTGGTGTTTTCTTAGAAAGTTCTCGTAACGAAAAACAATTTTGGTATGACGGCCAAACGCTACGTGATGATTGGAAAGGCAACGAAGAACGCTTTGGGGTCAACAGTGATCAATACGTTATGTTAAAAGTACCTAGCGACAGTTTTTCAATCGCCGGTAAGGCTGATTATTATCTTAGCGACGATGTAAAAGTTTACGGTCAAGTTCAACTTAGCATTGATGAATCTTTCAATAACAAATCTCCCGAAGATGAATATGAAGGCGCCAGCCAAACTATTTATAACCCGGACACTGGAGAACGTGTTGGGTTAATTGCGCCTGGCTATATTCCAATAGATAACCCCTACGTACCTCAAGCAATTATCGATAGCCAACCGTACAAAAACCGGATCTACTGGGATAGGCGATTCAACGAAGTTGGTAATATCGCAACGGATAACACTCGCACTACCCTGCGCAGCTGGGCTGGCATCCAAGGCACCATTTTTGATGGTGAATGGGATTGGGATGTTTCTGCCGGTTTCGGTAAGTTCCATCAAGAACAGCTACGGTATAATGAACTCGATGTTAGAAAACTCAGCCAGGCGCTGAATGCCGAAAAACGCGACGACGGCACCATCGTGTGTAAAGATGAAGCTGCAAGAGCCGCCGGTTGTGTGCCAATTAACTTATTTGGCGCAGGTTCAATTACACCAGAGATGGCCGATTGGATCCGTGTAAACCCTGAAATAAACACCTACATTACGCAGATGAACTTGGTAGGCTACATGACCGGTGAATTGTTCGATTTGCCCGCAGGTAGCGTTTCTGCTGTGTTTGGTGGCGAATACCGCAAAGACAAACAAGATCTCCAAACCAGTTTAGGAATGCGAGAAGGCGGGATTACCTTTAATGTGGTTCCCCAGTTCGAAGGTGAGATAGACGTTTACGAAGCCTTCGCAGAATTTGATGTCCCCCTGCTTAAAAATGCCCCACTTGCTAAACACCTGTCGCTTGAGACATCGTTACGCTTAGCGAATTACAGTATCGATGCGGTTGGTACCGTACCAAGCTACAAGGTCGGCGTATTATGGAAACCCATTGACGAGCTGAGTATTCGCACCAACTTTGCACGCGCACAGCGCGCTCCGACGATCACCGAGTTAATGTCGCCTGCACGCGGCGATTACGATGGCGTATCGGACATTTGTGATGGCCTAACCGCCACATCATCGAATGCTGGCCACGATCAATGCCGCCAAGATCCGGTGTTTGCCGCTCTACTCGCGGAAAATCCAGACTATGAATACGAACAGCAATCTGGCAGTGTTTATTCTCCGAACGCTGGCAACGCCAACTTAAAAGAAGAATCAGCCGATACCTTCACTTTAGGGTTCACTGCGTCGCCTAGCCACATCGAGAATCTGCAAATCGCAGTAGACTATTACGACATCGCGATTGATGGCGCTATTTCAGTTATTTCAAACGAGCGGATCTTGCAAGAATGCTATAATTCTTCACAAGCATTTGGCAGTACAAACCCATTTTGTAATGAAATCACCCGCGACAGCGAAGGCCAAATCACGGAAATCGTGCAACGTGAAGATAACCTCGACGAAGTCAGTAGCAGAGGTTTCGATGTAGCACTCGAATATATATACCATTTAGATACTTACGGCCGTTTAGACTTTAAAGCTGACTACAATCATGTGCTAGAAAGCTCGACGACCTACTTAGGCTTAGATGGTCTGAAAACCGATGATTACGCGGGGTATGGCAGTGCGAAAGACAAACTGTCTGCAACCATAACATGGCGTTTAGATGAGTGGCGTGTGCGTTATGGCATAAAATATCTGGGTAAATTTACCGATAGTTTAAGTCGCGAGCGCGAATACGCTGACATTATCGCGCGAAACGAAGCCCGTTGTGCGTTAAATGAAGCCGACAGTGGCTGTATTGCCAACCCAGAAACGCTCGAATTCCACAAATTTGGCAGCTATCTACGCCACGATTTGTCGGTAAACTACGACACTTCTTTTGCCAATGGCACATCGCTTCGGGTGTTTGGCGGTATTAACAACCTCTTTGATAACGTCGGTCCATTCACACCAGGCGGCCGAGGCAATTATTACAGTGGTTACGGCACTGGTATGGGGCGTTTTGCCTACCTCGGTGCAGAAGTGAAATTTTAAATAACGTACTAGCCTCAAGGATGAGGCTCATTCGAGAACTGATTATGAGAAACACTCTACTGCTCATTTTACTTGCAAGCGCCACCCAATCTCTTTATGCGTCTGAGCCTATGCCGCGTATCTCCGATGGACCTTACATTGATGTACACGACACAAGGTTGCAGGTTAATTGGATCTGTGATGACAGGGTAAGCCGAGAAACAATGGAATTTTCATCGCAAACGACCACGACAGTGCAAAAATGTGGACTTGATGCGACTGTCCATCACATAAACTTTGAAGAACATGCCATCCAGTTTACTGGCGTAAAAAAAATCGCAGCACTGAGTGACTTGCACGGCCAATTTGAATTAATGCGCACACTGCTTCGTAACAATCGAATTATTAATGAACAAAATCAGTGGGCTTTTGGTGATGGTCACTTTGTGATCACGGGAGATATTTTTGATAGAGGAGACAAAGTCACCGAAATACTCTGGTTTATTTACGACTTAGAACAACAAGCGGAGCGCGCTGGGGGAAAACTCCATTTGCTGCTTGGTAATCACGAAGTGATGGTCATGAATGGTGACTTGCGCTATCTGCATCCTAAATACGTGAAAACACAGCAACTACTCGAAAAACCATTTGAACAATTGTTTACTAAGCAGACCATTTTAGGTCGTTGGTTACGCGCTAAACCGGTATTAGTAAAGATAAACCACTACTTATTCGCCCATGGCGGCTTTCATCCAAGCCTTGCCACGGATAAATTAACGTTAGAAAGGATAAACAGTACCTTTAAAAGCAACTTGGTTGAAAAAGAGCTCGATCAAAATCGCAATGGCTTAGGCTTATATCTTCACAAAACCCATGGGCCAATTTGGTATCGTGGTTATTTCAAAGATGATGGTGCAACAAGCCAAGAAATCGACTTATTGTTGTCTCATTTTGACGTCAACCACCTTGTCGTCGGCCATACCTCACAAAAACAAATCGAAACCCGCTACCAGGGCAAAGTCATCGCTATCGACAGTAGCATCAAAAATGGAAAATACGGCGAAATCTTGTTTATAGAAAATAACAAACATACACGAGGAACACTTAAGGGTGAGCGACACGAGTTGTGAGCGGATGAAAATGGGATAGGTTGCGGGGATTAAAAATTGCCTTACAACTCTGATTTAGAAACAAAAGAAACACCAAGGTCACGGCTAGATAATGATAGGTAGCTAAGATAAAGCAAAGGATTGAGCCCCGCTCTACCTTAAATACTATCGCGCAGGACGATGACCAAGCGTGGAAAAAAATGACTGGAAAGTTATAAATAGGCTTTATTAAAAAGGTCTAATCTAGGGTCGGGTTGGAAAGGAAAAGTCAGTGCAATTGAGCGATGTAGCCATCAAACAATCAAAAGAATTTTTTACACTCTTTTTTCAAAATAAAGGCTAATGGTCAATTAACCAAGCAAATTAAAGCGCAGACAACAAACCTATCTAAACCAATACAATAAAACTACATAGCTTAAAGAGATATCTCGATTATGTTATCTATCCTTACAAAAATAACTATGTTGCTGAACATTGTTTGATTGATGTTATTGCTAGCTTTAATCGAATCACAATGTGATTTGAATGCACTTATTTTTCGCATCATTGGCATAAAAATGTGGATATGGGAACAAGATGAGTGGCCCAATTTTGCTTGGGATAAAAGTAGAATCGTTCCTAAGTTGAGAGATGTCCGTTTACATCAAGGGGGGCTTCTAGGAAAGATGCTTTGTCAAACTAAAAACTACAAACAAAGCATGTTGGATACCTTACTTGCAAACATCGTTCATTAGAGTGCCATCGAAGGGGAAAAGCTAAATGCTTTTTCAGTACGTTTGTCATTAGCATACAAGCTCGGTTTGTCTGAAGAACGACCCTTTCCGACCTCAGCTCGCAAAGATGGTCTAACCGAAATTATGATAGACGCTGTAGATAAAGTAGAAGCGCCACTAAAGTGAGCTCGAAGCTCAATGACCGCACCAAAGAGAAGTAGAATCACCGACTTTACCGTGTTAGACATGCAAAGGCTCTTGTATCGGCACAATCAATACGACGCAATCGCTGATATCCGAATGAGTTAGCTTCTTCAACGAGCTACCTAAATTCAATGCGTTATCCTAATTAGCAGGATTAGGGGGATGTACTGTGCGGTTTAAAAAAGTTGCTCACTACTGACGCAAGAGCCTAATAAAAAATTATTGAATAAGAGCAGTGAAAACCGAGACCAACAAGTCGTCGCTTATTTTAGCCTGCTATTTTTCGCCAGTTAAGCAAGGCGTTGTGTGCCTTTCAAAATTTAGGTACATTAAGAGTGGAATCATAGGGTCTTGAATTTAGTGAACTCTGCTCATTGCATCGTGGATTTTAAAAACGCTAAGTAGTCTATCATGCATTAAAAACGCAGTTTGTTTTTGGCAATAAACAGACCCGCCATCATGAAAAGGAATCAATCATGAATTACGAAGAAAAATGTCATTTTGCGCTAAAAGAGCTAACAGAAGCAAAAATCTGGGAATCAAATTATAATCCACCAATCATCAAATTACTTCGCAAATTTGGCTTTAAAGTTCCTTTCCCGCATTACAATTCGTTCTTGATGAATGCACTGTCAACTGGGCTCTACTTTAGTTGTTTATGGGGGTTATTAATGTGTTTTTCCCGGTGGAATACCCAAAATATTTCGCTCTACGACACACTCTCAACCGCGCTTTTTGCCGGTACTTTATTTGGTGTTGCAATGGCTTCGTACTATAGGCATGGCTTTAAAAAGTATAAACTAACACCGTGGCATGAAATTAAATAAAAACACTAAAAAAACCTGAATCATGCTGGATCACTAAAGGTATCATGGAGCTGTGTCTCGATAAGTGCACGGCATTGTGCAAGCCTTGCTAGCATATTATGAATTTAGAAAACAAATCAATTCGGTAAGGGGTGTCTAAAGCTTGGCAAACGCTAGTTTTAGCCTAACTTAATCCCCCCTAATATTTCCGCGTTAACCTTCAAGGAGAATTTATGAAACTTAGTCATGGACTCATCACTTTAGTATTTATTTCGAATGTAGCCTTTGCAAATGGCCTATCAAATAAGGTCAACGAATATTTTGAAGCTCAAAAATCCGTTGAGAACAAACTTTCAAAAGAGAGTGATGTCGATAAATTGCTAACGCTTTTGACACCAGACGCAACATTTGAACATCCTCGCTTTAACGCTGTTCAATCAAAAGAAGAGTATAAAAAGGGTTTACTCTATTATTTAGGTAAATATGGGAAATGTGACATCCAAGTGAAAAATGTTATTGAAGGCTTAAATGCAGTTATAGTTGAGTATTTGCACCCATGTACCGACCAAGGTGGCGCATCGGACACTAAAGAAAATGCTCAACGGTTAGTAACCTTGTTTGAATTCAGCGGTGATAAAATCAAATTAATTAGACATTACTATTAATTCATGATTAAGGGCTAACTGCCATGACAACGCAGTCGCTGAAAGCTTCTTCTCATTGCTTAAGAAAGTAAGGGTAAAACGAAAAATCTACCCGACTCGGCAACAAGCTCGAGCAGATATCTTCGATTATATTGAAGGCTTCTACAATCCAAGAGTAAACCATAGTACAAATGGAGGACTGTCTTCAGTCGAATATGAAAGACAGTATTATCAGCAGCTTAAAAATGTCTAGATTGCTAGGGTCTTACCAGAGTTAAATACCAGTAATCAGAAAGTCGATAGCGGAGATGATCTCGTTTCTAAAAGTGCTTAGATCATTTATCGGCTTTTTTAGAATTTTGGTTGGCACACTTGCCATTTGATGAGTCAGAATTACAAAGTCACCTTCATCAATATGAATGACGGGGCATAGGTGACTGGGGGCTTTTTTATCTAACATCTCGATAGACGTGAGCGGAATGACTAATCGAGTGTTCAATGCATCAAGCAATTCACTTTGAACGTCAACAAAATAGGGGTATGCAGTCGACGAATTTTTATCGTTGTTTCTGTAGAGCAAAAATTGTGACACTAAAATACTCGGTAAGTGTCAGAAAATATTCCGTGGTTTTCAGTCAGCTCGTTGCAAGCATTAATGGCATCCGAATTTTGCTCTAACCATTCAGCTTTCAGGCGTTGACTCACTTCTTTCTCAAGTGCCTTTTCCATTGTTGCCGAAAGGTTTATATTTAGGCGTTTAGCCTCTGCGAGCAACTCACTGTTTAAGCTTAAGTTTGTAGCTTTCTTAAGTGCTTGCTTACTATATGCGTACCTCATGATGACTGCCTATGCGCATTATATATACGCATAAATCATATATGCAGTACAATCATTTAACAAGAGAATAGAGCGACAATATTTCATATTGAGCTTTGCCGCTTCCCACATTACTCCGTCTTTGAGTATCGAATTTAATATTACAATCACCTTCGTAGCACATGCAATGAATGAGTCGATATCTATAATCTAAGCACTTTTCAGCCATTCAAGGCTTAGATGGGTTTATAATAAAAGCCGCAAAAGAAGTGCCTTTGTCAGATAAAACATCGACATTTATTTTACGGAAAACAATATTTCACCTTTAATTAAGTTTAAGTTAATAAATTATTGCTTATGTTCTAAACAAATAGCAGAGTTTGTTGTCTCTGCTTTTATAATAAGGTGCCACGTTGTATGAAAATGTATCTTAGTTTTACTGGGCTTCTTCTTAGTTCAGTGAATAGCTACGCAAGTGAGCATTCTCCGTTTATATTAACTGATGTTGACACCTCGTTTGCCGATACGACTCAAAAGAGCAAAGCGATTTCACGCTTTAAAATGGACATTGGCGTCGAATCAGATTGGTCAAATACCTTGACCAATGGTAGCTACTCTGTTGTTAGCTATAGTATTTTTCGAGGCGAGAATGCCTCTAATTTTACTCAAGATTTGCAAAGTTTCAGTAACATTGATGATAGCCATTACAGTAAATTCTACGAGGCCTATTTTGGCACACCATTAGCACCATCAACCTTTCTAAAATTTGGCTTGATGGATGCTACTAATGATTTTGCTGCCGCGTATTATGGTGGTGGATTTATTAACGCCTCGATGGGGTTTAGTCCCACCATTGGTGGGATCTCAACTTTCCCTACACCCAAATTAGGGGCTCATATACACAAGCAGTTTAAACATTGGGCACTTAAACTAGGTGCATACTCGGATGCAGATAATCGGCTGTCTTTCTCCGATTCGTTTCAAATTGCTGAAATCGAGGTGCCTTATGCATTTAAAAGTACAATCCGATTTGGTGCTTGGTACCACACTGGATTAGCAACCAAAACAAGCAGTGTCGAAAACACCAATGATTATTATATGGTGATCGACCACCATTTCTCTGACTCAATGAGTGGTTTTGTGCAATTCGGCAATGCGAATACTAAGTTTACCGATTTAAACACTCACTGGTCTGTTGGTTTGAATTACCTAGGGCTGCTTTTAGAAAACAGCTATTCAGGGATCATGGTAAGTGAGGTTGATGTAGTTGGCAAAGGCTCGGAAACCACTTATGAATTTTACACAGACATCGCGCTAAACGATTATTTAACGATTAAACCTGGCCTCATTTATATTGATAACGTAGCAGGTGATGACCATCTAGGCAGCGCTCAAATTTTCAATGTGCGCTTAAGTGCCGCGTTTTAGATTAGCGCCTTAAGAACAGAGGGAGCACGACGGCGCCCTCCCTCTTTTATCGCTTTATATTCCGGTTGAAATCGATGGAATTTCCATCACTGCATCCGTCGGCTTTTCATCGACGACCTTTGGCGGCAACAAATACTTTTCAAGCCACTTTTCTTGTTCCCACAGCACATGCATAATGCTCTCGCGAGCTTGGTATCCGTGGCCTTCTTCAGGAAGCATGACGAGCCTTGCTTCTTTACCTAGCCCTTTCAGCGCCGCAAACATCCGCTCTGACTGCATTGGGAAAGTCCCTGAATTTGGGTCTTCTTGACCATGGATCATGAGTATTGGTTCGTTGATTTTTTCAGCATGAAAGAAAGGTGACATTTCCCCATACACCGCTTGTGCTTGCCAAAAATCGCGTTCTTCCCCTTGAAACCCGAATGGTGTTAATGAACGATTGTATGCACCACTTCGCGCGATACCTGTAACAAACAAATCACTGTGGGCAAGTAGGTTCGCCACCATAAACGCGCCATAAGAATGGCCCGCAATAGCTATGCGTTTCTTATCTGCAATACCTTTTTCAACTAATACATTCACCGCGGCTTCGGCGCTTGCTACTAATTGCTTTCTAAAACTGTCGTTTGGCTCTTTATTACCCTCACCAACTATGGGCATTTTAGGATCATCGAACACCGCAATGCCTTTAGATAAATAAGGCATTGGACCCCAATATCCTATGTAATTAAACTGATAAGGCGATTCACGGTTTTGTGACGCAACGGCTTTGTCTTTAAATTCCAGTGGATAGGCCCACATTAACACTGGTAATGGCCCTTTTGTGGCATCGTAACCTGCTGGTAAATAAAGCGTTCCAGATAGCTCAACACCATCATCGCGTTTATAGGTAATTTGCTCTTTTTTAACTCCGGTAAACTCTGGGTAAGGGTGCGCATAACGGGTCAGCTGCGTTACGATTTCATCTTCTAAAGAACGTAAGAAGTAATTAGGTTGCTCAGTTGCCGACTCTTTCACTGTGATGAGTTGCTTGCCTTCATCATCCAACATAGCGTCTACACGCTCATAATACGGAGCTTGAGATTGCCAAAGTTTTTCTGTGGTGTTGGTTTTAACATCAAAACGGGCAAAATATGGCGTTTTCCCCTCTTGCGATGCCCCCTCTGCCGTTAAATACAAGTAACGTCCACCCACTAAATGAAGCACTGGAACGCCTAACACATTAACTTTTTTGACAAACTTACCGGGATCATTGTAGGCATCGTTGTAACTGCGCTCTGAAAATAACACGCGGTTCTCATCTGCACTTCTAGGCGAAACAATGTGGGTTCGTACTTTTCTGTCTGAAAATCGCCATTCAGTTAACATTGCGACGTTATCGTCTGCCCATTGAATGTCACTAAAGCGCCATTCAAGCTTGGCGAACAGCTCTGGTTCACGCTTAAATGGGGCACTAATATGATACAAATAATCATGATGAGGTACTTCTGCTTTCATCGAGCCCCCATCTTGCGCTTCAGCCCATACAATGGTTGCGCCTTTATCTAAGCGCCACTGAAAATCACGACGGCCACTTCTGACACTGTCGAAACCTTGAGGAATGTCTTCGGCTAAGGGTTGTCGGGCTAACTCGTAAAGTGGATGACCGCGCATTCCCCATACTTGCCATACCGTTGGAAATCGGGTGTATGGCACTTGATAAGAATAAGGCGCATCAATCATACCAATTAATAAGTTTGTAGCATCGGGTGAGGCGCTGTAGTCAGCAATGATAAGTGCAGGTCCGATAGGCTGAACCGATCCCTCAAGTGCCATTTTCACGAGTTGTGATTGACCATAGAACTTAAACAACGCTTCATCATGAGGCGACGCAAGTAAATTGGTATACGTTCGAGCCGGTGCTTTAACCCCTGAGGTCGTCTGTACAATTGGTGCTAAAGGTTGCGCATCTTTAGTTGGAGGTGTTTCACTGTGATTCACCGCGACCGTCGCTAGCACACCGGTGTTATCGCTAAGCCATTCGTAAGGCTTGGCAAAAATACCGTTAATCGCGGCATCGCTTAATTGTTGTAATTTGCGCGTATTAACATCGTAAACCCACAGCGTGCTAACCGCATCTGCCACAACTACAAACGCTAAATACCGGCTGTTACTCGACCAACTGGGATAGGCTATCTTTCCTGCGGGAAGTTGATTGATGGTGAGCATACTGCCAGTTTGCACATGCTTTATCTCAAGTTTTTGATATAAGCGCGTATTGGTTTTCATGCGAGTCGCAGAGTCAAACTTAACGCCGGCTAACCCAAGCTCGGGTCTAGCCAGATCTGAGAGCTGCACCACTCTGCTACGCTCAAGTAACGCCATCCATGCGCTATTAGGTGACACAATGCTGGTAGGCAGCAATTGCGCATCAACTACCGCAGCCACAGATGGAGAAGGCATTTGATAGCCACTATTTTCTGTGGCGTTTTCTGTTGCATTGCTAATATTGGCTATCAACAACAATACACTTATTAAAATGCTTGATCTCAACATTTCTAAGCCCTTTTTTATACATCACGCACGTATCAAAAACGAATATAAAAACGAATACGAAGCTTACGCTTTCGGTTATTCAATATCCATACACTCGTTACTTAACGATGAAATGTTCATTTTCATACGGTTAACTGACATTCTATAATACAAGAACAAGGCTAAATTGCGAATTTTTCGACGTTATTTTGACGAATAATTTTTATCTTAAGACCCTTCCAGAGTAACGCTTCAACTACACTTTAAGCCATTGAGTTACAGCGACTTATTTCGCAAAATTTAAATTCTAAGGTTTCTTGGCAAAGGTAAAATAGGTTACACTCGGGAAAATAGATTATTCTCACTGCTCACAGCACTTACCTAATGACAATAGAAAAAGTTAAACCTGAAAAAGTCACCATCTTTGATGTTGCCCGTGAAGCGCAGGTCTCTAAGTCCACGGTTTCTCTTGTTCTGACGCAAAGCGATAAAGTGAGTGCAAAAAGCAAAGAAAAAGTACTAAGCGCGATAGAGAAACTCGGTTACGTATACAACCGAGACGCTGCGGCATTGCGTAGCAAACGCTCAAACCTAATTGCACTGATCATTAACGATTTGACTAACCCCTATTCCGCACAGCTCGCGGTAGGTCTGGAAAAACACATCGCTGAACTTGGCATGTTACCCATGCTCGTTAACACCGATGAATCGTTTACACGTCAACAGCAAGTCGTGCAAACGCTTAAAGAATATAATGTTGCTGCATTTGTGATCTGCCCAGCACCTGGCACTGACAAAACATGGGTCAATCAATTAATAAATTCGGGTTTTCCGGTTATTAATATTATGCGTGAGATCCCCTATGCGAACGCCCCAACGATTTTACCAGACAACCAAAAGGGCACTTTGCTTGCAACTGAACATTTGATAGCACAAGGTGCTAAACACCCCGCTTTCGTCGGAGGCAATAATCAGATTTCGGATTATCATGAGCGCCTAAAAGGATTCCAAACTGCGCTCACACTCGAAGGAAGCTTTCAAGCTGCTCCCGTGGTGTGTTCGCTGACAAATCGTCAAGGCGGTCGCGATGCTTTTAATTCTTTAATATCGAAGTATCCTAATACCGACGCAATCGTTTGTTTTAACGATGTCGTCGCATATGGTGTCATGGATGCAATGCAACAACACGGCTTAGTACCAGGAAAAGACATAAAAATTGTCGGATTTGATGATTTAGAAGACTCTAAATTGATGTCTCCAGCACTGAGCTCTGTGCGTATTGAAGCACAAGAGATCGGTAAGCGTACGTGTTTGGCGTTAAAAGAACTTTTAGAACACGGACAACCTGCGCTTCGCACTCAAATTGATGTCCGTTTGATGATACGAGCGTCGTCTAATTAGTGGTTTTGTGTATAGAAAGAATTTACAGGAAATTATCGAGCTTTTACGCTAGACATTAGAGGGAATGCGTATAGAATGCGCGTCGAGTTTTATGCGACAAGCTAAAATTTAATCAACTATTATATTATTCAAGGCACAATTGATTTGAACTCTGCTACCTTTACCCAAAAACGTAAATTTATCGTCCGTTTGGGCAAAATGCTTCACAAATATGGTACTCCTGCGTATCGCTCTGAAGCGCATCTGATGGAAGTGGCAACCCATTTAGGTCTGAAATCTTCATTTGTTATGGCTCCAACCTCTGTCACGTTTGTTATTTGGACAGAAAATCACGAAGAAGAATATACCCATGTTTCGCGCGTTGATCCCGGTGATCATGATTTAGGATCACTCGCTGATACCGATGATGTAGTCAATCGTATGCTTGCAGGCGAGCTAACAATTGAACAAGCAGAAAAATGCCTAGAAGAAATAAGCAAACAGAAACCGCCGTACAGCCGTATTCTAATAGCACTGGCGTTTGCGATGTCTGGTGGTGCCTTTGCAATGCTGATGGGCACGAGCTGGAATGACGTAGGTTGGTCAGCACTGCTGTCGTTTGTGGTATTCTTGTTTGTGCTTTGGTCAACCAAATCAAAACGCGTTGCCCATATGCTTGAGCCATTAGTTGCAATTGTTGCGGGTATAGCAGCGTGTGCCGTGAGTGTATACGTTGATCCTCATATCAATATTCGTTTAGTTGTATTGTCTTCTATCATTGTGTTTATACCGGGCTTGGCTTTAGCACTTGCTTTTGCCGAATTGTCCGCGCGTCATTTAGTCTCTGGAACCGCACGTTTCATGGACTCTATTATGTTGCTTTTTAAACTTTATTTTGGCGGGTTTGTTGGCATAAGTTTAGGTTTTGCAATGTTTGGCACAACCGATTTCATTCAGCCTGATCCACTCCCAAAATGGACAGCGTGGCTTGCCGTATTCATTCTTTGTACCAGCTTAATTGTGGTGTTTAAAACTAAGTTGCGCCACGCAAGTTGGTCAATCGCCGCAGGCTTTATTGCTTATGGTGCAAGCATTGGTGCGACCGTCTATTTCGATTATGCTTTAGGTACGTTCATCGGTGCATTCGCGCTTGGTGTATTCAGTAATTTATTTAACCGCATTGTAAATGCACCTGCGTCTATTGTGGCCATGCAAGGACTGATTGTACTTGTACCTGGTTCAAAAACTTACATCGGTTTGAACT
The DNA here is from genome assembly GCA_000333235.1 of Pseudoalteromonas luteoviolacea B = ATCC 29581. Lineage (GTDB taxonomy): Bacteria > Pseudomonadota > Gammaproteobacteria > Enterobacterales > Alteromonadaceae > Pseudoalteromonas > Pseudoalteromonas luteoviolacea_D. The sequence goes on along the minus strand of CAPN01000018.1, from coordinate 115,684 downwards.
CATTAATTGAAGGTCAAAGCTTTGTAATGGCAGATCAAATTGGTCAACAAACGTTTTTAATTTTTATGTCCTTGATTGCCGGTTTAATTTTCGCAAACGTCGCATTGCCACCAAAGAAAAGTCTTTAAAAAAAAAGCGCCAGAGTCATTGCTCTGGCGCGTATTCATGACGCTAAAACATGGCTATAAACGCTTTTTAGAGCTCAGATCCAACGTCTAACGCTTGAACAATAGTCTTGATACTCTTCACCGAAAAGTTTTTTCATTGCTCTTTCTTCTGGTTCGATTTGAAACCGATTCATATACCAAACATAAAGCACTATCCCGAACACACTAACAGGCGCAAGTAAATACACCGCCCAACTTGCAAGTGCCAATAACATCCCTAAATACATCGGGTTACGTGTTAATTGAAACACACCTTGAGTCACTAAATTAGACGCTTTTTCCGGACAAGTCGGGTTTACAGTAGTATGTGCTAAACGAAACACAACGACTCCACTCAATGCAACTGCAAATCCTAACAAAAACAACAACACGGAGATTGATACACGCCATGTTGCATCCGGCAGTAAAGGAGTGACTTGTGCTACTCCCCACATCATCGCCGCACTGATTAAAACGACAAAAACAGGGGGAACTTTAGTTTCAAGTGCATTCATGGTGTTTCCTTTTCACGTATTAAAATAAATATACTCAAACAACTTAAAGTTACATCTGCAAATTGCTTGGGCTTAAGCACAATCTCACCTTATTCTTAGCCATTGAGATTATTTCTTGCACCAACTTAGTTCATTCAAGCTCACTGTAAAACGTAAGGTTGATCCTCCGAAAACTCAAGTAAAACTTTAAGCCTACTTTTGTAGGTGTTCTAAAAACATCAGCATTTGCTTGTTTAAAATTAACTAAACTAGAAAGGTATTTAATTTTTTCTTAAGTATGACTTAAGTTTCATCCCGTACTGTTTAATCATTGCATACATTGGAACAAAAAATGATTAATTCAGTAGCCTTACTCTGCTCTCGAGTTGCACAACCAAAGAACTTAACCTGTTTAAATGTTTTTCAAAACCCTAACACAGTTCGGCTTTTCGGTGCTCTTTGGCTTACTGTGTTTTGTAATGCCGTTTTTTTTAACAGTCTATCACCTGCCATTTATGTCCCTGCGGGTGCCGTGTTGCTGCTTCTAAATTGGTTGCTTGTTTCGCTCTTAGCCTTTGGCCCATGGTATAAAATAATATTGGCGATCTTGTTTTTAACCAGCGCATCCATCAATTATTTCACTTCCCATTTTGGCATCATGGTCGATTACACTATGCTGCAAAATATATTAGAAACAGATGTAAACGAAGCAACTGACTTAATTACCGCAAGGTACTTAGCGGCTTTGGCGGTTTATGGCCTTTTACCGAGCTTATTGATAATGGCATTACCAACGGTGAAGACTTCTCTTTTCAAACGCACATCTCAATACTTTATCTCGATTTTTATCCTTGCCGCTTTGTTCATGAGTTTGGCATTAACTCAATACCAAGCCCTATCGGGCTATTTTCGAATGCATAAAGAGCAGCGCTATTACGCAACCCCACTTAATGCACTTGCGGCCATAAAATCTCATGTGAAACTAAAACTGAAGTCAACCAACCAGCCCTTTGAAGAAATTGCTCGAGACGTAAAGTTCGTGCCATTTTCAAATAAGCCAACCGTATTTATTCTCGTTTTAGGCGAAACGGTTCGTGCTGATCATTTGGCACTAAATGGCTATGCCAGAAACACTACGCCTAATCTTTCATCGTTACCTGTTTTCAACTTTTCCGATGTATCTTCGTGTGGTACTGCTACAGCGCATTCAGTGCCTTGCATGTTTTCTTGGATGAATCACGATAACTACGATGAAAGCATCGCTAAGAATTCAGAAAACATTTTAGACATTATTAAACGTTCGGGAATAGAAGTCATTTGGCGTGAAAATGACGGTGGTTGCAAAGGCATGTGTGCTCGCGTCGAAACACAGCGAGTGTATGAGCGCTTTGACTGTCAAGATGGCTGTCCTGATGAAATTTTAGCAACTGATTTATCAAAAATAATCAATCAAGGCAAAGATGTGTTTGTTGTTTTACACCAACAAGGAAGCCATGGGCCTGCCTATTTTCGACGAAGCCAAACTGCAAATAAGCATTTTATGCCTGAATGCCAGGACGAAACATTTGTTCACTGTTCGCAACAGGAAATTATCAATGCATACGATAACAGTATCGTCGAAACAGATGCCTTGTTAAGCCATTTAATCACGACATTAAACGCAATGGAAAGCACGAATACTGCCTTAATGTATGTTTCTGATCACGGAGAATCTCTCGGAGAAAACGGCGTTTACCTGCATGGCTTACCCTATGCATTTGCGCCTAAAGCTCAAACTCACGTTCCGATGATACTCTGGCTTTCAGAATCATATCGTCACAATGCTAAATTTAATTCAAATTGTTTAAACACCGTTGCCACAAAGCCAACAAGTCACGATGCGTTGTTCGGCACCTTATTAGGTCTTTTATCTATCGAAGTAGAAACCGAAAAACCCTTAATTGATTTAGTCTCTGAATGTCGGAGTTAATATGCAAGTCAACAAAATAGCAATGGCAATGGCTATCTCATCAATATGTTATAGCGAAGAAGCTGAATTTCTGTCTTTAGATAAGCTATGCGAGGTTCAACGACTAGATCAGAAAAAAGGGCAAGAACTACAACCTGATAGACAGAAAAATATCTCAATCGAGGCAATTGAAATTACTGCAAATCCAATTTTCGACCCAAACAATCCAGAAACCGTAGGACTGCATCACTTAGCGAATTGGTTGCATATCGAAACTCGTGATGACGTGATACTTAAACAATTACCTTTTAAAGCCGAAGATAAAATTAGTGAAGCCGAATTATTAGAAGCTGAACGTATCTTGCGCGGTAAAAAATACCTTCGAGAAGCAAAGATCACGTACGAAACGTTATGCGATAATGAAACTCCGCAAAAAATCAGAGTAGAAACTTGGGATACATGGAGCTTATTACCAAGCATCAATGTTGGTCGAAGCAGTGGTAACAATAAGTTAAGCTTAGGTTTTAAAGAGGAAAACCTTTTAGGTTACGGTGCAAGAGCTTCGGTGAAATATAAATCTGATCATGAACGAAGTGGTTACCACAGCGTGATCCAAATGCCATCACCTTGGCAACCCCATGCCTCAATCACGCTACAAGCAGACGATTATGATGACGGCCAAATCTTGCTAGTAGACTATTTTAAACCTTTCTATCAAGTTCGCAGCGAGTCATTATATCGTGCTTACTTTCAAACGCTTGAACAAATTACGTCGATTTATCACAATGGCCTAATTGAACGTCAATTCAACTACGACAACACTACGGCTCAATTAGCGTATGGTCAACGCTTTAAGCATGTCGACAATGAAACATGGCGTTGGATCGTTGGGATTGATTATCAAGACAAAACCTACCAATTTTTAACAAATTTAAATCAAAGTGGCCTTCAAGATAACACCCTTATAGCACCTTGGGTTGCAATTCAGTTTATGCAAGACGTATACATCGTTGTGCAAGACGTTGATTTAATAAATCATAGTGAAGACATAAATTTAGGCTGGAATATATATGGAAAATTCGGCGTCGTGCCTAAAACAACTGGAGCACTCATAGAATTAACAGCAGAAAAGGCCTGGCGTGTTAATTCACAGCTTTTGTATCGTCTCAATTTCAATCTTAATGGGCAATTTGGAACAGAACTGAATGACCGAATTTTGTCTTCAATTAATGCCAAAATAAACTACCGTTTTACCAATCAGTTTGCATTCTATGCCGAAGGAAAATTAGCTTGGCAAAATACCGAGTATGCTGAAAGCCCGCTAGCTTTAGGTGGCGAAGAAGGCATTCGTGGCTTCCCACAAAGCTATCAACACGGTACTACACTGTATAAAGCAATGACTGAATTAAGAATGTATCCTAATATAAGTCTGTTTCAAATTCTTGATATCGGGTTCGTTAGCTTCGTTGATTTAGGCAAAACGTCTGGCAGCCTTAAAAATGAGAACATTTCAAACGACATTCTTAGCAGTGTCGGACTCGGTATGCGTTTATATTCTGCTCGTTCAAGTAATGAAAATGTAATTCATATCGACTTAAGTAAGCCGATAACCCAATACGAAAATGTTGATAGTTGGGAATTAGGTTTATCAGTAGAAACTCATTTTTAGGTGCGTTTCTACTGATTACTGGAAGAGCAACAAGCTTAAGGCTGAAAGTTGTAAACTAGTTGTTTTCTTTTAGATGATACAAACGTTCACTATACAAATAATTCCCTAATAAAGCATGGGCCCGAACCACTTCTACTTGTGAAGGTTCGGCCTCAATCGACTCTAATGGGTTATCTACTCCTTGGTATTTAAATGCTATAGCAGGTTTATCGGGCTGTAAAACGGTTAGATCGCCTTGAGTTAAGTACCCAAAATTATTACCAAATTGCATAATAGCTCGGTGGTTAAGTAACGGATCTTCGTTTGTCATGTCAAAGCCAAGCATAGGTGAATCTATTGTCACGCCAGCTAACGAGAGCATAGTAACCGGCATATCGATTGAACTGGCGATACGACTATCTTTTTTAGCCGCAATACCCTTGCCTAGAATAACACCTGGAATATGAAAATTCTTTATAGGCACAGGCGCTGTCGCATCGACTCGCGCGTCATGATCAGCAACGATTAAAAAAAGAGTATTATCCCAATAAGCCGACTTTTTAGCTTGGTCGAAAAACTCACCTAATGCATGATCAGAGTACTTAATCGTGTTGTTTCGCGTATTAAATGCATTATCGAACGGTTCAATAACACCTTCAGGGTATTCATAAGGGGTATGATTAGACGAAGTAAAAACTAAACTGAAAAAGGGTTGCTCACCTTTAGCAAGTGTTTCAAACTCTAGGTGTGCTTGGCGATAAAGATCTTGGTCGCTCGCGCCCCATGAGCCCACAAACGACGTTTTTGCGAATTTTGGTAAGTCGACAATGTCTGAAAATCCATTGCCGAGAAAAAAGGACTTCATGTTGTCAAAGTGGCTTTCACCGCCATAAATAAACTGCGTGTAATACCCTTGTTGTTTGAGAAGTTGAGCAATAGTAAAAAAGCCAGTCTGCGATTTGCTCAATTTCACGACGGCTTGCGATGGCGTGGGTAAAAACCCCGTTGTGATCGCTTCAATACCGCGCACTGAACGCGTCCCTGTCGCAAATAGTTGCTCAAAAACCCAACCTTCTTGCATTAATTTGTCGAGATTCGGAGTTAATGGCAATCCCCCCATCGCACCGACAAATCGGGCTCCGAGACTTTCTTGCAATAAAATCACGATATTACGTTTTTTACCTCCATAACTTGCGGTAATTTTATTGTGAGTTGGTATTTCATCTCTAAAAAACGAATTTTTACGACCCGTGGCATCAATCACAAGTTCGACCATGCGATCCTTGTCCATTTTGCCATAAAACGATTCTGCACTTTTTTCTGCACTCATGTTTTTTATTGCAAAAGCCAAGGAATAGGTTGAATTTAATGTTAACTCATTCAATAACACATCCTCTGAAAATGCTACCAACGATGGATTTAAAGGGCGATGTCCAAATGAAGAGCGGGCCAAAATAACCAAAATGAGTAACCCGATAAAAAAATAAGTTACCCGATGTAAGATAGACGTTACCGGAACATTCAAGTCTGCTTTAGAGATAATTTTCCATACACACCATGCAAAAACACCAGTACCTACTAGCACAGAAAAAATCGATAATTTGTAGCCTGTCCATAACATCCCGAACACTTCTTTTGGATACTCTAGGTACTCGATGAATAAGCGATTAGGTCTTAGGTCATATTCTAAAATAAAGGTAGGTGTCACTAATTCCATGTAAACGAGGAAGATAACGATGCCCGTTATATAAATTTTTAACAACCTATCCCAAATAGATTTTAAGATTTGCTTATTTGGCAACAAAAAATGAATAAGAAAGGGAATGAAGCATAAATAAGCAAGCGAGGACAAATCAATCCGCAACCCTTGAATTAGAATGTGCCACGCATTATCCAAGGTAGCAATGCGCTCATTTTGCCAGAGCATTAATCCAATACGAGAAATTAAAAAAATAGTTAAGCCCATACTACTTAGCAGTAGGAATGGCTTAAAGAAAGTCGCCGCAATATGCGGTCTTGATCTCACAGTTTTGCTATTCATATTATTGTTATTCTGTTTTTGTCAAAAAAAAGCGGGAAATACAACACAAACGTTAGCAAATTTCTTACAACGGTGGTGGGTACTAATGTAAATAAATTTATGATCCTCATCATTTTCTTTATTCTATTGAACCAAACAATACGAAAATTAAAAGGGTCAAAATTGACTATCAGAAAAACGGTAATCTTTTCTTTGTTTGTAGGACCTAGATAGCCTGATGTCATAGTAAGTCGCAATATTGAAAATACAGGCCAAACATACAGCGTGAATCTTAAGTAAAGCTTAAGAAATTAAAATAGAAACGTTGAGATGGGTAGAACCATAAATAGAACTAAAAAGCAGAGCAAGCTCACATTGCTCTGCTTGAATTAAGCACTATTTCATCAAGATAAGTTAATTTGGTAAGTTGGCACTGCACGCATTTTTTTCCCAATAGACAGCAGCGCAAATCGCCACGCGATTAATGAGCTTGCCATAAGTGCAAGCCACAAACTTGCCGAAAGCGGCGTCGTCGTCAATTGCCCTACTTGATATACCGATATCGCTAAAATGTACGCAATCGATGTCGTCCATGCGACTACAACCCACATCCAACGAGCGCCTGATTCACGCTTAATTGCGCCCAATACAGCAACACAAGGCGTATACAGCAAAATAAGCACCAAATAACTGAATGCACCTAGCTGACCATTAAATTGCGCCGCCATCGCGGTCAATAGTTGACTATTCGATGCCCCTTCTTCATTGGCAGCTGACAAGCCGAGAGGATCGCCAAACTTGTAGACTAAGTCGAGACTGTTATCGACCAAGGTTTGACTTGCCTCTTCAATCGAATTGAGCAAAGACCATTGTGTATCGTCTTCTTCCTCACCTACATAGAGGGCATCAAGGGTACCAACAATTGCTTCTTTTGCAAAAAGCCCCGTCACAATGCCTACCGTTGCGGGCCAATTGTCTTCTTCAACCCCCAATGGCGAAAGAACTGGCGTTAAAGCCTGTGCAGTTTTAGCCAATACAGAAGAATCGGAGTTTTCATGACCAAAACTGCCATCTGTACCGATAGAATTTAACATGCTCAGTAACATAACCACTAAAACGATGGTTTTTCCTGCTCGAACAATAAAGCCTTTCAATCGATACCATGTCGTTAAAAAGAGGTTTTGCCATACCGGCAAATGATACGCAGGCATTTCGGTGAAGCTAGGCGTTTTATCACCACTAAAGACCATTTTTCGAAAAACGAACCCAGAGCCAACCGCAACGACAATCCCAAAAAGATACAATGCAAATACAACATTTGCGCCATTTGTAGGAAAAAACGCCGCCGCAAACAAAGCGTAAACGGTTAATCGAGCCCCACATGACATAAACGGAGCCATGATAATAGTGAGTAAGCGATCGGATTCTCGGTTCATCGTTCTCGCACTCATGACCGCTGGAACATTACAACCAAACCCGACGATTAAAGGCACAAATGCATTACCAGGCAGTCCGATTGAGGACATTAGTCGGTCAATCACAAAAGCAGCGCGAGAAAGGTAACCGCTGTCTTCCAAAATAGACAAACAAAAATACAGCACGGCAATAACAGGAATAAATGTCGCGACTAGCTGTATGCCAGCACCGACCCCATCACCGAGTAAGACACCTAACCATGTTGGCGCACCGAGAGACTCAAGCCCTAGCTTTAGGCCATCAATTAGCAATGCACCAACGAGAATATCGAAAAAATCAATGAAAACCGCACCAAAATTGACGGCAATCGTGAACATGAGATACATCATAAAAAGAAAAATTGGCACGCCGGCAAATCGGTTCAACACGATTCTGTCGATTTTTGCGCTTAGATCAGAACGTTGCTCCGACACAATACATACACCGTTTGTTAGTTCCTTCACCTTTTTATATCGCATGACAACTTGATCTGCATTGAGGGTGAATTGCGGTGAAACAGACTTTTTTGAGTTTGCTGCATCAGGGCGTTGAAATTGCTTTGTTAATTCAGCTTTTAGCTCAGCAATCCCTTCGCCTTTAGAACCAATCACCGGAATAATCGTTAGGTTAAGCCGCTTAGAAAGTTCTTCTAATAAAATGCGCTTTCCTGATTGTTCTGCAACATCAAGCATATTCGCAACGACAATTACAGGCTTGCCAAGATCCATTAACTGGGTTGTAAGGACTAAATTACGTTCCAAGTTTGCAGAGTCAACCACATTGATGATCACATCCGCTTCATCACCGAGTAAAAAGTCGATTGCAATTTGCTCATCTTGACCAGGTTCTACTTGTGTCATGCTGTATAACCCTGGTAGATCAATGAGCTCCGGGTTTAATGTGCTATTACTGAGTTGTACAACACCGCTTTTACGTTCGACAGTAACGCCAGGCCAATTGCCCACTTTTTGCTTTGCGCCTGTCAGACGATTGAAAATCGTCGTTTTACCGGAATTGGGATTTCCAACTAATGCAATTTTCATTATTTCCCCTCTTCACTCAATTCAATAAACGTTGCATCTGAACGTCTCACACTGACGAATGTCCCACCTACTTTTACTTGAAGCGGGCAGCCCATTGGCGCAACATTTAAGACTTGTATAAGCTCACCTGGAATAAGCCCCAACGCCAAAATACGGCTAACTAAAGCTAAATCAGGATGGAGAATTTGTTTGATATAAGCGACGTCATTCGCTTTAAGTTCGTTTAAAGTCATAATAAAAATGCAATTGAAGATGGGAATGATTAGCAATACATATTGCTTGCATATTAACGTAATCACGCAAACAGAGCTACGACTAATTGCAATTATCCTTTAACTCGTACGGATTGAAAAACAAACTAAAACGATGTGAAAGATACGAAAAATAACAAAAACTTGGCCAAGTCACTTCAAGTTTTAATTGAGCTCGCTACAATGAGCACTATAAAAACTCGATTTAAGGCTATTGTGTGCGTAACTGTTCTTGGTTAATTAATATACTGCTTTTACTAAGCGGTGTTTTGTCTTTGCAAAGTAACGCAAAAGATCCGCTTGAAGGGTTAACCATCACTGCGATGCAAGAAATGCGATCAAGCAACCAAATTACATATCAAGCGCTGACACAACATTATATCGACCGGATTAAAAAACTTGATGACCATTACAAGAGCGTAATTACTCTTGCACCAGATGCCATTAAACAAGCTAAAGAAAAAGATCTAATTTTCGCAAAGGGCAATGCAACAGGCATGCTATTTGGTGTGCCTGTTTTGATCAAAGATAATATCGATGTCAAAGGTCTCCCAACGACTGCGGGTGCAATGGCGTTATCAAAAAATGTCGCAAAGACTGACGCCAGTATTGTGGCAAAACTTCGCAAAGAAGGGGCGATTATACTTGGCAAAACCAATCTCTCGGAATGGGCCAATTTTAAATCCATGCAAAGCAGCAGTGGATATAGCAAAATTGGAGGCCAAACAAAAAATGCCTTTCACGCCCAATATTCACCCTGTGGTTCTAGCTCAGGCAGCGCCGTAGCGGTTGCAGTAGATTTCGCGCTTGTTGCCATTGGAACTGAAACCGATGGGTCGATCCTTTGCCCTGCATCGATGAATGGTCTCGTCGGATTTAAACCAAGTCGTCATAAAATTTCACAACATGGCATTGTGCCACTTGCAAAATCTCAAGATACGGCAGGCCCAATGACTCGAAATGTAGAAGACGCTGCACTAGTTTATAGTGCAATTACCGACGATATTTCACCACTAATTAATGCATCTGTTGATTATTCCTCCTTGTCGATAGGCTTAATCGGCCATATGCAGCAGTTTTATATAGAACATTTAACAGCGCTTGTTGAAGTATTAGACCAATTCGCAGTAAAAGGTACTTCGATCCATAATCACCTGCCATTTGCACAAGTGGATGCGCTAATTAACGCCGAGATGCAAATACTGCTTTTTGAGTTTCAGCGCGACGTAAATGTTTACCTTAAAGAACGAGGACCTGCAAACGTTAAAAGTTTAAATCAACTTATCGAATTCAATCGAGCTCAAGGCGATAACAAGCAAGACTTGCTTGAGTCAGCCGCAAAGTTTCAAGATCAAGAAAAGTTCAACTTAGCTAAACTCGTCATCCAAGAATTTGCGCTGTCGCAACTTAAGAAACTAAAAGAAAAACACAATATTGATGTATTCGTGGCACCATCAACCGGTGAGGGCTGGAAAATCGATCCGATAAATGGTGATAAATACACGGGTGGCAGTAGTTGGCTCGCCGCGATGATTGGTGCTCCCGCGATTACTGTGCCTTTACAGGTGATTGATGGGATCCCATCAGGATTGACCTTCTTCGCATTGCCCGGAGAAGATTTAAAAGTCCTTACCATTGCGCGAGAATTCGAAAAAATGCAACGCAAAAACTAAAGCCTATGAAGCCAAAGAAATTTATTGCGTAATCGCGAATTTTGCACCAAGCTTTTGGTATTAAGATTGGAAAAAATGAGCGACCACATTGACGGCAAGCCGGCTATCTAAATTAAAATACGCCATTATTTTAATTGGTACTCTTTGTTCAGTCGCCTTTAGTGCTTTGCTTGCTATTCATGAACGCAATGAAGCAAAAAATTTAGTGCAACAACAAGCCCGTGCGCTAACGTTAGTGCTCAACAACTTAGAGTACAGTACTCGAACCGCTTTATATCGTATTGCTGACCGATGGAAAGAAACCAATGGAACACCGTATAATCTATGGCACTTAGATGCGTATAATTATGTAAAAGATCAGCCATGGTATGAAGCGATTGTTTGGGTAGATGAAACCCAAACTCGCCGTTGGAGCCATCCGTCACTTTCAACCACTCCTAATGAAAAACTCAATCAATGGTTTGCATTGCAGTCTTTTACGCAAAAAACTAAACCACTTCCCTATCCTGTCGAATACCTTAATGGAACGTATTTAAAGCCACTCATTGCGCCACTAAATAACAGTGATGGCTCATTTGATGGTTATATTATTGGTTTCTTAGATATACCTAGATTTGTGCAAAAGGCAACCGAAGAGCTTAACAAGCTGTTTTTCATTGAACTTTATTATGATGACGTTTTGCTATTTAATTCGAAAGAGGTACTTTTACACGATGATTTAAGCTTCGAGTATGCGTTGTTCTCTAACCAACACTATCGCGTCAATTTAGTTACTCATCAAAATGCATACAACGATTTGTTCAGCAACACCCCGTATATCGCCCTCGCAGTTTGCTTGGTATTCGTTATGTTGTTTTACATCGTCATTCATGCGCTTGAAAATGCATTGATTGCTCGTGCCAAAGCAATTCAGAGTGAGCGAGACCTTAGTCACCATCTCGCATTTCAAAAATCCTTACTCAATAGCTTAGGAGAAGCGGTTATCGTAATAAATCATAACGGCGAAATTATAGATTTTAATCCCTTTGCAGAAAATTTATTCGGCTATGAAAAACATCAAATGATCGCGAAAAACATTTCGATGCTGATGAAAGATAATGACGCCAAACACCATCAAAAATATCTACAACACAGTAAATTAAAAGAGCCCTACCGAATACTTGAAAATAGACAAGGGTTAGAGGCAAAACGTAAAGATGGATCGATTTTCCCTGTTCAAATTACCATTTCGCGCGTTGAGTTAGGTAAAGAGCCGTTATTTATTGGTATTGTGAGAGACATCACTAAAAAACTCGCGTACGAAAAAGAACTTTTTGATGCCAAAGCCGATGCTGAGGCGGCCAATCAGGCGAAAAGTGAGTTTCTTGCAAACATGAGTCACGAGATCCGAACACCGCTCAATGGGATCTATGGCACTTTACAAATCCTCAGAAAAAAGCAGCAAAATATAGATACACACGAGCTACTTGATAGCTCGCTTTTTTCTGCTAAATCGTTGATGAATTTAATCAACGATATTCTCGATTTTTCAAAAATTGAAGCCCATATGCTAGAGCTTGAGCACACCCAATTTGATTTTGGTTTGATTGTTGAGTCATGCCTTGCGGATGTGAAAAAAAATGCCAACGAAAAATCGCTTACAATTCGAATAAATAATAACATACCTAAAACGCAACATTGGCTCGGCGACCCTACACGGATCCGGCAAATTTTAATCAATTTGCTGTCTAATGCCATTAAATTCACTGAATCTGGTGAAATCTACGTTAGGGCATGGGGCCCAAAAGAAAGCGGTTTTGGTATGTCATTTAGTGTTAGCGATACGGGTGTTGGCATGACCACCGAGCAAGTTGCAGCGATTTTTACTCGCTTTAAACAAGCTGATAACTCAATCACTCGCCGATTTGGGGGAACGGGTTTAGGGCTTAGTATAACCAAAAATCTAATCGAATTGATGAAAGGCACCATTTCCGTTCAAAGTGAACAAGGGAAAGGCACCACATTTACTGTATTCTTGCCACTTCAATCTTACCTAAACGATGCATCAGCTGAAAGTGACCAAACGACTGTAGAAGCACTTGATTTATCGAATTTAACAGTGCTGGTTGCAGAAGATAACAAAGTCAATCAGATTATTATTCGTACGATCCTCAACGAATTACATTGCGACTACCACATTGTTGAAAATGGCCAGCAAGCAGTTCAACTAGCCGAAACACTCCAACCTGACATGATCTTTTTGGACATTCAAATGCCTGTGATGGATGGAATGACGGCGTGTAAACAACTTAGAGCGCGGGCTTACGAACGCCCTATCTTCGCACTTACTGCCAATGTAATGAAAAACGATATAGAAACGTACCAGCAGGTAGGTTTTAGTGATTGTATTGCAAAGCCAATCGAATTAACCACATTCCATCAAACTGTTCAAAACCATCTTCGTGAATTAACCTAATAAACCGATCACGTACCTTAAGAGCCATGAACAACGCTCTTAAGAAACATGGGTATATAATCACTTAGCCATCAGCACTTTCAGTAACGTTAACTTAGAATCCTCATCCAGACGGTCATACACCATAATAATGTCAAATCTTCCGTCACCGTTAAGGTCTTGCATCTTTATATTGTTTCCTGATTTTGGCACTGTGGTTTTCACTCGCACCACTTTATTAAATTTACCGGTTGAGTTTGCGGTGCGCACTCTGACTTCTTCGTTATTCGCAGTCATAAGTAAATCTTTCAAACCATCACCATTTACATCCGCAACGGCAACTAAAGGTTGTCCTGCCCGCCCTTTACTTAAACTAAAGTGCATTTCGGTTTCAAAACTAGCGGCAGGCTTTTTTGAAAATTCGCCCATTGCATCTTGGCGATAGACAAGTACGTCTTGATCAATGCTTCCTGATAATAGCGCCGAAACTATTTGCGACACGCTTATTTCAAAGCTCGAAACAACGACTTCAAGCTTTTTGTCACCGTTTAAATCTTCTAAAAGAAGATCGGTCAATGTCCCTTCTGATGCAATCACTGTGCTTGGTTTTTCAGTAAATGAGAGACCATTTTTATCTACCGAACCGAAATACACTTCATAGTCGTTTCTACGCTCTAATGCTCCACTACTTTGGGTATAGCGAACGACTAAATCAACGATTTCATCACCATTTACGTCTTTAATAGTTTCAACAACACGATGGCTTAATTTGCTTTGGTCGAGGGATTGACCTGAGTCATCCAATACATCCCACCAATTTAGGCCATGAATAGACTCACTGACGATAATGTCCTTTTTCTCAAAGAGATTCTTGCCCAGCACATAATGTTGGATTTTTCCTTTGGTACTGAAAAACACAGAAGGTGTTTGGCCTTTGACTTCGGCCAGATTCGGTTGCTGTACTTCTAACGTGCGGCGCACAAGACTCGCTTCACTTGCGATGGGCAATTTGTGATGTTTATGTTGAGATGTTTTTTTACTTAACCAAACAGAATAGTATTCAAAATTAGGCAGACGAACATCGGCTTCGCCATCTAAGTTAAGATCGTCAATAAAATCAAGCTTAGCCAAATAATTACTTTGGGTTATCCGATAAAACGAGTCTATATCAAGATACTTTTCTAGGCGAGGCGCGTTGCCATCGAGTGGAAAGCGATACGCAGCAATATGATCGTTTGCCATAAAAAACAAAGCTGAAGATTCAGTACTTGGGTTATCTAGGACATCAAAAGCAAAATAACGCTTTGCAATCGCAAAAGAGTCCAACGTAACTAACTTATTTTGTGCAATCCCAACAATAGCGATTTGATGCGTATCACCGGCTCCACTGCCAATTAATACCAACTCTTTACCCGGGTTAGAATGAACATCGGCGAATAATGGGGTTTGACTAATCGAAAATGGCATGGCTAATTCTAGCTCATCAAATTCTACGGCATACGCAGGTTTAATGGAGCCTAACAACATCACAGTTACCGTGATCAAAAAAGCGAGTAGTTTCATAGTTGCGTAATCTCTTCAAGTTTAACACTTGTTCTTATTTGTATTTTTTGTAATCAACCTAATTCTTTAATTGCATCTAGCACACTAGGTAATATGGCTTGAACTTGTTCATGCTTTGTTTGTGACCCCAAAACGAACAAAGCGTTCAGAAATGCGCGACGATTGTGCAGCATTGCAAGCCCCTTTTCGTCCATATAAGCATCAGACCATGCAGCGAATGGCGTTGGCAGTGCAAGTTGTTGAATACGCTTTGCTATCTGTTCTGGATTAATTTTATTGCCAAATAGTAAGTACACGATGGGCATCGCTAAGCGTTTTGGTTCTCCGAAATGGTAAAAATGATTTTCAGGAGAGACTTTCCCAATCAACGCATCGACTATGGTTTGCGCTTGTGATTGGTTAATTGCAGGATTTAAAGCCAGTTGTAAATACACATCAGCAAGGTGGGGGATAAAGTGTCGCCATCCCTCAGTTT
Source organism: Pseudoalteromonas luteoviolacea B = ATCC 29581 (assembly GCA_000333235.1). Lineage (GTDB taxonomy): Bacteria > Pseudomonadota > Gammaproteobacteria > Enterobacterales > Alteromonadaceae > Pseudoalteromonas > Pseudoalteromonas luteoviolacea_D. Next base: position 100,534 of record CAPN01000018.1, on the reverse strand, counting down.
GATTAAACCCGCGATAATCATCCGTTTTACTCAAAATTTCACTAATAAGCTCGATGAGCGTATTACGCTGCTGAGGACTCAAAAAGGGGGTTAATCGATCAACTCTGACTACTTCTGAAAGGTTTAACGCCGTAAATGCTCGTTTAAAACCTACTGTATCTGCTTCAAATTGGCTTAGCTCACTCACTAAAATAGCGTAGATTTTACGGACCGTTGCAATGTCGAGCGCATTTGAACGAAGCCAAGTTTGATAAGTTTCATAGACCAAACCATCGCGAATTTTCGGATCGCTATCGCCAACACACGATAGCATTTTTATGGCAAAGTCATTGATATTATTAAACTGTGAAGTTTTATACCTTTGTGCTTTGGCCGTTCTAAGAGTTTGAACCACCTCAGGTCCACAAGGCTCAGTCAACAATTGAGCGTGGCTATTAAACGCAATCACAATAAATACTAACCCTACACTAAATTTGCTCATGACCTTTCTCCAGAGTACACAGCAATGTTTGTTTACATAATGCTTCTAACTCTTCTTGAGCGTTAGGGTGACCACGCTCATGCGACTTTTTGAACCACTTAATCGCAGCAAGATTATCCACTTCGCCACCTACCCCATCGCGCAGCATTTGTGCAAAATTATATTGGCCCCAACTATCTCCCTTATCAGCCGCGAGCTTAAATGCCGCCCGAGCCTCTTCATATTCGCCAATTTGGTACAAACGGATCGCACGTTGGTTATCTTTGTCTAGGAGAGGCTTTGCCATTTCAAGCACGGGTCTTGGTCGCTGGCGCACGATCCCACCCATAACAAATATATCGATTGGTCGGTGTACCTCAAAAATAAGCCCTTTAGATAGGTAAGAAGTTAGGTCATCCTTTGGCCATGTTTGGGTTTCACTCATAAAATAGTTATCACCCATTAGTTGGTTTAACTGAATACCCCGTTTTATATCTCGGTATTTGTTATAGCTATACCGTCCAACTTTAAATTCAACCGTGTCGGAGTGGACGCGCTGTATTTGATAAACCTTAAATTGGGATTGAGGGTAATCATTCTCAACATACTTATCGACATCAACAATATAGACGTCAAATGGCTCCGGGTTTGCGACAACATCTCGTTGCCGCTGTTGTGCGATTTGTTGATGGCTATACCAATTACCAGCAATCAAAACTAAACCGATAACAATAAGCCAATTTTTGTACTTAAACGAATAGTTAGTCACGTGATCGTGAAGCTTAAATAAATAATCCATTCACATTCCTTTCTCCAATTCATACACAGCATAACCAAGAAAGTATTTATGCTCAATTCATCAAAAAACATTTAATCACCTGTTTTTTAGAGGTATTTTCACAGTGTTACGAATTCTTACAATTCATCTGTGACCTTTAGGGTAAAAAAGCGATAAATTTATTAACCAAATTAAAACAATTAAGAGACAAACATGAAAAAAGTGTTTAAATGGATTGGGGGCACGCTCGGCGCTGCGGTCGTTTTTTCTGGCAGTTTCGTTGCACATGAATGGTATGCAAATAAACCTTTTTATTTTAACAATCTCCTGAACAGAGATCTGATTAAAATTGCCTTTGAAAGCCCAGAAACGTTAACTTCATTAGGTTTTTTAGAATCAATGGGGATTAAAGGCCACAATGCATTGCTCGATGATGCCAGTTTGGCAAGCAACCAACAATTTTTTGACAAAGCTAAAGTATTGAAAAACAGTATTTTACAATATGATGACACCTCTCTTTCAAAAGATGAACAACTTTCTAAACGCATCACCCTTTATTTGATTGAATATTTAGAAGAAAACGAGCCTTACCAATATCATAGCTATCCTGTAAATCAATTGTTTGGCGTTCAGAACGGCTTTCCAAGCTTTATGCAGGGCCAGCACCAAATCAAAGACAAACAAGATGCCCAAAACTACATTAGCCGATTAAATTTAGTCGATGAAAAGTTTGCTCAAGTACTCGAAGGTCTAAAACTCAGAGAATCCCGAGGCATCATTCCACCAAAATTTGTCATTGAACGAGTCCTAGAAGAAATGACTAATTTTGTTTCACAAAACATCGAAGAGAACATTCTCTATAGCTCTTTTAATGAAAAGATAGGTAAAATTGAAGCGCTCAATGACGAAGAAAAAACAATCTTGCTTGAGCAAGTAAGATCAGCCATTCAAAATGATGTAACCATCGCTTATCGCTCTTTCATCAATTATTTCAGTGAACTAGAGAAAAAAGCTGGAACAGAAGATGGTTTTTGGCGTCTACCCGATGGTGATAAAGTCTATGCCAATGCACTGAAGTTTTTCACCACTACCGATTTAAGTGCAGATCAAATTCATCAGATGGGATTGGAAGAAGTAGCACGTATTCAAGCGCAGATGCTACAAATTTTGAGTGCCCAAGGCTACAACACTGACCTTGGTTTTCAATCTGCGATGGACCAATTGGTTTCAGATCCCTCTCATTATTACGAAGATAGCGCAGCAGGACGTGCACAAATCCTAAAAGACTATCAGTCTATTATTGATGAAATTGACGCAGGCATGAGTGACGTTTTTCGGATCCGCCCCAAAGCAGGAATGGAAGTCGTACGTATTCCTGAATTTAAGGAAAAATCAGCGCCAGGCGCTTATTATGAACAGCCTGCAATTGATGGCTCAAGGCCCGGACGCTTTTACGCAAACTTATACGATATAAAGGCAACACCTAAATACAGTATGCGTACGCTTGCCTATCATGAAGGGATCCCTGGTCACCATTTCCAAATTGCAATTGCTATGGAACTCGAAGGCATGCCATTTATACGCAGAATGTCGCCATTTACTGCGTATACTGAAGGCTGGGCGCTATACACAGAACGATTAGCGTGGGAAATGGGCTATCAGAATAATCCGTTAGATGATTTAGGTCGCTTACAAGCTGAGTTATTTAGAGCGGTACGTTTGGTTGTTGACACAGGCATTCATGCGAAACGTTGGTCTCGAGAAGAAGCGATTGACTATATGGCCAAAAATACCGGTATGGCAATGAGTGATGTTACAGCCGAAATTGAACGCTATATAGTAATGCCCGGTCAAGCAACATCGTACAAAGTGGGTATGATGAAAATTTTAAGTCTACGCGAACACGCTAAATCTGCCTTGGGCGATAAATTCGACCTACGCGATTTTCATGACGTGGTATTGAAAAATGGCGCCGTCCCTTTGGCTATATTGGAAGAGCTTGTGAATGAATACATTGCAGAGAAACAAACTCAATCTTTATAACAACACACATTAATCGTCTCCCGAATTCGCTTACTAGATTAAAGGGTAAGCGAATTCATCAACTCTTTTAGCCTCTAAGTAGCAATTCAATTATTTGCAAATCTAGACACAAGAAGCTGAAATCAGCTCCAATTCATAACAATCTTAAGATTGTTTGATCTTGGTCGATATTTATCCACAAAGAGTTCGCGTATGACGTGCCCAATTGTAAATAGGTGCTACACTCAAAATAAATAAAATAGCGCTTTTTGATAACATAAAGTGAAGTATTTTTACGCATTTTATTAATAGTATGATGATTTACGATCTGTAATAGTCTGTAATTTTTAAAGCTAGGAGATCTGTCTAACTTTAAACAACGCACTTGAACTAGATGATTTGGGTTTATTCTTTATAAGTAACGAAACGAGGGTGTATGAATTCGAGCATGAAGCTATTATTTTACTTATTAGCCATTATTTGCTTTGATGCTTTTTGTGATGAGCAAGAAGCTAAATTACGTACCAATGTGTTTAATAGTGGGAACGCTATATCTATCGCTGTTTCATTAACGCCTCTTTCTGCCCCTTTTTTTATTGCCGAAGAACTCGGTTTTTTTAAAACACACAACCTTGACGTCAATATCCTCCCATGCCACGGTGGCGTAGCCTGCAGTGAAATGCTATTTCAACGCCGAGTTGATCTTGCTACCTTCTCTGATTCTGTCGTGATGTTTAAAAGTTATGAACACGATAATTTTAGCGTCATTACAACGTTTGTTCGTTCAGACAGAGACGTTCGTCTTTTAACTAAGAAAGCGTCCAACATTAACGCTGTGACACAGCTCGTAGGAAAAAAGATAGGCGTTGTAAAAGCAAGTGCAAGTGAATTTTTCTTAGATTCGATGTTGATTTCTCACTTAATCGATAGTGCTAACATCACTAAAATGTATTTAAAACCAGAACAATTAAACGACGCATTAAGTACCGATTTAGTTGATGCAGTGTCCATTTGGGAACCACATGGCTATTTACTTGAGAGCGAATTGAAAAATAGCATTCAAGATTTGAGTTTACCTGGAATATACACCTTGAGTTTTAATTTAAGTACCCTAAACGATAACATCCAAACACAATCATCCGTTTACAAAAAAGTACTGTTGGCACTCGAGCAGAGTATTGTATGGCTCGAAGATAATCCAGCTATGGCTCAATCCGTTCTCGCCAAGAAATTAAATATTTCTGATAAACAAGTTCAATCAGTCTGGCCGAGCTATGCATTTCGTTTATCGCTCAGTAACTCTTTAATTTCAGAGCTCTACTTACAAGCTAGGTGGGCAAAAGATAACCAACTTGTTAAAGGTGACACACCAAACTTTCAAACCATAATACAAGATTCTGTATTTCACATGTCACTGGATGACATGGAGAGCACGAATGATTAATTCACTCTCTCGAAAACTCACTGCCCTATTTATATGCTGTGCATTGTTACTCAGCTTTATTACCTTCGCGTTATGGCACATTGGTCATGAGCAAACTAACGCTAAAAATCGTTTTAATGACCTGACTCAGACGCATCGCAGCATCGAAGTACTGCGCTCTCGAGTGTGGACCTTTTTGCAGTATGGCGATCATCAAAGCCTACAAAAAATAAAATTAGCTCAAAATGAGCTAGTCAAGCAATTGCAATTAAATTCATTGTCTATGCTGAGTATTGAAAGTTTGGAGCGGATAAATAACAACCTCTCGGCGCTCGTACTTCACGAACAAAATCTCATCAATGACTCTACAACAAATGATCCAGAGTTACTTAACAAAGCCAGAGAGCTATTGCATGCCCGTTATAATATTTTAATGGAAGAAATGTCTGAAACCCTTATTTTTGAACAACAACAACTTGTACGTAGAAATGCTCAACAACAGACCGAAAGCCTATGGCAAACCAGTTTAATGTTAATTCTATTTACTTTGAGTGTGAGCTGGATTGCGTATTTAATATTAAAACGATTCAACGCCGGTTTTGCGACGATTAATCAAGGTATTATAAACTTAGCAAAAGGTGACTTAACAAGCCGACTCGCATTGCCAAGCAATGACCGTGAATTTATCGCTTTAGTTGATGTGTTCAATCAAATGAAAACTTCTTTACAACGAAATACCGTCACCACAGAAGAATTAGAATCAGAAATAAATAAACAAACCCAATTATTAAAAGACCAAAAAGACCGCTTAAAATCTTTGTCTGAAAGTGATCCGCTCACGGGAATATACAACCGCCGAGCATTTAATTCTATGCTCGAGCACACCGTTGCAAGAGCAAACAGAGCGGGTTTAAGTCTCGCGATTTTGTTTTTTGACCTAGATAAATTTAAAGCAATTAACGATACAAAGGGCCATCAGGCAGGTGATGAAATTTTAATTCAGGTCTCGAAAAGATTACAAAATAACATTCGACGATCTGACTTTTGTGGTCGATTTGGTGGTGATGAGTTTATTGTTTGTCTCAACCTCGATAAAGGTTATGAAGGGGTTATGGAGAAAGCGTCTGAGCTCGCCACTGCCCTGACTCAACCAATTCGATTCCAAAATGAACTGCTCATTATTGAAGTCAGTTTAGGGATCAGTCTCTATCCAAAAGACGCCACAACACCCGAAGATTTAATCAAAATCGCAGACGAACAAATGTATATCGCGAAAACGAAATCTGGCACTCAATGTCGTTCTCGATCACTGTGCCAGAATAAAAATGGATAATTTTGTACAACTATACTGAATGACACTTCAAAACAGCTCAAGCCTCTCACGATCCTAGTTCTGTGGCGAATTATTCACACTGAAAAAGAACCGTGAGGAAATTAGAATATCACACTTGTGCTTTAGATCGGGCTCTTTTCTCTTGTACTAACGTACCAATGACCACCAATGCAACAGTCGGCGCGGCGAGGTACCAAACAACCCAATTAATCGACTCAAGCCATGGAGACTGGGTGGCAACCGCTAAGAGGTACGCCGTGTACACAATGTACAGTGAGAAAAAGACGCCACCTTCCAGGCGGTTTATCAATGCACCTGTGAAAAATAATGGTAAACAAAGCAGTGCAACGAACATCATCATCGGTAAGTCTTGATGAATTAACTGACCACTTGCACTTAACCCATCTGGGCTAATCGCACCCGAGATCCCTAACACGGCTAATATATTAAAGATGTTACTCCCGACCACGTTGCCGACCGCAATATCTCGCTGGCCTTTAATACTGGCCATAATTGAGGTCACTACTTCTGGCAGCGACGTACCAATTGCCAATATCGTTAAGCCGATGACAGCTTCGCTAATTTCAAAAGCACGCGCAATATTAACAGCACTTTCAACCAGTATATTAGCGCCAAAAACTAAAAGACCGAGCCCTACAATTAAGTACACAATAGCTTCAGGTAGTTTTTGTTGTGTCTGAATTTCAGTATCACCTTCAAGCGGCGCAGCATTTCTGCTGCTTACAAACAACATCGTGGTATAAATAACAAAGCCCGCAAACAATACCAAACTTTCACCAAACGCTAAGTTTCCATCTCGTGAAAACCACAGCAAGAGCGCGCTAGCACCAACCATTACTGGCACGTCCCGCTTGATCAGTTCATGTGAAACAATTAAGGGAGTTATTAACGCAGCAGCGCCGAGAATAAACAGCACGTTAAAAATATTGCTACCAACCACATTAGCCATCGCCATTTCTGTTTGGCCTGCGAACGCAGAGCTTACACTCACCGCCAGCTCTGGCGCACTCGTGCCAAAAGCTACAATCGTAAGACCAATGACGAGGCTTGGGATACCGGCCCTTTCGGCTAAACTCGCAGCACCTTTCACTAGTGTGTCAGCACCCGAGATCAACAACACCAAACCTAAGACTAACAATAAATAATCCATCAACCACCTCAAACTGAACTTTGTATTCTCTTAACGCAACGCGTTGACATAAAGTCACATTGTCATTTTGGCGCATCGTGCCACAGTAACTAGTCGCATGCTAGCCTTAGAAAAATAAATTTATGTCCGATTCGTTTTAAGGTTCTGTTCAAGTTTTCTGATTGTGTAAAAACGTTTTGTTACCCCATTGGTCCAGCCAAAGCCTTGTTGAACAAGGTATTCACCACCACCTGCTTTTACATTTCGATCACACACATTGTATTTCTCAAGTAAACATTGATGACGTTTGAAGTCGGCTTCAACAGTTGCTAGCCACGCATCCATAATGCAGCGCGCTAATTCATAACGGCCGTAATTGATTAAGCCTTTCACGGAAAACCAATGTAACGGAGCCCATCCATTAGGGCTATCCCATTGCTGTGACGTCGATTCAAGTGTCGTGACAAGACCACCTACTTTTAAAAAGTCCTTTGCAATTTTTTCGCTCATTAATTGCGCTTGCTCAGCACTCACTAGGTTGGCGAACAACAACACACTTGCGGCCAACGACTCTATCGAGGTCATCGATTTATCACCAATGTGATAATCCATATACCAACCTCGAGCGTTGCTCCAGCAGTAAAGATGCAAAGCATGTTTTCTTGATCTCGCTTTTTGTCGATACCATTGGCTTTTAATTTCATCTCCCATTGCCAACATGCCTTGTGCAATTTGCTCTTCAAGTAAATACATTAAACCATTCAAATCGACAGGAACACGCTGTATGGTATTAATAGACGTTAGGTCATCAGGCTCATCAAGCCACCGCGCACTAAAATCCCATCCTGATTCACAGGCTGCGCGAATACTTCGATAAAAATCAGCACGTTTTTCTATTGGCAGACTATCGGCCAAATGCAAATCTTCTCGATATGATTCAGGTCTGGGCGTTGTCTCCTCGTCCCAGTATCGATTAAGTACTCGACCACAGGGCATCTTAACTACCCGTCGAGTTGCCTCACAATGTGGTCCTAATTCTTCGCAACCTTGCATCCAAAATTCATATTCCTTTTCCAATGCTTGGGTCGTACTTGCTACCCAGTCTCTATCATCACAGAAGTAAGGCCATAGTAAATCAACCATTAACGCGGTGACTGGCGGCTGAGAACGTGACAAATAGTAACTGCGATTACCATTGGGAACGTGTCCAAAGGTATTTATGAGTGCAGTAAAGTTAAGTAACATGCCGTTTACTGCATCGATTTTACCGGCATCAATGAGGCCTAAAGCAGTAAAGTAACTATCCCAATAATATATTTCGTTAAACCGCCCACCCGGCACAATATAAGGATGTGGTAACGGGAGTAAACTGCCTTCACCTGTTGTCTTTTTTGGTCGTTCTAACCTCGGCCATAACGCATCGATATAAGATTCAACACTATGGCTTTCGGCTAATGGTTCAAGTTCTGGTGATTTAGGATATTCAAAGTGTTCATCAATAAAAAGTGATAACTGGCTCAGTTCAGGCTTTTGCAGATCATACGTTTCAATTGCATGCTGCCAACTAATTTTGGGAATAACATCAGCAAACGTCTTGCTGTCTTGAAATAGACCGCTCAATTGCACCGCTTGAAATAAAGCGCTATGTTCAAATTTCATGCGCCTACCTCGCCATTCTGAGAAGTAAATTGATTTGCCTGACGTCTAAAAAAGAACAGCGCAATGGCTATCCCTATAATAGGAATTATCGCACCGTAAAACGCCTGCTGTCCGCCAAACTCTTGAAAAACAAGCCCTGTGATCATCGATCCCGATGTACCTCCTAGCGCTGAAAACACCACGATGAGTCCAGTCATAGAAGCATGACGGTGTTTGGGCAAACTACTTAACATCACCGAATTGATAAGAGGATAAATCGGTGCCATGAAGAAACCAATTAGCGGCATCAAAAACGCAGCAAGTGGCGCATCGAACAGCGAATGAATGGTCGCTGGGGATGCAAGATGAGTGAGTGGCATGGTAAGTATTATAAGTACTGCCATCGCGATGAGTGAGGCATTCAAAAAGACAAACCAATTCACTTTTTTGAGCACTTGCCCTGCCACTAATCGACCCAATGCCAAACTTGCTGCAAATAATGAAGTGAGCTGAACGCTAATATCAACTGGCAAATGCAGCACTTCGTTATTGAAGGTTGGCAACCAAGAACCAACGCCTTGTTCAACGAGCACATACAGAAACGCACTGATCACAAACACAATCACCAAAGGCTGCAATGCTAATTTCAACATATCAGTGAACGAATCGTTTCCCTCGTGCTCTTGCTCTAAATTCGATTTTGTAATCGGTGCCATTGCCACTGAAAAAGCGGCTATTGCGATAAGACCAGCAATAAGATAGTAGACATTCAGCCACGTCGTATCTGTATTTTGTGCATCTAAAAATGCAGCAAAAATCCAATATCCAGAAAGCACACCTACCATAAATATGCCTTCAATTGTGTTTAAAAGACTCGAATGTGCTTTAGTGTCGTTGGTAACTTGACCTATTAATGCGTAAACAGACACTTTAACCAAAGCAAACGCGCAGCCTATCACTGCGAACATCAATTTAACGCTCCAAAATTGTCCGATACTAGGTAACAACAGCGACGTCGTTCCAACCAAGCAAAGCGCTAACATCAAGGCGACTTTATAACCTACTCGTGGAATAAACGAGGCAATCAAAAATGACACAATGGCGATAGGAATATCTTTAAAACCTTCGAGTGTAGCGGCCTCAGCTTTTGATACTCCAAACGCTTGAATGGATTGTAGGATCACGGTACCTACACTGTTTAGCAAAATTGCAAACACGAAATAACACATTGCAATGGCAATAATAATTTTTGTTTTATTCATAATGGCTCTCGTGTAAATCATTATTTTCAGTCTAGCGAGCTTTAACCTTTAATGCAAACGTTTGCATTAAAGGTTAATAACATCAATTATGAACTTTTAACACGAATAGTAAGCTTAAGAATGATATTGAGTGTAGTACAAACGCTTGTCGGTGAGCTACACCATTAACTTGACTGGCGCGAGACTAACTGGATCTCCACTTGCTCTGAGGTTGCCACTTCGCCATGTAATTGTTGTATTAACTTCTTCACTAATAGCCGTGATGCTGCTTTCGTGTTTTGCGCTATCGTCGTTAAAGAAGGGTGACTGACATCCGCCATGGCAATGTTGTCAAAGCCCACAATACGTACGTCATTTGGAATGCTAATGTATCGCTCTTTTAATGCTTTCATTGCACCTAACGCGACCATATCGCTACAGGCAAAGATGGCATCAAAGGTTAGTCCATCCGTGCGAAGCTTTTGATTTATCGCTTTGTAAGCTGCGTCGCTCGTAATGTCGATTGGCACAAGCTCTGCATCAAAACGTTTATCGGTTAAATCAATTGCACTTTGAAAACCTCGATAACGCTCACCAAGCTCTGCATGTTGAGGATCACCGAGGAACAAAAAGCGCGTGGCGCCTTTCGCTAAAAGATGTTCAGTGGCTGTTTTACCACCTAAAAAATTATCGCTACCAACAATCGGATACGTTGCAGGTGTTTTAGGATCTCCCCACACAACTAATGGTGTGCCAAAGCGAGCTGCTCTATCAATATTATCTTGATTTTTACCCTGACCAACCACAATGAGTCCATCTGCACGGCGTCCCGAAATAAAGTAGCCATGCCAATCCTCACCGGCCATATACGAATTTGAAAGTAATAATTCATAACCTTTTTGATTTACAGCAAGGTTAATATCACTCACTACTTTAAGTAAAAACGGATCGTCAATAGACTGCTCGGTTTCCTTTTCGAGGTTAATAATGACCGCAATCACATTGGTTTTTTGTAAACGTAATCTGGATGCTGCCGCATTCAAACTAAAGTTATTTTCTTTCGCTAGCTTTTGAATTTTATCGCGAGTTTCTTTTTTTATAAGTGGATTGTTGTGAAGAGCGCGAGAAGCGGTTGACGTCGAAACACCTGCTAACTGCGCAAGAATGGCTAATGTAACCTTCTGACCTGACATGCACCCTTCCTCGAAATAGCTATAAATTAAAAAACTATTTTAGAGACATTCACTAAGATGGCAACGTTTTCCGGATACTTTACAATTCATGATGCATTTTTACACAAAAAACTTAACGAAAGTGTTTGCAAACGTTTGCATAAAGTTCTATTTTAAATTTAAGCAAGACATAAAGACGCTTAGCAAAGCGCTCGCACACTTCATCCGCTACGTGCAAATTACCGGGTTAAGTGCGTGCAAGAACACTATGACAACAAAAGGGGAGAATTCCAGTGAGCAAACGTTTTACCTATACTTTGCTTGCCTCAGCAGTCGCCGCTTCGCTGTGCGGCTCTGTGAGTGCAGAAGAAAACAAACAAGAAAAAGAAGTTGAGACCATTGTAGTATCTGGTACACCCGGTGGCCGTGGGATCCGAAAAGTTGATGCACCGTTTGCAGTTACTAACCTTGATGCGATAAAAATTGACCGTCTTTCGCCAAAAAGTACGGCAGATTTATTTAAAGCGGTACCTGGAGTTTGGGTAGAAAGTTCAGGCGGCGAATCTGGCGCAAACGTTTTTGTTCGCGGCTTCCCTGGTGGTGGCGATGCACCATTCCTCACTTTAAGCCTACAAGGGGCGCCAATTTATCCTGCTCCAACCCTGTCGTTCTTGGAAAACTCATCTATTTTCAGACTCGATGAAACCATTGCCATGATGGAAGGCTTGCGTGGAGGTCCAAACCCTGTAGTGTCTAATGGTCAACCGGGATTGACAACAAACTTTAGATTGAAACGTGGCGGTGAGGAAACGGAAGCAACCTTCAAATACACGACTTCAGATTATGGCTTACAACGCGTTGATGCTGTGCTAAGCGGTGAATTGAGTGACGATCTTTATTATATGGTGGGTGGTTACGTCAAACGCTCTTCAGGTATCCGTGATGCCGAGTTTACCTCCGAGAAAGGTAATCAAGTTACGGTTAATCTCACGAAGGTATTCGATAAAGGAGAAGTGAATGTTTACACCCGCCAAACTGACGACATTGGCGCATGGTACTTACCAACGCCACTTAACGTTGAAGGCATTGATGCCGGTTACACACAGTTAAGTACTGCAAATCGCCAGGGGTTGATTTACTTTGGGTCAGGCAATGAAGCAATGGAAGTTGATATGGGCAATGGTCGCGGTTGGGAAGGCCATGTCTCTGGGGGAAGTATCAAGCTTGAATTGGCCAATGGATGGGAGTTCGTTGACCGCTTTAACCTGACCCAAGGTAATGCGAATACGTATGGTTTAGTACCTGCTGGTGCGGCAACCAAACTCGCTTCGGTTGCCGATAACGGTGCAGATGCTACGGGGGCTGTTAGTGGACAAATGTATTCCGGTGAGACTGACGTTCAAAAATATGGTCGCTGGGTCGTATTGAAAGATATCTCAGCATTTACCAATGACCTTGCCTTTACTAAAGATTTTGGGGCATTAAACAGCTCCTTTGGACTCTATAGCGCGACAACCTCAGCAGAGGATTGGTGGAGTTTAGGAAACGCTGCCTACCATGTCCTTGGTGGCAATAAAGAAATGCTAAATGGTATCGCGTGTAATGCCGATGTTGCCGGGTGTGATTTTAATTACGACATTAATTCAACCGGCGATGCGAAAACCATGGCAATTTACATGACGCACAGTTATGACGTGAACGATGCCTTGACACTAGACTTAGGGTTGCGCAGCGAGAAGCATGAAGTAGACTATTCTGTGGATGAAGGGCTTGATGGCACTATCACCAAAGCGGTCAATTTTGATGCTCGCAAAACCTCTTGGACGTTCGGTGGTAATTACAAGCTCGATGAACAAAGTGGCTTGTTTGCACGCATGAACAAGGGCTATAAAATGCCTTACTTCGATGATTTCCGTGATAATTTTGGCGCTTATCAAGGCGGTGAAAGCTTAATTAAAGAAGTCACTCAAGTCGAAGCTGGATATAAGTTCATTGGGACCAACACGGATCTATTCGCAACCGTGTTCAGCAATGAAGTTAAAGGTGATACCTTTGTCCGTAAACCGGGTGATCCTGCTGAAATCTTAACTAACGAAGCGATGGGTATCGAACTGGATTATAACTACAACCATGAGTCAGGCCTTTCAGTAAATTTAAATGCAACTTGGCAAACCACTGAAATCACAGAAAGCCCGACCAATGAAGGCAACGAAGCTCAACGCCAACCAAATTGGCAAATTCGAGTAACACCAAGCTACGAATTTGAAGTAGATGGCATGTTCGCGACTGTTTATGGCACCTTGAGCGCGGTTGATGACCGTTTTGGTAATAATGAAAACACGGTTGTTTTAGATGGTTACGAGAAAATCGACTTGGGTTTCACACTTGAGCCATCTGACGGGATCCGCCTTCAAGTTGCTATCGACAATTTAACTGATGAGCAGGGCATTACCGAAGGCGATCCACGCAATGCCGATGCACCTAACGGACGATATATTATGCCTCGCAGTGTAAAGTTCAGTGTTGCGTACAGTTTCTAATGTAACAGTTATCCCTTGAAGCAAGCTATCTGTTTGATAAAAAACAATTAGTTATTGTGGTTTGAGCCATTGTGATCTCCTTGGCTCACAAAAGCCCAGCAAACTCCCATTTGCTGGGCTTTTTATTTACTAACAAAGAGATATACTTTGTTTATTGATATTAAATTTAGCGATTTATGAATTTTTCCGATTTTCTTTCTATTGCTCCACTCTCTTGGGCCAGTATTACTGCAGCAATATTATGTGGATCTATTATCGGCCTTGAACGCCAACTTCGAGGTAAACCCGTCGGGATCCGCACATCTTCTCTCATCGTGCTTGGGACTTATGTCTTTGTTGCCATGGCAATGGCAGTGACCAACGAGCAAGTGGATGCTTCTAGGATTATCGGGCAAATTGTTACCGGTATCGGATTTCTCGGGGCTGGTGTCATGCTTGCCAGAGACGGAGTGGTCGTTGGTGTGACTTCCGCTGCAGCGATATGGATGCTGGCAGCGATTGGCATTTGTATACCGATTGCAGGTGAATGGGCGGCAATTAAGTTATCCCTTGTGGTCGTAGCCATTCTGTACGGAGTCGATTTGCTAGAAGAAACCTTTACTTCGTTAACACGCGGTGTCCATATGCGTTATAGTGATTGGCGTGAAAAACGCTACGGCAACAAACCACAAAACAACAAATAGACCTGTGTTTGTAAGCATGTTCAAATCAATGATGATATAAATTGTATATTGCATTCAAAGTTAGAAACTAATCGGGTAAGATAGCCAACTTACTCAGTCAAATAATAACAAAAACCAGAAGCAGCTTGGAGAGCCTACTATGTATTCTAAAAACTTAATTGCGATTGCAATTGTCGCCGCCTTAAGTGGTTGTTCACCTCAAACCTCTCAACCTACGAACACAAGCCAAGTACAAAAAAAAATGTCGAGTGTTGATCAGGTTGTTGAGAATTACACGCTCTCCTTTATCAAGCATCAACCAGCGTTAGCCACCTCTTTAAAACTAGATCAAGCTACCTATGGAAATTATGCCACGTTACTGCCGGATTATTCGCCAAAGGGCATGCGTTTATTAAAAGATGAAATGAACGAATCAGCAGAAAAACTTAAGGCTCGCAACTCTGAAGAATTAACCGAAGATCAACAACTGCATCTGTCGGTAAACGAAGTCATTGCTCGATATTATGCCGGCTTCGATGGTTTCTCTGGCGGTTACATTGATACCTGGGGTGGTCACTTACCTTATATTGTCAATCAACTGTCAGGACCGCTTGTTGATATTCCAACTGTACTTAAAGATCAACATACGATTGAGTCTCTGCAAGACGCTAAAAATTACCTTGTTCGCCTTGATGCATTCGCAATGTTAATTCAGCAAGTTCGAGAAAAAATCGCGGCAGATGCGTTCAATGGCATTATTTTGCCAAAAGTTTTGTTCCCAAATACATTAGGATATTTAAATAATTTCAAAGCACCCGAGGCGCAAAATCATGCTTTAGTTACTAGCTTCGCTTCTCGTGTAGAGACAGTATCGGCAATTTCTCAAGAAGAACGACAATCACTGATAGACCAAGCAACGCAACTTGTCGCAACAAAAATATACCCTGGATTCGATGCGGTGATTGCAGACATGACTGCACTCGAAGAAAAAGCACCGGTAGAAGTAGGCATAGATGCACAACCTAATGGAGCTGCTTTTTATCAACATGAAATTACCTACTTAGCGGATTCAACGTTAAGCGCTGAAGCCATTCATCAAGTCGGATTAGATGAAGTATCACGCATCACCAAGCGAATGGATGAGATCTTAACAGAAAATGGGCTAATTGATGGTAGTGTTAGCGAGCGAATGCAAAAGCTTAACTACGATCCTCGTTTCATCTTTGAAGACAGTGATAAAGGCCGTGAAGCACTGCTGACTTTCTTACGTGGCGAGATCGAAACCATTAATCAAAAAGCCCCTCTTTATTTTTCAACTCTCCCAACTCAGGCCGTTGAAGTAAAGCGTATTCCAAAAGAAGTCGAGGCAGGGGCGCCTGGTGGCTACTACAATGGCCCATCACTAGATGGCTCTCGCCCTGGTGTTTTTGCAATTAACTTGAAAGACATGAATGCGGTTCCAAGTTTTGGTTTAAAAACCCTAACTTACCATGAAGCCGTTCCTGGTCATCACTTTCAAATCGCACTCAATATGCTTCAAACTGATATTGGTTTAATGCGACAAAATGCGTCTTTCAATGCCTACATTGAAGGTTGGGCGCTGTATTCCGAGCTCGTTGCATACGAAATGGGCATGTATGAAAATGACCCATTTGGCGACTTAGGTCGATTGCAAGCCGAAGCTTATCGCGCTGCAAGATTGGTGGTGGATACTGGTCTCCATTTCAAGAAATGGACTCGTCAACAAGCAATCGATTATTTTGCAGAAGCGACAGGTTCAGCGATGAGTGATGTTACGTCGGCCATTGATCGTTACATTGCATGGCCAGGCCAAGCTCTTGGATACAAACTCGGCATGATCAAACTCGTCGAATTACGAGAGATGGCCAAAACAGCAATGGACTCGCAATTTGACCTAAAAACCTTTCACGATATTGTGCTTTTGAAAGGTGCACGCCCTATGGCGCTCGTCGAAGCCGACATTAAGGCCTGGATTGAAAAGTCCGCAATGAAAAAAGCATAAAATGTCACAAGCAGCCTGTAAAGCCCCTTTACAGGCTGCACTTTTACGACCAAATTCGTTACACAGTAAACTGTTCTACCTCACCTTTTAATCGATTACCTAAACTCGCTAAGTCACCACTTGCACTGGCATTTTGTTGCGCATTTTCATTGATTTCCGCAATACTTTCTTGAAACTCATTAATACTCTGTGTAATTTCTGCCACTGCACTCGTTTGTTGTTCTGTAGCCGTCGAAACTTGAACATTTAGCATGACGATTTCTCCGATAGCCGATTTGATCTGTTGGATAATCTGTGCCGATAGCTCCGCTTGTTCTTTACAAGTATGTGCATTTTTCTCCGCACCAGACATCTCGGTGACCGCTTTAGATGACATAGACTGTAGACGGCTAATCATCTCATTAATGTTTTCAGTCGCTTTTTGTGTATTGTGCGCGAGCTGTCTTACTTCATCCGCAACAACGGCGAAACCTCTTCCCGACTCACCCGCTCTTGCCGCTTCAATAGCTGCATTTAACGCTAATAAATTGGTTTGTTCAGCAACGCTTTGGATCATCAAAACCACTTGATTAATCTCATTGCTTTGATCATTTAGTTCTTGAATTATCTTGGCATTTTTTAACACCGTATTTGAAAGAATAGATACGGCTTTAATGTTTGCGCTGATCACGTCATACCCTTCGTTTGTCATCGCTTCCATAGATTCTGCCTTTTGCGTGGTCGTTTCGGCATTTTCACTGACTTCTTGTATAGATGCTTCCATTTGCGTGATTGCGCTTGCAATCATGCCTGATTGGCGTTCTTGCTCTTCCGATGTACTCGCTAACAGACTGCTTATCATCGACATTTTTTCAGAAGCACTACTCAAGGACATAATGCCATCACTGACATTGCCCACTAGATTTTGTAAGCCCGCAATCATTTGGTTAAACGACTGAGAAATTGAAGCGATTTCATCATCACTTACAATGTCGACACGCTTAGTTAAATCTGCATCGCGAGTGATCTGTTTTATCGTTACATCGAGTTTTTTTAGTGGATAATAGATACTGCGATAGATGCCAAAACCAATGCCACTTAATAAAATCACTAATAAAACAGAAGTCGCAACAATAATTTGACGAGTGAACTCGGCATTAATATCCCCTTCTATTTTAAGTGTTTTGCTAATTAAAACTTGCTGTTCCATTAACGCTTTAAAGTGAGTATTCATTGGCTTTAATTCAGCCTGAAGCGATCGTAAAAACACTTGCCCATCAAATTCACTGATTTGGCTTGAGCTCAGATTTATTAAATGTGTTTGTAAAAAGCTATCCATTTTTTTTAATCGTGCATCCAGTGCTTCAATATTTTGCTTTTCAGAATCTCGATGAGGTACCGCTTTAAATAATGCCCACTCTTTTTGTGCGTGTTGATGCGCTTGCTCTACTTCGTCAACAATTTGGTTGAAATTAATGGGAGTAATTGACTTCTCGCGGATAACACTTGGGATAACAAACGAATAATCGTTTTTAACTTGAGAAAGTTCGTACATAGGCATTACACGGTTATTAAACATTGCGTCGATTTCATGCTGTATTTTGTTCATTTCATATACAACAAACACACCTATCGCAATGAAAACAACAATAGGAAACACCACTAGCCATACAAGCTTTTGTTTTACGGAAATACGATTAAGCATAACTGTCCAAATTGACGACTGACTTGCTTAAGCCTAGCAATAAATCGCGTTTTAGCTATGCTGTTATAAAAAAACAACCAAATTTCAGATAGATTTGATGTATTCCAAACCTAGAGTGCGTTTACCTTTTCGATGTAACTTTTGCACAAGTTAAAAATGTTCAATACGCGAAATGAGCAATCTTGCATAGTAATTTATGGAAGTTGCCAAGGACAAAATTAGCGTGGAATTGGTTGCTTGAACGCTGTAGGGCAAGCCATTACCTCCATTCAATGCCTTACGTCTAAATAAGCGTGTTGAAGTCGCGCATCTTCAAGTTGATTGAATATAAACATGCTCTTTTTCAAAAAGCACTAATCCTAAATACTCCATCGTCGATTGGATCATCTCGACAAAACAGACCGGTGCTGCTTCACTATTTGAAGTTGATAAAATCGAAAAAGTTTTGCCTCGCCATTGCCGAAGGGATGGTTTTAGTTCTTCTATATCCATCAAATCAGTTGTACGGTCAAAAAATGCTTTCATCGTCGCGGTAACACTGTACCAATAAACCGGTGAAGCAATCACAACATGATCGAATTCAATAATTTTCGTGAGCAAGGCTTCAAAGTCATCATGCCGATGGCTATGTTCATAATCGTAAGTGTTAATTGTTAACTCATCGAGATAAACCACCTCTGCGTTTAACTCGCTCGCTCTATCTAAAACTATCGTTCCAGTATTGCCGTGCTTGCGTGCGCTTGAATAGATAAAAACCGTTTTCATTGCTTCTCCTTTTATTGATCTGTTGCTAGACTAATTCCTCAAGTTAAGTTGAGGTAAAGCATTTTTTAAAGGAATGAATTGTTGTGACTGAAAATCGACTTTTGGAGGCGACATTCAGCGTTGGGCAAATTGCCAAACGTGCGGGCGTTAACGTCTCTGCACTGCATTTTTATGAACAAAAAGGCTTATTAAAAAGTTGGCGAAACGCTGGCAATCAGCGCCGCTATAAACCTGATGTGCTGCGCCGCATTGCCGTTATTAAAGCAGCTCAGCGAATGGGCATAACACTTGAACAAATCAAAGTTACTTTGTCGACACTTCCTGATAATCGCACACCGAACAAAGAAGATTGGGCCACGATGTCGCGAGCATGGCAAGCCCAACTCGATGAACAAATCATGTACATGAAGCGAGTTCGAGATCTAGTCGATGGGTGCATTGGATGTGGATGCCTCTCAATGAAAAGCTGCCCTATTTACAACCCTGATGATATTGTTGCTAAGGCAGGTGCGGGAGCCATCTATCTCGACTCGCCAGACGCAGCTAAATCTGCCAAACTTTGTTATGATGGTGAAAACAAAAAAGGAACAAGCAAACCATGAAAAAATCTCTGCTCGCCCTCGCCTTAGGTTCAGTACTTGGATTAAGCGCTTGCCAACCAGCGACTCAATCAAATTCACAAGAATCCGAGTCTCAAGTCACCGAGGTTAAATCAGAATCACAAGATCAACAGTTCAGTGCTTTTTCAGCGCAATTCATTGAAGATCTTTGGAAACAGTATCCTGAAGCGTCTAGCTGGGCAGGATATGGAAAATACGACGACATCATCACCATTCCAAATGACGCGACGCGCAAAAGCAATCGCGAGTTTGTGGATACTCAACTCACTAAACTACGAGCGTTTGACGTCAACACACTGACAAACGCCAACAAAATTGACTATCGCCTCATTGAAAACAGCTTATTGCAAAGCATTTGGGAAGATGAAAAGTTTAAATCGTACCAGTGGGATCCGTCGCAATATAACGTTGCATATGGATTTGCAAACATTTTAAACAGCCGCTTTAAATCGCAAGACGAGAAATACCAATTAGTGCTTAATCGTCTACAGTATGTGCCAGACTACTACGCAGCAGCACGCGCAAACATTAATACACCGACGCTTGAGTTCACGCAATTGGCGATTTCTCAAAACCAAGGGGCATTTAGTGTTTTAACCGATGATTTACTTGAACAGTTTTCACAAACTAGCCTGACCGAGGAACAAAAATCGCTTTTTGTCACTCGTTTTAATGCGGCAAAAGAAGCAATAAATGGCTATATAAGTTTCTTAACCGATCTAGAAAAAGAACTGGCTGCAAATGGCAATGCTCGTTCATTTAGGATCGGAGAAGCACTCTATGAAGAAAAATTTGCGTTTGATATTCAATCTGGCTATACCGCTAAACAAATGTATGAAAAAGCGTTAGAAGATAAAGCCCGTGTGACTAGCGAAATGGTTAAGATCACAGATAAACTTTGGTCAACGTATTTTCCTGAAGAGAAACGCCCTGAAAACGATGGCGCAGCTATTGCAAAACTCATCAAACACTTATCTGTAAAGCATGTTAAGCGTGATGAATTCGTTGACGAGATCAAAAAGCAAATTCCTTCACTTGAAAAGTTTGTTATTGAAAAAGATTTAATCAGCCTTGATCCAGAAAAACCACTTGTAGTACGTGAAACGCCAGAATACATGCGTGGCTTTGCGGGTGCGTCAATAAGTGCGCCTGGTCCCTATGACAAAAAAGAAAACACCTATTACAACGTGACTCCACTTGATGGCATGAGCGACGAACAAGCAGAATCTTATCTTCGTGAATACAACCACTGGATATTACAAATTCTAAATATTCATGAGGCAATTCCAGGGCATTACACCCAATTAGTTTATTCAAATGAATCACCATCACTCATCAAAAGTATTTTTGGTAATGGCGCGATGATTGAAGGCTGGGCGGTATACACCGAACGCATGATGCTTGAAGAAGGTTATGGCGATTTTGAACCTGAAATGTGGTTGATGTACTACAAATGGAACCTACGTGTAATTTGTAACACGCTGTTAGACTATGGCATTCAAGTCAACGGGATCAGTAAAGAAGAAGGATTAGATCTTCTCATGAACGGTGCTTTCCAAGAACAAGCCGAAGCTGAAGGTAAATGGCGAAGAGCAACGCTTAGTCAAGTACAGTTAACCAGTTACTACAGTGGTTATCGTGAAATTTATGATTTCCGTGAAGCGCAAAAACAACAGCTTGGCGATAAGTTTGATCTAAAAGCATTCCACGAAAAGTTTTTAAGCTTCGGTAGTGCTCCTGTGAAATACGTAAAAGAACTAATGCAATAGTTCAACTCAGTCGATCTTAGCTCGAACAACCAGATTTGATTGAAAGACTTCTATCGGATCTGGCCATCGATTCTTTAGCGACGATTCCTTAATGATTGAACGCGAGGGTTCACCCCTCGCTTTTTCAAGAAGCGGATTGTCCTCGCGGTTTTAAATTCCGTAATAAGTTAAGTTATATAGAGAGCGCAAGTGATGGTTTGCCATAACAGGCTTTTACGCATTTGCCGTCCCTATTAAGGCAATGACTAAAGGCGCTTGAGCAAGAAGCATCATCACTGAGCCCCAGAAAAATGCCCAAACCCCACTATGAACACCACGGTATCTTATCAGGAGTTGACTAAACGCCAATAATGCTACTGGCAGCGAAATGCATGAAAAAATTGACACTAATTTGATGTTGACGTTACTCAGCTCATAACCTGAATTAGACCTTGTTCCATTATTATTCCTTTTTAAAGTCCACTGACAGAACAGCGTGTTATCGCATTTGACCAGGCATAAAGTATAAGTCCTTAGACGACATGACTTTTACCATATGCTATTAATAAAATTGCCATCATCATAAACATTAGGTTATCAATATACAAAATAGGTACGAGCAAATCTTTCCGCGGAAAAGTACCTAAATTTAAACGAGAGCTTTATTCTGTTTTAATATGCCTCGCATTCGAAAATTTAGGAACTTACAATAAGCCTTTCATGCTGTTCCTTTATTTGCCCCGCTCTACGTCACCCCTCACTGTTCTTGTTCTTTTCAATAGAGTTTGATAACGTATAGCTTAATCGGAAGTAAGGACGACCTTACCGCTCCAACTCATAGGGGACGGCCCCACTAATGTTTCACATTAATAAGAGGCCGACTCATGAGCTACATCGCACTGCTTTTCGCATCCGCATTCGAAATTACTTGGGTTGCCTTATTGGGTAACCACGCCGTCATAAAATCACGACTAGATCTTATAACCTTATGTTTATGCATGGGTTTAAGCCTATATTTCCTTAATATTGCAAGTAAAACACTTCCGATTGCAATCACCTATGCTGTTTGGGTTGGGATAGGGATTCTTGGGCAAGCATTATTACAACACTTTTTTAAGGCCTCTTTGTCTCTATTAAGTTGGGTCTTTGTTTTCACCCTCACCTTGAGCTTACTCGGCTTATTGTTGTCTCAAGCAAACGATGGGGTTATATTATGATGCGATTTTACCGACTTTTGCTTTTAGTCATCACAATGACTGGGTTAAACAGGGGTTACGCCAATATCACTGAGACAGCTAAAGAACGTGTTGGCCTGCATGGAATGGTAATGTTTTCTGATGGCGTTTCATTGTATGCATCACATTTGCCGATGTTCCATACTCCTCACGATGTACAGTTCATTGCGAGAATTAAACTCCAAGATCAATCCACACACAAAGCTCTGATTCAAGCACTTATGTCAAACGCGGGCTATTGGACATTAGCGCCACAGCGCTTTGATCTTAACCGTCTTAGTAGCGAAGCACCTGAAAGGCTCAGGCACTTTAATGCTAATTTATTTTCTGGGCATTTTGAGCGAGAAGGTAAACAACACTTTAGCGATAGAGTAATTGAAATACAAAGCGTTGTAGTTCATCAATCGCTTAGTAGAAAAACAACGCGAAAAGCGGAGTTTATTCGCATTACACCGAATTCCGTTGAGCGCCAGTTTTATGCAAGAATTATCCGCGGGAAACCGGGGGTTGATCAACTGTTTTGGCTTGAAAGTACTGCACAATTGCCGAAGTCATTTTCAATTGAAAGCAATTCATTAACGTTTAACGCAAAAACCATCGCCGAGATGTTAGGCGTCGTACCCGAACGCCTGCATTTGTACTATGAAGAGCTGGGAGATTTGCAATGAATTTCCTAATTTTAAAACACCATTTTGCCGAAGATGTGGGCAATTTATCAACATGGTTTTCTATGCAAAAAATGTCATGGCAAACCATTGAATTCGATGAACCACTGCCAACCGATTTAAGTCACTTTTCAGGCCTTGTTGTGCTCGGAGGACCGATGCACGTTGATGCAAGTCATCAAAGGCTCGCGCGAGAACTTAAATTGATCGAACATTTTATCAAAGCTGGCAAACCTACACTTGGGATCTGTTTGGGTGCACAATTAATTGCCTTTACGCTAGGATCTAAAATTAAGAAGATGCCATCTCCTGAACAGGGATGGCAACCGATTACAACCCATGATGAAAAAAAACTATTAGTTGCACAGTGGCATGAACAAGAAGTATCGCTCCCGAATCAGGCTGTATTATTAGCAAGTTCATCTAACTGCGCAGTGCAAATGTTTCAATATCAACAGCATGTCCTAGCAACACAATTCCACCCAGAATGGAATAATGTGGCCATTAGAAAGTTACAAGGTACTTTTGGTCACGATTGTCCGCTTAGTGAAGTTGAGTTAACGTTAGAAAAGTCAATTGAGAAATGGTGGTTTAAAATGCTTAACGACTGGATTAAAAGAATAAAATTCTAACTGTGCCCTATATTTATAAATACACATTTTTTACCTAGCCACACAAATTTAGTTGACGATGTCACCTTCATGAATTTCAGGAAATACAATAGAAAATTTAGTACCTTTATTTTCTTCACTTGACACTGAGATTTTCCCTTTAAGAATAGAGGTAACAATATTGTATACAATATGAGAACCAAGTCCACTACCACCCTTTCCTCTTTTAGTTGTATAAAAAGGTTCAAATATTTTAGATAATTGTTCTTGGTTCATACCCATACCATTATCTGAAACATCAAAATTAATTTTCCCGCTTCTTTTAAAAACCGTTATATCAACTACACCATTTTCCCTGTTTTCAAAAGCGTGTAAAAATGCGTTACTTACTAAATTTGTAATTAATTGCGATATAGCGCCAGGTTTAGTAAATATATTAATATCACTCTCACCTTGCACTTTTATACTATGAGATGACTTTTTAATCATTGGTGCAAGCGAGTGTATAACCTCATTAGTATAATCTAGTAAATTAATAAGTCGCATAGATTCAGAGGATTGATCAACCGAAATTTGTTTAAAACCCTGAATTAAATCAGCTGCACGCTGAACATTTGATGTAATAATTTTACACATATCCCCAACATCTTCTAAAAATTGTTGAAGTTGTCTATCTGTTGCTGTGCCATTCTCCATAGCTTTTATAAATTGTTTATAGTTATAATCCAGACTTGAAATTCCTGTGACACAAATACCTAACGGCGTGTTTATTTCATGAGCAACACCAGCAACAAGCGCTCCAAGAGATGCCAACTTTTCTTTCTGGATCAACTCTTTTTGAGTATTTTTTAATTGAGACATAGTCTCTTCCAAGTCCAATTTTTGTCTAGTTATAATATCAACACTTGATTTCAACGCTTGATTTGCTAGCTTTTCTCTTTCTAATATTTCCCTTTGTTTAAGTACAACACTGATATTATCCGCTGTGAAAGCCAGGAGCTCTAAATCACGTTCATCATATTGAGTTTTATTGGTATAGCTTTGTACAATAATTAAGCCAAGAACAATATCTTCATATATTACTGGAACACCCATCCAACTTTGTGGCATTGTTCCGTAAGTACTGTCAATTTGCCCTTCTTTTTGCAATTTAACTATATCATTTTCACTCAACAAACAAGGCTTTCTTTTGCTTATACAATAAGAAGACACTCCTTTTCCCAAAGGAATTACTTTCCCACTAAACTCCACCCTGTCTTTTTCATCTTCAAAATAGTCCAATATGAGTTGTCGTGATTTCACGTCAAATCTAAAAATTGCGATATTTTTTACTTCTATAATGTCGCAAATTATTTTATGTATATCAGAATAGATATCCGATATAGATATATCTCGTGCAACTAGCGCTGAGATATTTAACATTGCTTTAATTACTTTTCTTTCAATTGTTGACGTTTTTTCTATAGTCAAAACTTAAAATCCCTGTGCATCTGTTAATTTATCATTTAACAACATTATTTCATCTAGATTGTTAATTAAAGCGTCAACTACTTTAGGATCAAACTGAGTTCCTTTTCCTTTTTTTAATAGGTCAATTACATCAGACAATGGCCAAGGCTCCTTATAACAACGGCGGTGAAGCAATGCATCAAAAACATCTACTACAGAAACAATTCTGGCAAAAATATGAATATCTTCACCTTTGATACCATCTGGATAACCTGTGCCATCATATTTTTCATGGTGTTGTTTCGCAATAATAGCTGCCGCATTAATAATAGGTAATTCAGATCCTGAAAGGATGTTATAACCTAATTCAGCATGCTGCTTCATAATAGAAAACTCCTGTTCATCTAACCTACCAGGTTTTAGAAGGATATGATCCGGAGTAGCGATTTTCCCGACATCATGCATTGGTGTTGCTTGCACTAAAATTTGACATTGCTTTTCTGATAAGTTTAGGGCTTTACCTACAACCCCACTAAATGATGCCATACGCTTTATATGGTTTCCTGATTCTTTAGAGCGCGACTCGACTGCATTGCCTAATCGATTAATCAGCTCTTCCTGAGTGTTAATAATCTCTTGATTTAATATCAAGTTATCAAATGCCACACCTGTACTTTTACAAAACATATGAAGGAGCTGAATATCAAGTTCATGAATTTTATCTATATCTACACCTTTTAGATAAAGTAAACTATCTTTCTCTGAATTTGATGGCAAATAGGCAATAAAAATATCATCTTCAATAATTGATTCTTTAAGCTCTCTAGCCTGATTAAACAATATTTTTATATTTTCTGGTAAATTCACTTCTAAATTAGCACCAACTTCAGCGATTACCTCATAATCCTTATTATTATAAATCGCACCAACACCCTTGAATACGTTGATAAATGCGCCTTCTTTTTCAATATGTAAAATCGAAACTATCTGAGTCAGAATCCCTTCAAAAAAATGTTTTAAATTCTTTGTTTCTAAAACTTCCGAGGTTGCCTCAATAACTTGCTCTAATCCCTGCCTAAATTGCTTTTCGCACTTTCTTGATTGATCAATTTCGATAATATCTCGATACGTTCTAAGCGCAGTAATTACCGTTGAAAATAATCTAGTTCTGTCAAGCTCAGTTTTCTGTTTATAATCATTAATATCGTAACGCATTATAACTTCTTCTTCTGGAGCTTGACCTGGTTGACCTGTACGCAAAACTATTCGTGAAAATTTATTACCGTGCACTTCACGTAGCCATTGTGCAAAAATAAGACCTGCGTCATCTGATTCCATAACAACATCTAAAAATATCAATGCAATATCTTTATTCTGTTGCATGACCAACCGAGCTTCTTCCCCACTAAACGCGCTGATGAACTCTATAGGTCGCTCGTCAAACTCTAATCGACGCAGCGCTAGCTTAGTAATATCATGCACACCTGGCTCATCATCAACAATTAAGCACTTCCACGGTTTAACATGCGATTTAGGTACCGTACTAACTAAAGACAAGGCCATAAAATTCTCTACAAGTAATTCCTGTTTAAAAAATAACTTAAATTTTATATTTTTCAAGAATTTAATAGTACCTATTTGCATTCTTAAAAAGAACGAACCCATGTTCTGACACACGAGCCTCAACATTTTAAATATAAAGAATTTAATTACTTAACTTCTTTATTTGCAGATTCATCGCGTTATTGGTGACTCGACTCACAAAACAGACAACACTTCAGATAAGTAAACGACAGGGATTATTTATGAATTCACCATTTAAACATGTCCTCGCAGGGCTTTTTTTATTGCCAAGCCTTGCAAGCGCCACCTCAACACTAGAAGCGAAAGACATTTTTGATCTTGAATATGCTTCGAATATCGCACTTTCACCTTCTGGCGAGCACATCGTCTATGTTCGTAATTCGAACGACATCATGAAAGACACGACGCGCAAAAATTTGTGGCTGGTAGACGTAAAATCGCAACAACAATTCCCGCTTTTCTCTGACGAAAATCACTACTTTTCACCTATTTGGTCTCCGGATGGAAAGCGCATTGCTTTTTTAAGCAATGTATCTGGAAGTACACAAATCCACGTGCATTATTTAGAAGAAAACC
This sequence comes from Pseudoalteromonas luteoviolacea B = ATCC 29581, assembly GCA_000333235.1. Classification (GTDB taxonomy): domain Bacteria; phylum Pseudomonadota; class Gammaproteobacteria; order Enterobacterales; family Alteromonadaceae; genus Pseudoalteromonas; species Pseudoalteromonas luteoviolacea_D. The sequence goes on along the minus strand of CAPN01000018.1, from coordinate 73,155 downwards.
GTACTGCGTTACTAAGTCAGTTACAAAACAGTGTCAGCAATCTTACTTGGTCACCCGATGGGCGTTATTTAGCATTTAGCCAACTTATTGAAGATAAGCCTGCTGTGTTGGTAAGAATGCCTGAAAAACCAAAAGGGGCTAAGTGGTCCGATCCTGCAATTGTAATCGACAAAGCTTACTATCAAGCCGATGGCAGTGGTTTAGTAAAACCGGGATATCGCCAGATTTTTGTTTTACCTAGCGAGGGCGGTACACCACGACAACTTACCAATGGAAATTACCATCACGGCGGCACACTAGCTTGGCGTAGCGATTCAAGGGCTATCGTGTTTTCCGCAAATCGAATTGAAGATTGGGAATATCAGCGCCTTGAAAGCGACTTGTATGAAATAGATCTTAACGGAACGCTCACGCAATTAACTAATTTGCCCGGAAGTGAACACAGTCCAAGTTTTTCACCAAATGGTAAAAAACTCGCGTATTTAAGCGCATCAAATGCACCCAATCCTTACCGCAATCATAAATTGAACATTATGGATTGGGGAGATAAACAAAGTCGTTTAATTGCTGAAGATTTTGACCGCTCAATTCAAGACCCATCTTGGGTGAGTAATGATAATTTAGCAATGAGCTATGACGACTTCGGTATGCGAAAGTTAGCGCTGATTAGCACCAAAGGCAAAATTAAAGACATCACCGACAAACTCTCAGGCACAACGCTCGGACGCCCATACATCAGCGGTGAGTTTTCAGCAAACACCTCTGGTGTAATGGCATTTACGATTGGTAGCCACGAACGCCCTGCTGATGTCGCGGTTGTGACTAAATCGAACAAAGTGATTCAGCTTACGCACCTAAATGACGATTTGCTTGGTCATAAAACCTTGGGTCAAGTACATGAGATCCGTTATCCATCTTCATTTGATAGCAAAGAGATCCAAGGTTGGTATATTACCCCTCCAGGCTTTGATCCATCGAAAAAGTACCCATTACTAATAGAGATCCACGGTGGCCCTCACCTTTCCTATGGCCCGCATTTTTCAGCAGAATTACAACGTTTTGCAGCCGAAGGCTATGTGGTGTTTTATGACAATCATCGTGGCAGTAGCTCTTATGGTGAGCGATTTGCAATGTTGCTCAAGTACAAATACAGCTCAAAAGAAGACTTCGCCGATCACAACTCTGGTGTCGATGCGATGATCAAAAAAGGTTTTATTGACGAACACAATTTATTTATTGCCGGCGGATCTGCGGGTGGTATTGCCACTGCTTACGCCATCGGCTTGACCGATCGCTTTAACGCAGCCGTGGTAGTAAAACCTGTTATAAACTGGTTGAGTAAAGTCCTCACTGCAGACAGTGGATTAGTTCAGATCCCAACCCAATTCCCGGGAATGCCTTGGGAACATGTTGAACACTATTGGCAGCGCTCACCAATGTCGTTAGTAGGAAACGTAAAAACACCAACTATGTTGATGACCGGCGAAGAAGATAAACGTACTCCGATGGCTGAAACGGAACAATTCTATCAAGCGTTAAAGTTACGCAAAATTGATACCGTATTAGTAAAAATTCCCGGCGCGCCGCATGGTATAGCAGGAAAACCATCACGAATGGTAAGTAAAATTGAGCATACGTTAGCGTGGTTCGAAAAATACAAAAAACCAAACAACGAGTAAACGAGGACACAAGCGAGGGACCGCCCTCGCTTTCACCGAACTAAGCAAAAAAACCTTTAGCAATCAAGTTTTTATTTTTAATGATACGCTTCCCTAAACACCACATGTCTACAATCTCAAAGCTTTCCCTATCGATTAATAGGCAATCTGCATCACATCCCGGTGCTAATATACCTTTGTGTAAACCTAATACCTGGGCAGGATTACGTGTCACTGAAGCTAGCGCTTTATCGAACGGCACTTGAAACTCAAGCACAGCCTGCTTAAATGCATCGTATAACGCTTGTTCACTGCCCACTTCAAAGCCGATTAAGCGATTATGCTTATCGTATATTGGTAAACTAGCGTGGCCATCTGAACTCATGGTAAGCCGAGTCGCATCGACTCCATGTTCCAAACAATACGCTAAGGCTTCGGCGGCAGCCAGTTCACCGTTTGCCAAGTCATATTGAGTTGTACTGGCAGTAAAGTCAATAACACCACCTGCTTTGGCAAACTCAATGCCTGCCATCAGAAGATCACTATTACGATTCATATGCGTTGGATAAAACTGATCAAGCGGGATATCGGAGCTTCGCGCAACCTCAAACAATAAATCAAGCTTTTGCTTGCCAGTTCCTACGTGGATACTGACCGTGCCTTGCTTCTTAGACAAAATTCCAGCAGTTCGAGCTTCCGCTGCAATTTTTGCCAGTTCAACTGCCGTCGGCTGACGTCCTCGATGATCGGCAATGGCAACTTCTCCAACCCCAATGCACTCGTGTAAAAAGAGGATGTCATGACTGATAGACTCACCAAGCGTTTTAATTGGAACATGATAAGATCCTGTATGAATGAAAGCGTTAAGTCCTTCTTCACGAAGGCCTTTCGCTTTAGCAAGCAGATCACTGTGTGTGCGACTAACGTCGTCTGTGCCTAGCGCACCAACAACGGTTGTGATCCCCGCACGAAACGCATCTGTCACATTCATTTGTGGCGTACGACTAGCAAAGCCCGCTTCACCACCGCCACCACTGATGTGGACTAGAGAATCAACTAAACCTGGAATAAGGTAGTATTGCGTTGCATCTACGATGTCAATTGACAAGGAACTGTCGAGAGCAATTGTGTCTTCAATTGCGATGATTTTTTCACCTGCCAAAAGTACATCTTTGTGACCAAGTGGTGTTGGAGCGAATACACACGCCCCTTTTAATAAAGTAAGCATAATAAATTACTGATATTGAATAAATTGAGCAAAAACCATGAAAGTCATTGCGGTGAAAAATAAATACAACATTAAACGCCAGACTTGTGAAAACCACTCCCCCCAGGCAACTTTTGTAACCCCTAAACACCCAATCAAACTGGCTGAGGTCGTGATCACAATGTTAGTTAATCCATCACCGAGTTGGAAAGCAAGCACTGCGGTTTGGCGAGATACCCCCACTAAATCCGATAAAGGCGCCATTAATGGCATCGTAATGGCCGCTTGACCAGAGCCAGAAGATACAAAAAAATTGAACACGGATTGGAACACATACATCGCTACCGCCGCAACATAAGCTGGAACATGTGAAATAAATTCGGCGCAATGAAACAGTAACGTATTGAGCATAGAGGGCGTGCTGACTTGCGTTCCCCCCATCAGGATCACCAATCCCTTGGCAAGCCCAACAAGCATAGCAGCGGGCAACAATTCGCCACTACCCTGTTTAAAACCATCAATAGAATCTTGAATACTCAATCGCCCACCCAATTTTGCCACAGTCGCCACTGCAATCCCTAAGACAAAAAACTGAGTTGCAATTTCGGGGATGTAATAGCTTTTCACCGTCACGCCGTACACAACCCAGCCCAAGCACACTGCAAAAACAAGTAAGATGACAACATCAGTATAGCTCAGTGAAGCGCTAACAAGCGTTGAGTGCGTCGTTGATTGCGTGCGAATTCGCTTGGCATAACGCAAAGTAAACCAAAGCGTAATGGCATTTAAAACAACGAACGCGACCATACGCAACCACGCACCTGAAAAAAGCGGTAGATCGGCGATTCCCTGAGCAATCGCGATACTAAATGGATTAATCGGTGAAGTCGCAAAACCAACTTGGGTCGCAACGTACGTAACCAGCACAGTAGTGACCCCGTCATAACCGAGCTGTTTCATAATGGGAAAAAGTACAATGCAAAACGCGATTGCTTCCTCACCCATACCAAAAATTGCACCTCCAAGACTAAAGATCACGAATAGCGCAGGTAAAAACAACCAATCCACTCGTTGTGTTCTAGCAATAAGCGCAAACATACCATGCTCAATCGCAGCGCTTTTCATGACTACCCCAAATGCGCCGCCGGTGATCAAAATAAATGCGATAACACCAATCGCCGCGCCATAGCGATCGCCACTGACTAAGCCTTCAAATAAAACGTTAGCTAATCCATTTTGATTTTCATCTGCAAACCAGGTTAAAGGTGTAACGTGATCCACCTGCCGAAAGTCCGTCAATTGTATTAAACCCGGTTGTGTGCTGGAGCTATCAAAATAGCCTGGCACCACAAAATACGATGCGACCATTATTACGCAAGCTAGCGCTAACAAAATAGCGAACGCATCTGGCATATTGATTGATTTCTTCATCTTTATTGCTTTTTTAAGTAGCGCGATGCACCCATAATAAGTGAATACGTCGCGCTTTTACGTTAATTTCAGAAACGATAGTTCAGACCAAGGCGATAGTTTGCGCCTAAGGCACTATGATTAATCGAATCGAACCCCCGCGATGAACCATAAACTTTAGGTGGAGCTTTATCTAACACATTGTTAATCGAGAGTGTAAGCAGCGTATTTTCGTTGAATTCATAACCCGCTCGAAGCCCCAGTGTAGTCCAGCTTTGCACCTGACGTGTGTCATTTTCATCGAGTAAGCCCAGTTCGTTAAGCTCATCAATTTCACGACCGCGCAATCCTTCGATATCATCTTCGTAGCTATCAGTGTAATCGACGAAAGCGTTTACGTAATAGCGTTCACGATCCAACGAGACACTCAATCGAGCGATGTTTTGCGGATAGCGAAAACTTCCTACCAACGACTCTATTTGATCCGAACCTGGCTTGTTCCGGTCATATTGGATGTAATGAGTCATATCGAACGTCACACTCACCTCGCTTTGTGCCAATTGCCAACCATGATCGAATTTTAGATCAATACCCTTTATGGTTTGCGTGCCAGTATTCTCAAGCCCGATTACATGATCACGATACAGTTGCAAGCTCTGACGTCGAGGATCAAATTCACTGATATAGTTCGTTAGAATACTTCGCAAGTCAGCGCCCGCTTCATCAATTCGCAGACCACTGGCATCACGCACAGAGCAAACGTCTTCACCAAATGAAACCCCCATTGCGCCAGTCGGAACTAAGCCACAATGACGTAATGTGCTATCGGTGATCGCTCTATCTAACACGGCGGTCATATTTGTATCGATGACCTCTGTATAATCAAACTGCCAATAATCTAACGTTAAATTTGTTGATTTGGTTGGACTCCATGCAATTCCAAAAGATAACGACTCTGATTCTTCAGCATTAAGTTCAGGATTGCCAAGTTCTAAACTGTTAACGGTGACAAGTGTACCGTCGCCTTCGCAATATAAGTCGGCCACTGCCTGATTGGCACCACAATCGAATGTCGATGTTGTCGTGCGAAGCTTTACGCCAGCTTGTGTCAGAGATGGCGCCCGAAAAGATGTCGCAGCGCCTGCACGTAACAAAAGGGAATCAGATGCACGATAACTTGCAGAAACTTTAGGATTAAATGTCGAACCAAAGTCATCATAATGGTCCAAACGCCCAGCTAGTTGCATTTCTAGTTTTTCTGTCAGAGGAATATAAAACTCTGCAAATGCACCATATTGATTACGCGTCGCATCTGCAATACTTGAACCAAAGCCAAAAACATCAACTAAATACGCATTTTCAGCACTTGCGACGGCATCATTTGAGGGAATATCTGACAGCGTTTCACGTCGAGCCTCAATTCCCAGTGCCGCTTGTATTGATACATCCCCAATTTGGATAAGTTCACCACTTACATTAAAGTCAGCGCCGATCACTTTACTTTTACCTTCACGCGTTGGCATCGCTTGTGTTAACGCCAAAGTGGCATCGTTCGCTGCATTCCCAACTAAAAAAGGATTGTAAAAAGGTAGTACCTGTCCGGTCGAACACACTAAATCATTACCATCTAACGAAGCAATCTGGCCATCCGAACACAATTCACCACTCAACGCCGCATGGAACTTGTAACGATTGTACACACCTGCAATGGCTTTCTGGCTTGACTTAGATTGTGAATAAGTAAGTCCTGAATCATAAAACCACTCCCCTAAATATCCTTCTAGCCCAACTACAAGACGAACATTATCAGATTCCACTTCAATTGTTCTTGGCGCATTAAATCGAGCATCGAACCCAAATCCCCATAACTCCCGACCCAAATACGAATCAAAGGGGTCAGAGTAAATTGAATCTAGCAACGCATTGCCACCAGTGGCATCATCAAAAATAAACAAAGCATCTTCACGCACAAACGGGCCCTCAGAGTCATCAATTTGATTGATTGCCGCAGGACTAGAAAAAGCTTTAGATTTCGTTTTGCTATAGAAAAAGTCACTTTTAAAGGTATGTTCACCCCTATTTTGGCTAAACATGAACCCACTTGATAAACTTTCGAATGGTGGAGCCAATACATCGTCTTCATTGCCATAATACCCACAAATAGACTCACCGTATTCTGTCGTAACCAGCGCCGTTTTACATCCAGGTGCTGGTAGCTCGTTGCCATCTTTTGCACTGTAGTAATAGATGTTTGGCGTGTTCTCTAGTTTAGGAAGGTACGAGTAACCATTGACTAACAAGGGCGAGCGCGTAGCTGCCCTGTCTGATGCATTAAATTGATTGCGTTTAAAGGCATCAGCAAATACAGTCAAATTGCCTTCTCCTAATGCCATGCCGTAAATTGCATTTATCTGAATAACACCTTCATCTGTACTTGCAACGCTATCACCATAAGTGGCATCAAACTCTAGCCCTTCAAAGTCCTCTTTGAGAATATAGTTAATTACCCCAGCGACGGCATCTGCACCGTAAATAGCCGATGCACCAGTTGCAAGTACTTCAACACGTTCGATTGCAGCAAGTGGGATTGAATTGATGTCGACGAAATTTTGTGTCCCTGCCGCAAAAGAACTCGGTGCGACACGACGGCCATTAATGAGCGTAAGCGTCGCTGATGGCCCCATTCCTCTTAGACTTGCCGCAGATTGACCTGCTGGCGTAGAGGTAGACGTGCTACCACTTTCAGAAGCGGAAAAAGTACCGCTACCGCCTTTGACTTGTGACAGCGTTTGCATCAATTCGTAAACCGAGTTAGCACCAGAACGAGCTATTTCTTCCGCGCCGATCACCGTAATGGGCTGCGTTCCTTCAAGGTCGACCCCTTTAATACGAGAACCTGTGATTTCTATTTTTTCAAGGGTGGTTTGCGTTTCGGTTGTGTTTGCTTGTGCATTGGCACCAAGAGCCATTAGCATTGCAAGGGTGATTTTATTGTACATTACTCTACCTAACCTGTTTTTTGGTCGGCAAGTAAACACTAAACAACTATGCGAGTGACTCTCACGCATTTATCTTTTAACCAACTCAAAATTGGAAAAGAGAATAAAAAGCCATACAGTAGACTATATAAATAAGCTAGCAGTTATTTAAAAACAGCAAATCATAGCCAACATTAAAATATCAATTTAAAATAAAATTAAGATATTTTAAGTGAACAGAACCATTATTTAAAAATAAACAACCAGCCTTTTAGATGTCGATATAAAAATCAAAAAAAGATTTTGAAAGATATTAAAATCCTAACTCGATTTTATAAACCAACATAGCAACGTATGTAGCGCAATTCGCACAGAGCTTGCGAGCAGACTTGCCGATAATATTATTTTATGCTTTTTAGGAGTGGCAGTAGCTTAATAATAGACTGACCACGGCTAGACCGTGTATCTACTCATTAAACCATTCAGATAGGTAATGAGGCTTGTAGAAGTAATGCGATAGCGAATGTGCTTTTTTTACCATCTCTACATACTCAAAGGGTTTTTGACATTACAAACTAAATCATGTTAGTTTGCTCTTGTTTGTATTCATTTACTTTTATAGCACAGTATTTTTCATACTGACAAGTACTATTTTATTTTCCCAATAAAAGGAACATATAATGAATACTAAAATAATGCCACCATTGGCTTTAATGCCTTTTCTTTTATTTTTTTTTAACTCAGTGTCATCTCAAGAATTGGTTTTAATTGGTGGAGCACTTCACACCTGTTCTAGCTATTCCAAAAAGCATTGCCAAGTAAACACCTATTTCAACCAAAATGCCCATGCTTCACGATGGTTTCAAATCGACAAAGAGCATTTAAAAATCCTCAGTGAAAGATGGCCCGATGAAGCCCAAATACCATTGCCTCTCGTCAAAACTGCGTTAAACCAATTACCGCAATCTCAATCTCTTGGTTATTCACATTTTCTACAGCTTTTACAAGAGCAGCCGTCTCGACTCGATAAAACACTCAATGACGAACTATGGGCAATATTGCTTGATACATTAGAAGTCGCAAACGTTAATAAACAAGGTAAGCGAAATAAAGAACTCGTCAAAGCCATGCAAACAAAAAGCGAAGGGAGCCGCGAAATTTTTACATTCCTGAGTCAACGCATAAAAAACACCAAAAAGCCATCGTACTTAGCCATAACCGCATCAAGCAAAGATCCTTATGAAGCAGCAGACTTTTATGCCTCCTTACTTAATGATTACAACCTACAAGGCGAATGGCTCGCGCTCACTCCTGCACTTGCAATGGCCATAAGCAATGATACCTGTGAGCACCTCAATGAATATCGAAAAGTATTCACTCAAAGCAATTCCAGGGACCGAGTCTATCCAGACTTGGTAGCACAAGAGTTCAGTACATGTAAACGCGGTATCGCAGCGCTTAAACAAAAAATTCGCGAAGTGGATGCCGTCTTTTTTAACGGTGGTGATCAGTCCCTCACTAAACAGGTATTATTTGACGAAGAAAACAACCCTTTCCCGTGGCTAGAAGATATCCTCTCTCGTGAAGTCTTAATTGGCACCAGTGCGGGCACTGCTATTCAATCAGGTGGAATTAATGTATTTGGTCCTGTCCCCATGATCACTAATGGAACCAGTTTAAGCGCGTTGGAATACGGTGCGTTTGCAAAAATACCACCTGTTGATACCTGCGCTGAATACAATCGATGTAACGCCGAAATCAATAATCAACTGACTTATGATCAACACGGCGGTTTAGGAAGCTTCACCTTGGGCGTACTCGATACCCATTTTAGCGAGCGAAGTCGCACGCTAAGGCTTGCAACCTTGTTGCGCCACAGCAAACAAAAATTTGGCTTTGGTGTAGACGAAACCACCGCGCTTGTCGTGAGCAAAAACAGCGAAAAAACACAGCTTGAGGTGATTGGTGACCATGGCGTCGTGATCTTAGAACAACAAACAGCAAATACCTTTGCCTACCATTACTTACACAGTGGCGATCGCGCTATCTTTGCTAACAACGAGCTTGAAACAATTGAGTTCGCTAAACAACCTACATCCACATACATAAAGACAACCTACGGCGAACCGTCCTTGTTTGAAAGAAATGGCTTCAAACACTGGACACAGAAAAGCTGCAACCAAACGCTAGAAACACAAAAGTTGGCAATCAACGAACGCATTTCTATCACCGCGAAACATACGGATTCAACCCAGTGCGTAAGATCTGGAAATGGAGTGTATTCGATTTCAGGACTTGTTGTCGAAATAACGAGCACTCTAAAGAAAAGTATGAATTAACGCACAATGTCTCTTTATCGCAATTCGGCATTAAGGGGATTCGAAAACTACTATTTCAAGGCGAAGGTTTACCCTTCGCTTAGATTAAGATATGTATACCCAAACAACGTGAAGATGCCTAATTCAGAGCTCGAGCGTGTTTTCAATACTAAGCACTGAGACTAGAAGGTAAACACCTTTTAAATTAGCGTAACAGCCTAGTAGAAACACAGGGCGCTCCCACGAGGCAAGTCTTACAGGCTTAAGACTAACGTCTTCAGGTAGGCTGGGTATATAGCTATTTTGCGATTTTTTGTACTACTCAATGGTCAAAATAGTTTTCCATGAACGTCCGTTATTCTTTTTCTATAAATTACATGAAGATATGATCCAATGACTCAAATTGGCAGGCCACATTAAGTCTTGCTAAACAAAGTAAGGCCTCTTTCTATTTATCTTTTTGTATTAGGCTTAAGAAACCTATTTTTTTCTTTGTAAGATAGCGACGAACTTTCCCGTTTTTCCTAACCACATTCCTTGTGCGATTTCTGGTGTCAATATTTGCACTAATTCCCAGCCATTCTCGCCTTCTTGGTTTAGGATCTCTGCGAAATCAGGAACCTTTGCTTTTGTTAAACCTGCAAAAAAACCTTCATCGGTCTTAATTTCTAAGGTTTTGAACTCATACTTAGTGACCATAACAGGCTCCACATAATCAAGTACTTCAATGGCAACCTCAAGTGCAGAAGCGATTGCTTTACGGGACTGCAACGAGGCAGATGCCTCTTTTTCAATTCGTTGAATTGTCCGAAGATTTAAACCTGTGGCTATCGCAAGCTCATCTTGTGACCACGATCGCTTTTTTCTCAATTGCTGTATTAACTCAGAATTTATTTTCATGCCATCTCAACCACTATTTTTGTTAGCTGTAATAATCCATTATTTTAATGAAATACTTTACGAAAAAAATACGTTAGCATTGCGAAAACCTTACGATACTTTTACGACAGTTGCGACTTTCTCTAATTCAACGCGAAACTTCCAGCCACGCGACCGCTCTTTCAATCTCCCGATCAGACAGAGCAATAATGTTAAGATGTGTTCGCCTTTTAGAGATGATTTTTGTTTAAATCAGAATCTTTCAATACGCGAAATGAGTAACGTAGCCTAGTAATGTAGGTAGATTGCATAATCTACAATTTTAATACATCCTCTGCGGGGCAGCTCTTGCCTAGCTTTAACGCCTAACTTGCTGCTTAAAAACAAACTGCAAAGGTCAACACACCCTCGCAATTTCACAAAAAATATAGACAAATCATATTAAAAAGCGGCTCTTACACTCTCTAGTATCGCCAATTATTTGCAAATCCCCGTTTCATAACACGTCGGTTTACGGGGGCAAGTACTACCTCGTGTGCATATTACCCGCACATCACTTTCAAGGCCTTTTTCTATCCAATTGATGTTAAGAATTTTCGCTACGCGTGATAGCTGTTTTGCAAGCGCATAGGGCACCTGGCTACTTCCACCATGAGCAATACAAAGCTTTTGCAATTCGCCAACCACACTATCAGCATCTAATCCCTGAGCGGCAATAGCTGGGTTCAGATCGATTCCAGCACAAAGTACATGGGGCTGTTCGGCTAAGTCCGTAATACTAACGGATTCACAACAGTACAAACGCGGTTTGTTGTTTACGTTTAAAATAGACAATTGTGAAGTCGCCGCTTGATTACTGGATGCAAACTTTCGAAACACCGCCCAATGTTGACAAGGATCAGGGACTTCACGCATATTTCCCCATGGCAGCGGGATCCCATTTCCTCGATAAACAGCTTTGAGCTTTCCTGGTTGATACGCATCAAAATAATGCCAGTGTGGGTAAGGCGACACAACGGTCATTCGCCTCATTGCAACCGAAGCCGAAACGCCAAGTTTGTGATGGACACTTAAGTCATAGCCATGACGTTCTAAAAATTGCCGATAGGGTACTTTTGGGCAAAGCAAAGCTCCCGCAAAAAAACTCGATTCAAAGTCTCGCCATGCGTTCAAAATATCTTGTGCATTAGGTTCATGATGGTCTTCTTGGTCGGTCTCCATACCTAAACCACCCGTGGTCAAAACACATTGCACACCATCACTATGATGCAGCACTCCATGACCGATATGAACGGCAAGGTCGTACTTTAATCGTGCAGGATATGCTTTCAGTAATGTGTTTAAAAATACTCGATTTGGTGGTACGAAATAGGATGTCACTACACTTCCTGGTTTTAAAACGATACCTTCAAGATCACATGTTCCAGTAAACCATTGATATTGATACCCCTGCGCGTTTAATAATTCCATTAATTGGTCAGGTTTCAAATGTAAGTTTTTTCCACCAACCTCTTCTGCTGCTCGCTCTAGATCGGGAAAGTAGTTTTGATGATGCTCTTGATGTGCACGAATGAGCAAATGTGCAAATTGTCGACCACTGATCCCTGCTTGAGAAAGCATTTCAGGGATAGCGATTTGCAAAATATCCTTTGAAAATAGAAAGTTTGGCTCAAGCGCCATCCCGCTAATACCACCAAAGCTGCCTTTGCTTGGCGTGATCTCTGTTGGCTCCGGTTCATTATCTAGAAACCAGTCTACAGGCTTTTGAAAAACCGTCGCTAAGTTTTCGAGTAAATTCAAACTAGGGGTGCGCTTACCTTGTTCAATCATTGACAAATAAGACACTGAAGGCGCACTGGCCGCATCAACACGAATGCAACGAGCTGAAAGGTCTTCTAGCGTAAGGTGATTGCGCTTGCGAAGATTTCGTACCTTCGTGCCAAGAAAGTGCGATTTGCGCATTAAACTCGGTTCTTTCTTCATGGTGCATCCGTGTAAAAATTCACTTATTTGTAAAATTTACAATGTGAAATTCTTTTTGTGAAATTTCCTGCCTGAATACTCTACATTCAACTTAACGACAAAATGAGGTGACCAAAATGACAACACATACCCAGTTCAATACCGAATTACACCATACGCTTTCAAACAACGAACAACTTACGTTAGCTAAGCAATACCTTGATGACCACTGCCCGTTAGAATCTGGTTCTCATCAAAAAGTAACGCATTACGTAGTTTATTACCGTCATCTAATGGCATTTTTCGATGATGGCAGCCACTGTGGATTAGCAGATAGTGCACAGTTTGTTGCGCTGTGTGGACACAAAGAATACCCTGAAACACTATTATTCAAAAAGAACGATGGCATGCATGTTGAATTAACGATTGATAGAAAAGGCCGTCGTGGCACCAGTGATCTGGCTCACCTCGACGATGTTCAAATCGAAACACCTCTCGCCACCATTGCAAAAGAAGGCCGTCAACGTATTTGGTTAAGCTTTGTAAATGGTGCACAAACGATTGCTACATCATGCTGTAAATGTTTTACAGCCAAAGATGGCAGTGATTATGTACTGTAATGTATATCACAGACACCTCAAGATGCGGAAATCAGAGCCCACAAATACTCGCTGAACACGCATTTTGAGGTAGTTTGAGAAAATAGCCAGTCAACTAAAAGATGCAGTTTCAGCGCATCATCGACTTATTAATACTAGGCATCAATTAGTGCAATCGAGAATACAAAGCAAGCACCTCCATGGCGAGAGGTTTGGCATTTTATATCACCATGAAATACTTGTGTGACCAAGTTATAAACGATATTCAAACCAAGCCCGACGTGCCCTTTGCTGCGTTTAGTGGTATAGAAAGGTTCAAACAAACGTTCCAGATCAGCCCCGTTAAAGCCCGTACCATCGTCTTGCACAGTAAAGATCAACTTATTCGATGCTGATTCAACGCTCACATAGACATTCAGTATGTTGTTTTTCGCGTGTTCAATCGCATTGATAAACAACAGTTCAAAAACTTGCAATAACGCGTCTATATCGCTTTTAACCGTTACATATTCAAGAAGATGGATCTGACATTCAACTGGTTCATTGCTTTTGCTCCTAGCTTGTTTAAGAGCTTGATTTAAAAGCTCAATTAGCTCAAACTCAGATGTAAAATTACTACGAGACGTTACCGCAAGCTGCTTAAATTGCTCTACGAGCCGAGACGTTTTTGTTAGCCCTCGACTCACTAGTTGCTCGCCTTCGTCCAAACTTGCTATACAAGACTCTAACTGTGCTTTAGAAAGTGCGTTATTTTTAACTAATATTTTAATCGTCTTCAATTCATCGGCAAAGTGGCTCAATGCCATCATCGATGTGCCCAAAGGGGTATTTATTTCGTGTGCCACACCCGCCACTAATCGACCTAATGACGCCATCTTTTCTGATTCGATTAAACTCTCTTGAGCCACTTTCAAATCACTTAGTGCTTTTTCCAGTTCTAACGTTCTGTGTTTTACTCTGTCTTCTAATTGTTCATTTAATTCAACTAATTCATGTTCTTGTAGTTTAAGAACACTGATGTCATGTTGAATACCCGCAATCCTGCACGCTCGACCATTTGCACCACGTTCAACTATTTTCCCTCTATCTTGAACCCATATCCATTTTCCATCCGATTTTTTTACTCGATAATTTACCTCGAAAGCTTCTTGCTTCCCTTGCAGCAACTGCTTTATCGAGTTTGTTAATTTCGGTACATCTTCATCGAGAATATAGTCTTTAAACGCTTCAAAATACTCATCTTCGTATTTGTCTGGTGCACCTATTAAATTGTCTGCATTTTGTCGTGTGATCGTGCCACTACGTAAATCCCAATCCCACAATACATCGCCGCTTCCCCATAGTGCTAAACTAAGTTGTTGCTCTTTTTCTTCGATCGCTTTACGCGCATTTACTTCAAGCAACAGCTGACGTTTTTGCGCCTGCCTTGAATACCAGTACCAAAGTAACAATAGACCAAACAACACGACAAAAAACATCAGGTTTCGATTTGCAATTTTATTGCTTAAGTAAGCTTCCGTTAAAGCCGCTTCTTGTTGCACAAATTGCAGTTGGCGATCTGCTTCTTTCACTTGATTAGCAACCACCAATAACTCGATGCGCTGTTGGCTCTGTAAATCAAAAAGTTGGTTACGAGATTGCTGATACGTTTTTAGCATACCATACGCCTTATCAAACTGATTTGACTGGGCGAGAAGATCAGAGAGCAATTCATAAGCTTCGAATAGCACAATATTTTTTTTCGCATTAAGGCTAAAGTCGATTGCTTGTTGCAATTGCGATTGTGCTTTTACTGTGTTATTCATTGCTAAGCTAACTTTCGCGAGTTCTACCAGTCCTTCTGCGATCCGTGCCGTTGCATTGCGTTTAGTGTATATATCCATTGCCTCGGTAAGGATTTTTTCTGCAGATTCAAATTGCTTTTCTTCGAGGGCGATTCTGCCTTGATAAAGAAAGGTCGAACCAAGTAGCATACGGTTATTCAGTTTATTCGCTAACTTTTCAGCTTCTTGAAGATGTTTTTTGGCTCGTTCTATGTCGCCAGCTAAACGATAAGATTCACCTAAATTATTGTGCGAATAGACCATGCCTCGCTCGTAACCAATTTTTTGTTTGAGCGCCAGTGAATTTCGGTGCATTACAATGGCCTTATCATAACGACCTAGATCTTTGTAGATGATCCCAGTGTTGTTATACATAATAGCACTGGCCTTTTCATCATTTAATGCTAACTGCGCATCTAAAGCAGCTTGTTGATACGCGAGCGCATTATCCAGATCACCAATATTACGATATAGCATACCAATGCTGCCATTCGCTTGAATAAGACCCGCTTTATCTTCAGATTTATCAAATATACCTAATGCTTTTAGTTGTAATTCAAACGCCTTTGCAAACTGGTTCTGCGCAATGAAAATTTCACCTTGGTGCAGGAAAACTTTTGCAAGATCGTTATTCGAATCAGATCTTCCGATCAGCTCAATAAGTAGATAACTATCATCAAGAGCTAGCTCAAATTGAGATTGTTCAAAGTACATTACCAAGCGGTAAAATAATGCCTTACGCATCACTTGGTTGTTCTCAATAAGCTCAGCAGCGCTAATAACTTCTGAAATAAGTTTTGATGCTTGTGCTTTTTCTCCGACAAATTTTAGTGCATTTGCTTTAAATGCGAACAATCTTAGTGTATCTTCATTGCGCATGTCGATTGGAAGGCTTGGTTCCAATTCAAGAATAAATGAAAGGGCTTGTTCTGCATCGACATCGGCATGTTCTTCTAGGTAGGCATTCAGTGCGACCAGTCTATCTACGCCATGTTGCTTAAGCACATAAGCTTTATCAACAGTGGCAAAGCCTGCGACACAATACAGCAGCGAAAGTAAAAACCACAGCACACGATACATAACACATAACCGAACTGAACCATTATTTTAAGTTTAGCTCATACCAAAAATAGTGCTGTACCATCGTGACATTGTCCTAATGTCGTATTCGTGCACGCAATCGAATTACCAAATCATTGATTTTCCTGTTTCGTTTTCTCGAATTAGGCACTACACTTAGTGATTAACAGAGTTAATCTAAATTGTTAAATGCCTGATACTATTAAACTATCAATCCAATTGCGACTAGAGCCTGGCTGTATGGGTCCAGAAGGTAAGAATCACATTGAAGCATTTTGTGCGCAACAAAATGAAACACCTTGGCAAAACTCATTTGCTCAGCTTCTTGTCGTACCGAGATTTGATAAATCTTTACCTGAGTGGGAATACTTACATAAAACTAAGCGCTTGACGGAAACACAAATAAGCGCGGTGTTGCAGTCATTTAAAATCTCTCAAAGCGATCTTGAAGATCAAATTGAACATTTTATTGCCGATGCAGTAAGTACGTACATGGAAGGAAAATACTAGGCTAAGTCTTTCAATCCAGTAAGTATTCGAAAGACTATTAAACATGATTAACATCGACATCCAATAAAAATCAGTATAGAAAAGGAACAACTTCATTAGCTGGATCTACTTTACCCTTTTAGCTGCCTTTATGCAGGCTTGGCGTAATGCCTTTCAAAGCCAACTAAGCAAAGAGGTAAGCGTAAGTGGTGTTACCCTTGCTCGGTTTATGTGGGCGGGCCCGATTGCTCTCGTTTATCTCTATACTTTATACCAATGGCAACCTACCTCACTTCCAAACATAAATCGTGAATTTGCTTTTTTTGCGTTTGGCGCAGCCATCATGCAAATTATTGCAACTGGATTGATGGTGAAACTGTTTCAAATGAAGAATTATGCCATTGGCGCAGGTCTAGCTAAAAGTGAAGGGGTCGTCGCAGCGTGTTTAGGTGTCTTATTTTTTGGCACCGAATTAAGTCTCATCGGATGGAGTGGTGTTTTATTGGGCGGCTTTGCGATTTTCTATATGAGCACACTCAACAGCTTTAAAGCTATTTCGTTACATACGATGTTACTCGGAATTGCTTGCGGGAGTGCATTTGCGCTAACCTCTCTTTGGGTAAGAGAAGCAAGTCTGACTTTATCCTTACCCTTTTTACACAGCGCTGCCTGGGTGTTGTCGATTGTCATCATTACCCAAACCATTTTACTTTTACTTTATCTGGTTTTTACCGATCCTAAAACCTTAAGCGCATTAATGGCACGTCCAAAACTCGTCATCTTAACCAGTGTGTCGAGCTGCTTGGGCTCTATAGGCTGGTTTAGTGCTATGTCACTGCAAGCCGTGCCCTACGTAAAAACACTCGGCCAAATTGAAGTGTTTTTCACCATGCTTATAGGTGCGTTATGGTTAAAAGACCCCCTAAAAATAAAAAGTATTGTTGGCTTGCTACTCATTGCACTCGCCGCTGTACTTGTTATTTGGGGCTAACCAAAATCAATGGGGTCAGAGTAAAAAGGATCACAATAAATAGCAATGTTGAAAACTCATCGAAAGTTAGTCAACCAAACCAAAAAAAACAAGATCACTTGGCTTAACAGCAATTTGGTATTAAAGCCCATAGATAGCGTTTTATGGCGAAACCAATATCGCCCTAAAAAGCTAGCAATATGAAGACCCATTACTCCCACTAAAATAAGCCTTATTTCACTAATGCGGCTCGCTCCCTCAGTTTGTGATCGGCGTTTATCTACCCAATATAACCCAATGCCAAAAACGTTTACAATGACTAAACTCACTAATAGCGGCTGCCAATACCCTTTAGCAATAAAACCAACAAGCGTCAGTGTTGCAATCAGTAACCCCCACTGAAGCAGCTTAATCACTCGCAACATAGTGGATGGAGTAGATGTTTTAATGGTCATGAAGTTGTTCTCTTTTTTCATTAATCAGCTGCAATAAATGCGCTGTTGCAGTTGCATCGGCAAGTGCTCGATGATGAGTAGTCAGGTCTATATCAAGTGCAGCGCAAAGCTTACCTAATGAATAGGATGCATGGCCTGGAATGTACTTCCGAGCCAGCTGTACCGTGCATAATTTGGGACGCTTAAGATGACGACCTAAGCGCAATAAACTTTGTTTAATAAACCCATAATCAAAATTTACATTATGGGCAACAAATATCCCTTCGCTGAGCTTTTCTTCAATTGTGTCGGCCAATTCCGTAAACGTTGGTGCATTTTGTACCATGTCGTTACTGATCCCTGTCAGGCCTGTTATAAATTTTGGAATATGACGCTTTGGATTGACTAAGCTTGACCAAGAATCAACGATATTGCCGTGCTGCACTTTTACAATTGCAATTTCTGTTATGCGATCGGTTTGTGACTTGCCACCCGTGGTTTCAATATCAACCACTAAATAAGGTTGATTCGGATCGATTTGCCATTCAACTGTTTGCACTGATACGTTAAACCCGCATTCGATAAGCGAATTAATGCTTACCAATTGATTACGACGTAACACGTCTCCTGGCGCCTTTACTTCCATAAAAGACACTTCACCACATCCATTGATAATTAACAGATCTGGAAAACCATCTTTTAAACTGTGAAAACGCATGGCCATTCTTCTTAGTAGCTCTTTCACTTGTTGCAGTGGCACAACCTCTATAAAAGCCAACAAAGGTGTAAGTAGTTCACTGTGCCAATGAAATAAGTTCGTCGGCTGTTCATAAAAACGGCTTGCATGATCCACGAGCAGATTTCGCCATTGCAATGATGAAGTTAAGCTTTGCAAACGATTTTCGATTTCTAACTCCATGGTTTGATAAAAACAATCTCGTTTTAAAACACTCGGTGTACGCTGAAATTCGGTGAAAACACCGGCTTTCTCATTCAGATAAAGTTCTTGCCAAAAAACCAACCCAAACAATGTGCGCCAAAGCTGATTTTCAACGTGAAACGCTTGCTTATGTTGGCGATGCAAAAACTCACAAACGCCCTCTTCTACTTGATTTTTAAAGGCTTCATCGATAAAAATCGGCTGGTTGCTAGTGCGCAATAAATCCGTCAGTACGCTTGTGCGTTTTTGATTAAATTTACGTAGCCAAAAATCTTCAGCAAAAATCGCGAGTTCTTCATTCGGTGGGTCTTTAAGCACATCATTAAGCAATGCTTGGCACCTTATATGATCTCCTTCGCTGTAATGCAATCGAATCTTTTTTTCGATCGCTTTTGGGTGTTTACAAAGCGCAAAGCATTGTTTTGAAAGCCCATGATTGTCTTTTTCTAGTTTACCCGCAAGACGCAGTAAAAGATGATGGTAGCGCTCTATACTTGCGTCATCATTTTGCTGCTCGATGTGGCTTTGCCACTCGATCATATCTCCTGCTAGATGTGGCAGTTCATCACCTGTTACTTGCTTGATTTGACTAGACCACATTGATAATTGAAACGCGGTTTTTGCGCTTCGAATGTCATCAAACCTAGGCTGCAAGTGCCCTGGAGCGTGATCCCGGGTTTTCATAATCCCCATATCACGCAATGAAAATAGATTAAGTTGCTGCGCGCTAGATCCAAAATACAGAAACTGCCAGTAGTCAAAATCTTGCTGTGCGAGCAACACGATAAAACATGACGCGAAATCACTTGAAATTAATGCTTCTCTTGGAATAGCTAGTTGCACATACTCAAGCCACTGTGACTTTTTGGCTGATTTTACTAACTCACTTTTGTTAAAGTGCTGCGCAATCTCTTGGAGCTGTGATTTTTTAAGTGACTGCAACCACGAGAATAAGTCTTCTTCAATCGGTGTACGCAACCAATTTGCGCGCTTAAGCTCAGCGATAGCCAAATCAATTCGCGCAATTTCTTGATAACTCAAAGAGTCAATCGAAAAAACCTGATGCCTTCTTGAAAATAATCGGACCAACAAACAACGAGCGTCTTCACTGAGCATGAATAACGCGTGAAATCGTTTCAGCTGTGCTTCGTCTAGCAAGGTTAAACTCGTTTGATTTATAAACTGACACAGTTCATCAAAATGATTGAGATAATACTTTTGGGGCAGGATGATTTGAGGCATCAATGAAAAGACACTGTTTTTTTAAACAGTATAATAAAGTGTATCACTAAATCAACCTATCAACGTTAGAATGTGGATCACGGTCTTCAATCTGTTATGCTTAGTGCATTCAGCATGATCAGAGCTTAGCAATGTATACCACCAAGGATGTGATCCCAGCTGCTAGCTTTTCGAAACTAGACTGCCAATTATTGCAACCTAAAGACTCACTAGAGGATTGGGTACAATGTATCTGGGTTGCCAAATCGAATCCTGAGACGCACTTTCATCTTCAAGAAAAGCTTTATCCGGATGCAGGCACTAGCATTACCTTTGTTTTATCGCCTTTTACGCCTCGCGTTTTCTTTTCAAACTATACCTGTGTGCATGTCTTAAATTGTCTCGTGGACTGTGATCAAGTAAGTGTTCGATTCAAGCCTGGAGCGGTCAAAAAACTATTCAATATTGATGTCAGTGCATGTCAAAATGAAGACGTTGATTTGCTAAACACCAACATTGCACATCAAATTGGCTTTAATCAGTTACTTGAACATTTGATTTCATTACCTTCCGAGCAGTATATTCCAACCGTGCTAAATTGGCTTAAAACAAAGCGTGCTGGTTTTAATCAAAAAGAGCGCCGTTGGCAACACTTTATGAACCATGTAAGTGAATCGCTTATACCTATCACTCCGCTCGCTGAGCAACATGGCCTTGGCCGCAAAACCGTAGAGCGATTTTTTAAGTCTGATATAGGAATGTCTCCATCACAGTTTTTTACCTGTATTCAACTTCGTAAAGCGCGCTTAGAGCTTATGTCAACGACAAAACCATTAGCCGACATTGCATTGACTTGTGGTTATTATGATCAAAGTCATCTCAGCAATGTCTTTAAAGACCTCACAAGAGAAACACCAAATCAATATCGAAAACGTAAAATGTCGCACATTTCCAATTAACGACGAGAAATACATCTTATCTTAATCCGAGTTAACTTTTTACAAATACCTTTAAGGACGGATTAGATGAAACCGAGGATTACTCAAGATACCCTTTTTGAACTGTGTCCACGTATCGCAACTCATTTGGTTGCACTTGGAGAGATACCTTCGTCAGTATCGATAAGTCAATCTCTGCGCCATTTAGTTAAACTTCGCGTCTCTCAATTGAATCACTGCGGTTATTGCCAACATATGCATGCCCATGAAGCACGCAAAGATGGCGAGCAACAAAGCCGTCTTGACGTGCTCGCAGCTTGGCAAGAAGTCGGGTGTTTTGACGAAAAGGAGCGCGCTGCGTTGGCGTGGGCCGAAACACTCACATTAATTGCTAATCAGCCAATAAGTGAAAAATCGTTCAACACAGCGCTTGCTTACTTTGGCGAAAAAGAGCTGATTGAACTCACCACATGCATACTCGAAATCAATAGCTGGAATAGAATTGCAGTAGGGTTTCGTTTGCAACCAGAGTGTTGAGGTGAGTGTATGATCAAGAATTCAAAAAACGATAAGCGTAATAAATTAAGCATCGCTGCAAGCTTATCGTTCTTATCTGGTAGTTCACTCTTTTTACCTAACTTTAGCAACTATGCTGTTGTCGGGGTGTGGTTATTTATTATTGGTTCACTATTGATGCTAATTGATAGTTTTCGCTAAAAACCCTCAATTTAAAATTGAAGCGTTTTGCGAGAAGCAAAGCAACTTATCTCAACTGGGACATCGCCTCAGTTGAGAAATTGTTTACTGCTGAAATCCGTGTTCTGGCAAAATGGAGCATTCTGAGACACTTGTCGTTTTCATCGTTCTATCTGTTACCCAACACTCATCGTAGATTGAACAGTAGCAAATTTCTATTTTTATCCGTTTATCAAGTGCTAGAATCGCCACAACATCGGCTCCCTTATACTTGAGTGGCAACAATTCTTGCCCCGGGATCATGGTAGTTGTACCAAAGTGCGATTGGGTTATAAGTTCAAATTCAGGGATATCTACCCAGTGTTTAATAAATTGCCCATCAACTTGAACAGTCGCATAGTTAATTATGGCAGGGCCTATTCCTTTATTAGCAATACCATAACTAAAAGTTGAATCACTATAACTACGATACAACTCCAACTTAGGCCAAACAGAAGCTCGAGCATATTGCCTATCTATGTATGCAGAATACACTGAAATTATCGCTGTAAATAAACCAATCATCAACGCCGAAAACGCCACTAACATTTCCGGATTCTTATACCACTTAACTGTTTCCATTCGCTTTTCGATTTTTTATATACCCAATTGGTCAATTCGGGAGTGTTGGTTGCAATGTTGCCATAGCATGCAGTGTAGGATGCAAAAAAACAACGTTGTTATAATTAAATATTTACTTATAACCTAAGTTCTATCCCCCACTTAGACAGACACCTTGCAATCGATATGCTTTAACATTTTATTCAATATCATTGGCGCGCAGAGCGCCGAACTGGCTTCAGCGGGTTTAACTAAATGAAGATCACAATCGTCTATTGAAATTTGCTGGCGAACAAAGAACATGGTGATGTCATCGAGATTGGCTTCGCAAAGCGGGATCATTACAGCAAAACTGTGACTATCTTTGCTCTTAATTTCTTCTGCATCTGCAATTTCTCGAACTAATGTAAGTAATTGCATTTTATTGAGTTTAAGAAAACGAAAGTAGATAGATAACATAGCTAAGCCCATTTTAGTTCCATCAGGTCATTATTTCATTAATGGTCAACCATGGTCTATACCTAATCAAACTCAAAATGCTTGGACAGCGATATTCGGTCGGCAGTTATGCACGACGTTAGAAAGCAACAATAGCGTATAGCTAAATACATAGATGATGGTGGTGACACGAGATTGATTGAGCGTGCGCTCAAGTTACGGCTTTAAGTGTTGAGAAAAGCACTGTGCCCTATCTAAGCGAAACAATGCTTTATAAAAACGCGATTACTCATGATGTTGTTTCATCTGGCTTTGAATGTAGTTTTGCAGCCCCATCAGTTTGATCATATTAAGATGCTGCTCTAACCAGTAAATGTGGTCCATTTCAGTATCATCTAGCAATGTCTGTAAAATTTCACGCGTTACATAATCCTGCGCTTTTTCGCATTCTGTGATGACTTTTTTCAAATGCGCAGCCACTTCCTTCTCAGCGTTTAAGTCATTGGCAAGCATTTGTTCAACGCTCTGACCTACATGAATTTTCTTGCGAGAAGCCGTATCAGGTACGCCTTCAAGAAACAAAATTCGTTCGATTAATTTTTTCGCGTGATCTAGCTCTTCTTCGTATTCATGGGAAAGCTTATGATGAAGTGCAGAAATCCCCCAATCTTCGTACATCTTGCTATGAGCAAGATATTGATCCATTGAGGTAAGTTCTAATGTAAGTTGCGCATTTAATAGATCAATGACCGTTTTATTGCCTTGCATCACTCATCCTCCAACATAGATTGTAGATAGTTTTGAATGCCAATGTTTTTGATGAGAGATTGCTGTGTTTCCAACCAATCAACGTACTCTTCTTCATAGTCAAGAATGTCAGTAAGTAAGTCTCGACTCACGTAATCTTGCTCTTTTTCACAAAGCGCAATCGCCGCTTTTAATACTGGAATTTGTTCCATTTCGAAAAGGAGATCGCAACTTAGCATCTCTTCTGTATGTTCGCCGATCCGCAACTTTTCTAGATGCTGCAAATTTGGCAAGCCTTCTAAAAACAATATACGCTCGATAAGATCATCAGCTTGCTTCATGTCTTTTATCGATTTTTTATATGCCTTTTCGTTTAACTCCTCTAACCCCCAGTTTTTAAACATGCGAGCATGTAAAAAAAACTGGTTTATAGAAGTCAATTCTAGGGTGAGTACCCTATTTAGCTCTTGTAAGACTTGTTTGTTACCTTGCATGGTTCCCCCAAATTAAGACAAACAGACGCCACTTAACACTAGTTCACATTTCATACTAATCAAGACTATTTTGAACTGAACAAAACCTGTATATATCCTTTTAAAATAAACGACTTATAACATTATTGAGAGTGATTTCGATTACATCTTAGATTACGTGCTTTATGCACTGTTTAATGGCAATAAAATAATCCCAAACTGGGTCTCAATCATCGTGGCGTAATGAAATTCGAGTGCTCAACCTTGTGAATGAATTGACGATAAGATGAACTAGCTAATTTATTTGTTTCGTTAACGTAATGCCTAAACGCTTTGCTAGCCGCACTAAATTAGCTCTATCCATTCCCAACCCTCTTGCCGCATATGACCAATTATAATTAGCTTGTTCGAGCGTTTTGCGAATCATCAAAGCTTGATATGCTTCGGTTGCCTGCTTTAAAGATCCGATTTGGTTCAGTTGTGCAATCGGTGTAGCAGTTATTGTGGTATTTAATGCCAAATGCTCCTGTTCTATTGAGATAATCTTCTGTGGCCAAGCTTGATGTTTTGCCTTAAGCGCTGCGCGACTTAAAATGTGTTCAAGCTCACGCACATTACCAGGCCAATCGTAACTTTTCAGTGAATTTAGGGCAGGTTTAGTCAACACAAATTGTTCGACGTGAAGTTTTTTGCGCAATTGTTCAATAAAAAAGCCACTTAATAATACCACATCACTTAAACGCTGTTTTAACGTGGGTACTTGGATCGGATATACACTCAAGCGATGAAAAAGATCAGCTCGAAAACGCCCTTCATTGACTTCTTTTTGCAAATCTCGGTTAGTTGCAGCGATGATGCGCACATTAACCGTTTTGGTTTCATCACTACCTACAGGTTGGATTTCTCCACTTTGTAACACCCGCAGTAATTTACTTTGTAAAGGTAATGAAAGCTCACCAACTTCATCTAAGAATAAAGTACCCGTATCTGCAAGCAGGAATTTTCCGTCTCGATGGCTGTTAGCCCCGGTAAATGCGCCTTTTCGGTGGCCGAAAAATTCACTTTCGGCAAGGCCTTCTGCCAATGCCGCGCAATTAATTTGCACATACGGTTTATCATGACGATTTGAATACTGGTGAACATACCTTGCCACTAACTCTTTTCCAGTACCCGTTTCACCTTGAATAAGGACATTCAGGTCGGAATTGGCGACTAACTCTATCTCTTGTTTTAATGCTTGAAAACAGGGGTGCTCACCAATTAGCGTATTCATAGGTCTAGACAACTCGTGGACAACTGCGCCTTGCTGTTGCAAAGTCAATCTCATTTTCAATGCTTGAAATACGGTGAAAATAGCGTGGTTGAGTGATTGTTGTAATAAACTCAGCATCGCCATCGAACAAGATTCAAAATCTCTTGGCTCTAGACTATCAAAGGTCACGACACCAAGATTTTCACCACCAACGCTTAACGCTATTCCCATACAAGCATGGACAGGTAAAGTGTGATCACTCGCAATTAATAACCCATCATAGGGATCCGGCATCTCACAACAAAGATCAAATATAACGGGGGTTTTACTTTGTGTAATGGCACTAAAACGAGGATGTGCATCGATAGCAAAACGACGCCCCATGGACTCAGGCAATAATCCATGACTCGCTTTTGGTATTAAGATGCCTTTATCAAAGCTCAAAAAGGCAATTGCATCTGCTGAAATAACACCAAGAAGCGATTTAACGAGTTGATTCGTAAACCGGCTAACAACCACCTCGTGCGAATCAAAGGTGTCTGAAAGCGTGTCCGAGACGAGTTGATGTAACGTGACATTAAATTGCAACAGATCAGTGAGCTGTTTATGGTTCATGTCATTTTGACTCAATCAAGTTAATTTTACTCCAAACTATATAGGTCAATATGAACACTTTTCAATCTTAAAATTTCAAAAGCTTGTTTTTAAACAATAAAAATTTTGGTACACATTTCGCTAGGTTTACTACTCGTGGTTGTTTTATTTGAGGTACTTATGTCTAACGCTGTACGCTGTCTGACGCTAACAAACGTAGCAATATTCTGTTTTATATTACTTTTTTCGATGTCGAACATCATTACTTATCCACTGTCTTTACAAATTACACTGACGACCTACATTACCATGCCTATTACTTCAATCTTACTCGTTGGCGTACTTAACTGGAGCTATGTCTTAGGCCATATATGTCAATATCATTTAGGTTTAGAGGTACGCTAATGAAACCTATTCCACTGATTGAACCGATTAAATCTCATTCGCCTTGGTATCTTGTATATAATTGGCCACTGTTTAATCTTGGGTTTCGAGCGTTATTTTTAATTGCATCATTATGGGCCTGCTTAGGCATGGGTCTTTGGTATTGCATTCTTAATGGGTTACAGCCGTGGCAATCTCAATTTCCTGCAACACTTTGGCATGCACATGAAATGATCTTTGCGTTTGCAGCGACGGTTGCCGTTGGCTTTTTGTTCACAGCATCGCAAAACTGGACAGGACAACAAACACTCCATGGTTTTCCTCTGCTGCTTATGACGCTCGTCTGGATTGCAACACGCTTATTGATTGTCACCAACGCTCAGTCACTTATTGTTGCTTTTATTGGCCAAAGTATGTTTTGGCTTATTGCCATTAGCCACCTCAGTTACATACTCCTATCGAGCCACTCAAAAAACAATTACGTGTTTATTTATATTTTAGGTGCGCTTTGTGTTGCCAACTTAACCTTTATTGGTCTGCTGCTTTTGAATGCAAACCAAATTGCTGTCGTATTTACCCATATTGCACTACTCATTTTTACGCTTTTAATTGCGGTGATCGGTGGTCGAGTTATCCCTTTCTTCACTGCTCGAGGTTTGCAACTTGATAGCCAAGTACGCTCGCCTCAACTTGATAAATGGTTGATCCGTTTATCTACAATCGGGATCGGAAGCTATGCATTACAATTTGCGTATCCAACCACCCTGATTGCCAGTGTGGCACTTGGCCTAACCGCAATTTTGCACGTCATTCGGGTCGTACTGTGGTTTAATGCAAAAATTCTTCAAGTTCCTCTACTGTGGTCATTGCACTGCGCCTATTGTGCAACAAGTTTTGGGTTACTTTGGTTTGCACTTTCACTTTTAATTGATGTTGGAAACCCTAAAGATGCGCTGCACCTAATCACTGTTGGAGGGATCGGCCTTATGATCTTAGCTATGATGGCTCGAGTTTCACTTGGGCATACCGCTCGACCGTTAGTAACACATTGGCTTACCAACCTAAGTTTTTTACTTTGTTTGGTTGCGGGCATCACGCGGGCAATATTACCAAATTTTATTGCACCCCACTTAGCGTGGCAATGGAGCGCTCTATTGTGGGTAGCAGCATTTTTCTGTTTTGTATTAGTGTACTTACCAATATTAACGAAACCTCGAATTGATGGCCACGGGGGTTGAAAACCTAGTCTTCAGAACTAAACGGACACTCCGGAAGGGCTGATCCGAGTAAACTACTTACACGAAATGGTTGTTGCACATCATTTGCATCTACCATCACTTTGGCAATATCAATCACCTTCACATCCCCTGGTGCATTGAGTTGCCAAAGCCCAGAGCTGCGTTTAGAGAAACAATACTTAGGTGTATCCCCATGCACCAGTAATATCGGGAAATCGACTTGTTGCGCCAAGGCATCTAAGCGCTCTCTGTACACGCGCAATCCATCACATTTTTTTTGTCTTTTATCATCGCAACGCTTGTCATTTTTTTGCTTCACAAAAAGATCAGCTTGCATAAAAATCACCATCGCGCTTGGTTTCTCACTGCCTAAAAATTTGCCGAGCCACAGTAAATTTAAGCTATCCCGTGCATCGACTGCATTTAAGGCTTTGCGTTTATCCGATAAATTAATCTGGCGTCGTCCATTGTTTGTCGCGACGACATGCAATGTGACATATTGTATATTCTCAGCTCGCCAAGCTTGGTTTTCCGGTTGAGTGGGTTGACGTTGAAACTGTTCTAACTCGATTGAATGATACGCAAAGTTTTTACGTATGAAATCGAGACGCTCAAGTTCATCTTTTGGTTCAAGTAACGACTCACGATCGCAATCGGTCCAGTCGTTGTCACCTGGTGTGTACACGAACGGTTTACTTGAAACCGAGCTAATTAATTGATAATTCTCTGTCAGCAAACTATCAGAGCAAGATTGAATGCTGGCTTTTAGATCACCAACATGAACGATAAAATCATGTTGTTCTTTCTGTACCGCATTAAAAAGTCTACCGTCTTTTTGCAACATCTGGGTGTCTACAAACGAATAAGGCATATCACCAAACACCAAGAAGCTAGCAGCATTTATCGGCGCTGCCAGTGTCACAAAAAAAATACAAAATGTTGTTATAATTAGTTTTTTCATTAAAACCTCATCACGCCTCTAACCACAGATAAGTCCTTTACTCCGTTTCAATCTAGAGTGAATTGCATACAATTTCAAATTTGGACAACAAATAATCTACACAGGCTAATTTAATCTCTTGATTTATCGAAAATGAGTGAAAATATTCAACAATTTACTCTGACACAAATCAAGCAAGCATGTTATGACTCTGAAGAATTCCCGAACGAATTCTGTGGTAAGTTCCGTCGCGACCCAAATAAAAAGCAACTCCTTAAAACGGATGCCTATGAATCAGGATATGTGAACGCAGGCGATCGCTACTTCCGTGCTATGTCTATTGATGCATTGTATAAAACAGAGCTTCCCGATACATGGGGTGAATTACAATTAGGCGCTTATGTTTTACTACCACAAGAGCAAACGGTGGTAACGCTAGGCACACCTAATCTGAATATAGATGAACCTGGAAACGCTGAAATCAAAGCTAACTTTACAGCCCGTTGGACTCTGGATGATTTAGCGGTCACAGTATAGCCACGCTATGTCAGCAAAATGGTTATCAATAATGACGATTTCGGTGTAGCTACAGACAAAAACAAAATTTCACGTGATGTGCTAGATTTACCTGCACAGTGGCGCGTTGACTTAGGCGTGAACTATCAGATCTTTGACAGCACATCAATTCAATTCAACGTTTCTAACTTATTTGATGAGTTACCGCCCATTGTGGCCGTGGTCAGTGGAGACGAAAATATCTATGACAATCGTGGTCGTTACTACCGCCTCGGTTTAAACGTTAACTTCTAAACAATCTCGCTTCTCCCTAATCAAGCCACCGTGTAAAACGGTGGCTTTTTCATCACAATTGACACAGCCCTAGCTCGATACAGGTACCTGCGCTACTGCTTTCAAGCTCAATTGCAATATTCATTTTATCGCACACCCGTTTTACAATTGCTAAACCTAGCCCCGTGCCTTTACTACTTTGCCCCTTTATACCAGGTTTAAATGGGCTCTCTAATACGGCTTTTTCAATACCAGGCCCTGTGTCTTGAATAATTAACACCTCGCGCGAGGTGTCATATTCAACAAGGACTTTGCCTTGCTCGATATGAACGAAAGCATTTTTAATGAGGTTGCTGACAATCAAGGTTAGGGCGGGCTCACTAAGTGCTAAATGGACATGTGGTTTAATATTAATGACCAATTCAACCGGTTTGTTTTCTATTAAATCGACATGGGCTAACGCAACACGCTCAATTAATGGCAATAGTGCTGTATCGTGTTTTTCATCGCTTTCTTCTCTTGCCAGTACGAGCAGACCTTCAATACTTTGCGTCGTTTGAACATTAGCTTTTTCAATCCTCTGCACAAGCTTCTGCTGCTCGCTCGACATTGCGGTATTTTTTAACAGTGTGATAGCCCCATTAATAACGGCAATCGGGGTGCGTAACTCATGGGATACATCGCGAGTGAACTCTTGTTCTCGCGTAACAAACGCGCGAATTCGAGTTAGGGCATTTTCGAGTGTTTGAGCAAATTGGCCGATTTCACCGTGAGCAAAGCGTTCGGCAAAATGAGTGGGTAACTTTTCGACTGGGGCATTAGCGACAATGCCCATGAGATCATCCAATGGCTTCAACATACGTTTGGCTAGCTTCAACGAGGTAAGCGCTAGCAACAATGCTGCAAACAATCCCAAACTCAATAAGATCATGAATATCGATAACATTTCACCTTTAAGTTTACGAACCGCTAAATGTTCGCTTACCTCGGCCACTAAATACCCACCATTAATTGCCAATAGGTGAAAATGTTCTTGCCCAACACCCGGAAATTCAATGCGCTGCGGCTCGTCATTGAGAATACGCAAAATAGGTTCAGGTAATTGGCTTTTTTGCGCATAAAAAGAAATGAAGGTTAACCGTGGCGAAGGCGTTTGGCCATGGGCTATCTGCTCTTCAATAAGCTGTTGTTCATCAATCAAAAGTGCTTGAAAAACTTGATCTTCTACTGCATATGAGAAGATTAACGCGAGTGCCCCAAACACTAAACTGAGTAGCAAAGACATACCGACAAAATAACTGATCACTTTGCTGCGTATCGTACGATTGTTCATAATTTATCTCGATTGGGTCAAAGGTCTAACGCAAGGCCTATGCCATGGATAGTTTTAATTATGGGCTGAGAAAACGGTTTATCGATGGCTTTTCGCAATTGATAAAGATGGCTTCGCAAGGTCTCGGGATCACATTCTTCGTCTCCCCATATGCGACTAATGAGCTCTGATTTAGTTATCGCACGTGGATGCGCTTCTATTAAGCATTGTAAGATTTTAAACCCAATTGGCGGTAGGGTAAGTAGCCGCTCATTACGTGTCACTGTTTGTGTTTGCGCGTTTAGTGAAATGGCTTTTTCACCTTCGCCAAGCTTTAATGTGTGTGACGCATTTAATAAGTGCCTTTTCGCGAGCGCTAAGCAGCGCACCCACAATTCTTCTAACGCAAATGGTTTTGTTAAATAGTCATCAGCGCCACTTGCAAAGCCATCTAATTTATCGTGTAGTGCGTCCCTTGCAGTTAACATAATGACAGGGATGTGACGCCCTGCCCGTTCCCGCAGTAGTTTACAAACTGTAAAACCATCACATTTTGGCAAATTGATGTCGAGTACCACGCAATCAAAGTAATCCTCTAATGCACGCTCTAACCCATGTTGACCATCGTAAGCAAAATCAAGATCGACGGACTTGTCGCTAAAGTAGCTCGCGATGTTACTCGCGAGCGATGAATTATCTTCAACAATAAGCACTTTAATGGTCGCTTTTGTCATTAAAACCACCCTTTTAATTGCTCATAATACCCCGTTGGCAAAATATGCCCACCATCAAACGTAACGTGCTTTTTATTGTCTGTTGCAATGCGCTCAAATAACTGTTGGTTTTGAGTCGCTGTTGCATATTCATCGTCATTTGCACTGACTAGCCAGACCTTGCCCGTTAAACTACTCGCCACGTTCAGTGGTGAAACGATTGCCGTACCTTGACCAATATGCGGCGGCACAATAGCAAGTGTTTGTTCCACCCGCCCATCGAGTGCACTTAACAATAACGACATTTGACCACCCATACTGTAACCCGAGATTGCGGTGTGTGCCGGATCGAATCGCAGATCTGTGTCTAACCAGTTGAGTAACATCCGATAGTCTTTCACGGTATCACGGATCATCGCCTCATAAGGGTCACGCTCCCCCCAAATCTTTAACTCTATCATGACATCTTTGATAGTGTGGTCGAGTGTTTTACGCTCACCATGGTTACGCGCATCAAGTGCTATCACAGCATAACCTTTACTCAGTGCGAGTTGTGTAAGCTTGTCTGTTTGTTCAAGCGTTGGTCGCTCCTTATAACTTTCGTGCCACCAACGTACATGCGCACGCCCCATACCATGTAATGCAATCAGTACGGGATAGCGCTCATTGGCTTGCGCTTTATTTGGCAAAACCAATCGTCCATTCACAACGGCATTATCAAAACTTTTAAACGCAATATCCCAGCTTTGCTGATTGACCGGGCTGAGCGTTACATCGGGTATAGTCTCCGCGACAAAATACGCTTGTTGTAGCTCCTTCGCGCTAACTTCATAGTTTTTCAAAGCGAAAAAGCCATACCAAATAGAACCTAATAGGACAAACACGCCAATCATTGCGCTCATCACGATACTGCCGATTTTGATGCTTTTTTTCATGACTAGTAACGCACCAATTGAGAGACTATGTCTTGGTTTTCGGGGAATTTGCCCTGAGCGAGAGTTAATACGTGCTTCGCTTCACTTAATTGGCCATTCACTTCGTAAGAACTTGCCAAACCAAGAAACAACATAGGATGGTTCACTGCGGTAAGTGTATCTTCCATTATTTTAATCGCGACATTTCGCTGTTGCTCAGTTTGGGCATGCTGCGCTTGATAATAGCCAAACATGGCAAGTAACATGGTGTCGTAATCGGTAGAGTGGGTTTGGAAATGTTTTGATGCCGTCTCTACATTGTCAAAATAACGCTCAACGAGTTTGATCGTTGCGTCGTCTTGAAATTCAGGGGTCGATTTCAACTCTATCCCCAGTGCTTTAATCATCGCTTTGACGGTATCTACCGTAGAAAATGGGTTTTGACCTGTGATCAAATTACCATCAATCGATACTTGATTTAGCATTAATCCATCTTGAACATAAGTTGCCCCTTGTTCAATCAACATGGATTCGAGTTGAAACGGAAATTGACTCGCCCACTTTTTAGAAAATGCGGCCTCTTCTTCTTCGCTAAACCCTGACACCCGTTTATTTGCCACCAGCCACTCCCCAGTTGAAAGTTTGACTTTGGTCAGCGCAGCGGGGCCATGACAAACCGCGCCTACGACACCATGGTTTTCATAGATGGTTCTAATCGTAGCTTGAAGATGCTGGTTCTGCGCTAAGTCGAACATCGGCCCTTTACCACCAACAACAAACACTGAACGATAATCCGCGGGGTCAATGGAGCTTAACGCGAGCGTGTTTTGCAATTTTTCCATCGCGTTACTATCAGCTAAGAATTGCTGATTATATGACTTTTCGGGATTAAAGTTATCTGCATGGGGCTTGCCGCCTTGTGGTGAAGCAAGTTCAATATCAAGACCATGGTCTTTAAATACTAAATACGCTTTACTTAATTCATCCATTTCAAAACCAGGTTTGATCATTTCGCCTTGGGCGTTTTTTTCTCCATAACTGCTCAGTACCAAAAGCACTTTAGGCGCATCCGCTGCAAGTGAGAATGAACTGGAAAACACCCCGGATAAAAGGCCAGAGACCAATAAGGTTGATGTCATGATTTTCATCTTTATGTCCTGTTGAGTTGTGTTGAAATAAAAACTAACAAAACAAGCGTGAAAAAAACGTGAAGAGCCAAAACTGCTATGTTAGTTTCAACTCAATACCTCTTAACGTGGGCAAGTATTAAAATTGGACGAGACTATGGGAAAAATGTACCGCATCTTAATTTTATTGGCACTGATTATTGCATCGCTCATTTGTTATCAATACGGCGGGCAAACAGGTATCTTTGTTTTCATTATTTTGGGGTTTTTGTTCGAAGCCGCATTTTGGTTAAAGCTTTTTCCAATAAAGAAAAAGAGAGACTAAGTTCCCTACTGCTAAAAAGAAGAATATACCGCAAAACCTTCCTATTGAGATTTTTTTAAAGATTTTATTCGCTGCATCGTCACTTGGATAACTGTTACTCACGCATTGGAAATGAGGATTGTCCATGTTAAGTGAACTTGATGCACTTGCCACGATTGAAGCACCACTACGCTCATTCGACGCACTCAATCACGCGTTTTTTGTCTCTGGTGAGCGGTGTATTCTCGCCCAACACGTTCATCATCGTTTTACCTCCAACATTGATTGCCACGACACGCTAGTCAAAACCGTACAGTCCGAATTGGCAAAGTGCCGAAGTGAAGACGCGATTGCGTTTGGTGTAGTGCCTTTTTGCAAATCAGAAGCCGCTCAGTTTATCGTCTCAGAGCACGTTCAAACACTCAATCGCTCGCAATTTTCAGCGCAAGTAGCGGCACAAAGTACAATTGAGCGCTTAGACCCTCCCACGCTTCTGCATGTAGACTATCGTCAAGGTAAACCGCACTACCTCAATGCGATTAAACGCGCTAAAACGCTTTTTGAAAAAGGTGAACTTGAAAAAATAGTACTCGCGAAGCAAGTCGATTTGCATTTTAACCATAGCGTGTCAAAAACTCAGGTCATTGCCAACCTACTTAAACAAAATACACATGGTTTCCCTTTTGCCTTTCCTTTGCAATCAGGCGCTACTTTAGTGGGCGTAAGCCCAGAACTGTTGCTTAAAAAGCAAGGCGACACAATTAACAGTAACCCGCTTGCCGGCTCTGCGAAGCGTGCAGGAGATTGTCGCGCAGAAGTGCTACAACAACGTGATCTTTTAAATTCGAAAAAAGACCGCTATGAGCACGCGGTAGTGCTCATCGACATGGCTCAAGTGTTAGAACCGTGGTGCACATCCCTCGATATTCCAAGCTGTCCATCATTGCTAAGCACAGCAACGATGTGGCACTTATCGAGTGAAATCGAAGGAACTTTGATTCATCCAGCGCCCCACGTATTAGCAATTGCCAATCGACTCCACCCCACCCCTGCTCTGTGCGGAAAACCCACCCAACATGCCTATCCTTGGATCCAAACCCTTGAAGGCAGCTCACGTAATTTTTTTTCCGGCATTGTGGGCTGGTGCGATAAACACGGCAACGGTGAATGGGTTGTTGTGATCCGAAGCGGAGAACTTCACCAAAATCACGTTCGCCTTTTCGCCGGTGCAGGCATTGTGCATTCCTCTGAACCAGACGCAGAGTGGCACGAAACTGAGGCAAAACTCTCCACCATGCTGAACGCATTAAACGTTAGCACCGACTATAGAGAGCATTCGGCACAATATCTTGAAACGACTTTAGGTTGAAAAAGTAACAGTGTCTTCAGTATAGAGGTGCATTTATCAAGCACTTCTATACGTCAAACTCAAGCGCCTGAATTTTTTTGGGAATTTAGATTTGTTTAATCACAGGTAACACTTCCGCTATTTCTCTATCTAACATCTCTAATACACTGTCGAAGCTATGCCTAGGTAGCCAGCCCAATTTTTCTTGCGCCGCGGAAGAGTCATATACACGGTCTAGGCTCGTTGGCAACGACCACCCTCTGAGTTCAAAAGCGGCAATGATCTCAGGGCACTTTATCTTCAGAACTGCACTCGCATTCTTATAAAGGTGTTCACAATCATCAGAGTTAAATGGTGTCAAACCGGAGATAATGAAACGATTAAATCCACTTAAGCGCTTCTCTAGGGCACAAGAATGAGCATTCGCGACATCACGAACATCTATACCACGAGTAAGGCGATATAGTGCCATTAAATCGGCTGGTTCAGGAAAACACCGAGACATTTGCAATACGGTAACAGGAAGATTAAAACGGTTGGAAATCTCATTAAGTTTATTTTCTGCAAGGATTTTACTTGTATGGTAAATAGTCTTAGGTTGAGGTGCGACCTGCTCAGTTATCCAATGAGTTACTCCTTCAGACGATGAGGCGTAACCATAAAGCGCAGTTGTACTGGTAAATACAAAGTGCTTAATCCCTGCGTTGATCCCTGTTAAGGCAAGCTGTTCGGTAGCATTAACATTGGTAGTTAGAAACGCCTCATCAGCCATTAACCCAACATGTGGCGCATGAAGTGCCGCTGTATGTACAACAGCATCCACGCCTTCAAGTGCTTTTGAAATTAACGTGCGATCGCAAATATCACCGATAATGTCTACTGTTGAGCAGGGAGTTTTATCTAAGCCTATTACATCGTGAGTTTTCATTAAGTTGATATAAATAGCACGCCCGACTCTTCCTGCAGAGCCGGTTATCAATATTCTCATTTTAAGTGCCTTTTCAAAAGTAAAATTCAAAACAGCCTATCAGAAGAGTGAGAGTTATCTAAAGTGTAAGTTTCACATTATGTTTGTCTGTCAATTTAGAAAAGATGATGAATAATGACAGCATGCGTAATCAAGTTTCTGATTTTTATATATGGATACGTTTCTGTCACCGAGTATTTTGTAAAGCTGACGCTTGGGGGAAGGCAACTAACCTAGAACCAGACAGTTGACTAGTGCGGATGATTATCTGAGATGATCCCAAAGAATAAACCGATGCGAGTGAAGATTGAATGACTGCTGTTTAATACTGAAAATAATTCGGCAAAAAGTCTCGCGCGCACTTTACAGCAGCTGAGTAAGAGGAGCCCGCGCTATTTTGGGTGGTGTGATTACTTCATGACGAAATCATCACACCGTTAATATCTTTAACAAAGTTTAATTACCTATAAAACATCGCGTTTGTTTGGCTTATTTACTGAATAATGAACTGTTGCACAGTAGCATCTGGTTCAAATTGCCAAGTAAAACGGCTTGGCGTGGTGTTTGGTGTGTAATACCACACTTCTGCAACAAGCATGTTTGGAAGGCGAGCCAACGTTAACTTACGTTCAATCAAAGACTGCCCCAAGGGTGCTTTCCAAATGCACGCATTTAGATTGGCGCTACCATCACTGTTCGCTTCACATAGATTGACAAAGGCTCTATCGGTCAACTTTAAGTCTATGCTTATGTTTAAAGTTATCGTAGTTGACAAGTCAAATTGAGGTTCGATAACTAAATCACTAGTCTTATTTATGGCTGTTTCCGTTGGTATTGGTGTCGGTGTCGTAATGACGACGGGCGTTTGAGTCTCTGGTGTTGTCACTACGTTTGTTTCATCGGGAGAACTGCCTCCTCCACATCCAGTAAGCACTATGATTAGAAATATTGTTAGTACAATTTTCATGATAATCTCCTATTGGGCAACGTGTTCAATAACAGGTGATTGAAACCAACTCGGACTGCCTTTTTGTGTCGCAAACTCAACGAATGCTGGGTACGCTTTTATTAAATCTACTTTTTCTTGAGGATGTCGCCAGGTCGCACCCACTTCCAGAGCAAAAGGTAACCCTTGTGACGTTTGAAAAAATAAGCCGTCGCTTGGGCTAGATGCATCATCGGCTAAACCAAAGCCTGTAGCAAAAGCAGGCGTTGGAGCACGATTTTTTAAATGCACCTCCCATTGACGTGCAAGAGATGGTTGAACGTATGCACCATGACTAAAGCCGTTCACCGCAAAAATAAAGGGATCGAGCGCGCCTTGTGGCGCGAAATCATCTGCTACTCCTGTTATCAGCGGCAGCGAAACCGAAAAAGTTACTGCTGGCTGCGAAGTACAATTTGGTTCTGTTCTAAAAAAGCGACATCCGCTAAGCAATTGAAAATGAGATTTTGTGTCATTGAATACAATTAAAGTGGCCTCTTCTGAGATGGCTGCACTTTCTAGCGGGTTGATGGCTTGAATTTCACCATTGATACGAAGAGCAATGCGTTGAGATTGAACTGCGCCATGCTCAATGCCTTCAAAACGAATTGCAAAGCCGTTGTGATAGCTTGCACCAACCGCCGTCAGTTGGCCTTCAATAGCATATTGCACAACTTGATTGTCTTTCATATCTTTACGAACCCGATACTGAACAACAACATCGTTAAAATCGTAGTCACCTTGTTCAGGCCAACTGTCTTCAAATGCGATGGTCGTGTATCCACTACTCGGATAAAAACTTGACTCTATACCAGAGTTTGTAATTGTAATTGGATAATCTTCAACTTCTCCGTTATTGACTCCGCCTTTTGGCCCTAACTCGGCTTTGTCTGATAGTCTCAGTCTTATCCACGTTTGTTGACTTGGAGTGCCTACAGGCAACGCATCAATAGGCACATTGACAAAAACTTCGTTGTTCCCAGCCGTTAGTTCCCGAGCAGACACGGCCTTGTCTTTGGTATCAAATACACCATCGCTATCCCAATCTATCCATGCATGTAAATACCCAGGACGAGAAGCGTTGACGATAATTTTAGTTTCAAAACCCGTTTCAAAGCCCGTGACGAAAAATACACCATCATCATCGTCTTCCTTAGCTGGTTGTGGTTCTCCGGTTATGCCAGAGCCTAAGTACAGCTCTCCTATTTCATGGCGAGCTCCGTTTTTTTCTATTGAACTGCCGTACGATTCAGGCGCATCGCCAAAGTCTACGGATAAATCATCAACATCAATCACAGGAGCTGTAGCGCACCGAGCACCGTCATTACTACTCGAACTAGGCCCATAAGCAAAGAATTCAGCTGAAGGCGACATTTGTGCAACATCAATTCTAAAAATCGATCCATCTTGGTTGCGAGAAATATAAAATTGACCAGTTACATCAAAGTAGACAGCTCCAAAAGTCCCTGACTCACCAATATTACCTAGTTCTGCGGCATTACCGTTCGACACGTCAATAGAGTAAAGCATGCCATTACTGTCAACAGAATAGGCTTTGCCGTTATCAGGATGAAAGGCTAAATCAAAGATACTAAGATTCAGTGTATTTCCGTCTGCCACTCGTTTAGCGTTGTAGGTTGTTTGATCTAAAGGAATACGATATAAACCAAAACTACCTCCTCTGCGGTAAAGGTACAATGCGTTTTCTGTCGTGGAGACATCACCCACAAAGAAATTGGTGTCAGGCAAGCCGAATACCTCTAATTTCTGTGCCTTAAAGTCTTTACCTATTTTGATCATAGTGTTTTCTTCATATCCCCAGCCATAAATAAAACGGTCAAAGAGATTAAATCCAACGCCATTGATTCGTTCAGACGTGTTCATATTGTCACTAAGAACTTTGTTGCTGCCAGTGGCTAAATTAACGCCGAACATTATTGCAGCGTTAGAGTTGTCATGCTTTTGCACTAAAAAAGCTTGAGAAGGACAGATATCAAAAGGCTCTTGAGCCAAACTCACACTCGAAAAGAGTGTAAGTAGCGTGTAATAAGGTAAGTTCATCGCTTTTCCTTGTTTGAGTCCGATGTCAAAACCAAGCATTAAACTTACCAAATAACTTATATATAAAATTCATCGGGTTGAGTTTTATTCTTAATCACTTTTTGCAATTTGCGAAGCTAAAAGCGTCGGATAACGATGCATTTGCTGGGGTCAGGTTTAGAGGTGTAGATTCAATTGGTGTCGATTCAATCGCAAGTTAACTTTCACGATTTAAACTGAGGTAAATGAGACTAATGGGGTCACCCATATTGAGTTTCC
Organism: Pseudoalteromonas luteoviolacea B = ATCC 29581; assembly: GCA_000333235.1. Lineage (GTDB taxonomy): Bacteria > Pseudomonadota > Gammaproteobacteria > Enterobacterales > Alteromonadaceae > Pseudoalteromonas > Pseudoalteromonas luteoviolacea_D. Next base: position 34,109 of record CAPN01000018.1, on the reverse strand, counting down.
AAGCACTCTCTGTGACCTAACAAAAATGACTTATTTAGAGTAATTGAATATACAAAAACAAATTTAATGAATTCAAAGTTATAAGAAAAAGGCATAGAATAGTGGCATAAACTTCTTTCAGAGCAATAGACTATGACCCTCGACGGCTGGTTTACCCTAGGACTAACACTTCTCACGCTCGCTATTTTGATATGTACGCAACTCAGTTCGCATATCGTTATGATGGGCACCTTAACTATTTTAAGCTTATTGGGCATCCTTTCCGCAACTGAGGCTCTCGCAGGATTTAGTAACTCTGGCCTCATCACTGTCGCAGCTATGTTTATTGTCGCGGCTGGGATCCATGCCTCTGGCGGGATTGAGCTACTGGTAAATAAAGTGCTTGGCACGCCTAAAACAGAACGACAAGCGTTAGCGCGCATTTTTTTCCCTGTGGTCACTTTAAGCGCCTTTTTAAACAATACTCCGGTTGTAGCCACCTTGATCCCAGCGCTCAATGTATGGGCAAAAAAAATCAATATTCCCACGTCTAAACTGATGCTCCCCCTAAGCTATACGGCGATTTTAGGGGGGACGATTACCTTAATCGGCACCAGCACTAACCTAGTCGTTAACGGTCAATACCAAATGCTTACTGGTGGTGAAGGGTTTGGTTTATTTGACATCACCGCCATCGGCTTACCCGTGGCAATTGCTGGTTTATTGGTGATGTATTGGCTCGCACCAAAATGGTTGCCTCATTACAGTGAGCAAACCGCATTTGCTAATTTACGTGAGTTCACGTTAGAAGTGATGGTGAAAGAGAACGGGGCCTTAGTTGGTCAAACTATCACGGCAGCAGGATTACGTAATCTAAAGCGCATTTACTTAATTGAAATTGAACGAAGCGGCACTGTACTCAGCGCCGTTTCTCCAGAAGAAACCTTGCAAAGTAATGATCGTTTGGTATTTGCAGGTGAAACTGAAGCCATAGCCGAATTATTAAAAATTAACGGCCTAATTGCACCTTTGGAGCTAGCGGTTGATTCTGGTTTAAAAGATAAACAAGGCAGCCGTCGTTTGGTCGAGGCGGTTATTTCCCCCCACTGTGAAGTGATCGGTGAAACCATACGTGATGCTCATTTTCGTAATCGATACGGCGCTGTGGTGTTAGCCGCAGCCAGAAATGGCGAGCGCCTTACCGGAGGCTTAGGCAGTATTACCTTGCAAGCGGGTGACACTTTACTACTAGAAGCCAGACCGGCTTTCGTTAGTCGCCAAAAATACAGTAAGGAGTTTTTATTAATTAATGAGCTGGATCATGAGCCACTGAACCATGACAAGGCTAAATTGGCTTGGGGCATCTTAATCTCGGCGGTAAGCTGCGTCACCTTTGAATGGATTTCCATGCTCAATGCGGCCTTATTAGCGGCAGGAGCCATGCTAGCGACAGGTTGTTTAACCGTAAAACAAGCCGAGCATAGCTTAGATTTAAACGTGCTGATCACCATTGCGGCTTCATTTGCTTTGGGCACCGCGCTTCAAAATACAGGGGTGTCCGGTTTTCTAGCTGACAATTTGGTGAATCTAAGCGCTGGCAATGCATTGTTGTTATTGATTTTGGTTTACATCACCCTGTCGGTTCTCACCGAGATCATCACCAATAATGCAGCGGCTTTGTTAATGCTGCCTTTAGTACTAGACATTACCACTAAAGCCGGACTTAACCCCGAGCCCTTTGTGCTCGCTATCATGATGGCGGCATCGGCCAGCTTCGCCACCCCACTGGGCTATCAAACCAATTTAATGGTCATGGGGCCTGGTAATTATAAATTCAGCGATTACCTACGCGTCGGTTTGCCTATGAACATCTTTATCGGCGCGGTTACCTTGCTGATATTAGGTTGCTTCTGGCCACTTTATCTGTAGACCCCTAACAAGCAAAATAGTAACGCCTTGTTTATGCGGGAAATAGAACAGTGACTCATGATAAACCCATGTAGTTTTAATCGAGATGTTGATAATCGCGGGTACTGAATTGGTCGTCTTGAACAACCTACTAGCAATATCCTGAAAAGATTTTAGGTTATTTCGACATACCTTAGCTTTTACTTGCATATTGCTTGAATGTAATGAGCAGCCTAGATCTGCGCTTTCTTTACTCACACCAAAACCTGTAAAACGCAGGTTTTGGTACTCTATCTAAGACGCGGTCTAAGATGAAAAGTGTTTTAATGAATGCACTAACGCAACAGAACACACCCGAAAACCTAGTCGGCGCCAATTGATATTAAAATTATGAATATCTATTTCATGCAACTTTGCAAACGACTTAAAAGGTAAAAACGTCGACACTTAGGCCTGGCAATAGCTGCCCCACAGGTTGTTAATTGTTATTAGCCGCATTAACCTGAACCATCTTCCGTAAAAGCCGATAGATACTCATTGTTGCTTATCATTAAACGAGATTAACTTTTCGTATGCCCATCGCTTTATATTCTCGTGCTACTTTGCGACCGCGGAGGGTTGATGTAACCAAAATCCAGTAACGGGAAAACGCGCAGGAAAGCAATCTGCATAGACTGACCATTGAGTCCACTATGCGTCGATTATAAAAAACAATTTTAAAAGAATCTGAGATATGACAATCGCTTACAACACTATTCTTCGCCAATTAGAAACTATTTTAGGGAAATCAAATTTACTTGTCAGTCCTCGAAAAATAGCCCCTTTTGTCAAAGGTTTCAGAGAAGGTAAAGGTAAAGCAATCGCCGTGCTCAAGCCAAAAACGCTTGTTGCACTGTGGCAATCTTTAGAACTATTAGTTCATTCCAATTTAACGATAACTATGCAAGCTGCCAATACGGGATTAACTGGTGGTTCAGTACCTAACCAAGAATGTGACCGCGATGCGGTGGTCATTTCAACGCTCGCTTTAGATCAGATCCACCTTTTATCTGAGCATGATCAGTTTATCGCATTTCCGGGTGCAACGTTGCACAGTCTTGAAAACCTGCTTGATCCAGCTGGCCGAGAACCTCACTCAGTGATCGGCTCTTCCTGTATTGGCGCATCAATAGTGGGTGGTGTTTGTAATAATTCTGGTGGTTCATTGGTAGAACGCGGGCCAGCCTACACCGAACTCTCTCTATGCGAAAGTAAACGCACAAGGTGAATTACAACTCATCAATGAGCTTGATATCGAACTTGGACAATCCCCAGTAGAGATACTGACCAATCTGCAAGAACGGTTGTATAAAAAAAACGACATCAAAGCGACTCGGAAATTAGCATCAGACAATAAATACAAAACCTGGATCCGTGACTTAGAAAGCAATACACCAGCGCGCTACAATGCAGACAAACGACTTCTCCATACTGCAAGCGGGTGCGCCGGTAAGCTTGTGGTATTTGCGGTGCGCTTAGATAGTTTTGTTAAACATAACCAAAAAGAAACGTTTTTTATTAGTACCAATAGTACCGAGAGTTTAAATGCGCTTAGAGTATCGATTTTAAAGTCCATGACTAACTTACCTGTATCGGCAGAATACCTGCACCGTAATGTCATAGAATTAACGGATGCTTATGGCCGCGACACGATGCTCGTTTTGAAGTATTTTGGCACTGACGTTATGCAACGCTTTTTTACTTTAAAGAAATCGCTTGAACAATGGAGCTGTCGTATTCCCTTTATGTCTGAACATGCTGTCGATAGGATAACCCATCTCATCGCGAGAAGCTTTCCAAGTCAAGTTTCGAAAATGCTCAAATCGATCACTCAATCTTATGAGCATCATTTAATTCTAACCATTAAAGATACATCTAAAGTAGAATTTCACCGAATTTACAACGAAACCAATACAGAAAACACGCTAAATATCGTCAAGCTTAATGAATACGAAGCTAAACGCGCGTATTTATTACGTTACGCTGCCGCCGGTGCAGCCATTCAATTCCAAAAACTCAATCAACGTCTTACTTCAGGATTAATCGCACTCGACATTGCTTTACCGCGAAATTGCACAGATTGGTTTGAGCAGCTCCCCAACCAATTGAAAAAAAGATAAATCATCAATTTTACTATGGTCATTACCTTTGCCATGTTTTTCATCAAGACTACCTAGTAAAACCAGGTTATGAACCCTCTCAAGTAAAATTAGAACTCCTTTCATTCATCGATTCTCGAGGCGCAGAATACCCTGCTGAGCATAATGTAGGGCATGTTTACTTTGCCAAGCCTGATTTAGCATCTCATTATAGAGCACTAGACCCATCAAATATCTTCAATCCCGGGATTGGTAAAATGTCGAAAAAGAAACATTACAAATAAAAAATTATTCAGGCGCTTTACTTTATACTATCTTATTGATAAATATTTAAAAAATGCAATAAAAAGAAAAACATATTCTATATCATCATAAGATTCGTAATTATCTAATAAAGGAACTCCCTAAATGAGACTGAGGCATATTGAAGTATTTCATGCGATTTATACCACAGGCTCAATCACCAATGCCGCACAGCTCCTGCATGTGTCACAACCTTCGGTAAGCAAAGTACTCGCCCACGCTGAAAGCCAATTGGGCTTTGAACTGTTTGAACGCGTTAAAGGCCGATTAATCCCCACCGAACAGGCACACGCACTATTCCAAGAAGTAGATAAACTCTATAAACAGATCCGAGGCGTAAAGCAAACCGCTGAGAACATTAAAAAAAGCCGTAGTGGTCAGTTAAATATCGGGCTTCCCCCTGCCCTTGGTTTTGATGTTATCCCTGCCGTAGTAGGGCAATTTCGACGCACGTTTCCTGATGTTCATATCATGTTGTACACCTTACACTCAGACAACGTTCAACAGGCACTACTAGAACACAAGGTTGACTTGGCCTTTGCCTTTTCGCCCCGTCCGATGGCTGGCACGACTTGCCAACACCTTCACAAAGGGAAAATGGTACTCGTTGCCCCCTCAAGCTATGGCTTTGAGTCAGCTGAGTCGGTCGATTTAACGGCATTGACCGACAAAGAACTGATTAGCATCTGGGATAGCGGCCCGTTGGGCGACTTACTTTGGGCGCGATTTAACGAGCACGACATCGACATGAACAGCCCCATTCAAGTTCAAACTTATTTTATTGCGGCACGTTTAGTTGCCGAGCAACTCGGTGTGTGCATTATCGACCAATTTACGGCCGCCGGAAATCATCAGGCGAATACCGTGATGCTCGATATCACACCGGCGATAACTTATAACATTGATGTCTTGAGCCTGAGCGAAAAGCCATTAAATGCGCTCCACGAAACGTTTATCACTTTGATGCAAAGATACTTGCAGGCGGAACGCGTGTCAGCCTGATGTCATAACCTTAGGTTATACCTTTGCTCATAGTTGGAATTATTCAACTGGCTTACTATCCTCTACAGTGATTTCATTGCAACAAACACAAAGAGATCACAACCATGTTAACTCCACCGTATTTAGTTTTTTTGGGCGATGCCCACAATCCGCTTTCAATTAAAATGGCCAACGGCATTGCCACTTGGCGCAAAGAGCAATGTATCGGCCAATTTCGCTTGCCTGCCTGCTCAGTGTCAGCAGGTTTACCAGACTTAGATATCACAACCGCAGCAAAAGAAGGCGCAAAAACCTTCGTGCTGGGCTTTGCCAATTCTGGGGGCATAATTGACGTCAGTTGGCTTCCTTATATTAAAGAAGCCATCCGTACGGGTATGGATGTTGTTAGCGGCCTACATGACAAGTTAACGGACTTTCAAGAACTCGTTGACTTAGCAAAAGACCACAACGTGCGCCTTATCGATATCCGCCACCCTACCGTCAAATTACCTACAGGCAAGGGTTATAAACGTGCAGGCAAACGCCTGTTGACGGTCGGTACCGATTGCTCGGTAGGTAAAATGTACACGTCACTGGCGATTGAAAAAGAAATGCAGCACCGCGGCATGAATGTCGACTTCCGCGCAACCGGTCAATGTGGTGTGCTTATCGCGGGTAAAGGGTTAGCCATAGATTGTGTCATATCGGACTTTATCGCCGGTGCAGCCGAATACTTGTCACCTAGTAATGACAGCGACCACTGGGATATCGTTGAAGGCCAAGGTTCATTGTCTCATCCCGCGTTTGCAGGCGTCAGTCTTGGTCTAATTCATGGTTCACAACCCGATGCGTTAGTGGTTTGCCATGCACTCGGTCGTACTTCAATGCGCGGCATCAAAGACAAGCCTCTACCGACCATCGCACGCACCATTGAACAAAACATCGATGCTGCACGATTAACGAATCCTTCTGTCAAAGTCGTTGGTATTACGGTTAACACCTCATCGGTAGACGAAACCGAAGCGCTCGCAATTTGCCAATCACTTAGCGCGGAGTTTGACGTGCCGGTGGTTGACCCTATTCGTCATGGCGTGGCAGCCATCGTGGATGCCCTAGCATGAATATTCGTGTTCACGTCAGTGCGCCGTCTTGGCCATTAAAGGTCCCCTTTCGTATATCGAGAGGGGCGAAAACCCACGCCAACACAGTGCAAGTAAAGATTGAACAAGACGGATTTGTTGGTGAAAGCGAGGCTGTACCCTATGCGCGCTATGACGAAAGCCAAGAGTCGGTACAAGGGCAAATTGCACAGCTTGGTAATGAGTTTAGCGATTTAGGCACGCTTGCCGACGCTATCGCCACCATGCCCGCTGGCGCTGCGCGCAATGCCCTTGACTGTGCACTTTGGGATCTGAAAGCTAAAACGAGCAACACCAGTGTGGCTACACTTACCGGCACGGCAAACAAACCCGTTGTCACCGCACAAACTCTTAGCCTTGGCCCACTCGATGACATGGTCACGGCAGCAAAGTCACTCACGCGTTACCCACTTATCAAAGTTAAACTCGATAAAGAGGATATACTGGGCAAAATGGAGGCCATTCATCAGGTTTTACCTAACGCCAAGTTTATTATCGATCCGAATGAATCGTGGGATTTTACGACTTTAGTGAATACGCAAGCAGCGCTTGCCAAAATGAACGTGGTGCTGTTAGAACAACCCTTACCATCGAATGCCGATGACGATCTGGATGGCTTTTCGCCGCTTATTCCCATTTGTGCAGACGAGTCGTGTCATACCAGTCTCGATCTTGAACGCCTTGCCAGTAAATACCAGGCCATCAACATCAAACTGGATAAAACGGGTGGGCTCACTGAAGCCTTAGTCTTACTGCAACACGCCAGAAAACAAGGCTTTTTGGTGATGACAGGCTGCATGGTCGCCAGCTCTTTGGCCATGGCACCTGCGTTTGTTATCGCGCAAAGCTCAGACTTTGTTGATTTGGACGGCCCAGTGTTTTTGACTGAAGATACGCCTTATGGATTTGAATTTCATGAAGGAATAATGTCGATGCCAACGAAATTTAAGTGGGGTAACTCATTGTAATCGCACTATCTGACAACGTCACCTTACACATTAGTATTCGCTGAAAACATTTGCTTCAACAAGCATTTAAAACAAATCGGCCATTCCTAAACTACCATAGAAATTGTCTTAACAGATGGTTTACTTTGAAGCGCGCTTTAATGACCTAGTAGATTGCCAGATCTCATTCGCTGACACAGGTTTTAGCACTCGACCAAAGGCGCCTCCCAAAATGAAAAGTGCATTAATGAATGCACTAACGCAACAATTCATTATGTTCAATTTGAAGCAAAACATTAAAGCGAGGCCGAACCCTCGCTTTAACTGTTATTTACTACGATAAATGATATCGTGATACGATTCGAGGGACTGTTTAAAACTGGTAAGATACGGTCGCTTTAATGTTACGTCCTGGTTCGTAATCCATTAGGAACAACTTACCAAAAACGGGGTGGAAAGACACACCGTTTTTAGACGATTGTGAAGAATAAAATTCATCGAAAAGGTTATCCACCCCTAAACGAACATGAAGATTATCCAAGGCTTGCGGTTGCCAATGGGCACTAATGTTGTGAACCGTAAAACCGTCTTTAGAATTATCTAAATCTGCCCCGTAGAGATCTTGACCTGCCGCCACATCATCAACCACCATAAAATCCCAATTAAGGGTTAAATTGTACTGGCTGATTTGATAAGCGAAGTCGGCTGAAATCGTATCCCCTTGTTCACGCTCTAGACGAGCACCTTGCAGCGAAGCATATTGCGCAATGGCATCTAATTCACTTTCTGAATTTGAATACGTTACTTGCGTCGAAAATGAATCTAATTCAAATCCGGCATAAAGCTCAAACCCCTTCACTGTCATGTCACCAACGTTATCTTTCCATCTTTCTCGAGGTTGGCCACCAGGAACCGCTGCATCGTCAAATATATAATCGTTGATTTTGGTGTTAAACACCGTTGCACCTAATCGCAAGGTTTGACCTTGTGCAAGTTGACTGTCATAGGCAACCGCGAACTCACTATTTAAACCGGTTTCAGCATCGATTGTTGGATTTGGTTTGTCACTTAAACCTGCGCCGACAAACACTTCACTGATCTCAGGGCCTTTGAATAATTCGGTAGAGCTTAATTTAACTAATAGATTTTCAGTAACTTGGTATTCGACAGCCAAGGACAGGGACACTTCGTTAAAGTCGTTATCAACAGTACCTGAATCGATATCATAGCTGTCGTAACGAACACCAGGGATCACTGCAATGCCAATACCAAAATCAATTCGATCCTGAACGAACAAGGCTAAATTTTTCGCCGTTTCGTCTGCATGCTTACTGCCACCTGCGTTAATCACTAAATCATATTGCGTGTCATGTTTTACATAATCAGTACCATAGGTGAAAGTATGTTCTTCTTGAGCAAACAATCCACTGCTAAATGTTTCTGCCAAAAGATTAAAGCCGGTGTTTTTCGCTTCACCTGTCACTTTTCCAGCATAGGCTTGGAATCGAAGACTCGGAGATAAGGCCCAACCAGATTCATCACGATACAACTCACTGGTATTAGAATATAGGCTCGCTTTAAGCGTCGAGTGGCCACCCCAGTTTACATCGTAACTTAACGTGAAGGTATCGCGTGAAAATTCAGTTGGCCATAACAACGGAATTTTCAAGCTATTCGTTATTGCAAGATCCGTTGCAAGACCCATGTCGGGACGATAGCTGTAGTCCCCCTCATCTTGGTATGTTTCAAAACTCACGGCGATGCGTTGATCGTTATCGATATTCCAACCTAGTTTAACCAAAGCATCCGAAATATCGCCCTCTAAACCACGCACTTTGCCATCGGTTCCCGGAACGACAACATCATCTTGATTCAGAATTTTACCACCACCCACGTCGTAGTTATCACGTGAAACCGAGTTATAGTAGGCCAAAAAGTCCACGTTATCACTGAGCAAGCCAAAACTTGTTACTGAGTAGTTTTGTCCTGCGTTATCTGCGGCACCTGCAGATAAACGCACTGCAAAACGATCATCACCAGTAAGTAACTCTCGAGCTTCTTTTGTTTCGAACCGAACCGATCCACCTAAACCACCATTGATGACCGAGTTTGTACCCGTTTCAATTTCGACTGATTTTAGAATATCCGCGTGGATCTGTAAGTTACCCATGTGATGATACATGTAGGTATTTTGCGCAGCACCGTCAATAGAGATCCGTAAGTCTTTGTCATCCATACTGCGAATTGTTATGCGTTGATTCAAGGAGTGCGCACCGCCTACATCCACACCTGGAATTGAACGAAGTAAATCTGAAACGTGATCCGCTTGCTTGTCTGCGATATCTTGTTCTTTTAAATACAATGCTGACGTTTTAACTTGCGTAGACCAAACCTCAATTTTTTCAATGTTTGTATCATCTGCAGCAACGGGTGCAGACAACACACCCGCGAGTGAAAGTGCGATAGTAGAGTAGCGAAAACCAACGTGCTTAGTACGAGAATTCAACATATTTGTCCCTTCATTTAAGATGCTAATACGAATCACTCTCAACATTATATACCTTTAGTTTTATTGCACTCTAAATATTAGTGATGCAAAATCGTCTATCCATTATGCATTTTAAAAATTAATGGCGAAGTTCATGGAAGGTGTAATTTCGAATCGACAACTAAGCGATACCTTATTAACAGCAAGTGGTCTTGATTGCCGTTCAACACTAAAAGACAATTCGCCGATTGCCGTTGGTCGATTATCGTTTACTACATTAAATGATGATATTCAGCTTCACGTATCGCGCTACATAGAACAAAAACAATCGAGTAATTGCACTATGCTAAGTCCGAGCGTAAATATTACTGTGTTGTTACGGGGTGTTCTAGAGTTTCGTATTGGCATGAAATTTTATCGCTTTGATGCCAGCGCCGAACCCATCGCGTTTGCCAATATTATTGCTGAACCAGAAACCTTCACACGCTATCTAAACCGTGATCAACACATCGAAAAGCTGACCGTGAGCGTCACGCCAACTTGGGTAAGAAGCCGATTTGGACAGCAAGTTGAGTACAATCTGGCCCTAAATAAAGTGCTTGCCTTGCCTCTCCGTGAAGAAAGCTTAACACTTTCACAGACTTTGCTGTCTGCCTATCCATTAACCACCCCAGCAAAACGAATTCGCTGTGAGGGATTAACCGTACAATGGTTAAGCAGCATGCTCACTTCACTGTTTCATGACAATTTAGTGCAAACGGCACATTACCGATTACCTTCCAAAGAAGACGTTGAGGTCAAAAAACATAAAATTATGACGTTGCTTGAGCAAGATTTTTCACTGGAAGAAATCGCTTCGCAGCTCGCAATGAGTTTAAGCAGCTTATTGCGCTTTTTTAAAACGCACTTTAATTCAACCCCTAAGCAATACATTAAACAACATCGATTGTTAAAGGCACGTCATGCATTATTAATTCAAGGACTCTCAATTGGCGAGGCGGCGTATTTAGCCAAATACAATCACGTTGGTAATTTTATTGCCGCGTTTAAAAGGCAATTTGATGTCACGCCGATGCAATTGATTAAACAGCATCGGCGTGTAAGCAACTAAACCATGTCGCCTTGACGCACTCGGCGAACAATAAGTGCACAAGCCATCATCGTTAGCCCAGCGAAAATTGTCACCGCAACGAAATGAAAAAAGAGTGGGTAGCCAACCCTTCGCGAGATCGGTTCGAGTAGCATTGGGCTCAAAAACTGACCTGTGAAATAACACGTCATGATCACCCCCATCGCTTTACCTCGACGTGAAACCGGCACAAACTCAAACAACCACACCACTAGATTAGGGCGAATAAGACCAAGCCCTATGCCAGTGATCACGCTAGCAGCGATAATACTTGCGATAGAATTAGCCCCACTCTGCACTACAAATCCTAGGGCAATAATAAACCAACCTAAAAAATGAACCTGCAATATACTCAATGACCGCCGGATCCTGCCATAGCATAGTGAAACGCTAGACATTGCAAATAAAAACACCGCGATTGCAAAACCAATCGTGCTCGGCGAAGCGTGAAAGTCACTTAAATAAAAAGGCAGCTGTATTGTTAACCCATACAAAACCATGATCTCAATGAACGCTAACGCGCAGCACCCGAGAAATGCCCCCTTGTTTAAACTCGCCACAGCACTGTCCGTATCAGCTAACTTGGTTGAAATACAAGGAGCGTTGACGAAACGCCAAACTCCCGGCCACACCATCAGTGCCAAAGCATAAATCGCAAACACCCACGTCCAATGTTGATCGGCAAGGACACCGGCGATGGATAAAAATACCACACCACCAAAACCACCAAACGCCGATTGCCAACCCATGTACTTAGAAAAGCTCGGTCCAGTATAATAGTGCCCCGCAATGGTGGTGCAGCTGACCATAATAAACGCCACGGATAGGCCCATTAATGCTCGACTCATCAAAATCAACCATAGCGATTCTTGCCAGTAAAAACCTAAAAAGCCACTTATCGAAAACAGCAATAAAGCGTGCATCAGTATGTGACGACTATCTAACTTGTCCACAAGTGCACCAGCAAGAGGCGCGCACAATGCGATAACTAATCCCGGCAACGTGAGCGTCATCTTAACCCAAAACTCTGCATGAGGGATTGCATGAAATGCATGGGTCATAGCAGGCAGGGCTGGGGCTAGCGTGGCACTGGCTAAAATAGTCATGGTACTGGCGAGCAGCAAAAAACAGGTTGCTAAACGTTCTGTCTTCATGACGGTGCTCCTATTCGTTTGCGAGCACTCGCCACCGCTCGTTGATAGTCCTGATATAACGTTGCTTCATCAAAACGTGTACTTTTCCCGTCCTTAACCACCAAATCACCGGCTATCATAACCGAAGCAACGTCTTTACTACTGCCCGTTACAATAAAAGTGCGAAGAGGGTGATTGGATAATTTATAACGGTAGTCATCATTGTTTATTAAGACAAAGTCCGCTTGTTTGCCAATTTCTAATGAACCTATCTGAGACAACCACCCCAAAGCTTTCGCACCAAATAAGGTTGCTGTTTTAAGTGCGAGCGTTGGCGGGCAGGCAGTATTGCAATTTTGTGCTTCGTTGTGACCTAAATGGGCACCACGCATCGCTTCACACATACCCCCAATAAAAGAAATATCCCCATCGGTACTGCTAGAGACCCACACCCCCTCTTTTAAAAATCGCCCTAACTGTCCCGTTTCACTGAGAGTTGCTTCACCAAGCATGCCGTAATGGGCTGGTGAATGGCAAAGATTCACACCTGTTGCGATTAAGCGCTGGTACTCTTCTTCATTGGCGTAGGCTGTGTGCACCGCCAGTAACTTATCCGTCAGTAAGCCTAGCGCATCGAAACGAGCAATAGGCGATCGCCCAAACACACGTTCCACTTCTGTGCGCTCGTGCTTCAGTGGCGCCAAGTGGGTTGCGTATGGAACGTGGTATTGTTTGGCGATGCTCGCAAGCGCCTCGAGTTGTTTGTCTGAGCTTCCAAATGCCCCCATTACTGAAGGCATAGCACCTATCAAGCCTGACTGATGATTGTCCCATTTTTCAATGAGATCCAACCAATCTTCGGTTTGTGCTTGAGTGTCTGCAATAAAAGTAGGCGTTGTTTTATTCGCTTCGATCATAATGTCTGATCCCCATCGACTCACGCGTAACCGCATACCTAAATCGATGGCTGCCAATGCCAAAGCATCCGCCTTGTTAGCAGAGCCAACATCACCAAGCGCAGTAGTACCAGAACGAAGTTGTGTCCACATGCTCCAACGCGCAATCGCCAGACCTTCTTCCAATGTCATTTTATCGCCAACCGAGGAAATAAAACCGAACATCGAGCCTAGCGCTTGAATATTGCCGCCGTTTGAATAAGCCGTCGGTTCGATATGTGTGTCATCGGGAGACTCAAAATTTGGCGCGACAAAGCTCTCATGCCAATGAGGATTAATAAAACCGGGCAACATTAACTTGCCATTGCCATCAATTCGTTCGTCGTAATCCAAAGGTAAATTGCTTGCATTGCCAAGCCCTACAATCGTTTTTCCCTCAACTAACAACCAACCATTCGGAAACGTCGTATTAGCCTCGTCACCGCAATAAATAAACACATTGTCAATAAGTGTACGTCGATGAATTACAAGAGACTTTTTGCATACCGCTTGAGCATGAAAATGTTCCGTGACCTGTGCACTACCAAACGGTTCAGAGCATGCACTGTACGCGCGGGCTAAATGGGCAAACCGGGATGGATTTAAACATGAACAGCTCATGCCTGAACATCCGCACGATTGAATAGGCCTGCTTCTTTCATCGCAATGAGGGCGCTTTTCACGGCTGTGATCGTCTTGTTAATGTGTTCTTGTGTGTGCACCCCACAAATAAAGTTGACCTCGCGACGCAGTAAAATGCCACGTTTTGCCATTTCTGCTAAAAACGGGATCGCCAATTTCACGTGTTCTTGTGGATCGTTTGCAAATAAAAACATCGGAATTGGATCGTAGCCAACGACACGCAAGGGAGTGTCAAGTTGCGCTGAGATTTGATTCACTTCGGCCTTAAGTAACGCGCCTAATTTTGCGATATGCTTGGTAAAGCCAATGCGTTTGTATTCTTTTAATACCGCATCGCAAACCGCCAACGACAACATTTCACCACCAAAGGTTGTTGACACCTGAAGTGCATTGAGTTTTGACATTAATGAACGTTTTCCGGCTACCGCTGACAGTGGCATGCCTGCAGCAATGCCTTTAGATAACGTAACTAAATCCGCTTGAACGCCGAAAAATTCTTGTGCACCACCCGGTGCTAAGCGAAATCCGGTGACCACTTCATCCCACACAAACACCACCCCGCTTTTGCTACACACGTCACGCAGTTGCTGCACAAAGGTTTTGTCTAACACTCGATTGTACGGCACCGACAATAACACCGCGGCTAACTTATCTCCTCGTTGTGCAATTTTCTCAAAAATAGCCGCTTCATCACTGGGTGCAAAAAGCGGCATCCGGTGCGTTAATGAGGCGATAACTTTTGGCACGCCTGGGGTATCAAACATGTAATGATCGTGCCAACCGTTATAGCCGACCGTCATGATCTCATCCCGCCCAGTCGCATGTCGAGCAAGACGCACCGCGGCTGAATTAGCATCGGCACCCGTTTTGAAAAAGCGCACCATTTCAGCACCAGGGATGGTCTCTGCAAGGGTTTTCGCTGTCGTCACCTCAATTGGCGTCGGCAAAGAATGAATGAGACCATTGCTAAGATTTTCCGTGATTGCCTGCACGACCACAGGGTAGTTATGTCCCAACGTATTCGCTGCCAGACCGCAAATAAAATCAATGTATTGATTTCCATCTACGTCGGTTACATATGCCCCGTCACCTTTGGCCAAGTAAACTGGAAAGGCACCTGGTGAAAACTGCTCTGGCTTTTTCATCATTGACTGCGTAAAACCTGCTATAAGCTGTTCGCCTTGCACTTGTAATTGTTGCGAACGAGATAAGTTTAGTAATTGATTATTCATGATATCCTCAAGATATTAGTGCCCTAACGTCGCGCCACCATCCACCACTAGATTGGTCATTGTGATATGTCTGGCGTGCTCGCTAAGTAAAAAAAGAATGCTATTAGCAATGTCGTTAGGAGAGGCAATTCGACCAAGTGGAATACCTACCTTGAACTGGTCGAGATCGCCTGCAATCGTGTGCTTCGCTCCCTCTGCATCACGCCAAAGCTGCTGTTGCATCAAGGTATCCGTCGAGCCTGGTGCGACGATATTGCAACGAATGTTAAAGCGCGCCAATTCAAGTCCTAAGGTTTTGATCATCGCATTAAGCGCCGCTTTAGACGCGCAGTAAGCTCCCATGTTGACTCTCGGCGTTGCCGCCGCGTTACTGCCAACCGCGACAATGGCACCTCGGCGCCTCGCTTTCATTTTGTCCGCAACACATTGGCACACATAAAAAGCGCCATGACAATTGACCGCAAAGGTCTGCTGCCATTGCTCAATACTGACCGTCAACATCGAGCCCATATGTAAAATGCCTGCAACATTCGCAAGGTATTCAATTGCTCCAATTTGCCGCTCTATATTATCGACCAATTGTTGAACACCTTGTTGCGACGTTACGTCTAACTTAACTTGAAACCAATTCGGTGCATGTTCAGTCAGTATAGATGAAGCAAAAACGTGATCCGCGGCAACAACAATTGCACCATGTTGATGCAATTGCGTTGCAGTTGCTGCGCCAATGCCACGCGCAGCGCCGGTGACTAAAACAATGCGATTAGTAAACTCGGTTGTTTGCGTCATCAGTACACTTCATCCATGATCACATGACGTTGTTCGTGATAAGTTTCCTCGTCTTGGCCACGACGCCAGTAAGGGATTGCATACAGTTGTTGCTTTGATAATCCAAACTGTTCGATAAGCACGCGACGACATGCCAACACAGCACTATTTTCTCCGGCAATAAATGCACTTATCGATTGAGCAGTGTCTGGCAGTGTTATCTGACTTATCACCTTTGCTAGTTGTTCTGGTTGACCTTTCACCCGCTTTAACCAATGAATATCTACACCGGTTGGCGCTGCAATAGTGTGCTTGTCTTCTTCATGATCAATCTCGATAAAGACGCTCGCCCGGACGTCGTGGGGAAAATGCTCGAGTAGTGCGCTAATAGCTGGGACAGCGGTAAGATCACCGGCCAATAGATGCCAATCAGCTGGTGCAAGTAGCGGATCTGGCCCGCCAGGTCCTGCAATACCGAGTTCGCTGCCTATGGTCGCGTTCAGCGCCCAACCAGAAGCGGGGCTATCATCGCCATGTACAACAAAGTCGATGTCGAGTTCGTTCATTTCTTGACGAAAAGCACGCACGGTGTAAGCGCGAGTAACGGGTCTAGCCTCTGGCCAATGGATCACTCCTTGCGTATCGCGAACCGGCAAATCGAGTTGTCTGGTGTGGCGATTTGCAAAAAACAACTTGATGTGCGCGGCGTGATAGCCACATGGAAAACCAATTAACTCATCCCCAGAGACCGTAATACGTAACAAATTTGGGGTGATATAGCGTTTAGCATGACAGTAAACGCGGCGAGGACCCGTAACTGGAATAGGTTGCTTTATACTCATAATACTTCCTCATTACACTGAGCGTGATTTGTTAATGACAATGCGCGAGCGACGTGGTGATGCGCGTTGACACAAATAAGCTGTTGTTCAAACGCAAACCCGAGGTATGGAATAAGATCACAAGATTGGAACGGACTAAACGTGACGTCAAACGAAGTAGCGGCCTGATTAAACGCCGTATTATCGGCAGACAATGTAATATTTTTGCCATTTGTAGATGACTGCCCTTGGAAGAAGCTAGCAATCGCTAAGTCATTCTCATCGCTTGATTTTGAAGCAAGATCCACCCACTCTTTAACGCTGGGGGTTGTAAACTCAAATCCATATTCGCGCAACCATTGATAAAGTTCAGGAAGCTCTACTTGATTATCGGGTGTTACATTAAAGACTTGATTCGACTGTCCATTTAAGGTTTGAAAGGCGATAAATCGAGCGACTATATCCACCGGAGTCCAAGGTTCAGCTACGGAAAGACTCGGCAGCGCGCGCAGCTTTAATCCCGTTCTTAAGATCCGCCACACTAAATCATTACGATTAATATAGCCGCTACTTTTCGCTCCAATCACTCGAGCCAAACGATACACTTGTGTTTGTACGCCAACCTCCGACGCCAATTCGACTAAGCGTTCAGCAACCCATTTCGTGCGTTGGTATCCATCATGCAGACCTTCATGACTGGCAATAAAGCACTCAGTAAGCGGCTCATTACCTGTGGGCGCGACTGCAATGGTTGATACCTGATTGAAAGCAACCAAAAAGCGTTTTGCGAATATCAACAACTGAGCCGTAGCATGCACGTTTGCCTCTTTGAGGCTGGCATAATCACGCAGAACTGAGGTGTGTGCCGCATTGTGAATGAGGTGCGTTACTCGCGCTCCTAAGGTCTGATAGACCTCATTAGTCAAACCGAAATAAGGCTTTGAGAGATCGCCAAGCAGAATGTCTACTTTAGCGAGATCTAAAGGGTGTAGGTGTTGTTCGAGATAAGCTCGCTGTAGCCGCTGCTGTGCTTCTTGCATGGAGCTTGCTCTTACATGGCAAAGGATTTGGAGGTCGTTTTGACAGAGCAACTCATGGAGCAAATGAGTTCCTACAAACCCTGTTGCACCCGTTAGGAACACCACTTTTTTATGGGTTTTCGACACTGGCGCATCGCTTATTTGAGCAAGACTTGCCCGAAATGCCGCGATGTCCTGCTCCATCGCGTCTTGCCAATTTGCGCTTTGGCTCGCACTTTGTGCCGCTTGACCTTGAAGAGCGTGGCATAAGTCATCAAACTTAGGATGGGCAAATAAAAAAGCCACATGAATGGTGTGCATAAGTAAACTTGAAAGACGCCCTGCAACTTGAATACATTGAAGTGATTGACCACCAATCGAAAAAAAATTATCTTCGCGTTGGATCACCGGCAAGCCCAGTACGTCTTTCCAGATCTGAGCGACGGATTGTTCAAATTCATTTAGCTCAGCATTGGTTTGTTTTTCGCCGATGTACAGATTTAGACTTTTCCGATCGAGCTTATTCGCGGCGGTTTTTGGTAAGGAATCATAGTATTGTACCTGTACCGGCAGCATCGGCGCAGGAAGCTCAATAGATAGTTGTGTTCTAAGTTCCTCTAGCGTCCATTCGATACGACTGACAAGGTGTGCAGCGAGCGCTTTAGGTTCGCCTTGAGCGTCTTTGATGACCGTAACCGCGGCTTCTTTCACCGGGCCAAAGCTCAGTAAAACCGCCTCAATCTCACCCAGTTCAATACGGTAACCACTCAATTTAAGTTGTGCGTCTTCGCGACCTAAGTATTGCAGTTGACCATCGCTTTGCATGCACACAATATCGCCTGTCCGATAGGCACGCTGTGTTTCGCGAGACCACGGGTTCCAAAATTCAACAAAAGCACGCTGAGTTAATGCAGGCTGCCTTAAATAACCACTGGCCAGTCCTGCGCCCACAAGATACAGCTCGCCTCGCTCACCAAAATTCGCTACCTGCTCCGGTTCACGCATCACCACAACACCACGCCCAGGTAATGGTAAACCAATGAGATCCGTCGCATCACTCTGCGTTAAGTCAATCGCCGTTGCGACGACCGTCGCCTCAGTCGGGCCATACGTATTTAAAATTCGGATCTGTGCTCCAAACTGTTGACGCCACGCTGTAATGCGCTGCCGATTAACGGCTTCCCCCCCGATAATAATGGTATGCACAGCCCCTAAATCATGAATATTGTGCTCACACAAAAAATGACATAGCTCATGCCAGTATGCCGTGGGTAAATCCAACACCGTGATAGCTAATCGCTTAATTTCAATAATGAAATCATTAAATGACGCTAACATTGCATCATCTCTTAGCACCAACGTCGCCCCGGTTGTCAGGGTTAAAAAGACTTCTTCAATGCAGGCATCAAAATGAAAAGGCGCAAATTGAAGCACCTTATCTTGTGCTGAAATTTTATACGCGGCTCGCGCTCCATCAATAAATCCAACCAAAGCATGGTGGCTGATCTGAACGCCTTTCGGTGTTCCCGTTGAGCCAGAGGTGTAAATCAAATAGGCTTCACCGTGAGGATCTATGCCCTTTGATGCACCAACATTATATTTTGACGTTTTGGTCGCTTTTACAACATGGATGCAAGTTAACGTTCTTTCATACTCTACAACCAGCTGTTGGGTAGACTCATCAACCAGAGCAAGTGCAGGACTTGCGTCGTCGACTATGCGCTTATTGCGCTCCATCGGTGCGCTTGCATCAATAAAAACAAACCGGTGTCCTGCTGCTAATACCGCTAACATCGCAATGATCGTGTTAGGGCTTCTCGGCAATGCGATTAAAACCGTTTCACCTTGTAAGCTATGCTCGCGAATAATGTGAGCCAACACATTCACCTGCCGCTGTAGCTCAACATAGGTCAGTTGCTGACCTGCCACAGTGACCAGTGCAGTGGAATTTGGCGTTGCGGCGACCTGTTCATAAAATTGACTGATCACATCGCAAGGTGATTGCATCGCACTACTTTGCAAAGGGTGACTGTAAATCGCTAATGCTTTATTTTTGCATTGCATAGGTATATCAAGCGCATGACTAAACTGTGTCAATAAAGCCTCTAGATCTGAACGCCATCGCTGCAATTGTTCATAGGTATACCCAGATTGCTGCCCTTCTAACTCAATGCGAACTCGACCGTCAGCGCCTTTAATGAAGACAAACGCCAGATCGTCTACCGGGCCTGCGCTTAACGTATTGCAATAAACCGGCTCCCCATCACAACTGGCGTGGCGTTCAAATGGTAAGATATTCACGACTGGCCCAAATAGCCGTGAAGGCACCCTATCTGCTTGTGCTAAACGCTCATAACGAAAACGAAAATGTCGGCGTGATTGCCTTAATTCGTTGCTTACTTGCTGCAACAGTTCAGTAAACGTGCGACATGCGTCAAACCGAATACACACCGGAACAATGTTCATGTACATGCAAGGCGTGTTCGCGGCTTTCGTACCCAATCGATTTGCAACAGGTAATCCAAGAATAGTGCGTTTCACGCCTGTTTCTGCAAATATCAAACAGGCTACGGCACTAAAAACTAACTCAGTCCACGTTGCGCCATGTTTCTGGGCTCGATGATTTAACTTATCCAATAATTCTGAACAAATCTCAGCGGTGACTTTGATTTTTTCATCCGATATTGACGCGCCTTCTACGCGTAAAGTGGCCGCATTTGGATGATGTTTAAGCTTTTTTAGCCAAAACTGTTTATCGAGTTCAAAACTCGCACTCGACTGATATTGCTGCTCTTCCTCTATTGCATCGAGGTACTGCGTTTTATCGGATGAGGATACCTCGCCTTCATAGGCTGATAAAACGCGATTGGTCACTAAACTAAAACTGTAACCATCAAGTGCAATGTGGTGTGCACTCAGAGCCCAATAATAGCGATTTGTGGCCAATTTAATCAGCACATGGCGATAAAGGTGGCCTTTTTCTAAGTCAAAGTCTGCACGATACCACTGCTGTAAATACGCTTTAGCCTCCTTGCTTGGCTCACTTGTTTTAGCAAGATCAAGGTATTCGCCCGTGTTTTTAATACGCAGCGTTTGCGGTAATGGCTGCTGCATTAAGCGTCCCGCGTGCTCAAAAAATCGCACATTTAATGCTGTTGTATTGCACAACACCATCGATGCGGCATGAAGCCATTTTTCTGCCTCTAAAACCACATTTAGCTCAATAAATTCAGCGGTGTTATAACGATTGTTCGTCAAGGATTTGGCTTGCCCAAGCCAAATGCCGGTTTGCGCTTCGGTAACTGGCCATGGCTTCATGCAGCACAAACTCCTACAGATGCTTTTTGTACAATGACTTTATGCCATTGAGTGACCGTCGTGCAGTGCGCTAAGTCAGCTAAGTTAATATCAACCCCTGCACCTCGCCATTTATCCACTAAGATCATGACTCGAATGGAATCTAAGCCTAAATAAACCAAATTTTCATCGAGTAAAATGTCATTGATGTCCATCCCCATAACATCAGCAATGGCACTTTGGATCTCCTCTATTGTCAGTGGCGAATTGGCAAACGGTTGTGTTTGCATAGCATGAACCGTCTCCTCGAGTAATTGAACTTGCCCACAACGCTGTGCAACATATTGCAGCGCTTGATGATGCTCGGATTCACTAAAATCAGCCACTGCATCGGCTACAACAAACGCCTTGATGTCATACATAAATGCGTCTAATGCCGTCGATAAAACACCAATATGTGCGTAAATACCACAGATCAGCAGCTGATCACGTCCTTGAATTTTCATGTCTTCAAGTAAACTACTGCGTTTAAATGCGCTATAACGCCACTTTGTATAGACTTTATCGTCATGAGACGGTGCAATAGTAGGATGTATTGCCGTGTAGGCCTCGGTTAACCCCGCTCCCCAAAAGTCAGTCAGTAATGCTCGCGCTTTTGGATCTTGATTGGCAGGTTGGGCTGTGTAGATTACTGGGATCCCAGCGGCTTTAGCACTTTTTATAAGCGATTGAATATTTTGCACTAACTCATACATAGGTTGCGCTTGTGGGTCATAAAAATTGACAAAATACAACTGCATGTCGTGAACAAGCAAAACAGCTTTGTCAGGGTTTAATTGCCACGTTGTGCGGTTTTCAGGTCGATGTCTAGGCAATGGATACGACGCAATTCGTGGAATGGCCATAAAAACTCCCTTTAAAATTAGGCAATAGGTAAAGTAACAAGAAGATTAGTGATGTATTCACGCAAAGCTTTTTTATCGACTTTGCCCACTTTGGTTTTTGGCAAAGCATCGATAAACTCAATGCGGTCGGGGTGTTTAAAATCAGCAAGACCACGAGCACGAATAAACCGATTAAGGATCACTCGATTGAATGACTGGTCTGAATTGGTGCATTTGACAATAAAAGCACAGATCCGCTCCCCGAGTAGCTCATCTGGCATACCCACGACAGCACAATCATAGACAAGAGGGTGAGCATGAAAGTGATTTTCAAGTTCTTCAGCGGCGACTTTCTCTCCGCCTTTATTAATTTGATCTTTGTCTCGTCCTTCAACAATTAAATGACCGGATTTAGTTTGCCTTACAAGATCGCCCGTACGATAGAAACCATCCTCAGTAAACGACAACACATTGTGTAACGTGTCATTTAAATAACCGCGAAAAGTATAAGGCCCTTTAGTGGTTAAAAGGCCAACCTCACCCTTTGCAACTACTTGATTGTGTTCATCCACAATACGAATTTCATCCGCGTCACACATTGGTCGACCTTGGGTGTTATGCCGTGTCCATTGGTCATCATCTAAGCGCGTGTAATTTACGAGCCCTTCTGCCATACCAAACACTTGTTGCAATGTAACGTTTAATTCTCGTTCAAGCCGAGCTGCCACGGTCGCACTGAGTTTCGCACCACCTACTTGGATCACATCCAGCGAACTTAAATCGACATGCTCTCGCTCTTTTGAGTTCAACCACAACTGTACAGCCGGTGGAACCAAAGACGTCCAATTAACGCCATATTTTTCAATCAAGGTAAAACAACTGCTAGGGGACGGATCCGGCGCACAGATCACCGTACCACCCGCATAAAAAACACCTAACGCACCTGGTGAACTCAACGGAAAATTGTGCGCTGCAGGAAGCGCACACAAGTAACGTGTTTTCTCAGACCATTGGCATACCTCGACACTCTGGCGTACGCTATAAAAATAGTCGTTGTGCGTTCGAGGAATTAACTTTGGCGTGCCAGTACTGCCACCCGACAATTGGAAGAACGCCACATGCTCCGCATTGTGTTTTCGAAACGGCACACAGTGGTAATGATCAAGACAGGCGGACGCATAGAGCTTTTCAGTTAAGTTTCGAGCCCACTCATTCGAACCTCGTAGCAAAACATGCTGTAAATTCGGTGCAGTGTTACCAAGCTTCTGCGAAAATTCGGAGGTTTGAAATAAAGAATGCGTCGCGTCGGCAATCAGCAATTTGGGGTCTAAAGATTGAGCATAATGGGAGAGCTCCACTTGATTGTGGTTCATCAATGCCAACACGGGTAGTACGGCGAGTTTCTGTAGCGCAAAAAAGACGACATAGAACTCAAAACAATTTGGCAATTGCACAATCGCTCTATCACCTGCACGCAATCCCTGCGCAAAAAGGTATCCGGCCAATTGTGATGATGCGGCTTCTAAACAAGCATACGATTTTTCACTTCCATTATCGATAATGGCAATATTTTGGGGATTTTCGCGAACTTGTTTTTCTAAAATCAAACTAAGCTCCTTGTCTTGCCAATAACCTTGGCGTCGATAAAACCCTGCGTCTTCACTTGACCAAGGAATACAACTATTTAACATTAAGTCTCCCTTTCCAACTTATCTGCTCGCCTTTGTAAAACCGATGAACAACGCCCTTGCGGCAGTCAAAAGCTCAAAATAAATACTTAAGCAAATGATATTAATCATTTAATGATGATTAAGGTCATTCACCCAATGCCAACAAGACGCGCGACTCAAGTTAAAATTTAATAAAAATGCGAATTATTTTCATCTTTGTATAAAAACGATTCTAAGCACCCGCTAGAGATACAAAAGTTGCATTTTTGTAAAAATAATTATTGAAAACCATTGACAGAGCAGTGGTGTCACAAATAGGATCTAAATGATAACTATTTGCAATAACTTTTATTTAGAGGAATTATGAGTCTTATCATACGCTCACACCGCAATAACAATTCGCACCATTGGGCATCAGTGATTCAAAGCCAAAGAGAAAAGCTATTAGCTTATTTAAGGTCAATCGTACACTGTCCTTATCTAGCTGAAGACGTACTTCAAGACACCTTTTTACGTCTTTCTCATCTCAGTGGTGAACAAAATCAAGAAGTGACTAACCCAACGGCGTATTGTTATCAAACAGCACGAAACATCGCGATAGACATGCTAAGAAAACACGCTCGGGAAAATTGGACAGACCTCGACGAAACCGCAGCCTGTGAATATGCGGATACTCAAGAAAATGCAGAAGACAGGTTAATTGAACAAAACTTAAATCGTCGGTTCGTGCAAGCGGTTAATGCACTTTCAAGTCGACATCAGCATGTATTGAGTTTGTATAAACTGGGTAATTTCAAGCAAAAGGACATTGCACAAATTTGTTCTATTTCGCCAACACTCGTCAATTTTATCTTGCAAGAAGTGATTGTTGCCTGCCAAAGCGCATTAGCTCATTAAATAAATTAACGAGTAGTTCTATAACTGAATTACCTCTGGAAAATGAGGCATCTTTAAGCTGTTTAGGTCTATTTCATGTTTGCTAAATTCAATTCTGCTTTGTTGCAATTCATCGCAATTCTCTCTCGGAACTTCAGGTAAAAATCTATTATTTAACTTCCAATTGAATTCTGCACTTTTCTTATCACACGGGAATTGACATGAAAATCAGCAAAATACTGCTTCTCAGTAGCCTATTGTTACTCGGTGCTTGTAAAAACGAATTAGTCACCACGTCAGCCTCGTCGAACCAAACTCTTTTGCAACCTAACGTCAGCATTGCAACGTGGAATGTTGAACATCTGAGCGCCCCTATCGAAAACGGTTGTAAGCCAAGAACCATTGAGCAATTAATCGCAATGCAGCAATACGTTGCTCGCATCGATGCCGACGTATTTGCCTTGCAAGAGGTGGCATCGGAATCAGCGGTACGACTGCTATTTCCAGAAAACGATTGGACAGTGATCCTCTCTGAAAGGCCAGACAGTGGATCGTATGTTTGCCGAGGTTCGGAGCGTCAATCTACTCAGCAAAAAGTGGCGTTTGCTATAAAAAAATCCTTACCTGTAGTTGAGCAAAAAAGTGTCGAAGCGCTAGGTTTAAACATGGAAGGTTTACGATTTGGCCTACAGTTAACGATCGAAGATCAACATGGGCTGATCAATATTTTAAATGTCCATTTAAAAAGTGGTTGTTTTGTAAAGGATTATCAAGCTCATGATTCAGAAGCCTGTCAAATATTTGCTAAACAAGTCCCATTGATTGAAAACTGGATAGACGAACAAATCAAACGAGGAGATCGATTTGTGATCCTCGGTGATTTTAACCATCGCCTTGCATCAATCGATAACGCGTTTGCCCAAAGGTTGTTTAAACACACACGTAACCTAGTAAATACGACCAGCGAAGTAACGAGTTGCCACCCACGTTATAAAGAACCGATTGACCATATTTTGTTAGGTTACAAAAGCGACCAGTTGGGATTTGAAAATCCTCAAGTACACTTATTTAACGACATGAATGAAGACGCCATGCTCAGTGATCACTGCGCACTGTCTGTTGAGATCGCTAAGTAAAAAAGCAAGGTCAAAATCAACGTTGGTTTGGCATTTGATTTTGACCGTAATTCAACCGTTAAAAATTAAGGTTGGCTAAGCTCAATCACATACTGCGCGGAACCATGTTCACCGGTCGTAAACTCACCGCGGCCAGTGAACTTTTCAAACACCCCATCACATGCATCAGTGACAACGGTAAACTGGCTACTTGCCACACCTTTTTTAAACGTACCTTGGTGAGCTAACACTAATACACCCTGCTGCCCATTAATATTGCCGCGAATCGTTTCTAACCCCGAAAAAATTGCACTGCCGTCAGTGTGGTAACACATGAGATATTGCACCTTGCTATCTCCATCTATCGAACCACTGTAGTGTTGGCTGATTTTGGCGTGAGATTATTTTGCGCCATGCTCAAACGCCTCAAAAGCAGCTTCATCCCATCCTGTAATTTGGAACTGTCCTGTTAGTTTCATTGTTTCACCCATGTTGGTTTTAGGCTGTTCTTTATTCAAAGCGTAGATTAACACAACCTGCCTAGATTGCATTTTTGTTAATCGATAAGTTTACACCCAAAACATTTGAAGATGCCTATTTCAGAACTTCACCGGGTTTTCAATTATAGACGCACCAATGCAGGAGAAGCATCTTTCAAATTAGCGTAATAACGAAGTGAAATCACGGTAGTCGACCTCTCCTACTAAACTTGAAGACAATCTCGACCCCAAATATCATGTAATTTTTTATTACTGTTCAGAAAATTCTCTTTTTACTTTAAGGAACTGCAAAAATACCTTTAGTCTTAGGCGAAGCGGTGAGTTAAAAACATACACCAAAAAGCCAAACATTATTTCAATCAGTGGCTGGATACTGATACCTTCAAAAATACGCGGGATCTTTACCCAGCTCGATTTGAGCTGCCCAGTTTCAAGCTGTCGTAACGCCAGCTCAACGCCTGCAGAAAATTGGTGATAAATAAAAAAGCTTTCTGCCGACTGCACATCTGCGTTGGTAAACCCAAATTGCTCGGCTAAATGTTGTTGCTGGTTAGGATTCCTAGACTCCCAATAGGCTTTGCCTAATTTATTCACTATCGCTCGCTCTAACGTGACAACGTCTTCATCACGTTCGAGGACATTCAGTTCTGAATCGACACTAATTTCCCAGGCCTCTCGACCATTTAGCACTTCGTATGCAACTACGCGAATAAAGAAGCTTACTGCGACATAAATGCCGCCCCACTTAAATAAAAATTTCAGGAGCCGGTTTCGTTTTTCGATATAAATTGATTCATCTGATTCGGTATAGCGAATTAAACCTAAAATTATTCCCACAACTAACACAGCAGCAGATATGCTAACTATCGTGATGATATTGATCACACTTGAAAATGCGTTGTGGTCATTTATAACTGCTAGAATTAACCCGATACCGCCACCAGCGGCAATAAAGGTAAATTTGGAAACGGACTTCATCCTATCCGACATATGCGACCAACCTGTCGTGATAAGCGTCCAAACAATAAGAAGTGCTATGACAATTAAAATCACTGCCATGATTGAAAGTCCGTTTTCAAGTTAACTCTATGGATATTAATCATTTCTTCTTACCTTGCAAATTATTTTCGACCAGTTCACTGACACTAATCAATTACTTCTAAAAAGCGGTACAATCCTTATCCTGTTTGGCTGGTTTATCTCCGATAAATGGGCGCATGGCATTTAGATCGCCGTTTGATGCCGTAATTTGTTGAATGGCTTTTCGCTGTTGTTTTAAAGGTAGTAGCACAAGCACTGTTTCGAGTTGAGGTTTCGTTTTCATTGTGTTTCCCAATGTTGTGGCGATTGAGTTAACTATAAACGAGTACATGTTTCAGCGAAGATCTCAAGCTTGCGACGTGGTTGAGTTGGTTGTTTCTATTGAAATATTGCGATGTAAGTTGGGTAAATGGTGAGGCCATATCACCCAACAAATCGGTTATCCGGCAAGAATCAAAGTCTCATGGGCTACCAAATGTTGAGGGACGCCTTTCGCTTTCCCAACCTACGTAATTTTTGTTTTTTGATAACGAGTTATCTTTTTACCTTTGTTCTGGCTGGGGTATCTATCAGTTGTAAATCAACCACATTGTATGGGTTAACAAAGAGCGATTTAATTTGCGACTTGGCTGACTCTGGTAAGTCTGAAATGTCGAACACAATGCGTTTTAAATTTTGCGAGGCCAAATCCCGCAGCACATGCCACATTGAACCAACGTCATAGGTGTTAAATGCTTCAACATTGTAATCCTCAAGATATAAATGCAATTCCTCAAGGGCTGAAAACTCATAAAACTGGCTATGGTCGATAAAACAGTCTGTAACGATATGGGCAGCAGAAATACAACCATTAATCTCTGGCCTATAGTCGTTTACTGTCATAGGTTTCGTAAAACCCCTTTTATGTTTAAATGAAAAATCAAACGTAATGCCGCTATTTTGTTCCGTTAAGTACATGAGTGCATGGCTATCTTCTGGATATTCATCGAACACGATGTGACTTATAGCGTTGCCAAGCGCAATGATTTCATCTTCAATTTCAATCATAGTTATTTCCTTGTAAAAAATTTGAATGCGTTTTGATTTTTTATCCGTATCAAAACTTTGTTGTTGGTCTATTTACTCTTTAAATATTTATGCGGCTAATTTTGTCCAAGTGTTCCTGTAAGCACAGTAACAAAGGCGAATGCGGCTTTATAACTAGCTCATCAAATTCAATAGCTTTAATTAGTTGCAATTTCTTTTGATTTTTCTTAAAGCTCAAACCGTAAGCTGCGGCGACCTTTTCAACAAACGCATGATATTCCTCATCAGCATATTTACTAATCAATAGTGTAAATATGTATTTAACTTCATCGCTTTCATTCTCGATGCGCTCTATTCCAAAGCAAACAGGCCAACAACCTTTACCAAAATAGTGTTTTTTATGCGTAAAGTAGAGAACGTTGGAATGAAGTTCTGTTTCAACTTTAAAACCTAAACCAGCTATTAGTTTTTCTTCTAACTCATCAAACTCATTTAAACCATGAACCAGGCTAAATACAGCATAATATTGCTGTGTCAGTGCTAAAAGCTGTTGTGCTTCCTCAGTGAGTAGCTCTCTATTGGGCAGTATTTTTGTGTAGTAAATACTGGGGGTAATATCCAGCAAGTAAGACTTGATATTTTGCAAAGATACCGAATATTGTTCGAGCAGCCTAAGCGTTTCGCAATGTGTTTTAGCCACGCTTTTCAGTTTTTTGTCAAAATCTGTGTAAAAACGATCTCTTTTTTCATCCCAATCGCCAAAAATAAAGTCGTGAATATCTCTAAATTGCCGCTCCAAATACTCACTGACTCGGCCTTTGTCGGTAATGTCTAATAGAGCATCGCATAGCCAGTTGTCATCTAACTGAACATATCTTGGGTCGTGTTGTTTATGGTTTCTTGATTCACTATCGAGCAAAACAAAAATGTGCTTCCAACCGATGTAGTTGTGTTGCACCCAATCTGCATATACTGCAAGTTGGTTGCTATGAGCGTAAGAGCCGTCTTTACGTTCAATTGTAATAACGAGTTTTTGGTATGGGTCGATTAAAAATAAATCGATAAACTTTTTATTGTTATGGTTTTCAATAGCAAGCTCTCGAACAACTTGGATATTGACTAAACTGGTGAGCGCAATATCAACTCCGCTAGGTAGGTATTCAAAGTGCGTGTTTTCTGCATTGGAATAGACAGCATTCAGTAATGCGCGCAAGAAATAATCGCTTTGCAAATGCCCTTCTTTCGGGTCGAACAACCACGCCAGCACGTCTGATTTTTTATTCTCATCGAACGTTAGTCTTTCAAGTAACGATGATGAGATGCAGCGATTGCCCAGTGCTTGAAAGTCTTTATCTGCAATTAGATTGATAACATCTTTAATCAAACGTGTTGTCACATGTGTCTCTCTTTTATTTCTAATAAGGAATGAGCACTATTAGGCTCGCAAATCTAAGTCTAACTCAGGTGCTAAAAGAGCTTGGCGTAATAGGAAAATAGCATAATGAAATGCTTCATACTTGCTATTGCTGTGTATGGTCACTTTCGCTGCTCCAGGTGATAAACTTTGGCTATCAATAAAAATTACTTCGTTACGCTCTATTAATACTTCAAATCGGCTTCTAATCTGTTTTTTAGGGGCTTGTAATTGCGCTAATAGCGTTTCTTTTTTATTGCCTTCACATGGAAAACAATCAACAAATTTAGCCAAATCAAGTGTGTTAATTTCAGCCTCAATCCTTAACATATTGTCTTCAAGCATTTCATCCAAAAGTGCGGCTAAACGGATAAAAATTGGCTCAAAATAGTTTTTATTATCGAGTTTTATTTTATGAATAAAATCACTTAAATTGTGTAAGTGAGCAAATACATGCACATTAAACTTTAACGATGAATAAAAAGGAGCTTGGTAATACTGGCTTGTATTTAACGATTCTACAAACTCCTCACCTGTATTAGAAACAAGTGCAAGTTCAAAATCACCCGTTGCATATTGGCGTACTAAACATTGTTTGATCGTTGGTGGTAGCAGTGAGTAATGAACTGCAATAATATCTTGCGATACATCTACTTGAAGCGCAGGGATATAACATTTAATTGCCGACGAGGTAGCTACTTGGGTAAAACGTCTTACTTCATTCTGAAAATCTGTAATCTCATCTTCCAGCTCTTCAATCGTTGCTTTTAGCTCATCCGTTAGCTCAACTACTTCGTCAATATACTGTGTAATACCCCAATCATTTATCAATTGGCTTACATGCTTTTCACTCGCGCTGCTTCGCAATAAATGTAACCAACTTAACTCTTCATCTTGAGGTAAAGCAACTTGCACTAAACCTTTAAACTTATCTAGTTTTATCTTCTTCGCATCGCTCGGTGAGCTTATATAGTCAGCAATTAAATCAGCAAGCAAAGGCATACCTGTTTCATCTTCAAACCTACCGCCCAATGCCACAAAATTATGAATCTGCTCTTGAGTACCTAAATGAAACACCATTTCTGCAAGATTAAAACCGTTGTAAGCCACATTAATATCATCAATTAAATGTTCGAACGTACCTTTGTATTCATCGTTAAGTAAACGCAGCAAAATACAATGTTCAGGTTTATTATCAATTGCAGCTGTTAAATCGCAGCGGCCGCTTAGAAGTAACATATTAAAGGCTACA
Organism: Pseudoalteromonas luteoviolacea B = ATCC 29581; assembly: GCA_000333235.1. Classification (GTDB taxonomy): domain Bacteria; phylum Pseudomonadota; class Gammaproteobacteria; order Enterobacterales; family Alteromonadaceae; genus Pseudoalteromonas; species Pseudoalteromonas luteoviolacea_D. The sequence continues at coordinate 3,472 of CAPN01000018.1, read as the reverse complement.
TCATTCTCAGCTTGCATTGCCACCAATAAAGGTGAAACCTCAAGTGCTAATCCATCATCCCAATGCCCCGTTAAATCACAGCCAAGGGCAATTAACGCCGCAACAAAAGTATTGTTATTGTAAATAATGGCATGCTGAAGGTAATCAACATTATCATCAAACTTAAATAGTGCATCGGCAGCGGCTATTTCATCGTGTTCATCAAGTAAGCGTGAAATATAATCAGCGTCATTTTCCACTTCAAAGCGCTTGGGTAACATTCGGTTATGTGCAATGTATTCAATATCTTGGAAGCAGCCTAAGTGTGCTTTTATTCTATACGTTGCTTGTAGCTGCTGAGTGTCAAAAATCGATAAATCCATATTCGTTCTTAGTGTTATACGTTAAATTTATTATGAGTTTTATAAATACACAGGACATAACCTGTCCATGCGAGAAAGTGCGTCAACGCATACATCTTGGCGAAGGGTTGCAAAACGGTCTGCATGATGCGTAGTCACAGGTAAACGCGGGTGACGATAAAGCGAAGCGCCATGCACTCGGCTCAACGCTGTAATCTGCTCAAGCACATCTACAAGCAATGCATCACCATAAACTTTACGAATTCGAAGCGGCCTTACTGTTACTTGCTCGCCCATTTTGCCTAGCTCTTGCCCGCTATAGGTTGCCAATATTGCTTCGTTTTCTTCTAATAATGCGTAATCCCCAATACACGGGTTCATAAACACTTTCTGCCCTTGTTGGTTTCTGCCTCGTCTAAACAATACAGGAGCGCCTGATTTCAGCACTTCTACCACAGTTATTTTCAAATCATGTGCTTGCTCAAACGCTTTAATTTGGCCTAAGTCTTCATAAAACTTGCCATCACGATGCAGTACAACATGCTTTGGTTTGTTACCGTTATGGGTTTGTGCATAGTTGCGCAGGCATTTATAAAGTAAGTCGGTTAAAGCGTTTTCTTTTAACTTTTCACCTTGTTGCGAGTCGGCTATTTGCCAACCCAATTGCGCGCCTGTGGCAGAAAACAAAAACGACACACCTGGAAAGCGTAAATGAGTGCCGCCCATATCTAGCCCAATAAATAGGTCGGCCTGTCCTGGCATATTGGCTAGTGCTACCAATTGCCCACCCGCTTTACTAAACAACCCAGCAGCAACATTACGGTAGTAGCTTGTAGTGTAAATATTTGGTTTATGATCGAGTTTCATAAACTGCGTAGCCGCTCCTTTTATAAAGGCCTCGTCCCGTAATTTAGCCTTATTTGCCTTGTCACATAAACCAATTAAAAAAATCGCATCCGACACTTCTTTACTTGCTAGGCGGTTTGCTAATTCAAGCTCGTTGTTAATCACTACAAATGGCGTAGCCTTATTATTTGAGCTGTTACACAAAGCGCTAATGGCGTTAATTGAATCTGTCATTCGCTGGCGGTTTTGCGGTGTATTATTATGCTCGCCAACAATGACAGGTACTATACGCTCACGGGTGATGGGTTTTACTGCTTTATATCGAGTAACGTCTTTTTCATGAATACTGCTACCTGCAGCAAAGCGCAAACGCCAAGGCATTGCTAAGGTTTTAAAACCTATTTTGGGCTCTGATAGCTTGGTTAAACCACACCCTAACTCATAAAACTCAATGCCGTTACACATTGTATGTGCTTCATGAATGCGTTCATTCACTTGCCACTTTAACTTTTTAGCAATGCGATTTAACAACGCGGGCTCTAGAACACTTAAACTATCAAAATCAAAAACTGGCTCTAATAAATAAGCAAGGTGCAATAAGGTTTGCCCTTTAGATGTGCGCACTTTTACTACCGCCGATTGCTCAGCCGCTGCTAGCTCATCTTGAGTTATATTACCTTGTGATAAATGGTATTCGAGCAAGCTCATCGCCATACCATCTGGAACACTTTGGGCACTTAAATTAGGCTCTACTGCTACAAAGTCGAACGACATGGTCATATCGTTATTTGATTTGTAACGATTGCGCACACGAAGAAGCGACCCTAGCCATGCATTTCGCTGATTTATCACCCACTGCAAAGTGACATGGTGTTTAGCTGCCAAGCTGTGCTTAAGCTCAAATTGCACCAAACATGTGCCAGTACTAAGTAGCTGTGGCGTTAAGGTAACAGTTTTATAAATTTCTAAAAAATTGCTGGTTAGTGAAACCCGATTAGAGGGTGTTTGCTCAATTAACTGAGTGGTAGCGGTGGCTGCTTTTTTACACATTAACCCTCGGGTTTTAGCATAACGGTAAGCGCCGCTGTAAATACCTTGGTTTATTAAGCGCTGAAGCGCTTCACGCTCATTACCATTTTGCGCCAACAAAGTGATTGGCTCTAACGCGGTTATTTGTGCATCAGGATGTGCTAACTTAGTCAATGGCGCTAAGCTAACTAACTTAAAGCCTGCAAAATCGGTGACAGCTTGTGCATTATTTTGCCACTTTAGCTTATTGGCCAATTGGCGCATTGTTTTGGTAACATCTAAGCTATCAATTTGCTTATTAAACGCCACCTGGTAGCAATAAACTGACGTTGCTGAAAACGACTTTTCCAACTGCAATGCACTTATGCCAATCTGATTTTGCATGTTTCATCCTTTAATTTTTAAACAGTGTCCATACTAATTGGGTATTTTGTCTATTCGTTTTTCTCAAGCTTGTGACTTTTGCACAAGCTTGAGCGCTTAGGTTGCCTATCAAGCTCTAGATATTACCTAGCTCCAAGTCTGCAAATTGCAAGACCTGATAATCCTCTAGTCAGCCTCCGGGGCCTTTGTTAGCTATGCTAACAGGTGCTCAAACCAAGACTGACCGGAGACTGTTATGGCACTTTACTGTGGTATCGATTTACATTCAAATAATCACGTCATTGTTGTTAACGATGAGAACGATAAAACCGTTTTCTCAAAACGCATCGCTAATGATCTTTCACTGTGCTTGGAATACTTAGCGCCCTTTAAAGAACAATTAGTCGGCGTGGCTGTCGAGTCAACATTCAATTGGTACTGGTTGGTCGATGGTTTAGCCGCAAATGGCTTTCACATGCTGTTGGTCAATACGGCTGCGGTTAAACAATATGAAGGGCTTAAATATTCGGGTGATTTTAAAGATGCTTTTCACCTTGCCCACTTGATGCGTTTAGGAATTTTGCCTACGGGGTACATCTACCCTAAAGAGCAGCGAGCGGTGCGTGATATGTTGCGCAGAAGAATGCAGCTCGTGCAGTTAGCTAGTAAGCAATTATTGTCTATCCAAAACCAAATTTGGCGCAGCTCTGGCGTTCGGGTGAGTAGTAGCCAAATTAAAAAGAAGTCATTTGAAGTGACTTTACTAACACATCACTTAAAAACAGCTGCGGACACCAACTTGAATCGACACTAATTTCCTAGACACCTCTTAGTTAGATAAAATAACTAAAAATACAGAGGTGTTTATGAGCGGAAAACGCTATCCAGAAGAA
>CAPN01000019.1 GCA_000333235.1 Pseudoalteromonas luteoviolacea B = ATCC 29581 | reverse complement strand
ACAAAACTCAGGTTAGAGGCAGGGGTTAAAAATATCTGAAATTATTTATGCCTGTCCTTTTTTACTTTTTTTTATGCCTGTCCTTTTTAGTCGTGTTTTTAGTCGTTATTTTAGTCTTTAGTCGGTTGCTTTTTAGTCGGTTAAAACAAAGAAGGGAGGATTTTATTTGAAAGGGAGAATATGATCGTTAAATCACTTTCCCCTTATTCGACATGGACTAAAACTAGCTAAATTTTACTAAATAGCGGCGTTTAAAATAGACGATTAACACGGTTCCAACAATGCCGGGTAAAATCCAACTGAGTAGTTGTAACTGCGATGAGCTAGCAAACAGCGTGCGACCACCAAACGCAAAGAACGCGGTATGGCATGCGATGCCCGAGCCTAAAATGCTGCTTAGGTGTTCGAAGATCCACTCACGTGGCGTTAATGTTTGTTTAAAACTGTAGTGTAAGAAATTTCCGCCAAGAAAAGCACCAAGTACTCCAAAAATCATGAGTAAAATATGGTTAAGCACGTATCCATAAATGCCAATCACTATGCCAAACCCAAGTAAACTAACGGTCAAACCCAAGTGGGGCAAAGCTTTAAGCGTTAAACGCGTTTGTTTAGCCTTCAATACCAGTACAGCATGACGTACCGTTGTGAAAGTAAGTAAGCTCAAATAAAGTAGTAAAGCCCACATTGGTTGAAACGCTCCAGTTTGTTCGTTATCGGCCATTACCCACACGCTAATTGCGCTTAACGACATGGCTGCTCCTGTAGCAGATGCCACATACATGGCATTGACATAAACGCGACCCAAACGGTTATGTTTGCGACTGCCTTTTTTTACAGCGATAGGTAACCAAAAAACGGCCAACGAGATGACGCCAGCGATGATGTGCGCATAATGTAAAATGGTATAAAGCATAATTTTTACTCACTCCTTAAAACAATATGCGTATCGTAAAAAGGTTGAGTGTGTGGCATAAGTGCCAAAAGTCATGAAAAACGTTTAGCTCAGTGAAAAGCTTTGGCTTCACACTTTTCAAAGTAAAAGTACCATAAAGGTTAAGCGAGTTTGTTAACCTTGTTCATTTTATCGATTTTGGATGCGCCGACCACTGGGATTAGAGTGGATCGTGGCAGGCATTTTCTTGATTTTTTAAGTTGGGTAGGCGCGCATTTTTTGAGTGTGCTGCGATCAAAGCAAGTAGTTAATATCAATGAGGCTAGAATCAGGCATCGATTTGCTTTTAATCAAAATCGGCGGCCTTCGCAGGATGACTTTTGGCACTTTCGTCACGTGGTATTTAGCTGCTAGTCTTACCTTGTAAAAACGTTGAACAAAAAAGGAGAGAGCATGACACGGCCAATAGATACTACATTTCGCTTGCGCGGTGAGAGTATGGATCGGTTAGAAACCTTTGTAGCCGCGTCATTCGCGTTTGCGGTCACCATGCTAATAATCTCGATTGATGATATTCCAACTAATTTCACGGAGTTTCTACAAGCCGTAAAGCTTGTGCCTTCTTTTGCTGCTAGTTTTGCAATCATCGCGTGGATCTGGGCAAGTCATGCCGCCTGGTGTCGAAAATATGGTTTAGAAGATGCTCCAACTATTTTGCTGAGCTGTACCTTAGTCTTTGTGGTATTGATTTATATTTTTCCATTGCGGATCATGATGCAAGGTTTGTTTGCCGCACTATCCGATGGCTATTTGCCGTCTGAAATGAAATACGACAATATTTTTGAAGTAAGGTTTATGTTCGTGTTTTATTCTGTTGGATTTTGGGCGCTGTCGGCTAACTTTTTTGCGTTATTTGCCTATGCGAATCGCCAAAAAGAGAGGCTTAACTTAACTTGCTTTGAACAATATCAAACTCAAACTGAACAGCAATCATGGGCGATTGTTAATCTGATAGCGTTGAGCAGTATTGTATTGTCTATCTATTTACCTAGTCATTTAATCGGTTGGGCAGGCTATGTGTACTTTTTGTTGTTTCCTATCCTTATCGCACATGGAATGTTGAGAAAATAGATAATCAGATTACCTTAATTAACACTTTTTGCTCGATTCTATACCCAAATACCCCATATTTGTTCTATGACCATGGCGAAATGACATAGATAAAGCGTCAATCTAAAGTCGTTTCGTTAGCTCTCAGTTAAGACCATGATAAATATTGTTTTTATGTTTTTTTAAATCGTGGTTGAGGCCTATTTCGTTAAAAATACACACGTAATTTTCTGTTAACCTAGCCTTACCTTTCTTCAATGATGCCTTACGCGATACATCTTCAACTTCTAGCGTGGATTAAAAAAATCTCGAAAAATAGCCATTCGTATTGTTGCCTGTCCTATTTCTATATATTCTGTCCTATTTCTATATACGCTATTTCTTTATAGCAAAGAAAATTGGGATTACATCGATGCAGCATTAAAAAGTACTTCTTTTTTTAAAATGGGAAAGATAATGAGTTGGGTGACAGGGAATATTGGGTTTCACCATATTCATCATTTGAATGCTAAAATTCCTTTTTATAATTTACCTAATGCAATGGCTGAAATTCAAATGCTAAAAGAAGTTTCAGTAACTCAATGGCGATTGAGTGATATGTATCAGAATTTCTCGTGTCATGTTTGGGATGAAAATAAAAATTGTTTAGTGCCCTATAGTGAAATTGAAATGAGTTAATTTAATTAGTCATAAAAATGGAGGTTTTAAATGAAAGAACAAGAAACTAAAACAAGGATCTCTTCATCATATGGTAAATATGATCTTCCAGAATATCGAGGAGGATTATCATTAAAGGCATTTAGAGGTGCGATTAAGCTCGGTGAGCTGATTGCTGAGAACTATACAAGAAAAAAGTTGGAAAGTTTAATCTTTAGACCTCGTCGAAATAATAAAGATCCTAAAAATCGATTTCTCGATACAAGCAGCTATCGGAATCAGTTTACGCTTAAGAATGGATTATCATGCCACTACTACTTATGGGGTGGCACTAAACCTGATGTGTTGTTGGTCCATGGTTGGGAGTCAAAAGCTGCTCACTTTTCAACTCTGATAAATATGTTAGTTCAACAAGGAAAGTGTGTTGTTGCATTTGATGCAGTAGGCCATGGAAATTCTGAAGGTACAGAATCCGATATGAATGATTTCATCGCAGGGATCCGTTATCTCGTAGATATATATGATGGTATAGATTGTATAATTGGATATAGTTTCGGGGGGCTTGCGCTGATTAATGCAGCGAAAAATGGTTTAAAAACAAACCGTCTTGGCTTGATAAGTGCGCCTGCAAGTTTTTATGGTATTTTCGAAAAAGTAGCGGCTCAACTTAGTTTTACGCCTAAAATGTCAGAGCATTTATCTCAAGTGATTCTAAAACGATATGGTATTAACGATGGTAATTGGGATATTTATAGCGCTTATTTTGGAGTCCAAAGTCAAGCGTTACCTTTATCCATTATTCATGATAGAGATGATACCTATGTAAAATGTATTGAAAGCGAAATTCTTACGGAATTTTGGCCTGATGCGAAACTTATTTACACATCGAAACTGGGGCATCGAGGTATAATAAAATCCGAATCTGCACTTTTACAACTATACAAATCAATATTTGAGTGAAAAATAACCACATTGGTTCGTTAAGTATTTTTTGGTTATGTTATTAAGCACTTGTCTCATGGGCACAAGTGCTTGCCTAAAAATATCGAATCAACAAAGCGTCTAATGAGTTAACCGTTTATTTTCTATCGTTAGACTCCACCATCGAGGTTTTTTCTTGAAGCTCTCTGAATTCTGATCATACTTAATATATCCAATCTGCTTGAATAGGTTTTATTGTTGGTTTTCAATGTAGTTGACCAACCGTGAACATTCTGTATCAAACTAGCACCCTACTGAATTACCTACAAATTCTCGTGGAGCAAGCATCTTTAGGTAACTTAGGTAACTTAGGTAACTATTACTAAAATGAGGTTGAATGACAGAACAATCTTCGCTAGCCAAAGAACTGGCATTATTAAAGAGACAGCTATCGCGAGAACGCGAAGGCAAAATCTTGGCTGAAGAATTATTAGAGTCAAAATCTCGCGCATTGTATGAGGCGAATCAGCAACTTTCGAGTGCTTTAGAAACATTGAAAGCCCAGCAGATGCAAATGATCCAACAAGAAAAGCTCGCATCTATCGGGTTAGTTGCTGCAGGGGTTGCTCACGAGATCAATACGCCAGCAGGATTCGTCGCGTGCAATTTAGATGTGTTAAATAATTACGTCAAAGCGATACTTACGTTTCAACATGAGTTGGTAGAGCAAGCTCAGTTAGAGAGTTCATTACTTACTCAACTTCGTGCTAAACACGACATGGCGTCGATAGAGGAAGACATGCCTGATTTAATTGCCGAGTCGCTCACGGGGATTGACCGAATTGCTGCGATTGTGCGTGAGCTCCGTAACTTTTCTCGACATGGTGAGGATGAAAAAACGAAGGTAAACATCGATCGCTTAGTGTCGGAAACGTTGAATCTAGCTGCTGGGCAAATTAAATATCATGTTGAAGTCATCACCGATCTTAATCTGAAAACGGAGATCTTGGGTATTCCAGGGAAATTAAGCCAAGTGTTCTTAAATTTGATCATTAATGCAGGGCAGGCTATTGAAGGCTTTGGTCATCTTTGGATTTCAAGTTATGAAGAGGGTGAATCGGTTTATCTTGTTTTTCGTGATGATGGCATAGGCATGAGTGAGAGTACGTTACAAAAAATATTTGATGCGTTTTTTACCACAAAACCAATAGGTAAAGGTACAGGGCTTGGGTTGTCGATCTCGATGGAAATTATTCACCAACATGGTGGGGAGCTAACAGTATCAAGTATCCTAGGTAAGGGTTCCGAGTTTGTAATACAGCTGCCAAAACTCAGCTCGGAGGAGGGCAAAAAGTGAAAGGTCATATTTTTAATTTGCTTGAAGACTTTATTGTTGAAATTGCAGGTATTGAAACGTTTTATGAGATTTTAGATGCCTGCCAATTTGACACCAGTAAACAATTTGTACGAACGGAAAATTACCCTGATGAGCAATTACTAGAAATCGTCGGACACACGGTCAATAAGCTAGGTATTACGCCTGAGCAAGCACAATTTGAATTCGGTAAATGGTTATATCCAAAGCTCATTAAACTGTTGCCAAGTGAGTTCACTGATTTTGCGCACCCGTCTTGTGTATTAAAAAACTTGGACGATTTGCATAAAATTGAACTGAAGAAACTTTACCCAGATGCGATACCTCCTACCTTTTCTTATGTTGCGACATCTCCGGTCGATGCTGATTTAATTTATCGTTCTAAAAGACGAATGTTTAGTTTAGTGGAAGGTGTGTTGCAAGGTATGGCTTCACATTATGGGGTTGGCATTGAAACTAAAACCACTCCAACGTGGGAAGGCGATCCAAACTGTGCAAAGTTTACTTTGCTCTATTCTTTACCAAGCACGCGTTAAACTGTTAGCTATTTTGACGAGCGATAAAACGTTGCCAGTGGGCTTTGCTATTGATGTTGCGAAGGGGTTCTACGATATGTTGCAACATCAGTGAGTTTGGCTCGCTTAAAGAGTGGTCTTGACGATAGCCCATTAAATAGTTGTAGAGCGGCTTTTGACCGGCTTGTATTGCATGAATGCGTAATTGTTGTTCAAAGTTTAAACGTAAGCTACTGATCGCTGTTTTGAGTCCTTGCTGATCGATATTGGGTAAACCGCATTTTTGCAAATAACCCAAACGCTCGCCTTCGCCTGAAAACCAAATTCGCACTTTTTCGCTGTAGCGATTTACTTTGCTCGGTAAATCAAACAGTAATCGCTCTTGATGTTGCTCGCTAACAAACTCTAAATAATCTTCTAAACCGGCTTGCCATAGGGCACTGTGAATAGGAATAAAGCGCGGTAAAATTTTTTCATTAGTGGTGAACTCAAACCCTTCAATGCCGTCACGTGTTGTAAGGTTTTCAAGGGTGAGATGGCCAATTTCATCCGAATACGCGCCGGTATAATAAGCAAATAAAGGAAGCCAAAAATGCCAATGTTTAGGTTGTTCACGCTTTTGTTTTTCATCTCCATAAACGTAGCCATGAAATAAAGCATGCAGTTCCATTGGAGAAAACGCGCGACGTCCTAAATGAGAATTCATGCAATCATTGCCTAGCGATAGGAAAAACGCGTTTAGTTTAGCGGGATTAGGGTTTTTGAGAAAGCATTTATGCGAAGAAAAGGCTGATCAAGAGGCATTAGCCCCCTGATCCAATTGCGCAGATACCCTTTATTCGTAACAGCTTTGCTTGATTAGCTGGGTGATGATGGCTTGCGATGGCTTGATTTTGTCCATCGCGAGATATTCATCCGGCTGATGAGCTTGATTAATTGAACCTGGGCCCATGACAATGGTTTCACAGCCAAGCTGTTGAATAAATGGAGCTTCGGTGCAGTAATTTACCGCTACGGCCTTTTCACCAGAAATTTTTTCAGCGAGCTTAACTAATGCACTATCGGTACTGCCGCTGAACGCCGGGATCGGTTCATGTAGATCAATCACTTCGACCGCATTAGGATATTGAGCGTTAATTGGCGCAACAGCATCAATAAGCAGCGCTTGGAGCGCCTTGATACTCAAGCCGGGTAGTGGGCGCATATCAATATGCAGTTCACAGCACCCACAAATACGGTTTGCATTATCACCGCCGTGAATATGGCCTAAGTTGAGGGTTGGATAGGGAATAGCGAAATGCCCTGTTGAATATTTATTCTTTAATTCATCACGTAATTGCAATAGTTTGGCAATGACTAAATGCATGACTTCTATGGCGTTGAGCCCACGCGCAGGATCTGAACTGTGACCCGAGCGGCCGATCACTCGAATGGCGGTCGACATGTGGCCTTTATGTGTAAACACGGGGACCATGTCCGTTGGTTCGCCGATAATACAGCGCGCTGGTTTAATGGTACTTTTTTTGGCAATTTCAATCGCACCTGCCATAGTGGTTTCTTCGTCGGCGGTCGCGAGAATTAAAATCGGTTGTTTTTGTTCAAGCTCGCTCAGTTCTTTAAGGGATTCAATTACAAAGGCAAAAAAACCTTTCATATCGATCGTTCCTAAACCAAACAGTTTGTTATCTTGTTCAGTCAGTTTAAATGGATCTTTACTCCAACGACTATCGTCGAATGGCACGGTGTCGGTATGACCCGCTAACATTAATCCACCTTCGCCATTTCCGCGTTTTGCGACTAAATTATATTTACCAGGTGCAGATTCAAGCTCTGTGATTTCAACTTGAAAGCCAAGTGCCTCGCACCAGGTTGCTAAAAGATCGATAACTGGTTTGTTGGTGACGTTTAACAAAGGGTCCATTGCACTCACCGATGGACTGGCAATGAGTTGTTGATACATCGATAAAAAATTAGGTGTAGGCATAAAAATCTCAAATTATTTTAGCTTTGATATTGCATCACACTGTAAATCTGTTTAGCATGAATATCAATTCACTTTTTTAGCATAAATAGTCTTTAAAGTGTAAATTTTAACCGGGCGCGGTGTTTTAGATAAAAAACGGCCGTCCACGCAGGTAGAAATACTGTAGCAAGTTCGTAAGGCGAGTAAAGCAGAAGATGAAAAACGTAGCAATTGTAGGTGCAAGTGGATACAGCGGTGTTGAGTTGGCCAGTCTAGTGGCGAAGCACCCTCACCTCAATTTAGTCGATATATATGTGTCGGAAGGCAGTCAAGATAAAGGTAAGTTGCTGAGCGACCTTTACCCAGAACACAGCGGTTTACTTGATATGCCACTGAACCCATTAACAGCGGATGCGTTTAATGCCATTGCAGCCAATGCAGATTATGTTTGTCTATGTACCGATCATCATGTCAGTGTTGAACTTGCACCGCAATTTTTAGCCCTTGGTAAAAAGGTATTTGATTTGTCGGGTGGTTATCGCCTTCATGAAGAAGGGGATTACGATAAGTATTATGGCTTTGCTCACCCTTATCCGCAGTGGCTAGAGAAAGCGCAGTATGGTCTTGCTGAATGGTATCCAAAAGAAATTGCAAACGCGGATCTTATTGCAGTCGCAGGTTGTTATCCTACAGCTGCATTAAACGCGTTAAAACCGCTAAAAAACGCAGGCTTACTTGCCGATCAACCAGTGATCATTAATGCGGTTTCGGGTGTGACCGGTGCTGGTCGTAAAGCGGCAATTAACACCCATTTTTGCGAAGTGTCACTTGCACCGTACGGTTTGTTTAATCACCGCCATACGCCAGAGATCTGTCAGTATCTGGGCCACCAAGTATTGTTTACACCGCATTTAGGAAACTTTGCACGTGGCATTTTAGAAACCATTTACGTGACGTTAAAACCTAACGTGACAATTGAAGATGTGAATAACGCATACCAAACGTTGGCTGATGAGCCGCTAATCCGTTTAAAAGGCAAACTAATGCCTTCGATAAAGAGTGTGGCGAATCAACCATTTGTCGATATTGGTTGGCAACAACAAGGTCAGCAATTGATAGTGGTTTCAGCTATCGATAACTTGTTAAAAGGCGCGGCAGGTCAAGCACTGCAATGTATGAACTTAGTTAGTCACTATCCAGCAGAACTTGGATTGAAAGGAGCTTAATAATGAATTCAGTAAAACCTATTTGGGTCATTAAATTAGGCGGTGCCGTATTAAATGTTGAAGAAGCGCCAAAAGCGCTCTTTGAAGTGATGAAAGCACAATCTCAATTCGATTTTGTTATTGTTCATGGTGGTGGCGCGTTAGTTGATAGTTGGCTAAATGACGCAGGCTTTGTCACATCGAAACACCAGGGATTGCGTATTTCTCCGCGTGAGCAAATGCCCTATATCGTAGGGGCGCTTGCAGGTACTGCCAACAAACAATTGATGTGCAGTGCAATTAGTTCGGGCTTTAAACCGGTCGGTTTATCGCTGTACGAAGCCGGAGTGTCGGTTAAGCAAAAACTTAAAGTGCTTGCTCAAGTGGGTGAGTGCGAAGGCACACATCAAGGTGTGATCCCCGCAATGTTAAGTGCGGGATTTATTCCTATTGTGAGCTCAATTGGCCTAGGCGACGATGGCGAATTATATAACGTCAATGCGGATGAAGCGGCAGCGGCGATTGCGGCAAGCTTAAATGCAGAAGTTATTTTTATGACTGATGTTGAAGCGGTGCTTGATGGTAATAAACAACCTTTACATGAACTCAATGGCGAACAAATCGCCACACTGATCGAACAGGGAGTGATTGTGGGCGGGATGGAGGTGAAAGTGAAGACAAGCCTAACCGCTGCCCAACAATTACGACGAGGCGTGTATATCTCTAGCTGGCAAAAGCCAGAAAACCTGACGGCTTTATTGGCAGGTGAACACGTAGGTACAAAAGTTACGCCTTAAGAGGAAAAATCATGGCTCACTACATTCATGGCCTTGAGTTCAGTAAATCTGAACTTAAGCAGCTACTTGATCTTGCAATTCAGATGAAACAAAACCCGGCTGACTATGCAAACGCATTGGCAGGAAAGTCCATTGTCACATTATTTGAAAAGCCTAGTTTGCGCACACGCGTGTCGTTTGATATTGGGATTAACAAACTCGGTGGCCATGCAGTATATCTGGATCAGCAAAATGGTGCGATGGGTGCACGTGAGTCAGTAAAAGATTTTGCTCTCAATATTTCGACTTGGGCTGACGCCATTGTCGCGCGAGTGATGCGTCACGATACGCTGTTATGTATGGCTGAGCATGCGTCAGTCCCGGTAGTTAACAGCTTATGTGATTTATATCACCCATGCCAAGCGTTAGCAGATTTTATGACGTTGCAAGAAGCGTATGGCGACGTATCTGAGCTAAAACTTGCCTACTTAGGTGAAGGAAACAATGTGGCGCATTCTTTGATGTTGCTTGCAGCGACTTTAGGCACAGATTTTGTTGCTGTTTGCCCTCGTGGCCATTCGCCTGATGCGCAAATACTCAAGCAAGCAGAGCAATTAGCGGCTGCAAATGGCGCTTCAGTGTCAATTAGTGATCGTATTGAGGCGGCAGTGGGCTCAAATGTGCTCTATGCTGATACGTGGGTTTCGATGGGCGATAAAACACCGCTTCGTGAAGTGGTCGATACATACATGCCATATCAAATTAATCAGGAGTTGCTCGATAAAACTGGCGCAACGACCGTATTACATTGCCAACCTGCGCACCGCGAGTACGAGATCACTTCGCAAGTAATGGATGGCCCAAATTCTAGAATTATGCAACAAGCCGAGAACCGTATGCATGCGCAAAACGCACTGTTACTCACTTTGTTGAATCCAAATTTTGTAAGGACGTAAAGTAATGAGCGAAATAAACAAAATCGTATTGGCCTATTCTGGCGGTTTAGATACCTCGGCAATCGTGCCATGGCTTAAAGAAAACTATAAATGCGAAGTCGTGTGTTTTGTTGCCGACGTTGGTCAAGGTGATGCCGAGTTAGAGGGTGTGGAAGCGAAAGCGCTTGCTTCAGGTGCATCTGAGTGTCACATCGTTGATTTAAAAGAAGAGTTTGTTGCTCACTATATTTACCCTACTTTAAAAACAGGCTGTATTTATGAAGGAACTTATCTATTAGGTACTTCAATGGCGCGTCCAATCATTGCCAAAGCACAAGTTGAGATAGCCCGTAAAGTAGGCGCGGATGCACTGGCACATGGTTGTACAGGTAAAGGTAACGATCAGGTGCGTTTTGAATCGTGTTTTGCGGCACTGGCGCCCGATTTAAAAGTGATCGCGCCATGGCGTGAGTGGGATTTAACAAGCCGTGAGTCATTGCTTAACTACTTAGAAGAAAGAAAAATCCCGTGCTCAGCAACACTTAAAAAGATTTACAGTCGCGATGGTAACGCGTGGCACATTTCAACAGAAGGTGGAGAGTTAGAAAACCCATGGAATGAGCCGAGTGAGCAAGTTTGGACGATGACGGTTTCACCTGAGCAAGCGCCAGACAAAGCACAATACGTTACCGTTGCCGTTGAAAAGGGCGAAATAGTAGCGGTGGATGGTGAGCGTTATTCACCTTATGGTTGTTTAATGAAGCTCAACGCCATTGCGGCGCCGCATGGAATTGGCCGAATTGATATTGTCGAAAATCGCTTAGTGGGGATGAAATCTCGTGGTTGTTACGAAACCCCAGGAGGCACCGTCATGGTCGCAGCGCTGCAAGCCATTGACGAACTTGTACTTGATAAAACGAGCCGGAAGTGGAAAGAGTTATTAGGCAACGAATTCGCACATTTAGTTTACGACGGTCGTTGGTTTACTCCGCTAAAAAGCTCGGTATTGGCAGGTGCGCAAGCGTTGTCCGAGTATGCGACAGGCGAAGTCGTGCTTAAGCTGTACAAAGGCCAAGTGACGCCAGTACAAAAGCGCTCGCCAAATAGTCTGTATAGCGAAGATTTTGCAACGTTTGGTGCCGATGAGGTTTACAACCAAGCGCACGCCGAAGGCTTTATTCGTTTGTACTCGCTCTCTAGCCGAATTGCGGCGCTCAACAAAGCAAAATAACCCAATCTTTAGCGCGCTAGTATGACCTGTGTTTACGAGCGCGCGCCTTCTACTATCGATAAGGAGACTTCGCCATGGCGTTATGGGGAGGCCGTTTTTCACAAGGTCCTGATTCGGCATTTAAACAGTTTAATGATTCATTGCCATTTGATTATCAACTTGCAGAACAAGATATTATTGGCTCAATTGCGTGGGCAAAAGCGATTAGCAGCGTGGGCGTATTATCGCAAAGCGAGCTAGCGCAATTAACGGCAGCACTTTTAGAATTGCTTAAAGAGGTAAAAGCCGATCCCGAATCGATTGCACATGCCGGTGATGAGGACATTCATTCTTATGTCGAATCGAAACTCATCGAAAAAGTTGGAGATTTAGGTAAAAAACTCCATACGGGACGTAGCCGCAACGATCAAGTTGCCACCGATTTTCGCCTGTGGTGCCGCACTACCGCAACGACCTTATTAGGTGCTATTGAAGCATTACAAAAAGCGTTTATCGCATTAGCAGAGCGTGAGCTTGGCACCATTTTACCTGGTTATACGCACTTGCAGCGCGCTCAACCGGTGTTATTTAGCCATTGGTGTTTAGCTTATGTCGAAATGCTTGCCCGTGATCATAGTCGCCTAACGGATGCGGTAAATCGTTTTAACGAATGCCCACTAGGCAGTGGTGCGTTAGCTGGCACTGCCTATGGCATTGATCGTGAAATACTTGCAAAAGAGTTAGGTTTTGCAAGAGCAACACGTAACAGTTTAGATGCAGTATCCGATCGTGATTTTGTTATTGAGCTATTAAGCTGTGCATCGCTATCTATGCTGCATTTATCGCGTTTGGCTGAAGATTTAATTTTTTACAATAGTGGTGAAGCGGGCTTTATTGAGTTGGCAGATACGGTCACGTCTGGTTCAAGCTTGATGCCACAAAAGAAGAATCCGGATGCGCTTGAGCTTATTCGCGGTAAAACAGGCCGGGTCTTTGGGGCACTTAGCGCAATGTCGATGACCCTTAAAGCGCTGCCATTGGCTTATAACAAAGACATGCAAGAAGATAAAGAAGGCTTATTTGATGCTTTAACGACTTGGCTGGCTTGTATTCATATGGCCCAGTCTTGTATTTCTGGATTGTCGGTACGTTCTGCGCGTACGCTTGCAGCTGCCAAAGGGGGGCATGCAAACGCTACGGAATTGGCCGATTATTTGGTGGCTAAGGGCATTCCATTTCGCCAAGGGCATCATATTGTTGGGCAGCTGGTGCAACTGGCAATCAGTAAAGGTAAAAATTTAGAAGAGTTGCCGCTTAGTGAATTTAAAGCAGTATGTGATGTGATTGATGACGATGTGTATCCTGTGCTTGAAATTGACGCGTGTATTGCCGCTCGAAAAGCGCTCGGAGGCACTTCCTTGCCGCAAGTGCAGCAAGCAATTGCCGCATGGAAGCTTAAAATTCAATAGGTTAGTGTTTTTTTAAAGCGGTTTGTCAGAAAATTGGCATGTCACATGATAAAGACGTAACCCGATGAAAAATGATGTACTATTTGTTTTAGCATAGATTGAAAAACTTGATAAAAGCCGCATTTATTGCGGCTTTTTTGTATCAATTAGATTAAATACTCTTCTGTTTTTTACAAGATATTAGGGCGTCAAAAATTATTGGCACGTAACTTGATATATCTCCCTCACCTTTCGAAAGTCGTGCCTTACACGGGCGGCGACGAACAATAAAAAACAGATTTTTACTCTTTGAGGGAAAACAAAATGTTGAAAATGATGAAAAAGCTAGCAGTCGCAAAGCGCTCAGTGAAATTTACTGGTCAAGCGGCCATGATGTCTGATAAGGTGATTTCTACCAATGAAACTTTGGGCAAGATCTCGGGCGGTGCACCAAGATATATCCCAATTCCACAAAAAGATGAAACCTGAGTGTGCTTCTAACAGATATATTTGGAACATCATTAAGTGCATTGATCGTTTGGGGCTTTTTAATGGCCTTTCTCTTCAATTTAACAATGCACTTTCTAACCGATAAAAACTATCTTAATACAATAATTGTTTCTTTTATTGTTTTCTTTTTTTATTTTATTGCAGATGATTTAGCAAATTTTAGTTTGGTTCCCAATTGGTTTTTAAATTGGGCACTTTATGATTTAGCTACAATTGTACTGATCACGTTTTCTCTAAAAATATTCAAACAATCTTTTAATTCAGCAGCTTATTACATACTTATTGGGTTGAGTTGTAGCACTATTCTGTTTCTTACAATGCATATTGATGTCGAAATATTAGGTAATAAAGTTGCGTGGTTTCTTTGGGATGTATTTTCATATGGAGGAACTCTAATCGACTTAATCATGATTACAGCACTCATTTTGAATCGCGATTTTTTAAATGCTAAAAGTTTGATGCAAAATACTAGAATTAAAAAAAGTAATTAGAATTTTTATTTTTAATACTAAAAGGATTGAAAGTCAAAACGGATCTTGATTTTAAAAAATTAGAGAGCCCGTGAATATCGATTTTCTTAACTCAATTTATACACTGTTACTCGCGTTTATCTATGGCATTGCTGTGTTGACGAATCTCACTCGAATGTCGAAAACAAAAGAGCCGTTTAACTATGCGTTTGTTATTAGTGTGATTTTCGCCCTATGTTATGCCAGTTATGATATAAAACTGCACGACAATGATTTTATTGGTGGCTTACTTCATGACGTCTTTTTCATCGTTTGTATTGTAGGCTACTTTTTCTATGTCAAACCTAGTCCGTCGTATTACTACCTATTTTGGCTTCCTATCAGTGGGCTCGTGTTAATTCAATTTGCTTATCTATTTATTTATATTACGGCGTATTCTGAATTTAGAATCAAAGGTGAATGGAAGTGGCATATTTATATTGTCTGGTACCACATGATGGATATTATGATGATGGCAACCCTACTCACCTGTAAAGACTTCTTTAAGTTGAATCGCTGGTTTGTAAGAGCAAAGGCGCACTAGGCGCCTTTAGATTTTTTAAGGTCTAACCATTTAGTTCTGTAGATGGTTATCATCCGATATGGGATGGCTAGGTAGGCGCGACGTTATGTCGCGCTCACCTAAGCTAATCCAACGCTAGGATCACACACCTATTCAGCTTGATAGGCTTCACCTTGTTGCATCCACGCAGGTGCGGGTTTACCTTTTAAGTGATGGTCAAAATATTCCAACATCCGAATCGAGAAATCCAACTGGTTTGGGAATTGTTTTAAGTGATGAGGCTCATCTTCGTATTCTAAGAAAATCACGTCTTTATTGGCACGACGAAGTGCAAGGAAGTATTGAATCCCTTCTTGATAAGGTACTGCATCGTCTTTGTTACCAAACATGATCAGAATGGGGGTATTCACTTTATCGGCAAAAAACACGGGTGAATTTTCGATATAAAGCTCTGGTGCTTCAAACAGAGTTTTACCAATGCGGCTTTGCCCAGTTTCATATTGAAATTGGCGCGCAAGCCCTGAACCTAATCGAATGCCACTGTAAGCCGACGTCATATTTGAGACCGGCGCACCAGACACAACGGCTTTAAACATATCCGTTTGCGTGATCATAAAGGCACTTTGGTAGCCCGCCCATGAATGACCTTGTAACCCAATTTTATTCGGATCGGCGACACCAATATCAATGAGTTTTTGCGCTGCATTTATCATGGTTTGTGTGGATGACTTACCAGGGTGACCAATTTCAAAACGAATATCAGGCAAAAATACGGCATAACCATTTGAGGTGAAGATCGGAAAGTTCGGGCGATGATTTAATTCCATTTTTGGAAAATCAAAACGTCGTTGGCTCATATAACGGTAAAAGTAAATCACGACAGGCACTTTTTGCCCTGTCTGATAGCCGCTTGGTTTTATCAAAACTCCCTGTAAATCTTCGCCATCAAAGCCTTTGTATTGCACGAGTTCTGGTGTTTCACCCCATGCGAAATCTTTAATTTGTGGATTAAGATTTGTGAGCTGTTGTGTTTTGTTAAACGTTGTCGTCGTTTGCCAATAATCGGGGTAGTGGTGATAGCTTTGCTTTGTAAAAATCAATGTTTCAGCTTGTTTTGCTTTTAGTACTAAGTCATACCGCGCATCGCCTTGCAAAACGTGCTTAACACGCTTTTCTGAAACATTTAAGGTTGCGACCAGCGTCTCTTTCGATTGCAAATTATGGCCACTCAGTAACAAAGTGTCAGTCGATTTATAACCAAGCCATTGTTTATCGAGTTTTTTCAGGCGGTATTGAATGCGCTGTTCTTGGCCAGTTGTTAATTGCGTAGCTTCTAGTGTCTCAATGTTGAATGCCCAAATATCGTATTTGCTGTAAATTAGCACTTCTTTGCCATCTAAACGCCAACCGGCTATGCCATACCCAGGCTGCTCGCTAGGATAGTCATGTTTGTCATCTGCGAATAAGGTCTGGCGAATCGCGTTGGTCAGTGGGCTTAGCTTTTGATCCGCTAATTGTTTTAGCCAGTATTCACCCTCGGAAAAATAAACTGCATGTGTACCTTGGGGAGATAAACTTGGCTCAAAACGACTTTTTTTGACGATAAGATTCTGCTTTCCTGTCGCGACATCAATGCTGTAATAATCGCTGAAAAAACCATTGTGTGTGATTTCATGGAGATAAGGGCGATCGTTTTCTAGAATCAAATACGGCGCATTTACGTTGAATTTCGCTTTGGCTGTAATAGGCGAAGTCAGTTGAACGACTTTTTCGCTATTGATGTGATATACCGCGGTAAATTGTTGATATTTGTATTCTTTGTTCCACTGATTAATTTCGCGAGGTTTGATCTCAGCGTCTTGGTGATGCCAAATTTTCAACCCTTTTTGCGCCCGTGCAGTCGGGAGATCGGTTAAAGACTGGCGGTCTGTATAGGTAAGTACTTTCGTTTTAGGTGACAAGCGGGGGGCATTACCAAAATAAAGTCGCTCGCCATTATCAGACCATTGCAGTTTGGCTGTTTTCGCGGTTGCCCACCCAACTTGATTTGGTAACGTGCTTAGTTTTCCATTAGCAACATCGAATAATCTGACGGAATACTCGCGGCGTCTGTTGTCTTCATTGACGTAATTGCCTTCCAAAAAGGCAATGTGCTCGGCTTGAGGTTGCCAAGTGAAGGCGGCAACAGTGACCCCAGGTTCTTTTAGCAAGGTAGTTGTTTTATTCGAGGCAAATCGCTTCAGCGAGATTTGATTCGTGGCACCATCACTTGAACCGGCCTGCCAAATTAAGCCGACATTTGATAATGCATATTGATTAACGACTTCAACGCTTGAGCTATTAAAGGTCGTTAAATCAACGAGTACTAGCGTATGAAAAGAATCGCTTTTATCGGCAGTAAGTGTGCTTTCAGACTTTGTCGCTTTGGCGGTTTCGGTTTCGTTATCATCTTTTGTTGTTCGATAGGCAAGCCATTGACCGTCATCCGACAACTGATAGTCTTTGACGTCTTTAAACTCGTGCTCTTCGCCGGTGTGTGTGTTCACCAAAACAAGGTGTTTTGGAAGTTTCTTTCGCTCGGCTTTTTTAGTGGTTTCCATGCTGAGCAAAGAAGGGGATTTGGTGAAGCTAACCCACGTCGCACTTTTGTTTATGTGTGGTGCGCTCCCGAGATCAACACGAGCAAGTAATTTGTTATTTTTTAAGGTGTAGACAAGGCCTTGTTTATCGCCTCGATAGGGCGTTGATGAAAAGGCTAGAATTGAACCATCTTCAGCCAGTACCGTTTGTTTTGCGGTTTTAAAGTCGAAAATGTCGCTAAATTGTAGCGGCTTGTTTGCAAAGCTCGCGACCGGAAAACTGAGCAAAGAAGCAAACAAAAAAGAGTGAGGGACTTTCATGGTATTCCGTTTTTATTAATCCTAAATGAGTGAAATTAAAAACGGCCATTAAGGCCGTTTTATTTGGTAATGCTGCGTTTATTTCTGTTTGTCGAACGCGCGCTGCATAAAGTTTGGTGTAGCTAATGCGCCTTTATGAATGCCGGTGTTGTAGTATTCTGTCGAGAAACTCGCTCGCTCGGCATCCGTTTCACGAAAGCCATTAAATACCTCACCTTTTCGCGCCATCGTTGCTGACCATAAACCACTTGGGTAAATAGGCTGTGGGAATGGTAATGTTTTTAAATCAACAAAGCCGACTTCTTTCATTGCATCGCGCATATCACACAGTAAATCCATGTGCATCAAAGGTGATTCGCTTTGTTGTATTAAAATACCACCAGGGCGCAAAGCGGCTAAACAACTCTGATAAAAAGCATGGTTGAATAAGCCTTCGCCTGGACCAACAGGATCGGTTCCGTCGACGATAACAATGTCGATCGATTCCGGTGCAGCTTCTTTCATGTACTTGATGCCATCATCAAACATAACGGTTGCACGAGGGTCGTTATTCGATTCGCACAGTTCTGGGAAGTACTTAAGCGACATTTCGGTTACGACTTCGTCAATGTCGATTTGTGTGACCGTTTCAACGTCTTGGTGTTTTAGTACTTCACGTAAAGTACCGCAATCACCGCCGCCAATGATCACAACATTTTTTGGTGCAGGATGCGAGAAAAGTGCCGGATGGCTCATCATTTCGTGATAGAAAAAGTTTTCGCGTGAGCTGACCATAGTACAACCATCGATAATCATCAGGTTGCCAAAGTCGGTTGTTTCAAACATTTCAACGAGTTGAAACGGTGATTGTTTCTCATCTAGTTTACGTTTTACGCGTAATGAAAATGCGCTGCCATCTCTGTCACTGATCTCAGTAAACCAACGTGCTGCTTCTAAGTTTGCCATATCGTCAATCACACTAAATAAAAAATAGAATAGGAAATTGTGCCAGTCATAGACCTTTTGCTCAATCAATTTTAGACAAGCCCAATGAATTTGTCTTGTATCAAAGCAAAGTTAGCATGGATTTTAATCAGTCAAAGATCCGATACGAGCTGGCCAACAACTGCACAAATAGGTCGCGTAAAAATTCACATGTTATTCTGCTTAGACCTCCGATTTTGGCCTTTTAGGTGATTATCTAGCGCGAACTTTTGCGAATTAGTGATAAGATAGAGGGCTAATTGATGAACAAGTCTATTTACTCGGTTCATTGAACTCGGCTGTATCTCATTCTGAGACATTTTTCGAAAAGGGCTAAAGGGAGAATCAATGTCGGCTTTTCGTGTTGTGTTTGGCTTGACGCTTTACGTTATCAATACCATTGTGTGGTTTATTCCGATTTTTATTTGTGGATTATTAAAAATACTTCCGCTCCAGCCTTGGCAAAAAGTCATGAGCCGTCTTGCGAAATGGTGTGCCAGTATGTGGGTTGCATGTAATAACTTGAATCAAGCGTTGCTCATTCCAACTCATTTTAACGTTAATGGTGTTCCAGAATTGAAGTACAAAGATTGGTATTTAGTGATAGCGAATCATCAGAGTTGGGTAGATATTTTAGTATTACAGCGGGTTTTGCATCGTCGTATCCCTTTTTTAAATTTTTTCTTGAAAAAAGAACTGATCTACGTGCCTGTTTTAGGCCTGGCTTGGTGGGCTTTAGACTTTCCTTTTATGGCGCGCAGTTCAAAAAGCCAAATTAAGAAAAACCCTAAATTAAAAGGGAAAGATTTAGAAACAACCCGAAAAGCGTGTGAAAAATTTAGAACCATGCCAGTGAGTATCGTCAATTTCGTTGAAGGCACGCGCTATACAAATCATAAACACCAACGACAAAATAGCCCGTTTCAACATCTGTTGAAGCCTAAAGCGGGTGGAGTAGCATTTGTGATGCAAGCAATGGGAGAGCAGATCAATAAAATAGTGAACGTTACGATTCATTATCCTGCCGGTCGTCCTTCTTTTATGGATTTTGTTGCAGGTCGGGTACCTAATATTGATGTGCAAGTTGAAGTTATGCCTGTGAGTGATAATTGGTGTGGTGATTATGCAAGCGACAATGAGTTCAGAGTACGTTTCCAAGCTGAGTTAAATCAAGTTTGGCACAAGAAAGATCAAGTAATGACACAATTGCTTGTGCAATCAAAGCAATCAAAGCAATCAAAGCAATCATAGAGGCAGCACTATGTTAAAGCGGATCTTACCTAATTGGTTTGTTGGATTGGTAGCAACACTCATTTTGCTAGTCAATACGGTGATTTGGGGGGCACTGATTTTACTTTTAGGCATTGCTAAGTTAGTACTTCCTATCCGACTAATATCGATAGCACTTAACTGGTGTTACGGTAATTGGTGCAGAGGCAATGCAATGGCCTTAGCTATTGGTTGTGAACAAGTTCACCTTACCATTAGCGATCATGTGTCGAAAAACGGTTGGTATCTGCTTGTTTCTAATCACTTAAGTTGGTTAGACATTGTGGTATTAAGCTCAATCAATCGCTTACCAGCACCTAAGTTTTTTTTAAAAGATGAATTGAAATACGTCCCTTTCATTGGCTCAGGCGCGTGGGCACTTGGTATGCCATTTATGAAGCGCGCGAGTAAAGAACAGATTGCGAAAAACCCGAAATTAAAAGGGATGGATGTAGAGCGCACTAAGGCCAGTTGCCAAGCATTTCGAGATGATCCAACCACGATAATTAATTTCGTTGAAGGCACACGCTTTACAAAGTTGAAGCAACTCAAACAAAACAGCCCATTTCGTCATTTACTTAAGCCTAAAGCCGGTGGTGTAGCCTTTGCGCTTGAGGTGTTATCGGGTCAATTAGATGCGGTACTAAATACGACCTTAGTTTACGACTCTCCCGATCATCATATTTGTCGTAGTTTCATGCTAGGACGTTTAAAAGGTATTTATATTGACGTTGAATCACATGGCATGCATTCAGTGCCTTTAGGAAATTATCAAGAAGATAAAGCTTATCGGGTTGAATTTCAGCATTATGTCAATTCACTTTGGGAATCCAAAGATCACAAAATTGAAACCTACGAACCTACTTTACAATTTAAAGCTGTTACTCTGCATGAGGAAGCAAATCCACTATGATTTCAAGTTCATTGCAAACAACCTTACAGCCATTTTTTGATAGTTTACCGCAATCGGAGTGGTTGAGTGCGCTGACAGCTAATGCGATTGGTGTATTGATGTTGATGGTGGTGTATGGGTTTACGCGTCGATTGATGTTGCCAAGCATTCAAGCATTGATCACGCGACTTTCGCCGTCGAAAATTGGTCATTTGCGTGGCCTACTCAATAAAGCCAATCGTCGTTTAGCGTTACTCATTACTGTCATTGCTTTTTTGGCTGGTATCGAACAAATTTTTGTATTGCCAGAATGGTCTGTAGTGCTAAGTCAAACAATTGGCCAGATTGCTCTTGTGATCATGGCTGGCTTTTTAATGAGTAGCACGATTGGTCTTGCAAATGGTCTTTACAATCAATTCAGCTTCGCGAAAGACGTTCCGATTCAAGGAATTGTGCAAGTTACTAAACTCATTACATTTATTATTTGTTTGATTCTAGTGGTGAGTATTTTACTGGATAAGTCGCCTACGTATATTTTATCTGGTTTTGGTGCGATTGCTGCGGTTACGTTGTTGGTTTTCAAAGACACCATACTGGGTTTTGTCGCAAGTATACAAATAGCGGCGAATCGACTGGTTAAAACGGGTGATTGGATCCAAATGGATACGTATGGTGCCAATGGTGAGGTCATTGATCTTGGTCTCAACACGGTGCGGGTAAAAAACTGGGATAACACGGTTACTACGATCCCAACTTATGCGTTAATTGCAGGCTCGTTTAAAAACTGGCGTGCGATGCAAGAGTCGCCAGGAAGGCGGATCACTAGGGCGTTGTACGTTGATTTGCATTCTGTCGCCCTTCTCAGTGATGAGCTTCGTACGACACTCAAAAATGAGCCGCTACTATGCGATGTGGATGAGTTTCTTTGGCAGGATGCAACAAATGTGGCTATATTCCGACGTTTTGCTGAAGCTTATATAAAACAACATCCCGCGGTCAGTGATCAATGTTTGGCAATGGTCAGAGAGTTACAAACCTTGAATCATGGTTTGCCGATTGAGATTTATTGTTTTAGCAGCAATACTTCTTGGGTCGCCTATGAGCATCTGCAAGCGGATTTGTATGATTTTCTCTTAGCGCAGTTGCCTCGCTTTGGATTGCGCCCTTACCAAAGCATTACGGGCATCATTCAACCTTAATAATTAACGCAAATTTAGGTTAATCAGATAAACGAAAGCCCCGTTCTGGGGCTTTCGCGTTATTTCTTTAGATGATTAGTGCGCAATAAGGCCAATTGCCGCAAAAGCGATAAGCATAACCCAAATAGGTGGTTTGAGTTTCGTTAAAACCCCGTAGCCAACTCCGATAATCGCCCAATGCCACAATTCACTCACCGCGGATGGAATAATTGGGTTTAACCACGCCGCAAAGAGCAGTCCAACGACCGCTGCATTGAGTGCAGCGCTAATGTGGGCAAAACGAGCAATGGCTTGCAATGCTTGCCAGCGATTTAAAAAGGCTCCCATGAGCAATAAGCCCGGCGTAAAAATCGCTAACGTTGCTATTAACGCATTGGTGATATTTGGCGTGCCATCCCACAAAGCACCGAGGTAAGTGGCAATGGTAAACATCGGACCGGGGACAGCTTGCGCAGCTGCATACGCCGTTAAAAACACCTCGTTAGTAACAGTGGGCAAGTTTGCTTGTAATAGCGGGAGGACAACATGGCCACCGCCAAAAACTAAACTGCCAGCTTGGTAAAATGGCGCAAAAATTGAATCTGGTATTAGGCTAAAACACACCACAAATAAAATGACGATGAGGCTTAGTACCGGCCAAGGTAGTGACGATTTCTCGGCGTCAGGGGTTTTAGGAATGGTGCTTAGTGGCGCAAATAAACCGACGATTAAAGCACCAATTAACGCGATTAATTGGCTCGAGAGAGTGGGTAAGGTAAAAAGATACAGCGCAACAACGCTGCTAATTATCCGCAAAGGCCATGTTTTACAAAAGCTGCGAGCCATACTAATTACGGCATCTGCGACAATCACAACAGCAAAGAGCTTTAATCCACTTATGATACCAGTAGACCAATCACTGGATTGGCTTGCACTAAAAGCCAGCAATAACATGATCAAAAATGAAGGTAAGGTAAAACCAATAAACGCAGCAAGTCCACCCAACCAACCTGCTTTTTCCATGCCAATGGCAAACCCCACTTGACTTGAGCCGGGACCGGGTAAAATTTGCGAAAGTGTGATCATATTGGCATATCGTGAAGCAGACACCCATTTTTGATGTTCAACAAAGTGGCGTCGGAAATAGCCAATATGCGCTGCAGGGCCGCCAAAACTTGTGCATCCCAACATGAAAAATTGATAAAAAATAGTTAGTAACATATTTACTTCAAACTTATGGTTGACCGAATAGAGTATGTCAATAAAATGACCGAAATATGACAATCGCATACCTATATGCAAGCGTATTCTCTATGCGTAATTCTCTGCGATTGTTCATTTTAATGAATTTCTCGGTATTTTGTAGTTGAGCCACTACACTTATTAATACTCACTCTATTGATGCGAGTTTCATGGGTTTGATGTTAAACGTTGTATTGTTTGTGTTGCTTTTATTGAGTTCAACCTTATGTGCTAAGCACAAAGTGGTGATAGGGGTTGACCACGCCCCGCCTTACAGCTATGTAGAGGACGATGGTCAAATAAAAGGTCTTATTGTTGACATTATTCGAGCAATGCCTGTCGCCCAAGAACTGGAAATTGAAACGGTTGCCTGTCCTTTTTCACGGTGTGTCAAGATGATTGCTCAAGGTGAAATCGATATTATGGGTGGGCTTATTAATACCAAAGAGCGCCAAAAAGTGATGGCTTTTGTCGAGCCACCATACATGGTGCTTGAATCCTCGTTTGTTTTTTATAAACAAGCATCGTCATCATTAGAAGTGAATAATTATGAAGACTTGTACAACAAACGAATTGCAGTGATACGGTCGGGCGTGTTTTTTCCGCGCTTTGATGAAGACCGAGAACTGAATAAAGTTCCTGTGAATACAGAAAAGATTGCGATTGATTTGCTTCTTAAAGACAGAGTGGACTTGGTCATAGCAGTAGAAGAAACGGCAGATCACTCGATGAGTATTTTAAACCAGCCAAGCCATCAATTAGAAAAGGTACGCTATCGCTTTACCAAGAAAATTTATGGGAATATGGCAATGAGTCTAAAATTTTCGAATTCGAGCGCCGGACACAAAATTCGTCAAGGGATGGAAATACTCGCAAATAGTCACCGACTGTCGATGCTTGTAGCTCCCTATAATTTACCGCCAATACCCAGTGATTTAGTGTCTCATCCGTAAAGTACAATGCGCTTTACCTGTTAAATGTGAATCGAGGAATATACCCATAAATCTATTTGAAGATGCATGTTTCAGAGTAGATTCAGCAACAAATCGCCAAAGTACCTCAACAAAACATATTACATAAAAAAGGTTCATAATATGAAAACAACGTTGATTCTTACTGTTGTGGCGGCAAGTACGCTCTTGTCGGGATGTCAAATGACCAATACTGGCAAAGGCGCAACAATTGGAGCGGCAACGGGTGCGGTGCTTGGAAAAGCAACTGGCAATCATAAAGACAAGCGTATTTTTATTGGAGCGGCAATTGGTGCAATTGCTGGCGCTGCGATTGGCGATTACATGGATAAGCAAGAAGCTGAGTTTCGTCGTGAATTGGAAGGCACTGGCGTTGAAGTAGTTCGAGAAGGGAATAACATGACATTGGTTATGCCATCGAACATTACGTTTGCCACTAATCAAGCCTCTATATCGCCGCAATTCCTGAATACGTTGAATGGCGTCGCGAAGGTGATGAATAAATACGATAAAACGTGGCTAAATATCATCGGGCATACCGATTCAACTGGCAGCGCGGAACATAATCAAGTGTTGTCAGAGCAGCGTGCGATGAGCGTGCGAAATTATTTGGTTGCCAATCAAGTAGCGAGTGTGCGTTTACAAACACGGGGAATGGGGGAGTCCATGCCAATCGCAAGTAATAGCGATGATCAAGGGCGAGCACAAAATCGCCGGGTAGAAATTCAGATCATTCCAAATCAAAAAGACTCATAGTACATTGCCAAGCTTTCTTGAGAACCATATTCAGCAAGAGTTTGATGCCTTAGGATCTGAGAGCGTGAGGTCTCTGGTTTTATTAACGCTTATTTCTACTGTAAAGCCCTACCTTCAAATCTAGGTGGAATTGACGCAGGCAGCGGAGGGCAGATTGTTTGGTATTCCGTTAAATAATTTTCGTCATCTAACAATTTTGCCATTCCGACGTCAAAGGCAACTGCAACGTCAGGATTAGCTCTGTTGAATAGCATATATCCAGCCATCGTAAATGCTGGTGTTGTATGAGCTACGACCTGATTTCTGAGGTTATCTGGTAGGGATTTTAAATAAGTGTCAGCAGTGTGTGCAGTCAAGACGGTAATATCACCTCGTCCGGCTAACAATAAGGCTAAATTCTGGGTTGTGTAGGTTGTTTGAATCAGGGGAATGTTGCGCTTCTCAATAATGTTGAGTAACTCGCTAGGATAGGTTAACCCTTTACTTAAGATCAGCACCTCGTTGCTGAGTTCATCGAAACCCTTAATAGTGATTGGTTTATTCTTATTGTAATAGAATAAGTTTACTTCATACGTAATTGCATGCTTTGAATAGAGATACGTTTTTGCTCGCGCTTTACTATAAAACCAGTAAGCCGTTCCCACATAATTTGGTTTTGAACCTTCAACAAAAGCGCGCTCCCACGGCATAAAATGGAAATTTACAGCATAACCTTCAAGTCGCAGAGCATCCCTCACGAGTTTAGCAACACAGCCTTGTTCGGGGGCATTTTCGTCCACAAAAGGCGGCCATTCTCCGGTGGTGATATTGATAGGTTTAGCTAAAATAGGCACTGAAAGTGCAAGTAAAAATAATATAAGAAGGCGACTGACCATCGTAATCTATAAAAAACACAAGTGTCTTTGAATATAGTGCATAATACGAAAATAGACACATCCTGCGTTTTACAGCCGTTTTTGGAGAACTCTGTGTATTTTGAACCTACTCGCTATCGTGCAGTTGGTGCTCAATTAGCGCCTAAGTCGCATCGTCAAATTTTTAACCACGGGGAGTTGTTGCTGTGTAACCTTTCACTCTATCGTGCACTCGCTTTACCCCAAGATATGGCGTTGTTTGAGGCGTGGTTGTGTGGTAACTCTCAATTACATGAATTTGATGAGGTATCACTCGCGTATTGTGGTCATCAATTTGGTCATTTTAATCCGACATTGGGGGATGGACGAGCTCACTTAATTGCTCAGCTGAATACACCTATCGGGCGCGTAGATATTCAAACGAAAGGCAGTGGGCCAAGTCAGTTTTCGCGCGGGGGAGATGGGTTATGTGCGCTCGGTCCTGCGGTTCGTGAATATGTTATGAGCCATGCGATTAAGTCACTTGGTATCCCAACGACAGACTGTTTGGCGGTACTAAAAACCAACGAAACGGTTTATCGCGATCAAGTTGAGCACGGCGCATTGTGCGTTAGAGTCGCAAAAAGTCATATCCGAGTAGGTAGCTTTCAGTTTGCGGCGCTCAACGATGACAAAGAAATGCTGAGTCGCTTGCTTGACCTATCGATCGAAACACACTTTCCAGAGATCGTTGCTTCAGGTGAAGAGCGAATAGTCCAATTTCTCGAGTTGGTGTGTGAAAAACAAGCACAATTGGTTTTAAATTGGATGCGAGTTGGTTTTGTGCACGGTGTAATGAATACCGACAACACGTTGATCAGCGGTGAAACTATTGACTATGGGCCGTGTGCAATGTTGGAACAATACAGTTTAGATGCGGTGTTTAGCTCCATTGATCGAAATGGTCGTTATGCATTTGGCCGACAAGCCAATATGGCGCATTGGAATTGTGCGCGTTTAGCCGAAAGTTTGCTCCCACTTTTTGATGATGAAGAACGTGCCGTGAGCGAGTTAACGCAGGCGTTAGATAAATTCGTACAGCGTTTTAATCCCGGCTATGAACAACTTTGGTTTGATAAGTTAGGATTATCACAGAACGAGGTTGATGCTGCTCAACTTGTTGTTGAGTTCAAGCAATTGCTTACAGAATACAAGTGGGATTATACCAACACTTTTGCAGGATTAACTGCATTGGTACTTGGGGGAAATTCGCCTTTCGTTTTGCCAACGGAGCTGTTGGATTGGCAACAACGATGGTTAAGCCACATCAATACGGCATCGGCGGCAGCAATAATGGTAAAAAATAACCCAGCCATTATTCCTCGAAATCATTTGATGGAGCAGGTTATCTCGTTAGCCAAACAGCATGATTTTACTCTACTCAACACGTGGTTTGCTGCACTATCCGCACCGTACAATTACGAAGACATTAATCGAGAATTTATAAAGCCTGACAGTGAAGGCGGAAAAGGATATAAAACTTTTTGTGGAACATAATCAATCTAAAAGCGTAGACAGCGTAAACCATCCGCTGTCATTTAAAGTACTTTTTAAGCAAGTACTAGAGCATAAACAAACCTTGCTACTGGCGCACATTATCGCGTTGTTTGCGACCTTAGTGAGTGTGCCAATCCCACTTATGATGCCGTTGCTCGTGGACGAAGTTTTATTGAACAAACCTAACACCGCAGTGACTTGGCTAAACGCAATTTTACCCGAACCTTGGCACGGACCAATAGGCTATGTGTTATGTATACTGATTGCGGTGATGAGTATGCGTCTTGTCGCACTTGTGCTTGGGGTGTGGCAATCGCGTCAATTTACGATTATTGGCAAAGCCATTAGTTATTCCATTCGTGAACGTTTGCTTCAACATCTGCCGCTAGTGAATCTAAAAACGTTTGAAACAGAAGGGGGGGCGGCGATTAGTTCGCGCTGCGTTACCGATGTCGAAACCATCGATAAATTTATCAGCCAAACCTTATCTCGATTTTTGTTAGGGATCTTAACGGTGGTTGGTACAGCAGCCGTTTTGTTATGGATCCACCCTACACTTGGCGCCATAATATTGTTTTTGAACCCTGCTGTTATTTATTTTTCGAGGCGGTTTGGTAAGCATGTAAAAACGTTAAAGCGAGATGAAAATGCCGCATTTGAGGCGTTTCAAACTGCGCTCGTCGAGACGCTCGATGCAATTACGCAGTTGAAGGCGTGTCGTAGAGAGGGAGCCTATTTTGAAACCGTAAAAAGCGCAGCCAGTACATTGCGATTCCATTCGGTTAATTCACAGTGGAAAACCGACGCGGTTAATCGTTTAAGTTTTACCGTGTTCTTATTGGGTTTCGAGGTGTTTCGTGCCGTAGCCATGCTAATGGTGGTTTTTTCTGATCTATCGGTAGGTGAAATGTTTGCGGTATTTGGCTACTTATGGTTCATGATGGGGCCAGTACAGGAATTGTTAGGCATTCAATATGCTTATTATGGTGCTACGGCCGCATTAGGGCGTTTAAATCAAGTCTTTGCTTACGAAAAAGAATCGAGTTACCCCACCACCTTTGATCCATTTATTGACCAGGCGCAAATTGGTATTACATTTCATCACGTAAACTTTTCTTATCAGAATGAACAACCGATTTTATCCAATGTATCACTTACCATCCCTGCGGGAAAAAAAGCAGCGGTTGTTGCGGTGAGTGGTGGTGGAAAGTCAACGTTAGTACAGCTTTTATTGGGTCTTTACGAAAAGCACTCGGGGTCGATTGAAATAAACGAAGTCCCAGTAGAACGAATCGGCTATGAAAAAATACGTGAGCATGTCGCAACAGTACTGCAACAACCGATTTTGTTTAATGCGTCGATCCGTGAAAATTTAACAATGGGGAAAAAAAGTTGTGACGAATTGCTTTGGCAGGCGTTAGAGATAGCAGAATTAAAGCAAACGGTCGAAAAGATAGATGGTCAGCTTGATGCTGTCGTCGGTCGAAACGGCGTGCGTTTATCTGGTGGGCAAAGGCAACGTTTGGCCATTGCTCGCATGGTATTGGCAGATCCTAAGGTGGTTATCTTAGACGAAGCAACTTCGGCATTAGATGTCGAGACTGAAGCTAAAATACACCAAAATTTATCTGCGTTTTTAGCGGACCGTACAACGTTGATAATTGCTCATCGGTTAAGTGCGATTCGTCAAGCTGACGTAATTTACGTGCTAGATGACGGTGCGGTAAGTCAAGCTGGAGATCACGATACCTTGCTTGAAGCAAACGGTTTATATAGAACCTTATTTGGGCATCAACGATAATTGTCTACAATTGTCATGAAAGATGACATTACGTTAAGTAATAATTAAGAATTAGACTACTATGATGGTGGTTATAAATAGTCGCGAAGACATTCGCATAGCGAAAAGACGGGAAGAAACATGAAATTAAAAGCATTGAGCATCGCGCTCCTAATTGCTGCAGGTTCTGCACAAGCACAAGATGACCAAGGCGTATTTGTTGGCGTTTATGGTGATTATTACAAATCAAAATGGCTAAACATCCGTGATGCTGTTGGTGTCAACGTTGATAATTCAAGTTCTTGGGGTGCGGAGTTAGGTTATAAATTTAACGAATACTGGCGTGCTCGTCTTGAGTATGCGGATATGGATTTCAAACTTTCAGGTTTACGTAATGATACTTTGTCAGGCAGCCGTGTAGGTATCGATGGTTTGTATCACTTTAATGGTGGTCCACTTTACGCCGTATTTGGTGTTAAATCGATAGATGCGTTTGACAAAATGACCTTTGCAAATCTAGGTGCTGGTTATCAGTTAATGGCTGATAAGAACTGGGCTGTGAATTTTGAAACCGCGGTTTATCAAGGCATTGATCGTAGCTATACAGACGTTAACGCGAAACTCGGTATGAGCTACCTATTTGGTATGGGTTCTGCACCTGCTCCAATTGAGCCAGCACCACAACCTGCACCAGTTGACTCGGATCAAGACGGTGTGTTGGACGAGAATGACAAGTGTCCAGGTACACCAATGGTTGATGCGGTAGATAGCAACGGCTGTACGTTATACCGTGAAGAGAAAGTGTCTGTTAGTTTGCTGGTTCGTTTTGCTCATGATAAAGCAAACGTAACAGAACAATACTTTAAAGACATCGATGCCGTAGCTGAGTTTATGAAAAAGCACAGCGATGCAACTGTGGTGTTAGAAGGTCACACGTCATCTATTGGTGATGCACAGTACAACCAAGTGTTGTCGAAGAAACGTGCTGACGCAGTAGCTAAGCAACTTGTTAAACTTGGTGTTGCTGATTCACGCATTTCAACAGTAGGTTATGGCGAAGAGCGCTTGTTAAACAAAGCTTATAGAAAGACAGCTCACGCAGAAAACCGTCGTGTTGAAGCAAACATCACAACGATTGAAAAAGTAAAAGTAAAACGTCAGTAAGTTGCACTCTGACAAGTTCAGTACGATACTGAAACAATAATTTTAAAGCCCAGTACCTAGGTACTGGGTTTTTTCGTTATATACCTTAATCGAGGTCAACATCAGAGATGAGGATGTGTATTATTCACATTTAGCCGAAAAATAACCTTTACTATTCATGGTATTTATAGTGACTATAAAGGTTGCTCGCCGTTGTGTCATTTTCATCTATACTTAAAGGCCTTATAATCAGTAGCGTTATATTCTAGGTGTAAGGACACTGTCTTTCGACAATCAAATTCCTACATCTTCACGTCACCAAGAGGGCAATATTGTGCTTCAAGAATACCGTAAACACGTTGAAGAGCGTGCAGCTCAAGGCATCGTGCCTAAGCCTCTAGACGCTCAACAGACTGCAGATCTCGTTGAATTATTGAAAAATCCACCTGCAGGCGAAGAAGAGTTTATCCTGGATCTATTAGTAAATCGCGTACCACCAGGTGTGGATGACGCGGCTTACATTAAAGCTGGTTTCCTAGCAGCTGTAGCGAAAGGTGAAGCAACATCACCACTCGTATCAAAAGAATATGCAGCTGAATTACTTGGTACTATGCTTGGCGGCTACAACATCGCGCCTATGATCGACTTACTTGACGATGCAGCGCTTGCGCCAATCGTAGCAAAAGGCCTATCTCACACATTATTGATGTTTGATGCGTTCTACGATGTAGAAGAAAAAGCGAAAGCAGGTAATGCGCACGCGAAGCAAGTTATTGAATCATGGGCAAATGCAGATTGGTTCTTAGAAAGACCAAACGTTGCTGAAAAAATCTCTGTTACTGTATTCAAAGTAACTGGCGAGACAAATACGGACGACCTATCACCAGCACCAGATGCATGGTCACGTCCTGATATTCCACTACACGCACTAGCAATGCTTAAAAACGAGCGTGATGGTATCGTGCCAGAGAAAGCAGGCGAAATCGGTCCTATTTCTCAACTAGAAGAATTAAAAGCGAAAAGTTTACCACTAGCGTACGTAGGTGACGTAGTTGGTACAGGTTCTTCTCGTAAATCAGCAACGAACTCAGTACTTTGGTTCATGGGTGATGACATCCCATTCGTACCAAACAAGCGCGTTGGTGGTGTGTGTCTTGGTGGTAAAATTGCTCCGATTTTCTTCAACACAATGGAAGACTCAGGCGCGCTACCAATCGAACTACCAGTTGACGACCTAAACATGGGCGACCAAATCGACATCTACCCATTTGAAGGTGTGGTTAAGCGTCACGGTACTGACGAAGTTATCACGACATTCTCATTAAAATCTGACGTGATTCTTGATGAAGTGCGTGCTGGTGGTCGTATTCCACTGATCATCGGTCGTGGTCTAACGGACAAAGCCCGTGTATCACTAGGTCTACCAGCAGAGACGATTTTCCGTAAGCCATCAGCTCCGGTTGATTCTGGCAAAGGCTTCACGCTTGCCCAGAAGATGGTTGGTCGTGCATGTAACGTTGCTGGTGTTCGCCCTGGTCAATACTGCGAACCAAAAATGACGACAGTAGGTTCACAAGATACAACAGGTCCAATGACGCGTGACGAGCTTAAAGATCTAGCGTGTTTAGGTTTCTCTGCAGATCTAACAATGCAGTCTTTCTGCCACACGTCAGCGTATCCAAAACCAATCGACGTTGAAACGCACCACACACTGCCTGATTTCATCATGAACCGTGGTGGTGTATCACTACGTCCAGGTGACGGTGTTATCCACTCATGGTTAAACCGTATGTTACTTCCAGATACAGTAGGTACTGGTGGTGACTCGCATACCCGTTTCCCACTTGGTATTTCATTCCCAGCGGGTTCTGGCGCAGTTGCATTCGCAGCAGCAACCGGTGTTATGCCACTAGATATGCCAGAGTCAATCCTTGTTCGTTTTAAAGGTGAAATGCAAGCAGGTATCACACTACGTGACCTAGTACACGCTATCCCTTACTACGCAATCAAACAAGGTCTATTGACGGTTGAGAAGAAAGGTAAAGTAAACGAATTCTCTGGTCGTATCCTTGAGATTGAAGGTGTTGAGCACCTAACGGTTGAGCAAGCGTTCGAACTATCTGACGCATCTGCAGAGCGTTCAGCAGCAGGCTGTACAGTTAAGCTTTCTCGTGAGTCAATCGCAGAATACTTAAACTCTAACATCGTTATGCTTAAGTGGATGATCTCTGAAGGTTACGGTGATGTACGTACTATCGAGCGTCGTATCGGTAAGATGCAAGAGTGGCTAGCAAACCCTGAATTGATGGAAGCGGATGCGGATGCAGAATACGCACACATCATCGACATCGATCTTGCAGAGATCACAGAGCCAGTGCTGTGTGCACCAAACGATCCAGACGATGCGCGTCTTCTTTCAGACGTTCAAGGCGAGAAGATCGACGAAGTGTTTATCGGTTCTTGTATGACGAACATCGGTCACTTCCGTGCAGCAGGTAAGTTGTTAAACAACTTCAAAGGTCAATTACCAACGCGTATGTGGATTGCACCACCAACGAAGATGGACCGTGACCAGTTAACGGACGAAGGTTACTACGGAATTTACGGCCGTGTTGGCGCGCGTATCGAAACACCAGGATGTTCACTGTGTATGGGTAACCAAGCACGCGTAGCGGACAAAGCAACGGTTGTTTCTACATCTACACGTAACTTCCCGAACCGTTTAGGTACAGGTGCAAACGTGTTCCTAGCGTCTGCTGAACTTGCAGCAGTTGCAGCAATCATTGGTAGACTACCAACACCTGCTGAGTACCAAGAGTACGCAGAGAAGATCAATGCCACGGCGTCTGATACATACCGTTACTTGAACTTCCATAAGATGCCACAGTACACCAAGAAAGCCGATACTGTGATCATCCAACAAGCGGTTTAATTTACCGACTTGCCTAAAAAAGCCTCGCGTTGTCGAGGCTTTTTTATTACAAATACCCAAATTTGATAATTGGATAAATATTCTCTTTATGTATTTTTAATTAGTTAGTCAATCCTTTAATTTGCAATAAAGCAATAAAATCTAATCAGCATTTTCACTTATAATAGATTATGATCCACGCGATATTTTCATCCTAGGTGAAGTAACTCATGACAATCAACAACCAGAATTTATTGCAGCTCCGTTTTATTGGGCAAAATTACATTAATGATGTAAAGCCCTCGTTCGACACGCTACCAGACAACCCATATGCAGATGGGGCATTTCGTAAACGCCGCTATTCGGTGGTCAAATTTGATAATCATCAAGTACATTTACAACCAACTAAAGCATTTGTTCAAGATGACTCGATCAACACGTTTCAAGGCAACATTGAACGTGTTTATGAAAATTTAAGTGTAGCCTTATTAAATACGGATGGCTTCAAGCATCTCTTAATGCAGTTTCGAGAGATGTCCGGCATTCGCGACGACCAAGAAATCGAAGTACATCAATTCCGTATGCTAGCGATTGAAAGTGATACGCCACCTGCACCGGAAGGCATTC
The DNA here is from genome assembly GCA_000333235.1 of Pseudoalteromonas luteoviolacea B = ATCC 29581. GTDB lineage: Bacteria > Pseudomonadota > Gammaproteobacteria > Enterobacterales > Alteromonadaceae > Pseudoalteromonas > Pseudoalteromonas luteoviolacea_D. Next base: position 73,569 of record CAPN01000019.1, on the reverse strand, counting down.
ACCAAGATGGTTTTGATCACGTTTGTGTATGTGGTGTATCTCACGAAAATATTCAAGGTGGCGAACTACTTGTGTATGAAACAAAGGATGCGGATCCTTGTTTCAAGATGGAAATCAAAGATGGTTTATTTGCTTTGGTGAATGACAGACAAGTTTGGCACAATGCAACACCGATGAATAAAATCGACGCTAATAAAGTTGGTTATTTAGATTGTTTTGTCTTTACCGCGTAAGTGAGAATCATGGACTTAAATACCATTCGTAGACAATTTCCAGCGTTGATGCAATCGCTAAATGGGCAAGCGCCGATCTTTTTAGATGGGCCGGGAGGCTCGCAAGTACCTCAATCTGTACTAAGCGCAATGTCGGCTTATCTTGGTTATTTTAATGCTAATCTAGGGGGCGCGTTTTTTTCGAGTCATAAAACAGTTGAGCTAATGAATGGTGCTCGTCAAGCGGTTGCCGATCTACTCAATGCACCTAGTAAAGAGCAAATCGTATTTGGTGCGAATATGACGAGTCTTACGTTTAGCTTTAGTCGTGCGATTTCGCGTAATTGGCAAGCGGGTGATGAAGTGATTGTCACCAATGCCGATCATTATTCAAATGTTTCCTCTTGGCGTCAAGCTGCTGAAGACAAAGGCGTAAAAGTACAGGCTGTGCGTATTAACGAAGCTGATTGCACCTTAGATCTTGAGCACTACGCGAGCCTGCTAAGCACGAAGACCAAGTTGGTTGCGGTGACTTATGCGTCAAACACCACGGGTTCAATTAACGACATTAAACGCATTGTTGAGATGGCGCACCAAGTTGGTGCGCTGGTATACGTTGATGCCGTTCACTACGCACCGCACGAGCTGATTGACGTGCAAGCGTTAGACTGTGACTTTTTGGCGTGTTCGGCGTATAAGTTTTTTGGCCCGCATGTTGGGATAGTGTATGGCAAAAAAGCACACTTAGAGGGCTTTACGCCTTACAAAGTAGAGCCTGCTAAAGACGTTATTCCAGGTCGCTGGGAAACCGGCACGCAAAGCTTTGAAGGCTTAGCCGGTGTTATTGCCGCGATTGAATACATTGCAAGCCTCAGTGACTTGCCAAAAACGGCGACACGCCGTGAACGCTTAAGCGATGCATTTGCAAAAACCAAAGCGCATGAAATGGCATTGTCTGAGTATGTGTTAAAGCGTATTGCCGAGTTTCCAGAGATCACCCTTTATGGGATTGCGGATCAAATGCGTTTAGCTGAGCGTACCCCGACTTTTGCGCTAACTTTTGCGGGAATAGAACCACGTAAAGTATCGGAGTTTTTAGGTGAACATCATATTTGCGTGTGGGATGGCAATTTCTATGCGCAAGGGTTGTGTGAACAACTTGGAGTGATCGACAAAGGCGGCGTTGTACGTATTGGTTGCATGCATTATAACACGATTGATGAGCTTTCGACCTTGTTCGACCGTATAGAGCAGTTTCTAGCGCGCTAGATTGATTGAGTCAGACCAGTCTTTCTAGATAACCTATCGTGTTATGTTGTATTACTTAATAACACGATAGGTGATTAAACTGAAAAGGAGCAAACAACCGTTTGCTCCTTTTTCTTTTGTGATGTGTCGCCGATCGCTTGAGTATAACTACCCACACTCAAAATCCTTTTGAGGGATTAACACCGCCGCTAACTGCAATAAACATTTGGCGGCATGGGTGCAGAAGGTAGAATATTGCGTGCAATTGCCCAGAACACTGCGGATCACATCGGTAACCTGCCTAACGGCCTACACATTCTCGCTGAACACGCATCTTGGGGTAACGAGGCTATAGGTTAAGTTATTAGACGCTATCGGGAAAAGGCAAATTAGCTGAATGGGGTTAACTTTGCTCTAGATGAGTGTTGAGTTTAGCGATTCGTGCACTCATACCGATGATGAGTTGATCTTTAATCTTCTCGCGGATCACATTTGGTAACCGGGTTAGGGCTTCAGAAGTAATCGCGAGCACAATGGTATCGACGAGGGCTTTTGCGCTCGTCGAGCGTTCACGATGACTAATAAATGCGCCCTCACCAACGAATTCTCCTGGCAATATTTGTCCAAGATGTCGGTGACTTTCTTTACTATAAATTGTTAACTCACCACTTAACACAATGTATAAGCGGTCGTCTTTCTCATATCGTTTAAAAGCATGACGATCTTTATTGATAAGGTATAAGCAACCAAACGATTCAAGTAACACTTGTCGTTCGGCGAGGGTAAACTCTTTAAAAAAAGCCAGACGGTTAACAATTTCAAGCTGTTTGAACAGCGGAATATGTTCGAGTAAACGCATATACTCAAGTTACCTCAAACTAAACGCTTCAAACGGGCATCTTGCCGTATCTCGAGCTTAAGTTCAAATTGATTACTATTACTAATCCTGAATATTGCGCTCTTTGAGCTTGCGGGTCAATGTATTGCGCCCCCAGCCGATTTTCAATGCAGCCTCTTGTTTATGCCCACCGCAGGCTTGCAATGCGGTTTTAATTAGCCGAGTTTCAAGTTCGTCTTGAATAGCAGGCCAAATATGATCTTTACCTTGCTTCAATTCGCTACTTAGCCAAAGTTGAAAACCATCAAGCCAATCACCTTGAACAGCGGGTTCTGGGGCTGCTATGTGAAGCAGTTCATCAGGTAAGTCAGGTTCACCAACGAGTTCACCTGGTGCCATTACCGTGAGCCAACGGCAGGTGTTTTCGAGTTGGCGTACATTACCGGGCCATGGGTAAGCTTGCATTATTTTTAAGGCTTCTTTGCTTAGTTCTTTGGGCTCGACATGCAGCTCTTTGGCACTCTTGGCTAGAAAGTGGTTTGTCAGTTTAGCGATGTCTTCTGGACGCTCTCGAAGCGGAGGTAAACGCAGTCTCACTACGTTTAAGCGATGAAAGAGGTCTTCACGAAATTTCCCTTTCTTGACGCGCTCTTCTAGGTTTTGATGCGTTGCGGCAATAATGCGCACGTTTACTTTGACACTACTGTGGCCACCAACACGGTAAAACTCGCCATCCGCTAATACGCGTAGGAGTCGAGTTTGCACATCAAGGGGCATATCACCAATTTCGTCTAAGAACAGCGTGCCACCATCGGCTTGTTCGAAGCGTCCTCTGCGCATGGTATCTGCACCCGTGAATGCCCCCTTTTCATGGCCAAACAGTTCAGATTCCACGAGATCTTTAGGGATGGCCGCCATGTTTAGCGCAATAAACGGGTTTTCTTTACGTGGGCTGTGATTATGCAGAGCACTTGCGACAAGCTCTTTGCCTGTGCCTGACTCGCCGTTTATCAATACACTCATGCTTGAAGCAGAGAGCTTTCCAATCGCCCGAAATACCTCCTGCATAGCAGGGGCTTCACCAATGATTTCTGAGCGTGATTGAGGCTCAGTTTTACGTTTGGTTTTTTTGCTCTCATTAGACGCTCGATAAGCGCGCTCCACGAGGCTGACAGCCTCTTCTAAGTCAAAAGGTTTGGCTAGATATTCGAAAGCTCCCTTTTGAAACGCGTTAACAGCTGAATCTAAATCGGAATGGGCAGTAATGATAATAACGGGTAAATGTGGATAGTCTGCATGTATAGTTTCAAGCAGTGCCATGCCATCGATGCCGGGCATTCTAACATCAGAAACTAACACTGCTGGTTGTGAGTAGGTCAGTGCGGTTAATACATCTTGAGCGTTTGCAAAGGATTCTGTCGTAAATCCTGCGCGAGTGAGCGCTTTGTCTAATACAAAACGGATCGATGCATCATCATCTACAAGCCACACAGATTTCATTGTTTCTTCCAGCCTTTCTCATTGTCAAATGGCAAATAAATATTAAATTCAGTGTGCCCAGGCCAACTGTCGCAATCAATGATGCCATTGTGTTGTTCAATGAGCGTTTGTGCGATAGATAAACCAAGGCCAGAACCACCTTCTTTGTTTGTGATCATGGGATAGAATAAGGTCTCTCGGATCGACTCGGCGATCCCAGGCCCATTATCGATAATTTGTATGACCAATGCTTTTTTCATCATCCGATCGCCACGTCGCATTCGATGTTTAATGCGAGTTCTAATCGTGATCTCATCACCGCTTTGTTGCAGTGCTTGTTGGGCATTTCGTACAATATTTAAAATGACTTGCTGCATTTTACTGGCATCTATAACAATGTCAGGAATGCTAGGGTCGTAATCTTTCGTCACTTTAATTTGCTTGGTATTATCGAATGCACTGAGTTTGAGCACAGTTTCCAATGTTTGGTGAATATTGCACGGCGTAGTTTGAGGTCTTTGGTTTGGCCCTAATAACCTATCTACTAACTCACTTAATCTGTCTGCTTGCTCAATGATCAGTGTGGCACACTCTTCTCGTTCCTGCTGATCAACCTCATATTGCAATAATTGCGCCGCTCCGCGAATTCCTCCTAAAGGATTTTTAATTTCATGCGCTAAACCACGAATTAGGTTACGTGCAGCTTGGTATTGATGGTGTTGCATAGAAGCTTGGTCGTAACGGATTTCGTCATCTGTGCGGCGACATTCTAAAAGAATAAAGGGTTGCTTTTCTATTGCAACGCGACTTGCGTACACTGCGAGTGTTGCATGTCGCGAGTCCACGAAGACCACGTCAACTCTGTGTTGTTGGCAGTCTACTCCGTCGTCAAGGGCGTAATGGGCGATACGTTCTAAGTCAAGATTATGGTGATGAAACAGCGATTCGAGGGGCTGTTTTACTAGTCGCTTTACTCCAAGACCAAAAAGTTCACTGGCACTGCTGTTTGCTTCAATGACACATAAATCGGCATCTAGAAGTAACACAGCTGTAGATAAATTTTGCCAAATAGCATCGAGTTTAGGCATAAAGGATTGTTCGATCATGGTTCATGCTGCACCAATTTGGTGCGATTTGTTATTAGTTATTGGTAACACTCGCTCGATGTAAAAAGAACACGCTAGATGCACTTGTAGAGAGCAATTCACCGTTTCCATCGAAGAGTTTGATTTGTAGTGTATGTTCGCCACGAGGCACGTCACGCAGCGCAAATGACACATTATTTTGTCGTTCAGATACCGCCTTACCATCTAAAAAAAGTTGGACTTGCATATTAGGTAAAAAGCGCGGTTCGATTTTCCCGGATACATACACTGTACCATTATTATCACGCAGTGTTTCTTCATGATTAGGGGATAGAATAGATGCCACAAATTGCGTAATGGCCTGTGAAGAAGTGTTATCTAACACACTGGTATCCTCAGGTGGCATATTGAGAGCGTTATGCTTAAGTTCGATGGCATTTGCGCCTTTTTGTGGCACATCAGAGAATACCCAATTGCCGTTTTCATCTTGCCAACGATAAATTGTTTTTGGCTCGGCGGCTTCAAGCACCGTCGAGGTACACAATAGAAAAAGCACAAAACGAAAAGAACGCATAATAATTACCCGGCTCCCTTATCTATGAATAAAGGCTAACTTGCTGTTTTTAATTAAGAGACTTTGATAACTTTCATTTGAATATCATCGATCTTATAACGATTGAATATAGATCAAATACGACTTTTTTACCATAAAAAAGCCCGCGTGAGCGGGCTTGAGAACACATATGATTTAAGAGTGAGTGCAAACTTAAATTGCACACACTACAGCGACACTTTTGGTTATACGCTGTAGTACATTTCGAACTCAACAGGGTGAGTCGTCATGTTCAGTTTTGTCACTTCTTTCGACTTCAATGAGATATACGCATCAATTAAGTCGTCAGTGAACACGCCACCTTGAGTTAAGAACTCACGGTCAGCATCAAGACATGAAAGCGCTTCTTGTAGTGACGATGCTACTGTTGGGATTTCTGCTGCTTCTTCTGCAGGTAGATCGTAAAGATCTTTATCCATTGCATCACCAGGGTGGATCTTGTTACGGATACCGTCAAGACCAGCCATCAGCTGAGCTGCAAACGCTAAGTATGGGTTTGCTGCTGGATCCGGGAAACGAACTTCGATACGACGTGCGCGCTCTGATGGTACAACTGGAATACGGATTGACGCAGAACGGTTACGTGCTGAGTAAGCAAGCATTACTGGCGCTTCGAAACCTGGTACTAAACGCTTATAAGAGTTTGTTGCAGGGTTTGAGAACGCGTTGATTGCTTTAGCGTGCTTAATAATACCACCGATGTAGTAAAGTGCCATTTCAGAAAGACCGCCGTACTTATCACCAGCGAATAGGTTTTTGCCATCTTTAGCAAGTGATTGGTGACAGTGCATACCAGAACCGTTATCACCAACGATAGGCTTAGGCATAAACGTTGCTGTTTTGCCGTATAGGTGAGCCATGTTGTGGATAACGTATTTCATTTCTTGGATTTCGTCAGCTTTAATCACCATTGTGTTGAAGCGACATGCGATTTCGTTTTGACCCGCTGTTGCTACTTCGTGGTGGTGAGCTTCAACAACTTGGCCCATTTCTTCTAGAACTAGGCAAGTTGCACTACGCCAATCTTGTGATGAGTCAACTGGAGAAACTGGGAAATAACCACCTTTCACACCTGGACGGTGACCAGTGTTACCTTCTTCGTAGTCGCGATCTGAGTTCCATGCAGCCTCTTTTGCATCGATTTTGTACATTGAACCAGACATGTCTGTTTTGTACTTAACGTCATCGAAAAGGAAGAATTCTGGTTCTGGACCAAATAGAACTGTATCGGCAATACCTGTTGAGCGCATGTATTCTTCAGCGCGCTTAGCTACAGAGCGAGGGTCACGTTGGTAACCTTGCATTGTGTTTGGCTCAAGAACGTCACAACGCACGATCATTGTTGTTTCTTCTGCAAACGGGTCTAGCTTGATCGTTGATGCGTCTGGCATTAAAACCATGTCAGATTCGTTGATGCCTTTCCAACCAGCGATTGACGAGCCGTCAAACATTTTACCGTCTTCAAAAAAAGCTTCATCGGCTTGATGATGAGGAATAGAGACGTGTTGCTCCTTACCTTTAGTATCCGTAAAACGTAAGTCAACAAACTTAACGTCGTGCTCTTTCATAAATTCAAAAACCGATTGTGACATGTGTCCTCCGACTCGTTGGGGTTATTTTTTTGCTGCAATTTGTACTGCAAGTACTCAGTAATAAGCTTTTTTCGTGCCAAACTTTTAAGTCCATGTATTTAAACAAAATAAATTTATATGCTTCCATGCCATTAAGCTTGTTGCACTATTTTGGTGCGGTATTGCACTATTTTGGTTCAAAAAGAAACCCATTTTGGTACATAATTTGGTACATGGAACGTACTCCGCACATCAAGGGTAGCTAATATATTTTCGGCTGCAAACTTTAGACGTTATTTCTCATCGAAATTGAAATTTATAATGTCAGCAAAAAATAATGCTGCATAAACTTTCATCCGTTGCCGGAATAGGGGATAATACGCGACCTTTTATAACCATATTGGGCATCTCGGCGCGCAAAATTGCGCAGATCGACTAGGATCACTGAGATTAAAATTCCTCTGAGTAAGAATATGAGCATCGAAAACTTAAGAAATATCGCGATTATCGCGCACGTTGACCACGGTAAAACAACCTTGGTTGATAAACTACTAGAGCAGTCTGGCACGTTGCAAAAACGTGGTGGCAACGACGAGCGAGTAATGGATTCGAACGATCTTGAAAAAGAACGTGGTATTACAATCCTTGCAAAAAATACAGCGATCAAGTGGAACGATTATCGTATCAACATCGTCGACACGCCCGGACACGCCGATTTTGGCGGTGAGGTAGAGCGCGTATTGTCAATGGCTGATTCAGTATTACTTCTTGTTGATGCTCAAGAAGGTCCGATGCCTCAAACACGTTTCGTAACGCAAAAAGCATTCGCTCAGGGCTTAAAACCAATTGTGGTTATCAATAAAGTTGATAAGCCAGGTGCACGTCCAGATTGGGTAATGGATCAAGTTTTTGATCTATTTGACAACCTTGGTGCAACAGATGAACAGTTAGATTTCAAAGTCATTTACGCGTCAGCTATCAATGGTTGGGCAACGCTTGATCTTGATCAGCCGTCTGACAACATGGAACCAATGTTCCAAACTATCGTTGACTGTGTATCTGCACCGGACGCAGATTTAAATGGTCCACTACAAATGCAGATTTCGCAACTTGATTACAACTCGTATGTTGGTGTTATCGGTGTAGGTCGTATTAAACGTGGTTCTGCTAAGGTAAACCAACAAGTTTCAGTAATTAGTGCAGATGGTACTAAGCGTAACGGTAAAATAGGCCAGGTTTTAGGCTACATGGGTCTTGAGCGTCATGAAATTGAAGTGGCGACTGCAGGTGACATCGTTGCTATCACAGGTCTTGGCGAACTGAAAATTTCTGACACTGTGTGTTGTCCGAACAACGTTCAAGCATTGCCACCACTTTCTGTCGATGAACCAACAGTAACAATGACGTTCTCTGTTAACACGTCACCATTTTCTGGTCGTGAAGGCAAATTCGTTACCTCACGTAACATCCGTGAGCGTTTAACCGCTGAATTGGTCCATAACGTTGCACTTCGTGTTGAAGACACTGATAACCCAGATAGCTTCCGTGTATCAGGTCGTGGTGAGCTGCACTTAGGTATCCTTATCGAAAACATGCGTCGTGAAGGCTACGAGCTTGCAGTGTCTCGACCAGAAGTAATTCTACGCACAGTTGATGGCGTTTTAGAAGAGCCGTATGAAACGGTAACAGTCGACCTTGAAGAAGAGCACCAAGGGTCTGTTATGGAGCAACTAGGTCTTCGTAAAGCCGAAATGACAGACATGTGTCCAGATGGCAAAGGTCGTGTACGTTTAGATTTTCTTATGCCAAGCCGTGGTTTGATTGGTTTCCAAACTGAGTTCATGACGTTAACGTCTGGTTCTGGTTTGTTGTACCACACATTCTCACATTACGGTCCACACAAAGGCGGTAACATCGGCCAGCGTAAGAACGGTGTTCTTATCGCGAACGCGGCTGGTAAAGCACTAACAAACGCGCTTTACAACCTGCAAGATCGTGGTCGTCTATTTATCGGTCACGGTGTTGAAGTGTACGAAGGTATGGTTATCGGTATCCACAGTCGTGATAACGACTTGACCGTTAACGCGCTTAAAGCGAAGCAATTAACTAACGTTCGGGCCGCAGGTACTGACGAAGCGCAAAACTTAGTGCCACCAATCCTTATGTCACTAGAGCAAGCGCTTGAGTTTATCGATGATGATGAGCTCGTTGAAGTTACACCAAAGAGCATTCGTATTCGTAAGAAACTTCTGACTGAAAACGAGCGTAAGCGTGCATCACGCGCACCGAAAGAGTAAGTAAATTGAAATAGAAACCCGCTTTCGAGCGCGGGCTATTGAGTCAACTTGGAGCCACTAAATGGATTTTTAGTGGCTTTTGCTTAACTATAGCATTGTAACTATATGTAAAAACAAGGGTTTTAATTGGCGCAACATGCATTAGGTGTACGATTAGCTTTTTATTACAATGACTTACCTCTTAAATTGACCTTCAATATATACCATTTACCGCTAGGAAACCCTTTCTTTTATTTATTTGAATATTCCTAATGTTAGGTTTTTGAATTAACCTAGGCTCTTAAACTCTCTATCAAGGAAGGTTATGTTAAAAAAATTTATTAATGGATTACTGTTTGGAGCAGGGTTTGCAATAGCATTTATTGCTGTTGTTTGGGGGTACTTCTACTTTATCAACATAAAGAATCAAGGTTCAGTAGAAGAGGTCGTTTTGGAAGCTCCACCTGTTACTGAGCGACCTGAAAGGTTTTATGGATCTTCTGGTGTTTTTTCAGGAAGCTTTGTTGAAGATCGTAACAAAGTTCTAAGCAGTGGTGACGCTATTATCGTAGGTTCAGTTCTAGGAGAAGGCAAACCAATTCAAGGTGTTAAGTTACGTTTAGGGCTTAATGGTGCAGTAATGAGCCAATGGGCAACCACAGATATTAATGGACGTTATCATATTTCTGTGCCAGCAGATGAATATCAAATTGACGGATACGAGCTAGACTACGACTCTGCCAATATCGTAATGTCAGGGTTAATAGACTCACCCAGAAATCATACATCAAATGACCTTGTTAGTGCTTCTAGTGACAAGGAAGGTAAAGGCTTAAATTTAAGTTATGTTCGCCCAGTGGTTAAGAGTGTCGCTACAAATACCTTGGTATTAGATCAAAATGCGGATATTTCTTGGGAAAAGTACCCCGAAGCATATTCATATGAAGTTCAGTTTTACGAAAAAACTAATCCTGATAGTTATAGAAGTAAACATATTTTTCCTGCTAGTTTGAAAACTAATGAAAATCACCTAAACATTGGGCAATACACCGATAAATTTCAGGAAGGAAGGTATTATCTATTTGACGTTAGAGCGCTAGATGAAAATGGTATGGCTATTTCCGCTTCATACCGAAATTTCACTAGCTATGATTTTATTGTCATTCCGAATAGCGATTGATTAGGAACAACTTATATTTTATTCCGATAAACTTTATCTATTAGTTCTTTGTCTAAGCTAAAGGAAAGTAAGTCTTCTGCTGTATAAACTGATTTGGTTAGCCCTAAACGCATTGCTGGTGTTGAAGGTGTAGGCTTATGCTTTCCTGTATAATTTCTCTTAATAGTGCGCTCGTTAGTCATGCAATAATTGAAATAAACGCGCTTGATTTCGATTAACTTAACCATCCATTCAGGGTTGTATCCCGCATAGGCATTCCAGCGCTTCGCGTTGGTTGCACTGGTGACAGGGCGTTCTAAAAAATTAATGTGCCGCCTTAAGATTTGAAACCAATTGTCCACACCATGAAGAGATGCATTTGTTAGTGATTTAATAACCTGAAATTGGTTCATGTTCTTTACATCACCAAGTGGGAGAAGCATACCTAAACGAGATTCTTTGTTAGGGTTTATAATCCATTCAGACTTCGCGCTTCCAACCCTTTTGCGATTTAACAATTGGTCTTGCCATAATCGAGCTTTAATTTCTTTTTTAGATATATCTGGATTATCTTTAACAAGTTTAGCTTCAAGCTTTTTCAATCGCTCTGTATCTTCTTCATCAAGCCATTGATTACATCCAGCTTGTTCAGCGGATATCTGAAACGCATAGAGCTTCTCATGAGCTATCCAGTCAGTGAAAATCGCCCCAAGTGCTAATTTGATACCAGAGTCATTATCAGCGTATAGCCGAATACGAGGGCAATATTTCAATTTGTCTTTTAACTGTGCAAAGTGTGCTAGAACACTGTAGGTTTGTTGAACTAGAAGCCCTTTGGGTGGCAATTGAAGCTCAACGGTTCTTTCTGCTTCAGGCGCTTGCACGCTAACATCATCGTTACTTAACACGTACTGTGCATAGCGTCTGTAATATGGAAACTTTTCCTGTTCTTTCTTTTCCCTATGCTCTTTGTTTATCTCTTGAAAGTTGCTAGTAAAATCAAAATTGACGTTAGATACAAACACAAACCCAGTATCATTATCAACTGTTGAAGTATTCACGATTGGCGTAGGCTTGGGCATGTTGTGATCGCCCCAATTGCTTAGGTAGAATTGTCTATCTGTACTTAAATTGAGTTCCCGTCTAGCAACAGCATGTTCCATTATTTCTGCATGGTAATTGTCAAAAGCTAAAGCCTGCTCATAGAAAAAGTCGATTTTGTCATAGATAACTTTGGCGCTGATTTCATGTTTATCCATCATGCGATTGATGATGTCTTTGTTCATTAAATCTTTTAGGATTTTAACGTTGTCTAACTCTCGATAATGTCGGTTAGCAGGGTTAACCTTAACGGCAAACTTTGAGTCACATGCCTTGCAAGTAATAAGTTGAGAACCCAAATGTACTTCTTCAACAATTTGACTTACAGGTTTACCGCCTTTTGTAAGTGGCTTTTTGACAACAAGCTCGATGATTCGGTCAGGCTGAGCTTTTCCATCTAATTTGTATAGTTCTGGGTGTGTATAGATGCCTTTGTCTCTGTTTTTACATCGAGGTTTTTGTCTTTTAATACCACGCCTAACTTCAGCGGATATTGGGTCATAACGGTATCTATAGCTTCTAGGGTCTGCTGGTATAGCTTTGTTAGGACACGTTGGCTCTATCGGTACGTATACCGTAGAAAGCCTTTTCACTTCTAATTCAAAACAACGGTTATGTATCATCGTTGTACTGTGTCCACAAAGCTTGCAAGTTAGCATATGTTCAGACTTCTCATTGCTCCAAGTAAGCTTATACTCGTTACCCAAACCACGTTTTAGTTCTCCGTTTGCTTTGTAAGTTGGATTCTTGGCGGCAACACCAAAATTTTTACATTCCGGGTTTTTGCAAAAGTTCAGTTGAGTTAGTAAACCAGAGTCTTTGTTTCGATAAGCGCGTGGTATTGATATCGCTTTTGTCGGAGTATGTTTATTCTGCTGCGGAGTTGATTTAAGAGGCTCAGCAGTGTCATCAAACAACTTGAAAAAAAGTTGGGCGCACAAAGAGGAATCAAGTAATGCACTATGCTTAGTGCGAGTTGAAATATCAATTCCATACCTCAGACAAGCTGCATCTTGACTAATCTTCCTTGCACCAAACTTCTTCTTAGCAAGTTCCATTGCACACGTAACTTGAAGACAGATATCTGAAATTGTTGAAGGGTAATTAATACGGTTAAGTTCTGAATTTAAGAACTTTAAATCAAAAGCTGCATTGAAAATAACAAGATGCTTGCCCTTAATAAACTCAATGAACCGTTCATGGATGTCTTTAAACGTGGGTTTATCCACCAATTCTTCGTCTAGGATTCCGTGAACTTGAAAAGCTCTCTTGAGAGACTTTTTTCCTTCAGGATTAATTTTGAGGTTGAACACATTACCAGTAGGAGCTGAATCTTCATATTCTATGCAGGCTAGGTCGATGATCCTATGGTTACCTTTATGCGGATCTAAGCCTGTCGTTTCCGTATCTAAAAAGACATATTTCGTCATAATTACCACTCCTATAGATAACATTATAGGAGATTAGGATAGGTTTTATATAAATCATTGAAAAAAATAACTAATCGTACAGTTTTTTTGTGCTTTTTACGGAAATTGATAATCCTTAGAATAATTTTGTACTTGTTTTTCAGCATATTAAAAGCAAAAGAGCTGCCATTTAAAAAATGACAGCTCTAAATTGACTCAATAGCCCGTTTCGAGCGGGTTTTTTTATTTATATACCCAAACAAACTTATTCAAGTCGGTTGGGCATAGCCAATCGACTTAAAATAGTAGCTAGCAAGTTATACCAATCCTCAAAATAGATCACTTAATTAAGACGATTGGTATTAGCGGTCAGCTTGCTAACTACCAATTCTTGCTGAATAAGTAGCTTGATGTTACGTGGGTAGTACTCAAGCCTCAATAGGCTGTTTTTCGTTTTCTGTTTCTCGAAAGTGAGGCGTTGCGATACCTTTCAGTAACCGGCCAAAAATATCCGCGCCAGTGATAATGCGCTTCTCATCTCCCCATACCAGCACGACATCATGGTCCAAAGCACCATCATAGGATTTATCAAAGGTATGATTGGCACGGATCTTCAAAATAATTTCACTGAGTTTTTCATTTGGATCCGTGATCACGATTGGACGGTGGCAGTGTGCGTAGGGATCGAAAGTATCTCCATCGAAGCATGCAGCACGCAGAAAGCCATCCGCATCAACTGCGAGCAAAGGAAAACCATCCTGATTGGTGATGATAACCCAGCCTCGATTTGACTTGTGCAGTTGTTGTAAAAAGGTCATGTCTTTCTTGGGATCGATTTCTGGAAAGATAGGCAGATCGAGTTTGGCTGGTAAGGCGATAACTGAATCTGGATCAATGACTTCACCTTCACGCATCACCGTAATTTCATCTAATGCAAAGAAATTCAGTGCACCTATTCCTTCGACATGTTGAATTTCAGCTTCTTCCGCTTCGATGTGTTTGCGAATAATACTTTTAAGCTCACTTTCCGCTAAATAGGTAATACCTTCCTTGCCGAGCCATCCATCTAAAATCAGCGCGGTGGGTTTAGCGACGATAAAGAAAACCAATTGATAAAATCGGATAACGGGTGAAAGTAAGCTCGCCATGCGTAGCGCATTACGTGAAAAGTAAGCTTGCGGGGTAATTTCACCGATAATGGTAATGGCTATTGTGGAAAATAAGAACGAACTGAGCCCGGCTAAAACTGAGTCTGAAAGTAATGTTAACAGTACATTGATGCCTACGTTGCCCCATAAAATGGTGGCGAGCAGAAAATTGGAATCATTGCGCAGTTTCAGTACTTTTTGCGCTGCTTCATTGCCTTTACTGCTCTCTAATTCAAGTTGTAAGCGGCTAAGCGAAAAAAAAGCTAAATTTAATCCAGAGAAAATCGCCGATTGTGAAATACAAAAGGCGATGGCGATCCAGATCAGGATCTCATGAGTCATAAACTACTCCAATTATGACAATAACAACAGACTACCTAAGCCAAGGAACGTTACAAAACCGACCACGTCTGTCACCGTTGTTAAAATAACCGAGCCAGATAGGGCCGGGTCGATGTTAAATCTATCTAAAATAGAAGGGATAATTACGCCAGAAATCGACGCAGCCAACAGATTCAATAAAATGGCAATTGCAATGGTAATACTGAGCATTGTGTCGTCAAACCACATATAGGTCAGTAGTCCAATAATGCTCGCCCACACGACACCATTAACCGCCCCTACTTTGAGCTCTTTATTCAATAATGCAGAGCGGTTTGCCGTGGTCACCTGACCGAGTGCTAAACCACGCACAATAACCGTCAGGGTTTGGCTACCAGCAATACCTCCCATTGAGGCGACGACGGGCATGAGTACTGCAAGCGCAACCACTTTTTCTATGGTGCCTTCGAAAATGCCAATAAACCACGATGCTAAAAAAGCCGTTGCTAAGTTAATACCTAACCAAATTCCTCGGTTCTTAGCACTCGTTTTAACACTAGAAAAGAGATCTTCGTCTTCAGTCAGACCACCGGCCTTTGCTGCGGCATCGTCTTGCGATTCTTGTTTGATTTCATAAGCTGACGCAATAGTTAACCGACCAATTAACTTGTTTTGCTCATTCACCACAGGAAGCGCCATTTTTCCAGATAAAATAACTTTCTCTGCCGCTTCAATAAGATCATCTGTTGCGCTAAGTGTGACAAGTTCAGGTTCGATTAGCTCGCGTAGCTTGACATTTTCTTCAGCAGCTAAAATCGCATTGATTGTCACTTCGCCGCACAAAAAGCCTTGCCGAGTTTCGGTATAAATTACGTCTGTATAGGCAGGTAACCCTCTTTTAAGACGTGCTTTCACACTGGCCATAGTAAGCTTTTCTGATACTTTTAAATGGTCAAACCCAATCCAGTGACCAACTTGTTCGGCATCATAATGCTGTGCTGTTTCGTACTGCTTGATTTGGCTTTCACTTAACTGCGCTTTAGCATATTCAACAAATCGTTCAGGAATGACTTCTTCGAGCTCAAGTAACTCCTCAACATTGATCTCTTGCAGCAGTTGATAAACAGCCGATTCATCTAAATGATCGAGAAGCCAATTACAAGTTTCGTGCCCTAAGTTAACGAAAATCTCGTGTTGTTGGTCTTCGTCGAGCAGGGGCCATATTTCCATACGGCGTTGCTTTGGGATCGCTTCAAATAGCAACGCCAAATAGTCCATAGAGAACTTTTCTTTGGCATCGAGTAGCAGCTCACGGCTTTGTTCTTCACTTTCGCATTGTAGTAATGCATCAATAAGCTGCGAGAGTTGATCAACTTGATCTTCGTGCATGCGCACTCCTTTGAATTCGATTTTAAAGTAAAACGTTGTAAAACGAAGAAAGTCACAAATTTCTGTGACTTTTATAGTAGGTTCCACGTTATCATTGATATAGCCCGAGCATGCGAGTAATTAACGTGAAAGACATTGAAAAACGATTAGCTGAAAGTTTAGGTGCCTCAGATTTGAAGTCAACCTCTAGAGACCATGAAATCCATGAGCAACAGCTAATTAAACGTGCAGTATCAACAGGAAACAAGCGTACAGGCATGAATGACCTTGCCGTGTTGGGTATTTCATCGATTTGGATAGTATTTGCAAACTTATTTGTACATATCTGCAAACCCTTCTTTAATAAAACGAATACACAGAAAATTGGGAAAAAACTATGACTGTTCAGACTATTTCCGATAAAACATTGTCGACGCTAATGACAATGTGGGAAAACGTGATCTTATTCGCACCAGATTTTATCGCCGCCATGATCATTTTGTTGTTTGGTTGGATAGCTAAGAAAATCAGTAAAAAGATCTTAAAGTCGACACTTGCGCGAATGAATTTTGACAAGCTTACCGACAGTATTGGCTTGAATGAATGGCTCAGTAAAAGATCGCCTCACTTATCACCAAGCTATATTGTCGCAACCTTGGTTTCTACCTTTATTTTTCTGTTGTTTGTGGTGGCAGCACTTGATGCGTTGGGGTTAACGTTATTCACGCGTTTGATCGATACTATCGTACTTTATTTACCGAAAGTTCTCGCTGCGTTTGCCATCTTAGTGGTGGGTTTATCGGTTGCACAGTTAACCTTTAAAGGTACTCAACTTGCGGCGAAAAACTCGGGAATTGACTATGGTCGTTCAATTGCAGAGTTAAGCCGAGGCATCGTAATTGTCATTACGTTGTCATTAGCCGTAACACAACTTGAAGTTGATGTGTCTTTACTGAACATCATTATCTGTGTCGTGGTAGCGTGTATTGGCTTAGCGGCGGCAATTTCTTTAGGGATTGGTACTCGTGGTATCTCAAGCGAAATTGTAGCGGGTGTTTATCTGCGCGAAATGTTCGAATCTGGTGATGTAATTGAGTTTGAAGGGGTTACAGGCAGCCTAATGGTTATTGGTAATACAAATTGCCAGATTATTACCAAATCAGGGAAAATTGTTAGCTTTCCAAACACGGCACTACACGCCGGTAAAGTGGTGAAGCATGCACCAGCTCCGGAAGTAGAAGACTCGTACTAGGTGACTTCGCTTTCTGAACAGCAGTTAGTTTTATTAGCGCAACAAGGGCTACCCTACGACACTCGATTCTTTCAGTTGTTGGTGAAGCCCTATGTGTCGCCATTGGTAGGCTATTGCACAAAGTTACTCAATGATGGTCATGATGCAGAAGATGCAGTGCAGGAAACGCTCATCAAAGCGCTGTCTCATCTGAAGCAATTTTCTTGGCAAACCTCATTTCGCGCGTGGTTATATCGCATTGCTCACAATGAGTGCATCGACCGATTACGGATGCGCCAACGATGGTCGTTTGACAGTGATGTAGATATTGAAGGCTTAATCTCGAGTACACCAAGCGATAATGACGATGATTTTCAACATTTTTTACTTCAGTTAATGCCAGAGTTAAGTTGGATAGATAAAAATATCATGTTGCTGCGCTATCGCACCTCCTTAGACTTTCAAGAAATCGCAGACATCTGCGAAATGAAGCTATCTGCGGTGAAAATGAGACACAGCCGAATTATTGAAGCGTTACAGAATAAATTTGACTAGTCGTTTGTGACTTTTTGAATTTGCTAACGTTAACGACATAGATTCACAACAAGAATTACAGGAAAACGTGAATGCGCGATGTGTTAGAAATAAACGGGAAAATCATAGGCCTAGGCGAACGAGTTAGATTAGAGTTACCGGTTGCTCGCCTGTATACCGATGGCGAAATCGGTATTCCGATTGAAGTGATCCGAGGTAAACGCAAAGGACCTACTGTATTTTTAAGTGCAGCTATCCATGGCGATGAACTTAATGGCATTGAAATTATTCGTCAGGTGATCCAATCCAAAGCGCTGACTCGCCTAAAAGGGACCGTTATTGCCGTTCCTATTGTTAATGTGCATGGTGTATTAAACCACAGCCGTTATTTACCAGACCGTCGTGATCTAAATCGTTCGTTTCCTGGTTCTGAAAAAGGATCATTGGCTGCGCGCGTGGCGAATTTGTTTTTAACTGAAATTGTTCATAAATGTGATTACGGCATTGATTTGCATACAGGTGCAATACACCGTAGCAATTTGCCGCAAATACGCGCCAATTTAGAAGACGAAGAAACGTTTCAATTAGCCAAAGCATTTGGTGTTCCTGTACTGCTTAATTCGACGCTTCGTGACGGTTCATTGCGTCAGTCAGCGTCTGAAGAGGGTGCAAAAATTTTGTTGTATGAAGCAGGTGAAGCGCTGCGTTTTGATGATATTTCAGTGCGAGCAGGTGTAAAAGGAGTGCTTAATGTACTTTCTGAACTAGGCATGCTTCCGAAGCGTAAGTCGAGATTGCAAACAGAGCCTTTTGTGGCGAAATCAAGTTCATGGGTTCGGGCAACAGCTAGCGGTATTGTTAATTCGAAAAAGCAGCTTGGTGATCATGTGAAAAAAGGTGAGGTTTTAGCTGAAATCGGTAATCCCTTTGGTGACGTGATTGATGTAGTGAAAGCTAAGTACGCAGGTATTGTTATTGGCAAGCAAAACATTCCGCTTGTACAAGAAGGCGATGCGATGTTTCATGTGGCCATTTTTGCAGATAGCGAAGAAGTGGCTGAACAAATTGAAATTCTAACTGAACATTATACCGACGAAGTAACTGGATAATCAGTTCTAGGAGACGAACATGAAATTGACAAGCAATTTTACCCATTTAACCATGTTTGTGGCCATGTTACTTATAATTACGTGGTTTTTAAATTCACTTAACTTAGTTGACAGTCATACGCGAAAAAAACCTGACTTTGCCAGTATAGAAGATGTGAAAAAGCGTAAGGTCGAGTTTTTTACTTACTTATTGCCAATAATCGAGCAAGAAAATGATCGCTTGAGTGAGAAAAGACAATTAGTCATGGAGCTTTCAGATGTTTACGAACAACGTGAACAGTTTACGGCAGCGCAACAATCTCGCTATTTTGCATTGCAGGTCGAGTATGAGTTGCAAGAGCAAGATCCTGGCACTGTATTATCTATGCTTAAACGTCGTGTGGATGTTTTGCCTCCTTCATTGGTACTTGCTCAAGCTGCGCTTGAGTCAGCGTGGGGAACGTCGCGTTTTGCAGTAGAAGCGAACAATTACTTCGGACATTGGTGTTTTGAAGAAAGTTGTGGTGTTGTGCCAAATTCTCGTAATGACGGTGCAACACATGAAGTAGCTAAATTTGATTCAGTAAATGAATCGATCCGGAAATACATGCACAACCTAAATACGTTTTATGCGTATCGAGATTTTCGTACTCAACGTGCTTCATTAAGAAAAGAAAACCGTAGTATGGATGGATACTTGTTGGCTGAATACTTGACTGCGTATTCTCAAGAGCGAGAAAAATATACAACCAAACTGAGACGACTCATCAAACGTAATAATTTGGTGCAATACGATATGTCGACAGACTTATTGGCTGCATCGCTTTAATAAACAATAAACGAGGGAAACCTCGTTTTTTGATTAGCTACTTTTAACGCAACACTTTTAACTGAATAAGTATGATTACCTAGATCTGTCAGATTAGAATTATGGAAATCATTCAAATCTGACAGTCACATCTGTGTCAACGACAGACTTAGATAATACGTGTCTAGCACTGCAGATATACAAGGCGAGGGTTCATACCTCGCATTCTAAAAGATATTTCAATTACGAATACCAAGCGAAGGATAAACCTTCGCCTACCAATCACGAGTCTGCTTGTCGCTCAAACAGGGTTCATGTAGGCGAGGCTTTATGCCTCGCATTCTAAAAGATATTTCAATTACGAATACCAAGCGAAGGATAAACCTTCGCCTACCAATCACGAGTCTGCTTGTCGCTCAAAAAGGGTTCATGTAGGCGAGGCTTTATGCCTCGCATTCTAAAAGATCTTGCAATTACAAATACCAAGCGAAGGATAAACCTTCGCCTACCAATCACGAGTCTGCTTGTCGCTCAAACAGGGTTCATGTAGGCGAGGCTTTATGCCGCGCATTCTAAAAGATCTTGCAATTACAAATACCAAGCGAAGGATAAACCTTCGCCTACCAATCACGAGTCTGCTTGTCGCTCAAAAAGGGTTCATGTAGGCGAGGCTTTATGGCTAGCATTCTAAAAGATCTTGCAATGACAAACACTAAGCAAAGGATAAACCTTCGCCTACCAATCACGAGTCTGCTTGTCGCTCAAACAGGGTTCATGTAGGCGAGGCTTTATGCCTCGCATTCTAAAAGATCTTGCGATGAGGAATATCAAGCGAAGGATAAACCTTCGCCTACCAATCACGAGTCTGCTTGTCTCTCAAATAGGGGCGTGTAGGCGAGGCTTTATGCCTCGCATTCTAAAAGATCTTGCGATGAGGAATATCAAGCGAAGGATAAACCTTCGCCTACCAATCACGAGTCTGCTTGTCGCTCAAATAGGGGCGTGTAGGCGAGGCTTTATGCCTCGCATTCTAAAAGATCTTGCAATTACAAATATCAAGCGAAGGATAAACCTTTGCCAACTAATCAGATATGAGTACGACACGTTAACTGTCTAGCGCGCGAAATTGTTCAATAAATTTGTTCGATTCGTTAATTGAACGATTCATGTCTTTAATTAATGTTTTTATGTCTCGTTTGAGGTTGGTAAATTCCCCTCGAATGGCGCTGATTGCTTGAGCATTTAAATTATGTTTGAGATATAAGACATTGTCTTTTAAAGAAGCGAGTACCGGTTCCATTTTAGTTTCACTGACGCGCATGGCTCGCAGTAAACGATTAAACTGACGCTCGGTTTGGGCTAGTTTTTTTTCACTTTCGCGTTTTAAACCTGCATTGGTGTATTGATCGAGTTCAGTTTGCCATTCGTCAAATAAGGCCAGCGCAACATCTTCAACTTTATCGATGTGATTACTCACGTCATTTGCTGCTTTTAAACTGGCTTCATAATCGTCGTTTAATTGCTGATAGACTGACTGTAACTCTTTTCCGTCAAAGTTAATTAATGTCGTAAGTCGCTCAAGTGCAGATTGAAATTGCTCTTGAGATTCTTCTTGAGCTTCTTTGGTATCTTCGACGCGATCGACCAAGATGTCACGTTTGTGGATCCCCACTTTTTCCATGGCAGAGTAATACGCGCTTTGGCACCCCGACAGCATGAGCAGTAGCACGAATGGCAATAAAAATCGGTTCATTGTGTGTCCTTTAAGCTGGCAATTACTGTTAATTATGTTATTGATTGATATGATGTGCAAAACCAATTTCGAAAACAGTGCTTTTCATGATCGAAACACCTGCAGCTATTATGTCGACAATTCGGCAATTTATCCTTGTTCAACCGCGATGGTGGAAACGTTATTTTGCCCGTTGTCTTGAAGATCAAATTACGGTAAATGCTGGCTATTTAGCTTATGTAACCCTGTTGTCGTTAGTGCCTTTAGTTGCGGTCGGTGTGGTAATTTTTTCGGCGTTTCCAGGGTTTGAATCAATCCGTATCGCCATTGAAAATTTTGTTTTCAACAACTTTGTTCCGACCTCAAGCGATGTCATTAAAGAACATATTAGTGCATTTACGGTTAATGCGAATCGCATGACGGCAATGGGGATCAGCTTTCTAGCTGGAGTTGCGCTGTTGCTGATCCGTAATGTCGATGTCACATTGAATAAAATTTGGCGAGTTGAGAAAAAACGTCCAAAGGCCATTTCGTTTGCTATATATTGGATGGTTCTTTCGCTTGGCCCTATCTTTTTAGGTGCGAGTATTGGGGTGACGTCCTATATTGTTTCTTTGGTGTCGTTCGCCGATCAAGGGATCCCAGGTTTTAGCGGTTTTTTATTAAAGCTATTACCTTACGGAATTTCTATGGTTGGTTTTATTATGCTCTATACTTTAGTGCCTAACACTCGGGTACCACTTAAAGCATCGGTGCCAGGGGCCTTGTTTGCAGCTTGCTTATTTGAGTTATGTAAAAAGGGGTTCGCGGCGTATATCAGTCATTTTCCATCTTATGAAGTGATTTATGGTGCGCTTGCGACTATCCCAATTTTATTTGTTTGGGTCTACGTATCGTGGGTGGTAGTGCTACTTGGTGCCGAATTCACCGTGTCTATACAAGGCAGCCGTAGACCAAAACCCTTAGTCGAAGACTAAGGATAACGTGAGCGGCTGGCGCGTAAAATGGAGCGACAGATGACACAACTTTATGATTATCGACAAGCAAATCGTCACTATCATTTTGCGGTAGGTGATGGACATCAAATTGAAGTAGAAGAGTGGGGCGCAGCAACTGGGATCCCAGTGTTTGTTTGTCATGGTGGTCCAGGTATTGGTCTTAATTCATCGATGGTGCAATTTTTCAATCCGCTTCGATATAGAGTCATTTTATTTAGCCAACGCGGCTCAGGGAATTCCACTCCCCATTCTCTCGAACACAATCAAACAGATACACTACTCGAAGATATTGACAAATTACGCCGTCATCTTGGTTTGCAAAACGTGGTTTTATGTGGAGGCTCTTGGGGAGCTACCTTAGCTATGGCTTACGCAGTTACCTATCCAAAGTATGTTGCAGGGCTTTTGCTGTGGAGTAGTTTTCTTTCAGGTAATGATGATTTTGAATGGTTTTGCGGGCCTTCTGGAGCAGGAGCGCAGTTTTACCCTGAAGCATACCAACAACTCAATGAAGATGGCTTGTCTTGGCAAGGATTGATTGCGCGCTACTACCTTGCAGTAAAAAGCCATGATGAATTGCACGCGTACCAGCATGCTCGCAGGTGGCTAGGATGGGAATCGTTGCTTGCAAGTGGCAGTGAGCGCGGTGGACTAAATCTAATTGATAAACAACATACCTTAAATTGTGCCAAAATCATGTTGCATTATTTTTCACACCGCTGCTTTTTAAGTCATGGCTTTTTTGAAGAGCAAATAAAAACACTTGCCCCGATCCCTACTTGGTTTATTCATGGGCGTCATGATGCTGTCTGCCGTTTTTCTGCAGTGCAGCAGTTTGCTGAAAAAGTAAACGCACAATTGTTTATTCTTGAGGGCGTTGGGCATAGTTTACAAAATGGCGTATATTGTAGCGCTATTCGTCGAGCCGCCGATTTATTGTTAATTAAACTGGATCATTGAGAATAAAAGCGTGATAGGACTAATTCAACGCGTGAGATACGCAAAAGTAGAAGTAGAAAATAATATTGTTGGTCAAATTGGCCAAGGAATTTTATTGTTGTTGGGAATTGAAAAACACGACGACAGTGACAGTGTTGATAAGCTTTTGCATAAAGTAAGCAATTACCGCATTTTTACTGATGCTGACGGTAAAATGAACTTAAGTCTACGCGATGTGAGTGGCGAGTTGCTCGTCGTTTCACAATTTACCTTAGCCGCGGACACTAAAAAAGGCATGCGTCCGAGTTTTTCGAGTGCAGGGACACCACAACAAGCCAATTCTTTGTATTTAGAGTTTATCGAAAAAGCCACTATTAGCGGGATCAAAACACAGACAGGCCAATTTGCTGCTGACATGCAAGTGACGCTTTGTAATGATGGCCCAGTTACCTTTGAGCTGCGGGTATAAACTTCAAACTGTTGGTCTGAACTATATTGAATTGCCGTTACTTGGTTATTTCAATGATGTGATTGGCATACCCGTCTATCGCGGTGATGGACGGCTTTTTGCCAAAGTTCGTGATAAGTAAATGGGTTAATTGCTTTAATTGTGAGTCGTGTTCGGCAAGAAAATTAATGTAAAGTACTCCACCGCGATTCAGTGCCGCTCTTAGTAGATGATAAAACTTGTGTTTGAATAAAAACACAGGGGCATCAAGATCACTGAACAGATCAAGTATTATCCAATCAAAATGTTGCTTTCTTTCAAGCACATCAAAAACATCCGCACATTCAAGCGCACTAAGGGGATCGCCGCCAAAATAACGTTTATAGCAATGAATGATATCTGGGTTATTGTCGATTGAGGTAACGGCACAGTCAGGATAATGAGCGTGCAGATAATCTCGGATTGCACCAGCGCCTAAGCCAAGTTCGAGTATGGCTTTTGGTGTTTTTTGCTGTTGCCAATGCTTCGCTAAAATATGTAGGTGGGGGAAAAGCAAATGCTCAGGGTGATCAATTTCGATGACGGATTGTAACGTATCATTGATCAGCAACCAACGTAAGTTCCTATCTTGCCTAACTTGAACGCTAATTTTTCCATGCTTATGCCAATACAAAAGGTGGCCTAGCGTGTGGCTTTGCCGAACAAATTCATTGGCGATCATCCCATCGGATGTGAGGTACGTTTGCATAGTTCAATGATCATAGCTAACAAACTGATTTTCGCCAGTTTTAACAAAACGAACTCGTTAAATAAAGTAGTAATAGCCCAGTTCATTCTGACAAGCACGATGGTCTTATTTCTTCTATTTCATTTTTCTTGTAGAGTGAGTGAAAAGAAAAATAATCCAAGTAGTTTAGGTATAGTACTGACGTATGTTGGCAATGCCTTTTAAAAACAGGAGTCGATATGTTTCAAGTGACAACCCCACAAAGCAGTGAGGATTGGCAAGCTTACTACCATTTGCGTTGGCAAGTTTTACGTGCGCCGTGGTCACAACCTCGAGGTTCAGAACAAGACGACTTAGAGCAAGAATCTGAGCATCGTTTTATTCGTAATAACCACGGTGAGGTCTTGGGTGTTGCACGATTGCATTTCAATAATCAGGATGAAGCTCAAGTGCGCTATATGGCGGTTGCAGAAGGTCATCGAGGACAGCATTTAGGAAGTCGGTTGCTGCATGAGCTTGAAAAAATTGCTTGGACGCAAGAGGCAAAAACACTCGTATTGTACGCACGGGAACGAGCGTTGAGTTTTTATGAGCGGCATGGTTACGAAGTGGTTGAAAAAGCACACCTTGCCTTTGGCGAAGTACAACATTGGAAAATGGTAAAGCACAAACCATCGGAACCAGGTTGGTTTCGTCGCCCGAATTGGACCAAAATATTGCAAAATACTTGGCGGGAGTCTATCCCAATTAGCGATGCAATGGGTATTAAAGTGGAGAGCTATACTGACTGGCAGTTTTCGACTCGTGCCGATCTTAAAGCAAATTTGAATCTCCATAATTCGATGTTCGCAGGATCAATCTATTCTATGGCGACCCTCACAGGTTGGGGAGCAACCTATTTAGCGCTGAAAGAGCAGGGGTTAGAAGGAAATATCGTGTTGGCTGATGCCAACATGAAGTATCTTAAACCATTAACTACTGCGCCCGTTGCTTCGGTTACGATTGCAGATTGTATGGGAAATTTGCGGACATTAGAGAGTGAAGGAAAAGCCAAGTATGTAGTTCCTGTAAACGTCTACGATGGTGATGTGTTAGTCGCTAAATTTGAAGGCACATTTGTTGTACTAAAATAGGCATCTTCAAGTGGTTTGGGTATACATGCAAATAGGTAAAGCATACGTTTGATTCCCAATAAAAAGCCCGCGTATTAAGTCGCGGGCTTTTGTTTTTCAGCTAGACTGATTGTATTGACATACAAGGGTAACTGACATGGCAAAAGTAACCGGCATAGGTGGGGTATTTTTTAAATCAACCGGCGATAGAGCAAAGCTTGCGAAATGGTATCAAGATCATTTGGGGTTATCGCTTGAACCTTTTGGTGGTGCCATACTCCATTGGCAAGAAGACAAAGCTAATGATGGCGGTTTAACGGTTTGGCATGTAGCTGAGGCGCAAAGTGAATGGTTTTCTCCAAGTAGTGCCAGTTTTATGATTAACTATCGTGTGGATAATTTGGTGGAGTTACTCGCCAAGTTGAAGGCCGATGGTGTCACCATTCTTGGTGAAATGGAGCAGCATGAAAATGGGAAGTTTGCGTGGATCCTCGATATTGATGGCAACAAACTGGAGCTGTGGGAGCCAATGTTGTGGGACGATAAAAACAAACCAATAGATTAGGCGTATTGTTATCGTCTTAATTAAGGCGATACTCTTTTAGTCGTTTAAAGCAGATCAGTGAGCAAAATGCCAATGCCGATCCGCTCAATATCGGCATTGTAATCAATCATACTTTCACCGTAGCCGTTGAAATATTGCACGTAGCCACGCAATTTCCCCCAAGCAGGAAATGACCAATCGAGTTGGATCGCGCCGCGATTACTGCTGTTCAAGTTATTGCGTAGCATAAAGCTAAATTCGTGTTCTTCAAGGCGGTATATCCCTGAAAATTCGAAATAGCCCATGTATTTATGAATATCAGGATTGTCATCGCCTTTAGCTTCGAGAATGTCGTCTTTTCTGTCTTCAGGAAGCCGATACCAAGGTTTTAATGAAAATACAAAGCCGCGATTTTCCCATAAAAAGTTAGCGTATACTCGATTCCATGAGCGAGAGTTAGGCTGACTGCGTCCGTTTGATTGATGAGATATACCAAGTGCAAAGGCCATTTCATCTCCCCATAAGACGTTTTCATCGTCGAGGAAGTTAATCCAAAAAAGTTCCGGTTCGTAATTGGTTTCCCGAAATGGCGAGGAAATATCTTTGTTGTAAAATTGCCAAAAAGATTGCAGGGTAAAACCCATAAAAATGGCCTGATCTTTATCTGAAAATCCCGTGTAAAGTGGTACTTTTAACGATAATTGGTATTTTACTTCGACGTGATCGAGGGGTTCACCTTCGTCACTAATGCCAGTTAAACCGCTAAAAGGTCGACTATTAGGATGTGAAACGTAGGAGACAGGTAAAATGTAGTTACGCTGATGCGGGGTTAAGACATTGCGATTTTTCAAGCCTACGCTTTCACGTGCAATGCGTTTATCTAATTGACTCAGTTGTTTAGCATCGTCGAGTTGTTCACAATAATGACGGAGCTCTTCAATCGTTCGGTCTTTGTCACCTGCAATAACTTCATTTAATACACATTGTGTTATCAGGTCGATATCGTCTTGGGTGGTTAGAGGCGGTTCAGGCGAGTTTTGCGCAAGAGAGGTAAGAGGCAAAAGCCCAATGACGCAAAGTAAAAAGAATACAGTAGAGCGCATAGTTCCATTCCGTGTGTCGATAATGTGATCATTATACGGCGAACGGCTGACATTTTCCTGAATTTGGTTAAGCGTTGAAAAAGGCTGGCGGCAGCGCCGCCACACCTTAGTAAGTAAGAAGCCTTACTTACTCTCACGCAATAATCGGTTAGAGCTCAAAGTAGTTTGTAAAAAATTTATACAGTTCAGTACCTTGATTTACGCTTGCGGAAGCGAAATGTAAGATGGGAATTGCAGGTTTATCGATAGAAATAACATTGAGCGGCTGTTCACTTAAATAACGCTCCATTCGCAAAATATGAGCAATTGTTGTCCCTGCAGGGATTGGCTCACCTAAAGGTGCGGTGTATTCTACCATGCCACCCATTGGGGCATAAAAAGCTTCATAATCTTTCAAATAGCAGCCGAAACGCTTCATTTTACGAGGTTTAAATTCACTTGATACGATCACTTCTTTGTGCGCGAGATAACTTAAGATGCCGCGAGCATCGTCTTTAGCCTCGCGCAAATCTATTTTTTCTTGCGAACCTAACTCAACGGTAAACGCTTCCACGGCCACATCAAAATCTCTGCCTTTCGCCTGCAGTGCTGAGCTTAATTGCCACCATGGACAAAAACACGCCTCATCCATTGCTCCACCAAACCCTTCAGGGATAAGCAACACGTTTTGAATATCAAAATAACGCGCACTTTCTTGTGCATACAGAGGGCAATATAGATGTTTTGTGGAAATTGGCCCGGTGTGTAAATCGAGCACAATATCCGCTTCATGCGCTAGACGTTGCAGGTTAAGCGCGATGCGCTTACCTGTGGTTAGGTGGTTAGCCGGTCCATCTAACCGTTTTTGACTTTGTTCAATAAGCAGGCGTTTAAAACGGGATTTAAGTGCACTATCATCAAGGTGACTATGGTTTAACAAAAAATCGTCGAGTAGATCGGTGTGATCATGATACATTCGATTCCAGTTGGTGCCGGTAATTGGGTCGAAGCGACCCAATGTGAATTCGCCAGATTTTTGATTGCAACCAATAGGATTTGCATAGGGCACTAGGGTTATGTCCCCATTTAGCGGTAAGTGCTTTAGTAACTCTAGCAATTGGTAAATTACAGCGTTTCCTTGTACTTCTGCACCATGCATATTGGCTTGAATATAAACAGAAGGACCAGTCCCTGATCCTTTCAAACGATAAACCGGGATCGTTAGTGGTAAACCGTTTGCGATTTCTCCGACTACGCGATTCTCTTGCACGATAGTGTTCAGCGGCTTCATGGCTTACCTCAGATAAAAGTCGGCTGTTTCAGGTTGGCGGATGCACTCAACATAGCCGTGTTGCATAACGTATTCAGCGGCGAGTTCATGACATAAAAAATACGGCATACTTTCTGTGAATCCATAAGCACCACATTGACTAAATACCAACCAATCTTGTTCATTGATATCCCCAGGTAATGTATGTTGTCCTAAACTATCAAGTGCCGTGCATAAGGGGCCGTGGATCAAAAAAGGCTCAGTGGGCGCTTCTGAGTGGCGCAGTATTTCGCTAGGAAAAGCTTGGTGAGTGACTGCTGGGCGCAAAATATGGTTAATGCCTCCTGCTACAATAAGCTGTTTATGCCCATAATTGGTCTTTTGTTCAATGACTGGGTTAACGTAATAACCGCATTCTCCGACCGCGTAACGGCCAAGTTCCATCCAAAGTTCATCG
Organism: Pseudoalteromonas luteoviolacea B = ATCC 29581; assembly: GCA_000333235.1. Lineage (GTDB taxonomy): Bacteria > Pseudomonadota > Gammaproteobacteria > Enterobacterales > Alteromonadaceae > Pseudoalteromonas > Pseudoalteromonas luteoviolacea_D. Next base: position 44,771 of record CAPN01000019.1, on the reverse strand, counting down.
ACGCCAGACGTTGCTTTGATGGTCGCTAATGTATCGAGCAACTGCGGCCAATTTAATGAAATTTGATCAGCGGTATAGGGAATGCCAAGTCCGCCGCCTAAATCTAAAATTCGCAAATTCATTTCAAGAGAGTCAGCAAGAGCGCGAAGGGGCGGGACCATTTGTGACCACAACGATGATAACTTTTTCGTATCAAGCATATTTCCCCATTGAAAAATATGCAGCCCAGCAAAATCTAAATTAGGGAACGAGGCTAAAGTAAGCGACTTCCACTCTTCGCACCCTAAGCCAAAAGGAGTCAGGCTATCGCCACCAAGCGGGTTTTTTTCACCGTCAGGCCAACGTAATTGAACTCGAAGTAAAATGCGTAGTGTGATTTGATCTCGCGCTGCAGCTTCTTGCAACCACGTAACTTGATTGATACTTTCTGCAACAAAGGTGCGTACCCCCGTTTTTAAAAAATGGGCTATTTGACGTTTAGACTTTGCAGGGCCTGTGTTGAGTACGCGTTTCGCTGATACGCCTTGTGCGAGCACTTGATTTAACTCACCGGCACTGGCAACGTCGAAATTGAACCCTGCGGCGTCCAAGGTTTGGATGACGCGTGACAACGGGTTTGCTTTAACGGCGTACCACAATTTCACGACATTTTGCGCTGTAAGGGGCTGCAGATGAGCTGCCAATTTGTCGAGATCGTAAATAAAAAACGGGGTCTCGACGTGTTCAGTGATAGGCGCAATCGTATTGCGAAGTGACGTACTCAAAAAGCTCATTAACGCAATACCTCTTCGAGCAATAACGACGCATCACTTTGACCGTCACGGTATTTTACAATCAAAGCACATGACATGCTTAATCCTTGCGCTTTTGCCCATTCACTGGAAGCTGGGCGTGAACCCGGAATGACAATCGCATTTTCTGGAATCGCCTCCCCTTTATCTAACGTGCGTTCGTTAACACAGTCATAAACTGGAATCGAAGCAGATAGACGGACGCCAGGGGCGAGTACTGCATTTTTCTTTACAACCACGCCTTCTACGAGTACGCATCCCGCGCCAATAAATGCGCCATCTTCAACGATTACAGGGCTTGCGCCGATGGGTTCAAGTACCCCACCGACCTGAACTGCTGCACTCAAGTGTACGTTTTTACCTATCTGGGCACATGAACCAACCAAGGCGTGACTATCCACCATCGTACCGCTATCGACGTAAGCACCAATATTGATGTAGGCTGGAGGCATGATGATGGTGCCAGAAGCGACATAAGCACCTCGGCGTACACTGCTGCCACCTGGTACCATGCGCACATTGTCTTGTGCTGAAAAACCACGTGGGGCGAGGTTGTCTTTATCGACAAAGCCACCTGGGAATTCGGTGTTTACGCCATTGCGAAACGCATCCAAAATGCCTTTTTTTACTTCAACATTGGCATGCCACTGGCCTTCTGCGTCTTGAGTCGCCGCTCGTACCTTGCCTTGTTCTAAATCGTTTAATAGTTCTAACCAGCTCATATTACTACCTTAATTCCAAGCTAAAATGGTGTCATTGGCCGCATTCAAAGCGGCAGTATTTTGAAGTTCTAAATGGGTAAGCGGTGGACGTAAGTGCGGAGTCGCGAGTTTACCTTGTTGGTGCATAAGCACTTTCACAGGGATCGGATTAGCGACAGCGAATAAACTATTGACAGCGTCGGTCCATGTTGTAAAGAGATTTGGAAAGGTGCCAGCCAAAGAGCGACGGACAAACTCAGCGGTTTGTTTTGGCCAAGCATTCGCGGCAACACTCACAAGCCCTGCAGCCCCAGCTTGAGCAAAATATGGCATTAAGCCATCATCACCGCTGTAAATAGCCACATGAGGTGCTGCTTTGCGAAATGATTCGAACTTACTAATGTCACCAGATGCTTCTTTTAAAGCCCAGAGGTTTTTATGGTGACTCAGATTTTTCAGCACCTCTGGAGCAATAGCAACAGCACTGCGGCCCGGCACGTTGTAAAGCATGCAAGGCAGTGGTGTTGCGCCTAATAGGGCCTCAAACCACTGGGTTTGGCCAATTATCCCTGGCTTTGCGTAAAGTGGAGAACCAAGCAAAAACGCCGAAATTGGCAAGGTGTTGCAAAATTCGACCCATGCTTTTTGTGCTGCTAAGTTTATCCCACCAACGGCGACCATTAGTGGAACATTTGGCTTGAGTCGACAAACGAACTCGACAATTTGTTGTTGTTCTTCAAGTGTTAACGCTAAACCTTCACCGGTCGAACCAAGTAGCAATATGCCGTTATGGGCTGCTTCTTGATCGCGGACGAGTTGCGTTAACGCGGCATAGTCGACATTGTCTTGGTCGTCAAAAGGAGTGACCAAGGCTGTCCACAATGGGAAGTCTGATAAGTTGAATGATGTTGTTTTCATCTCTACCGAACTTAAAAGTGTTCGGTGAATTTGGCAGAACCCAAAACTCCGAACAGATTAAAATTCGAAGAGCAATGGACTCAAAAAAATAGGCGAGCTTTGGCCTAAATATTTCAAGACCAGAAGCTCTCCACCAAAACCATAATTGGTGACAGACGTTGGGATTCAGCCCACGCGCCCGAAATAACAAGCAGCAAAACTCGTTACTTCTCGGCGTTATTTCCCCTCACTGACTTTCTTTAGGGTTTGCTCCCTTCCAGTCAGTTACCTGAATAACGCTCCTCTTCCAGCCGACTCCACGTTGCGAGCCATTCACAACCTGAAGCAAAAATCGGGTGAGGCGGCATTGAAACATTTTAGCCATCTAGGTGTCAAGTATTGATTTCTAATCCTCTCGAGCGTGAGAAATAACGGTGGTTACTGACCTGGAGATAGTAAAAGAAAGCACATATTTATTGATATTGTGCTTTCATTTGTTGTTATCGTGTAGTTGTTTGCAGTGAAAAATGGTTTATCTTTTTTCTACTTTGGCGTCCCCCACGCCGACTTCGACGTCAATGCTGTACTGACCATCGCCTCGGTATTTCACATCTGAACTCACCACATTTTTATTGTGTTCGATGTTTTTTTCGAAACCTTTCACGCGGGTTTTACCCACACCTGAATCTAAATTTATGGCTTTAAAATCGTTAAGTGCCGTATTGATTAATACTTTTCCCACGCCAACTTCAATCGTCGCTGAATTTGCTAAATCAGAGACTTCGACTTTGCCGACACCGAGTTCCAAATTCAGCGCGAGGCTTTTTGGTATCGTCACTTGCCAAATTTGCTCAATCTCGTCACTGTCGATTGTGAGGTAAAGTTCACTTTCGGTATTTTTAGCTTCGATGCTGAACTTGTCTAAATTGACATCACTACCAAACCAACTGTCCCCCTCATTTTTAGGGGTGATTTCAACACGTACGTCAATCTTATCTGAATTATTTGTTTGTAGGTCAATTCGACCAACAGGTACTTCTAAAATAAATTGCTTTTTCTTCTCTAGATCAAAGTGTTGAGTTAGTATTTTTGATTCTTCTGCATAAACGTTAGTGCTAATAACAAACAGACTTATTAGTGCGAATAAGGTCTTTTTCATGTTTCAATCCTATTGAATTAAGCTATTTTTCTTTTCGACGCGCAGAACCAAGCAAAAGGTTTAAAGTGCCTCGATTTTTTTTATTGAGTAGCCTTGTTGTTGAAGTAAATTAAGTAAGCCATTGTCTTTGGGTAAATGCAGTGCACCAACGGCGATAAACACAGTTTGTTTTTCTAATTTTGGTAGAAGTGCTTTGATCCAGCGGTGATTGCGATTGGTTAATAACACCTGTTCAGCACGTAGACTGGTTTCGTCTTGTGTAAATGCTTTATCATATTGTGTTTCTAAAGCGGCTAGATCACCACTTTTCCACGCATTTACTAAGGGATAAACGTAACCATCTAAATCTTTGTAGCTTTTCAAGGTCTCAAGCAAAAGGTAATTATTGTCTATACCGATCTCATCAAAAAAGCCGAATTGCTCGTCGACGGTTTCAAGCTCAAAAAGTGCAATAGCGTGCTTTTTTGCAAACGCAATGACCTGCAGATCGGCGCCATACTGAGAGGAGAAGCCTGCGCGCTGATAGGTTAAGGATGTTAAATTCAGTGCGATTGCCCATGGTTTGATTTGACTCACTTGTTCAATAGGTAAGCCAAATTCTTCAAGTGCAGTGGCGAGCTTTGTATATAACTGGGGCGAAATTTCTTTGGCTAAGTTGGTATCACTTGGCAGGGTCATCCGAGGGAGTACTTTTTGCTGCATGATTTGAGTGGATAGGGTGGTGATGTCTAACTCTACGATAACGCTATCACTTTTAAGGATCGCTTGGGTAACGTGACTTGGTAATGATTTCATGCTGTCATCGCCAACGTGCATCGTGCCAAATACATAAGAGGTCATATTGCCCTTGTTAATTTGCCATAACGCAGGTTGTGAATGAGCAGGAAAAACAAAGAAAAAAAACACAAAACTAACAGCGATGCGAAAGGTGAACATAACTTTCCTGGAATGATTCGAAGGTAAATGTTACTGGATCATATACAGAACTCGAAGTAAATCACAAAAATTTAATGTACTCATTTTAGGTGAATCATCCCCTTTAAATGGTATACAAAAAGACAGCATGAATTTAGGTGCTTCTAAAAAGCTGCAATTTCAATTCTAAAATCCCCCGCAGTTTGGATAAAGTATGTTTTATTTAATGATTTTTATTGTTTAAAAAGCATTGTTTTTATGCTTGACGAAAGCTGTCCCTCTATGTACTAATAGAAAAACACACAGCGGTGTAGTGTTACAAACAAAAATCAGCTACATCGCAAAGTATCAAATTCGTAAAATGAGTATGTCAATGTTAACAGCTAAGCTAGTCCTAGTCGTGATTATCAACGTGGTGATTATTATTACCGCGGGGGCCGGCTAATGCTTAGCGAAAAGTAGACAAGCATGAAAAGAGGCCCCCCGCACTGAAAAGTTCGGGGGGCCTCTTCGTTTTAGGGTTTAATTTTTAATACGTTGCAAACTGGGGATGAGGAATGACAGGCGCACAATTGGTAATCGAGTTACTTTCGAGGCAAGGCGTAAAAGAGGTTTTTGGCTATCCAGGTGGGGCTATTATGCCAATTTACGACGCGTTGTACGGAGCGCCGGTAAAGCATTACCTCACACGGCATGAGCAAGGAGCCGGATTTGCGGCTGTGGGGTATGCTCGTAGTACTGGAAAGCTTGGCGTTTGTTTGGCCACATCCGGTCCAGGTGCAACAAATCTAATCACGGCACTTGCAGATGCCATGATGGATTCGGTGCCACTTTTAGCAATCACAGGGCAAGTACCTACCGCAGCAATTGGTTCTGATGCTTTTCAAGAGATCGATGTACTTGGTATGTCACTGTCGTGCACAAAGCACAGTTACATGGTTGAGCATGTGGATGAGCTGGCGGAAGTGCTACAAGAAGCGATGCATGTAGCCTGTTCTGGTCGTCCGGGTCCTGTATTAGTTGATATCCCAAAAGACATTCAGATGGCACAAGTGCCATTTCATCCTTGGCTAGCAGATGAAGTTGAAGAGTATGCCGAAGTAGACTTAGCACAATTGACCAAAGCTAATGAGTTACTTGCCAATGCCAAGCGTCCAGTCGCTTACATCGGCGGGGGTGTGCAAAGTGCCGATGCGCAGGCCGAATTAATGGACTTCTTAAATGCGTCTACTATGCCTGCGGTATCAACGCTCAAAGCGCTAGGTAGTGTGCTCCCAAGTTATCAATACGACCTTGGAATGCTTGGAATGCATGGTGGACAAGCGGCTAATTTAGCAGTACAACAATGTGATTTATTAGTGTGTATTGGGGCACGATTTGACGATCGCGTGACGGGAAACCTTGCGAAATTTGCTGCAAAAGCGAAAGTAATCCACTTAGATATAGATCGCGCTGAAATTGGTAAAAGAAAGCCTGTTGCAGCCATGCTGCATGCGGATTTAAAGGCGTCTTTACCGAAACTTAAACCGGCGCGCACTTCTTCATCTTGGCTCGATACGATAAGTGCAATGCAAACACAGCACGGGTGGCGTTATGACTATCCAGGTCACGAGATCTACGCGCCTGCATTGCTTAATCAATTGAGCCAAAAATTACCCCCTAACGCAGTCGTTTGTTGCGATGTTGGACAGCATCAAATGTGGGTGGCGCAGCATATGAAGTTTAGTCATCCGTCAAATCATTTAAGCAGTGGTGGCGCAGGTACGATGGGATTTGGCTTACCTGCAGCAATCGGAGCGCAAATTGCACGACCAGATGACACCGTTTTAACGGTTTCGGGTGATGGCTCAATCATGATGAATATTCAAGAACTCGCGACGATTCGCCGCAACAATTTGCCTGTAAAAATCTTAATTTTAGATAACCAACGTTTAGGCATGGTAAGACAGTGGCAGCAATTGTTTTTTGAAGGTCGCTACAGTGAAACCAATTTATCGGACAATCCTGATTTTGTGCAACTAGCAGCCGTATTTGGTATTCCTGGTCAAACAATTACTGAAGGACAGGAAGTGGCTCAGGCAGTAGATAACTTCGTAAATGCAAAGGGCCCGTATCTTTTGCATGTGTGCATTGATGATAAAGCAAATGTTTGGCCACTCGTTCCACCAGGTGCTGCCAATGATGAAATGATGACGGAGAACGCGTAATGAAACACCAATTGACCCTAGCAGTAAAAAAGCACAGTATCGCCATAGAACGTTTTTTACGCGTTGCTCGTCATCGCGGCTTTGCTTTAACCAGTTTAGAGCTTGAAGGAGCGAAAAATGACGAGTTGTTCCACATCAAAATGACGGTGGATAGTGACAAGCCAATCTATTTATTGACAACACAACTTAGTAAGCTGGTTGAAGTTAAGGATGTACAACTACAGACCTTAAAACAACAAGCCGTATAACAGACATTAAAACAAGGTATTACCAGATGACAAAAACTTCAGACTTTATTTGGCACAATGGCGAGATGATCCCTTATGAGCAAGCTACAACACATGTACTTAGCCACGCATTGCATTATGGCAGCTCAGTTTTTGAAGGGATCCGTGCTTATAATACGCCAAAAGGGCCTGCGATCTTCCGTTTAACTGATCATATTCAACGTCTTTATGATTCAGCCAAAATCTACCGTATGGAATTGCCATTTTCTAAAGAAGAGATCATTCAAGCGTGTAAGGATGTTGTAAAAGAAAACGGCTTTAAAGATGCTTATCTTCGACCATTTGCGTTTTTAGGCCATGTTGGTCTAGGCCTAAATCCAAAGTCTCATCGTGCGGATATGACGGTTGCTGCGATGCAATGGGGTGCGTATCTGGGCGAAGAAAGTCTCGCTGCGGGTGTCGATGTGTGCGTGTCATCTTGGAATCGCCTAGCCCCTAATACGATGCCAACAGCTGCAAAAGCAGGTGGTAATTACCTGTCATCGCAACTTATTTCTGGCGAAGCAAAACGTAATGGTTACGTCGAGGGGATCGCACTGGATGTAAGTGGGTGTCTAAGTGAAGGCGCGGGAGAAAATCTGTTTGTTATCAAAAAGGGTGTCTTGTATACCCCACCATTTACCGCGTGTATTTTACCTGGTTTAACTCGCGATACCATCATTGAATTAGCGCGAGCTCGTGGCTATCAAGTACGTGAAGAGTCGATAGCACGTGAAGCACTTTATCTGGCTGATGAGTTCTTTATGACAGGAACAGCAGCAGAAGTTGTCCCTGTGCGCAGTGTTGATGGGATCCCTGTGGGTGAAGGTAAGCGTGGGCCAATTACAGAAGAATTACAGCAAGCTTATTTTGATTTGGTTAAAGGCCAATCAGAAGATCCTAATGGTTGGTTAGAGTACGTAAACGAATAAAGTAAACAGTGCGACAAATAACTCAACCTCGAAATGAACAATTAAACATGCGTTTTTGAGGTTGTGTCGTAATGGTTTTGGGAATGAGGAAAGTCGCGCAAAAGCGCGCACATTAAAAAGGGTTGAACATGGCTAAGTTAAGAAGCAAAACGACGACTGAAGGAAGACAACGAGCAGGAGCACGAGCACTTTGGCGGGCAACGGGCATGACGGATGCTGATTTTCATAAGCCAATTATTGCCGTAGTAAATTCCTATACGCAATTTGTTCCAGGTCATGTTCACCTTAATCAACTCAGTGAGTTAATGGCAGAAACGATTCGGGACGCAGGTGGCGTTCCACGCGAGTTTAATACGATTGCCATAGATGATGGGATCGCAATGGGGCATGGCGGCATGCTGTATTCGTTACCTTCTCGAGATCTCATCGCAGACTCCGTTGAATATATGGTTAATGCGCACTGTGCAGATGCGATGGTGTGTATTTCAAACTGCGATAAAATCACGCCAGGAATGTTATTAGCCGCACTTAGGTTAAATATTCCAGTGATTTTTGTTTCAGGTGGCCCGATGGAAGCGGGAAAAACACGTTTAGCGGATATCGACATTAAGCTCGATCTTGTTGATGCTATGGTTAAAGGTGCAGATCCTTCTGTATCAGATGAAGACTCAGAAAAAGTGGAGCGTTCAGCGTGCCCAACTTGTGGCTCGTGTTCTGGCATGTTCACGGCCAACTCAATGAACTGTTTGTTAGAAGCGCTCGGTCTTGCCTTACCAGGCAACGGGACAACCTTGGCAACCCACTCGGATCGTAAACAGCTTTATGTTGCTGCAGGGCAACGTATTTTAGCATTATGTGATGAATATTATGGTAAAGATAACCACGCTGTTTTACCTCGAAATATCGCCAATCAAGCCGCTTTCATGAATGCAATGACCTTAGACATTGCGATGGGAGGCTCTTCTAATACCGTTTTACACTTATTAGCAGCGGCACAAGAAGGTGAAGTCGCATTTGACATGAACGATATTGATCGTTTGTCTCGTGCAACGCCATTTTTATGTAAAGTGGCGCCGGCTACCCAGCAATATCATATTGAAGATGTGCACCGTGCGGGTGGGATCATGGCTATTTTGAATGAACTTGCACGTGCAGATAAATTGGATCTGAGCGTTGGGCATGTTGCTGGTGGTTCATTAGGAGAAGTACTGACTCGTTGGGATGCAACAGATTCTACCAATGAAAAAGCGCAAACATTCTACCGTGCAGGGCCTGCGGGGATCCGGACGACACAAGCGATGAGTCAGTCACTTCGCTGGGATACATTAGATTTAGATCGTCAAGGTGGTTGTATTCGCAGTGTGGAACATGCATTTCGCCAAGATGGTGGCTTAGCCGTACTAAAAGGTAATTTAGCGGAAGATGGCTGTATCGTGAAGAGTGCCGGTGTAGTGGATGAAATGCTCAACTTTAAAGGCCCAGCCGTGGTGTTTGAATCACAAGATGATGCTGTTGAAGGGATTTTAGGTGGCAAAGTGAAGAAAGGGGATGTGGTTATCATTCGTTACGAAGGGCCAAAAGGTGGGCCTGGAATGCAAGAAATGCTTTATCCAACCAGTTACCTTAAATCCATGGGACTAGACAAGGAGTGTGCGCTACTAACCGATGGCCGTTTCTCTGGAGGAACATCTGGTCTGTCGATTGGTCATGCTTCACCAGAAGCCGCGAGCGGTGGTGTTATTGCATTAGTGGAAACAGGCGATCTAATCCAGATAGACATCCCAAATCGCGGCATTCATTTGTTGGTGGAAGAACAAGAACTTGCGGCACGCAGAGAAATCCAACAGGCGCGTGGCAAAGAAGCTTACAAACCCCAAAATAGAGTAAGAACGGTAAGTGCAGCATTAAAAGCTTACGCGTTACTTGCAACAAGTGCTGACAAAGGTGCGGTACGTGATTTGAGCAAACTAGAGGAATTAAGCTGATGGTCGCCCAAGAACTTGATTATTTTCGAGCGATCATCCAGGCCAATATGGAACCTTTGGCTAAAGTGACCGAGGTTAGTGAACTGAGTGCATTAAGCGCACAGCTTGGTAATCAAGTCTGGTTGAAGCGCGAAGATCAACAACCTGTTTATTCTTTTAAATTACGAGGTGCGTTTAACAAGTTACGCCAACTCCCGACGGGCAGTAAAGTGATCACCGCATCTGCTGGTAATCATGCACAAGGTGTCGCGTTATCGGCAGCTTATCTTGATCACGAAGCGACGATTGTTATGCCTGTCACTACCCCTGAGATTAAAGTGAATGCGGTGCGATCGCTTGGTGGAAAAGTGGTCTTACATGGACATCATTTTGACGCGGCGAACAGTCATGCTTTGACGATTGCGCAAGAGACAGGTGCCGTGTTTGTTCCGCCGTTTGATGATAAAGACGTTATAATCGGCCAAGGCACTATCGCGCGTGAATTAATGCAGCAGTTAGATTCTCTCGATGCGGTGTTTATTCCTGTGGGCGGAGGGGGATTATTAGCGGGCATGGCCGTGTATATAAAATCGCTGCGCCCTGATATTCGGATCATTGGTGTTGAGGCAGAAGACAGTGCGTGTTTGAAAGCAGCACTGGATGCAGGTCAACCGGTGGAACTTGATCGAGTGGGCAGCTTTGCTGATGGTGTTGCGGTTAAATTAATTGGTAAAGAAACGTTTCGTTTAGCACAAAAGTTCTGTGATGAGGTTGTCACCGTTAGTGCTGATGAAATTTGTGCCGCGGTTCAAGATATTTTTGTTGCCACTCGTGCTATCGCAGAGCCTTCAGGGGCGCTTTCAACGGCGGGGCTGAAAAAATGGTGCCAGGTTAATCAAGTCACTGGGTTGTCACTGGCAGCGGTGCTCTCAGGAGCAAATTTGAATTTCGATCGCCTTCGGTATATTGCAGAGCGCACAGCGCTTGGCGCAAAAAATGAAGCTCTGTTTGGAGTGACGATAAAAGAAGAAAAGGGCAGTTTTAAACGTTTTTGCCAAGCCCTTGGTGGTCGTTCTATTACCGAATTTAACTATCGTTATGCAGGCAGCGGCGATGCTCAAATTTTTGTTGGGGTCGGTCTGCGCCAAGGTCAGCAAGAATTAACTGCTCTGAAGAATGAACTTACGTCTTCTGGTTATCTGCTTGAAGATCTTTCCGACAATGAACTTGCTAAGTTACATATTCGTTACATGGTGGGAGGAAAACCACCGGTCGGATTACAAGAGCGTTTGTTACGATTTGAATTTCCAGAATATCCAGGTGCTCTTGCGCGTTTTCTAGAAATGCTTGGCAGTAATTGGAACATTACGTTGTTTCATTACCGTAATCACGGTGCAGCTCAAGGGAACGTTCTTGCAGCGTTTGAAATGACTCATCAGGATGAGGAGGAGTTTAACGCGCATTTAGATAAGCTAGGTTATCAATATCAAGATGAGACGGAAAATCCATGTTTTAAGCAATACTTACAAGCGTCAATGAATCTTGCTCGTAAGGCGGGTTAGCTTGAAATATTTGGACATTTCTCTATAGTTTTTAAAATGCAGCGATGATTTTATTGCTGCATTTTTCTTTAGCAGGGAGTGCCACAATGCGACAGAACTGTTTAACAATTCCCCTCATTTTGTGGTTAGTTTGCATGCTTGCTCCAAGCCTTGTGTATGCAAAAGAAACGGTAACCCTCCAATTAAAGTGGACGCATCAATTTCAATTTGCCGGCTATTATATGGCTAAAGAAAAAGGCTTCTATGACGAAGTTGATATTGACGTTAACTTTCTTCCCGCCGATACGAGCAATCCCGATGCGTTTTTTAGTGTCCTATCTGGCCGAGCGCAATTTGGAATCACTCATTCTGGGATATTACAACAGCGACTTGATGGTAAACCCCTCGTTGCAATGGCGGCTATTTTACAGTCGTCGCCTTACTGTTGGATGGTGAAGAGTGACAGCGATATTCGAGCACCACAAGATTTTTCAAACAAACGGATAAGCCACATAAGTCGTAGCGAAAATGCCGAATTGCTCGTGATGTTAGAACGGGCGGGGGTTAAACTCGAAGCGTTGACCCTTTATGCCGGTTTACATCCATTACGAGATTTCCAACGTGGGCTCGTTGATGCGCTGCAAGTTTATGTCACGAATGAGCCATTTCAGATGGCACAGCAAGGCGTCAATGTAAGACTTATTTGTCCAAAGCGTTATGATCTCAATGTGTATGGCGATATTCTTTTTACCAGTGAACAAGTACTGCAAAACAATCCAGAGCTTGTTGAACGTTTTCAGCAAGCGAGTCTTAAGGGGTGGCGTTATACGCTGTTAAATTTGCAAGAAGCACTCAATATTACCCAATCAAAATATGCTTTAGATAAATCAATGGAACAGCTTGCTTATGAAGCTGAAATGTTAAAGAGCTATATTGAAGTGCCCGGTGTTCCAATTGGTAATATGACACTGAATAAATGGGAGTGGATTGCCGATCTGTATGGTGAAGATAGGGCAAAATCCCAGCAGGCTCTCAAAGGCTTTTTGCTCTATGCCAGAGCGCTAGATAAGCCAGTTTGGTCTTGGATGCTGATTGCGGCGGTGTTGATGACGGTAATCTGTATTCCAATGTACGTTTATTTGATTTTCTTTCGTCAACGAAAATACAAATTACTCAGAAGGAAAGAGTGAGTGTATAGACACGCAGCACTTGTTTCAGTGATGGCCTACTTTATTACGTTTGGCAATCCGTGTCGGGCTTCTGATGTCACGCCTTATACTATTAATATCGCACAAAGCGTGGAATCACCACTCGCGCAAGAAGAGATTAAATTACTGTTTAAAACGATCTACAGTGCTGTGGAAATAACTCCTGAGTTTGTTGTATTACCGTCGCTTCGCGGCTTAATGCTCGTTAATAATGGTGAATTGGATGCCGAAGCGGGTCGAGTCGAGCAAATTGGCAGCCAATATCACGAGTTGATTAAAGTACCAACCCCTTTATTTTCATTGTCAGCGGGATTTTATTGTTTATCTAAAATGCGCTGCAATAATATTCAAGAAGATACTGTGATTATCGTACCTAAAGGCAGCGAAGTCGTTATTGAATATTGCAAGGTTCATAAACTCACTTGTTTAGCGGTCAATAATGATAAGTCGATGTTTCAAGCCTTAGAATCAGGCGTAGGCGAAGTTGTATTAGCGGCAGATTGGATTGCAAGAATGGTAATGTGTTACTCGAGTGCTCGCACCTATTATTATCGTTCTGAACCTGAGTTAGATTTGAACATCTATCATTACTTGAATAAAAAACACATTACCATAGTTGGCCAACTAGATGACGCGATTGGAGTGTTGAAACAATCCGGTGAGCTTAACTTTGTGAAAGAAATAGGCTTACATCGACATCTGAGTTGCGGTGTTAATATTATCGATCTTGCAAGCCCCCCTTTATCAAGTGAATAAAGCACATTACACTTAGGCGTTTTCAGGTGAGGGGGTCTCATGCCAAGTGCTTTTGCAACACGATTTTTGCAATTAGAGCATCTTCTAGTTCAAACAAGACAATATTGGCAGTTGATTGCATTTGAACAAGGTTCCATCCCTTGGGAGGCGTTACGTCCCCTGCTTGATTCGCTGTGTGATGACGAAGTGCGTCGCTTGGACGGTGATCCAGATGCATTAGTTGGGCTCTTATCGCCTTTTATTCCCGAATTAGAGCAGTTGACATCGCTGGTATCGTTACCGCAATGCAATTCCCGCTCTATGTCATTTCCTTTTTGGTTAGAAAACGGCATCAAAGGTCGTAAAGTTGAGCAATTACATGCGTTTGTTGATGCGTTAGGCACTATCGAAGGCAGTTGGTTAGAGTGGTGTGCAGGTAAAGGGCATTTAGGGCGAATGCTTGGCTTTATGGGGGCGGAAACTGTAACGTCGATTGAACTGCAGCAAACGTTATGCGCGGATGGTCAAAAAAGTGCAGAACATCAAAGGTTACCGTTAAATTTCATTTGTAAAGACGTGCTTAAGGACGATGTATCACAGGAGTTTAAAACCCATGATCATGCCGTTGCGCTCCATGCATGTGGTCGATTACATGAAACATTCTTACGTCAAGGTAGTGCAGCGAAGTGTAAGCAGCTCATTGTCTCACCGTGTTGCTACCATCTTTTTACGCCACACGAATATGAAGCAATGAGTGAACTGGGCGCAAAAAGTAATTTAAACCTAACCCACAATGACGTAAAACTCGCGCTGCAAGAAACGGTAACAGCCCCGAATCGCACCACGAAAGTGAGACAAAAAGAAACGGTTTGGCGTTTAGGATTTGATGCATTGCAACGCGAGGTGACTGGAAATCGCAGCTATTTAAGTGTGCCTTCGGTAGGAAAACAGATATTTTCAGACTCATTTTCTGCTTTTTGTCATTGGGCGGCTGAGCAAAAAGGCATTTCACTTCCCGCTAATGTGGATTATCCGCATTTTTTAAAATTAGGAGAAAAACGCAAACACACAACTGATCGCATTGAGTTGGTTCGCCACGCCTTTCGACGGGCAATTGAAATCTGGTTGGTCCTCGATAGGGTTTTGTATTTGCAAGCCAAAGGGTATGATGTAGAGGTTTTTGAGTTTTGCCCAAAAGCACTTACCCCGAGGAACGTGTTCATCAAAGGAGTGCTAAATAACCAAGATAACAAAGGTGAACACAATGTGTGATTCAAATAATGAAATTGGCGAGCTTCTTACTAAAAATAAACAATGGGCAGAGCGCACGTTAACGAGAGATCCTGCGTTTTTCCAAAAATTATCGAAACAGCAAAAACCAGAATATTTGTGGATTGGATGCTCGGATTCTCGAGTTCCTGCAAATGAAATTGTGGATTTGATGCCTGGTGAAATGTTTGTTCATCGCAATGTGGCGAATGTCGTAGTACATACTGATCACAATTGTCTATCGGTTATGCAGTTTGCAGTTGAAGTGCTGAAAGTAAAGCATATCTTGGTTGTTGGGCATTATGGTTGTGGTGGGGTTAAAGCGGTACTCGACGAAGTAAGACTTGGCCTAATCGACAATTGGTTGCGTCATGTTGCTGATGTAAAAGAAAAACATCAGGCTTTATTAAGTGCCATCCCAACTGCTTTTCAGTGTGATGCACTTTGTGAACTCAACGTAATAGAACAAGTACGTAATGTGTGTTTGACCAATGTGATACAAGATGCTTGGCTTAGCGAACAGCCCATTCAAGTTCATGGCTTAGTATATGGCTTGAAAGATGGTTTGTTGAAAGAAATTTATACCGCGGCTAACTGTCCAACGACGCAAACTGCTCGCTATCAAGAATCGTTAATTCGAGTGTCAGAACGTTACGCTTCACTCTAAGAAAAAAAGACATATTCAATACATTTCAAGTAGATAGGGTATATGCATCAATCAAGATGATGCATATACGTTAGGTAAACCTAATTCCTACTTGTGATAAGCCAAACAGGCTTCAACTTCGTTTTTTGATCCTAAGATCACTGCCACGCGTTGATGGATTTCTTGCGGCTCAATATCTAAAATACTTTCAGTACCAGTGTGAGCGAGCCCACCTGCTTGTTCGATGAGCATAGCCATTGGATTTGCTTCGTAAAGCAAGCGTAGTTTATATGGTTTATCTGGATCTTTCGTGTCTTCTGGGTAAGTAAACAACCCACCACGGGTTAAAACACGATGCACATCGCCGACCATTGCCGCTATCCAACGCATATTAAAATTCTTGTTACGTGGGCCTTCAGTGCCTAACAGTAAGTCATTGATGTAGTTTTGCATTGCTGACGTCCAAAAACGCTGATTGGAGGCATTAATCGCAAACTCTTTAGTATCGGCTGGAACTTGAGCGTATGGATGCGTTAATAAGAAACTACCATGGGTTTTATCTAGGGTGAAAATGCGTGTACCTTTTCCTGTCGTCAATGCAAGCATTGTCGATGGACCATATAGCACGTAACCGGCTGCAACTTGTTTGCGGCCAGATTGTAAGAAGATTTCAGGATCGGCAGGATCGGCACTGGCATCGACTTCCATAATCGAGAAAATGGTGCCAACGAGAGAATTAATGTCGATATTTGATGAGCCATCTAGTGGATCAAATGCCACGATGTATTTCGCGTTTGGATTACCTGCAACGGTGGTATCTTCTTCTTCAGAGGCAATCGCTTTAACGTAACCACTTTCTAAAAGAATGTCTTTTAATAACTGATTCGATAGTACATCAAGTTTCTTTTGGGTTTCACCTTGAATGTTTTCATCTAAGGTTGACCCAAGAACGCCAGATAGTGCACCTTGTCCAACACGGAAAGAAATCTCTTTGCACGCTGCTAAAATAGTTCGAATAAGAGACACAAGCTCTCTAGAGCAACCGTCTTCAACTAACACCGGTGGGAGTCTTCGCATTATAAAGTCCTGATAACGTTATGTTTGCCGTCATGTATAGTGTGAGAGAGACAACAAACCGCGCTGATTTTTTGTCTAAATAAGCTGTATTTTGTATACCATCTTAATATACTTAAGGTACAACTATTCAAACCCGACTTAACAAAGATAAGCTTATGCCAAAATTAAAAATATTAAAGCACTTCGCTGCTGCTTTGCTCGTTACTATGATAACTCAAGCGCACGCAGCAATTAAGTCTATTGACTCGTTTACTGAAACATTTAACCATTTTCCTGGTTTTTACGGTTTTTATATTGACCCTCAAACGGCAAATGTTTATCTGGATGTAGATAAACTCAATAACCCATTTTTACTGCAACACAGTTTGCCTTATGGCTTAGGTTCGAATGACATCGGCCTTGATAGAGGGCAGCTTGGTAACACCTACATCGTTCAATTCGAGCGCACTGGCGACAAAGTCATGCTGAAAGCACTCAATACGTATTATCGTGCCAGTGCCAATAACAGCGCTGAAAAGCAAAGTGTAAAAGAGGCATTTGCCTCGAGTGTGTTGTATGGATTTAAGGTGGTTGCTGAAGATCAAGACAGTGTATTGATTGATTATACGCCCTATTTATTGTCGGATGTGCATGGTGTAAGTGCGCGTTTGGCTGCAACAAAACAAGGCAGTTTTGCTTTGGAAGGATCCCGCAGTAGTGTTCATTTACCGCGTTCTAAGGCGTTCGTTAAAAATACTGAACTTGAAGCAATGTTAACATTCACAGGACGTGATCCTGGTGAATATGTGCGCCAAGTTAGTGCCGATCCGAATGTAATCACACTGCATCAACATCATTCTCTAATTGAATTGCCTGACGAAAATTATCAGCCTCGTGTTTTCCATCCTCAATCTGGTTTTTGGAGCATTGAACATAAAGATTACTCTGCACCTTTAGGCAGTTCGATGTTTATTCGTTACATTCCAAGGCATCGCCTCAGCAAAAAAGACCCTAATGCAGCGATGAGTGAGCCAGTTGAGCCGATCGTATATTATCTGGATCCTGGTGTGCCAGAACCGGTGCGCAGTGCGTTGTTAGATGGAGCCCGTTGGTGGGATCAGGCATTTGAAGCTGCCGGATATAAGAACGCGTTTCAAGTCAAAATGTTACCTGACACGGCTGATCCAATGGACATTCGTTATAACGTGATCCAGTGGGTGCATAGAGCAACTCGAGGCTGGTCATATGGCGCGTCTGTTATCGATCCTCGTACAGGTGAAATATTAAAGGGGCATGTCACGCTAGGTTCATTGCGAGTGCGCCAAGATATTCTAATTGCTCAGTCTTTAGCCGCGCCATTTAAACAAGGTGATGAAGTCACACAAGTCTTGCAAGATATGGCCCTAGACCGTATTCGTCAGTTAAGTGCCCATGAAATTGGCCATACATTGGGAATTGCTCATAACTTCTCGGCCTCGATCAAAGATAGAGCCTCGGTCATGGATTATCCACATCCGTTACTGAGTCTTAATGACGCTGGTGAACTCGATGTATCGCAAGGTTATGCTAAGGGCATTGGGCTTTGGGACAAACAAGTGGTGAAATATGGTTATGGCGATTACGCCAATGCAGATGAGAGAGCGGCATTGAACGAGGTAATTGCTAAAAATAAATCACTTGGTTTAGAGTTTATCTCAGATGCTGATGCAAGAGCTCAAGGCGGAAGCCATCCGACGGCTCATTTATGGGACAATGGTAATGATCCCGCAACAGAATTACAGCGAGTATTGATGGTTCGTCAAAAAGCCATGGCGCGTTTTGGGATTGAAAATCTGCAAGCCGGCGAGGCACTGTCGCAGTTAGAAGAGCGTTTAGTACCGCTGTATTTATTCCACCGCTATCAAGTTGAAGCGGCGGTTAAATTGGTCGGTGGAGCAGAATATCATTATGAAGTGCGTGAAATGGGTAAGGCGCCAAGTGGTGTGGTCACCGTTAATCGAGAAACTCAATTAGCGGCGTTAAAAGCGGTATTAAAGTCGCTTTCGCCCTCTGAGCTGGTGATCCCTGAATCCGTGCTCACGCTTTTACCTCCTAAAGCGTATGGTGAATACAAAACTCGAGAGAGCGTTAAGGGACGCACAGGCTTAACGTTTGATGCGCTAGCGCTTCCTGAGGTTGCGATCTCTCATACGTTATCTTTGTTGCTTCATCCTGAACGGATCAACCGAGTATTAGAACAAAAAGCCCGTGATCCAAAAGCATTTGGTCTTGATACGTTATTGATGCGCACCTATCAGCATGTATTTGAACAAGACGAAGCCAATGGCTTAGCACTGTTGATTTCTCAGCGCTTACAACTGATGACGGCAAAACAATTAGCGGAATTAAGCGTAAGCAATGACGTTTCCCCAGAAGCTCAAGCTCAGTTGCGCCGTTTTGTGCGTAAACTCAGCGAGTTGCCAGAAGAGTCGTCTTTATTCGATAGCAATAAACAAGGTAAATCAGCGTTTAAAGTCTATTTAGCTGAACAACTACGTTGGTTTGAAGAGCATGGTAAATGGTCTGACTCGTTTAAAATTCTGCCAATTCCACCAGGCTCACCAATTTAATCACAATACGTTGAACTTCAGATTGAGTAATACATAATCAAATCGCTTGGTATTAAACAACCAAGCGATTCCTTCCGCCTTCTTTTGCTGCATACAGTTTAATATCCGCGTCTTTTAGAACTTTATCGATGTCGTAGACAGGTTCAAGGGATAATCCGGCAGAAAGCGTAAAAGGAATTTTAAAGTCAGTAAATGAAGCGCTGTTTTTCTGAACGTAAACTAAAAAGAGTTCTAATTGTTTTTTTGCCGAGGTTTTAGTGGCCGAAGTAAAAAACACTACAAACTCCTCACCCCCCATGCGCGCAATTAGCTCGTTAGGAAAAAACTTTTTGAAAGCGCGTGAGAGTGCTTGCAACACAGCATCACCTGCATCGTGACCATAATTGTCATTGATGGCTTTGAAATGGTCGATGTCCATCATAGCAACACAGGGAGGGGCATGGTTTTTTTCATCGATCTTAAGTAACTTGTGTGCTTCTTCAAAAAAATAGCGGCGGTTAGGCAAATCAGTGAGATAGTCGGTATTTGCTTGGCGGCGAATGGTAGCAATGTTTTCTAGCATGTCGACGTTTTGGCTCAGTCGGCAATAAAACTCTTCATTATTAAATGGTTTACGTAAATAATCATTCGCGCCACTTTTTATAAATCGTGCCGATAATAGGGCCTTGTCTGAACTTGAAATGCCAATGATCGCGATGTCTTCGTCATTGTGTTTACGGCGCACTTCGACACACAATTCCGCGCCATTGATATTAGGCATTTCGTAGTCAGTAATGATCACGCTGATCTCTGGGTTTTCAGCGAGTATGTCGAGCGCATTTTGACCATCGTATGCTTCATATACTTTGTATTTTTGCCTTAGCAGCAACGCTTTTATGAAGTTGCGTGCAGGCGTTGAATCTTCTACGACTAAAATGGATATGTGTTCATTTTTAGGCAAGCGTTGTAATTGCTTTTTTAAGTAGTGATAGGCTTGCTTATGCTCTTTGGTGATGTAATCAATAATAGGAAAACGTTCAACAGCAGTTCGTGTTGTGTCGTCAATATTACCTGTCATTACAATGGTGGGAATTTCAGCTTTGATTGTAATGGGAATGGCTTCGCCGTTTGGCGCATCAGGTAAAATAAAATCGACAACCGCACAAAAGTATTGATTAGTTTTAATAAAGTCAGTGGCTTCTTTTAATGTGGTTGCCACATCCACGTCATACCCGACTGACAAAGCGATGTGTTTTTGCACTTTTGCTATCGTCGGCGTGTCTTCAATAATTAAAACTTTTGGGGTCACAAATAACGTCAACTTTTCACGCTTATTTTTCTTAATTATTAATGCTGATTGGACAAAAAAGCAATTAATTCTGGATTTATACCTAATCTAGTTGTTATCACGTATCTTCACGTAGACAGGATAGATACTTCTTCACCTAAAAAATAAGCCTAGGCGTTAAATACAAAAGCTCGCAGAAGCGAGCTTTTTTGCAGCTAGAAACGCTTAATAATCGTCATCGCTTGTGACTGCGATTGGTGTATTATCCGCAACCAAACGTGAACGACCAAACAACGTATGGAATTTTGCTTTGTTTGTCGTGAGTTTTAGATACTTTATCCAAGTACGTTCGAACGCATTGGTTGGTTCTAAACCATTTTCCATTACGTGGACAAATTGGGTATGAAAACTATTTTGCGGCTCTAACGTTTTGCTGTATAACCCCTTTAGGACAGCACCGTGGTTAGCGAGTATGTCGGCTTCGACAATGGTAAAGTTTCCACTACGCGCAAATCCACGAGGAAAATTCGCATCGTCATAAAATTGCTTTGCGCTTGCAAAGGCATTTCGTAATTCAGGTAAATTGTTGTTCATGACTGATTCCTATGATCTTCCATCTGGCTGGAGTATGGACTAGGACGGCGGATTTTTTAAACAAGATTTTTTTATCGAAAGGATAAATTTGTGGATATAGATTTATTGAAAACGTTTGTTGAGGTAGTTCGAACCCGTCACTTTGGTCGAGCTGCTGAAAACTTGTATATCACTCAGTCTGCCGTGAGCTTTCGTATTCGTCAATTAGAACAAAGCCTCGGAGTGAATTTATTTGTTCGTCAACGCAACAATATTCAACTCACTGCTCCAGGTGAGCGTCTGTTACCACATGCAAAATTGATCTTAACTGGCATGCAGCGCGCGAAAGTCGATGTTGCGCTCGCAAATAATATGCATAAACAATTGTCTTTGGCCGGAACGCCCAATATTTGGGATGCGTTCTTACAGTTCGGCATTAATCATATTGTGTCGGCAATGCCTGATGTCTCACTTATGGCAGAAGTAAAGGCACAGCAGGAAAGTACGCGTTTGCTGTTGGAGCGAACGATTGATCTTGCGGTGTTATTCGATCCACCAAAAGTGGATGAATTAGTCGTTCACCCAATTACAGATCTGGCTATTATTCCTGTTAGTACCTTTCCCGGTTTAAGTAAAGAAGAGTTCTTTGAACGCCATTATGTTTATGTTGATTGGGGAACGGCGTTTTCACTGTGGCATGCAAAACAATTTACAGGTAGTACCCCCCCATTCTTTAGAACCAGTACAGGCCGTATTGCAATGGATCTGATCTTACAATGCGGTGGGAATGTTTTTATGCCTGAAAAGTTGGCAAAAGAATACATTTTATCTGGCCAATTGCATCGAGTAGAGGATGTCTCTATGACTTCTCGCGAAGTATTCGTTGCATATCATCGAGATAATGATCAGAAAGATCACATTGAAAAAATGGTTGCTCTGCTTGAACACCTTAACGACTATGACCAAAAGGTGTGATTTTTATTTCAATCGCTGGACAAATGCTTATATTTTAAATCACTGATAGATAAGTGTTTACCTTAATTGGTTACGCTTTTATTGCAAATAAATTGCGGTTTTCTTTCAAAAATGACTGCTTGTAATATTTTTGTCATTAAGCGCTGACACAATGCTCCTCGTTAAATTATTTCTGTGTTGCGATATTGAGGATTAAAAAATGAAATTCACTAAATCAGCGCTTTTACTCGCGATTCTAGCTGGTGTATCTGGTTCTGCTGTAGCGAATGTTGACGTTTATGGTCGCGCAAATGTAAGTGTGCAATCGTCAGACGAAGGCGAAGGCAGCACAACGGAGATTAAGAGCAATGCATCTCGTTTTGGTGTGAAAGGTTCTGAAAAGCTAGACAATGGTTTAGAAGTTATCTACAAAATGGAATTTCAAGTTGATGTAGCTGATGACGAAGGTGATAACATCAAAGCGCGTAACCAGTACGTAGGTTTGAAAGGCGGTTTTGGTGAAGTGGTTGTTGGTCGTAACGACACCGCGTTTAAACAGTCACAGGGTAAACTCGATCTTTTCAACGACCTTGAAGGTGACATTAAGCGTTTATTTAAAGGTGAAAACCGTTTAGGTGACACAGTCAGCTATAAGTCAATGGACTTAAATGGTTTCCGTTTCCTTGCCACGTATATTGCCAAAGATACCTCAGACGGTAAGTCAGGTGTGTCTACAGCAGTAACGTATGGTGATTCAGGTCTTAAAAACAGCAACGTTTACGTTTCTTTAGCTGCAGATAGCGAAGTAAAAGGGTATGACGCAGTGCGCTTTGGTGTTCACACGAAAGTATCCGGCGTTAAACTTGGTGCAATGTACCAAACTCAAGAGAAAGTCGATGGCACAGCAGATGCTGATGGTTACTTACTCAATGCGGCTTACTCAATGGGTGCAAATACGTTTAAAGTACAATATCAAACAATGGACGTAGATGGTGCAGACAGTCTAGATGGCATTTCTCTTGGTATCGACCACAAGCTAAGCAAAGAAGCTAAGTTATATGGTTTCTATTCAACATTTGATGCAGATAGCCAAACTGAAGATACGTATTTTGGTATTGGTATGCAATACAGCTTCTAATTCAGAAGCAATCACGGTAAATAGGAAAGCGCCATTGGGCGCTTTTTTTATGCTACTATTTAGGCCATAGCAAAGTGCTGTCGATTCCCTAACCAGCGACGCTCTAGTGCATCGGCGGTAGCAGGAAAGTGGGCTATCAGGTGTTTTGCAACTTGCCTTACTTGGCCTAGCATGGCTTTGTCGCGATTAAGATCTGCGATTTTGAATTCGGCTAAGCCGGTTTGTTTTGTGCCAAGCACTTCACCAGGCCCTCGGATCTCGAGATCGCGCTCAGCGATAATAAATCCATCGTTACTATCGCGAAGTACCGCTAACCGTTGCTGTGCTGTGTGAGATAGTGGCGCGTGGTATAGCAATAAGCAGTGCGAGGCGATAGCGCCTCGGCCAACTCGGCCTCGAAGTTGGTGTAATTGTGCAAGACCAAGTCGCTCGGGGTTTTCAATAATGATCAAACTTGCATTGGGCACATCTACCCCGACTTCAATGACGGTTGTGGCGACTAAGACATCACTTAAACCAGCTTTGAAGTCCGCCATGATCGATTGTTTTTCTGCCGCTTTCATGCGACCGTGAACTAAACTGACGGATAATTCAGGAAGCATCTCACTAAGTGCAATTTGCGCATCTTCCGCAGCTTGGCATTGCAGCGCTTCAGATTCTTCGATAAGCGTGCATACCCAATAAACTTGACGTTTTTGCTCTGTGCAAGCAATCCTCACCCGCTCAATCACTTCTTCACGACGGGTATCGGGTACGGCAACAGTTTGGATTGGTGTTCGTCCAGGCGGTAGCTCATCGATTATTGACGTTTCTAGATCCGCATACGCTGTCATGGCAAGGGTGCGAGGGATAGGTGTTGCGGTCATCACCAGTTGATGAGGGTAACAGTTATTGAATTTTCCTTTTTCTCGCAGCATCAAACGTTGATGTACACCAAAGCGATGCTGTTCATCAATAATGATGAGCGCTAAGTTTTTAAACTCAACTTGCTCTTGGAAGAGTGCGTGCGTACCAATAACCATTTGTGCTTCGCCACTTTTTATCATCTCCAGAGTATGCGCACGTTCCTTACCTTTACTTTTACCACCTAGCCATACCACGGTAATGCCGAGAGGGGTAAACCAGTCACTAAACGTTTGTGCGTGTTGTTCAGAAAGAATTTCGGTTGGTGCCATTAATGCCACTTGAAAACCAGCATGAATAGCGCCGAGCGACGACAAGGCTGCGACGAGAGTTTTGCCTGAACCGACATCGCCTTGCACCAAGCGCATCATCGGAAAGGGCAGACTCAAATCCTGTTTAATCTCTTTGACTACGCGAGCCTGCGCAGTGGTCGGTGAAAATGGTAATGCCGACAAAAAGTGAGTTTCTAGCTCTGATTGAATCGGAAGGGGAACGGCGTCAACACGTTGCCCGTTTTGTCTGAGTTTTAATAAACTGAGATTTTGAGCTAATAATTCCTCAAAGGCTAAACGCTGTTGTGCTGGATGCTGCCCACTGTCGAGTACGTCGAGTTCCACATCTTTCGGTGGTCGATGTAAAGTTAGAATGGCTTCTGTGAGTGAGAGACCAGCTGGTCGAAATTGTTCAGGGAGTAATTCTTCAACTCCATATTTTTCAAGTAACTCAATAGCCTGATCAGCAATAGCTCGAATACTTAATTGTTTGAGTCCTTCCGTCGTAGAGTACACTGGTGTTAGTCGTGTTTGTTGAATATCAATGGATTGATATTCATCGCTAATTCGGTATTCAGGGTGCGCCATTTCTAAGCCAAATTTTCCGCGTCTAACCTCGCCAAAGCAATGCATGATTCTACCAACTTGCATGGCATTTTTCTGCGCGGCGGAAAAATTAAAAAAACGCAGTGTTAGTCGCCCCGAACTATCGTTAATACGACACACGAGCATACGTCGTTTGCCAAACGTAATTTCAGCGTGTTCAATTTCACCTTCAACCGCAACGTGGGTATGCGGCATTAATGACGCTATAGGGTATGTTTGCGTGCGATCTTCATAACGTAAAGGAAGATGCAGCAGCATATCTTGCACACTGGCAACACCCAGTTTACTCAGGCGTTCAGCTACTTTAGGGCCGACGCCTTTTAGGTCGCTGATGGGGTATTTTGCCAGTGATAGTTTTGTCATGAAAATTAGTTGCTAGGCTGCTTATATTTGAGAATATGCCAAAATTCTTCATCTGCGACAATCTCCCCCTGTTCATCTAAGGGAGGATAAGGCAGACCTTTCGCTTTACAGCGGTTGGCAATGATTGGGTGACAACCTTCGAACAATAATCGGTGTTGAACTGCCTCACCAAGCATACCTGTACGTTCATATAACCCTGCAGCGGCACGTTGACGCTGCGCTTCGTAAAGAATAAGTGCCGTGGCAACGGACACATTCAGTGATTGCACCATGCCTTCCATCGGCACCACTATATGGTGATCAGCTAATGCAAGCGCTTTATCTGAAATACCAAGTTTTTCTTGACCAACAATGATGGCTGTCGGCTTAGTGTAATCGATTTCACGAAAATCAACGGCCTTATCACTCAAGTTTGTGGCTAGGATCTGAAGCCCAGGATTGGTCTCTCGCATATCGACAACAGCATCTTCAATCGAACGATGTAATTTGGTTTCAACCCAGTTCTTACTGCCACCTGAGGTGTTGTTGGTTGTGCGACGGCGATCATGTGGCCACACAGCATGAATATAGTGACAACCTACGGCATCCGCCGTGCGGATAATGGCAGACAGATTGTGATGCTTATGCACTTCTTCAAGACATACCGTTAAATCAGTCTGGCGTCTATCTAGTACGCGCTTAATACGATGAAAGCGATTTTCTTCCATTTTCTTGGCTCTATTACTAAAAATACCGCTAATTATACCTAGATCTGCGTGCTTGAGCGAGAGAAGGTGATTAAGGTTGTACGGTACGTTGGATTGGCGCTTGCAAAGAGATTAAGGTTTCAGTGGATTGAATTGCTTCAATTGCTTGAATTTTATTAATTAACACGTCTTGAAGATGCTCAATTGAACGAGTCATGACTTTGATAAAAATGCTGTAATTACCTGTTGTATAGTACGCTTCTAATACTTCCTCAAATTCGTTTAATTGGGCGATTGTCGCTGGGTAGTCTCTGGCATGTTTAAGATTGACGCCAATAAAGCAGCATACATCATAGCCTAATTTTTTAGCATTAATCTCGACTTTTGTGCCTTCGATGATCCCTGCTGTTTTCATTTTTTCAACGCGCACATGAATCGTTCCTGCACTTACATCGAATCGTTTCGCTAACTCTGCGTAGGGAGTGCGTGCATTTTTCATTAAAGCGTGAAGAATCGACTTGTCTAAATTATCGATCTGATAAATCTCATCCATAAATTTCCATCTCAATTGTTGAATCAATAATAAAAAGTCTATTTTATTGTGTAAAGTTATTCAATAAAGGTTTTTAATTTACTGGTTATTGAATTTTTTTTCATTTTTATTGATTATGATTTTAAGGAGCAAGCAGAGTGATGCAATATGTGTTTTCTCTGAATGATTTCACTGGGAATGAGGGCCCTAATTATGCGTACAACATTTATAACCAAGCAGCGTGCTATTTCGTTTGTAAAACAACATTTTTCTCATGCTCTTGCAGATAAGCTAAACCTAGTTGAAGTACAAGCGCCGATTTTGGCTAAAGTGGGAGATGGTATTCAAGACAATCTGAGTGGGACGGAAAAAGCAGTGCAAGTTAACGTGAAAACGTTACCTAAGAGTCACTTTGAAGTGGTACATTCGCTTGCAAAATGGAAACGTCAAACGCTGTCAAAATACGATTTTCAGATTGGTGAAGGGTTGTACACTCATATGAAAGCCCTGCGACCGGATGAAGAAAAACTAAGTCCAATTCATTCTGTTTATGTAGATCAATGGGACTGGGAAAAGGTGATATGTGGTAAAAGCCAGCGTACGTTGAGTAAATTGAAATCAACCGTCAATGAGATTTATGCAGCACTAAAAGCCACACAAGGCGCAGTTGAAAGTGAATTTGGCTTAGAGGCCTTTTTACCTGAGGAAATTACGTTTTTACACAGTGAAGCGCTTCGCGAAATGTATCCAGATATGTCTCCAAAAGCGCGCGAAAAAGCCGCTTGCAAACAATTCGGTGCGGTATTTTTAATCGGCATCGGTGGACAGCTCAGTGACGGCTTAAAACACGATGTACGAGCGCCAGATTATGACGATTGGTCTACGCAAAACGAAGAGCATTTCTATGGACTAAACGGTGATATTTTAGTGTGGAACCCAGCTTTACAAGATGCGTTTGAAATTTCGTCGATGGGAATTCGTGTCGATAAAGATGCGCTGAAACGTCAACTTGCTATAACCGGCGATGAAGCTCGATTAGAATTTGCTTGGCATCAAGCGCTGCTTGAAGGTCAGTTGGTCGAAACGATTGGTGGTGGTATCGGTCAATCAAGGCTAGCCATGCTTATGTTACAAAAACTGCACATCGGTGAAGTACAAGTTGGCGTATGGGATGAGCAGACACTTTCACAGCATTCTGAGCTGTTAAGTTAATAAAATTAGGTAAACTTTCCTGGGGGTGTGGTGTTTAAGAGGTTTTAAATGCCACATCAATTTTCCCATCAGCTAATAAAACACTGCACGGTGGATAGCTGCGAGTTGTTCTGTAGGTCCGATCAAATATACGAATTTCTACGCCAGGATGAAGCGCCGTATTAGCAGATACCTTTGCATTATCTACTAATTCATGCAAAAGATGGTCTAAATTGCTCAGTTTACTTTCAAGTTCTTCTGCAAGTTGGCAATAATGAAGCTGTGTAGCCCCAATCTTTTCGAGCAACAGTTTTTTCTTTGTTGCATCTTTGACTTGATCGGCCTTTTCAATGGCCTGTTGTAGAGTGTCGAGCTGTTCATCAGTACGAGCGAGCTCTTTCACGCATTTATCGTTTTGTTCCGTTAATTTTTGACCTTGAGTTGCAAGGGTAATCGACATTTTTGCACCTGAAGGGCTGCCAATTTCTCCAGCAATCAGCATTTGACCGTCAAGCACATGACCACCAATCATTTTACCTTTAGGTAAATCTGAGTGACCAACTTGAATAAGTTTTTGGGCGCGAATGTTGCAATGATTCATTTGTTTATCAATGAACACATTCTGCCCTTCAACGTAGACATACTGTCCATGAGATAGATGAACATCGCCTTTGGCTATAATCTTACATGACAGTTCTGGAACGCTATCGCTGTTGGTGACATGTCCAATCGCAGCGTGGCGGATCTCAACATTACCACCTGCTATTACTTCACCAGATTCAACAGTCCCCATAATGGTTATATCGCCTTTGGCTTTAACCCGCATACCTGGTTCAATATTGTGTGTCACAACAACGCTACCATTAAAGTCGACGTGACCACTTTTTACTGAGACGTCCCCAATGGTAAACACATCATCGACGCGCATCCCATTTGGAATGTCCGCAGGACACCCAGAAATCACCGCGATCAATTCTAATGGATTATGTGGCGAAATTTGTGTGCCTTCCCCAGCCATAAGCTGAAAAGTGTTTCCAGCCTTTGCTGCGATCGTTTCTCCAGTTACGGTAAATCCTTCTTTACCCGGCGTAGCCGGACGTTGTGTAAGCAAAACTGTGCCTGGAGCTACACTGACTAGCGCACCAAAATCACGCATGTCGACGGTGCCATCTTCGCGTAGTTTGGGTGTCTTTAAACGCTCTTTTAGCGTTTGAACATGTGGAATAAGTTTTGCCGGAAGCCCATCGACTGGGGGACGCCCTCGAGCAACTACACCTGAAATCTCTTTTCCAGGTGTGCCTTCAAATTGATGTTTTAATATGTCTTCGAGAAAACTTTGCTTGTAACCGCGAGTGACACCCGCTTTGATAATTTCTTTTTTGGCATCTTCGAGACTGATTAATGCACCACCTTTTGCCGTCACTAAAGTGGCAATTGCTTCCATTTTGTCGTCGGATAATTTGACACTAAACAGTGCATCAACTTGTTTTCCAACTACGAGCGTTTTCTCGCTTGGGCTATTTTTAAAGTATCCGTTAATTGAGTCATGATCTATCTCACACTCAGCAAATTTAGATTTTTCAAGTGCTTCTAGAACAAATGCAGCGCTTGGAGGAGGAAACTCCCCAACATCTAAAAGAATATTGCCATTATGAGCAAGTTTAAACACTCGTGTGTTCCTTATACTGAAAATGATCACAACTTCTATTACAGATTGCTAAATTTATGCCAAAACGTCAAGAAGTTATCATGATAGAAGGCGATAAAAAAAGCTCGTTAGTACGAGCTTTTTTTGAGGTTTGCTTTAGTTCGTTGAAGGCAGTTCCATTATCCCATCAATCTCAATTTGTGCGCCTTTTGGCAGTGCCTTTACACCAATTGCTGCGCGGGCTGGATAGGGGGTGCGGAAATACTGACTCATTATTTCATTAACAATAGCAAAGTTGCTAAGATCGGTTAGGAATATATTCACTTTCACCATATCTTGCAGCTGACCACCTGCTGCTTCACACACTGCGGTTAAATTTTTGAACACTTGATGTGTTTGCA
This sequence comes from Pseudoalteromonas luteoviolacea B = ATCC 29581, assembly GCA_000333235.1. GTDB lineage: Bacteria > Pseudomonadota > Gammaproteobacteria > Enterobacterales > Alteromonadaceae > Pseudoalteromonas > Pseudoalteromonas luteoviolacea_D. Next base: position 15,341 of record CAPN01000019.1, on the reverse strand, counting down.
ATGCAAAGTCCTCTGAGACCATTTGCATCGTTGCAGGCACAAGTGGAATTTGGCCAGATAAATACACTGCAGTACCGACTTTAACTGCTTGGCTATAAGTACCAATCGCTGCAGGAGCTTGATCAGTGGAAATAATTGCTTTATTCATACGTTGTCCTTTATTTCTTCCTGTATACACGTTGCACGTCTGGCATAACACGGATCCTGCGCATAATATTTGCAACATGCACTCGGTTTTTAACCGTAACACCAAGGTCAATCACGTATAAGTTACTTTCTTTTTCGTCTGTTTTAATTTCGACGATATTAGCGGATGCGCTAGAAACGACATTGGTCAGTTTAGCTAACGCACCTTGATGATTAATAATCTCAACTCGAATATTGGCGATATATTCTTTTTCAGGGCTATCTTCCCATTTTACAACAAAGTATTTAGCCCGCTCGTTTTGCCAACCTTTAATGTTTTTACATCCTTCGCGATGAACAGTAAGCCCTTTACCTTGGCTCATGTAAGCGATAATTTCATCACCAGGCACAGGTCTGCAGCATTTGGCATAAGTCACTAACATGCCTTCGGTACCAATAATCGCCGCTTTGGCTTTTTTCGCCAAGGTTTCTAGTTCGTCACTGTCTTTTTGTAAGAGACGTTTGGCAACCAATAAGCTCATGATATTACCACTGCCAATTTCGACTAATAACTCAATGAGGGTTTTGAGATTATATTCTTCAAGCACCCGAGCTAAAGTCTCATCTGGGATTTGGTCGAGTTTAGATTCACCTAAGGCTGAATCCAGTAAGCGGCGACCCAGTTGCAATGCCTCTTCTTGGCGTTGACTCTTTAAGTAGTTTCGTACCCCTAATCGCGCTTTACCAGTAACAATGAAATTTAACCAAGTTGCATTAGGGTGAGCCCCTGAGCTGGTAATGATTTCAACGGTTTGCCCTGTATCGAGTTTTTTACTCAATGGGTAAGGTCTGCGATCAACGCGCGCGCCAACACACGTATTGCCAACGTCAGTGTGAACGGCATAAGCAAAGTCAACCGCAGTGGCGCCCATCGGTAATTCAACAATGCGACCATCAGGCGTAAATACGTATATTTCCTCTGGGAAAAGTTCAGTTTTTACGTTTTCCACAAATTCGAATGAGGAACCAGCGCTTTGCTGTAACTCTAATAAACTTTGCATCCATTGGCGAGCGCGTTGCTGAGCAGTATGGCCAGAGGAATCACCGGCTTTTTTATACATCCAATGCGCTGCCACCCCTTTGTCGGCCATATGATCCATGTCGTAGGTACGGATCTGAATTTCGACCGGAATACCATGGGGCCCCACAAGGGATGTATGAAGTGATTGATAACCATTGGTTTTTGGCACAGCAATATAATCTTTAAAGCGCGTTTCTATTGGTTTATATAGATTGTGTACTACACCAAGGACACGATAACAGGTATCAAGGCTATCTACATTGACACGAAACGCATAAATATCCATTACTTCATTGAACAACAACTCTTTATTTAGCATTTTCCGATAAATGCTATAGAGGTGTTTTTCGCGACCTTTTACTGAAGCTTTGATACCGCTTTCTGCTAAGCGCGATTCAATTTCGCCTTGAATATTCGAGATGATCTCTTTGCGATTACCGCGCGCTTTAGCCACTTCAGAACGTAAAGCGCGATGACGCATAGGGTAGAGCGCTTGGAAACCTAAGTCTTCTAACTCATTTTTTATATCATGAATACCAAGACGATTTGCGATTGGTGCGTAAATTTCAAGGGTTTCGCGCGCGATTCGACGACGTTTGTCAGGCCTTAAGGCACCTAACGTTCTCATATTATGGGTACGATCGGCGAGTTTTATTAATATAACGCGAATATCTTGCGTCATTGCCATGATCATCTTGCGATAGTTTTCGGCTTGAAATTCTTTTTTATCTTTAAAACTGAGTTTGTCGAGTTTACTTACGCCAGCGACTAGGTCTGCAACAGTTTCACCAAAAATTTCAGCAAGATCTTGCTTATCAAAGTCAGTGTCTTCAATCACATCATGCATTAAGGCTGCCATGAGAGTTTCATGGTCTAGTCTCATGCTAGCTAGGATGTGTGTAACTTCGACAGGGTGTGTGATGTATGGCTCACCACTAGAGCGAGTTTGACCTTCGTGGGCTTCGCGCGCAACCACATAGGCTTTTTGCACTAGTTCAACATCCTCAGGACTTAAATATTCTGAGATTTTTTTCTTGAGACCTTCAAAGAGATACATTCACACTCCAATGTTCCAAAAAGGTAATAGTGATGTTAAAGAATATACGATGAAATAAAGGGGATGCCAACGGCATGAGAGCCTTGAACAGAAATTAAAAAGCCAACCCAAAAGGGTTGGCTTTTCGATAAAACGATATTTTAGCGTTTACCACCGACAATTGCAGCGACTGCCGCTAGCTCTGCAGCTTCTTGGTGCTGCTGTTCTTCGCGGTCAATACGGTCAAGAGAAACAGAATCTACTAAGCCTTTTTCAATTTCGCGAAGTGCAACTACCGTCGGTTTATCATTTTCCGGATCAACCATTGGATCTTTACCGCCTACGGCGATCTGACGTGCACGACGTGCAGCAACTAAGATTAAATCGAAACGGTTACCAATTTTGTCTACTGCATCTTCAACAGTTACGCGAGCCATCTATGCACTCCAAATAAAAATCTATCACAAAAGCGTAGTGTACTGCATGGCGTTCATTTCGCCAAGCACCATGGTTAATTTTTGCTTAGTTAACTTGAGTTAGTTGTTCGATCAGTGAGTGATGCTTTACTGCCTGGTGTGCAGTTTGCAAGCGAGAACTGAGAACAATGCATTCTAACTGAGCCAATGTTGCTTCAAAATCATCATTGACGAGCAAGTAGTCAAATTCGTTAAAGTGTGAACTTTCGCTTGCCGCTTCAGCCATTCTTGAGGCTATCACTTCTTGGCTATCTTGGCCGCGTGAATTTAAGCGGCGTTCTAGTTCTTCACGAGAAGGAGGAAGAATGAAAATCGTCTTAACATCGGGCACTAAATCACGCACTTGACGGGCGCCTTGCCAGTCGATATCTAAGAAAACGTCGATGCCATTAACTAACTGAGATTCAATAGCTTGCTTCGACGTTCCATAAAAATTAGTAAAGACTTTCGCCCATTCGAAAAAATCACCTGCGTCAATTAGCGATTTAAAGTCGTCGACAGAGACAAAATGATAGTGAATGCCATTTTCTTCACCAGGTCGAGGTGCCCTAGTGGTGTGTGACACAGAAACCTGAATGTTTTTGTGCTTACCAAGTAGGGCCTTGATCAAACTAGATTTCCCTGCACCAGACGGGGCTGAGAGAATAAATAAGTTACCGCGAGCCTGATTGGTCATAGTGTGTTTCATCCAAGTACATTTAACGAAAGAGGCGTATTGTATCGAATTCACAAAAACGCCTCAATCTACTTATTGCTTTTGATTAACCGTTGCTATCGAAGCTTGAATTGGGCAACAAGTTGACCTAAATGCTCTGCTTGGTCATTGAGTGATTGCGCCGAATGAGCTGCAACTTGTGTATCTTGCAGTGAACTTTGGCTAGATTGCTCGATGCTTGATATGTCTTTTGCCATTTCGCTTGCCACGACTGATTGTTGTTCGGTAGCCGTTGCGATGGCTTGGATCATTGCTGCGATTTCAGATGCACCTTTTACTATTTTTTCTAATTGTTGACCAGCACCTTCGGCCATGCTCACACTTTGATTTACTCGTTCAACACTCGTTTGCATTGATTTTACGGCTTGTTCTGTTTGTGACTGAATAGACTGTACAGTTGAAACAACCTCTTCAGTGGCACGCGAAGTACGTTCTGCTAAGGTTCTTACTTCGTCTGCTACCACCGCAAAACCACGACCTTGTTCGCCTGCACGCGCAGCTTCAATTGCTGCATTGAGTGCGAGCAAATTAGTTTGTTCAGCAATACTACCAATCACACCAATAACATTGCCTATTTGGCTACTTAATTCACCTAAATGTGTGACCGTTTTCGAGGTATTTTGCACTTCTTTTGAGGCTGTTTTAATTTTCTCTACGGTTTGCCTTACTGTTTCGCCACCTTCACTTGCTAAGCTTCTGGCTCCTTCCGCTTGTGAAGCGGCGAGTTGACTTTGTGAGGCTACTTCAGAAACCGTTGCGCTCATTTGTTCAATGGCGGTAGCAACTTGAGTGGATTGATCTGCAGAGGTTTGACTGCGGTTAGCGATTTGGTTGCTCGTTTCTGCAATATCATGGCTTGAGGTTTTTACCTGAGTGACGACGTCCGAAATTGACTTGAGCAATTGGTTTAAAGAAGAAGACATTGCATTGGTTGCTTTGGCAAGCGCATCAATTTCATCTTTAGATTGGTGGATAATATCAGGTTGAGAAATGTTGCCATTACTAATTTCTTTTGAAACGTCTAATACCAGATTGACGCGATTTACAATAGAGCGACTAATGACTATGGCAACACCGACTGCGATGGAGGCTGCAACAAGCGTGATCAAGATGATAACAATTAGAATAGTGTCTAAGCCAGCCACAACCTTGTCTAGTGCAGTTGCTGCATCGATACGTTCTTCTTCAGATGATGTTGTGAGTATTTCGGATAATTCGCTAAATAAAGCCCTGTCGATTTGGTTAAGCAATAAACCTGCTTGCGCTTGCTGATTGGATGCAACGAGTGGAAATACTTCATTAGTCACGCGGTTATAATATTGAGTGGCGATCTTTAAAATTTTTGCCATTTTATCAATATCAGACTGTTTGCCAGATTCGAAACCATACAGTTCTTTTTGTGTTTTTTTAAATTCGTCAAACTCATCGCTAAATCTATTCTTACCGTTTTGATCCCCTGCGACGTATTCCAGTGCAGCAATACTCATACGCTCTTCTTGATAAAGCAGTTTGTTATAAAGGATTAAACCGGGCAAATCATCGCCTTTAACTTCAAGTGCGCGTGCGGTTTCTGTAGAGACTTTGAGCCAAACAATGGTACTGGATAACACCATCATAAATATCAGTACGCCAAACCCGACGTACAATTTTTTTGTCAAGTTCATGAAACCCTCACTTGTGCAACCTAAGCTTTAAAACGACTCCATGTTTCTAAATTGAGCAAGTCCATCTACTTTTAATCTGTTATTTAATTAAAGTTGAAAGCGCAGAAATAGCCAAACGTCTAATATAAATTTGCACATACACTTTGCACTCAGTATGGTTGAACCTTTTGGATATAAATTAAATTTCTTTTAAATCATTATCTTGAAGTGGCTGTCACGGAATGGTATTTACTGAGCATCTTAAAAACTTATTTTTTATCCAATAAATGTTTTGCCCAAGTATCTGCTTGTGCTCTCTTGATACCTTAGGCTTCTAAGTATTCGCTTTTTTGGTTGTTGATGACGCTATCTGTCGGCAACAGGTTCCATAAGTCATTATTAGGCCACCGAGCGAAAGGTAGGCTGTGATCTATATCATAACTATTGTTGAGTTTTTTAGCAGACCAAACGCATTGCATTTCATGGTCTTTTTTAAGTTCTTCGAAACGATTTCTGACTTCTATAGTAGTCCGTTTTGGCTCAAGCCAATTCAATGCTCTATAGAGATGATGGTGTCTATCTGGCTCTTTATATCTTGAGTTGCCTTTATAGCTCGCCATTGTTTTAACCCATTCACTGATCAATACAGGCTCGATCCAACATGCATAACGATTGAAAGCTAACCATGCTGATTCAGGTAGTGAAAATTCCCCCCACTGTTCCAACGTTAGTAAGTCGAGGAAAATAGTGTCCTTTGCTTTCACGGTTTTATTATCGACTTCAAAAACTGTTTTATCGCTATTAGGTAACGTGATGTAAGTACACGGCATTGTTTTTATATTTTGCACTGCTGCCGAAATAGTTTTGTATAAAGCAATAGCATCATCACCAGTAAATAAATTGCCAATACGATAGTCTGATGCCGTGCGGTGCTTTAATTTGTGCCAACCATCATCTTTCATGAACCCCATGTTGGGCTTTTTATTTGGTGTTTGAAAAAGCTTATGTTGATCAATTAAATCTTTGTATTGATGACACCAATACAAAGCGACCAGACCAACTGGCAAAATAACTCTGTCACCGAATAATGATGGTTCTCTTCTTATTACTGCTCCGGGGTGGCCGTCTGCAATTCTCAATAAAACACGCAGTAATGCAAGCTTATGGGTGGCCGCTTTGCCATCGTTGATGGCAACATGCCTAATAAAAGGAAAGGCGCCAGTGCCATCATCAGGCATTTGTAGCACAACAGTTTGCCAAGAAACGTGGCTGCGACCTAGTTTATCTGATTCCTTAGGGGTCTCTAACTTACAAAATAGGCCAACATCTGACGCTAGTTTCTTTAACTCGTCAGCACACACAACATGCATTTTGCGTTGGGTAAAATCCTCTTCGGTCTGTCCGTGTCTAAGGGATATTACAATCTTGCCGCCCGGTTTGAGGATGTTGGCTAATTTTCTAATAGCGCGAGCACGCTCACTCGGTGATATGTGCATCCACACAGCACTGAGCAATATTAGGTCAAAACTAACTTCTAACTTTGTAACTGATGAAAGTGCAGGTAAAGAATCACTGAGCCATTTTACTTTGGTGCCTTTCGTAGTTTGCTGACCAAGCTTTAGTAGCTCTGTGGCAGGCTCGACGGCGAGGACTTGAATATTGTTGGCGTCACGATGAGTTTCTTGGGCTAATTCGTCTAGGTATTTAGCGTCGCGTCCTGCTCCAGCACCAAGATCTAAAATTCTTGCGTTGGGATTAGAGATAATTGATGGCAAAAAATCTGCCCAGCTTTGATGAACCTCATCAAATGTTTTTGAGAGGTATTGCTGCGCTAAATTGCTTGCGTTTTCATTATAAAAATTTGCCGCCAATTAACTTTCCCTGAACTTTCACTAGTGTGCCAACCTTGACTAACCTTATGATTACTTTAGTAAACTAAACTAGATTATACATATTTGTATCATGCAGCAAATAGGACTTTTTGTCTTTAATTATCTTTATCTTAATGCTACTTACAATTTGGCTTTAAGCTTTATAAAGATAGCGTAAGGTGATGTAATTCTGGTTCACCTTTTAGCTTTTCTGGGTCCTCACAAATACTCAGTCTTTGCTTGTAATACATCACTAGGGCTTTTCTTGTTTTAATACGTAGACAGCCATCAATCATATTGTAATCATTCGCAATAATTTCCTGCTGGGAGATCGATAGATGTGGGTTAGGAACTACTTCTAAAGTTTCATAGCTCATCCAGTCATCATCTAAATCACGGTTATTTCTAGAATGCTCTAAGAGATCTGGTTCATTTCTAAATCTACTGAGTACGAAATCTCTGTAATTTTTCTTTTCTTCGCAATAAGCTCTCAGATGCCAACGTACACCGTCGTATACAATTGAGTGAGGCACAATAATACGTCCTCGAACTGACGGAGATGACAAAGAAATATAATCAACGTCAACTCTTCTACACTCTCTTGCCGCTAGCAACAATTTTCGTATTATTTGAGGGGAAATGGCTCTATCTGGTACAGATAAAATTTCACATTCTGCACTTTGCCAACTAAAAAACTCAAAGCATGAATCCATAGTTTGTTGTTGGTGTAAAAATGAGAGGTATTCTCCGGGAGTGCCCTTGGTAAAATGAGGAATAAAATCTGTAGCGGGTTTATACCCTCTTAGCTTTTGATCAAGGATGATTTGCTCTTGTTCAAAAAGAGATTTGTATTTAGCAATGTCCCTTGAAGCTTGCTGACGTCCGATCTTAAAAGCATCGCAAAGGTGGTTCGTTGTTAGGCGTCCTTCCCAAAGTACTATTATCTCAATAAGTCTGAATCTTAAGATTTGATCCCATTTGAAATCATTCAAGTTCATAAGCCTGCTCGAAAATGCTACACATATATGTATACAGTGTTTACATGTAACTTAACTATACAGTATATTTGGTTGCACAGTAAATAGGGATGTTAATTTGTAGTAAAGTCACGGAGAGTGTAATTGAAAATATATAAACGTTACTTAAAAGCAATAAAAGAGTCAGCACCATTACCATTGTTCGTATTTAAAGACTGGTGCTTGAAGCAACTCAATATTGATAATGACCTTTTCAGCAAAATTTTTGATGTAGCTAGCTCAAATTCAGTTAAGCACTATTTGGTATCAATTAAAGATGCTAGTTTATATGAGCAATACTTCTCTCGTTTTGAATATTCAAGTGAGGATGAAAAAGTTGAAGCAACTCTTCATGGTGATAGTAAAAAAGGGAAAATAGACGGTGGAGTACTTAATTTTAAACACCACTATTTTGATCAACATGGTGTTTCTATTTGTTTTAAAAATACTAAAACAGATTTCTCCCCCAGTTCGAGCAGCCTGCTATTAATAGAAAACCTAAATAATTTTTTAAGCCCAAATGATGTGTTTGTCGGTGTTGATGAAAATAACCTGACTAGCAATGTTATATGGAGCAAGGGCCAAGAAATCACGTCAAAACAATATGCTAACTTCTTGAACAAGTATGATCAAATTACCTGTTTTTTTGACTTTGATCTAGGTGGTTTTGAAGCTTTTAAACGGCTCAAATTGTCATTACGTAGCGATATCAAATTGATATTTTATCATCCTGAATATTTTACTAAATACCTGAGTCTTTTCGGCAAAAAAGTAACTGACAAACAGTATTTAGCTTTAAGAAAATACGGCAACATCACTGAGCTGAATGACATCATAAATGAGCTAGTGTCATTAAAAATAAATGGGCGTCGTTCTATCAGATTTTTAGAGCAGGAAGCGTTGCAGATCGCATTAGAGAATGAAAATAATGAATAATATCGTAAACATTGAAGACCAAACTGAATTACTTTCTATTGATGATCAGCTTTGCTATCAGTTGAAAAAAATCATGTTTCACAACTCGGCAGCCGCCAACTGCTTCTCTTTAAAAACAGATAAAAATACTTTACTCAATGGCACCAATGGTAAAGGTAAAACTTCAAAGCTTAATGCGATTCAAATTGGCTTTTTACCGCATACTTCATTTAAAAATTCGGATAAAAAATATTATTTTGTCGACTCTGAAGGTGAGCATTTTAGTGATCAAGATTGCTATTATTACCACTTTCCTGACAGTAATAGTGTTATCGCGTTTGAGTTCAAAAATACCTATGGTATTTTCACCCAACTTGTATATCGAGGGGCAGATCCTTTAACTATTGAAAGAGCATTTTTACCTGTCAGCATGGATGATATCTATGATTGGTTTTGGTTATTTTCAGAAGATGATGAACTTGGCACACCCACAAAAATAACGTATCAACAATTAATCAGTAAAATAAAAGCTGTAAAAGGACATCGATTCTCAAAAACTGTGCAAGAGAACAAGAAGTTGATGTTTAATCGTACATTGGTTGATGAAGATGCAGCAAGGTTCTCGATAGCGCCTATTACCGAAAATAAGATTGATAACTTAATTGATGTTTTTAAGCTGGCCGTTAATGCCACATCTATTAACGACAAACTCATTAAGAAGACTGTCGTTAGCCTGATTGAAAGCACTTATATCAATAATACAAAAGATAAAACCGACTTTTCACCCACTCAACTTTTAGAAAGATTTGATAGCTTGGAAAAGGACCGATTAGTTCTGAATAACAGAAAAAACTTTGAAGATAACTACAAGTCTATTTGTACAGCATTCAGTGAGTTGAAAACAGTTTCTAACCAGCTAGATCATGATTTTACTCAGCTAGAAAGTTCTACTAAACATTTTCTTAAAAATAAAAAGGCAGAAATTGAAGCTTTAGAAGTAGAGAAAACACAAGAGAAAACCAAGAAGGATGACTTTGATTTAAAAGTAACAGGTTTACAATCATCATATGACCAAAAAATAGGTGCATTCAACGCAAAGTCTACTCAAGTTAATAGACGAAAACCAAAAGTTGAACAATACCAAGCTCTTTTGTTTGGTGAAGATTCGGACTTGATCCTCTTTAACGGTGATGCTGAACAAATAGAAAAATACTGGCAAGATTACTTAGATGGAGTTAAAGAAGAGTTAAAGCCTTATGAAAATATGGTTGAGACCGAACAAAAGCGAGAACAGCTTAAAGCCGAATTAATAGAATACGAGACTGAAATTTCTGGCTTGAAAGCTGCGCTCTCATCCAACAGTGAGTTACTAATACGTAACTCTAAATTATCTCATCCTGAAATTTTATTGGCGGTAAATAGTGCTTTTAGACTTACATCTGACAGCCTTACAGACGAGCAAATTACCTATCTAAATCAATTTACCGAGTTATTTAAAATAAAAGAAAGCCAAGCATTTTTGGGTGAAATACCATTTGGCCTATTACCTGAAGAAACAACATTTTCTCGTCAAGATATAGAGAATAAGCTGGAAGTAAAAGAGCAGGCTAAAAGGAAAGTGCTTGAAGACATTGCGAAGCTAGACAAAGTGCTAAGTGATAACTGGCAACAGTCGTATCAAGAACTAGTAATTAGTAGAGATAGAACCAAGAAAGATTTAAAGCTATTAAGGGAAGTGGCACCGTACTTTAAGGAGCACCTAGATGACTTGAAAGGGTTAGAAGAAGAACAGAAGCAAAATATCGCTCTAGGCGAACAAATTACAGCCACCAAAACACAAGCAAAGGAACACCATGAGGTTGTAAAAAAAATTCAAGGAAAACTCGATTCATTATACTCTATGAAAGCAAGTGCAGAGTCGATTGAATCAAAATTAAACTCTCTAAAAACTGTAGAGAAATACCAACCGAAAAAAGAGTCAAAAAGTGCTGATGTTATAGAGCAACCCCATCAAGGACATCTTCAAAATGTTGAGAACCTATTTAAGCGCGTTTCTGACGCTAAAAATCTGATCTTAAAGGGGCTTAACATACTAGTCACTAACAATATCGTCGAAGATGCTAACAGCTTATTGATGAGTTCTAGTCCAAGTTTCAATAGTATTTACAAAGGTTTGTTTGCTGACTGCCAAGCAATTTATGAAGCGTTAGAAAATGATGAAAAACAACTAAATGAACTAGCAAAAGCGCATGGTCAGGTAACGCTTGATTTAACAAAAACGTTAAGTCACCAAATCAGTCACTTTGAGAATTATATAAAACGTTTAACTAAAGAACTTAACACCTTCAAGCTATCAAATATTGATGCGATGCGACTTGATCTAACTATTGAGCCGGGAGTAACTGCGTTTATTGAAAGTGTGAACTCTCTTGGTGTTGGTGCTGATGATGCACTCAATGTAATAGAAAAAGGGCTATTTAACCAAGTTCGTAAATTTCTGACTGCAATGGGGATCCAAAGCAAAGATGAGTTTGTGCTCACAGGATTAAAACTAGTAAAGAGTGTACGGCTTGAATATCAAATGAATGGCAAATGGGAGAAAAAAAGCGGCTCTACTGGGACCTCATTAACCTCTAGTGCAATGCTTTTAAGCTTATTTATACAGGAGATGATGGGTAAAGACTATTCGCTATCAATACCGCTCAATGTCGATGAAACCAGCAACTTAGACTTTTCTAACTTAGAGAATATTTATCAATTTATACAAGACAGAAATTTAATCTTATTTTCTGCGTCACCTGATATTCCGCTATGCGCAGATGAAATTTTTGAATGCTTTATAAACCTTGACGATACAGATGTTTTCGATGAAACAAAGCTTGTTTCAGAAGAGTTTCGCTCAACCTATCACTATCAGCTTGAGCAAGCTATAGAAGTTTAGGACTTAATTTGATGATTAATTATAAATCAACGATCAAATACATAGTCGATTATGACGAGCCATTTTCTGCTCTGGTGGAGTATATGGATAAGCAAAGTGTAACTAGAGTTCCACTCGTCTTTTTTGAATTACAAGTCAAACAGTTGATCGACAAGGTCAACAAGGGAACAGATAGACAAATAGTAGACGCCATTTCAAAAGCTTATGCCTTAAGAAACTTGAAGCAGCATAATTTTGTCACACACGATGAAAGCAATGAAAGTATTGCTTTGACAAAATTTATAGAAATGTTTGTTCGAAATATGTCTGAAAAAATGCGTGTTAAACCTATTACAGACAAACGATTCAAAGCGCACGCTTCTCAGCTCGATGATATATTAAGTGAAGCTAGCAGCTACGTTTCTAAAACAACAATCGATAAAGCCAACTTCAGGGAGTACTTGCAGGATTTTCTTTCTGAAGTAAAGCAAGACTTTGAATCCAATAAGCGTGCAATAACGCTGAAAACAGATAATTTAAGCAAACTGTTGAAAAGTTCCGAAACTCAAGGCGCTCAGAGAATAATCTATACAAAGATTGTAGAGCTTTGTGAAAGGTACGTAGAGCCATTTTTCCAATTTATTAGTCATACGCAGGATAAAAATGGTTTCATACCTACGATGGTACGATTAAGGGAGTTTTTTGCAGAGCAAGAAATGCTTGACGAAGAGGCTGAAGTTGGACGCTTTATTTTAAATTTTGCCTCATATACAAAAGACATTCAGCATATTTACGATCGAATAAATGACTACCGCAGAAAAGGTCAGCAAGATTTAATTGTATTCAATGGTTTCGAAAAGGCATTTAACCACTTATCTGAAATAGTCATGGGAATGCAAGATGGTCTTTTAGTTAGAAATGATTTACAAAATAACCAAGACTTTATAAGTGCTTATAAGCAATTTGACAATGCTAAGGCTGATAATGAAAAGCATGGCAATGTTTCAATTAACTACATTGACTTGATAGAGCATTTTGCAAATATTGAGAAAGACTTAGTATTTTCATCTAGGCGTAATTCTCAATACTCACCGTTGTCGCAAGATATTAACCTAGAACGCTTAGCATTAGACAAAGAGTCAGCTTCTTTATTAAGAGCGAGAAATCAAAAGAATAAGCAACTCATTTTGAAAATTTCAAAGCTGATAAAACAGCATTTTTCTTCATTTAATAAGCTTGAAGGACCGATGGATATAATTGCTCATATCCATAGAGTACTGTCTGCAAACATTGAAGACTACCGCCCATTTTTTACGCTATATGCTTATACAAACATACGTAAAAAACTTCTAGCCTTTGAAAAGCAAGGGCTGATTAGAGTAATCGTTGGTTATGACCAAAGACATACATTTTCTTATAAAGGCATCAACTATAAATATCGCCCTATAATAATTCAGGATCTAACATGAATATCGAACAAATAAATTTAAAGAAAAGTATTCAGATATATGACGAGCTGACTAAAGGGAGAATTATTAGTCGACATATTTATAGCTCAGGTACTCACAGCTTAGTAGATAATCCTCTATTCCAAGAGCTACGTGAAAACTTGGATATTTACAATAATCAATACCAAATGTCAGGTCATGAATTGATAGATGATGGTGAATACTTCTATCTTATTTATAAAAAGTTAGAAAGCAGCACCAATCAGCTAATAAAAACCAAAGTCTACAGCGCGATTATCGTATTAGTTAGGTGTGTTACACATCTACAGGCGAGGCTTTATGAATCCATCAAGAATGTTAATTATGGTATTGAAATTAAAGAGATAAACGAAATTGAGTTACCGGAAGAGTATCTCTTGATATTGGAAAAAGCCAAACTTGGAACCCTTGATAAAGCTATTGAATATCTAGCTGATAGAAACTTTCTAATAAAGACAAACCGGGATAAATATGTGTTAAGCAATGCAGGGCTTTCAATTGTGGATGAAATAGTAGAACGTCAAAATAACTAGAGCTAGTTCGACGAAACTTACAGGCTCAGTTGTGCCTAACAATGTTAAGAAAGAGCAAAGTCTATTTTTAGTAAAACAGTTTACATATGAAATTTTCTGATAGGTTCAAATTTTCAGATTGGCCCAATAGCCAAGTACCTTCGGTATCCGCAGGGGTTTATGCCATTTGGAGTGGAGATGAGTTGATATACTGCGGAATGTCTGGTCGTGAAATAGAGAAGAACTATCACAAGAAAAAATATGGCTTAATAACAAGGTTAAATAGCCATGCTAGTGGCAGATTAAGTGGTGATCAATTTTGCGTTTATGTAGCCAATAGACTAGTGATCCCATCCATTAAAAGTTCTCAGTTGCCACAGTTCGCTTCTGGAGAGCTAAAATTGGACTCTTTAACTAAGGCGTATATCCACGAAAACTTCGAATATCAATATCTTGTAGTTGAAAGTAGTTCAGAAGCATTTCTCGCAGAAAAAGAGGCTAGAAATGGCAACTTGTTGGGTCAAAAACCAAAGTTAAACCCATTGTAGATTTTTAATACCTTTAGATTAGCTCTATATACAGGCTGGCTTTTGATGTATTGATAAGAATATAAAAGCATGGAAATTAGACATTTAGATGAAAAATCATTGAGTGAATATACGGCTGAAGCTAGGGCAAGACTCGCAAAGAAGTTAGATTCAAACCCATTTGCTGAGAATCATGAAATACATGGCTTATCTAATGAAGAATACCGAAAAACGGCCTTATGGAAAAAATATATTAGGCCATGGATTCTATATAGGGATGAAAGAAAGTGCCAAGCCTGTGGTGATAAAAGAAATACACAAACCCATCCATTGGATATTCACCATCGTGATTACACCAAGGCTACTTTAGAAGGAAAGAGTGACAAAGGCCTAATCACGCTATGCAGAAGTTGTCATTGGCAAGTGGAATTTATGAACCCAGAGAGCGAGAGTAATCGTCGCTCAGAGGAACAAAAAGAAGAAAAGTTAGTAGAGATGCTAGCTCTTTATCAGGCTAAAATCACAGAACAAAAACGCATACATGAAGAAACAATTGTTGAGTTAATAGAAGAAAAAAAACGTGGTTGCATCAATTTGACTATTGCCCTTAGGCATGGTGAAGAAATTATCACTCCAAGTTATAGTTTTAAAACGTCTTTACTTGTCGATCTATTTAGATCTCAATCTAATGGTAAAACTCCTCTCTCTAAAAAGTTTAGTAACAGCCGCGCTAAGCTTCATCAAGGCAAGTCTGCCAATATATGGAGTGGAGGTAGTCTTGAAGACAAAATTGGCTCGATAATAGTCCTCCAGAATGGAGTCATTTGAATCGACACCAATAATCTAGACACTTCTCAGCCGTTCTTGATATCGCTTTTCATACTCTACTGGCGAAAGCAGATCATTGGAACCATGTTTTCGTTTATTGTTATAAAACATCTCTATGTAATCGAATATTTCACTTCTGGCATCGTCTCTCGTTGAGTAGATTTTTCGCTTTACTCGCTCACGTTTTA
>CAPN01000020.1 GCA_000333235.1 Pseudoalteromonas luteoviolacea B = ATCC 29581 | reverse complement strand
AACTCAGAAGTGAAACGCAACAGCGCCGATGATAGTGTGGCAGCTGCCATGTGAAAGTAGGACATCGCCAGGCTCTAATTAAAAGAAAGCCCGATTCGAAAGAGTCGGGCTTTTTAAGAAGATAAATAAAAAATAGAACAATATCTAAGCAGAATTTGCTTGGTGACAATAGTGTTGTGGACCCACCTGACCCCATGCCGAACTCAGAAGTGAAACGCAACAGCGCCGATGATAGTGTGGCAGCTGCCATGTGAAAGTAGGACATCGCCAGGCTCTTAATTATAGAAACCCGCTCACTGAGCGGGTTTTTTCGTTTACTTGCTGAAAAACTCACAAGAGCCAAACGAGCGAAGTTTGGTAGTATCATCAACAGTTTTGTATTAAAGGTTGTGATAGATGGAAATGCAACAATGCGGACTTTGCGGGAGTACTCAACTTCACGATTTCTATGAAGATAAGCGACGCGTTTATCTTCAGTGCGCTGAGTGTTATTTGGTTTTCGTACCTAAGTCGTTTCATCTCACGCCAGAGCTTGAGAAAGCCATTTATGATCAGCATGAAAACGCACTGCAAGATGAGGGTTATAAACGATTTTTAAGCCGAGCTTTCAATCCAATAGAAGCGCGGGTAGATATACCTGCATTGGGGTTGGAGTTTGGTTGCGGACCAGGTCCTTTGCTTGCTCATATGCTACAAACGCGAGGTTATCAGGTTGAGTTGTATGATTTGTACTATCATCCTAATGAAGTCGTATTGACAAAGTTATATGATTTTGTCACGTGTACGGAAGTAATAGAACACATTGCTAACCCGAGCCAGATATTCGAGTTGCTTTTTGGTCTAATGAAGGTGAACGCGCCTTTGGTCATGATGACAAAACTCGTGATCGATGCGAACCGTTTCGCTACTTGGCATTATAAAAATGACCTGACACACATTTCTTTTTTTAGTCGCGAAACATTTGAGTTTGTTGCGCGAAAATACAATGTAAGCGTTGAGTTTATTGGCGCAGACGTAATTGTTTTAACAAAATAAACGAATTTCAATATCCATAAAGTGGTTTGAAATGCGTATAATTGCGTCAATGACGTAAGGTGAAAGTATACAATGACTAGACAGAAAAAATCGCGCAAGGCGAATACCAATGGCACGCCAAAGCTAAGCAAAGAAAAGTTAATGGCTTTGCGAGCAGCGAAAGAGCAGCGCGCTAAAAAACAAAGCAAAGGGCACAAAGCTGGAACCCGTAATGCACAAGAAGCCAAAGTCAAAGAATCGCCAAAATCAGGCAGTAGTTTAAAAGATGCACGTGTTGGGAGTAAAAAGCCAATCGCGTTAGTGCCATCTTACGAAACGCAAGTAAAACAAACTGAAAACGAAGTTAAGTTTAATCGTGATGCTCAGCCAAAAGTCATTCTTGCTAAAGCGATTGAGCCAGAAATGACGGCAGAAGAAGAATTGGCGATGCTTGAAAATGATGAGCGTTTAATGGCTTTGATCGATCGTCATGAGCGTGGTGAATTACTGACAGGTAAAGATGCGAAATTCTTCAATAAATCGATTGCTCGCCATCAAGCGTTGTGTGAGATCTTAGGAATTGATGACGAATTTGAAGAAGGTGACATTTTAGATGATGATCCAATGGCACGTTATATGAGTAATGATCTTGCAAATGAATGGTTTGAAGAAGAGGAAAAGGACGACTAATGACGACTCCTTGGTATATTGCTATTGTTGTAGCCGTAATCATTGTTTTAGCTTTAGCTTTCTACGCAGGTCGTTTACTGTGGCAAGTAAAAGCACAACGTGAAAAGATTGCAAAGCAAAAGGCAAAGGCACAGGCTGAATTGAGTAAAAAGCGTGAAGAGCGGAATGCTAAATTAGGCGATAGTATCAATTTGCTCGCACGCGCAATGAAAGAGAAACAGTGTGAATATTCTGAGGGCTGTTTAAGGGTTTGGGTGTTACTCTCACAATACGCTTTTGAAACTGAACGTGAACTACAAAGTGAATTTCAGGGTGTGTTTAAAATGTACGACGAAGTGAAAGACATGCCGACGCATGACGCGAGAAAGAAGTACTCGAAAAAAGAAATCTTCAAAATGGACTCGCAACGTTGGAAAGCTGAAGAGCGTCTGGAAAATGAAATTCTTATTGATTGTGATAAGTTGATCTCTGAATTTTATCCATTACCAGGGCAAGAAAACGTCGTATTTAGTTAATAACAGATTCGGTTCGTAAGGCGACGATTCAGTCGCCTTTTTTGTTCATTAGACTATGCCAATCCTCGAGAATACGTGATCATTTTTAGGGACCAAAGCTGTCGCTAGCGGCGTTAAAAACTTCTTATTTAGAACAACTAAATAGCAAAATTTACGCCTTGCCTACATATATGTAGGTACCTCAGCGATAGCAGGATGCGTGAGCGTTGTTATCGACAAGCTTTACTTGCCGCAAAATTGATCAGTAAATTAAGTGGATTGGTGTAATGATAAAATAGGCATCACAAAGCACTATGTTTGAAATTTGGCATTGGTTTGATTTGATAGGCGTTGCAGTATTTGCGATCTCTGGAACGTTAATTGCGCACAGTAAGCATATGGATGGCTTTGGTGTCGTGGTTCTTGCAACCGTAACCGGTATTGGCGGTGGTACGATTCGTGATGTCATACTTGATACGCCCGTTTTTTGGTTGCACGATTCAAGCTATTTTGTCGCGATTTTTTGCGCCGTTTTTATCAGCATTTTTGTTTTAAATCGCCAGCGTAATATGCCTGCTGAACTTTTGCAGGTTGCAGATGCATTCGGTTTGGCATTTTTTGCCGTAATGGGCATGCAAAAGGCGGTAATGCTTAATATGCCGGATACCACCGTGGTGATCATGGGGGTGTTGACGGGGTGCTTTGGTGGCGTGATCCGAGATGTTTTGGCAGGTGAAATTCCTTTGCTTCTTAAAGGTGAATTATATGCAACTACCTGTATTGCAGGTGGAATAGTATACACTCAGTGTCTATCCTTTGATTTTGGAATGAACACTGCGATGTGGTCAGCGATGGCTGTGACGCTGTGTTTACGACTCGCAGCAATGCGCTGGAATTGGGTTATTCACGTTTTTAAATACCCTAAAAGCGAATAAAACATAAAGGAAAGACAAGGACATGTCTTTAGCAAGAATAGTAACACGTGCGCAAATAGGTGTGCGTGCCCCTAAAGTACTCGTCGAAGTGCATTTAAGTAATGGTCTGCCAGCATTTCAAATCGTAGGCTTGCCAGAAACCTCCGTTAAAGAAGCTAAAGAGCGTGTTCGTAGTGCCTTGGTAAATAGCCAGTTTCTTTTTCCTGATACACGTATCACGGTCAATCTCGCTCCTGCGGATTTACCGAAAGAGGGAGGGCGCTTCGATTTAGCGATAGCAATTGGCATTCTAGTTGCGTCAGGCCAATTAGCGCAAGAAGCCGTTCAAGGAGCTGAGTTTTTTGGCGAGTTGGCCCTTAATGGCGAGTTGCGTCCTGTTCATGCCATACTGCCTTCTGTTATTGAGGCGGCCAAAAATAACCATGTTAGTTATTTACCCTTAGCAAACGATCCGTTAGCGAGTCTTGCCTCTCGTGCCAAACGGTGTGCAGTAGACTCTTTGCAAACGCTTTGGAAATGCTTTCAAGGAGAGCCGCTTGGTAAGATTAACGCACACTACGAAGGGCATAATGATACAGAAAGTGCTTTGGTTGATTTTAGTGATGTGAAGGGGCAAGCGAGCGCAAAACGAGTGTTGGAAATTGCCGCAGCTGGGGGGCACAACGTCTTATTTCTTGGTCCACCAGGTACTGGTAAGTCGATGCTTGCTCAACGATTTCCAACCATCATGCCATTAATGAGTGAAGCGCAAGCGCTAGAAAGTGCGGCAGTATATTCGTTATTGGGTTATGAATTTGAATTAGCACGTTGGCGTAATCGTCCATTTCGCAGTCCTCATCACACGTGCTCTGCAGTTGCTTTAGTAGGTGGCTCGTCGAATCCCAAACCAGGGGAAATTTCGCTAGCTCATCACGGTGTACTTTTTCTGGACGAATTACCAGAGTTTGATAGAAAAGTACTTGATTCTCTACGTGAACCGATGGAGACCGGTGTAGTAACAATATCGCGAGCGGCACGGCAAGTGGATTTTCCAGCGCGTTTTCAATTAATCGCAGCCCTTAATCCAAGTCCTACAGGGCATCATACAGACAAGCGCGCGACACCCGATCAAGTGCTTCGATATTTATCGAAAATATCAGGCCCATTTGTCGATCGAATCGATTTGCAAATTGAATTGCCAAAACTTTCTAGTTCAGAGCTTATGTCGTCAGTAAGCCAAGAAAAGAGTGCCTCTATAAAGGCTCGAGTACAAAAGGCATTTGACATTGCGCTCTCAAGACAAGCTACTTCTAATGCTCTGTTAAGTACAAGAGAGTTAGATCGGGTGTGTCATTTAGATAGAGAATGTCGCGCGTACTTAACGCGAGCCATGGAGAAATTACAGTTGTCTCCACGTTCTTACCATCGCGTATTGAAAGTGGCTCGAACCATTTCTGATCTGGAACAACAACCATGTATCTCACTTCACTCAATTAAAGAAGCACTCAGCTATAGAGCATTTGAGCGACTGTTGAGTCAATTAAGTTGAAAAGTATTCACTCTTTTGTCTAACAAGGCCTGGTTTGATTAACGGTACTCAATCAAATCTGGTCGTCGGTAATGTGCCAATAGCAGACTTAGGTAATACGTATTTCGCACTGTAGGCGAGGGTTCACCCCTCGCTTTTTAAAGAAGTACTTTGTGCCATTTTCAGACGTACGGATCTAACTTACTTTTGCCCCAAAACGAGTTAGAGTTAGGGTCTCAATCAAGAAGCTGCTCTTCACTTGCTTCATTAAGGGCTGTCCATTTACAAGTTTCGTGTATAGTCAGGAAATCAAGTATTCTGGTCATTGTTGCCCGAAGACATGCCCCTTTCGAATGTAAAGCGTAGTATTAGCATTTAGTTAGGATAGATGATAAAAGTGTGCAATGATTGAAAACGAGACGAGTTAAGGCAGAAAAACAACCCAATCGCTCGTAGATTAAGATTGTTATATGCCTAGGAGATAAATGAAATAATGAGAAGTCGAAGATTACGCAAGAAACTTTTTTTAGAAGAATTTGCAATCGATGGATTTGAATTTTCATGCGATCTTATCAACATGGATGAAGCTAGATTTGACCAATTTTTTGATGATTTCTTAGAGTTTATTTCAGAGAGGAATTTATATTTTTGTGGTTGCGGAGACAAAATTAACTTCGAAGGTATGCTGTGCGCGAATGGCCGCTATGATTCCGCAACAAATGATGATATTGCTGCAATCAATAATTGGCTTAGTTTACATAACAACGTATCTAATATCGTCATGGGACAATTAATTGATGCCAACTACGGCATATAATGAGTCGTTGAATACCGCTATTGGCACAGAACCATCTTTTCGGCTGTAACTCATTTCTATCCAAAAATGTGTTAAGCCGACCGTCTGCTTTTCGCTCAAACAGGTCTCATGTAGGCGAGTCTTTATGGCTCGCATTCTAAGAGACATTGCAATGAGGAATACCAAGCGAAGGGTAAACCTTCGCCTACCAATTACGAGTCTGCTTTTCGCTCAAACCGGTCTCATGTAGGCGAGTCTTTATGGCTCGCATTCTAAGAGACATTGCAATGAGGAATACCAAGCGAAGGGTAAACCTTCGCCTACCAATCACGAGTCTGCAATTCGCTCAAACAGGTCTCATGTAGGAGAGTCTTTATGGCTCGCATTCTAAGAGACATTGCAATGAGGAATACCAAGCGAAGAGTAAACCTTCGCCTACTAATCAAAGATTGGCTTTTCGCTCAAACAGGTCTCATGTAGGCGAGTCTTTATGGCTCGCATTCTAAGAGACATTGCAATGAGGAATACCAAGCGAAGGGTAAACCTTCGCCTACCAATTACGAGTCTGCTTTTCGCTCAAACCGGTCTCATGTAGGCGAGTCTTTATGGCTCGCATTCTAAGTGACATTGCAATGACGAATACCAAGCGAAGGGTAAACTTTCGCCAAATTACATTTCGGCTTCTCGCCCATTTCAGACCTATCAATCTAAAACCGTAATCCTGCCAGACGAGCGAAGCGATGCTCCGGTATCTAGCCTTTTATTCACGAGCTTGACGTGGATACGCACAGCTAAACTTGCTAGCTTAGCTTCAAAGCATTTTTGGTTGTTGTCTCATGTATCGTAATACGCGATAAATTAGTAGAATGAGGTGGTAAATAGTACGAGGTAATAGGTTGCTTTTTGTACATAGGTAGGGCCATTATTAACGTCCACCATTTACACATGGCCGTCTGTCTTATGGAGCCCAACCTTCTTCAATCAGAACTAAAAAGTCAGCGTCGCACCAATGCAATTACGTTGACAGCATATAGCCTTTGCCGCGAACCGTGACAATGCGCTTTTGCTCTTTTTCATCGCCGAGTTTTTTACGTAATCGACCAATCAAGACATCCACTGTTCTGTCGTTTGGACTCCAATCGATCTGTCCAATGTCTTCGGATATTTTCTCACGAGAGGTCGCTTTTCCGGCATTGGCAATGAGACAAATTAATACTTTATGTTCTGCTTCGGTGAGTCTAGATTCAATGCCTTGCGGATTAATTAAGGTTCGGTTATCGGGATGCAGTTTAAAATCTGCGTATTCAATAAATTCTTCTTCATTGTCATCGGCACTTTGCTCAAATTGGTTCGCCAAGCGCTTATAGACTGCGCGCATGCGTAATTCGAGTTCCATCAGGTCGACGGGCTTGCAAATGTAATCGTCGGCACCTTGCGCTAAGCCTGCAATTCGATCCGCTTGTGAATCGCGACTCGACAAAACAATGACACCGACATTCGTTAGGGTATTCAACTCATGGGCGAGTTCTAAACCATCTCGTTTAGGAAGCACGACATCCACAATAGCCAAGCGAATAGGATTGTTATCGATTGTACTTTTTTTTACCATTGCCAACGCATTTGCGCCTGTTTCATCAACTGAGATAAAAAACTCGGTATTGTGGAAATGGGTTTGGATCCGTTTTACTAATAGTTCGTCGTCTTCGACTAACAAGACGTGGATGGCCATAGTCAATCCAGTGCTTTAACATTATTCTTATATTAGCATCGTAAAAAGCGAAGTGAGAAGGGTAACTCTATTAATTCTTTGTAAATTTTCGTGTATTTAACTTAAGGTTCATCGAAAAAGAGCAATAACACAGATAAAAGGAGCCGAAGCTCCTTGAATTTGACCAGTTTTATTGTTCTGGATACAGCTTATTCCACCACTGTGGTTCATCTTTTAGTTGCTTGTCAAAATAGGCGAGCATAGTATCCCACCATTTAAATCGGCGTTCTCGAGCAAATATCTGATGATCTGCGCCTTTAAACTCGACTAGTTCGACATCTTGTCCCAGTAGTTTAAGTGCTGTGTACATATTGTGGCTTTCGCCAGGAGGGACGTTAGTATCTGCATCACCATGGATAAGCAACAGCGGCGTTTTTACTTTATCTGCATGGAACACCGGACTGTGGTTGGAATAAAGAGTGGGGTTATTCCACGGAAAGCTGTTTTTTGATGCTTCACCAGAATAAAGATAACCCCACCAACCTTGTCCCCAATATGAGGTGATGTTTGAGATCCCAGCATGGGCAATCGATGCGCTAAAGAGGTCTGTTTTGGTTGCAAGTAGCATAGTCATAAAGCCGCCATAAGATGCACCTAAATTACCGACTTTCTTTTCATCGACGAAAGAATAGTGTTTTAAAAATGCTTGTGTACCTTGAATAATATCAGAAGCCGTTTTTTCACCCCATGCATTCACATGAGCTGCTGAAAACGCTTGACCGAAACCTGTTGCGCCGGTTGGTTGTAACACATAAACCACGTAACCTTGTGCTGCCCAGTAGTTAAATGGATATCGTCCTGTAAATGCACGAGTGACTGGCGATGTACCACCGTAATAATAGACTAACGCAGGGTATTTTTTCGTTTTATCAAGATCCGTTGGTAAATATACTCGGCCATGAATTTCAACTCCGTCTGTATTTTTGAAATTAAATTCATCTAGTTCTGCAATGCGTGTATTTGAGTAGGCAAGTGGCATAGAATCCCATAGGGTTTTAGCACGGTTTTTTTCAATCGCTAAAGTGACCAACCTTTGTGGACTCGTTGCTGTTGAACCTGCGGCTAGAATGACAGGCGCTCGCGATGATGAAACGGTAAAGTCATCGGTTACATCGAAACCTGTTTTCAGTTTGATAAAACGTTGCTTTGAGCGTTCAAATCGATAAAGAGGCTGAGTATCTTTTTCAGTCACTTTTACAATCGCATCCCCGGTTGCAGTAACGTGTATTGTTGAGATAGCCGGATCAAACTCTTTACTCAGTGGTGTAGCTGATTTTCCGTCAAACGAAAGAAAGTAAAGCTGTCCGTCGTAATTGTTAGCAAGCAGACCCTCATCGATCGTTCGTCCTAGGCCATTATAAAAATCAGGCCCAGCAACCACATAAAGTCCTTCTTTAGCGTATTTTGCTTGATTAAATGTGCGAAACTGACCAAGTTTTGACTCTTCTAAAGTGCTTAAATTTACTTCACTGAGTTCGCTTATCATGTGAGGTGGCGCAGCGTAATCACTCGGGTTTCGGCTAATTAACACGCTATTACGAACCTTGCTGATGTCTTCAATAGACGTGCTTACTTTGCCTTTGGTGATTGTTCGGATCAACCCGCTACTGATATCCAACGCGTAAATTTGTTGATTTTGTCTAAAGTAAGACCAGCGATCTTCCAAACCGCGATAATGCTTAGTGACGCTGTCTTTGTCGTCAGTGCTGCGCGACCAGCCGAAAATTAAGGTGTTTTCGTCTAGAAACTGCCATTGGCTAGTTTGTTCAAATACATGAGGTAAGTTGGTTTCGCTAAGGGTGTCTAAATCCAGCAAAGTCAGTTTTTTATCACGAATAAAAGCAACAATATGCTTATTTGGCGACCAAATTAAGGCGCTAGCGCTTTGATCTTGTATGCGATAAATAACCTTATCTTGTTCGTCGTAAATTACGGTGTCAGACATGGCGCTGTTGCCATTATCATCCTGATAATGTGTGGTTGTAACAGCGTAATAGTTTGCAGATGGTGAAATAGACACGCTACTAACCGTGGGTGCATCGAAAAGCTGTTTTGCGTTTAATGGCTTCGGCGTGGTTGTTGAAATAGGATTGAGTACATCGTGCTCTGCGGTGCCTTTAAAGTCCAGAGCAAGTTCAGCCCAATTGGGAACTTGCTCGGTCATAATTAATACTTCATGGTGCCCTTTGGGTACGGCGAGTTCTAGTTTGTTATTATCGCTGACTCGCACACCATTTAGATAAATCGTCGTTTTCTCTGAGCCCTTTAGTTCTAGTAGGCCTTGAGTGAATCGGCTTGTTGCAAAGGTGTAACGAAGTGCTTGAAAGCCATCTAGTGTTAATCCATTAATCTTACTTAGTGGTTTCCAAGTGTATGCTTTACCGGCAACCGTTACCTGATTGTTATGACTTAAAGTATCAGCAAAACCATCAAGAACGGTATTACGATGTGGCATTTCAAACGGTTTAAGCTGTCCACCTTCAGAAAATGAACCGATAAAATCAATATGTTTCTTGTCAATCTCAACAGCCTGCAGCGGTAAAGACAACAAACAACCGATAAGCGATAGAGTCGTTTTAAGTTTCATGCTTGAGCCCAATGTAGGTAAATTCAAACGACTATATCACGAAACATCGTCGTGCTTGTCGTAATGCGATTAGTGGCGAATACTCCCTAATGGCAAGGTTTATTGGTGGTTAGGCCGAGCTATTAATGTTGATAAGCGCAAAGTTATTAGCTGCAATCAATGCCTTGCCTAAACGCCTGTGTATTCTTGCCAAAGTTGCGTCATCAAGTCGATTGGCTGTATTTGCTTGTCGAGGTTAACGAAATTCTAGTGTGTTATTGGTTGGAATTAATCATTCTTAACCACGACAGTGTCCATCGTAAAAACTCTCGTTTGGGTTTAGGGCGAGTAATTAAGTAGCCTTGCATTAACACTGTGTTTTTATAACGTTCTAGGTAATTAAGCTCTTCGATCCGTTCGATGCCTTCAGCGACTAGTGTGATCCCTTCATTTTGTGCAATGTCGACTAAACTATCGACAATAACTTGAGAAAAAGTATCGGTATCGATATGAGAGATCAAAGAGCGGTCAAGTTTAATTTCATTTAAAGGCAGTGTTTTAAGTTGATTCACGTTGGTAAATCCAGTGCCGTAATCATCGAGTGAAATATCAAATCCTCGCATTCGTAATCTATTTAATGTTTCGAGTTGGAGTGGACGGTTAAGTGGATGCTGTTCAGTAATTTCCAGAATGACGTTTTCAGGCTTCAAATGGTTTAACTCTAAGATCAGCGCGAGTTTTTCAGGGCAACCATAATCGTCTAGCTGTATAGGTGAGAGGTTAAACGCAAGTTTGACATCACCATGCAACGTTTGTCTAAACTCTTGAAAGTCTAGAGTTGCTTTCTCAAAGAGCTGAAAAGTGATGAGGTTAATTAGATCAAGGTCTTCAGCAGGACCGATAAAACGTGAAGGCAAAATACACTGGTTGGAATCGCTCGATACGATCCTCGCAAGCACTTCAATGCTTGTTATTCTTTTTGTTGCACGATTAATTTTAGGCTGATAAAACGGTGTAATTTCGCGATTACTAATCGCTTCCAATAACAGGCTTTCAGTGATCGGGCTATTAATGGCTTCATCAATCGGGTCAAACACTAAATGAAGTTTAGTAAGCATCTTTGCAACATCATTCAGTTGAATGGGTTTTACGATATTTCCAAGTAAACGAGTACTGTGATGACGAGCTAGATTTGCTGCCAGTTGAATTACTTTTTTATCCATTTCTGAAATAATGACAATACCACCGGGGTATCGTATATCGCCGAGTTGACGTATGAGCTCCATACCATCCATATCAGGCATGTTTAAATCAGTAAAGATAACATCAATATTCTGCTTGTCTTGTTTAATCGCATCAAGGGCTTCAAGCGCACAGCTGTAAGTTGCTACATCATGAATATTTAATTCGGTTAAGATAGCCCGCATCACCATAAGAATTGCAGGTGAATCATCAACGACCATCACGTGAATTTTACCGTCCTTCATTTTCGCTCCCTTGCTGATGCCTGTCGGCCTTAGAATGCGTGGTGAATAATCATCTCTAGATAATTTCGATGTACGTACCCATAAATAAGTTTAGTTCAGAAATTGTGCTTGTCACGGTTGATTGTTGATTGAGTAACGCAATGCAAGTTGCGATAATGCTGACAAAGTTACCGTAGTTAAATCGACATGAATCGAATCGAATTAAATATTGGCAATCAGCCATGCCATATTCTGTACAATGCGACTGATATTGTTCAGATCTTCCTTCATCAGCAGGCACTTGCACTCGAGCCAATCCAAGACAACGTTTACCGCTGTAGAATTGCTGAACAGTGGGTGTTTTTTAATGTTGAGCAATTATCCTTGGGTCATTTACACGTCACTATCGAAGGTCAAGAACCAGTTGATGTACAAGTGAATCATCAAGAGACAGAAACTCGCAGTGGTAAGCTTGGTTTGTTGGCCTTGGGCTTTAAAATCTTTAAGAGCACGAAAGTTGTTAAAGCAGCTTTAGCTGGAGCTTCTGTTGCTGGATATGCTTGGTTATTTAGTTGGCAGTTTGCGTTAATGTTGGTGCTGTGTTTGATAGTACATGAGTATGGTCATGTGCGGGCAATGCAGTATTTTGGGATCAAAACGAAAGGCATTTATCTTATTCCATTTGTCGGCGGACTCGCAGTATCTGACGATAAAATCACGACACGTTGGCAAGATGTGGTGATCTCTGTTATGGGTCCGGCATTTGGTCTGATTACTTCTTTACTTGGTGTTATTTTGTATTACGCCACTGAAAAAGAGATTTTTGCTGGTGTTGCGGTGTTGAGTGCACTAATCAATCTGTTTAATTTGTTGCCAATGTTGCCGCTTGACGGTGGGCATGTGCTCAAAAGCGTGAGTTTCTCTTCACGTTCATGGGTTGGGCTGAGTGTGTGTTTAGCTGGGGTCGTTTTCGGTCTATGGATCAGTTATACCTTTGGTTTGACGTTATTGGTGCTGTTTTTGTTTTTAGGTACTTTAGAAATCGTGTTTGAATGGCGAATGCGCAATACGTCTCATTTACTTCCTCTTGATACTTATGGGCAAGTGGTCTCTACCATACTGTATTTACTCGTTGTGGTTGGGCACCTTGGGGTGGTTTTTCATTTTGCAGATTCTGAGAGTCCCATCTTGAGTTTGCCACTTAAAATTTTATCGAGTTAACGTGTTAATGTCTGGCTTCAACGGCCAGACATCTGTACTTGTTTAGTTTGGCCAAAACGCTAAAAAGCCTGTGATAATGAGTCCCGTAACGAGCAGTTGAACTAGGCAATAGCCCATAATGTCTTTTGCTCGTAACCCTGCAATAGCGAGTACTGGTAAAGCCCAAAAGGGTTGGATCAGATTTGTCCACGCATCGCCCCATGCGACCGCCATGGCAACCCGAGAAATATCTGCTTCTAAATTTAGGGCCGCAGGGAGAACAATGGGTGCTTGCACTGCCCATTGACCGCCACCGGATGGAACAAAAACGTTAATTAATCCCGCACTTAGAAAACTCCAAACCGGTAGGGTTTGCGCATTACTAATATCAATAAACCATTGTGCGACAGACGCAGCGAGTCCGGTTTGTATCATCACCGCCATGATCCCAGCATAAAACGGGAACTGGATAATAATTCCCGCGCCGCCTTGAATTGCTTCGTTTAAGCTTTTTAATAAACTATGCGCGGTTTTGTGGAAGAAAATCGCAAGGAATAGAAACAATGCGATCACTGTATTTAGATTCAGCGTGCCTGAACGCGCAATAAAAAAGTAACCTAAGTAAAAAAGCCCCAGTCCACCAATGCCATAACCTAGCCAAGGTGTGTGCTCAAGGCGTTCCGATGGCGTTGCATTGTTAAGACTTTCAAGATGAGTTTGATTGTCTGATGGAGAGCGTTGCGTAAAGTGAATTTGTTCAGCAGGTGGTGGAAGCAGTGCTCGATTGAGCAGTGGTAAAACGATCATCAAAGTAATAAGGATAGCTACATTGAAACTGCTGAATAGAGTTTGGCTAGTACTTAAAACGCCAATGAGATCTGCACTAAAGTGTTTTTCAGTGGCAATGGTGAGCGGCACTGAACCGGAAAGCCCTCCATGCCACACGATGAAGCCAGAATAACTGCTCGCTATTAGGACTCGATAGTCTGTAACTACATGACGTGCTACGGCTTTCGCATAAAGTGCGCCAATAACTAAACCAAAGCCCCAATTAATCCAGCTTGCACACATGGCCACTAAAGTTACCCATATTATTGCCTGGCCTGAGCTTTTGGGCAGTTTTGCTAATTTCTCTAATGCATTGATACAAATGGGGGTATTGGCTAACATGTAACCACATAACAAAATGAGCAGCATTTGCATTGCAAAACTGAGTAAATTCCATAGACCGTTTCCCCAGATCTCGACGACGGAGACAAACGGGGTTCCAGTAAAGAAACTGGCGGATGCGATGGTGATTGCGCTGAGCAGTAATACAAGAATGAATGGATCTGGAAGGTAACGCTCAACCAATACGGTGAAAGGTTTGGCAATACGATTTAGCATATTGATTAAATCCTGTTTTATTTGGCTAATAATTAGTAAAAACAACTATTAGCTGGCTGAGTGGCCATGTTATTATTTTAAATGCCATTGATTTTAAAGGATTTTAAGAGTTGGCACGAAAACTGTAAACTTTAAAGTATGTAAACGAAACAACATGATTAAGCGCGTTAGCAGTGACCCTTAGTCTATTGTTACACATAACCAACTAAGAATAGTGAGGTATCTATGGCAGGACAAGGTTCTGGCGGTAATGTTATCGCAGCAATCTGTAATGTGTTTTTTCCAGGCTTAGGTCAATTAGTTCAAGGTCGGATTTTAGCCGCATTGATCTTTGCCATCGTTGTATTCGGTGGCGCGGCACTGTGGTTTTTAGTCGTACCTGGTGTAATTGCAGCGATTGCCTATGTATGGGCAATTATTGATGCAGCAAAGTTTGATCCTAATCGCTAGGGCGGGTTGGCCTTTGAGCTATGAATTTTGTTCAAATCAAAGGCTTCAATACGCGAAATGAGCTACGTGACATAATGGGTTATGCAAGTGGCGAATGACAAAGTAGTGAAAGCTTTTGATTGAACGCTTCGAGCAGCGCGAGTTGAACATCTACTCGTCGTTATCGCTGATTCACATAGAATAACTATGCGGGGCAACCTATGCGGGGCAACCTTTGCGGGGCAACCTTTGCGGGGCAACCTTTGCGGGGCAACCTTTGCGGGGCAACCTTTGCGGGGCAACCCTTGTCTCGCCTAAATATCCAACAGCACTGCTGTAAAAACACACAGCAAAGGTCAACATGGCCTAGTTTCGGGAGCTGCTCTATTTGTTGATTTTTTTGTGCAAAAGACTAAAAAGAGTTGATCATTCCTTCGCCTTTTACCTCAAAAAAACAAATTGTGCGGCTTCGAATCCTGCATCTTGAAGTGTTTTGGGTATATTCAAGATAGATAGGTAAGCCAGATGCTGAGTGTAATTGCACTCAGGGTGGTCGACAAAATCACTCCTCCCGCCAGTTCTGCTTGTAATACATTTAATTGTTTTGCTATCAAATAAGCGTTTACGCCAAGTGGGGCTGCACTCATCAATGTGACTACACGAATATGAATTGGATCGAGCTCAAACCAATAGCGCGCGAGTGAGTAAACCAAACAGGGCAGCAAGACCAGTTTCGCAACACTGATCAGTAGCGCTTTTCGCCATAACTTGCCAATGCGATAGTAATTCAGGCTTGCGCCTAGTACGAACAATGCACCAGCAAGCGCCGGTTGCCCTGCAAGTGAGAGCGTTTCGAGCAATAGGCTCGGAAGTGGAGGGAATAGTATGTTGACAAGCAACCCTAAACTAATGCTCGCAACAATTGGATTGTTGATTAAGCTTTTGACGACCATTCTCTTTCCAGAGCTAGGATCTTTGGCCAATATAAAGGTTAAGGCAAACAAAGCGGCACTGTGAAACGTAATGATCACAAACACCATCGCGGCCGCGTGCTCCCCTAAATGAAACAAGATCACAGGAAGCGCAACGAGCACGGTGTTCGAATACGTTGTGCCTAAAGCAAAGGTAGCTGCTTCGTCTTTACGCATCTTTGCAGCAAACTGAGCAAGCAAGTAAACACCGATAAAAGTCGCTAATACAGGAAGATAAAAAGCCAACATCGTATTTAGTTCAAATTGACTGTGTAGATCTGCTTTAATCATATGAGTAAACAGAAAAACGGGCATGATCAGGTTGAACACAAAATGCCGAACACCGTCTAATTGACTCTGGTTAAGCCAATCTCGCTTAGTGCAAAAGAATCCAAAAAACACGATACAAGCGATAGGAAGAATGGTCGTGAGCGCGTACATGAGTCGAGCCAAGCAAAACGATTAAAAGTACGCCCATTATACCCAACCAACTTGAAGATGCCTGTTGAAATGAAGCATCTTCAGGTTATTCGGTGCTCGCAGAGTAACTTTGCTAGTTCGGAACATCGAAAATTATGTTGTTTTCGCTATAATACCCCGTTTTTTGACGAGCACCGGTTAAGCGAGGTAGAGATTGGAATATCAATTTATTAATGATCCGTTATTTGGGATCCGCTGCAAAATGAATGATGAACATGCATTGATAGGGCGTTGGTTGACGGATGAAGTCGGATGCAGCCGTATTGAGCAAATCAAACTTTGGATAAATGAGGTTGAGCAATCCGATCAATCGATTGAAGACATGGGCAAAGAGATCCGCATGGTACTTTCTAAAGAAGAAGCGGTATTTGAAGCACATTTACTGTTTTGTAGTGATGAATCTCAGCTCGAGGCTTATCGAGATGATCAACTTTCGTTTGACGATGAGGGATTGTGTGCCGCCTGTGGCTTTGAGGATTTCAAAGCCTTAATCAATGATTTTTCTGATTTTGTGACACGCCGCTAAATCGGATTTGCCTATTTATTGGTTAGGTTGGCCGTAAATTTGTTCAGCTCGATGAAATAAAACCCACGACGTGAGGATATATTTATCATTGGAGGTTGGCATATTTCCTCGGTGAGTGTGAGTAAAGTAACCAGGCGCTATCACCATACTTCCTTTCTTAGGCTTTAATTTGCGTTGTTGGTAGAAAAATTCAGTTTCACCACCCTCGGCAACCTCGTTCAAATAAAACATAAACAATAATACGCGATGTAACGCCTCGTTATGGCCGAGTTGTGGGTAAACCTCACTGTGCCAATAGGGGTATCCACCGGCATTGACTGGGTATTTTTGCGCTTGAATAGGACCTAAGCGAAATAACTGTTGAGTTAACACCGGTAATTGCGGCCTTGCAACTTCTTCAAAGTTGTCAAACGTGACATCCACAGGTTGGCCTGTTTGCGGATGAAAGACTTTCAAACCAAACGCGCCGATCATCATAAAAAAGTGCTCTTCGATGTATTCAAACAAATGTTTCGCCGTGACTTGTTGAATATGATTAAGTTGCTTGGCATAGTCAGGAAATGAATTTAAATAAAGGTCTTGGCTGACTTTTTTAGTCGTATCGACACCACCCGAAGTGCGTCCTTGTGTGGTATGCGGAGATTGCTCAAACGTTTGGATAAAGTGATCGCAAAACTCTTCACTTAACGCGTTGTCGTAGACTCGGATAAAATCAGTCATAAAAATCGAACTCTTTTTTGGAATTATTATGTTTTCATTGTCTGAACTGGTGCAGCCGCGTTTTAGCGAAACGGATGCGCTAGGACACATTAACAATACCGTAGTACCGGTTTGGTTTGAAGCCGCCCGTACCCCTATTTTCAAAATTTTCACCCCAGATCTTGATCCTAAACAGTGGAAACTCATCATTGCAAAAATTGAAGTGGAGTTTAAAGGTGAACTGTTTTACGGCGACAAGGTGGAAATTCGTACGGGGATCGAACGCATTGGTAACAGCTCTTATGTCATTGTCCAACAAGCGTGGCAACAAGATAGGCTATGTGCTGAAGGCAAAACCATTATGGTGCGTTATGACTTTGCGAATAAATCAGCAACGCCACTGAGCGACGAAGAAAAGCAAGGGTTAAATCAGTATTTGATTATCCGCTCCTAGTTTTTGGTGTGATTAGCCGCGACGTTTTCTGCTAATGACTTTTCTTTAGCTTGAAACTGATGGCCAATTGCGGCAGAAATACATGGTTTTACTTCAAAGCGATAGCGAAATGGTTGTGTTGGGTCTTTGGTAATTTCGACAATTTCAAAGTCATTGAGTTCAACGACTCGGCTTTTTTCTGAATGAGCACAACGCGATCGTTCGTCCGCTTCCTGTAAATAGATAAAATTGGCCACGAATTGTTTAATGTGATTGTTATAAGCTTCGCCTTTTTTCTCGATTTGTGATTTTCGCTCTTGAAATTGCTTAATGTGCTCTTCGGAAATAGTGGGTGAAGAAGCTTGGTGATCTTCATTTTCTCCGCCAACATTGATGGTGATACCGATCCGGACATCTTTATCTACATTCGAGCCTTCAGTTGTATCAAGGTTTTCTGAATTTTCTGGTGTTTCTATATTTACGACACCGTCTAACCCTTGCACTATGCCTGTTACTGTCTCTGATACGCTTTTCGATAATCCACTTGATTCAGTAAATGACACAAAGGCAACAAAGATGATGATGCTAAATCCATAACGTAAAATGCCAGTTGTGACGGGAAAGCGATAATGTGGTGCGTGTAAGAATTCACTGATCCCAAAAGGCTTTAGTAACACTAGTGTAATGAGGTAAAGCGGCAGTGCTAACTGTGCCAAAATAAACACAAACAAAGTGGTCACAGTAAACCATGAAGGTACTGAAAGCAGCAACGCTAAGTTATGGCTATAAGGAAAGTGATCGGCATTCAATCCAGTTATATCATTAATCATTCCAGAGGACTGAACTAAGGCATAGTTCGCGACGAATGCATAAAACAGCAAGATGATCGCTTTACCAGGTAGACTTTCCCAAAAATGATGAAAGCGTGGCCAAAACTCAACAACAAGCCCAATTAATGCAATGAATAGACCTAAATTTACAAATCCATTTTCGAAGGTAAGTTCAAACACTTCATTGGCAGGAAACCCCGATATTAATGAACTAATGAATACCAACAAGAAAGCAGATAGGTAACAGCGCTGAGCGAAATTTAAACTATGCCAAAACGATCGCACTCGAACGAGCCCGATGCGCTGCGAAAAGGCGTGGACAGGGCCAAGGATCTTTTTCATGCGTACATTCCTTGTTTTTTATCCCTAATAGTAATCCTAAACGAATAAAAATGAAAAGGTTAACGTAGTACGTTAACCTTTTAAAATGCCCAATCAAACATCTCCACGCTTGGGTATATACCTCATTATTGAAGTAGCTTAAAGTAATGGCTTTAAATATCGTCCTGTGTGCGAGCCCTCAAATGCCGCCACTGTTTCCGGTGTTCCAGATACAAGGATCTGCCCACCGCCGGCACCACCTTCTGGACCTAAATCGACAATCCAATCCGCTGTTTTTATTACATCGAGATTATGTTCGATCACAACAATCGTATTACCGTGATCGCGCAGACGATGTAAAACGCTGAGCAGCTGCGCGATATCATGAAAGTGCAATCCAGTAGTTGGTTCATCTAAAATGTATAACGTTTTACCTGTATCGCGTTTTGATAATTCGCGCGCTAACTTTACTCGTTGTGCCTCACCACCCGAAAGCGTAGTTGCAGCTTGCCCGAGACGAATGTAAGACAACCCTACGTCCATCAACGTTTGCAATTTGCGGTGAATAGCCGGAATATTGGTGAAAAACTCGCACGCATCTTCGACGGTCATTTCTAAAACTTGGTGGATATTCTTACCTTTGTACAATACTTCAAGCGTTTCACGGTTGTAACGTTTGCCAGTACAAATATCACAAGGCACATAAACATCAGGCAAAAAATGCATTTCTACTTTAATGACGCCGTCACCTTGACATGCCTCGCAACGACCACCTTTGACGTTAAAGCTAAAACGGCCAACTTTGTAGCCACGTAAACGTGCTTCTTGAGTACCAGCAAAAAGCTCTCGGATCCCGGTGAAGATCCCGGTATAAGTCGCAGGATTAGAGCGCGGAGTCCGGCCGATTGGGCTTTGGTCAATGTCGATTACTTTATCGAAGTGTTCTAATCCGGTTATCGATTTATAAGGTGCAGGTTCGGCGGTGGTCGCCCCATTTAATGCAGTTTGTGCAAGTTGATACAAGGTGTCGTTGATTAGGGTTGATTTTCCAGATCCCGATACACCAGTCACACAGGTCATAAGCCCAACAGGGAGCGTTAACTCGACGTTTTTCAAGTTATTACCACTGGCACCAGATAGGGTTAACCATTCATTCTTTGGCTGGTGGCGTTGCTTTGGCACTTCAATGCACTTGCTACCAACCAAATACTGACCAGTGAGAGAATCTTTGCACGCCATGATATCGTCACGAGAACCTTGAGCGACGACTTGTCCGCCATGTACACCAGCTCCAGGTCCAATATCGATAATGTGATCTGCTGCACGGATTGCGTCTTCATCGTGCTCGACCACAATGACGGTATTACCAAGGTCCCTTAAGTGCGTTAACGTGCTCAGCAATCTATCGTTATCACGCTGATGAAGGCCTATTGAGGGCTCGTCGAGTACATACATTACACCCACTAACCCCGCGCCAATTTGGCTTGCAAGGCGAATACGCTGAGCTTCGCCCCCTGATAGGGTGTCGGCACTGCGTTCTAGCGATAAATAATTTAAACCCACATTGACCAAGAAGCTCAAGCGATCACGAATTTCTTTTAAGACTTTTTCTGCGATTTGTGCTTTTTGTCCGGTGAGTTTGATGTCGGCAAAAAATTGTAATGCTTCGCCAATACTCATTAAGGTAACTTGAGGTAAGGTTGTCGAACCAATAAAGACATTACGCGCTTCTTCTTTTAGGCGTGAGCCATGGCAAGAAGGGCAGGCTTGCGATGTTTGGTATTTCGCTAAATCTTCACGTACCGAACTAGACTCGGTTTCGTGATAGCGACGTTGCATGTTGTTGATGATCCCTTCAAATTCGTGATGTCTGGTAAGTACATCACCACGATCATTGCGATAATGAAAGGCGATTTTAGTTTTTCCACTGCCCTCAAGGAGTACTTTTTGTGCAGCTGTCGGCAAACTGTTAAATGGGGC
The DNA here is from genome assembly GCA_000333235.1 of Pseudoalteromonas luteoviolacea B = ATCC 29581. Lineage (GTDB taxonomy): Bacteria > Pseudomonadota > Gammaproteobacteria > Enterobacterales > Alteromonadaceae > Pseudoalteromonas > Pseudoalteromonas luteoviolacea_D. The sequence continues at coordinate 162,118 of CAPN01000020.1, read as the reverse complement.
ATCTAAATCGAATTTGTAATGTTCAGCGACTGATTGCAGCATCTGAAAATAGTAGAAGCTGCGCTTATCCCACCCTTTAACGGCACCGCCAGACAAGCTGAGCTCAGGGTTTTGGACAACACGTTTTGGATCAAAATACTGTCTGACACCTAAACCATCACAGCTTTGACACGCCCCCGCTGGATTGTTAAAGGAAAACAAACGAGGTTCAAGCTCTGTCATTGCATAGCCGCACGTTGGGCAAGCGAAGTTAGCAGAAAAAATAAGTTCTTCGGTTAGACTTTCATCCATTGCTGCGATTTGCGCAATACCACCAGATAATTCAAGCGCTGTTTCAAAGGATTCAGCCAAGCGTTGCTGTTGATCCGCTTTCACTTTAAAACGGTCTACAACGACTTCAATCGTGTGCTTTTTATGGAGTTCAAGCGTGGGTGGATCGGAGAGATCGCAAACTTCGCCATCAATGCGGGCGCGAATGAAACCCTGAGCGGCAAGTTGTTCTAGCAGTTTTACGTGCTCTCCTTTGCGTTCTTTAATCACAGGCGCGAGCAACATAAGCTTGCTCCCTTCGGGCAAGGCCAAAACATTATCGACCATTTGCGAAATCGTCTGAGCGGTTAACGGTAATTGGTGCGTAGGACAACGAGGTTCGCCAACGCGAGCGAATAATAATCTGAGGTAGTCATAGATCTCGGTAATCGTGCCAACCGTTGAGCGCGGATTATGAGAAGTTGATTTTTGCTCAATCGAGATGGCTGGAGAAAGGCCTTCTATATGATCTACATCGGGCTTTTCCATCAACGATAAGAACTGCCTAGCATAAGACGAGAGCGATTCAACATAGCGACGTTGGCCTTCTGCATACAGAGTATCAAAAGCCAAAGACGACTTACCAGAGCCACTTAAGCCTGTAATAACAATCAGTTTATCTCGCGGAATTGTGAGCGAAATATCTTTTAAATTATGCGTTCTAGCACCACGTACTTCGATGTTATCCATAATGACCTTATTTGCTTGAACAATACCTGTGATTTTGTACAGTATCGCATACTTTGTGTAAAAGTAGAGACTCTTTTTAAAAACCAACTATGCTTTAAATGAGTCTGTTTGTTTATATGATCTTAATGTCAATGTTTAAAGTGGTTTCTCTCATTTGTCTGTGCATTTTTCCATTTTCGGCTTTTTCGTGCGATTTGACCGTTCGTTTTGAGAAATACGGATTACAAGCACAAAACGATCCCGAGTTAGGTTGGCATGGGTTAGATGTCGACTTTGCCAAAGCATTGCTTGATAAAGCGGGATGTACCTACCGTTTTGTGAGTGCACCTTGGGGTCGAGCATTAAAAATGTTGGAAGACGGCGAATTAGACTTGGTATTAAGTGTGAGCGATAGTCCTGAACGTCGAGAGTTTGCTTATTTTATTGGTCCGCAAAGAATGGAAACGATTGTATTTGCACAGCATCGTAATGCTTCCGTGACGTTACGTGAGCTAAATGATCTTTTCCATTTACGCAAACCCGTCGCGATCCAGCAAGGTGCTTTTTATGGCTTACCATTTTCCGATGCGTTAAATCGTATGAGCGATCCTGAACCGCAATTCCTATTTGTTGCAGATAATAAATTGAAGATTAGCCTATTGCAAAATCAACGTATAAGCGGTTTTTTAGAAGAAAAGTTTAATCTCATTTATCAAATCGAAAATAACCCTGATTTCGTTGATGTAGAAGTGCACCCTTTTATCGTAAATCGAGAACCTGTGTACTATGCATTTAGTAAAGCTTCTCTATCTCAGGGCGATTTAAAGCGACTTGAAGCTGCTTATCAAAGCTTGCAGCAAAGTGGTGAACTTAACGGTATACTAAAAAAGTACAAACTGAATTAACCATCAACTTAGCCTACTAAATATCAAACGAATGTCGCGCCTAACAGCCGACACAATCTTACAGAGCAAGCATAATGCGGTATTTTGGGTATAAACCCAAACAACGTGGAGTAGCCTGTTTCCAATGTATCACCTTGTTTCAATTATAGATTCGCCAATGCAAGCAAGGTGCGCTTATAAATTAACGTAACAATGCAGTGGAAACATAGTGCAGCTCCCATTGGGTATGTTTTACAGGCGCTTATGCTGCGTTATTGATTTTGATAAAGGTAAGGTCAATACCTGCAATCAATATGGTGCTTAAAGACCTGTAAATACTTGATGTAATCAAGCATCTTCAGATTGCTTGGGGATATTCCAATCTCTTCTCCAAACTTTACGTTATTATGATAAACTGAACGTCGCTTCAGATAACACGTTAAAACTTGGGAATTATGTCGACTGCTGCGCTCAATCAATTAGAAAAACGCGCTGCCATTTCTCTGGCCAGCGTTTTTGCATTCCGGATGTTAGGTCTGTTCATGTTGATGCCAGTTTTGGCTATTTATGGACAGCACTACGACGATGTTTCGCCGCTTTGGATAGGCCTTGCAATTGGGGCTTATGGCTTAACTCAAGCGTTACTCCAGATCCCAATGGGTTGGTTGTCAGACCGCTTCGGACGGAAGCCAATTATTGTAGGCGGGTTAATTGTATTTACGATAGGCTCAGTGATTGCCGCTTTAGCAGAGTCGATTTATTGGGTTGCTATTGGCCGAGCCTTACAGGGAATGGGGGCGATAGCGAGTGCACTATTGGCCCTTGCATCGGATTTAACCCGTGACGAGCAACGACCTAAAGTCATGGCTGTGATTGGTATGAGCATCGGTCTAAGTTTTGCGATTGCGATGTTATTAGGACCGATGATTGCGGCTTCGTTCGGTGTAACAGGTGTTTTCTGGTCGACGGCTGTGCTGGCGGTGGTGGGGATTGGAATTATATTGTTCATTGTACCAAGCTCAGTGAATCGAGCCCCAAAAGGCGATACAGTTGCCACTGTATCTGCTATCAAAGAGTTGATTAAGCATCCGCAACTTTTACGTTTAGATCTTGGTGTATTGTTACTGCACTTAACGATGACAACGCTATTTGTGTCACTACCAAATCAATTAATTCGCGATGGACTTGCTGCAGAAATGCATTGGAAATTATACATTCCTGTATTTTTACTGGCTTTTGTATTAATGGCACCCATGATGATAGTCGCAATTCGCAAACAACAAGAACGTGCGGTGTTTATCTTTTGTATTTTGCTGCTAAGTTTAAGTACCCTTTCGCTTAGTCTTATGGCTAGCAATATCTGGGCAATAGGTGTGTGCATGTTGTTATACTTTGTGGCCTTTAACTTTTTAGAAGCTACGATGCCAGCATTGGTATCGCGCTTTGCACCAGCCTCTCAAAAAGGGGCGGCAATGGGCGTATTTTCATCTAGCCAATTTTTTGGAGCATTTCTAGGTGGTATGTTAGGCGGAATATTGGCTCAGCATTTTAATGCCCAGATCGTATTTGCCGCATCCGCTATGGTTGGGGTAATATGGTTAATCATTGCGTGGAATATGCAAATTCCACCGCGAAGTAAAGTAATAAGCTTACTGGTCCAAGTTGACTCTGAAGGCGAGGCGGACATGCTTGCTTCTAAACTCGTATCACTGAAAGGCGTGATAGAAGCGACAGTCGTGAGTGAAGAAAGTCGTTGTTATTTAAAAGTTGACGACAAAGAATTTGATTTAAACGCGGCAAAGCAACTTGCTGGGTTAGGCTAAGATCAACACGCTCTTCTAGGAATAAAGTAGAGTGAAGTTGAGAATAAAAGTGTGAGGAGAAAGTGCCATGGCACGTGGTGTGAATAAAGTCATTTTAGTAGGTAACTTAGGCCAAGATCCAGAAGTGCGTTACATGCCAAATGGAAACGGCGTTGCGAACATTAGTATTGCAACGACTGATAGTTGGAAAGATAAAAATACCGGTCAATTGCAAGAGCGCACTGAATGGCACCGAGTAGTGCTGTTTGGTAAATTGGCTGAAGTAGCAGGTGAATACCTACGTAAAGGTTCACAAGTTTACATTGAAGGTCGTTTGCAGACTCGCAAATGGACAGATCAAGGCGGCCAAGAGCGCTATACAACAGAAATCGTTGTTGATATGGGCGGTCAAATGCAGATGTTAGGTGGTCGCACAGAAGGTCAGTCTGGTGGATATCAAAATGCACCTCAGTCGGCACCAGCACAAAATCATGGTGGCGGATATGGACAACCTCAATCAAGCTCAATGTCACCTCAGCAAGGCCAAGCGCCGAAAACCGCTCCTGCGCAAAATAATCAATACGGTCAAAATAATTATAATAACAATGGCCAGCAAGGAAATTACGGTTCGAATCAAGGCCAACCTTATGGTGGTTTTGCTCCTAAACCGCAATCAAACTCAAATCATGGTGGTGCGAGTAACCCAATGGAGCCACCAATTGATTTTGATGACGATATTCCGTTTTAATTGGTAGTCCGTAAACACTAAAAAAACGCTCAGTTCTTACTGGGCGTTTTGCTTTCTACCTTGCGAATTCACTGCTTTTGAACAACACTTAAGTTACTCATCTAGCACACTGGGTCCGCTATGACTCACCAACGTCGATTTTGCAACGAATGGTTTATCTCAACTTGCTTTTGGGTGGGGGTGCTTTGGCTGTGGATTGGTGGAAATGTTGCGCTTTACCATGTCTTTCATGAACGAGTCCATCAGCAAGGTTTGAATCTTATTAGTGAAGTCGCTGACGCAGGACTGGATCCTCTTATTGAGCAAGATAGACGTGAAATAACGCGATTGGCAGAGGCACAAGGCTTTGAGCTTAGTAACGCGAGCAATGCGGCGTCAGATCTTCAACGTGAGTCACAGCAATGGTTTTATTCTCAACCAGAAAATGAAGTGTTTACTGCAAAAGGAGTGACCTTAATACTGAGGCATACGAACACCGTTGTTTTTTATGCACATTGGTTTGTGTCTTTTTCAGGATTGTTATTAATTGTTGCGGCCTTCGCCTTTAGATGGCTTAAAGTATGGCGAAAACAATTTATCGTCAGCGCATCCCTACAGCAAAGTGAGTTTGTTGAGCCAGTAAATTCTAAATCAGAAAGGGTAACGGAACCAGTTAATTTGTTGCTTGCAGAGCAATATGGACTGTTTAGTTTAGTAAGCTATGAACCTAGTTTACCAAATGAGTGTGATGCTGAGGCGTATTTTAAGGTTGTGATTGCAAAGGCGTTACCCAAAAGCCAAAAATGTCGAGTGAAGTACCTTAATACTGGGTTGTTGGCGATTACTTTCCCATTAGTGAATCAGACAGACATGCACGATATGACAGCGATTGTGCATGAACAAATTTATCGGGCATTACGTAAATACCGCAGTGATCTTTCGCGTAAAGCCGTAAAAGTTGGGGCGTGTTTCTACCCGCATCAAGCAGAGCAAGCCAAGGTCTACCAACTTTCAAAGTCGTCACTCGCAATTGCGAGCAGTAATTTATGGCATCATTATCACTGCCAACCGCTAAACCATACGCAAAATGAGCTTTTTAGTGAAAAACGAAATGTTATGGAATATCTAGAAAAAGGACGGTTTATGATCCTTTTTCAACCGCTTATTAGTTTTGAGTTACAAGATATTATGGCTAGCGAAGCACTGCTGCGTGTGCGACACGAAAAAATAGGCTTGATGTCAGCAAAGCAGTTTATTCAACATTTGAGTGAACCAAGTCAGTATATTGAATTAGATAAAGCGGTTTTGACACATATAATTAAAGTATTGCAAAAAGAGCCATCTTCGCTTGATGTGCACATAAACTTGCATAGTGTCAGTTGGCAAAATGAGCCATTTCAAAAGTGGTTGTTAGAAAAGCTAGGTACATTCAAGGATTCATCTAGATTGGTTTTTGAAATTGCGGCAAGCGATTATGCAGAATCACCACAGAAATATCATGCCGTGTTTCGTCATTTATTTAAAAAAGGCTCCAGAGTCATTGTAGACCATGTTGAAAAGCCAATTGAGATGAGTCAATTTGTTGGTCAAACGGCGATAGTTGGATTAAAGCTGAGCGTCGACACCTTACTGAATATTGAAGTGGATTTACAGAAACAGCGTGTTGTGCGAGAGATAGTCACGCAAGCCAAATTGTTAAAATTAATCGTGTTTGCCGTAGGTGTAGAAAATCATCAAACATTACTATGTTTGCAAAAACTTGGCATTAAAGGGGCACAAGGACATTACTTTAGTGAACCTCTTCAACAGTTTAGCGACTCAGGGATGATATCAGGCCACGGTACTTAAGACCCATTAAGCCCTGTAATCCTCCAGTATGAATGGCGATAATGTGACTGCCTGATGGAAAGTAACCCTGAGAGATTTTATCCCATAACCCATACAATAGTTTACCTGTGTAAATCGGTTCTAATGGGACATTGTAGTGATGTTGGAATTGTTGGCAAAACTGCCAGAGCTTATCTGAGAAGCGGCCATAGCCTCCGTCATGATATTCATCATTAATCAACCAATTATCATAAGCAGATAAGCTTGGGTAGTTCGCTAATACATCGTGTTTAAGTGTACTTGCGCCTTTTAGGACGGCAACGCCAAAAATCTGCGTTGTTTTTGGCGCTGCCAAGGTAATACCTGCAAGGGTACCGCCACTGCCAACTGCACATGCGATAACATCACTGTGTGGTAAGCTCATGGTTAGTTCTTTTAGGCCTAGTAATGCAAGGTCGTTACTGCCGCCTTCAGGAACTATCCAATATTCAGGATGTTCTTTGTGAAGGAATTCAAGGTAGCCACTGTCGTGACGTAATCGATAGGTCTTTCTGTCGACAGGAAACAATTCGGCACCGCTCGCCTTTGCAAGTTTTAATGTTGGATTGTTTGGGTCAAGGGGTAGGCCACGAATAATGAGCTTGCATTTTAGATTGGCTAGCTTACATGCCATTGCCGTTGCATAAATATGATTTGAAAAGGCCCCTCCAAACGTTAAAACCCCTTGAAAGTTATGTTTCGAGGCATATTCGAGATTAAATTTGAGCTTTCGCCATTTATTGCCACTCACCAAGGGATGGTTTAAGTCATCTCGCTTAATCGTCAATCTAATACCGTGACGAGTGAGCAATGGAGAATCTATTGACTGTAGTGGTGATGTAAGACTATCTAGCATTGTATTACCTTCTAAAAACAGAGTCAGTCAGTGAAATATTTCCCCAACAATGATATTGTCTCTAAAGTGCGAAAAATATTGCAATATAATTGACGAAAATTGCCTAACAAAACTGGTCAGACGTAGGCTAATGGTTGTAAACTCAGATATTAATTGTGCAAAGCTTGTGTTTTAGGCGTTAAGTACATAGCATAAAGCCCTTATTATAAAAAATAACAATGACCAAATAATTGCCGCTTTTGGGAATGGAAACTATGCGAATTGCTCCTCTACCTTTTTTTGTGTCTGTAGCATTGCTGGCCTCCAGCGCTTTCGCTCAGGACACAGCTACAGTCAATGCGATTGAAACAGAATTAACCACTAAGCAAAGTGAGCTTGATAACTATTCGACAGTGCTCGACAAGCATGTCGCAGAAGAAGCAAGGCTGCAAAGTCAATTAACGCTATTGCGAAAGCGCTCAAGTGAATTAGAAAAAGAAAAGAACCAAGCACTCGATGCAATGAATGAAATATATCGTCGCATGATTGACGATCCAAATCTTGATATTTCAGCGGCACAAACGAGATATCAGCAGTCAGTAGCATCTCATAAGAAAAACAAAGATGACATCGCGATGCAATTGGCGGCAATTGCAGCTCAGCGTAAAGACATTGAGCAAATTCGTGTAGCAAAGCATACCTTAGTTAATACGTTAGAAAGCCTAAAAGATCAATTAAGTACTGCGCGTATCGAGCGTCTTCGTAATGAGTTTACTCGTGAAGGGACGTTAGAAGTGGATCACACGATCAATTGTAAACGCACTGAAACATTAGCGGCGTGTGAACAGCGTGGTCAGCAGTTAGGATTGCAAAAAGCAACGAAACGATTTATCGACCAAATATTTGCTAATTTAACAGAGCAACGCACGGTTGAGCCGAAGCGCAATATTGCCGGTGCCCAAGTTCAAGTGATGAGTAGCCATGTTGTAAGTAGTTCATTCAGTGGACAAGGTAATTACTCCGTTAACCTTAGTGTGACAATGCGAGGCGATGTAAATAGTAGTCGTTTATGCGGCTTACTAAGCGTTGATAATCGTTTTTGTTCGGAATATGGAACGCCACTTTCTATCGGATATCAAGCTAATTATCCTGCTACCTACAGCGATACGCAATTTACAAATTTAGACGATTCGCAAGTAGTAATAGGAACGGTTGCTATTCCAGAACAGCCGACTCATGTTTCGACAACTAAACCATCTAATGTTGTTACCGTGGCAAAGATGGAGGTGGCTCCAATTGCTGAAACGTCGCTAAAAAAGTCTCAACCTCTACCTGAAAAGAAAGCGACGGTAGAGTTTACAATTCGTTCTAATGTATTTGATGATGAAGTGTTTATCAATGGCGTGAGCTATGGTTCGACAAAATTATCCGCAAAATTAGCGCCGGGTATTTATAATGTAGAAATCCGTAAACTGGGCTACGAAACCTACTCGAAACAAGTTGATTTAAGAAAATCACGCATTTTAAATGCACGATTGCAAAAGAAACCCGAAATGATTGCAGCGCCTGCGCCAATAAAATCAGACTCGGTAGTCGCGACAGTGTCAAGCAATCCACAAAACACGACCGTAGTCATTCCTGCAGGTAAGTTTATGATGGGGGATTTGACTGGGAATGGTCTTGCAAACGAACGTCCCGTTGTAGAAAAAGTACTTAGTCATTCTTTCTCTATGCAAAGTACAGAAGTGACCGTTGCACAGTTTCGCCAATTTATTGAACGCTCTAACTATGTTACAGAAGCAGAAAAAGGCAAAGGTTGTGCGCATTATAAAAATGGTGAACCAATTTGGGATATCGATTTCAATTGGAAGAATCCAGGTTATGAACAGAAAGACAATTTCCCCGTGGTATGTGTATCGTACGATGATGCAAAATCGTTTGCAGATTGGCTAAGTGCAGAATCGGGTGAGCAATACCGATTACCTAACGAGGTAGAGTGGGAATATGCAGCAAGAGCAGGTTCTAGTGCCGAATATCCTTGGGGTAACGAAATTGGCCGCAATTTGGCTAACTGCGGTTGGTGTGGCAGTGAGTGGTCGAATAAAAGCCCAGCGCCAGTAAGTGAATTTGCACCAAATGCGTATGGTTTATACGATACCGTCGGTAACGTTTGGGAGTGGACGCAAAAACGTGCGTCGCAATCCGATGTGACGGTAAGGGGTGGAGCGTGGAATTTCGCCCCAAGTTTAGCTCGGGTTTCAACTCGATTGACGCTCGCGCCAGACTTTAGAGCAAATTACATCGGCTTTAGGCTGATAAAACAAAGATAGCAGTACGTGTTTTCACGGATAGAAGGTAGGTTTCTACCAGTAGTTAAGAATTCAAAGGTTGTTCAGCCTCATGTTTAAAAAGTTACGCGGATTATTTTCTAATGATTTGTCGATCGATTTAGGTACGGCAAATACACTTATTTACGTTAAAGAAGAAGGGATCGTGTTAAACGAACCTTCAGTGGTGGCAATTCGCCAAGAGCGTGCAGGTGGACCAAAGTCGGTGGCTGCAGTTGGGACTGCAGCAAAGCAGATGCTCGGCCGAACACCAGGTAATATTAAGGCGATCCGCCCAATGAAAGATGGTGTAATTGCTGACTTTTATGTTACCGAAAAAATGTTACAACACTTCATTAAGCAAGTGCACAACAACAACTTTATGCGCCCAAGTCCGCGTGTTTTGATCTGTGTACCCTGTGGTGCAACGCAAGTTGAGAAACGCGCCATTCGAGAATCCGCGATGGGTGCCGGAGCTCGAGAAGTTTACTTGATCGAAGAACCTATGGCAGCAGCAATTGGTGCAGGGTTACCAGTATCAGAAGCAACGGGCTCCATGGTAGTGGATATTGGTGGTGGTACTACAGAAGTAGCCATTATCTCATTAAACGGTATCGTTTACTCTTCGTCAGTACGAATCGGTGGTGATAAGTTCGATGAAGCGATTATCAATTATGTACGCCGCAATTTCGGTAGTTTGATTGGTGAAGCGACGGCAGAGCATATTAAACACGAAATAGGTTCTGCTTGGAAAAGCGAAACACCGGTTGAAATCGAAGTTCGTGGTCGTAATTTGGCGGAAGGTGTGCCACGTTCATTTATTCTTAATTCGCATGAAATCCTAGACGCGTTGCAAGAGCCATTGATGGGCATTGTGAGTGCAGTGCGTGTTGCACTTGAGCAATCGCCGCCTGAATTGGCATCCGATATTTCGGCACATGGTATGGTGCTTACTGGTGGTGGGGCATTGCTTAAAGATCTAGATCGTCTCTTAATGGAAGAAACAGGGATCCCTGTCGTCATTGCAGACGACCCACTTACCTGTGTAGCGCGAGGTGGTGGTAAGGCTCTAGAGATGATCGATATGCACGGCGGTGACGTTTTTAGTTACGATTAATGAATCTATTATTCGGCCGAACCATCTCTTTACAACTGCGACTGTCTGTCGCAGTTGTGCTTAGTATTGCCCTGATTGTGGGTGACCGCTATACCGTGGGTGGTTCGATGGTTCGAACGGGATTAAACACCTTAGTGAGTCCATTGTTGTATCTGGCAAATGTCCCGTATGAGCTGTTGAATGTTGGTGTGCAAAACTTGCAGACCAAAGAGCAATTGCGCATCGATAATGCGTTATTGCGAGAAAAACAGTTGATGCAAGGAGAACAGCTGCAACAGTTGGCGTTTTTGAAAAAAGAAAACCGTGAGCTCAGAGCATTACTAGGATCGTCCGCACGACAAGGAAATCGTCGATTAATCGGGCAAGTACTTTCCGTTCATTCTAATCCCTACTCACATCAAGTGGTGATTAATCGCGGTACGGTAGATGGGGCGTACGAAGGTCAACCAGTCATTGACGAAATGGGTATTGTCGGACAGCTATTAAAAGTAGGTACAACCACCTCTCGCGTAATCCTAATGACCGACACAACTCACGCGACACCAGTAAGAATTTTACGTAACGATGTCCGTACCGTAGTCGAAGGCATTGGTAAAGTGGATAAAATGCGCTTGTCTCACGTTCCTCATAGTTTAGATATTCGAATAGGGGATGTGTTAGTCACGTCTGGTTTAGGCGGAACTTTTCCTGAAGGGTATCCTGTTGCGGTAGTGACTGAAATTAATCGTGATGAGGGGCAGCCATTTGCGCAGGTTTATGCTGAGCCAGTTGCACAATTAGATCGCATTCGTTTACTTGTTTTACTTTGGAACCAACAAGAGGAAATGCAATGAGATCAAGTTACTTACTGATTGCGTTTTCGGTTTTCTGTGCACTTGTTATGGCACTCATGCCATTACCTTTATCGTTTGAGCCTTTTAGACCAGACTGGGTTTTACTTGTACTTATGTACTGGTCTTTAGCGTTACCTCACCGAGTCAACTTAGGTTGGGCCTGGATCACGGGCCTGATTATGGATCTCGCCATGGGCTCAACCTTAGGGATTAACTCTCTAACTTACTCAATCTGTATTTACATTACGGCGAGCAATTATCAAAAGATCCGTAACTTTTCGTTGTGGCAACAAGCCGTATTAATTGGCTTATTCTTAACACTCTATCACTTGTTACAATTTTGGCTTAATCACTTCTTGATGGATATTTACTTTAACCCACAATATTTGTGGCCTGCTGCGGTGGGCATGCTTTGTTGGCCTTGGGTTTTCCTATTATTAAGAAAATATCGCCGTCATTTTAGGATACGTTAATGTCTCACAAAATTTACTTAGCCTCCGCTTCACCTCGTCGGCGTGAATTGGTGACGCAACTTGGGTATGTGTTTGACCAGTTTGCTGTTGATGCAGATGAATCCATCTTTGAGAATGAATCTCCGACAAACTATGTTGAACGTCTAGCGCGTTTAAAGGCACAAACAGCGATTGCGTTGGGCTATCGGGATCGCCCAGTATTGGGCAGCGACACGGCAGTCGTAATTCATAATCAAATTCTTGGAAAACCAACGAACTACGCTGACTTTGAGCGCATGATGCTTGCACTCTCTGGAAAAACTCATGAAGTGTTAACTAGTATCGCGTTTGCAACGCCAGGGCAGGTATTGAGTACAGTTGTGACAACGAACGTAACCTTTAAAAGGTTGAGCGTTGAAGAAATTCAATGGTATTGGCAGACTAACGAGCCCAAAGACAAAGCGGGTGGTTATGGTATTCAAGGCTTAGGTGGGCGTTTTGTGACGCGCATTGAAGGTAGCTATTTTGCGGTGATGGGCTTACCTTTATATGAAACTGACGCATTATTACATCAGTTTTACGCACAACAGCAAAACCAAGCCGATTAGGGAGCGATGATGAGCAGTGAGTTATTAATCAACGTCACGCCAAGTGAATGTCGAGTAGCACTTATCGAAAATGGTGTATTGCAAGAGGTTCAAGTTGAACGCCAAGGCAACCTAGGAATCGTTGGTAACATTTATCTAGGCAAAGTAAGCCGAGTACTTCCCGGTATGCAAGCGGCATTTGTGGATATTGGTCTAGAAAAAGCCGCATTTTTGCATGCGTCGGATATTGTGAATAGCGCTTCTTTTGAAGAAGGGGTTGACGAACAGCCCGTAAAAAAAGTGCAAGATATTCGGGAATTGGTCAAACAAGGGCAGTTTATTATGGTCCAAGTGGTAAAAGATCCGCTAGGGACTAAAGGTGCGCGCTTAACAACTGATATCACGATCCCCTCTCGTTATTTAGTTTTCATGCCTGATGCAACCCATGTTGGTGTAAGTCAACGAATTGAAACAGAACAAGAACGGGGAAGATTGAAAGAAATTGTGCAAGCATATAATGATGAGCAAGGCGGGTTTATTGTTCGAACAGCTGCAGAAGGCGCGACCGAAGCCGAATTGCAACATGATGCTGAGTTTTTGAAAAAGGTTTGGACAAAAATCGTTAGCAAACGAGGTAAAACCAGTAAAGCAACAATACTACATAAAGATTTGACCTTGGCCTTTCGAACTTTGCGTGACTATGTTGGCGAAGACATGGAGCGCATTCGCGTAGATTCTAAATTAACATACCAAGAGCTGCAGCAGTTCACTGAAGAATTTGTTCCTCAGTTGGCTAATGCGTTAGAATATTACCCCGGTGAACGTCCTATTTTCGATTTGTTTGATGTTGAAAATGAAATACAAAAGGCGCTGCACAGAAAGGTTGAGCTGAAGTCGGGTGGATATTTAATTATTGATCAAACTGAAGCGATGACAACGGTGGATGTAAACACCGGTGCATTTGTTGGTCATCGTAATCTCGAAGAAACCATCTTCAATACCAATATTGAAGCAACCTCTGCCATAGCAAGACAACTGCGCTTACGAAATTTGGGTGGGATCATTATCATCGACTTTATTGATATGATTTCACAGGAACATAAGCGCCGCGTATTGCACTCTTTAGAAGTCGCGTTGTCTAAAGACAGAGCGAAAGCAAATATTACCGGTCTTTCCGCTTTAGGTTTAGTCGAAATGACGCGCAAACGAACTCGAGAGAGTTTAGAGCATATCCTTTGCGATACTTGCCCGGTTTGCTCAGGTCGTGGTTCATTAAAAACGGTAAAAACAGTCTGTTATGAAATCTTGAGAGAGATCATGCGGGTGAATCGTGCTTACGCCGCAGATAAATTTATGGTGTACGCGGCGCCGTCGGTAAGCGAAGCTTTGCTCAATGACGAATACCATAATTTAGCCGAACTCGAATTATTCATAGGCAAACAAGTTGTCGTACAAACCGAAAGCTTATACAGCCAAGAGCAATTCGATGTCGTGATGATGTAGTTTTAACATTTAGAGTCAGCATGCAACTAAAAACCGTGACGTTTTATTTAGTACGTAAAGCGTGGCAGCTTTTTGCGGCCACCTTAGTGCTGCTTGCTGTGCTTATCTCTGCACTTAAATACACGTTGCCTTATGCTAATGATTATAAGCAAAACATAGAGCAACTCTTGTTTGAGCAATATGGTGTCGATATTGCGATCGGATCGATTTCAGCCAGTTGGCAAGGAAGCGGTCCGGCTTTAGTACTCGAAAAATTGTCGTTTACCGATAATCAAACCTCCCCAATAGCACTCGATATTGACAATACAAGCTTACAGTTAAACTTATTTGAAACGCTTAAAACGTGGCAGCTGAGCTCAAATTATTTTGTTATCTCAGGGTTGTCGGCCAATATTGATTCATCTCGATTTAATGCAACTAGTGAAACGGAATTTGAGCAAAAAGCGCTTCTAGAAGGCTTGTTTTTAGGTGAGACAGGCCATTTCGAAGTCAAAGACAGTCGTTTAGACATTAAATTGCCAGATGGGAAAACGCGGTCTTTATTAGTTGATAGTTTGCTTTGGCAGAACCAAGATAGCGAACACCGTGGATTTGGTAGTATTGCTATCCCAGGGATCTCACAGGGGGAATTTACCGCGAATTTAGCGCTTGCAGGTGACGCATTCGATGAAGTAACTGGGCGTATTCATTTTTCAGCGAAAGGGGTCGACATTGCCAACTGGCTTGAACCTTGGCTGGATAAAAATAAAACCTCGGTAAGCACAGACTTTAATGCATCGTCTTGGTTGACTATCGCAAAAGGTAAGCTTACGAGTGCGGTAGTCAAATGGCACCCTAGTTTCATCCGTTGGCAAGAAAATAGGATTAAACAAGAACTTAGCCTTGTCAGTGCCGAAGCTTTAGTGACCTTTGATGAGCAGCAAAACTGGGAAGTAGAGGCGTCGCCTTGGCGATTTAGTCACGGTGGTAGAGAATATGATTCGATAAAATGGCAGGCTCACCAAACGAATGGCTACAATGAAATTTGGTTGCAATCTTTAGATCTGTCACTTGTCCATGAGTTAGTTGATTTTTCAAATGAAGAGGCAATTCAAGCTGTTGTAAACCTTCAGCCTAGTGGCATTATTTCCCATGCTAAGGTTGCTTGGGGGCAGAAAAAACCATGGTCAGCCTTTGCGTCAATTGAACAGTTAGGTTGGCAAAATATTAATGGTGTTCCGGGCGCTCAGCATCTCAGTGCGACAGTTTATGCTAAACCTCAGGCGGCGCGAGTTGAAATTAAAGGTGAAAATGATCACCTGCTTACCGGAGCGCTTTTTAGTAAAGCCATGAGTTACGATCAGCTTCATGCAACGTTGGAGTTTCACGAACGGGATGAGGGATGGCAACTTATTAGTCGAGATCTCTGGTTTGCTAATCATGAATTAACGGTCGCGGGAGAATTGGGCGTTGATTTACATGATGCCAATCACTTTGCCCTTTATGCTGAAGTACGTGGGGGGAGTGGCGAAAATGCCGCAAACTATTTCCCTATCACCGTTATGAATGCGAATCTAATTGCCTATTTAAAAGGGGCAATTAAGGCAGGTAAACACCAACAATCGCAAGTTTTGCTCAGTGGCCAACTGAGTGACTTTCCATTTTCGAACACAAGTGGCCAATTTGAAGTGCGCTCAGAGTTAGACGCAGTTGAATTTGCTTTTGCACCTAAATGGCCAGCTGTAAAAGAGGCAAAAGTTCATTTAGATTTTACCGATGAAGCGATGACGATCACTGCAACAGATGGCCAGTTACTGAATCAAACAATTCAGCAGCCAGTGGTCGTTCGTATCGAAGATCTAAAAAATGCCGACGAACTTTATGTTGATATAAATACAGAGACAGATTCGAGTACCTTACCGGCGTTTTTTGCGCAAACCCCGTTGGCCAAACACCTGGATCCGGTTTTTGGCGTCGTTAAACCTAAAGGGAAGGTAAATGGCGACGTGTTATTAACCGTTGATCTTGTTGACGGTGGCGTGACGGCTACAGGCAATGTAGATTTTGAAGGCAATCAGATTGAGTTAACGCAGCCAGGTATGCGTTTAGATAGTATGTCTGGTCAATTGTCATTTGTTAATGAAAAACTTGATATGAGTGGGCTTACTGGACTTTGGCGTACGATGCCTATTGAGGTTGCGTTAGCTGCGAACAGTGATGAGAAAGAGTATCGAGTCAAGATCAATGCCATGTTAGTTGCAAATGCACAAGAACTCGAGTTAATCAGTGGAGGTTTAACTAAGGGATTTGTTCAAGGCCAAAGTAATATTGATACTACGGTTGAGCTTGTATTTGGACAAAGTGGTTTTAGTTATACAGCCAATTCAGGGTCAGCTTTAGAAGGCATAGAGCTGCAATTGCCAGCACCATTTACAAAGCAGAAAGAGCAGCCGCAGCAACTCAGTGTTCAAGTGAAAGGCGATAATATTTCGAATTTGATCACCGCCAACCTTGGAGAACAGCTTTATTTTAATGGCATTTTGGACAACAGTAATGGCAAGTTAAGTAACGCGAGTCTTATTGTTGGCAATAAAAATAGAGGGTTAGTTGGTGAGCAATTTAATGTCATGGTTACGCAAACTGATTTACAACTTGAGCCGTGGTTTCCTTTTCTAAATCGTTTAATCGACCTGAGCAGCAAATCTGCTCAGTCGAGTATTTTGCCTCCCTTTTCACAGCTTACAGCTCAAATTGAGCGTCTTGATGTAGGGGTGCTACCATTTTCTGAAGTACAACTTTCATTACAGCCAGACCCTGATGGGCAATTGGCAATAGTTACTGCAAAGGAGCTTCGTGCAAAAGTAACCTTGCCACGCACTGGCTCTTCAAGGCCAATTTCTGCGGTGATTGATTACTTGCGTTTAACACCTAAAGAATCAGATGAGACGGAAGAGGTAAACTCAGACAATGGGGAAAGGATACAATGGCTAACTTCAGTTCCCGCCATTGATGTTAAGTGTGCAGATTGCAAGATTAAACAATATCAATTAGATAAATTGACGATGTCGCTATTTGGCGATGGTCGACAACTTGTCGTCCCCGAGCTTGTTGTGGATAAAGGTGAGCATGTCTTGCGAGGCAATGCTACCTGGACGCAAGGGCGTGCCGATTTTCAAGGGAAATTAGAGAGTCAAGACATCGGTTCGCTATTTGACGAATTAGAGCTCACATCAACGGTAAAAGATTCAAATGCCGAAGTCGAGTTTGCGCTTAATTGGTTAGGTGCCCCTTACGATGTTGATCTCGCTACTTTGGATGGAGATGTTAAATGGAGTTTAGGTGAAGGACACTTAGCTGAAATTAGCGATGGCGGCGCACGAGTTTTTTCGTTGTTAAGCCTTGATTCGTTGGTACGCAAATTAAAACTAGACTTTAGAGATGTATTTTCGAAAGGGTTTTTCTACAATCAGTTTAGTGGCACGATGCAACTCAAGTCTGGTATTGCGTATACGCAAGATACCAAACTCGATGGAGTTCCTGCGGATCTCGCCATTCAAGGGCATGCAAACTTGATCAGTAAAGAAATTGATTATGATTTGGCGGTAGCGCCTCAAGTGACGTCAAGCTTGCCTGTTATTGTTGCGTGGATGGTTAACCCAGTTTCAGGACTTGCAGCATTAGCAATTGACAAAGTAATACATTCAGCTCGCGTTATTTCTGAAATTAAATTTAAAGTAACGGGGACGATGGATGAACCGCACGTTGTAGAGATAAATAGAACGAGTCGGGAAGTTGAGTTACCTCAGGCCGCTTTGAGTAAGCCGCCAGAGCAACGACTTGATGATGAAATGGTGTTGAATGATTAGTCGGAGTAAGGCTATGACCCATGTTGTTGCGATGCAAATGTGCGCCTCGATGAATGCAGATGAAAACGTACGCTTTGTTGAAGCGCAACTACAACAGCTCAAACTTACAGAATCAGCCTTGATCTGTCTTCCTGAAACTTGCTTAGCTTTTAATCGCCATGTTGATGAGAATCTTGCATTAGCAAGACAACTTGATTATTGGTTGTCTCGTTACAAAACGTTGTGCCAAAACTATGGTGTGTGGATAGTACTTGGTAGTGTGCCAGTGCTTGCACAAGATGGGCGTTATTATGCGCAATCTATGGTATTAAATCAGTCAGGTGAGTGTGTAGGTCGTTATAATAAGCTGCATCTATTCGATGTTGATGTTGCTGATACGACAAAGCAATATCGTGAATCAAATGGGACGGCGCCAGGCGAGCATATTGAAGTTGTAAATACCCCATTTGGTCACCTTGGGCTTAGTATTTGTTACGACATCCGGTTTCCTAGCTTATATCAAACACTCAGGTCAAAAGGAGCGAATGTGTTACTTGTTCCGAGTGCATTTACTATCGTGACCGGGCAGGCACATTGGCATGCATTATTAAAGGCTCGAGCAATAGAAACGCAAAGTTATGTCATAGCCCCAGCGCAATTTGGCCACCATGCAAACGGTCGAGAGACTTACGGTCACAGTATGATTATTTCGCCATGGGGTGAAACACTCAATGAACTTGAAACGGGTGTTGGGAGCATTGGCGCTCAATTAGACTTGAATAAACTCAATGAGATCCGCCAATCTATGCCTGTGGCGGCTCATAACCGATTTTCAGAGCAATTATTATGAATCAAGTAGAAAAGCATTTATTAGCAGACAGTCAATTGTGTCGAGAGCAGTTAGCCGATACGTTGGCGTATATTCACTCACATCAAGTCGATTATGCCGATCTGTATTTTCAGTCAAGTTACCACGAGACGTGGGTGTTAGAAGATGGCTTGGTCAAAGAGGGGACATACAATATTGAACGTGGGGTTGGGGTTCGCGCAGTAAGTGGTGAAAAAACAGGTTTTTCCTATTCTGATGCAATTAATGTCGAGGCATTGAATAAAGCGGCAGAAGCAGCAAGAAGCATAGCGCAAGCTGGTGACTCGAAGACTGTACAAGTGTTTAGTGACGTGAGGGCTCCGCTGCAATTTCACGATAAACAACCAATTAGTAGTATGACCGATGCCGACAAAGTGAGTCTATTACGTGAAGTGGAAAATGCAATTAGGGAGCTTGCACCAGAAGCTGAGCAAGTAGTGAGTTCGATGTCTGCGGTATACGAGCAAGTACTGATTGCGGCAAGCGATGGTACTTTCGCAACGGACATTCGTCCGCTCGTTCGCTTGAATTGCTCTGTGTTACTAAATCGAGACGGGCGTCGCGAACGCGGCAGTGCAGGTGGAGGCGCTCGTTTGGATTATCATTATTTTCGTGAGTTAGAAAATGGGCAACCAAGGTGGCTAAGTTACGCACAAGAAGCAGTAAGGCAAGCAAGAGTGAATCTTGATGCCATTGATGCGCCCGCTGGTACGATGCCCGTTGTACTTGGCTCTGGTTGGCCAGGTGTGCTGTTGCATGAAGCCGTAGGACATGGTTTGGAAGGTGACTTTAATCGCAAAGGAGCGTCAGCGTTTAGTGGTCGAATTGGAGAGCAAGTAGCTTCGCCATTATGTACCGTGGTAGATGATGGCACGATGGCTGACCGTCGAGGGTCATTAAATGTGGATGATGAAGGTACGCCGGCTGCCTATAATGTGTTGATCGAAAATGGGATCTTAAAAGGGTATATGCAAGATAAGCTAAATGCGCGACTAATGGGCGTTGCACCAACTGGGAATGCACGACGCGAATCTTATGCGCATTTACCAATGCCACGAATGACAAACACCTATATGCTTGCCGGTGAGCATACTCAACAAGACATTATCTCTACTGTAAAAAAAGGGGTTTTTGCGAGTAACTTTGGAGGTGGGCAAGTAGACATTACTTCAGGTAAATTCGTTTTTTCAGCCTCGGAAGCCTACCTAATTGAAAATGGCAAAATCACTCGGCCGATTAAAGGCGCTACGCTCATTGGCAATGGCCCCGATGTGATGCAAAAGATTTCTATGGTCGGCAATGACCTTTGTTTGGACCGAGGGGTTGGTGTCTGTGGAAAAGATGGACAAAGTGTTCCAGTGGGAGTGGGTCAGCCCAGTTTAAAAATAGATGAAATTACCGTTGGTGGGACAGTTTGATAAATTATAAAGGCTCCCTTAGGAGCCTTTTGACAACGTATTCAATTAGCAAATTAAGGCATAATGGCATCTTTAAGATATTGAAATAACTCTTTATGACCTTTTGCTGGTTTCTGTGCTTCAGCTTCCTTTTTTGCTTGACGGATCAACTGGCGAAGCTTTTGTCGTTCGAGCGTTGGGTACTTATCGAGTAGTTCATTGGCTTTATCATCGCCTTGTTCAATCAGGTCA
Source organism: Pseudoalteromonas luteoviolacea B = ATCC 29581 (assembly GCA_000333235.1). GTDB lineage: Bacteria > Pseudomonadota > Gammaproteobacteria > Enterobacterales > Alteromonadaceae > Pseudoalteromonas > Pseudoalteromonas luteoviolacea_D. The sequence goes on along the minus strand of CAPN01000020.1, from coordinate 141,866 downwards.
GTACGTAAGTGTTCAATTTTATTTAAAATTACATCCGCTTGATTGTTTTTATTGAGTACGACGTCGAGCATTGCTTGGATCTCGGGCACGTTATCGGTTTCTCGTAAGGTTTTCGAGATGTAATTCAAGTGGCGGCGATACGCTTCATGTTTTCCTTTCAGCTTATCAGCAAGTTGCATTGCCTCTTTTAGAATGGGGGAAAGCGGTAATTTTTCACGTTGCTTTTTACCAAGATCCGTAAGCTCAACACCCAGTTCATACAGTTCTTGTGCGTCTCTCTTTAATTCGCTTTTTGAGACATAAATAATTTCTTCTTCGTCTTCGAAGGGTTCGTGATGTTTCGCCATGGGTCAATGCCAATTAGTGTATTTAACTTTATTATATCACAGCAATTGGAGCCGCGAAGCATCAAGATCTCTTAGGCCTAGTGATAGTCGATTTACGACAACAACTCCTCGAATTTTTAGATCTGTGTTAGCATTAAAGTAGACGTTTTTTAATGGAATGCAGCATGAGCCAAACCAATCAAGATCCAATTTTTCAACGTATCGAAGAAGTTAAACAAGCCGTTAAAGAGGTGTTGGATTATGCACAGTCTTTAGGTGCGACTGCAGCGGAAGCTGCGATGTCGAGTACATCGGGTTTATCTGTGAGCACACGATTGGGTGAAGTGGACACTATTGAATTTAATCAAGATGGTGGACTAGGTATTTCTGTTTATGTGGGAAATCACAAAGGATCGGCATCTACCGCTGATCTGAGCAAAGAAGCGCTGCGCTCGGTGGTGAAAAAGGCCGTTGAAATTGCAAAGTTTACTTCTGACGATCCGTGCAACGGTCTTGCAGAAAAAGCATTGATGGCTTTTGATTATCCAGATCTCGATTTATACCATCCAGCAAACGTATCACCAGATACTGGAATTGCATTGTGCAAGGCGGCTGAAGAGGCGGCTTTGGCGCATGACAAGCGCATTATTAACTCTGACGGAGCGACCTTTGCCAGTCATCAAGGTTTGAGAGTTTACGGCAATAGTCACGGCTTTTTAGCCGGTTATCCGAGAACTCGACATACCTTGAGTACAATGGTGATTGGTAAAGAAGGTAAACATATGCAGCGTGATTCAGCCTACAGTGTCTCGCGAATTTACAGTGAACTCAAAGCACCTCAAGCAATTGGAATTGAGGCAGCTGAATCCACCGTGGCAAAGTTAAATTGTCAAAAAGTGCCTACCCAAAAGGTTCCTGTGATTTTTCGAGCGGATATTGCCAATAGTTTATTTGGTCATCTGGTCAGCGCTATTGGTGGCGGGGCTTTATATCGTAAATCCAGTTTCCTACTCGACTCGTTAGGTAAGCCGGTGTTCAATTCGTGCGTATCGATTTCTGAGCGCCCTCATTTGCCAAAAGGCTTAGCGTCAAGCCCATTTGACAGTGAAGGTGTAATAACAAAAGAGAAAGAAATCATTATAAACGGTGAGTTGCAAACCTATTTACTGGCGAGTTACGCTGCGAAGAAGCTCAAAATGCAAGCAACCGGACACGCTGGTGGTATTCACAATTGGTTAGTTCAGCCAACTCAAGGCGGACTTGCAAGCTTACTGAAAACAATGGGCACTGGTTTATTGGTAACTGAGTTGATGGGTCAAGGCGTGAATACAGTAACGGGAGACTACTCTCGCGGTGCTGCCGGATTCTGGATTGAAAATGGCGAAGTCCAGTTTCCTGTCAGTGAAATTACGATTGCTGGGAATTTAAAAGACATGTTTATGAATGTCGCCGCCATTGGTGATGACATCGAAAAGCGAGGCAGTGTACAGACTGGCTCAGTATTGATCTCACAGATGCAAATTGCGGGGCAATAATTTGTAAAATATAGGTTATGGTTTTTGGTTGTTAAGCAACCAAAAACCATGTAGCAGTACCTAAGAAAGCAAAAATCCCCACAATATCAGTTACGGTAGTTAACACCACACTACCGGCTAAGGCTGGATCTATTTTAAGGCGTTTTAAGATAATTGGAATGCTTGCACCAGCAATCCCCGCAGCAAGTAGATTCATAAACATGGCAAACGCGATTACAGCACCAAGTTTAAAGTCCCACTGCCAAATCGCGATTACGCCGGCAATTAATACCGACCAAAGCAAGCCATTTAGAGCACCGATAGCCAATTCTTTACCAAGAATAAAACGCTGGTTGGCACTATTAATATGGCCAAGAGCAATGCCACGGATCACCAGTGTAAGGGTTTGACTTCCAGCTACGCCACCCATGCTCGGCACAATACCATTAAGTACAGCAAGAATAGGGAGTATATCTAAAGTCCCTTCGAAAAAGCTGGCTACAAACGCAGCCAAAAGTGCTGTGAGTAAGTTAATACCAAGCCAAATTGATCGGCGTTGACTTGATTTCATCACGGGTGCAAACGTATCTTCTTCGTCATCAAGACCCGCCATACTCATCAAGCTATGTTCGGCGTCTTCACGGATAACATCAACGATGTCATCGATGGTGATACGACCTAACAAATGCTTGTTGTCATCTACAACAGGCGCTGAAATCCAGTTATGGCGTTCGAATAATTGTGCGACATCACTTTCATCCATCGAAATAGGGATCGCTTCTTTATCGAGATCCATTAAATCCCGAACAATTTTATCGGTTGCATTCGTAAGCAATGTACTCAGTGGCAATGAGCCCAAAAAACAGTTATCTTTATCAACAACGTAAAGGTCATCAGTTCCCTCCGGTAGCTCACCTTTCAGGCGTAAATAACGCAGTACAACATCTAACGTCACATCTGGGCGGATTGTAACGGTGTCGCTGTTCATCAATGCGCCAGCGGTTCTGTCTTGATAAGATAAGGCTTGGGTTGCACGCGCTCTGTCGGTTGCATCCATCGCACTTAGGACGTCTTGATAAACAGGTTCTGGTAGACTTCGTAATACTTCACCTAAGTCATCGTCATCCATGTCTTCTGTCGCGGCAGCGATCAGCTCAGGTTCCATTTGTGCAATGATCCCTAAGCGCACGTCTTCGGATAACTCTTCTAAGACATCACCTTGAATATCAGGATCAACGAGTTGCCAAAGCAAAGTACGAATTTTGTGTGGCGAAGACTCTAAAAGAAGGGCGGTATCACAAGGTGCCGTTTCTGCCAGCATACGTCGAACCTGAACAAACTGCCCACTGTTAAGCGCTTTGGTAACTTGCTTAAGTTGTTGTAGTGTGTAGTCTTGTTCAAAGGTTTCTGGCATAGGCGTTGTCTTAAATATGTATAGAACGAAGGTATTGAGCTGCAATAATAAGTGTAACGAATTAACTTAAGCTTACCAAGGCCGGTTTAAATATAAAATCAGATACTTATTCGGTTTCGTGGAATCGGTCAGCGATCAATTCACCAATCGCATCTAGCGCCTTTTGCGCATCAGGTCCTTCACAAACCACTCGAACTTCTTTTCCTTGACTGCTTTCTAACAGCATCAAAGCAAGTACGCTATCACCTTCCGCGCATTTGTCATCTTGGTGTAACATGATACTGGCGTCGAATTGCATCGCTAACTGAGCCAATACGGTGGCTGCGCGTGCGTGTAAGCCTAATTTATTTTTTATTAAAAACGTGTTTTCAATTTTCATGGTCGGCTTGTTCTCGATGTCGGATTTTGACATTGTTGTGTGTGGTTTGAAAACTTTCGCCGATGGTTTGCGCTAAATAAACGGAACGATGTTGGCCGCCAGTACACCCAATTGCAATGGTTAAGTAGCTGCGATTATTACGTTCTAAGTGAGGTAACCAAGTTTGGACAAAGGTTTGAATTTGCCAAGTAAACTTCTGCACGATACTGTGACTTGCAAGGTAATCTTTGACCGGTTGATCCAGTCCAGTTAACGGTTTTAACTCAGGCTCCCAATGTGGGTTAGGCAAGAATCGAGCATCAAAAACGTAATCCGCTTCTTTTGGAATACCATGCTTAAAGCCAAACGACATAAACGTAATGATTAAGGTTTTGTCTTTTTGGCCTAAGATCTTTTCTCGGATAGTTTCTGCCAGTTGATGGACACTCATTTCCGTTGTATCAATCATCATATCAGCACGAGTTATCAGTACGTCTAAGAGTTTCTTTTCTTGGGCGATTGCCAAATCGAGCGGTAAATTATTAATGGAAAGCGGATGAAGGCGTCTTGTTTCTGAATAGCGGCGTACCAATGTTTGGTCATCGCTGTCCAAATAAAACAAAGTAGGTTTGGCGAACTGAGGCAAATACTCTAAGATCTCGTTAAATTCTTGCTGATCTTTAGGTAGGTTACGCACATCAATGCTGACAGCAATTTTGTCATAGTTATCGGCAGAAATTCGCACAAGAGAAGGCAGTAAATTAACGGGAATGTTATCTACACAATAAAAACCTAAATCTTCTAAAACTCTCAGCGCGACTGATTTACCAGAACCAGAACGACCACTTACAATTATCAGTTCCATCTTCAACACCTACTCAATTGTCTAATACCTCAAACAACGCTTCATCAGTTTGGGCTTGCCTTAAACGGCGACAATAGTCTTTGTCCCTAAGTTTATCAGCGATTGCAGCTAACGTCTGCAAATGTGCTTGATGTTCACCATCTGGTACGATGAGCCCGACAAAAATATCGACGGGTCGGTTGTCGATGGCATCATAATCTATTGGTTCTTGATTGGTAAGAAGCATAACAATCGGTTTTTCAATTCCAATTAAACGACCATGAGGCAAAGCTACGCCTTTACCAATACCCGTACTACCTAGCTTTTCGCGAGCCAACAATGCATCAAGTATATCGTGTTGATTGATGCCTTCAATTTGCTGCTGCGCAAGTTCACTTAAGTATTCTAAAACCCGTTTTTTACTAGTAAAAAGGACCGCAGCTTTCGCGCAGTCCTTTGTAATGAGTTCGCTTAGTTTCATTTTTAGCGTCGAATCATCTTTTCTTTGTGTTTGATTACCTGACGGTCCAACTTATCCAATAACAAATCGATGGCCGCATACATGTCTTGGTGTTCTGTTGAAGCAAAGATCTCTCCACCATTTACGTGAAGGGTTGCTTCTGCTTTGTGAGTTAATTTTTCAACATCTAGGATCACGTGAACGTTATTGATGTGATCAAAATGTCGCTCTAGCTTCGCAAACTTATTGGTGACGTAATCTCTCAAAGAATCAGTAATATCAACATGACGACCAGTTAGATTTAGTTGCATAAGCATTTTCCTTCTTTTGTTTTACGTCTTAGATCAAACTTTTACGCTGATTTGACGGTGGTATAGCCAAAGACTCACGATATTTAGCAATCGTCCGTCTTGCCACTTGGATCCCTTGTTCAGCTAAAATGTCCGCAATCTTGCTATCACTTAATGGTTTTGCAGGATTTTCGGCCGCAATTAGCTTTTTGATGAGTGCTCGGATTGCAGTAGAGGAGCACTCACCTCCATTCTCTGTACTCACGTGGCTTGAGAAGAAATATTTGAGCTCAAATATGCCACGTGGCGTATGCATGTATTTCTGTGTTGTTACACGCGAAATTGTCGATTCATGCATTTCAACCATTTCCGCAACGTCATTTAGAACCATAGGCCGCATCGCTTCTGGCCCATGCTCAAAAAATGCTTGTTGTTGTTTTACAATGCAATTGGCTACTTTGAGTAGCGTTTCGTTACGGCTTTCTAAACTTTTAATAAACCACTTTGCTTCTTGTAAATGAGAACGAATAAATTGACTGTCGCTTGATGACTTAACTGAGCGAGTCATTGCAGCATAATGATCGTTAACTCGTATTTTTGGCATACAGTCTGGGTTTAACTCAACCACCCAACGACCTTTCACTTTTTTAACCGACACATCAGGAATGACGTACTCAGCCTCTTCTTTAATGACAGACGAAGCAGGCTTCGGATTAAGCCCATGAATGAGCGTCATCACTTCTTTTAGGTCATCTTCTTTTAGCTTAGTCTTTTTCATTAAAGTGCGATAGTCACGACTTGCTAAAAGGTCGATATGTTCATTTAAAATCTGCTTTGTTTCTTGTAACCAAGGGGTTGCAGTATCATATTGGTTCAACTGAATACACAAACACTCTTGTAAGCTTCGGGCTGCAATGCCAATAGGATCAAATAATTGTACACGCTTAAGTACAGCTTCAACTTCGTCTAATTCTATCAGTTCTTCTTCGTCATTACCGTCATTTAAACTGTCAGCAATGTCTTGTGTTGAAATAGTAAGCATACCTGATTCGTCTACCGCCTCAACAATTGCAACAGCAATTGCGCGGTCTGTAGGTGAAAAAGGGGTTAACTCAAGTTGCCACATTAAATATTCGTTTAAGGTTTCAGTCGTTTCACCTTGATAAACAGTGTCGTCATCTGGCATAGGCCCAGAGCTAGTGCTTGGTGCTGCACTCATATACTCATCCCATGTAACGTCCATGGCAAGATCGTCACTCACCGTATCTTTATTTAGTGCGTCACCCGACTCCATTTCATAGTCTGTGACAGACTCTTCATAATCCGTATTATCCGAACTGTCTTTTACATTTACATCGCTGTTTTGCGTGTAGTCGACATCGTCATTTTGGTTTTCTGAGCCTGAATTTGATTCTTGTTCATCGACTTCTAACAAGGGATTGCTGTCTAAAGCTTCTTGAATTTCTTGCTGGAGATCGAGCGTGCTCAACTGCAACAAGCGGATCGCTTGCTGTAGTTGTGGCGTCATTGTAAGTTGCTGCCCCATTCGGAGCTGTAACGATTGCCTCATGTATCTCTAACAATCCTTTCTCTAGTGTTCAATTCAATTAGGCGACTGTACTACATAAACTATAGCCTGAATTGTTCGCCTAGGTAGACATCGCGTACAGTTTGATCTGCTAATACGGCTTCTGGTGTGCCAGCTGCGATGAGTTCACCGTGAGAAACAATGTACGCTTTTTCACATACATCAAGCGTTTCTCTTACATTGTGATCGGTAATAAGAACACCAATCCCGCGATTTTTTAGGTGTTCAATTATTTTCTTTATATCTAACACTGAAATTGGATCAACGCCAGCAAAAGGCTCATCTAAAAGGATAAATTTTGGCGATGCGGCTAAAGCGCGAGCAATTTCGACACGACGACGTTCACCACCTGATAATGCCATGCCTAATGAATCACGAATATGCTGAATGTTAAATTCATCAAGAAGCTCGTTAAGTTGCTCTTCTCGAGCGGCTTTATTCAACTCTTTGCGAGTTTCTAGAATCGCCATTAGGTTTTGGTAAACCGTTAATTTACGAAAAATAGAGGACTCTTGCGGTAAATATCCAATACCAAGGCGAGCACGACTGTGCATTGGTAATAGTGTGATATCTTGATCGTCGATATGAATTGAACCTTTGTCACTTGGCACTAAACCTACAATCATATAAAACGTGGTTGTTTTACCTGCGCCATTGGGGCCTAATAAACCGACAATACTACCTGCTTCAATACTTAGACCGACGTTTTTTACTACTTGGCGACCTTTATAGCTTTTCGCTAAGAACTCCGCTTTCAAGGTACTCATGACTTCCCTTGCTCCTTAGCTGGCTTTTTTTGTTCAGGCACTAAGATAGTGCGTACGCGAGATTGACTTGCTTCACCTCGCTCGGCGCTGATAAGTTGCTTTTCCATGTCATACACAATAACTTCGGCGTTGATTTTTTGGCCTGCTTGACTAATTTCAGCGTCGCCCTTGATGGTTAATAGGCGGTTTGTAACGTCGTAACGCACTTCTTTTGCAGATGCTTTTAGAATGCTGCCATCTATTTGAGTTTCTTGAAAGATAGCAGGGTTTCCAGTGGCAACAAGCAATTCGGCATTTTCACCTAAATCTTCACGGCGATGTACTTCGAGACGATCTGCTTTTATTTTTCGTTTACCATGGACAATCTCGACGTTTTTTTCGAAAATTCCGATGTTTGATTTGAGTTGTGCTAATTGTTTTTCAGCTACGATGGAAACCGGCTCCGATGGGGCTTTAGCCGCAAAAGCAGGTGCGCTGAGTAAAAACGCGAGAACAGCAAAAACAGGTTTATTTTTCATAATAAATTGTTCGTGTATGGTTATTTAACTCTATGCTGTCAGTATTAAGGTCTGCAAGTAAACCTTGCCCTTTAATGGTTAAATTAGGGCCTAGAATTGTTACAGGTTGTTCAGACAACATCGTCTTATTTTGGATATCAACGCGAATATGTTCGGCGTTGATATGGCTTATCATACTTGTGTCATCCATGTTCGTCGCAACCACGTGCCCTTCAAGAATTAGGGTGTTGTTTTCATACAGTGTGGCCTCATTGGCAGTCAGTTGCCAATTTTGTTCTTGATTATATAAAGTAAATATAGGGGCTTGAAAATGTGAAAAGCCAAGTTCTTGAAACATTTCGACTTTGACAGCATTAACGGTATGAGTAAGCTGCCCTTGCTCATTGAACATAGATTGCTTTAAGTCAGTGGCAATGTAGTCAGGTCTGGCTAGCGTGTCAGCGTCTTCCTTCCAAGTATCTTGTGTTTGCGTTAATATGGGTGTCCAAAGCCAACTTAGGATGGCCAGAAACGCGATTAACAGCAACACGCGAGCTTGATTCATGCGCTAGTTCCCTGATGGTCTAAACTTTTACCTTGGCATAACATGATTAAATCTGTTAGCTCTCTCACAGCGCCATAACCACCCGGTAGTAAAGTACGATAATGTGAAAGCTTAGAAATAATGGGATGAGCATCGTTAACCGCTACAGCAAAACCAACTTTTATCATTACAGGCAAATCTGGAGAATCATCACCAATATACGCAATCTCTTCATCCCTTAAAAACAACTTGGCCTTGAGTTCCTCATAAGCTACGAGTTTGTTTTCTTGCCCTTGATAAATGTGTTTCACTGTTAAACTAGTCATGCGTTGCTGAACTATTTGTGAATGTCTGCCTGTGATCACCGCGATTTCAACACCTGAGTTAATTAATGCTTTTACTCCAAAACCATCTTTAGTATTGAAAGCTTTTAATTCTTCGCCTTGATTACCTAAATAGATTCGGCCATCTGAAAACACACCATCAATATCGCAAATGAGTAATTTGATGCGTTTTGCTCTATGGATCACATCATCATTAATTGGTTGATACAAATCTGAGAATTGCATGAACTACAGCACTCCTGCTTTAAGTAGGTCTTGCATATTTAATGCGCCTATTGGTTTATTTTGATCGTCAATCACAATCAGTCCATTAATCCGCTTTTTTTCCATAATGTTAAGTGCTTCTGCAGCTAACATATTAGCCTTTGCAGTAGTGCAGGTTTTGGTCATTACCTCAGCAATAGCAGTTAAGTGAATATCAATTCGCTGTTCGATAATACGGCGTAAGTCACCATCCGTAAAAATACCCACCATTCTGCCATGAGTGTCAACTACCGAGGTCATTCCAAGGCCTTTGGCCGAGATTTCAAATAAGGCTGCGGTAATGGTTTGTGACATTTCGACTTGAGGTACGGAGGTATTTTTGTTCATGATGTCATCGAGCGTGAGGAGCAGACGTTTACCTAAACTACCACCTGGATGGGAAAGCGCAAAATCATCGGCCGTAAAGCCTCTAGCCTCAAGAAGTGCAACGGCGATAGCGTCGCCCATGACTAATGTAGCGGTTGTACTAGCCGTTGGTGCTAATCCAAGCGGGCAAGCTTCCTGTGAAACGGTGACTCGCACATGACAATTTGCCAGTTTTGCCATTGATGATTGAGGATTTCCAGTCATCGCAATGGTATAAGCGCCAATTCGTTTTATAACAGGAATTATACTTAATACTTCGTTTGTTTCACCTGAGTTGGAAATAAGGAGCACAACATCGTCTTTGGTGATCATACCTAAATCGCCATGGCTCGCTTCACCAGGGTGAACAAAAAACGCAGGCGTGCCAGTTGAAGCCAATGTGGCGGCAATTTTGTTACCGATGTGTCCAGACTTACCCATGCCAACAACGATGATTCGACCTTTGCAATCAAACATAGCTTGGCACGCTTGTTCAAAATTAGCGTCAATAAATTGCTGAATTTCAGTGATAGCTTGTTTTTCTATTTCAATCACGCGCTGTGCGCAAGCAAGAAAATCTTGACCCGACATGTTGAACCTAACTTAAATAATAAAATACAAATACGCGATAAATGCGAAAACCAACAAACCACCTTCAAATCGGTTTACACGTTGCATGCCGCGAATGTTGAGACTCATAAATACGAGGATAAGTGCAGCTGCTAGCATGACATAGATATCACGATTTGAAACGGCACTATCAATGATGGCTGGGTGAATTAACCCACCAATCGACAAGACCGCTAAGATATTGAAAATGTTCGATCCAATGATGTTACCAAGCGCTAGGTCGTCTTCTTGTTTCATTGCTCCGGCGATTGAAGCGGCAAGCTCTGGCAAGCTAGTACCAATCGCGATAATAGTAAGGCCAATAAGCAAGTCGCTCATGCCAAAATATTTCGCAATATCAACTGCTGCATCTACAAGGTACCCAGAACTAACAGGTAGCAATATCATACCAACAATAAGCCAAAATAGTGCTTTTGACGTTGCTACCCCTTCGGGGATCTCATCACTGGTTTCTGCCACTAAAGGATCGTTTTTATTTGGGTTATTTTTGGTGATAAAAATGAGACCTACAATAAACAAAACAAAACCAACGGCCAACGCAATTGCTTCATTAAAGCTAAAGTAATCATCGCTGAAAATATACCATGCCCCTAAAGACACCAAGATTAGGATTGGCATTTCACGTTTTAGAATATCTGAGCTAACCATTAATGGGCGTATTAATGCAGTTGCACCCAATACCAGTAATACGTTTGTAATATTAGACCCAACAACATTTCCCACCGCTGTATCAGTTTTTCCTGCTAATGCTGCTTGTGCTGCGACCATCATTTCTGGTGCAGAAGAGCCCATAGCCACAATGGTTAAACCGATAATAAGTGGAGGAATACCATAATTACGAGCAAGTGCTGCAGCCCCAAAAACAAAACGATCCGCACTCCAAACGAGCGCAGCAAAACCGAGGATAAGGATCGCGAAAGAAATAAGCATGGAGTATCGGAAGTCAGTTACAGTTCATAATGTGCTAAAGAGTAACAAATTTGCTTGTAAAAGTATAAGCAAATGCGATGTCTACGTTTGCAAATCGAATTCTGCTTATCGTATAATTGAATAATCATTCAAAATTACAAAATTTTACGAATTCTCTTTTCCCAATATTCACGAAAAATCGTATGATGGGAGTCTATAACAGAATCACACAGGGAGCGCGGCTTGTCAGAATCCATCGTTGAAGTCAAAAAGCTTACTTTTTCGCGTGGTGATCGAAAGATTTACGAAAATATGAGCTTTACAGTTCCAAAAGGCAAAATCACTGCGATTATGGGCCCAAGTGGAATTGGTAAAACGACTATGTTGCGATTGATTGGTGGTCAGCTTAAACCTGACTCTGGTGACATACTATTTGAAGGATTAAGTATTCCTTCGATGAGTCGTAGTGAGTTGTATCAAACTCGAACCAAAATGAGCATGTTGTTTCAAAGCGGTGCGCTATTTACCGACATGTCGGTATTCGATAATGTCGCCTTTCCGCTGCGAGAACATACTCGGCTTAGTGAAGCCTTGATCCGCTTAATCGTGTTGATGAAATTGCAAGCGGTTGGTCTTCGTGGCGCAAAAGATTTAATGCCCGCAGAATTGTCTGGAGGTATGGCGCGTCGTGCAGCACTGGCCCGTGCAATCGCCTTAGATCCTGAACTTATCATGTATGATGAGCCATTTGCAGGACAAGATCCGATTTCAATGGGCGTATTAGTGCGGTTGATTAAGTCGTTAAACGAAGTTTTGGGTCTGTCTTCATTGATAGTGACGCATGACGTGCATGAAGTAATGAGTATTGCCGATCACGTAGTCATTATTGCCAAGCAAGGCGTGATTGGTGAGGGTACTCCGGAGGAAATGCTCAAACATGACTCTCCTCTTGTTCAGCAGTTTTTACAAGGATTGGCTGATGGTCCTGTGCCATTTCATTTCAAAGCGAACCCTTATGAGCAAGATTTGCTGAATGGAGTTCAATCATGATGGACTTATTTCAACGCCTTGGTCGTACTACGCTAGATAAATTTGCAGCGATAGGTCGAGCGACGCAAATGCTGCTTGGGTCGTTATTCAATTTGCCGAATCCACGCAAAGGTTTTCCGTTGTTGGTGCGTCAGCTTTACATGGTTGGCCATCAGTCTTTGTTAATTATTATGGTGTCAGGCTTGTTTATCGGCATGGTATTAGCGTTACAAGGCTATACCGTATTGGTTGATTATGGTGCTGAGGATAGCTTAGGGCCTTTAGTTGCATTGAGTTTACTGCGAGAATTAGGGCCAGTCGTGACGGCGCTACTTTTTGCTGGCCGAGCAGGTAGTGCATTGACCGCAGAGATTGGGTTGATGAAAGCAACCGAACAACTATCAAGTTTAGAAATGATGGCGGTTGATCCCTTAAAGCGTATTATTGCGCCGCGCTTCTGGGCTGGATTTATAAGTATGCCTCTGTTGGCGTTGATTTTTTCTGCAGTGGCCATTTTGGGTGCGCATTTGGTCGGTGTTGACTGGCTAGGCATTGATACCGGAAGCTTTTGGTCAATCATGCAGGCTCAAGTGTCATTAGAGAAAGATATATTAAACGGTCTCATCAAAAGCTTGGTATTTGCTTTGGTGGTGACGTGGATCGCGCTTTATAAAGGCTATGACTGTATTCCAACATCAGAAGGGATCAGCAAAGCAACGACAGAAACAGTTGTGCATTCATCGCTCGCGGTGCTGGGGTTGGATTTCGTGTTAACAGCGGTGATGTTTTCAAACTAATTAGGTTTAAATATGAATTCACGGAAAATAGAAATATTAGTTGGTTTGTTTGTGTTTTTAGGGGTGGCTGCATTTACGATGTTAGCACTTAAAGTCGCTAATGCAGGCATTGGTGGTAGCAAAGAGACCTTTGAGCTAAATGCTAAGTTTGACAACATAGGTTCTCTTAAAGTTCGAGCACCTATTAAAGTCGGTGGGGTTGTCATTGGTCGTGTAGAAAACATTTTTGTTGATCCGACCTTATACGTGCCAGTAGTTAGTCTTGCGATAGATAAACAATACGAATGTAAATTTGCAGATACAACCAATGTGTCGATCCTGACTTCCGGTATTTTAGGTGAGCAATATTTAGGGATTTCGCCTGTGATTGCATCGGAATCATCACAGCAAAGTTGTTTGGGTCAAGCGGTTGCCCAGTCCAGTGATGATTTAGATGAGTTATTTGGAGTGGAAAGTAAAGCATTGAAACATGGCGATATGTTACGAGATACCAAATCAGCATTAGTACTTGAAGAGCTGATAGGCCAGTTTTTGTTTAACCAAGGGGGTGAGTAACCCATGTTAAAACGACTATTAACCAGTGCCGTTCTCGCGTTTTCGCTTGTTAGTGTGGCGCATGCAAAGATTGAAACAAAAGACCCATTTACGATGGTTCAACAAGTAGCAGATAAAACGTTTAAACGGGTTAAAGCAGAGCAAGCAATTATCACTCAAGACCGAGAGCATTTGCGGGTGATTGTTGAAGAAGAATTATTGCCATACATTGATTATAAGTTTGCCGCTTATCGCGTGCTTGGTAGTTATATTCAAAAAGTTCGCACGATTGAAGATCCTAAAGAAAAGCAACAAGCCATTGAAAACATAAAATTATTTATTGATGTATTTCAACGTTATCTAGTAGCAACGTACGCAGGGGTATTTACCCAATATACGGATCAAAAAGTAGAGTTTTCTAAAGACCGTGATTTTGCTGGTGATGATATCGCTATTGTCCGTACACGGATAGTCGAGCCTGGAAAGCCAGACATCAGTATTGATTTTAAAGTCCGCAAAGATAAAGACAACGAATGGCGAGCTTATGATATGATGGCGGAAGGTATTAGTTTACTAGATGCTAAGCAAACCGAATTACATGGAATATTGCGTCAACAAGGGATCGAGTACGTCATAGAGCTACTTGATAAAAAAAGTAAATTGCCAGTGCAATTCAGAGGCAAAGATAGCAATGAGTGATCTCACTCTACAACGTCAAGCGGATAACGAGTATGCCCTGATTGGGGAGATGACGCGTAATTCACTTGGGAATGAACGCCTTCTTAACCAACTGTTAGAAAGTACGCAATCAATACTGAAATTAGACCTTTCTGACGTGTCGAGGGTTGACACTGCGGGCTTAGCTTGGTTAATTCACACTTTAAGTGAATTAAAGCGACGGAACTGTCGTTTAAAACTAGTTAATATGCCGCTTCAGCTAAGTAATTTGATAGAGCTGGGGCAGGTTAGCAATCTTTTTGAGTGAGTCTAATGGAAACAACCCAAGTAGAAGCGTTACTTCGCGAAACGTTATCTTTGTCAGAAGTCATCGTTAAAGCCAATGGCAATCATTATGAAGTAATTGCTGTTGGCGATTGCTTCGATGGCTTAAGCCGTGTAAAAAAACAACAGCTTGTCTATGGGCCACTTATGCAAACTATTGCAGAGGGTACTATTCATGCCGTGAGCATTAAAGCGTTCACGCCAACTGAATGGAACAGAGAACGTAAGTTTATCCTGCCACAATAATTGGAGTCACGATGGATCAATTTGTTATCCAAGGTGGCACCACGCTAGCTGGAGAAGTTACTATCTCTGGTGCGAAGAATGCCGCTTTACCTATTTTATTTGCCTCTTTACTTGCGAACGGCAAAAGCACTTTTTTAAACGTACCACAATTACGCGATATCTCTACGACTGAGGCACTTTTACGCACATTAGGCGCACAAGTGAACTGGCAGGGAGATGCGCTTATTGTTGACGGTAGTACGGTCGATAGCGTGTTAGCACCGTATGAATTAGTAAAGCAGATGAGAGCGTCTGTGCTAGCTTTAGGCCCTTTATTAGCACGATTTGGTCAGGCACAAGTGTCTTTACCAGGTGGGTGTGCTATTGGCGCACGTCCGGTTGATCTCCACATTCAGGGGATGGCGCGAATGGGAGCTGAGATTAAGGTAGAAAATGGTTATATCCATGCTAAATCAAATGGACGCTTAAAAGGGGCGGAAATTTTTATGGATATGGTGAGCGTTGGCGCAACTGAAAATCTTTTAATGGCTGCAACGCTTGCTGATGGTCGTACCGTCCTTGAAAATGCGGCACAAGAGCCTGAAGTGGTGGATTTAGCCAATTGCTTAATCGCAATGGGGGCTAAGATCTCTGGTGCAGGTACTAAGTGTATTGTGATTGATGGCGTAGAGTCTTTGAACGGTTGCGAACACCGCATTTTGCCTGATCGGATTGAAACGGGTACATTTTTAGTTGCAGCGGCAATGAGCGGTGGAGAAATTTTGTGTCGCGATACCGATTTCCACAGTTTAGAGCCTGTTATTGAGAAATTACGCGCAGCCAATGCCTTATTAGAGCTGACCGACAATAGCATCTATTTAGATATGCGCGGACGTGAGCTTAAAGCGGTAAACATTAAAACCATGCCGCACCCGGGCTTTCCTACCGACATGCAAGCGCAATTTACCGCACTAAATGTGGTGGCAAAAGGCAGTGCGACGATCACAGAAACGATTTTTGAAAATCGTTTTATGCACGTTCCTGAATTGCAGCGGATGGGAGCAAATATTCGCTTAGAAGGCAATACGGCGATTTGTGGAGACACTGAAAGGTTAACTGGTGCACAAGTCATGGCGACCGATCTTCGAGCATCAGCAAGTTTGATATTGACGGGGATTATCGCGGAAGGGGAAACGGTCGTTGATCGGATCTACCATGTCGACCGTGGTTATCAGCGGATTGAAGATAAGCTTAGTCGGTTAGGAGCTAAGATTAAACGTCGAGCGAACTAACTACGAAACACCGTTTGTTGAGTTTGAAGCGCGGATCAGATCCGCGTTTCAAGTTCAGCCACTTCTACAACCACTTCTTTGTATTTTCCGTCACTGTAGACTTCGAAAGTCAGTTTTGTTCCCGGGCGGGTATTACCCACTAAACGTAAAGCATCTTGAGGGTTCTTAACGGGTTGGCCAGCCATTTTTACAATTATGTCGTTGTCTTTCATGCCTGCTTGCCACGCTGGCCCTAACGGGTCGAGATCGTTAATTAGGATACCAAAAACGGGCGTATATCTATCCGTAATTTCAATGCCGTATTGATCAACAGGCTTGCCGCTAAAGCCCAAATAACCGCGGATCACCCGGCCATCTCGAATGAGCTTGGCCATCACTTCTTTAGCAAGGGAGTATGGCACGGCAAAAGAAATCCCCTGAATATCAATGTTATAGCGGGTGCGAAATTGCGCTGAGGTGATCCCAACTAACGTACCGCGAGAATTGACTAAGGCACCACCAGAATTACCCACGTTAACTGCGGCATCCATTTGCAGTAAGCTATTGTAGGGGCTGTCTGTTAACGTTTGTTTACCTGTCGCCGAAATCACCCCCTGAGTGATCGTTTGACCGAGATTCAATGGATTACCAATGGCTAGCACGACGTCACCAACAGCGGGCTCAAAACTGTCGTCTTTGGGGATCACTGGTAAGTGCTTTGCTTCTATTTTTAATAAAGCTAAGTCAGTGATCGGATCAAAGCCAATGAGTTGAACGTCGGTAAAGGTACGCCCATCGGTTAAGATAATAATAATTTGGTCAGCGTTATTGACGACGTGATAATTAGTTAAAATGTAGCCGTCAGATGACATGATCACGCCAGAACCTAATTCTTGAACGGTATTTTGACGTTTGTATCTCGGCTCGCTGGCATCGCCTTCGGAAAATATCGTGACCACCGCAGGCGCTGCACGTTTTACACCTTCAGCAAAACTCATGTGACTTGGCTTAATTTTATCTGCAATGGACAAGCTAGGGAGCATCGCTTTTCTCATGTCTGGCACAGTGAGAATGACGATAAATGCAATCGCAAGTCCTGCAAACATAGGTGGAACAAAAAACTTTAGAAAATTCAGCACGGTGTTTTCTCGTTGTTATTAGAACCTTTCGTTCATTGTGTCAGAGCAATGCACTACCAAACGGCTTAATTTAGCCGACTACTTTTTAGTTGGTAACTGATTACGTTAACGTGACGAAATTATTGTGATTTAATTGCAATGATGGCATAAAAAAAAACACAGCGGCAAGTATCACTGTGTTTTTAGTCAAAGAATGGCTGGTGCGTATTAACCTTTTAGGTATGATTTTTGTTTAAATCAAAGGCATTCAATACGCAAAATGAGCAATGTAGCCTACTCGTGTATGTGAATTGTGAATGACCAAGTAGTTTGATTTAACCCTTCGGGCAGTACAAGTTAGGGATTTACTATACCTTATCAGCTAGCTCACCTCATCCACTGTGCTACGCTGTCAAATACCTAACTTGCTGCTGCAAAATCAAATTGTAAAGGTCAACACGGCTTTGTTTAATTATTGAATTAATAAGAAAACAGAGTCTCGACCACGTTTTATGCCAAGGACCACATTGCCCTTAATGTCATCAATAATCCCGCTCAATTCACGCACGTTGGTGACACGTTGACGATTCACCTGCATAATCACATCGCCTTCCATTAAACCAACTCGTGCCGCATTTGAGCGTGGTTCAACGGCCGTGACAACAATGCCCTCATTACCATCGCGTTTACCGCTTTCTAATGTTGCACCTTGAAGCGCAGGATGAATCCGTTGTGCGTCAGCGGTTTTTTCGCTTTGGCCTTTGAGTGTTACTTTTACCTCTTTCGTTTTACCATCGCGGTGAATGCCCATTTTTATGGTTTTGCCTTCACCAAGCGTTGCTACTTTGCCGCGCAGTTGCTCAAAGCTAATAATCGGATCGTCATTTAAGCTAACTATCACATCTCCGGCTTTAATACCGGCCTCACCAGCAGCTCCATCGGGCATTACTTGCATGATATAAGCGCCTTGTTTTACTTCAATACCCTGAGCTTTAGCAAGACCTGCGTCGAGAGTGCGCCCTGCTAATCCAAGAGAACCACGGCGGACTTGACCATATTCGATGATTTGGTCCACTAAGTTTTTCATCATATTAGATGGAATAGCAAACCCGATCCCGACATTGCCACCAGATGCACCTAAAATTGCCGTGTTTATTCCTATCAGCTCACCGTTAAGATTTACTAACGCACCGCCAGAGTTACCTTGGTTAATTGCAGCATCGGTTTGAATGAAATCTTCGTAACCTTCAATATTCAAGCCACTGCGACCAAGCGCACTTACAATACCCGAGGTTACGGTATGACTTAGACCAAATGGGTTACCAATCGCTACGGAGAAATCACCCACTCGTAGTTTGTCAGAATTGGCAAGTTTTACTTCAGTGAGGTTTTCGCCATCAATCGCTAATAAAGCGATGTCGGATTCAGCGTCGGCACCGATAAGCTTTGCCTCAAACTCTCTGCCATCTTGCAGTGTAACGACGATACGTTCAGCATCGGCGATAACGTGGTTATTTGTAACGACATAGCCTTCATCAGCATCAATGATGACGCCTGATCCAAGGCCACTAAAGGGTTGCTTTTGGCTTCGAGGCTGAGGGTTGCCAAAGAAAAAGTCAAAAGGATCGACTCGTCGACGAATCTCTTTCGCTCCGGACACTTGAATGCTGACAACACCCGGTGTCACTCGTTCTAGCATTGGTGCAAGAGTTGGAAGGTTTTGCCCGTCGACAGCAACGGGAAGTTTTGCTTCTACCGGGATCGGGCCTAATAGCATAGTTGCAGAGAAAAGGGCTGCCGAAAGTAAAGATAATTTCATTTTCATAGTCTAAGTTCAGCTCCAATAGAGAGAATATTCGATATTTAAGCAGAGCCAAATAGGCTTCTCTGCATTGCGAAGTAAAATGACGTTTAGGTGTTCGTCATTTACATCGCGAACGAAGAGTGCAATCCCTATCTGATAAACTTGCTAAAAAGATTGATAGGGAAAGCGAGCTACTTAAATGAGTTAAGACGTTCACTATCCCTAAAGACTATGGGGTCAAAAAAAAGTTCATCAAGAGGCTTTTATTTGCTCATTTTCTGAACTCTGACCAGAGAAAATACCCGAAGTACCTTCGACAAAGTCGGTTGGTTGTGATGTCGCGTTGGAACGATCGCTGCGTTTTTCTTGACGGTTTTTTAAAGAAGCCTGTAGTTGTTCAGTCGTTTCTTTTGAGAAGAAGGGCTCTGCGCTTGTCGGCGTAGAATCGACCACTAACAATTGATTAGTTTGCTCAACTTGATTGAGTAACTGTGTGTAGTTGTCTTGCATACGAGTAACCAATTTACGCGTATTATCAAGGTGATCGGCAACATCTTGACGAAACTGGTCTAGAGCCATTTTTGCATCGTTCGCTTGTTGTTCTAACTCATCTTGCTTAAATTTCTTTTTGGTCACATACGCACCAAGTGAAAATGCAGCCACTGCAACAACAACCAAAAGCCCAAACCAAGCAATTGCATTCATTTATATACTCCTAAGTAATTGGTTTGTTGATTTTAAAGCCCAAACCAAAATGCTCACATTCACCATTACGCTAATATACCTACCAAGTGGATGCGTGTTAATATAAAGGCCATTCGTCTAACTCAATTGATTATGTTAATTATGACGCCTTGGCAAAAATACCAAAACGATCTTCAACGCGATGATTTCCAATACGACGCTGCGCAAGAAAATGCGGTAAAGCATTTACAGCGTTTATATGATGATCTAATCGCGGCAATTGCGCATAAACCAACCTGGTTAGACCGCCTCTTAGGTAAAGATAGCATGCCTAAGGTAAAAGGGCTCTATTTTTGGGGGGGAGTGGGGCGAGGTAAGACCTATTTAGTTGATACTTTTTATGAAAGTTTGCCAACCGATCGTAAAATGCGAGTGCATTTTCATCGCTTTATGCATCGTGTTCATGATGAATTAAAGCAATTAAAAGACGTTAAGAACCCGTTAGAAATAGTCGCAGATAAATTTAAATCTGAAACGGACATTGTGTGTTTCGATGAGTTCTTTGTTCAAGATATTACGGATGCGATGTTGCTTGGCGGCTTAATGCAAGCCCTGTTTAAACGCGGTATTGTCTTAGTCGCAACATCAAACATTGTGCCAGATGAACTATATAAAAACGGTTTGCAGCGGGCTCGTTTTATGCCTGCGATTGAATTGGTTAATGCGAATACTGAGGTCGTTAATGTTGATTCAGGCATTGATTATCGCTTGCGTACACTCGAACAAGCAGAGATTTTCCATAGCCCATTGGATAAACAAGCAGATATCAATTTGTTTGAGTATTTTGATAAATTAGCGCCAGAGCCAGGCCAATTGAATGAGCCGATTGAAATCGAAGGGCGAATGATAGCAACCCGCAAAGTTGCAGATAGTATTGTTATGTTTGATTTCTCAGCCATTTGTGAAACAGCTCGAAGTCAAGTTGATTACATGGAGATAAGTCGACTTTACAACACGGTGCTTATTTCAAATGTGAAGCAAATGGGTCAAAATAACGATGATGCTGCTAGGCGTTTTATTGCCTTAGTTGATGAATTTTATGAGCGCCACGTAAAATTGATCATGTCTGCAGAAGCGCCAATTGAACAACTATACACTCAAGGTACTTTGAGCTTTGAGTTCCGACGTTGCATCAGTCGGTTACAAGAAATGCAGTCATTAGAGTATTTAGCCAAAGAGCACTTAGCTTAAACTCAAACAATTTCACCTCAAATGGGTATCTGAGGTGAAATCGCACTTGGTGAATTAAGCATATTTAGCAAGTTTTAATGCTAAAGCAAGCGCCACAAAATAAGTTCGTCAAGTTGAACAAATAATCAGCGCAAAAAAAACCTCACCCCCTAGCAATAGCAAATATCTGCTGTTATAATTCGCGGCCTGCCACGTTGCGTTCTATTCCCTCCGTCGGTTTAGCCTCCGATGCAGGGTACAAAGTCTTCAACTCGAAGGGGTTAAAGCACCAAGTAGAGCGGCAGTTAATTCTGCCTGTGGTTTTAAATTGAAACATTGGATTTTTATAAATGAAAACGTTTGTTGCTAAACCAGAAACAGTAAAACGTGACTGGTACGTAGTTGACGCTGAAGGTAAAACTTTAGGTCGTATCGCTACTGAAATCGCTCGTCGCTTACGCGGTAAGCATAAAGCTGAGTACACTCCACACGTTGACACAGGTGATTACATCATCGTTATCAACGCTGAGAAAGTTACTGTAACTGGTAACAAAGCTCAGAACAAAATGTACTACGCACACACTGGTTACCCAGGTGGCCTTAAGTCTGTAAACTTTGAGAAGCTTCAAGCTAAAAAGCCTGAAATGATCATCGAGAAAGCAGTTAAAGGTATGCTACCACGTGGTCCTTTGGGTCGTGAAATGTTCCGTAAACTTAAAGTTTACGCGGGTAACACTCACAACCACGCTGCACAGCAGCCTCAGGTTCTTGACATTTAAGGAGCACTAACATGGCAAATCAATACTACGGTACAGGTCGTCGTAAAAGTTCAAGTGCTCGCGTATTCTTACGCCCAGGCACTGGCAACATCGTAATCAATAAGCGCTCTTTAGAAGAGTACTTCGGTCGTGAAACGGCTCGTATGGTTGTTCGTCAACCACTTGAGCTTGTTGAAATGACTGAAAAGTTTGATCTATACGTCACTGTTGAAGGTGGTGGTATCACAGGTCAAGCTGGTGCAATCCGTCACGGTATCACTCGTGCACTTATGGAGTTTGACGATTCTCTTCGTTCAACACTTCGTAAAGCTGGCTTTGTTACTCGCGACGCTCGTAAAGTTGAGCGTAAGAAAGTGGGTCTACACAAAGCACGTAAGCGTCCACAATTCTCTAAGCGTTAATTTATTACGTTTCAAGAATTCAAAAACCCAGCTTTTGCTGGGTTTTTTGTTTTTTTTACCCTTCACGATTTTTTTTTCGAATTTAGACGAATAAACCTAGATAGACTCACCCTGAATGCAATTTTTTTGCTACAATTGCAGCGCAAGTAATGTGAATAAGATCAAAGCGTACGATTAATAGCATCGTAGTCACGTTGATCTTGGTCAGTAAACGGATAACCGAGAAGTGCTACCATGCAAAGCCTCCGCCTTTTGGCTAACCCCTTGGCAGAGACCCATTTTTGTGCGGCTAGAAAAGAGGAATAACCTTGTTTTAATCAAGGCTTTTCTTTATGATCGCTTCTATTTTGTAATTTCTTGAAAATTAACCTGCTGTAACTGATTTTCTCAATATAGCAAGTGTTGAGGATCATAGTGGAGATAAGTGGATGAGCAATGCGCCTGTAGACAACAGCCGACGTCGCTTTTTAACCATTGCTACCTCAGTTGTAGGTGGTGTGGGTGCGGTCGGTGCTGCTGTTCCTTTTATTGCGTCTTGGAATCCAAGTGAGCGAGCTAAATCTGCAGGTGCGCCTGTAGAAGTAGACATAAGCAAACTTGAACCAGGGCAACTAATTCGTGTTGAGTGGCGAGGAAAACCTGTTTGGGTTGTTTACCGTACACCTCAAATGCTAGAGCAAATGAAGGCTCATGAAGGAAAACTTCGTGATCCGCAATCTGAAGAGCCTCAACAATTAGATTCTGCGAAGAACGAATACCGTTCGAAACGCCCTGAGATCTTTGTTGCAGTGGGTATTTGTACTCACTTAGGATGTTCGCCTTCGTTCCTACAAGGTGGTTTTGGTGAAAAAGTGGAAGGTACACAAGACGGTTTCTTCTGTCCTTGTCACGGCTCTAAATTCGATATGGCAGGCCGTGTATTCCAAGCTGTACCGGCACCGTTAAATTTAGAAATCCCACCTTACACCTTTATTGATGACACAACCATTTTGGTTGGTGAAGAAGAGGTTGCATAATGGCTGGTAAACAAGAAAACGCATCGACAGGTGTAGTTGGAAACGTTATCAACTGGATTGATGAACGTATTCCAATGACACGTGTGTGGAATATGCACATTGCGCAGTATCCTGCGCCAAAAAACTTTAACTTCTGGTATCTGTTTGGTTCATTAGCCATCCTTGTTTTAGTTAACCAAATTCTAACGGGTATCTGGCTAACCATGAACTTCGTGCCATCAGCAGAAGGCGCGTTCGCTTCGGTTGAATACATCATGCGTGATGTTGAATACGGATGGTTACTTCGTTACTTGCATTCCACGGGGGCCTCGGCGTTTTTCGTTGTCGTCTACCTTCATATGTTCCGTGGTATGATTTACGGTTCGTATCAAAAGCCACGTGAATTGTTGTGGTTGTTTGGTATGTTCATTTTCCTTGCGCTAATGGCTGAAGCGTTCATGGGTTACTTACTCCCATGGGGGCAAATGTCATTCTGGGGTGCACAGGTAATCATCTCACTATTTGGTGCTATTCCAGTAATTGGTGATGATCTAACGCTTTGGATCCGTGGTGACTATGTTATCTCTGGAGCAACGTTAAACCGTTTCTTCGCACTTCACGTAATTGCACTACCATTAGTACTCGTAATCTTAGTTTTCTTACACATTGTTGCGCTTCACGAGGTAGGTTCTAACAACCCTGACGGTGTCGAAATTAAGCGTAAGAAAGGCACGGTTGCAGAAGAAGACAAAGCAAAATTCCAATTCCACGAATACTACACAAGCAAAAAAGATATCGTGGATGCGATTCCTTTCCACCCTTATTACACCGTTAAAGATGTGTTAGGCGTTGTGGGCTTCTTATTCTTATTCTGTTGGGTTGTGTTCTTTGCACCAGAAATGGGTGGGTTCTTCTTAGAAGCGCCAAACTTTGAAGCGGCAAACCCGCTCAAGACGCCTGAGCACATTTTCCCAGTATGGTATTTCACGCCTTTCTATGCGATTTTGCGTGCAATCCCGGACAAATTAATTGGTGTAATCGCGATGGGTGCATCAATTGTTGTGTTGGCACTTTTACCTTGGATCGATCGCGGTTCGGTACGTTCTATTCGCTACCGTTGTGGACTTCATAAGCTAAATATCGCTCAGTTCGTGGTAACATTTGTTATCTTGGGTTGGGTTGGTGCTACACCACAGACAGACTTTAAAACGATTTTGTCACAAATCACAACGGTTACGTACTTCATGTTCTTCGTGTTGTTGTGGTTCTACAGCAAAAACGAGAAAACTAAGCCATTACCAACGAGGTTAACGAAATGATGAAAAAGCTACTAATTGGTTTATTCGCATTGCTGCCAACCTTTACAATGGCTGCAGGCCCATCAGTGCCATTATTGGATTCAAACATTGACTTAACAGACAATGCGTCACTTCAACGTGGTGCCAAACTGTTCATGAACTACTGTTTGGGTTGTCACCAAATGCAGTACCAACGTTACGAGCGCACATTCCGTGACATTGGTATTCCAGTTGAAATTGGTAAAGAACAGTTGATTTTTGATGGCTCAAAAGTAGGTAGCCATATTAAGAATGCCATCGAAATTGACGATGCGGCAAAATGGTTTGGTGCTCCACCACCAGATCTTACGCTCGTTGCTCGTGTTCGTGGTGCAGACTGGATCTATACGTATTTGAAATCATTCTACGTGGATGAAAAACGCCCATTTGGTGTGAACAACTCAGTGTTTCCATCAGTAGGTATGCCACACGTACTTCAAGAGCTTCAAGGTGTTCCAACGGCACGTTTTGAAGAAGTAGAAGAGCACGGTGTTAAAGTTAAGAAAGTGGTTGAAATCACAACAGACGGTTCTGGTGAATTAAGTTCAGATGAGTACGACCAAGCGGTTCGTGATTTGACTAATTTCCTAGAATACGTAGGTGAGCCAACTCGCTTAACGTCAGAGAGCATTGGTATTAAGGTACTTGGTTTCCTAGTGATCCTATTTATCCTTGCTTTCTTACTGAAGAAAGAATACTGGAGAGATGTTCATTAATTTGAACAATTTTGACAGTAATTTGGTAATAGGGGCTTAAGCCCCTATTGCTGTTTAAGAATTGCTTATGTAATGATTTGGAGGTAGGCATGGCCATTGCTGCCAATAAGCGCCCTGTAATGACTCTATTTTCTGGTGCTAACTGTATGTACAGTCACCAAGTACGCATCGTACTAGCTGAAAAAGGAGTAAGTGTTGATATTCATCTGGCTGAAAAGGACAATCTGCCGGAAGCGCTGCATGAGATTAATCCTTACGGCACAGTCCCAACGTTGATTGACCGTGAGCTTGGTTTATATCAAGCAAGTATTATCAACGAATACTTAGACGAGCGTTTCCCGCATCCTCCACTCATGCCAGTATACCCGGTAATGCGTGGTCGTAGTCGTCTTATGATGTATCGTATCGAAAACGATTGGTACAGCTTAGCAGAGACAGTTAATGCGGGTGGTAATGATGCAGAGCAAGCTCGTAAAGAATTGACAGAAGCATTGCTTGCTATCGCGCCAATTTTTAATGAAGCACCTTACTTCATGAGTGAAGAATTCAGCCTAGTAGATTGTTTCTTAGCTCCACTACTGTGGCGTTTGCCCGAGTTAGGCATCTCGTTAACGGGTGCAGGAAGTAAAGAACTCAAAGAATACATGGTACGCCTTTTTGAACGTGAATCATTTAAAGCATCGCTAACAGATGCTGAGCGTGAGATCCGTTCGTAATGGCTATGACACCCAATCGCCCTTACTTAATGCGTGCGTTTTATGATTGGATTGTAGATAACCAGTGTACACCACACATTGTAGTGAATGCCGATTATGCAGGTGTCGAGGTACCAGTACAATTTGTCCAAGATGGGCAAATTGTACTTAATATCAGTCCTTCTGCAGTCACTCAATTTTCACTCGATAAGCATGCGCTGAGTTTTAGTGCTCGTTTCTCTGGGCAGCCTATGCAGGTTTATGTTCCAATGGGCGCACTACTCGCAATCTATGCAAGAGAAAATGGTGAGGGCACTGTTTTCACCGCTGAATCGTTTGATGAGCCAGATCCAACGCCAGAATCAGCTCAGCCCGACGAAGCGAAAACACAAGAAAAACCAGAAAAGAAAAAAGGTGCTCATTTAAGAATCATTAAGTGAACCTGCATTATTGACTGGTATCAAGCAAAAAGCCCCAATAGGGGCTTTTTTAATGCAACTTCAATAAGGGTTGAATTACATATACTCAAACACTTTAACAACACGAACAACGCCGTTGACGTTACGCGCAATGTCTACCGCTAAATCAGCTTCTGCGCTGGTGACTAAGCCGAGTAAGAACACCTCACCGTTTTCAGTCACTACTTTTATGTTATTAAAACTTACATTTTCGGCAGTGAGAAATTGAGATTTTACTTTTGAGGTAAGCCATACATCGTGGGTTTTGGTTGTCATACCAATATTAGTCCCAACACGTAGCTGGTTATGTATTTGGCGTATACCTTCGATGTCTTTGAGTGCGGCTTCCGCTTGTTGACGCAACGACTCGCTAGGAACTTGACCAACAATTACCACAATACCATTTAAACTAACGACAGAAATATTAGCTTCTTTGGCGCGCTCGCTGATGGCTTTGATGGCGAAAACTGATTTTATTTCAATATTATTGTCATCAATTTGTGAGCCAATTGTACGTCGGTCGGTAGCTGCAGTGACGGCGCCGGCTGTTCCTGCTACAACCGCTGCAGCACAGCCTTGAAGAAGTAAAATTGAGCAAAGCACAGAGGCAAGTTTCATGTTCATTATATTTCCTCCTGAGGAAAGAGGGTATTATCGATCAATTGACTGAGACAATGAAGGTTAAATAAGTGTGATTCAACAATACGAGCAGGGCGTTTACTCGGCACTTTAATCTCAACATCGTTTGGTCCGAGCAATCCGGTTAATTCACCGCCCTCATCACCAACTAAAGCAATGATTTTCATGTCTTTAGTAAGCGCGGCTTCGGCAGCAGAAATAATCGCTTTTTCTGAACCATCAACAGAGATCACGAGTAAGATGTCACCACTTTGACCAAAAGCGCGAACTTGCCGTGCAAATACGTCGACGTCATCGTTGGTGTTAGAAGATATTAGCTGACGATGATCCGCGGCTAACGCAATGGCCGGTAAGCAAGGACGTTCAGTTTCAAAGAAGTTCACGAGTAGCCCGGCAAAATGTTGGGCTAACATGTTGCAGCTTGCACTTCCACAGGCAAGTAATTTGTTGCCGTTTAGGAGCGTTTGAGCGATGGATAACGCACCAGACTCCAAGGGCAATTGAAGTACTTCACCGGCAGCTATCTGGGCTTGAATACTCTCTGTAAAAATGGTTTTAATGATCTCTTGCATAACTAATATATGTTCTTTATCCAATGGATATCGTTTCGCCCTTCTACGGCGACGAAATCAATACGAATGGGTTTATTGCCATTAGGGTATTGCTGACAATAATACGCAATGCTTTTTCTTAAGCGTTGTAGTTTGGTTGCACTAAGGCTATTTATAGCACCACCAAAACGGTTTTGATTGCGGTATTTTACCTCAACAAAAACAATTGTATCACCCTCTTGCATGATTAGATCAATTTCCCCGTAACGACAATTGAAGTTGCGGCATATGGGGAGCAATCCATTTTGCATCAAATAGTGCTGAGCGACTGATTCGAAGTGCGCACCTTTTTGTTTGGTGTTTTTAAACCATGAAATCCATTTAGTCATTTATTCCTGTATCCAGCAGGGACACCATCGTGTTGGTTTTTTCTTGCATGAATAAAGGTTTAGGTGGTTTTTCGTTAAATTCAACTCGTTCTATCGAATCATTTTTATATTGAGCCCAATTTAATGATCGACTTAACTGATTATTCGTTGTGACTTTTAATTTACCAGTCAGACCAACGTATTCTCTGCCAGGAATAGAAGCAAGCTGACGAAGTTCGGGTATGAGTTTCACCGCATCTACTGCCATCGCAAAAAGCCTCTGTTCGATGTCGGCTTGCTCTGGCCATAAGGCATCATAACTTTCACGTAGTTTACGGTTTTCAAGCACCGGAAGCATCCAAGGTTGTTCGGTAAAATACAAGCCATCTAAATCGTTTTTATCCGTAGCCCCTATTTGCATGCTATGACTACGAGAAGTCGCAAACAGAGGGATCCTGTCTGCAAATGTACTCACATTAACATCCAAATACGGTTTTAGTAATCGAGTTTCAGTTGAATCGCCTAGAATATAAATGGCGTCTAAATCTGCACGAGAACGAGTTTCGCTTTCAATTTCTTGACGGAAAAAAGACCGAATTGTCTTTATACGTTGCTTTGATGCATCCACTTCCAATCGGTCGGCAACCACTTTAGCCATGTTTTTACTGTCAGTGTAAAAGCCAATTTCAGGCTCACTTGCGCTGTAAATTTTCCACTGAGCGATAAATCGTTCAACCAAACGTTGTCCATTGGTATTTTGTGGCGCTAAGATCATTGGCTTTTTAAACCCTTTCGAAAGGAAAACGGCTAACGCTTGGTCTATCTCGTGCTCTGGATTCAACGCAAAATAAAAATGATTTGGTAAGGTGTTGGTCACTTCTTCCGAATTCAAAAACAATACGTTTTGCCCACGAATGATAGGTGACTGTTGTATTTTAGTGACGTTACTTTTTAGTAATGGGCCAATCACAAAGTCGATATTGAGTTGGGTTAGAGATTGTTCCAACGTTGCGACATCGGCCATTTCATCTAAGAAATACACTTCTTCAATGGGGTTTTCGTCGAGTGCTGCGAGGATCCCGTTTTTGAGAGCCGCCCCTAACCGTTCGCTTGAACCCGATTGTGGAAGTAGCACCGCAAGGCGTTTCACTTTGTATGGCTCAATCGTAGTTTTTGTGCGTACTTCACTAGGTAGAATAGTCGCAGCAGGGTGATTTACGTATCTTTTAGCCCAGTTATTTAACGCTTCATCTAATAAAACACCTTTTCCAACATACACTTGTTGGTATTTGGCAAGCTTTACCCAACCTTGTTGCAAAACTGAACCTTGGTCAAAGCGCTCCAAAGCGTAAATTGAAAGTTGTTGTAATGCATGCCAAATCGCGTCATCGAGCCCTAGGATGCTGAGCTTTTCTTCTTCAACTAGGTCTGCGGCATTAAAAAAGTGTGGTAGTGCCTGCTTAGGTAATCCTTGCGACGCATAAATACTGCCAGTTAAATACTGATGCCAGGCGCGATGAATAGAGGATTGTAAATCGGATTCAACTAACCTTAATTGAGTTAATGCATCTGCAAACTTACCTTGCTTCTCTTTCGCGAAGGCGAGGTAAAGCGTGTTTTGTACTTGGTCAACGGTTGCTTTTTGATTTAATACTTCTGCAATTTGTTCGAGTAGAGGCCAATTTTTGCTCGTCATTGCCGCATCTCGTGCCATGTACAATAATTGAAATTGCATTGCAGGCACAGCATCAAGTGCACGTTCAAAAAGGGCTTCCGCGCTATTAGTTTGCGCTTGAGGGGTTGGTTTTACGACCGATTGAGTTGGTCGAGGTGTATTTTCGGTTGTACTACACCCCGATAAACCTGACAATAACGCCATAATCAACGAGAAATTATTCAGTCGCACACAACACCTTTTGGTTATTTAATCGAATGGTTTATCTTACTGACAGACGCAGGAGACCACAATGACAAATGCAGAGAATGGCAACAAAATTGGCACTCTATACATTGTCGCAACCCCCATTGGCAATTTAGCCGATATCAGCGAACGCGCTTTGCAAACTTTAACGAATGTGGACTTAATCGCGGCTGAAGATACCCGCCACACTGGCAAGTTACTAAGCCACTTTGGTATTAAAACTCGTACTTTTGCCCTGCATGACCATAATGAAAAACAAAAAGCGCAACAACTTTTAGATTGGCTAAACGAAGGAAAAAACATCGCGTTGGTCTCCGATGCTGGAACCCCTTTAATCAGTGATCCAGGGTATGCGGTCGTCAATCTATGCCGAACAGAAGGTGCAACGGTAACACCTGTTCCAGGTGCTTGCGCTGCTATTTCAGCGCTGTGTTGCTCGGGCTTGCCAACCGATCGTTTTCAATTTATCGGCTTTACACCAGCTAAAAGCCAAGCGCGTCAACAGTTTTTTATTGATGCATTTGAAAGTGGTATTACTAGTATTATGTACGAAAGTACGCATCGCATTATGGCAAGTTTAGATGATTTGAGTACCGCACTCGGCGCTGATCAGCACGTGGTATTTGCTAAAGAGCTTACGAAAACGTATGAGACGTTTTTCAGCGGTACCGTCACTGAGTTAATCGCATTTTTAACCAATGAACCAGAGCGCCAACGCGGTGAATTGGTCTTAATGCTACCGGGTAAACCCGCACAGCAAGACGATATTCCCGATGAAGCAAAGCGTATGTTGGCATTACTTGAACCTGAAATGCCATTGAAAAAAGCCTGTGGCATTGTGGCTGAGTATTTCGGATTGAAGAAAAATGCACTTTATAAGTCGGTGATTGATAGTCGCGAAGGATAATTCACTGGGAAAAGCCAAGAGTTTAGGTATAATGCCCGCTGAGTCGGCCAGATAATCGCTGCCTGTGACGAAAATGATCAGGGGGAGGAAAGTCCGGGCTCCATAGGGCAGGGTGCCAGCTAACGGCTGGGGGGCGCGAGCCTACGACCAGTGCAACAGAGAGCAAACCGCCGATGGCCTTCGGGCACAGGTAAGGGTGAAAGGGTGCGGTAAGAGCGCACCGCGCGACTGGCAACAGTTCGTGGCACGGTAAACTCCACCCGGAGCAAGACCAAATAGGGTTCCTTAAGGTGTGGCCCACATCGGAACCGGGTAGGTTGCTTGAGCCTAAGAGTGATCTTAGGCCTAGACGAATGATTATCCAAGACAGAACCCGGCTTACGGCTGACTCACTAAATTATAAAAAAGCCTCGCTGCAAAGCGGGGCTTTTTTATGCGTGGATGAATCCACTTCGCCTACATTACAATCACGGTTGATAAAGATAAAATTAAAAAAGCCCACATGTAGCGGGCTTAATTAGGTCTAAATTTCATCTCGGTATTGTTACCAAATGCGGACGCGTTGATCTTCTGGAATATAAAGTTTATCGCCAGGTTGAACGTTAAATGCTTTATACCATGCATCGTGGTTTCGCGGTGCTTGGGCACGGAATTGGCCTGGGGCGTGAGTACCTGCACGAAGTTGGTTTAACATACTTTGCTCAGTGCGTTTTTCTTTCCACACTTGGGCCCATGCTAAGAAGAAGCGTTGATCGCCGGTTAAACCGTCGATAACAGGAGCTTCTTTACCGTTTAAGCTTAATTTATAAGCATGGTAAGCCATGGCTAAACCACCTACATCACCAATGTTTTCGCCTAAGCTGTTACGGCCATTAACGAAGTTACCGGGGATCGGTTCGTATTGGCTGTATTGCTCTGCCAGTTTATCGGCTTTAGCTTCAAACGCAGCTCGGTCGGCATCGGTCCACCAATTACGTTGGATACCGTTAGCATCGGACTTTGAGCCTTGGTCGTCAAATCCGTGACCCATTTCGTGGCCAATGACAGCACCGATCCCACCATAGTTGACTGCCGCATCGGCATTAGGATCAAAAAATGGTGGTTGTAAAATAGCGGCTGGAAAGACAATTTCATTAAACGAGCTATTGTAATAAGCATTTACGCGTTGTGGTGTCATGCCCCAACGATTACGATCGGTTTTCTGTAGCTCTTTAGCGACACTGTCAGCTTGGAAAAATTGACGCAAACTCTTTACATTGCCCATCAGATCATCACGTTTTAAGGTAAGACCATCAAATGATTGCCATACATCGGGATAACCAATTTTTGGCGTAAAGGCGGCGAGTTTTGCTTTCGCGTTTACTTTTGTCTCTTCACCCATCCAATCGAGATTATCGATACGCTCACCTAGCGCCGTGCGCAGATTTTCCACAAGCTCAGACATTTGTTGTTTCGATGACTCTGGGAAATGGCGCTCGACATACACTTTGCCAATGGCAAAACCGAGTGAATCAGTGTCTGACATCTGTTCGATAGCACGTTTCCAACGAGCACGAGGCTCTTGTTGTCCATTTAGTTGTTTGCCATAGAATTCAAAGTTCGCTGTGAAAATATCTTCAGATAACAAACCAGCATTGCCGCTAATCGCATGGTATGTGAGGTAATCTTTCCACACCGTTAATGCCTCATTGTTAATGAGTGCAATCATCGCTTTGATCGGCTCTGGCTGTGCCATATTAAGCTGTGGTACTTGGTAACCCGTTTGTGCAAAATATAAATCCCAATTAAATCCTGGGTATTCAGCAGCGAGTTCATCGCGTTTGATCTGGTTTAAAGTAAGATCACGGTTACGTCGTTTCTCTCGCGGCCAGTGGCCTTCGGCAATCTTAGTTTCTAACGCTAAAATTGCGTTTGCACGTGCTTCGGCATTGTCTTTTCCTGCAAATCCAAGCATTTGTGCGATATGCGCCACGTAAGCTGCGCGTGTTTTTACGAAGCGCTCTTCTTGTTCAAGATAGAAAGAACGATCTGGTAAGCCTAAACCACCTGCGCCCATTGACATTTCATACTGGTTTGGGTCTAAACGGTTAAACCACATACCACCACCGATCGGGGAATTTACGCCTGTTAACCATGCTTCACCGAAGACTTTAGTGAGTTTATCGACATTATCAATGGCATCAATTTCGGTTAAAAGAGGTTGTATAGATGAAATCCCAAGCTTATTCAGTGTTTCTACGTCCATAAAAGCGTTGTAGAAATCGGCGATGAGTTGTTCTTCGGCGTTTAAATTTTGACGTGCAGCAATGTCTTCAATAATAACTTTAACTTGCTCTTCACTGCGCTCGGCAAGTGCCGAAAATGCCCCAAAGCGGGTTTTGTCTGCAGGCATTTCATAGTTTTTATACCATGTACCGCTGGCGTACATAAAAAAGTCATCCCCCGGCTTAACGCTTTCGTCGCGTGCGGTGAGGTCGATTCCAAAATTGCCAAGTTCCGCTTTCGCCGCAGGCGCTTGTGCAACGGTGGTTTGCTCTGCTTCAACTTGCGGTTTAGAGCAAGCTGTTAGAAAGGTTGCCGCAAGTGCTGCAGCAATTAAACTTTTTTTCATAATAAATCTCTTATTTTTATCAAAGCGAGTGCCCGAATTCGGGTTAGCCACGGCAAAAGTGTACCTTATAAACCGACTTGCGGGGATAGAGGCATTGTTGTGAGCGTTGCAAAATAGCGCAACTTTTTGAGGTAAATGGTATAAAAATAAGATTAAATGGCTAAAACATGTTTATATTTTTAATCATGATAAACACGAAGGACATAAGTTGAATTACATAGCGTTAGCTTGGGTTGGATTGGCGGTGTTTGTCTATTCGTTGTCTGTACGTCAGTTACAACGAACTGAATTGACAGGACCAATGTGGTTTGTCCTTATCGGTGTTGGACTAGCCTGGTTTGGTGAACATAGCTTATCGATAACAGAAATTGACAGGCAAGTTTGGCAACCAATTGTTGAATTAACGCTTGCTATTTTCTTGTTTACCGATGCTGCAAAAACGCGATTACGCGTATTAATGGCAAGTGTGCAATTGCCTTTGCGATTATTATTGATTGGTTTGCCTATAAGTGTTGTGTTAGCCACCTTAGTAGGGGTTGCCATGTTGCCGCTTACTTTTGTCAGTTGTGTATTGCTTGCTGTCATGATCTCGCCGACAGATGCAGCCCTGTGTCGAGGCTTTATTACCGCTAAGCAAGTACCCGCTAACCTAAGAGAAGCGATAAATGTTGAAAGTGGCTTAAACGATGGTTTGTGTGTGCCTTTGTTCGTTTTGGCACTAAGTGCAATTGAAAAGCAAGGAGAATTGAGTACGTTGCAATTGCTTGGTGTGTTTATGCAAGAACTTGGCGTGGCTTTAATTCTGGCAAGTGTATTGACCTTTATTGCAATATGGCTACTGACGAAAGCAAAAGCGCATCATTTGTTTGCACGGAAAACGAGCCCGTTTTTATTTGTTGGTTTTTGCGTGTTTATTTATGCCACGACACAAAGTTTAGGAGGAAGTGGATTTATTGCGACGTTTATTAGTGGCTTGCTGTTTGATCGTTTTTACCTTGATCCGTTTAAAGATAAATTGATTGAAGAGGGAGAGCACATAGCCGAACTCGCTGCAATGGTGATTTGGGTGTTGTTTGGGGTTGTTGCCTTTACGACGTTACACACCCTTACTTGGACCACGCTCTGTTACGCATTGGCTGCAGTTACTCTGCTGCGCGTGATCCCGGTACTTATTGCCTTAATTGGCTATCAAGCAAGCTGGCATCATAAATTGACATTAGCGTGGTTTGGTCCGCGTGGGCTAGCTTCAGTGGTTTTCACGCTTATGCTGGTTGAAAGCAATTTGCCAGAGGCAAAGCTCATCGCTGATATTGCCACTTGCACCATTTTACTGAGTGTTTTTTTACATGGTATGACGACTCGGCCTATTTCTCTTAGTTTTAACCACATCTCGAAATAACATAACGTTAAAGTGTCATGGACCTGAAATAAAAACTTCATTGTAAGAACCTAGACTGTGCCCCGAATTAGAACAAGAACTCTACTTTAGGGATAGAAACAATGAAAAAGTCCATGATAGCGTTGAGCTTATCTGCAGTATTTCTAACTGCATGTAATCATACCGAGACCAAAGTGGTGGAAGTGGTAAAAGAAATTGAAGTCATCAAAGAAGTTCCAGTCTCCCCAACACCTGTCACCACCGTTAAAAACGTAATTTTGATGATTGGCGACGGTATGGGTCCTCAACAAGTCGGTTTGTTAGAAGACTACGCGCGCCGCGCACCGAATTCAACTTATAAGGCTAAAGGGAATCAAACCGCGTTATCAAAGCTAGCAAGTCATGGTCATTTAGGTCTGGCGCTTAATCAGCCGTATGGACAGCAACATGGTAAATTGGTGGTGGATTCTGCTTGTGCAGCAACACAATTGGCCACTGGCATTGCGGCGGGTTCAGAAATGGTTGGCTTAGATGAACATGGTTTTGTGGTGGAAACAATCCTAGAAAAAGCCAAAAAAGCAGGCAAAGCCACTGGTCTTGTTTCTGATACGCGTATTACACATGCAACACCAGCTGCGTTTGCTTCGCACCAGCCTCATCGTTCATTAGAAGATAAAATTGCCGTTGAATTAGTGAGTAAGGGAATGGTTGATGTGATGCTCTCTGGAGGCGCTCGGGTATTCTTGCCATCTAATATTAAATCCAACCCCACGGCACACGCCGCGTTAACTGCTCTTGGTGCACCATCTAGCGTGATTAAAAAGTCCAAACGCAGTGACGATCGCAATGTACTTTTAGAAGCAAAAGAGCAACATGGGTATGCACTTGCGTTTGATAAAACTCAGCTTCATTCGAGTGATGCGACTAAGTTACTTGGATTATTTGCCAACTCAGGAATGGCAGATGCTATTGCCTATAAGGCCTGTCAAAAAGAAAATAACTGTACAGAACCTTCGTTGAAAGAAATGACCGTAAAAGCACTGGATATTCTTGCTAAGGATGAAGATGGTTTTTTCCTGATGGTAGAAGGCGGGCAAATCGACTGGGCAGGCCATGCAAATGATGCAGGGTGGATGCTGAACGAATTGCTTAAGTTTGATGAAGCCGTGGATGCGGTTTACGAATGGGTGAAAGAACGAAACGATACGTTAGTGATCGTGACTGCCGACCATGAAACGGGGAGCTTTGGTTTTAGCTATTCACGTAAAGGAATGCCAGAAGGTAAACCACTCCCAGGCGATGGCATGCAGGGGGAGCACTATAAACCAAACTTTAACTTTGGTGACTTATCACATTTAGATAAGCTTTATAATCAATCAGGGACATTTTTCAATATGTTAGATGCAGCCAACAGTAATTGGGACTTTGCTGCGGCAACGGCATCGGATTGGATGCACGCCATTAATCTATACAGTGACTATAAGGTGACTTTGGATCAAGCGCAAAAGGTAGGTGAACGCGAAGCGAACGATTACTTTGACGCCGATCATAAGTACCAAAATGCAACAACAGTTCCTAAATTCGTGGACTTTAAAGAGTTTTACGTTTATGCAGATGAAGATCATACGGGCAAAATTGCACGAGCCTTAGGGGCTGATCAAAATGTTGTCTGGGGCACAGGAACCCACACAGCCGCCCCTGTTCCTGTGTATGCATTTGGTCCAGAAGGGGTAACTAAATCGTTCTCGACGATGCAGCATCATATTGATGTTGCCAACAAAATGATGTCGGCAATGGGACTCAATAAAGAGTAAATCATTTGACTGCTTACTGCCGCTAGATTGAAAGCCACTTTTACCTTTGAAAGTGGCTTTTTTACTGTAACGCTTCCATGAAAAAAACTTTCTATTTAATATCAACCCATTAGTACATCTATTAACCAGTCAACGAATTAACTAAAAATTTATCATCCAAAAGTAGGGCAGGACTAATTGTTTGGACTAAACCGAGTTAAGTCGAAGATTTTCTTTGCGATTGTGATTTTTATGTTATCGCCGTGTTCAAATTTATGGGTTTCCATATTTTACCACCTATTTCATAGACTTCCTTGGAGGCCTTATTTTTTCTAGGGTTTAGGCGATTATTTGGGAGGTGAATTTCTTGACAAGAGCGTACCTCAAGCCCTAGACTGTTCCATTGTGGTAAAAAGTGGTTAGAAGTGGATCAAACTGGATCTAAGTATGAGTTTTAGCAACTAAACTGGTTATAAAAATGAATTTTCGCGGTGCAACATCACTGAGCTTGGACGATAAAGGACGCTTCGCGGTACCGACAAAGTACCGTCATAGTCTCTTGTCTGAACAAGACGGCACAGTGATCTGTACTGTCGCACTAAATGAACCGTGTTTATGGCTTTATCCATTGAGTGAATGGCAGCTTATTGAGGCAAAACTAGCTCAGCTTTCCAGTATGAATCCGCGGGCAAGACGTATGCAGCGCCTCTTGCTCGGACATGCTACCGAATACCAGTTAGATAAAAATGGCCGCATTCTATTAGCTCCTTCGTTGCGCGCTCACGCGGGTCTTGGAAAAAAGCTCATGTTAGTTGGTCTATTAAATAAATTTGAGATTTGGGATGAAGATCGTTGGGCGCTGCAAATGCAACAAGACGTAGAGCTTGAACGCAGTGGCGAATTTGATGCCGACCCACTTCTTGATTCGATTTCGCTCTAAAAACGAAGGCTTACAATACACACATGACGGCTCAATTTCAGCATATTTCAGTTTTAATGGAAGAAACCATTGATGCTCTAGCGATCAAACCAGACGGGATCTACCTTGACGGGACGTTTGGTCGTGGCGGTCATTCTGGTCAGATTTTAGCTCGCCTCGGTGAAAATGGCCGTTTACAAGCTATCGATCAAGATCCTCAGGCAATTCAAGCTGCTGAAAAGTATGCATCCGACACTCGCTTTGCGATTGCACATACACGTTTTTCTAATTTACGCCAAGTTGCGAACGATGCAGGCATATTAGGGCAAGTCGATGGCATTTTGCTTGATATTGGTGTGTCTTCGCCGCAATTAGATGATGCGGCGCGTGGTTTTAGTTTTATGAAAGACGGCCCACTTGATATGCGCATGGATCCAACCTCAGGTCGCAGTGCCGCACAGTGGTTGGCCGAGGCCGATTTAGAAGATATCACCTACGTCATTAAGCAATATGGCGAAGAAAAGTTTGGCCGCCGCATTGCAACTAAAATTATTGAAACACGTGAACATACCCCTATTACAACGACCAAGCAATTGGCTGAGTTAGTGGATCAAGCGGTGCCAGTAAAAGACAAACACAAGCACCCTGCAACTCGCACGTTTCAAGCGATCCGCATATACATAAACAGTGAGTTAGAAGAGATCCAGACCGCACTTACTGAGGCGTTATCTGTCCTTAAGTCTGGTGGACGTTTAGTGGTGATCTCGTTCCATTCACTCGAAGACCGGATAGTAAAGCAGTTTATTAAAAAGCAAAGTAAGGGAGAGGCGATACCCAGAGGTCTGCCTTTAACGGATGCACAAATAAAACAAAACTTAACGTTAGAAGCAGTGGGTAAAGCCATCAAGCCAAGCGCAGCAGAGATTGCGCAGAATCCACGAGCAAGAAGCTCTGTGTTAAGGGTGGCGCAGAAACTCTAATGAACCAAAAAGCGCAGTTGCGCCAACCCAATTTATTTGTCGAAATTTTTAAGGGCTTGTTTGAACACAAGTTTGTTGCATTTTTATTGGTGTTGATTTTTTTCTCTAGCTTGTCGTTAGTACAAGTCACTCACCTCACACGTCAACAATTAATAGAGCAAGATAAGCTGTTGCAACAGCGCGATGAACTCGATCTTGAATGGCGTTATTTAGTTGTTGAAGAAGAATTTTATTCTCAGCACGCTCGAATTGAAGAAGTTGCGATTAATCAATTAGGAATGAAAAGACCAACGAGTAAGGACGAACAAGTGGTGGTGTTGCCATGATTGCCCCAAAAAAAGCAGTAAATAACCTCATTACGTGGCGCTTTGTTTTAGTGTGTGTGGTACTCGTATTGGTGTTTGCTACGCTAGTTGCTCGTGCAGCGTATTTACAAATTATTGAACCGGATAGAGCGCGGGAAGAGAGTGAAAAACGCACCGTACGTGTTGAAAAATTAAAAGTTCAGCGCGGCATGATCTTTGACCGTAATGGCAATGAATTGGCGATAAGTGTGCCAGTGGTAAGTGTATACGCCGATCCTCTTGCCCTTGACAAAGCCCTTGCCGAACGAGTGATAAAAAATGCGCGTCGAGCCGGTGAGGATTACAAAAAGCTTGAAGAAGACCTAGCTCAATTAACTGAGCGTAAAAAACAACTTTACGAAAACGACTTACGTTGGCGAGAGCTTGCTGATGTGCTGCAAGAAAATCATGACGAAGTAAACACACGATTGCGCGCCAACACTGACAGGCGCTTTGTTTATTTAAAACGTCAGATAACTCCGGCTGTTGCGAATTATATTCGAGACTTAAATCTTGCTGGGATCCACTTGCTTGACGAGTCGAAACGGTTTTATCCAAGTGGTGAGATTTCTGCCCACGTTCTTGGCTTTACGAACATCGATGGTATTGGCATTGAAGGGATCGAAAAACTCTACGATCAAGCGTTAACAGGCACGGAAGGGCGTCGCACAATTCGTAAGGATGCACAAGGCCGTGAAATTCAAGTGCTTGACGAAAAACAACGTGTTGAACCGGAAAACATAACACTGTCCATTGATGAACGTATTCAAGCAATTGCTTATAAAGCCCTTAAATCGGCCGTGCTGTCTTACCAAGCGACGTCTGGCTCAGCCATGGTTGTTGATGTAAGAACAGGGGAAATTCTGGCCATGGTTAATAGCCCATCCTTTAACCCTAACAACATGAGAAATGCTGCAGCGCATAAACGGCGTAATCGCGCGATTACGGATTTGTTTGAACCAGGTTCGACGGTTAAGCCTCTGGCCATTTTAGCTGGGCTAGAGTATGGCGCAATTAAAGCAAATGACACCGTGAACACGCATCCAGGTTACATGCGTATTGGCGGCAGTTTGGTCACTGACACTCGCAATCATGGTGACATGACGTTACGCGAAATTCTTAAATTTTCGAGCAACATGGGCGTTGCAAAAATCAGTCAAATGATGCCGAAAGATTATTTCGTTGATACTTATGAAAAAGTTGGTTTTGGCGAAGATACCGGCACAATGATGATCGGTGAAAGCAGTGGTTTGTTCTATCCAAATCGTCGCTGGTCTGATTTTGAAATAGCCACCTTGGCTTATGGCTATGCGGTGAGTGTATCGACGGCACAAATGGCGCGCTTTTATTCGATTTTAGGTTCAGGCGGGATTAAACGTCCATTAACCATTATTAAACAAGATACGCCACCAGAAGGGGAGCGCGTTTTTCAACAAGCGAATGTTGAAGCTTTAGTGGAAATGATGGAAAGCGTATTTGACCGTGACGGCACAGCAAATAAGATCCACGTCGATGGTTATCGTGCTGCTGCGAAAACGGGGACGTCGAAAAAAGCGGTTGCAGGTGGATATGGTGATGAATATGTTGGTTATTTTGCTGGCGTTGCACCGGTAAGTAACCCTCGCCTTGCAGTGGTTGTGATGATCAACGAACCGGGTGGTGATGTTTATTATGGCGGTGCTACATCCGGTCCGGCGTTTGCTGAAATTATGTCAAATGCATTACGAATTTTAAACGTTGCACCAGATAAAGAGCGTGTAGCGTATTTAACAGGATATGAAAACGATGCGTGATTTAGCAGCTGTACTTACGCATGTTTGTAGACAGTTTAATGTGGCTGTGACCTTGCCACGAAATGTGCCAACGCAGGTTAATCATCTGCGCCTTGATAGTCGAGTTGTCGC
Source organism: Pseudoalteromonas luteoviolacea B = ATCC 29581 (assembly GCA_000333235.1). Classification (GTDB taxonomy): domain Bacteria; phylum Pseudomonadota; class Gammaproteobacteria; order Enterobacterales; family Alteromonadaceae; genus Pseudoalteromonas; species Pseudoalteromonas luteoviolacea_D. The sequence continues at coordinate 101,382 of CAPN01000020.1, read as the reverse complement.
CGCAAACGATGTGTTTGTTGCGTTGCAAGGTCATCAAGTTCATGGTGCACAATTTATTGAAAAAGCGCTGCATAACGGCGCGGTAGCCGTGTTAGTAAACATGGATTTTATTGGTGCTTGGCAAGAGGATGAACGAGTAATTGGGGTGCCCAACCTTGAAGCGTATATTGCTGATATTGCACACGCTTTTTATGGTCATCCGTCAAGCGAATTGACCTTGGTTGGTGTAACCGGAACAAATGGCAAATCGACCACGACGACCATGATTGCCAATCTTGCACAGTTGTGCGGAACGCACAGTGCTGTGGTTGGTACGCTAGGTTTTGGTAAACCAAGTCAATTAACGGAATTGCCGAACACGACACCAAGTCACGTTGAACTTGCGCGAATTTTAGCGCAGCTCGCGACCGAGAATAAATTGGTCGCCATGGAAGTATCATCACATGGTTTAAGTCAGCATCGCGTTGCTGGTTGCCAATTTAAGGTGGGTGTTTTTACCAATTTAACCCGTGATCATCTTGACTATCATGGTTCGATGGAAGCCTATGGGCAAGCGAAGCGAGCGTTGTTTGAAACATTTACCCCAAGCGTTTCTGTTATCAATTTTGATGACGAGTATGGGCGTCGCTGCTTGAACGAAATAGCCCATCAACGTGCCATTGCTGTTGGTAAAAATAGCCAAGCGCTTCGTCAAAACCCGCATTTTGTTGCGTTTGACGAGGTTGAATATTCCCCACAAGGACTGCGTTGTAAAATTATTACGCCTACTGAAAACTGCCACATAAAGAGCAGTCTATTTGGTGAGTTTAATTTGTACAACTTGGTGAGCGCTATGGCGGTTTTGTTGAGCCAAGGGTTTGCATTAGAGCAACTGGCCGAGGTTGTGCCTCAATTGCAACCGGTAACCGGTCGTATGCAACCATTTTCAGCAGAGAATCAACCGACATGTATAGTGGATTATGCTCACACTCCAGATGCCTTAAAACAAGCGTTGGTAGCACTTCGACACCACGTACCAGGAAAACTCACTTGCTTGTTTGGTTGTGGTGGAGACAGAGACAAAGGCAAACGAGCAGAAATGGCTAAAATAGCCGAGCAATACGCGGATCGAATTGTTGTCACCAGTGACAATCCACGAACCGAATCTCCTAGCGCCATCATTGAAGACATTCTTAACGGTTTTAGCAGTAAGGCGAATGTGGTGGTAGAGGCGGATCGCGAAAAGGCAATTTCACTTGCCATAACGGGTGCAGAAGAGAGTGGTATCGTGTTGATTGCAGGTAAAGGGCATGAGGATTATCAAATCATTGGTCAAGACGTCATTGCGTTTTGTGACCGCTCAATGGTGGCTCGTTATCTAGGGGGAAATGCCTAATGATAAACATGGATTTACATTGGATAGCCGCCGTTTTAGGATGCGAAAACCCAAGTTCGAATGAGGACGTGCTCAATATTAGCACGGACACACGAACGCTTAAGCCCGGGGACGTATTTGTTGCGTTAGTTGGTGAGAAATTTGACGGTCATGAATTCATAAAACAAGCTTGTGAGCAAGGGGTTGTAGCGGTAGTTGTCGACCGTAAACTCGATATCGACCTAGTTCAATTTGTGGTGCCAGATACAAAACTGGCGCTTGGTAAATTGGGCAAAGCAGTGATGGATACTGTTAAGCCAAAAACCATTGCAATCACAGGCAGTGTGGGTAAAACCACAATTAAAGAAATGTGCGCTGCAATTTTGCGTCAAAAAGGCAATGTACTTGCAACCGCGGGCAATTTTAATAATGAGATAGGTGTTCCACTTACGTTGTTGCGATTAGAGCCTAGTCACGAATATGCCGTGATCGAATTAGGTGCAAACCACATTGGTGAAATTGCTTACACGGTTTCGTTAACGACACCGGATGTTGCAACGGTAAGCGTTGTCGCGCCAGCTCACATTGAAGGGTTTGGATCGATCGATGGTGTGGGTCAAGCTAAGGGCGAAATCTTTACAGGCTTAAAAGCAGAGGGGGTGGCGTTATTTAATGAAGAATGTCCCTATATTCGTGATTGGTATCAACATTTGGCCTCGCAAAAAGTCATAAAATTTCACAGTAATCAAGCCAGTGACTTTTACCCGACTAATATTGAGCTTGATAGTACAGCCCGCGCTTCATTTAAGTTACATACGCCTTTAGGGCAGAAAGACATTACTTTAGCTTTACCAGGGCGCCACAATGTAACTAACGCGGTGATTGCGGCGGCATTGACGTCATCGGTTGGTGCCTCTTTAGCTGAAATAGCATTGGGTTTAGCGCAGATGGGCGAGGTAAAAGGGCGGGTTAATGTGCGCCACGTTAATGAGCAACTTACCGTGATTGATGACAGTTATAACGCCAACGTTAAGTCGGTCAAAGCAGCTATCGATTTACTTGCGGATATTAACACCCAACAAATTCTGGTCATTGGAGACATGGGAGAGCTTGGGCAAGAGGCAGTACAATATCACCTTGAAGTCGGTGAGTACGCTAAAGCCAAAGGGATCTCACAATTATTTGCAATTGGCTCGCTCAGTAAAGCGTGCCAAGAAGCGTTTGGCGAAAACGGGTTACATTTTGCCTCACGCGAGAGCTTAATTAGCTCGTTAATAGAACATATTCAACAACAAAAACAACAAATCACCGTTTTAGTAAAAGGATCACGCAGCGCACGGATGGAGTTAGTGGCAGACGAATTGATTTCGCAAGGCCGAGAGAACGGCAAAAAGGGAGTAGTGACATGCTAGTTTGGCTGGCCGAATACTTAACGCAATTTTATAGTGGCTTTCATGTTTTTTCGTACCTGACGTTTCGCGCCATTCTAGGCATTTTGACCGCTTTAATGTTGTCTCTTTATTTTGGTCCAAAATTGATCCGCGCGCTACAACGTATGCAGATCGGTCAAACGGTGCGCAACGATGGCCCAGAATCTCACTTTTCGAAAGCAGGCACACCGACTATGGGTGGGCTATTAATTCTCGGCTCTATTTTCACAAGTGCTTTGATGTGGGGAGACCTCAGTAACAAATATGTGTGGGTGACCTTATTTGTGCTAGGTAGTTTAGGCATTGTTGGTTTTGTCGATGATTACCGTAAAGTGATCCGCAAAGACTCGAAAGGCCTGATCGCTCGCTGGAAATACTTTTGGCAATCAGTCATTGCAATTAGTACTGCGTCTTTTATGTATTTTTCGTCGGTTAACCCTGCTGAAACAACGTTAGTTGTGCCTTTTTTCAAAGAAGTACTCCCGCAATTAGGTCTGATGTATTTGCTAATGACCTACTTTGTAATCGTGGGAACGTCGAATGCAGTGAATTTGACCGATGGTCTCGATGGTCTGGCTATCGTGCCAACGATTTTGGTTGCAGGTGCGTTGGCGATTATTGCTTACCTTTCGGGTAACGTAAATTTTTCACATTATTTGAATATTCCGCACTTACCTTTAGCCAGTGAACTTGTCGTTGTTTGTACCGCCATAGTCGGTGCTGGATTAGGATTTTTGTGGTTTAACACCTATCCAGCGCAAGTGTTTATGGGTGATGTTGGCTCACTTGCCTTAGGTGGAGCATTAGGTGTTATTGCGGTGCTAGTGCGTCAAGAATTAGTACTGTTAATTATGGGCGGGGTATTTGTGATGGAAGCCCTGTCGGTCATTCTACAAGTCGGATCTTACAAATTACGTGGACAACGTATTTTCCGAATGGCACCGATCCACCATCATTATGAGTTAAAAGGTTGGCCAGAGCCGCGAGTGATTGTTCGTTTTTGGATTATCTCTCTGATTTTGGTTTTAGCTGGCTTAGCAACGTTGAAGTTACGATAAATGAACTATCAAGACGAGTTAAAGCGTAAAAAAATCACTGTACTTGGCCTTGGTGTCACGGGCATTGGTATTGTGCGTTTTTTACTTGAACACGGTGTTGTTCCTAAGGTTGTCGATTCGCGTCCTACACCACCAGGCGCTCACTGGTTAGCCGAGCAGGCAGTGGAATGCGATGCTGTTTTTGGCAACTTAGCAGAAGCATGCTTGAGCGATTGCGATATGTTGATCGTGAGTCCCGGTATTCCGCTTTATGAACCAAACGTAGCGAAAGCGATAAACGACGGTGTTGAAGTCATTGGTGATATAGAGCTGTTTGCACGTTTTAATCAAAAGCCAGTAATTGCAGTGACCGGTTCTAATGGTAAATCAACCGTCGTTAGTCTTACAGCTGCAGTGCTCAAAGAAGCAGGGTTTAAGGTTGGGTTAGGCGGTAACATAGGTACGTCAGCCTTGGATTTACTAGCAGTGGATGCTGACGTATATGTGCTTGAACTTTCGAGCTTTCAACTAGAAACCACTTACTCATTGCATTGCACTAGCGCCATGATCCTCAACCTTACCGAAGATCATATGGACAGGTACCCCGATTTTGCTGCCTATTGCCAAGCTAAACAACGAATTTATCAACACGCGAAGTGCGTTGTGATTAATGCGGATGACGCAAACACACATTTTAGCCTGCCACGTGAAAAGCCAAAAGGTATCGTATCGGTTGCGCTTAAAGATGCGGATTACAGTGTGCAGCAAAATGCAGATAAAGCGTATTTTGCCGCGTATGGTGAGCCATGGTTTTCTACCGATAAGTTAGCCCTGCTAGGAAGCCACAATCAATTTAATGCCTTGTCTGTGATGGCATTGCTTGAGCCATTTAACGTACCAAAAGACGTTTTTGAACGTGTCTTTGGCCAATTTGTCGGTCTACCTCATCGCTGTCACTTGGTTAGTGAAGTAAAAGGCGTCAGGTACATTAACGATTCAAAGGCGACGAATGTCGGTGCAACGATTGCAGCGATAGAGAGCCTCCAGGATGAACTAGGTCAAGTAATATTGATTGCGGGTGGTGACGCGAAGGGCGCGGATTTAGAGCCACTAGGCCCAGTACTTCGCAAATACTGTAAAGCCGTGTTGTGTTTTGGTCGTGACGGTAAGTTATTTGTTGGTTTACATCCACAGGCACGCGTTGTTGCGAATTTAGATGAGGCGGTAGAAGCGGCAGCGAAGATAGCGGTAGCTGGCGATCAAGTATTACTAGCACCAGCGTGTGCAAGCATTGATATGTATACCAATTACATGGCTCGGGGTGATCATTTTGTCTCTTTGGTGGGGGCGCTGTGATGCAACTTATGAATAATGTACGCGAATGGTTTTTTCCATCACATTCAAGCAAGCTATATGATGTGCCGCTGCTTTATTCCATGTTATGTCTTATTGGCGTTGGTTTTGTGATGGTGACGAGCGCATCGATGCCGGCTGGTGAAAGGATATTTGATAATCCTTATCATTTTGCAATTCGTCATGGTGCGTTTATTGCGCTTTCCTCTTTGCTTTTTGTGGTCGCTACGACCGTCCCGATGGATTGGTGGAAAAAGGCAAACCCATATCTTCTATTGATTGGGGTTGTGTTACTCGTTCTTGTTATGATTGTGGGTCGCGAAGTAAATGGTTCTAAGCGATGGATAAATGTAGGCCCGATTGGTATTCAAGTCGCTGAGTTGGCAAAACTCTTTTTCTTTAGTTACATCGCAGGTTACCTCGTACGAAAACGCGAAGAAGTACAAGAAAACTTAAAAGGGTTTGCCAAGCCAATGGCGGTCTTTGCGGTCTACGCGGCTCTCATTTTATTACAGCCTGATCTTGGTACTGTGGTCGTGATGTTTGTAACCACGGTGGGATTGTTGTTTTTGGCAGGCTCAAAACTATGGCAGTTTTTTGCGCTTATCCTTACGGGGATTGGCATGATAGTCCTTCTGATCATTGTTGAACCTTACCGAATGGCTCGTGTGATCAGTTTTTGGGAGCCATGGAATGATCCCTTTGGGAAAGGCTATCAGTTGGTGCAGTCGCTGATGGCATACAGTCAAGGTGGTTGGCTTGGTCAAGGGCTTGGTAACAGCGTACAGAAGTTACAGTATTTACCCGAAGCACATAACGATTTTATTTTCGCAGTTATAGGGGAAGAACTGGGTTTTGTTGGTGTTGTTAGTATTTTAATGTTACTGGCAACGTTAGTGTTTCGAGCCCTGTTTATTGGTCAACGAGCACTGAAGAATAATCGAGAATACGAAGGCTATTTAGCACTTGGTATTGGTATTTGGTTTGGTTTTCAAACCATGGTAAATGTCGGGGCAAGTGCAGGGATCTTGCCAACGAAAGGGCTTACTTTACCCTTTATTTCTCAGGGTGGTTCAAGTTTTATGGTCATGACCGTCGCGGCAGGCGTGCTGTTTCGTGTTGATTTTGAAACCAAGATGGCAACTCGCCAAGCGACTGCGCGAGGTAATAAGCGATGAAGAAACACCTCGTTGTGGCAGCAGGTGGTACTGGTGGTCACATATTCCCAGGCATCGCGGTTGCAACTGTTTTACAACAATCCGGTTGGACAGTGAGCTGGATCGGTACGCGCGATAGAATGGAAGCAGACGTTGTGCCGAACCACAACATTGAAATTGACTTTATTGAAGTAAAAGGGGTGCGAGGTAACGGATTAAAACGCTTAATCAGCGCACCTTGGATGGTGATTAATGCAATTCGTGCCGCCACTAAGGTGTTAAAAGCACGTAAACCGGCAGTGGTGCTAACGATGGGCGGCTACGTGACTGGTCCCGTTGGGATTGCGGCTAAATTATTAGGCATTCCGTTAGTGATCCACGAGCAAAATGCAGTGGCAGGTTTTAGTAATCGTTGTTTATCCGTTTTTGCAACCAACGTGATGGCGGCATTTCCTGGCGCATTTAAACACGCGAACGTAGTTGGTAATCCGGTTAGAGCATCGGTTGCCAAATTGCAGCCAAAGCCAGTCACCAATGAGATCCGAGTTTTAATCGTTGGCGGGTCGCTCGGTGCTCAAGTGTTCAATGAAGTGCTGCCAGAAGCGGTGCAAGCGTTACGTGACATAGGCTCAATTGCCGTGCGTCATCAAACTGGGCGAAACAATCAATCTGCCACGCAGGCACGTTACCAACAGGCCGGTTGCCAAGACGTACACGTTGAAGAGTTTATTCGTGATATGGACAACGCGTATGCATGGGCTGATATTGTTATTTGCCGCGCAGGAGCGTTAACAGTCAGTGAAGTGGCTGCGGCAGGAAAGCTTGCTGTCTTTGTGCCTTTTCCGCACGCAGTGGATGACCATCAAACGGCCAATGCACGTTTCTTGGTAGATGGTGGTGCTGCGCACTTAATTGCACAAAAAGACTTTAACAAAGATGCTATTGTGGCATTATTACGCCCTTATTTTGCGGCCCATGAAGAAATATTCAAAAAAGCACAAATGGCTAAGCAATTAGCAACATTAGATGCAAGTGAACGGGTTGCGCAAGTATGTGAAGTATTAACGGGCGAGTGCCCACAAAAAGATGAAAGAGTAGAAAGTGATAGAAAATAATAAACGCAGAGCAATGAGACGGATCAACACTATCCATTTTGTGGGCATTGGTGGTGCTGGCATGGGTGGCATTGCAGAAGTTATGGCGGTTGAAGGCTATCGAATTACAGGTTCTGATTTAGCTACTAGCGCGATGACGGAGCGTTTAATTAAGGTTGGTGCAGAAGTCTTTATTGGTCATCATGAAAATAACATTCGTGATGCAGACGTTGTCGTAGTATCTAGCGCGATTGATGAGCGCAATCCAGAGATTGCTGCAGCCAAAGCTGCGCGCATACCCGTTGTGCGTCGCGCTGAAATGCTCGCTGAGATAATGCGTTATCGACATGGTATCGCGGTTGCCGGTACGCATGGTAAAACGACGACAACGAGTTTGATTGCGAGCATTTTTGCAGAAGCCGGGCTCGATCCAACGTTTGTTATTGGTGGTCTGTTAAACAGCGCTGGCACGAACGCTAAATTGGGTCGCAGTCATTACTTAGTGGCAGAAGCAGATGAATCGGATGCGTCATTTTTGCATTTGCAGCCAATGGTATCGGTTGTCACTAATATTGAAGCCGATCACATGGATACCTATGGTGGTGACTTTGAAAAAATGAAAGACACCTACGTTGAGTTTATTCATAACTTACCATTTTATGGACTTGCAGTAGTGTGTAGCGACTCTGAGGTTGCCAATGAACTTATTCCACGATTTGCGCGTCCGGTGATCACGTATGGGCTAAATCCGGATGCGGACTATCGTGTTTGTGATTTCACGCAATCAGCGAGCAGTTCAGAGTTTAATGTGGTCACTAAGCAAGGCCATCAAATGTCGGTCAAATTAAATATGCCTGGTATCCACAATGCGCTTAATGCCACTGCAGCAATCGCTGTGGCAAAAGATCATGATATTGCAGAGCACGCGATTCTTTCAGCGTTAGAAAAATTTGCAGGTGTTGGCCGTCGCTTCCAACATTACGGTACATTTAATAACGAAAAAGGTGAAGTGATGCTGGTGGATGATTATGGTCATCATCCTTCTGAAGTCGCTGCAACCATCCAAGCTGCACGTGCGGGTTGGCCTGAAAAGCGTTTGGTCATGGTTTATCAGCCTCATCGTTATAGCCGAACACGTGACCTGTATGAAGATTTCGTAAAAGTATTAGCCGATGTCGATCAGCTTATTTTGCTTGATGTCTACTCTGCAGGTGAAGCCGCGATTGTTGGTGCAGACAGTAAAAGCTTGTGCCGAAGCCTACGTCAGCGCGGTGTTGAACCTATTCACGTCGCGGATCACATAGAGTTAGGACGCGTCCTTGCCGATGTGCTTGCTGACAACGATATCGTGATCACGCAAGGTGCGGGAAATATTGGTCAGTTAGTGAAAAAACTAGCGGCAACAGAACTTTCAATTTCATTGTTAAAACAAGGTGATCTATGAGCCAGTTTGGTAAAGTAGCAGTCTTACTAGGCGGGCATTCAGCAGAACGAGAAGTTTCGCTGCGCTCTGGCAATGCAGTATTAAAGGCATTGCAAGCCGCTGGGATTGACGCATTTGCGTTTGACCCACAAGAAAAACCGCTTTCTGCGTTAAGTCAGCTTAATGTAGACCGCGTTTTTATTGCTTTGCATGGTCGTGGTGGTGAAGACGGTACAGTGCAAGGTGCACTTGAATACTTAGGTTTACCCTACACTGGAAGTGGCGTGCTCGGCAGTGCTCTGGCAATGGATAAAGTGCGTTGTAAGCATTTATTCAGCGCTGCAGGACTGAGCACATCGCCGTATGAAGTGGTTGATGCTAATCAACCATTTGATGTTGAGGCGATCATCGAGCGTCATGGCAAAGTGATGGTGAAACCAAGCCATGAAGGCTCAAGTATTGGTATGTCGCAAGCAAGTAACGCCAACGAACTGAGTATTGCGTTGCAAGAAGCATTTAAATTTGATTCGCAAGTGTTAGTTGAACGCTGGATAACCGGTCGAGAATTTACCGTAGCCATGTTAGGCAGTGATGTTTTACCTGTGATTGAAATGACTACGCCGAATAGTTTCTATGACTATCAAGCGAAATATCAATCAACGACAACACAGTATCATTGCCCTGCAGCGCTTAGCTCTGGCGAAACAAGCACGCTGCAAGCATTAGCCAAACACGCTTTTGATCTAGTTGGCGCAAGTGGATGGGGTCGTGTCGATGCAATGCAAGATAAAGAGGGCCATTTTTATTTACTTGAAGTAAATACCGTTCCTGGCATGACAGAAAAGTCGCTAGTTCCAATGGCAGCAAAAGCGGTTGGGTTAACGTTTGAGCAATTAGTAGTTCGCATTTTGGAGCAAACGCTTTAATATGCGTGGATTTTTAAGGAAAATCGCAACTATCACAAAGCAGCAAAATTGGCCGCTTATCGGTGGTATTAGCTTTTTCCTTTGTGTCGTTGTTGGTATTGTACATCTTGTTTCAGGAGTAAGTGACTACTTAGTTACTCATAAAGATGCGCAAATAAAACAACTTGTGGTGTTAGGTAGTCCAACTTACACCCAAGAGAAAGACATTATCGCGGCGATTAAACACGCCGATTTAAGTAGTTATTTTGAACTCGACGTGAAACGGGTTCAACGTGAAGTACAAGCATTGCCTTGGGTGGCGAGTGCCTCAATTCGTAAGCAGTGGCCAAACACGCTACAAGTGTACGTGGTTGAACATAAGCCTGTTGCGATTTGGAACAGCGATTTGCTGTTAAATGACAAAGGTGAAGTGTTTCAAGCGCAAAGTGACAAACTGCCACTGAACTTACCTCAGTTATATGGTCCAGAGGGCAGTGAACAAGAGGCATGGCAAGTGTTTGGTCAATTAAAAGAATTATTAGCAGTGAATCAGTTTGCGCTTGCTAGTCTTGCTTTATCAGAACGGTTTGCTTGGCAAATATGGTTAGATAATGGCATCCGTCTTAATTTAGGACGAGACGAAAAAGCCAAACGAGTACAGCGGTTTATCGATGTTTTTCCACATTTGGAAAAACCCAAAGGTGCAGAAGTCGACGCGATCGATTTACGCTACGATACGGGCCTTGCAGTGAGCTGGAAATACCCAGAGAAAGAACAACAACAGAATAAGAGTGCAGCATGACCAAATCAGTAGAGAGAAATTTGGTAATTGGATTGGATGTTGGAACGTCAAAAGTCGTCGCGACGGTTGGCGAGATAACGCCTGATAACAAATTAAGCATCGTTGGTGTAGGTCGTCAGATCTCTCATGGTATGGATAAAGGCGGGGTAAACGATTTAAATCTCGTTTCAGAGTCTATTCGCCGTGCTATTGATGAAGCTGAGTTAATGGCAGATTGTCGCATCAGTTCTGTTTACCTTGGAATTTCAGGCAAACACATTCAATGCCAAAACGAAAGTGGTGTCGTAGCGATAAATAACGCTGAAGTCACCGATGACGACATTGCGAATGTTATACATATTGCCCGTTCAGTGCCGATCTCGGCAGAGCGTAAAATGCTGCATTCATTGCCACAAGAATACAGTATTGATATGCAAGAAGGGATTAAAAACCCTCTCGGGATGAGCGGTGTGCGGATGGAAGCGCGAGCACACATAATTACGTGTTCCAATGACATGGCGAAGAACATCGAGAAATGCGTTGAGCGCTGCGGTTTGCACGTTGATCAGTTGATATTCAGTGCGTTAGCTTCATCGTATGCGGTGTTAACCGAAGATGAGAAAGAGCTCGGTGTGGCAGTCGTGGATATTGGCGGCGGCACCATGGACATTGCGATTTTTATTAATGGTGCATTGCGACATTCGTCAGTGATACCTGTTGCAGGTAATCAAGTGACTGGCGATATTGCAAAAATTTTCCGTACCCCTATCTCGCATGCTGAATCACTTAAAGTACAATACGCGTGTGCAAGTAGCCAAATGGCGAGCAGTGAAGAAACGATTGAAGTACCAAGTGTAGGTGGAAGACCTGCTCGACTTATGTCGCGTCATACGTTATCGGAAGTGGTTGAGCCACGTTTTAGAGAATTATTTGAGCTTGCATACGAAGAGATTCGCAATGCGGGCTTTGAAGAACAAATTGCTGCTGGTGTTGTATTGACTGGTGGCACAGCAAAAATGCGCGGCGCGTTGGAAGTTGCAGAAGAGATTTTCCAAATGCCAGTGCGTGTCGGTAAGCCTCTGGGCTCAGTAGGTCTTACCGATTATGTTAACGATCCTGCTTTTGCTACCGCGGTTGGTCTTTTACAATATGGCCGTACGTTGCAATCGATGAATGCACAAAAATCGAAAGAGAACCAGCAGGAAAGTTGGTGGAGCCGCATGACCAAGTGGTTTCAAGGTGAGTTTTAAGACTCAATAGTCGGAGAGTGATTAAAATGTTTGATATTATGGAACAGCACAGCGAAGAAGCTGTTATAAAAGTCATCGGTGTTGGTGGCGGCGGCGGTAATGCCGTAGAACACATGGTAAAACAACAAATCGAAGGTGTTCGTTTTATTGTTGCAAATACGGATGCACAAGTATTACGCAAGTCAGCTGCTGACATTACCGTGCAACTTGGCAAGCAGATCACGGCAGGTTTAGGTGCTGGGGCAAATCCAGACGTTGGTCGTAAAGCGGCAGAAGAAGATGAAGAGTCAATTCGTAATGCACTTGAAGGTGCAGATATGGTCTTTATCGCAGCAGGTATGGGCGGTGGAACAGGCACAGGCGCTGCGCCAGTGGTTGCTCGTATTGCAAAAGAAATGGGTATTCTAACGGTTGCTGTAGTGACTCGTCCTTTCGATTTAGAAGGGAAAAAGCGCATGGCTGCGGCCGAGCAAGGTATCTCTGAACTGGCCGAAATCGTTGATTCATTAATTACGATCCCGAACAACAAGTTATTGAAAGTTCTAGGCAAAGGCACAACATTACTGGATGCGTTCGCCAAAGCAAATGATGTACTTTACGGTGCGGTACAAGGTATTGCTGAACTTATTACACGCTCAGGTTTGATCAATGTTGACTTTGCTGACGTAAGAACCGTAATGTCAGCGATGGGTACAGCAATGATGGGTACTGCATCAGCCACCGGCCCAGACCGTGCTCAAGAAGCAGCAGAAGCGGCAATTTCAAGTCCATTACTTGAAGACGTTGATTTAACAGGTGCTAAAGGTATCCTTGTAAACATCACGGCAGGCATGGATATTACAATCGAAGAATTCGAAATTGTTGGTAACCACGTTAAAGCTCTGGCGTCTGAAAACGCCACTGTTGTGGTTGGTGCGGTTATTGACCCAGAAATGAGTGAAGAGCTGCGCGTAACGGTTGTTGCGACCGGTCTCGGTGGTGAACGTCGTCCTCAGTTTGGCATCGTGAATAACACCTTTAAAAAGGCGGTAGGATCGGATAGCCCATCGGCAACGTCGACAAACGTAAACTCAGGCATGTTTGTACCGAGCTTTACGAGTCCGGCGGTTGATGAAGACTTGATGGCACCGACGCACGTTGAGAAAACAGTGAAAGAGCCATCAAAAGCAGAAACAACAAAACCGACAGCGAAAAAGCAAGACAATGCGGATTATTTTGATATTCCAGCATTTCTGCGTAAACAGAGCGATTAATTTTTCGTTCAGTTGATGCTCGGTATGGTTTAGTTTCACCAAGTTATTGGTGATATTTTAAACAATTTGGCAGCTGGTCGTATGTGTGATACGATCCGCGCCCTCATGTATTAGATTAGGCGAACCTATGATCAAACAGCGTACGATTGCACAAGTAGTCAAAGCAACAGGTGTAGGACTTCACAAAGGCGAAAAGGTCACTATTACTCTCCGACCTGCGAGCGCAAACACAGGTATTGTGTTTCGTCGCGTTGACTTGCAGCCCGTAGTGAATTTTGAAACTACACCCGAAGCCGTTGGTGACACGCAATTGTGTACTTGCTTGACCAATAAAGAGGGCGTGCGTCTGTCGACTACCGAGCATTTAATTGCAGCAGTTGCGGCGTTAGGAATTGATAATCTAATTGTCGAATTAGACAGTGCAGAAGTACCAATAATGGATGGGAGTGCATTACCGTTCATTTACCTTATTCAAAAAGGTGGTATTAAAGAAGTTAACTGCGCGAAGAAATTCATCCGTATCAAAGAAAAAGTACGTGTAGAAGAAGGCGACAAGTGGGCTGAAATTGAGCCTTATGATGGCTTCCACATCGATTTCGAAATCGCGTTTAACCACCCTGCAATTAACGACAGTCGTCAACGTCTTGGTTTAGATATTACGCCACGTAGCTTTACTGAAGAGATCAGCCGAGCTCGCACATTTGGTTTTATGAAAGACATTGAATATATGCATGCGAATAACCTAGCATTAGGTGGCAGCATGGATAACGCTGTAGTGCTTGATGAGTTTAAAGTGTTAAACCCAAATGGCTTGCGCTATCGTGATGAATTCGTGAAGCACAAAATTTTAGATTGTGTCGGCGATATGTTTATGGCGGGTCATAACATTCTTGGTAAAATTACCTGTTACAAGTCTGGTCACGGGTTAAATAACAAACTATTGCGTAAAATCATGGCGACCGAGTCGGCGTGGGAATGGGCGACCTTTAATACGCCTGTTCATATGCCAGCTCCGGGGTTAGAAGTGGTTACTGCGTAATAGTGTAACAATAGATTGTTAAAAAAATGGCGCGCTAAGCGCCATTTTTGTTTTCAACGATCCGGTTATTTTTTTGCGTGTTTGGCGAGCTTCAAGAGCTTTTCTTTTAGGCTGTCAGGCGCATGCTCTGCAATCGCTTCTAACTGATGGGCAGTTTGTTGGCTCATTGTTCGAGTGCTTTGAAAGGTGGTAGACGTGTACGGCGTCATTTTTTCACGCACCGCTAATCTAGTCTGTACTTCAGGGTTACTGCTAATTTTGATTTGAACGCAATCAGGAAAGCCTGCATTTCGGACACTACTTAGCATTTCCATTTTCATGTATTGCAAGCGTGTGGCTAACGTACTCGATGCAGCTTCAAGAAAAACCGTGCCCTCACGATAATGAGAAACGCGACACTTTTTACACAAAATAGGCCCAAGAGCTTCATTAATCGCAGCTTGTAACTGAGTTTGTTGCCCATTTGATGAGGCAAAGCGCTTTAACTTGTCTCCAACGGACAAACCTTGCACAACCTCATCGAGCGCTTTGGGAGCATATCGATTTTTCGCCATAATGAACTGTTTTTGCTCCAAGTAGATGTCATTGCTAGTTTAGCAAACAACCCCTCTTGAAAAAAGCGTCCATCAACACCATATATTCCGCATGTTTATACCTATCGATTTGAAGGTGCTCCTACAGAGTAAATTTTACGGGCATTTACGCTGCGTTATTGATTTTGATAAAGGGTAATCCGTTATCTGCAAGTAATTCCTTGCCTAAACGCCTATAGATTTTTGCTTCAGTCATGCATCTCCAAGTAGATTGGATGTAATTTATGCCAATAAATATTTCCAGCTCAATGCTATTCATTTTCATCAATAGGTTTGCAGCGTCGTTAAGTCTGGTATGATATGGCAACTTTTTAGACTCTAGAGCAAGTCAACAGATCTTGGGTAGTTGAACTTAACTCTTTTTAGCACGCAGCCCCAAGTGAGTTGATCCCGATGAGTACGCGATTCATCGGACAATAACGAAACGGTTTTAATATGATAACTAAAATTTTTACCAAGCTGTTTGGTAGTCGTAACGACCGCACCATTAGAAATTTACGCAAGACAGTTGCCCTGATTAACGCATTAGAAAAAGACATTGGCGCACTCTCTGACGAACAATTAAAAGCAAAAACCGTCGAGTTTCGTGAGCGTTACGATGCGGGTACAAGCTTAGACGATTTATTACCAGAAGCCTTTGCAGTAGTGCGTGAAGCATCGAAGCGTGTCTATGGCATGCGCCATTTCGATGTGCAAATGATAGGTGGTATGGTGCTGCACCAAGGCCGTATTGCAGAAATGCGTACGGGTGAAGGTAAAACCTTAACGGCGACATTACCCGCTTACCTAAATGGTTTAACGGGCAAAGGTGTTCATGTTATTACTGTGAATGACTATCTCGCCAAGCGTGATGCCGAAAACAACCGACCGTTGTTTGAGTTTTTAGGTTTGACTGTTGGTTGTAACGTGCCAGGTATGATGGGGATTCAAAAGAAAGAAGCCTATCAAGCTGACATTACTTACGGCACGAACAACGAGTTCGGGTTTGATTATCTGCGCGACAATATGGCATTTAGCCTTAATGAACGTGTGCAGCGTCCACTTAATTTCGCCGTGGTGGATGAGGTTGACTCGATTTTGATTGATGAAGCCCGTACGCCTTTGATTATTTCTGGCCCGGCAGAAGACAGCAGCCAACTTTATACTGAAATTAATAAGATCGTTCCTGAGTTAGAACTACAGGAAAAAGAAGATGAAGAAGGCGTTGAAGGTAATGGCGACTACACCATCGACGAGAAAGGTAAACAAGTTCACCTAACTGAGCGTGGGCAAGTTAAAGTGGAAGAACTATTAGCCGCTCGTGGCCTATTAGAAGACGGTGATTCATTGTATTCTGCGGGTAACATTACTTTACTCAGCCATGTTTACGCAGCGCTTCGCGCTCATAAGCTTTATCAAAAAGACGTCGATTACGTGGTGAAAGACAACGAAGTAATCATCGTTGATGAACACACCGGTCGTACGATGGAAGGTCGTCGTTGGTCTGAAGGTTTACATCAAGCCGTGGAAGCAAAAGAAGGTGTGCGTATTCAAAACGAAAACCAAACATTGGCTTCAATCACATTCCAAAATTACTTCCGTCTCTACGAAAAGCTTTCTGGTATGACAGGTACTGCCGATACAGAAGCATTTGAATTCCAATCTATCTACGGCCTAGATACCGTTGTTATACCAACCAACAAGCCAATGATCCGTGATGACCGTACTGATTTGGTGTATTTGACGCAAGAAGAGAAGTTTGAAGCGATTTTAACGGATATTCGAGATTGCCAAGAGCGCGGTCAGCCAGTGTTGGTTGGTACTATCTCAATTGAAAGTTCAGAGTACCTGTCGCATTTCTTACGAAAAGAAAAAATTGAGCACAACGTGCTTAACGCGAAATTTCATGCTCAAGAAGCGGAAATCATCGCGGATGCCGGTCTGCCAGGTAAAGTAACCATAGCGACTAACATGGCAGGTCGTGGTACGGACATTATGCTCGGTGGTAACTGGCAAGCCGAGGTGGCTAAACTAGACAACCCAAGTGATGAGCAAATAGCAAGCATCAAAGCAACGTGGAAAGATACGCACGAGAAGGTACTTGAAGCGGGTGGTTTACACATCATTGGTACTGAGCGTCATGAATCTCGTCGTATTGATAACCAGTTACGTGGTCGTTCTGGTCGTCAGGGGGATCCTGGCTCAAGCCGTTTCTATCTATCGATGGAAGACGCGCTGATGCGTATTTTTGCCGGCGAGCGCATGACCAATATGATGCGTAAACTTGGCATGCAACGTGGTGAAGCGATTGAGCACCCATGGGTAAACCGTGCTATTGAGAATGCACAGCGTAAAGTAGAAGCGCGTAACTTTGATATTCGTAAGCAACTACTTGAATACGATGATGTGGCAAACGATCAACGTAAAGTGGTGTATGAGCAACGTAATGAGTTACTTGAAGAAGGTGATATTTCTGAAACGATTGCTGCTATCCGCAACGATGTGATCAACGATGTGATTAACCAGTATATTCCACCGCAAAGCTTAGCCGAAATGTGGGATATCCCTAGTCTTGAAGAACGGTTACGTAGTGATTTCCACGTTGAATTGCCAGTGGCAAAATGGCTCGAAGAAGACAGTAAGTTATACGAAGAAATGCTTCGTGAGCGCATTGTTGAGCAAATTGAAACGGCTTACAAACAAAAAGAAGAAATGGTGGGTGAATCAGTACTTCGTCAGTTTGAAAAAGCAGTTATGTTGCAAAGCCTTGATCAACATTGGAAAGATCATCTTGCTGCGATGGATCACTTGCGCCAAGGTATTCATTTACGTGGTTACGCGCAAAAAAATCCGAAGCAAGAATACAAGCGTGAGTCGTTTGAGTTATTTGAGCAAATGCTTGAAAACTTAAAGATAGACGTAGTTGGGATTTTAAGTAAAGTTCAAGTTCGCGCAGAAGAAGATGTTGAAAAAGTAGAACAGCAACATCGTCGTAGCGAACAAGCACCACGTCAGTACGAACATGCTGAAGCAGAGCACATTGGCGGTGAAGTACCAGAAGGTGCGGTTGTCGCGCGCAACGAACCAAAAGTAGGACGTAATGAGCCTTGCCCATGTCAGTCTGGTAAAAAATACAAACAATGTTGTGGTAAATTAAATTAAGAGGCTGAGCAGCTCAAATTTTAACCACACTAAAAAAGCGACGTAACGTCGCTTTTTTTATCACAATTTTAAGTACGCTCAAGTGTTTTACTGGGTAACAAATATAGCAAAGAGAGATAAAACCCATGATAAAGAAAATCGTCAACGTTGCGGTAGGCGTTGTATTAAATGGCGATGAAGTACTGATCTGCAAGCGAGCTGAAGATCAACATCAAGGAGGGCTTTGGGAATTTCCCGGTGGAAAAATTGAAGCGGATGAAACCGTATTTGCAGCGCTAAAACGAGAGTTAAAAGAAGAAGTAGACATTGAAATCGCAAGTGGCGATCTGCTTATGACAATCGATCACGATTATGGTGATAAATGTGTGTCTTTACACGTTTTGCTTGTTGAGCAATTCACTGGGAAGGCAAAAGGCCTAGAGCATCAGCCTTTGCAGTGGGTAAACAAGCACTTATTAAAAAACTATAAATTCCCTGCCGCCAATATCGCCATTATCGAAGCACTGTTAGCACGTTAAGATCTTCGATTAATTACACTTTGTTACAAAATAAGTGGTTCTATCCTAGCTTGAAGCAAGGGTACACTAACTGGTGTTGTGCACACGCACTAAAATAATAATGAGAAGATAATGAAAAAATTAACCGTGGTTGCAGCAAGTATTGCACTTGCACTTGGCTTGGTTGGTTGCGGTGAAAAAGTTGCAACCGACCAAGTTAAAACTGTCGCTGAACAAGCAGCGCTGAAGTCAGGCATCGAACTTAACAACATCGATAAAACCGTTCGTGCTCAAGACGACTTTTATTATCATGTGAATGGTCAATGGTTGGCGCGTACGGAGATCCCTGCAGATAAATCGAACTATGGTTCGTTTACTCAATTATATGAAAACTCGCAAGAAGCCATGAAAACGGTACTTGAAGCTGCAGCGAACAACCTAAATGCCGATCCAAAGAGCGACGAATACAAGTTAGGCGCGTTTTATAAAAGCTATATGGATGAACTGGCACGTAAAGAACTAGGCATTGCACCATTAACGCCACATTTGACGCAAATTAGTGAAGTAGCAAGTAAAGCAGATTTACCGGCACTTATGGCTGAGCTGCAAATGAAAGGGGTTACCCAGCCATTTGGTTGGTATGTCAATAATGACGAGAAAAACTCTAGCCAATATGCACTTTACGTCTATCAATCTGGATTAGGTTTGCCAGATAGAGATTACTACCTTAAAGACGATGAAAAATTTACGACTATTCGTGCTCAATATTTAAAGTATGTCACAAATGTTTTAATGCGCAGTGGTATAGAAAACTCAGCAGAGAAAGCTGCGCAACTTATCGCACTCGAAACCGCGATTGCAAAAGCACAGTGGAGTCGTGTAGAAAGCCGTGATGCGACGAAAACCTACAACAAAATGTCGATTGCTGAATTTGACACCTTGCTAGGTGATTTTAATGCGACGGCGTATCTCACAACGGTTGGTTTGCAGGCACAAGATGTGATAATCAATCAGCCAAGTTACTTAGAAAAATTAGGGAAATTATTTGCTGAGACCGACCTTGAAACGTGGAAAACCTACTTAGCATTTCACTTAGTTAATGACTATGCAGAATTGCTTGATCCAGACATGGTGGATTTGAACTTTCACTTTTATGCAACAACACTCCGTGGCGTAAAAGAACAATCACCGCTTTGGAAAAAAGCAGCCGATGCGAGCAACGAAGTGTTAGGCGAGTTACTCGGTAAAATTTACGTTAAAGACTATTTCCCACCAGAAGCGAAAGCACGTATGGAAGAATTAGTTGCTAACCTAATTAAAGGCTTTGATCAAGCAATCGACGGTTTAGAATGGATGAGTGCTGAAACAAAAGTAGCGGCAAAAGAGAAACTGAACAAGTTTACGCCAAAAATAGGCTATCCAGATAAATGGAAAGACTATTCAGCACTCGAAATAAATCCAGATGATTTAGTCGGCAACTACGTACGTTACAATACGTGGGCATACCAAGACATGGCAAACAAGTTAGGTAAGCCAGTAGATCGTTCAGAGTGGTTTATGACACCGCAAACGGTCAATGCGTATTATAACCCAGTCAACAATGAAATCGTGTTCCCTGCCGCTATTTTACAGCCACCGTTTTTCAACCTTGAAGCCGAAGATGCAGTGAACTATGGTGCAATTGGTGCCGTGATTGGTCACGAATTAGGTCATGGTTTTGACGATCAAGGCGCTAAATACGATGGTGACGGAAACTTACGCAATTGGTGGAGCGAGGCTGATCTTGCGCAATTTGAAAAACGCGGTAAGCAACTTGTTGATCAATTTGAACAATTTAAACCGTTCGACGATGCTAATGTAAATGGACAACTAACTCTAGGTGAAAACATTGGTGACTTAGGTGGCTTGACGGTTGCATACAAAGCCTACCAACTTTCATTGGATGGTAAACCAGCCCCTGTCATTGATGGCTATACTGCTGAACAGCGATTCTTTATGGGTTGGGGTCAAATTTGGCGTCGTAAATACCGCGACGAAGAACTGCGTAATCGCCTAATGACCGATCCGCATTCGCCAAGTCAATATCGTGTTATTGGTATTTTGTCTAACATGCCTGAGTTTTATCAAGCCTTTGACGTTAAAGAAGGCGATAAGATGTACATCGCGCCAGACCAACGTGTGAAGATCTGGTAGTTCCGGTATTGTTTACTTTGTTCCGAAACCCGCCATTTGGTGGGTTTTTCATCTCAAAACCCCCCTTGTTTGCCGCATCTTCGTTGTTTAGTTGGGTATTTATCGTGCATGTTGTTAATACGCAATCCTTATTTATGCAGATAAAAACTATGTTTAATACGAAACGCTCTTTTAAGTTACTAAAACTTGCTATCGTCAGCACGATGCTTAGCGCAGCGACACCGGCGTTGAGTTACGACCGGATCACTGGGCATCACTTTGCAAGCCGATCTGAAGTTATTGCGCAGCATGCCATGGCTGCAACATCCCAACCGCTTGCTACACAAGTAGCGCTCGACATCATGAAACAAGGTGGTAATGCGATTGATGCAGCGATAGCAGCAAACGCTGTACTAGGCTTAGTTGAGCCGACAGGATGTGGGATCGGCGGTGACCTATTTGCAATTGTTTGGGATGCTAAAACAAAAAAGTTATATGGTCTAAATGCCAGCGGGCGCTCACCGATGGGACTCAGTTTCGATACTTTAAAAGCCCAAGGTAATTCGATCCCAAGTTATGGGCCGCTTCCAGTGTCTGTGCCAGGAGCGGTTGATGGTTGGTTTGAGCTACATGGTAAGTTTGGTCATTTACCAATGGATACGTTATTAAAACCCGCGATAGACTACGCGAATAAAGGCTTTCCAGTAAGTGAATTAATTGCCTATTACATGGAAAAAAGCGTAGCAGTAAGAGCGAAGTACCCCGGTTTTAAAGAGGTATTTATGCCCAATGGCGCAATGCCGAAAAAAGGCGAAATTTTTAAAAATCCGGCGCTTGCAAACACTTATTCAATTCTCGCTAAACAAGGTCGAGATGCTTTTTATCAAGGTGAAATTGCACAGCAAATCGATGAATACATGAAAGCCAATGGCGGCTATCTAAGCATAGACGACTTAAAAGCGCATCGCAGTGAATGGGTCGAGCCTGTGGGTGTTGATTACCGCGGTTACACTTTGTGGGAATTACCGCCAAATACTCAAGGTATCGCTGCACAGCAGATCTTGAATATTCTTGAAGGTTATGACTTAACGTCAATGGGGCTCGATAGTGCACAGTACGTACACACTTTTGTTGAGGCGAAAAAGTTGGCCTTTGCGGATCGTGCAAAATATTACGCAGATACTGATTTCAATACATTACCCATCGACAAGCTCGTTTCAAAAGAGTACGCCAATGAGCGACGTAAGCTGATCGATCCAAATAAAGCGGCTAAACGTGATCATGCGGGCCCAGTTGAAGGTGACACCATTTATTTAACCACAGCGGATAGTGAAGGTAATATGGTCTCACTTATTCAAAGTAATTATCGTGGCATGGGATCCGGTATGACGCCGGCAAAACTTGGATTTGTTTTGCAAAATCGTGGTGAGCTATTTAGCCTAACGCCAGGTCACAATAATGTGTATGAACCGGGAAAACGTCCTTTTCATACCATCATCCCAGCCTTTGTCACTAAAGATGGCGAGCCATACATGAGCTATGGTGTTATGGGCGGCGCAACACAGCCGCAGATGCACGCGCAGATCTTAATTAACATGATTGATTTTGGTATGAATTTGCAAGAAGCTGGCGACGCGCCACGGATCTTACACACCGGCTCAAGTCAACCAACAGACGAAGTCATGCTCGATGGCGGCGAAGTACATCTTGAAAATGGCTTTAGCCCTGCGACTCGTCGTTCACTGATTGAAAAAGGGCACAAACTAGTGGAAGCGCTAGGCCCTTATGGCGGCTATCAAGCTATTCTAAAAGATGCAAAAAACAGAGTATATTACGGCGCCTCTGAAACCCGTAAAGATGGTCAAGCTGCAGGGTATTAACGACGTTTGGCATAATGGATAAAACTTACATTTGAAGGGATTTTACGATGAAGTCCCTTTTTTATACGGAAAAATTGATAGCGCTGTCATTTTACTTTCTATATGATGAAAAAAGACAAGTTGAGTGAAATACCTGCAATAATATCATTTCACGATCATACTTCGCTTAGGTGTGAAGTGCTCGGTGGGATGACACTTAAATTAAAAATTGCAAGAAAACCTAAGGGTTCGGAGAAAGTAGAATGAAAAAGCACTATCAATGGATATTAGGCGCATGCATGGCGGTACCGCTGTATGCAAACGCAAGTTTTGACCAGCAAAGTTTAAATGCGTTTGCAAAAGATACCCAGTTTATGTTCGCGGTTGAAGATAACTTTTACGGAAAAACAGGCGAGTTTCTCGGTTCTATTTTGTTAACGAACCAATCCAATGTTGCTCTACCTAAAGGGCAAAGTGATTGGCAAATTTATCTTCACTCTGTGCGTAAAATAAGTGAAGTGCGTCATCCTGGTTTTAAAGTAGAGCACATTAATGGCGATTTGCATCGCATCACAGCAACAAAAGGGTTTGCCGGATTGGCGAAAGGCCAATCGGTCAAAATCGAATTTGTTGCAGGTGCGTGGGTTGCAGCCTACACCGATTTTATGCCGCGTGCGTTTATCACTTCTCATACACTAATGCCGGCGATTTTTGCTAATACCGACACAGAAGACATGCGTCAGTTTGTTGCGCCTATCGAACGTGAAAATCAACTTAAGCGTTACAATCAACCAACGGATCATACCAAAACCCCCACTGCGGCGAGTCGTTTTGAAGCGAATTTAGCTGTGAATTCCGTGGAAATTAAAGAAGCTGCTTCGCGTATTATTCCAAAGCCACAAAACGTTGATTTTAAACGCGGTACCACGACATTAAATAGCCAGTGGCAAATTCGTTTTGCTGGCCGCCTAAAATCAGAAGTGGCGGTATTTCAAGAAGACTTAAAGGCGCTAGGTTTAGAATTAACCGCTGAGCCTGATCACATTGCAACCGCAAAAGGTGATAGGGTCATCGAATTACGTGTAGATGATACCAAGTCAGTAAAAGAAAGTTATACCCTTGATATTGATGATGAGCGCATTCGTATCACAGGGGCGGACAACGCCGGGGTGTTTTATGGTATGCAAAGTTTACTTGCGCTGCTGCCTGCACAACATCAAACGGCGTATACCTTACCTCGCGGCGAAATAACGGATGCCCCACGTTTTAATTGGCGTGGTATGCACTATGACAATAGCCGTAATTTCCATGGCAAAGCAGCAATGTTTAAACTTGTCGAACAAATGGCGCGTTATAAGCTTAATAAGTTCCACTGGCATTTTTCTGACGACGAGGGGTGGCGTGTCGCGATCCCTGGGTTACCTGAGTTGACGGATATTGGTGCTCACCGCTGTTTTGATTTAAGTGAACGTAGCTGCTTACTGACACAACTCGGTACAGGGCCGTTTAAATCTGGCAGTGGTAATGGTTATCTAACGCGCGACGACTTTGTCGAACTGTTGAAATTTGCCAAAGCACGTCATATCGACATTATCCCTGAAATTGAAGGGCCAGGGCATGCTAGAGCGGCCATTAAAGCAATGGATGCCCGATACCAACGCTTGATGGAATCTGGAGATGCGGTTGGGGCGAAAGCCTATTTGCTGAGCGATCCAAACGATAAATCCAAGTATCTAACGGTTCAGAACTACACAGATAACTCCCTAAATGTGTGTATGGATTCAACTTACACCTTTATCGAGAAAGTAACATACGAACTTCAAGCCATGTACCGTGATGCGGGCACTCGCCTTGAAAATCTCCACTTTGGTGGAGATGAAGTAGGTGCTGGCTCGTGGGCCGGTTCAGCTTATTGCCAAGCGCTATTTAGTGCTCCTAACAATGGCGTTGCAGGGGTTGCCGATTTAAAACCGTATTTTACAAAACGTGTTGCAGAGATCTTTGCTAAACGCGGCATTGCGCCTGGTGCATGGGAAGATGGTTTAATGTATGACCGCACTAATCCATTTAAACGTGATGAATTCCCAAATGAGGTATTTACTGCAAACGTATGGGATAACATTTGGGAATGGGGTGTGGCAGATAGAGCCTATCGTTTAGCCAATGATGGTTATCAAGTGATTTTGTCACACGGGACGCACTTGTATTTTGATCACCCCTACGAGGCACACCCAGAAGAGCGCGGTTATTACTGGGCAGCGCGTTATACCGATACGCAAAAAGTATTTGGTTACATGCCGGATGATGTTTATGCCAATGCCGATTTCACACGTGACTTAGAACCAATTGTGAATTTGGAAGCTTTAGTGGGACGCGCGATGCCAAAACTTGAGAAACCAGAGAATATCCTTGGGATCCAAGGCCAAGTGTGGACAGAAACCATTCGTACTGAAGAGCAAGTGCTCAGTATGATATTTCCACGATTATTACCACTTGCAGAGCGTGCATGGCATAAGGCGAGTTGGGAAGGGCAAAAACCCGACGGTAAAAAACGCAATCAAGATTGGGCACAATTTGCCGCCACACTCAGTGAAAAAGAGCTCGCCAAGCTAGTTAATGCAGGTGTTCCGGTGAACTTACCAGTACCTGGCGGCATCGTTGAAGACGGTAAATTACTGGCTAACACAGCGTTTCCTCATTTAGCAATCCAATATAGTCTCGACGGTGGAAAAACATGGTTGAATTATACCGGCCCAGTGGAACTTGAACGTCAAGAAAGCGTGCGTTTACGCAGCTACTTAAATGAGAAAACCGTGAGTCGAGTAACGTCACTGTAATTTTTCGCTATGCAATTGGGCCTACGGGCCCTTTTTTTTACCGAGCAAATCGCAAATTTTGTCATAGTTGTAAACAACTTGAGTGAAAATCATGCCCGAGTGAGTAATTTCCCCCTAGTCAAAGGTCAAATTTTAACGTAAAGTTAAATGTCAGCGCTGTCATTTTTGTGCGCGGCGCAGACAATATAAGAGAAAGTCGCTAACGCACGTTAAGCGAACCGCTATGCCAGTCGTCGTGATTTAATGGTCAATTTGCACTGTGAAACACATCACCATTGAAATTGACTTTGTATTAGCTCGATTTGGTATTAACCTCAAATACAACGAGATGAAGTTTATGGAAGCCACCGTGTCGAATAATACCTCAAGCCGAAGTAATGTAATTCCTATGGCTATAGTCGCTGCTTTGTTTTTTATTTTGGGCTTTGTGACCTGGTTAAATGGTTCACTCATGCCGTATTTAAAACAAGTATTACAGTTATCGCCATTTCAAGCGTCATTAATCCTGTTTTCGTTTTATATTGCAGTAACCTTTACTGCGATACCTTCATCTGCCGTCATTCGCAAAGTAGGCTATAAAAATGGCATGGCGCTTGGTATAGGTACTATGATGCTTGCTGCATTGCTGTTTATTCCCGCAGCGAAAACGCAAATGTTTGGTTTGTTTTTATTTGCCCAGTTAATCATGGGAACAGGTCAAACGCTTTTACAAACGGCGGTTAACCCTTATGTTGTGAAACTTGGCCCAGAAGAGTCTGCTGCTGCGCGTGTAAGTGTCATGGGGATCTTAAACAAGTTTGCCGGCGTAATCGCGCCAGTAATGTTTACAGCGCTTATTTTAAGTGACTTTAAAGGTTTAGTTGGCTCAGAGCTGACTCAAGCTGAGATTGATCAAATGGCCAATAGCCTAGTGTATCCTTATCTTGGTTTAGCGTTTTTCATCGGGATTTTTGCACTCGGTGTTAAGTTTTCACCACTGCCAGAAATCACGGAAAGTGATAGCGATGATGCAAACGCTTCGGTAAAAACGGTATTATCTAACCACCCTAACTTGGCATTAGGTGTCGTGGCGTTATTTGTGTATGTTGCCGTTGAAGTGATCGCCGGTGATACCATTGGTTCGTTTGCCCTTTCTTTAGGTGTTGAGAACTACTCGGTCATGACGTCGTATACCATGGTGTGTATGGTGCTTGGCTATATTTTAGGTATTTTGCTTATTCCACGTGTCATTTCACAGCAAATGGCATTAACGGTTTCTGCAATTCTAGGGTGTTTAGTTACGCTTGCAATTGTATTTGGTGACAACTCCTCTTACGTCTTGTCGAGTGCTTTACTTCAACCGTTTGGTGGTGTTATGTTACCCGACACATTGTTGCTTATCGCATTCTTAGGCTTTGCAAATGCAATTGTTTGGCCTGCGGTATGGCCTTTGGCGCTCTCTGGATTGGGCAAATTAACTAGCGTAGGCTCTGGTCTGCTCATCATGGGTATCGCTGGTGGTGCATTTGGTCCATTATTCTGGGGGTTGGCGAGTGGCTCTGCGGGCACTGCAGAAGCACAGCAAGGTGGTTACATCGTTATGCTGCCTTGTTACCTGTTCATTTTATTCTATGCCTTAAAAGGTCATAAAATAAAAAGCTGGAAATAATTTCGATAATAATAACAACAAGAAACGCATTTCTATCTGTAAATAGAAATAATCCCGTGTGTGATGCCACCGAAAGGTGGCATTTTTATTTATGATTTTAATCAAAGTGAAATCCCTGCCATATAGAACGAAGGTAGCAAACAAAAATCCTTGTCATGCCAAACGAGCGTGGTGATGTTTCGCGATTTATACCTACTCTCTTAGTAAAGTGGTTTATTTTGAAGTAAGTAAAGCGTAAACCGTAAATCATACTAGAACTAAGAACATCTTCAGTTAAGCTGATCTTTGTTTGAAATCTGCTCTAATACTCCATTGTGTTTAATTGCCTTAATGGCCTCTTTTAACTTTTGTCGCGTTTTTTCAGGCAATAACGGTGAAAACACACAGTGTAATTGGTTGTGCTCTAAAATCGCTTTGCTAATCTTATCTTGCTTTTCTAATGTTGACGCTTCGGTTTTAGCAATAACGAAAAAATGAAAATCGCCACGTAGAAATCGTTGATAGCTAATGGTTGGCGATAAACTGTCGATACGCTGTAGCCATAAAATGAAATGAGAAAAATGAAACAGATAAAACGTTAAAGGGCTAAATACGAAAGAAAGTCGATTCTAAGATTGTTTTTTGATTATCAAAAAAAAAGAGTGGGGCGACTGATGGGGATTGAACCCACGACAACCGGAATCACAATCCGGGGCTCTACCAACTGAGCTACAGCCGCCACAAAGGAGTTGCACACCATGTTTGGTGTGGCGCGCATAATACATAAATGATTGCATCATGGGAAGAAAAATTTTTAGTTTTTTAAAAATTACGAAATTTTTCTGTTGTAAAGTGAAAATTCATATACGCTATGTATGATCTTTTGATCACATAATAATTCGCTTATAACGCTGACAGGGTGGACTTCATGGAATCAATACTAAATTGGGTAACAAATAACTCAGATCTAATCACGCACTACATCATCCAAGGCACCATCGCCATTGTCATTTTAATGATAGGTATTAAGATCGGTCGCTTTTGTGAAGGCTTAACTGAAAAAGCATTTGAGAAAAAGGGCGTTGATAAAGCCGTAGGTTCTTTTGTTGCTAACATTATTTATGCGATTGTGTTTGCAGCTTCCGTTCTGATGGCTCTGTCGCAAGTAGGAATTGAAACCACAAGCTTCATTGCTATTCTTGGTGCTGCAGGTTTAGCGGTTGGTTTAGCACTTCAAGGTTCTCTCTCGAACTTTGCATCAGGTGTGTTAATTATTATTTTACGCCCATTCAAATCGGGTGATTACATTGAAGCTGGCGGTAAAGCGGGCAGTGTGCAAAAAATCGAGATTTTCTCTACAGAATTACGTACACCGGATAACAAAGTGATCATCATGCCAAACTCGGCCATTATGTCTGGAGCAATTGTAAACTTCTCTCGCGAGACAACACGCCGTATCGATTTAGTGATAGGGGTAAGTTACGATTCTGATATTAAAAAGGCAAAAGAAGTCTTGCAGTCGGTATTAGATAACGAATCGCGCGTATTAAAAGATCCTGCTTACACGGTTGCAGTGTTAGAATTAGCGGACTCGAGCGTAAACTTTGTGGTTCGTCCATGGGTAAACACCAGTGAGTACTGGCCAACCTATTTCTCCATTGTTGAAAATATTAAGCTTGAGTTAGATGCCAACGGCATTACTATCCCATTCCCGCAAATGGATGTTCATTTACATAAAGACTAATTTAAAAAGGGTTTTAACACATGAAACTACCTGTTTTAACGCTATTGGCGACGGCAGTATTAAGTGCGAACGCGTTCGCGAATGACGAAAAAACGTGGGAAGTCACAAGTGAAGTCGGTGCTATCATCACAAGTGGTAACACCGAAACAACAACACTAAAAGGTGGCATTGAAGCAAAGCATATTCTTGAGCTTTGGGAAAACGAATATAAGTTCGACGGTATTTATAAAGAAGACGAAATCACCGAAGACGATGGTTCAAAGCGCAGTGAACGTACGAATGAAAAGTATTCTGCGTCGGCGCAAGCGAATTATCAAATTAATCAGAAGCACTCACATCTTTACGTGTATGGTGGCCATGTTTCGGATTACTTTGGTGCGTTTCGCAGCGAATCGGTGATTTCATTGGGTTATGGTACGCGTTTAATTAACGATAAGACCATGAAACTCAATGCGGAAATTGGTCCTGGTTATAAATACGTCAAACACCAAGAAAACAGCACCGATGTAGATGACAACGGAATGCCATTAGCAGGTGTTAGAGAAGGCGAGCCAATTGCACTTGGCAAGTTAGACTTTAGTTGGAAGATTTCAGATAACGCCAAGTTTGAACAACTGGTGGCGGTGGAATATGGTGACACTAACACCAAAACGAAATCAGAAACGGCGTTGCTAGCTAAAGTGAATGGTTCATTGCAAATGAAAGTGGCGTTTAATGTCACCAATAACTCGGATGTTGCACCAGGCAAAGAAAATACGGATACCGAAACATCATTGACGTTAGTCTATAGTTTCTAATCGCCTACCTTAAAGGGCGCAATGCGCCCTTCAAATTTTTCTAAAGTCAGGTAGAATTGCCTGCAATAAAATCTATAACGGAAGAGATTTACGTGAATTTCCTAAGACTATTTATCGTGTCGTTGTTTTTGATTGTGTCAAATCAAGCGCTCTCATCAGGGCCATCACAACAACAAATTGAACAATTAAAACGATTACCTAAAGCGCAGCAAGAGGCGTTAGCGAAACGTTATGGAATCACCAATCCTGCCAGTGGCGCAAAAGGCAATGAGAGTAGAATTTCAAATGATCCAACCATTCTTCCGCGGGATAATAATGAAACATCCGAAGAATTTGACTTGGATAAAAAGTTTGAGCCAACGCAAAATGAATTAAAGCCATTTGGTTATGATTTGTTTTCGGGCCAACCTACCACGTTTATGCCAACAGAAATGGCGCCAATCACCGATGACTATCTCGTTGGTGTTGGTGACGAAGTCAAAATCAATTTATTTGGTAAAACGACCGAAGAGCATTTTTTAAAAATTGACCGCGAAGGTCGTTTGTCTATTCCAAACTTATCACCTATTCACGTTATTGGATTGACGTTTTCAGAACTAAAAACCTTAGTTAGCACCAAAATAAAAGATGAAATGATTGGTGTGCAAGCTTACATCACAATGGGTGAGCTTAATGCGATGCGCATCATGATCGTAGGCGATGCTTACCGTCCTGGCAGCTACATGGTTTCTCCGTTGGCAACCGTAACCCACGCGTTATTTGTGGCCGGCGGCGTTAATCAAACCGGTTCATTGCGTAATATTCAGGTAAAACGATCAGGAAAGTTAATAGCCACATTTGACCTATACGACTTGCTGTTATTTGGAGATAGTTCAAATGATGTGATTTTAAAGTCCGGCGATGTCGTGTTTATTCCACCGGCACAAAAGAAAATTACAGTGCAAGGTGAAGTGAATCGCCAAGCGATTTTTGAATTAAAGAAAAACGACAATGTAGACAGCATTATTGCCATGGTTGGTGGCTTAAAAGCGAATGCGAATAAAAGTAAAATTGTTGTTTCACGTTACGACGCAAAAGGTCGCCGTATCATTGTGAATGCTGATTTTAACGACAAAAATGACTACACGCCGGTAAATGGTGATGAAATTCTCGTTAACCAAGCCTCAGCACGATTACAAAATACGGTTACGGTGGTCGGCGCTGTCACAAATCCTGGTCACTTTGAATGGCGTGAAGGACAAACTGTTCGTTCATTATTTACCAATCCTCGCGAAGATTTTTTGGCCATTGCAGATTACACGTATGCGTTGCTTATCCGTGAAATCAATCTAAAAGGGGATGTTGAGATCGTGCAATTTGCATTGCAAGACATTGTGGTAATGCGCACGGATGACATTAAACTAAAATCAAACGACACTTTAGTGATTTTCAGTCGTTACGAGCTCAAAGAAGACGAAGATAAATTGTTGTCGGATTTTGCGTTCTCTCAAGAGCAGCTAAAACACCAAAAAAGCATTCACCAATGGGAAGAATACGAGCGTGAGCAGTTTTTACGTTACATCGGTCAATACGATGAGGCCAAAGAAAAAGCCCGCAAAGAACGTTTAGAAAACGCCGAAAATCAAAAAATCAGCAGTGTCGATGCGTTATTGGGTTTGGAAGCGCGCGATGAGTTAGATTTCGCCGTATTCAGTCGCCACAACCTTTTGCCGTCAATTGTAGCCAAGTTGCAGCGCCAGTCTTCTGCCTATGACCCGGTTAAGGTATTTGCAATCAATGGCAAAGTGAAATTCCCAGGTGTTTATCCGTTGCCTGTAAATGGTAATTTTAACTTGGCAATTGATGCAGCCGGTGGTTTGCAAGAATCAGCGCATTTGGGCAAAGTTGAAATTACACGGATCTCTGATTCGGACGACGAAACGAAACGTGTAGAGCATATCCAGTTTAGCGCAGACTCAACCACCTCGCTTGCCGACACTGCACTCAAGAGTAAAGATACCATTACGATTTTTCCAAAACCAAATTGGCAAGATAAGCTCGAAGTTAAAATCGTTGGTGAAGTTAAGTTCCCGGGCGTATATACCATTCACCGCGGCGAAACACTGCAAGACGTCGTTGATAGAGCGGGCGGGTATAGCCGCTACGCGCACAAAGCCGCTGCGATTTTTACCCGTGAATCAATTAAAACGCGAGAGCGTTCACAGCTACAACGCTTATCCGAAGAGCTTCGACGTGACATCGTATCATCAACGTTTCAACAGTCGAGCACTAATGTCTCTAGCATGTCGTACGCGGACATGGATAAGATTATGACCGACCTCGCTAAAGTTGAAGCACTTGGTCGTTTGGTCATTGATTTAGACAATTCAGATTCACTAAAGCTACCCTTAGAGAATGGCGATGCACTTTATATTCCGTCCATTCAGAATTCAGTCAGCGTGATTGGTGAAGTATATATGGCATCAACGCACATTTTTGAAGCGCAAAAGAACGTGAACGATTACATTCGTTCAAGTGGTGGCTTTAAACAAAAAGCGGATGAAAGCCGAGTTTACGTGATTAAAGCCAATGGCTCGGTTGTGATCCCCGAAAGCCAATCGTGGTTTAGCGTGTCTCAAGTGCATAATTCGATTGAACCAGGTGATACAATCGTAGTGCCACTTGATACCGAACAGAAAGATGCTCTGACCGTGTGGAGTCAGGCGACGCAAATTATTTATCAACTTGGTCTCGCTGCCGCTTCAATCGCGACGCTGAACAAGTAAGGGAAGATTAATGCAGTACAGTGAAGCTGAATTGATTAAGCAAAGCGAAATTGACCTAAAAAGCTTATTGAATGTTATTTGGAAAGGAAAGTGGTTTATTATCCTCTTCACGGCATGTTTTATGGCTTTTGGCGTTTGGTATGCGTTAAAACAACCTAACGTTTATACCGCGTCTGCATTGCTTGCAAAAGTAGACGATGGTAACAGCGGTGGATTAAGCGGCTTAAAGTCAGAATTTGGCGGCTTTGCTGCACTTGCAGGTGTGAGTCTTGGTTCAAAATCGACCGCCAATACTGATATTGCGATGCCAATTTTAAAAAGTCGCCAGTTTTTAAATCAATTTGTCACGAAGTACGATTTAAAAGGCGTGTTGATGGCAACACAATCGTGGGACCCAATCACGAAAGAGTTTCAGTACAACCTGGATATTTACGATCCAACCACTAAAGCATGGAAAGTGAATCCAGAAACGAATCGTTCATTTGAACCGAGCGTCGCAGAAGTACGAGACTTTATGCTTGGCAGCTTGCTGAGTTTTGAAGAAGACAATAAAAAAGGGCTTGTGACTATTTTCGCTACTCACTATTCGCCACAGTTGGTAAAGCAAGTGACGGATTTGTTGATTTTAGAAATTAATCAAACGATTCAAGATACCGATATATTGGAAGCCAACACACGCATTAATTATTTGAAAAAGGCACTATCAGAAACGCCAATTGCAGACATGCAGCGCATTTTTTACCAATTGATAGAGCAACAAGAACAGAAAAAGATGCTTGCGCAAACCCAAACACAGTACGTGTTTAAAGTCATTGATCCCGCGATTGTGCCAAAATATAAGTCTGGTCCAAAGCGTGCATTAATAGCCATAGGCGCAAGTTTTGCTGGATTTATTTTGTCGTTATTTGCAGTGATATTTTTCCATTTCGTGGTACGCGGTAAAGACAAATAAAGTCAAAATTTAGGTGATATTGGAATTTGTAGTCGAACTACAATACAATATCGGGTCGTTAGGTACGCTATCTAAAAGATGAATACGGTGACTATAGCTCTCTTTGCTTTTTTAAGTTCATATCTTGCAATTTTTGCAATGAAACCAGTCGCAATTCGCGCCGGTTTGGTGGATTTACCAAATCAGCGTAAAAAACACGTCGGTGCAATTCCATTAATTGGCGGTATATCAATATTTTCAGCGGTGTTTGTGACTGCCTTATTGTTTTTCCCGATTGAAAAAGGACTCGTGACTTACCTATCGTGCGCCGCCGCGATTGTAATGCTTGGCGTAATCGATGACTACCGTGAACTCGGCGTACGTGTGCGTTTGTTTATTCAAACCGTCATCGCCCTCGTCATGATGTGGGGAGCAGAGAGCTCAATAAGTAACTTAGGCAATTTGGTTGGATTAGGTGACGTGCAGCTTGGTGCATTTGGTTATGTGTTTACTGTGCTTGCGGTCATTGCTGCCATCAATGCCTTTAACATGATCGACGGTATCGACGGCCTGGCGGGTACGATGAGTTTAGTGGCGTTTTCGTCCGTGTTTATTCTGATGCTACTTAACGGTGTGCATCAATGGAGCTTATTGCCACTCATTATTATGTCGACGATGTTGCCATACCTTGCCTTTAACCTTGGAATTAAAGGGCATCAAAATCGTAAAATATTCATGGGTGATGCAGGCTCGATGTTTGTTGGCTTAAGCGTGATTTGGTTGTTAATGCAAGGCACTCAAAGCGCAGAAATGAAAGTCTTTAACCCGGTTACCGCGCTTTGGATCATCGCAGTACCATTAATGGATTTAGTGGCGATTGTGATCCGCCGTATCAAAAAAGGCTTGTCGCCATTTAAACCAGACCGTGACCACTTACATCACGTGTTTATGCGTATTGGTTTTAGTTCTCGTCGCGCACTCTTTAGTATTGCACTGTTCTCCATGTTCTTAGCCGCGATTGGTATTACAGGTGATGTGATGGGGGTACCTGAATGGGCAATGATGATGTTGTTTATTCTTATCTTCTTAGGCTACCTGTATTGCTTAATGCACGCGTGGAAAGTCGCGCGCTTTGTTCGTACTTACCTCATAAAGAAAAAAGCTAAAACACAAAGGAAGAAGTAATCTCATGAACAACTTAAAGACAACACGCCAACGTGGTTTTACTATGATGGAGCTTTTGATTGTTATTGTAATATTAGGTTTAATGGCATCACTTGTTGCACCAAAGTTTTTTGATAAATTAGGTAAGGCTGAAAGAGGTATTGTTGTGTCACAAATGGCAGCATTTGAGACCGCGCTTGACACCTATCGTTTGGATGTGGGCTCATATCCTCAAACACTTGAAGAGCTAAGAGCAAGTGATAGTCCTCGTTGGGATGGCCCTTATTTGCCTAAAGCAATCCCAAAAGACCCATGGGGAAATGAATATGTGTATAAACTACCAGGTGATGATGGTAAACCTTACACCCTTAGGTCGCTTGGTGCCGATGGCAAGGTAGGCGGTGAAGATAGCAACGCAGATATTGATCATAATTAATGAAATTAGTTGATGTTCTCGTTAATCAATTTGATGTTGCTCAAAGTGATGTAGATAAAGCCCTCAGTTTTCAAGAGAAGCAAGGTGGACGATTAGAATCAATCCTTGTAAACATGGGGTGCTTGACTGATGAGCAAATACCGAATGTGCTAGCAAGTGCTCTAGGTATTCCTATTTGGGAAGGAGCATTACAATTACAAAAAGTTTTAGAACACTTTAGTGCTTCAGAACTGCAATATTTAATTTCTCACAAATGGGCTCCTGTCAGTCTTTCTGAAAATTCTATCGATTTTGTTAGTGTCTACCCTCTAGACATTGAAATACATGACTGGCTAGATAGAAAAGCGATCAAACTCAATCTCTTTATTATTGGCGATTCGACGTTTAGAGATCTTTCAGCGCAGTTTAATGT
Source organism: Pseudoalteromonas luteoviolacea B = ATCC 29581 (assembly GCA_000333235.1). Classification (GTDB taxonomy): domain Bacteria; phylum Pseudomonadota; class Gammaproteobacteria; order Enterobacterales; family Alteromonadaceae; genus Pseudoalteromonas; species Pseudoalteromonas luteoviolacea_D. Next base: position 66,331 of record CAPN01000020.1, on the reverse strand, counting down.
TATTGAAAGTGCAGGTGAAGATTCCGATACAAACTCGGAAGAAGAAGACCGCCTTAAAGAAATGGCCTCGGAAGCGCCTATTGTTAATCTACTCAACTCTTTAATGACCAAAGCACTTAATGCAGGGGCATCTGATATGCACCTAGAGCCATATCAAGGATGGTATCGTGTACGTTTTCGAGTAGACGGCGTTTTACATGAAATAGAACGGTTAAATAAAAAAGTTCAGATCCCTCTTGTAACGCGTCTCAAGATTTTATCCGGGATGGATATCGCCGAAAAGCGTCGACCACAAGATGGAAAAATCGAAACTCGAATTGGCAATAAAGAGATTGATATTCGTGTCTCTGCACTACCATTAAATGATGGTGAGTCGGTTGTAATGCGTTTTTTAAAGAAAGAAAATGTTCGTTACGATCTAAATGTACTTGGTCTTGCTGGAGATATTGAAGCTCAAATTAGAAAAGACATTAAAGCCACAGCAGGCGTTGTTTTGTTAACAGGCCCTACGGGGTCTGGTAAAACGACGACACTTTATACTTTTTTAAATGAATTGAATGGTAATGATGTGAAAATCATTACCTTAGAAGATCCAGTAGAGTATCAATTACCGGGAATAAATCAGGTTCAAGTTAAAAGTGAAATTGGATTTGATTTCGCTGCAGGTTTACGCTCAATAGTTCGTCAAGATCCGGATATCATCATGTTGGGTGAGATACGTGATAAAGAAACCGCACAAATAGCACTTCAATCTGCATTAACAGGCCATTTAGTATTTAGTACTGTTCATACAAATGACGCAGCTAGCGCCTATACCCGACTTTTAGATTTGGGGGTAGAAGAGTTTTTATTAAATGCCGCATTGATCTCTATAGTGGCCCAAAGGTTAGCTAGAAAAGTTTGTCCACATTGTTCTATTGAGCATCCACGCAGCGCAGAGTTAATCGAAAAGTATGACCTTTCGAGATTGGCGAATAAGTTTGGTATTAGCGACTGTACTTTAAAGGTGGGTAAGGGCTGTGAAATATGTAGCAACACAGGATACAGTGGCAGGATGGCGATTATTGAATATTTAGGGTGTGATGAACAAATTCGTTCATTGCCTAAAGATTCTAATTTTATTCAGAGTGCGAAACGGCATAATGCTAGTTTGAATCGCCGGACGTTATTAGAAGATGGATTTTTAAAAGCGATTGAAGGCAAAACAACGATCGAAGAAGTGTTGCGAGTAGCAGGCTGATGCATGTTTTTCAATATAAAGCGGTTGATAATAGCGGTGCGCAAACCTCTGGAATCATTGAATCAGAGAGTGAATCTGCGGCTTTAGCTACGTTAAAAAAGCAAGGTTTACATGTCGTTGAAATAAAAGTATCGAAGGAAAGTTTTCGTCTATTTAATAAAAATAAGATCTCACTAAGTGATTTAGAGTTTTTGACTTCAGAGTTGAGTTTATTGCTCAAAAGTGGAGTTAAAATAGACAAAGGCATTGATATTATTAGAAAAAGTAAATCCAACTTGGCGTTGGCTCAGTTACTAGCAGCGTTAAGTCGAGATTTAAAGAAAGGTAAGCCGTTATCTCAAAGCTTCCGGGAACACTCGGATATTTTTGATGATCTTTATTGCAATTTGATTGAGCTCGGTGAAGCGACAGGTGACCTAGCAGGCGTGTTTGATAGTCTAGCTCGCGATCTAAAATTCAAACGAGATCTTCAAGCGAAAGTAATTGGTTCCTTGGCTTATCCAGCCGTTATTCTGTTTGTTTGTTTACTCAGTATTTTCTTCATTTTTAACGTTATTATTCCAAAAATGTCAACAATGTTTGAAGATCCATCCGTGTTACCTTGGTACACCCAAATGATGCTTGAGATCAGTGATTTTTTTGTGAATTACCAATTGTTTATGCTATTGGCTTTACTATGTATTCCCATTGCTATAAATGCTATCAGGTCGAAACCTAGCGTTATTGCTTGGTGGCATAAGTTTAGTTTGCGTATCCCACTATTAAGTAAGGGGATTAAAACAGTGGAGCTTATTCGTTTTAATTCCGGTCTTGCTATGATGTTAAAAGCGGGAGTACAGCTAGACAAAGCACTAGCTCTTTCGTCTGGAAGCATTAGAAATAATGTATTAAGGCGTGAAGTTGAAATAGCGCGAAAACAAATTAAGCAAGGTGAGATGTTATCTGTAGCGCTTAAAAAAACATCAATATATCCAGAGTTTTTTGTTTCGTTACTCGAAGTAGGGGAAGAGTCAGGGAATTTAGATACTGTTTTTGCTGAAATAGCCGATAGGACGCGCAGAGACTTCAGTGATTGGACAGCAAAAGTAACGAATCTATTAGAGCCGATGATGATTTTATTTATGGGTGGTTTTGTTGGCAGCGTAGTTGTGATAATGCTATTGAGTATGGTGTCAGTCAATGACATTGGTTTCTAAACAACGCAGTACTGGCTTTACATTAATAGAGTTACTTATGGTAATCAGTTTGATGGGCTTGATGGCTTCTTTAGTTGGGCCGTTTGTTATTGCCAATGTTGATAAAATTAGGGCTAAAACTGAACTCAAAGAGGTCGAGCATACGCTGCGTTATGGAGGTGCTATCGCTTTTGCTCAAAATAGAGTAATAACAATAAAGCTATCAGCAAATCAATTGTCGATTTACTCCGACTCAGCACGTATAAAAACCATCGTTTTTGATTCAATATCATTCCGTGAAGATTCTTTTGACATTTCGCGTTCAGGGCTAACTGATAAAGACGAAATTACCTATGAATTGACTGGCGAAGCTGCCCGTTTAGACGTATCAAGCTTGATTAATGGTAAAAAATTGTGAATAGAGATAACGTTCACAAACACAGTGCATTCACGCTATTAGAAGTGCTAATTGCGAGTGTTATTCTTTTTTCAGCTATTGCATTGATGACAGTGATTTATAGAGGCTCCCTTAATGCAAGTAACACTGCATCGGCGCATCTAAAATTAAATACTCCGGTTCGTTCAATAATCCAAGAGATAAAGTCAGAAATTACAAACCTTGACCCAACAGTAAGCGATGTTAAAGGAAATGAAGGGGTCGCATTTGGTGTTAAATATAGTTGGTCGGCCACGATTGCTAAATCTGGATTTCCCCCCAAGCAATTTGACCCTGATATGGGTAGTTTCATTGATGCTAAAAATGAATTTCGATTGTGGAACGTGACTTTAGAACTCGAATACAACAATAAAAAGAAAGTGTATTCCTATCAAGAGCTAGGCTGGGTTATTAATGCGAGATAAAGGCTTTACCTTAATTGAGTTACTCATATCTCTCATTATTTTAGCAAGTTTAATGACTATCGCGTCAACTGCGTATCGTCAATATATTTCTTACTGGCAAAAAAGCGATAGTAAATTTGTGCAAACATATGAGACTTATAAAGGAATAGAGAATCTGAGATTGGTGTTAACTGGTCTTATGCCTCATGTAGTGAGAGATTCTCGACAATCACCTTTTTTCTTTTTTGTAGGTAGCGCTAATAACTTACTCGGTATTACCCGAAATGGTTTATTCGATTCACGATTCCCAGAAGTTTTTCGAATTTCTTTCGTTAATGATGAAAGTGGGAAGAGTCAATTAATTTATCAAGCGACGTCATTAAAGCATTTTCAATTACTCAAAGTTGATCAAACAATTCATTATGAACACTCAGTTGTATTATTGCCGGACGTGTCAGATATTTCGTTTTCGTATGTAGGATACGATTCGCTCGAAGAAGCGACAAGTGCTGATGGGCAGCCAAAAGAGTTCAAAGAATTGTATTCCGGCATAGATAAGCGTCTATTGCCGACCAGAATTAATTTGATGCTTTGGTTAGGAAAAGATGAAGTTACAATAAGCGCTGATTTGCATGAAAAATCATATCAAGAATTGTCACCTTATTTTGAGGTAGACTAATGAAAAACGGCATCGCTCTCATTCAAATTTTAATTTTCAGCGCAATTTTATCGATGTTGGGATTGTTTTTTTTATCCACGTCTAAAAACCATATCAAGCTTGCCCAGTTAACGAATGATCGAACTTCTGCATTTGTTGAGTTATATGGTCAGCAAAATGCACTTTTTTATGAACTGTTAACACAAGAAAAAGAGTTAACTGGTTTAAACTATCAAGGTAAGCGATTGAATTTTCATGGTGAGGTCACTGAACTATCAAATTCAGTCAAAATAATGCTAAATGACCTATCTAGTTTGATTAACTTGCGGTATCCAAATAAAGAAATATTAAAAGCACTGTTAGTTACTAAAGGACTGAGCAAGGCTGAAGCTCAACAACTTGTTGATAACTTGTCAGACTATCAGGATATTGATAATCTTACTCGCTTTGGTGGGATCGAAGTACCGCCTTCAAATTTAGTAAAAAGAGATGGTCCGATAATTTATGAGGCTGAACTCTTGTTTTTAGGCTATTCAGTTGATGTCTTTAATACGTTAAGTGCGAATGCCAATATTTACTCGCGAGGGTCATTCAATCCGCTTAATGCATCGGAAGAATTGCTCGTGTCATTATATGGCACAGAGATTAAAGAAGTCATTGTTGAGTTACGTAAAAAAGAAAACTTATCTAAAAGTGAATTCTTAAAACTGACAGGAATAGAAGAAGATGATGAGGTGTTCGTATTTCCAAGCAATGATCTAAAAGTAACATTTATGTCAAGTTTCGGTGAGTTGAACTTACACGTAACCAAGATAGTGCGATTTAACCCTTACGTACAAGGTCGCGAAAAGCCGATTGAAATTTTGTCCGTCAAAGAATAAAGATGAATATTCCAGCAAAAATAATCAGAGTCTTCAAAAAGCTACTATTGCAAAATATAGGGTATTTTGATGGCGAAATGTATAGCTTTACAAATAAAAACAGTGTTATCAAATTACAGGCTGCTCCTATTGGTTTTTCGCCGAGAATCATGATTATTGCCAATACAGTTGGAGAGGCTGACGTTCAATCATTCCCTATAGAAGACCGAGCTCAAGTAAAAAAGGTCATTAAGAATGAACGTCGTTTAGATCCATTATCTCATTCCATACTGCTAGACACAGTAAATGGCGCGACTTACTGTCAGTCTTGGCGCTTCTCGAACTTACCCCCCTCTGTATGGTTTTCAATTCCTGAAGTTTTGTTGATCACTCATCGCGACAATGAGCTCGTTGTATTCAATAAACAAGATAGAACTCATTTTACGTTAGCCAGCCCAAAAGGGTACTTTTCTGTTCGTAGTAATCAATTTATTCGCACGGTTGATGATTTTCTGGCGGCTAAAGGGATTGCAAAATCGCAAGTGACATTAAGTGAATGTACGAATATAGCCGAACGGTTGATCACAGGCATACAAAATCTCGCTTTTGACAAATGGACATCTTTTTTTGTAAAGCCGCCTTCTAATGAATTAATAAAAATGACACGCAAGGCTTTTTTGCCAAGTGTACTGATTGTATTCGGATACCTTTCTGTAACGTCGTTAGGGTTACTGGGGCAGCAATATTATTTGCAGTCAAAAATAAGCGGAATTTCAGGTAAAGTTGATACGGCTATTGCCGAACAGCAAGTGGTGGATAATCAAATAAAGACTTATCAACAGCTGAATGTATTAGTAAACGAAAATGTAAAAAGTCATGAGAGGTTTTTAGTAATACTTTCAGAACTTATGGACGACGTTACATTAACAAATGTGCGAATACAGGATGGTCGTTATGTGTTGCGTGGTCGAGCTTTTAAAGCAACCGATTTACTTTCAAAATTAGTCGCGCATAAAAGTATATCAGACGCAAAGTTTGATTTTCCAACACGTCGCAGTCGTGAGGAAGACATTTTTGTGATCAGTTTTGTTTTTAAGGAGGTTTAGAATGAGTAAAATACCTCCAGTATTGTTGAGTACATTTCGTCAAAATCCAGTTTTAATCATGTTGGTTTTGATCCTTGCAGCACTTAAATTTTTCATGTTTCCGTTAATCGAATGGCAAAGTGATTTGGTAAAGTCCAATGCAGCGCTCGAGAACCGATTGTTTAAAGCTAACCATGTGGTTGATAATTTAGAGTCGAATGCTCAGCGAAGAGCGACGCTTGAGACAATTTTACGTATTAAACAAGACATTCTGTTACCTCAACAAGAAGAGCCCCAGTTTAAATTAGAGTATCAGCAGCAAATCGAGTCCCTTTTTAATACGAATAAAATAAGTGTTACTAGCTTTCAATGGCGCCCGTCCGAGTCACTTACCGCTTTAGGCGTTAAGAAGTTTACTGCGGAAGTACGACTAACAGGCAGAACGTTGGATGGCTTACGTGTGATAAATTTGATTGAAACAAGCACTAAGTTTCAAATAGATGAATTTAATCTAGACATTGCCAATCATGATGGTCTCAAGCTTGGGTTTATTTCTGGAACTATGATCTTGAGTACGTATATGGAGGTTGTTGATGAATAGATTAGCCGCTTTCTTCGGTGTGATTACCTTGCTTGCTCTTGTTCATGATTACAGTGAACGTTTCTCAACAGCACAGACATCGGGGAAAACAAATAGCTTTGACGATAATTTTACCGTGCTTAGTGTTCAAAAAGGCATGGAAGTGGAAGAATTTGAAGCTCGTTTCAGTGTGTTTCAAAACGAAAACAATGAAGATGCGGTGAATGAACAAACTTCAGCTGAATCGGAAGATTCAGCAATTAGGGTTACGCTAGGGCATAGCATACTGGCATTAAAAGCTATCGTTTTAGGTAAGCAAGAGTATGTATTAGTGCAAGAAGTGTCTGGGCAGCAAGCGGGCAGTTTAAAAAAAGTTGAAAATGGCAAATCAATCAATGGATATGAAGTCACAATTCAAACCCAAACCAAGATAGAATTAAGATCAGGAGACGACATCAAAATTTTAATGATGTACGAACCCACATCGGAGTTAGAGAAATAATCTATGAAAGTCAATTTTAAACCATCACTGATCTTTTTAGCGATTCTTTTGGCTGGTTGTCAAAGTACAGAGCCACAAAATTTGGCGGTAAATAAATCGTACTTATCAGAGTCAGATAGAACGGCGACGACAACAAAGAATCAAAATGAAACGGATTTCTTAGAGTCATCCGCGGCACAGAAGTCTTCTTCTGCAAGCGAGCTAGCCATGTCCTATCTTTCGTCTCCAAATTGGGAAAGTTCGAAATCGTCGTCGACTAAAAATTTAGAGGCTTTATTTGACGCAAAAGAAACGATAAAAATTAGCGTAGACAATTTGGCGGTTAAAGATTTCATCCATTACGTTTTTGGTGATTTATTAAATACTAGTTATATTGTTGGTGATAAAGCGAGTGAGGATTCACAAACGCTGACCCTCAATATTCAAGAAGCCGTGTCGAAACAAAAGCTGTTTTCTTTAAGTGAAGAGTTGCTTAATCAAAAAGGGTATGTGATCCGATACAACGAAGGGATTTTCTATATTCATCAAAGTGAGCAAGGTGGCAAAGCAACGGTAGCATTTGGTTATGGTTTTAAACCAGAAGATGTCCCTAATACAACACAAGATATCGTTCAGTATGTCCCGTTTAAATATGGTAATCAGTTTGCTTTAGTGGGTACGCTAAATGAATTGTTTAACTTAACGGCCATGCCTGCAAATCAAAGTAATGCGATTGCAATTAAAGGCAAGCGACTGGAGATAGTAAAAGCGCTTGATTTTATCTCAATGTTAGATAGACCGAGCTTAGTAAATAAGCACATCGCTTTTTATAAGCCGATTTTTAATAGCGTAACTGAGCTTAGCTTAGAGCTTGAAAATCTATTAAATGAAGAAGGCATTACGTTTTCAACACAGGGTAAAACCGGTGTTGCTGTCTCTGCCGTACTGTTAGAGCGAAGCGGTGCGATGGTGTTATTCGCGAATGAATTAAGTGGATTAAAGCGCTCTGAATATTGGCTTGCTAAGTTAGATCAGCCAAGTCAGGGCACTGCGCGAAAATACCATGTGTATCAACCTCAGTTTGCAAGAGCTACGGATCTCGGGCAAAGTTTGCAGGTTTTGATTGGGGGCGCATCACTGGGTCAAACCGTAAGCTCATCGGTAAGTGCTCAAAGCGCTAACAATGAAGCGAAACAAGAACGCCCAACAGGATCACTTTCTGCGTCGAATCAAGATATGAGGATGGTGGTTGATGAGCGTTCAAACAGCTTGATCATTGAAAGCTCTGGTGAGAAATATCGAGACCTTCTGCCACTCATCAAACGACTTGATGTAATGCCTAAGCAAGTCATGTTAGAGGTGATTATTGCTGAAGTTCAACTGACAGGTAAGTTTGAGCAAGGGGTTGAATTTACTTTAACGAATTCAGCGCCTTTAGTCGATAAAGGGTTTGGCACGTTAACTGGTGCCGCAGGTACGCTAAATTACATATTACGTGGTGCAGATGGCAATGTGACGTTGCGGTTTTTAGAGACGAACTCGAATCTCGATGTGCTGTCTAGACCAACTATTGTTGTCCGTGATGGGGTTGCAGCGAATATTACCGCGGGTGATGATATTCCTACCTTAGGTAAAATTGTAACGGATCCAGTAAATGGCTCACAGTCTTCAGTAGAATATCGTAAAACCGGTGTTCAACTAACCGTCACGCCAACCATTAATGCACAAGGTGTGGTTTTGATGGAAATTGCGCAAAGTATTAGCAATACGGGTGAAGGGTCGAGTGCGGTTGAAGGAGCCCCAATCTTCGCCGACAGAACAATTACTACGGAAGTTGTCGCGGCAAGTGGGCAAACTGTTGTACTTGGAGGCTTAATTCGAGAAAATAACAACCGTGGTGAAAGTAACGTGCCATTCTTTTCATCGCTTCCTATACTAGGTAAGTTATTCGAGTCGAAAAACAACAGTAAAACAAAGGTCGAATTGATTGTAATGGTAACGCCAAAAATCATCGAGAATGAAGAAAGTTGGGAAGCCGTGAAAAAGCAGTTTATGTCACGCTTTCAGTACCTTGATATTGAAGAATAGTAGTTGACATATTGCCACTACCGTTTATAGTTCGCAGAGAAAAGTTTTATAGATAATAATGGTTTAAAAAATAGCCACTCGTTACGGTTGGTTTGGATGTTTTGTAAACGATTGTAGTGACTTTACGTTAAAAGTGTTAAGCACTTGACAAAGTTAAATTTTAAAGATTAGAATCATTGGCAATTGTGAGCCTTTAAAAAAATTAAATTATGCTCGCAGATTAGGCTATGGATTACTAAGTTGATTTGATAATCGATGAATTTTAGCCAAGAATTTAGATTGTTTGACGTTCTAACATTTCGTTGAGCAATCTTAATATCCTTAATTGAGGGGACACCCTCTTTTAGGTTTCATGAAACTAGGAGAATGGAAAAAATGTTTAAAAAGTCTCTATTAGCAGTAGCGCTCTCTGCTACGGCATTTGGTGCAGCTGCATCAACAATTGACGTTGTTAACGTTACTACAGCAGAAGCAAACGCTACTACTGCGGCAGTTGTATCTCAGTATGCAACTGGTGGTAAGGCGCGTGCTGCAGTAGCTGGTAAAGAAGGTCTAGCACTTGCAGGTGACGCTCTTACTCTTGAAGGTGTTTCAGATGCTTCTGGTAGCAATGTAGCAATCCGTTTCGCTCCAGGTGCTGGCTACCCGAACGGTTCTGCAGTAACTTTCGAAATCACTGGTGCTGAGTTCGATACTACTGGCGCAACACCTTCTCTAGAAGTTGTTGAAGATTCTGGTACTTTCGCAAATGCTGACGATATGCAATTCTTAAGCCGTTCTGCGACTAAACTTGTATTCCAAGTTAAAGACGACGAAGCAGAGAACGCGCAGAAGTTCCTTCTTAACACTAAACTAGTAAAAATTACTGGTGACGTTAAAGTAACTGCGTACGCGTCTACGCCAGTTGTGTCTGAAATCGACAAGACTTCAGCAACAGTGTTAACATTGAAAACTCAAATCGGTTCTAAAGCTACAGCTACAACAGGTGTTGTTGATGTATCTAAAGATCGTAAGCAATTCGTTGACGCATCAAAATCAGCATTTGAAGTTGCAATTACAGATGCTACTGCTGACATCGACACACTTAAAGTAACGGCTAAGAAAGTTGAAGTTAAACTTAACAACGACCTTTCTGGTTTCGATACAGATGGCAAAGGTACATTTGACGATGGCGTTGCAATCGTAGCGACTGACACAGACACAACGTTTGCTTACGACAAAGACAAGAAAACTTCTACTATTTCTCGTACAAACGCAGCTGCGTTTAGCGATACATACGGTCTGAAGTTTACTCCAACTTCAACAAACAAGATCGTTCTTAGCAACACGTCTTTCTCTGGTGCATTAACTGCAACTTACACTGACGGTACTAAAGATGGCGAGTACAAAGCAGACGTAGCATACGGTTCTTGGAGCTTAAACGGTTCACAAGTTGAAATCCCGTACATGCCTTTCGGTGACAACACTGCTGTTGTTCTACGTATCACAAACACATCTTCTAAGACTGGCGACCTAACAGTTCGTTACATGCTTGAAGATGGTCAAAACACGTGGAAATCAGTTGGCGTTGTTGGTTCAATCGGCCCAGGCGTAACTGATATCGGTGCTAAAGTACTTAACGCTGTTAAAGCTGACGCAGGCGTAACTTCTGGTAAAGTTGCTCTTGACCTAACTACAAACGTACCTGGTGACAACGTAGACCTTACGGCACTATTCAAAGTAGTTTCTGAGCAAGACCGCGCAGTAATGAAAGCTAACCGTAAAGACAAGTAATTGACTTTATAGTTTGTTAAAAAAGCAGGCTTAGGCCTGCTTTTTTTATGCCTGTAATTTGCGACTAACTCGATTAGTGTTATGATAAATGACGGTTTTTTTAGAGCGTTGTTATGTTAAGTCATCACCACCGCGCGTTATTTGTCCATGTACCTAAGGTAGCAGGGCAAAGTGTCGAATTGGCACTACTGCAAGATATGAATAAAAGTTGGCAAGAGCGAGCGCCGTATTTGTTACGTCCAAACAGTGATGCAACGCAAGGTCCACCGCGTTTAGCCCATTTAACTGCCCATGAATACCTCGATTTTGGTTACGTTGACCAAGCAACCTTTAATGCGTATTTTAAGTTTTCGTTTGTGCGTAACCCGTGGGCGCGCTTGCACTCTGAATTTCGTTATCGCCAAGCCCTTGGCGTGGCAAATTACCAATGCGATTTTAAAACCTTTTTATTAACGCGCTTTCCAACCCCACAAGACGATTGTTACACAACGCACCGCGATTTATACCGCCATGTTATCCCGCAATCCAACTTTTTGTATAGCCCCGATGGCACGTGCTTGGTCGATTTTATCGGCCGTTTTGAAAACCTAAGTGAAGACTTCGCTATCGTTGCTGAAAAAATCGGCCTTAGCAGCATGGTGCTTCCGCATAAAAACAACACCGAGCAGTTAGGTTCAAAAGCAATCTTAAAGCGTTTGCTTAAACCGTTGCAGCCTCGCTTTTTAGCCCCTAAAAAAGCCGCTCACGGTAGTGACTATCGCACAGCCTACGACAATGAAACCCGCGAGTGGGTTGCACATTTTTATGCGCAAGACATTGAGCGCTTTAACTACCAGTTTGAAAATTAGCCGCGCATGAATAAAGCTTTACTTATCTCCACTGCACAAGTCTATGCCGCAAAGCTCTCTATTGTGATTGTTGGTTTTTTTATTGTCGCAGGCCTTGCCAGAACAATAGAACCAAGCACACTTGGTGACTACTTTTGGCTTTTGTCGTTTGCCACTGTCATGGCGGTGTTACTGCGCTTTGGCCGCGACAACAGTTTGGTAAAACAATTAACCAATATTAGCCACACGCAACAATATTCAACCGTCTATGCCGCCCTTAAAGTCGTATTTGGGTTTTCGGCATTATACCTTGTGGTTATTGCGCTGTTGTTTTTTGGTGGGTATTTGAGTTCACTCGAGTTAACCTTGTGCATTGCGGCATTGCCACCATTTATCGCTGTAGTATCGGTTTTTGGCTATTGGGCACAAGCAACTAAGCGCCCCGCGCTGCAGCAATTTATTGGCGCGGCACCTCGTATGCTTAGCGGCGCGGCAGTATTAATCGGTGTGTGGTTGTTTGGTGAAGTTGTACCACTGCTACTGGCTTTAGCATTAAGCGCACTGGTGTGTAGCCTAGTGTGTTTGGCTTACTTGGTTTATGCGCGTCCTTCAGACGCAGCGCAACAGCAGGTGTTCGATACACAAACACAGAGAGAAGCGCCTAAATACCATCGTTATTTAACCATTGCCTTATGCTCAACGATGATGCTAGAAGGTTCGGTGTTGTTAGCTGGATGGTTTACCAGTGCCGACGAAGTGGCAAAACTGGCCATTGTAGTACGCATTGTAAGTGTGGTGAGCTTTGTGCTTTTAGCGTTTAATGCGGTGCTCATGCCTGAGTTTGCTGTGTTAGCTAAAAAAGCCGAAAAAAGGCAGCTTACCGCGTTGTTTCAAAAATCGCGCACGGTGTCACTATGCTGTGCGCTCGTTGTCGCGTTGTTTGTTTTTGCGATCCACAAACCGGTGCTGCAGTTTTTTGGTGAGTTTTTTGAGTCAAGCGATGTGATTTTGTTGGTGCTCATTGCAGTACAGATAATGAAGGTGGTGGTTGGCCCGACCGGTCAATTGCTGATGATGAGCGGTTACGAGCAAATTCAGCGTAATTCGCTGATGGTAAGCGTGCTTTGTTTAGTGCTTTGTAGCGCGTGGCTTATCCCCTTGCAAGGGGCGTTAGGTGCCGCCAATGCGCTATTTATTGCCGTTGCGTTGAATAATTTGCTTGGTTTGTATTACTGCGTAAAATACCATCAGGTGCCGTGGTTACCCTTTGTTAAAGTGAGAGAACAACAACCTTGATCCGCTTAGCCATTTTTGCCGATAGCTTCCCTAGTCGCTCTGAAACGTTTGTGATAAACCAAGTCATGGCACTCATTGACTTAGGCGTCGATGTGACGATTTTAAGCGTTTATCGTGGCGACATGAACTTGCTTGAACAACGTCATTTAAAGCCCTACCAGTTGGCTACTCGCACACGATATTTGCTCGAAGAGTCCCCCAAAAGTGGTGCGCTGCACAAGCTGATTAAACGCGCGAAACAAGCGCTGTTTGCACCAGCTCCATTTACCTTGCTCAATACGGCAAAGCGCCTTGCGTTACCCCTTGCGCGATTAAAGTTGTTGGCGTGTGCAAGTGCCCTTAAACAACAAAATACGCGCTTTGACTGGATTGTGTGCCACTTTGGTCATAACGGCGTGTTTGCACAGCAATTGCGCCAATTAGGGCTGCTGCAAGGTAACATCGCCACCATTTTTCATGGCGCGGATATCTCGGCGGTCACCCCAAGCGATGCCATAGGTAAAGCTTACCGGGCAATGCTTGCGAGCACCGAGTTAGCACTGCCAATTAGCGAGCTGTGGGCACAGCAAGTGCGTCAGTTGGGAGCACTAGAGCATAATATTGTGGTGCAGCGTATGGGCGTGGAGCTTAAACGCTTTGAATATGCGTTTTTACCGCATGGCCGCGAGCCACTTAAGGTGTTTTGTGCGGCGCGTTTTTCCGAGAAAAAGGGGTTACTCGATGCCATTGATGCCATCGCTTTGGCCGCGGAACAGGTGGATATTCACTTCGAACTTGGCGGCTTTGGAGAGTTAGATACGCAAATTAAGGCACGTATCGAGGCACATCAACTAAGTAACTACATTACCTTACTTGGGCCATTAAGTAGCGAACAAGTTCAGCAAAAACTCAGCCAAGCCCACGTATATTTGCTGCCCAGTATTACCGCGAGCAATGGCGACCGAGAAGGGGTGCCTGTAGCACTTATGGAAGCCATGGCAAGTGGTTGTGTGGTGGTCAGTACCCTACACAGTGGCATTCCCGAGCTTATCGAGCATAATCACTCTGGTTTACTGGCGCCAGAAAAAGCGCCACAGGTGTTGGCAGAATATTTAATTGCGCTTGCAGGAGACGATGCCTTGCGTTTGCGCTTAGCCACTCACGCTCGCGAAAAAGTAACGTGGTTTAGTGATATCGATACACTCAATAGCCAATTGCTCGATGAACTTACGCGCAGATTAAAAGGAACACAATGAACCAGTGGATAGCAAATGATCAAGCTGACGTCCCCGATTTTGTCATTATCGGTGCGATGAAATCAGGCACCACCACGCTTCATGAAATGTTGGCAAGCCACCCTGATGTGCATATTCCAGCCGATGAATTGTTTTTCTTTTCGCAAGATGACGTTGCCGAGCACCCGAACTTTGCCAAACATGGCGCGGATGGCCTGCTCAGTCATCTGCACCAAAGTGATGGCCCCGATTGGTCGTGGTATCGGCAAAAGCTCCACCACACCAAATCAAAGCGCCTCGTTGGCGAAGACAGTACCACGTATTTGTGCTCTCCTCGGGCATTGCAGCGCTTAGCGGCCCAGCCCAAAGCGGTGAAAATATTAGTGGTGCTCCGTCATCCAACCGAGCGTGCGTATTCGCAATATTGGCATATGGTACGCGCTCGTCGTGCGGTGTATTCATTTGAAGATACCTTACGTTTTATGCCACAGCAGTTGTTGTCGCGCAGTCAATATGTGCAGCAACTTCGTGAGGTGTATACCCATTTCGATAAGTCGCAAGTGAAAGTGGTGTTGTTCGAGCAGTTTGTTAAACAGCAAAGTGAGGTGTTGGCCGAGGTGTGTGATTTCCTTGGGCTCGATGCCGGCTTGTTTGCGCCCGATGTGTACGAGCTCCACAAAAATGCGTCGCAGCTACCACGATCTATTGCCTTAGAATTAGTCACGCGCCGATTATATCGCGGTCAAGAGCGCACTATTGATAGCCACTTTTCATCACAGCGCGGGCAAAAAACGTTTTTCGAAAAAGTGTATCGTGCACTTAATCCTTTGGTGAATAAAAAACCACCTAAAATGGCCCCCGCAACGAAACAGTACCTCGACGCCTATTTCGAAAGCCAGTTAAGCGGCTTAGACGAATTAGTGGGTAAACCATTTATGCAAACCTGGTTTGGGAAATAGCCATGTTTGCCGTATTTAAACGCCTCAAATCCTTGTACCAACGCTACAATGCGCCAGAGGCTGTGTATATTTACCAAATGGGTAAAGTGGGCTCTACGTCATTCGAAGAATCCTTGCCATGTGGTATTCATGTGCATACCTTTTTTCGTGAAAATCACACCTGTGCGATTCGTCAAGAAGGCTTAGCGGGGGTAGGTGTTCGGTATCACCTTAAGCGTTTACTGCAAGAACTTGAGTTTTATCTGATGCGCCGTGCATTTGTGCGTCGTGAGCAGCGTAAAATTATTACCTTGGTAAGAAAGCCGTTCGAGCGCAATGTGTCGATGTTCTTTCATGATCTCGACAGCTATTTGTTTGCTTATTATACCGGTTTTGGTACTGAAAATACTCGCCCTTGTGCGACCCGAGTGCAAGATAAAACCATTTTGCAGCGTGCGTTTTACGAGGTGTTTCCCCATCAATACCCGCTTAACTGGTTCGATGACGAATTTAAGCGATTGACAGGTATCGATATTTACCAATACCCTTATGATAAATCGTTAGGCGCTCAACTCGTTGAAGTACCCGGAACATCGGTGCTGTTACTCGATATTGATAAAATTGCAGCGAATCAGCCGTTAATCGAGCAGTTTTTAGGCCATGAATTTTCGCTTTCTAACGCCAATGTTGGGGCAAAAAAATGGTATGCGCCACTTTATTCATCGTTCGATACCGCGACGCCAGAATGCAACGCGCTTCGCGACACGTTACAAGCCAGTAAGTATTACAAGCATTTTTATTGATGAAACAACACATTATACTCACTAGTAATGCCTATTTTCCGAATTTAGGCGGTATTGAAAACTCGCTTTATTACCTTGCAAAAGAGTTTCAGGCGAAAGACATCGAGGTCGACATTGTCGTGAGCGATGCCAATGGCATGACAAGTGCCATCTTGCCTGACTTTGAAGTGCATAAAGGGATCCGCATACATCGCTACCGTGCGACGAGCAGGTTGCCACTAATGAAAGGGTTAAGCGCGTTTCTATCGTTGCGCCGAATTTTAAAGACGCTCAACCAGCCCAATACTATCGGTGCCATCAGTCGTTTTCATCACACCACGTGGATGGCCAAGTTAGCGGGCATTAAAAAAGTGTGTTATTTGGTGCCAGGTATTGTGGTTCACCAAGATTCACATCGTAATACTAGTGCGGTGAGTGGGCTACAAAAACTCAAACAAAAGCTGCGAGTAGGCTCGCATGCGTCGTCACAATGGTTTGCTTTTTACACCGCAGACGATGTGCGAGTATTTAGCCAAAATATGTTGGCGCAACTGTATGAATTTGCAGGTAGGCGTGTCGGAGAGGTAAACATTACGAAACCCGGCGTCGATGTTGACCGTTTTAAGCCATTATCAAGCAGCGAAAAGAGTGCACTTCGTGAGCAATTGGGCTATGCCAAAGACGCAAAAATAGTGCTTGGAGTCGGGCGAGTTGTTCGCGCTAAAGGGTTTCATTACGTGGTTGATGCGATGCGTTATTTACCCGAACACACGTTTGTGTTGGTTGGCGATGGCGGGCAAAAAGCAGAATTAAATGAGTTAGTGCGTAAGCACGGCCTCGAAGGGCGAGTAAAGTTTCATGCGGCGGTGGATGAGCCTTTGCCATTTTACCAAATCGCCGATGTGTTTGTGATGTCGTCAACGTACGAACCTTTAGGGCAAACCATTTTAGAAGCACTGTCGGTTGGACTTCCGATTGTGGCGTTCGATGAAGCCATAGTAAAAGAAACGGCGACATTTGAATTGCTTGGTAATTTGCATGCAACCTATTGCCAAAAGCTCGAGGGACAGGCATTAGCAGAGTCGATCCGCGAAGCCTGCATCAACGTAAAAACCGCAGAAGGGGTAGAAAGCAACCGCGCATACGCCAAAGCGAATTTTTCGTGGAAAACACTCGCTGAAAATCTATTAGGTGGATTGCAGTCTAGGTGAGCGATACGTAATCCGCTAGGCGATTCTTCTAGCACTCTGATTTAGTTGGTATTTTAGGCTTTGCAATAGCAGATACCTTGATTAGCACATGCACTATTTACTGATGAAATTTAGCGATGCTCGGTATCTATGTATTTTTATTTGTCTTATAATCTAGGGCTTAGTATTGTTTTTAAGTTCAGGTTGAGTAAAACAAAAATTATCGATTTATTTTTGTTTTCGTATTGATTGTTTATCTCCAATTCATGAATCTGAGCTTACAATCGTGTTTCTTTAATTCTTGGGGTGTTGCCGTTCTACTTTGCAAATGGGTGAGTAGAGTACGCATTTTTTATGAAAATATCAGTCGTTATTCCACTGTTTAACAAAGCAAAGTACATAGAACGCACACTAGAGTCGGTGTTTGCTCAAACTTTTTCGGCGTTAGAAGTCATCGTTGTTAATGATTGTTCAACCGATGGTAGCGCAGAAATTGTGCGTGAAAAATTTGCCGAACGTGTTCATTTTATCGATCATGACACCAATGGTGGCGTATCCCGTGCTCGAAATACCGGCATTGCCGCGGCTCAAGGTGAATTTATTGCCTTTTTAGATGCTGATGATATTTGGCGCCCTGAACATCTTGCTAACTTCAGAGATTTGCGAGCTTCGTACCCTAAAACACATATTTTTTGCAGTGGGTATGAGTTTTTTGATGGTGTGAACTACAGCGCCATTCGTAACAGTCATTTACCAAAACAAGACGGGCCAATCGAAGACTATTTCTTAGCGTGTTGTAATGCCGATTTACCGATCACGTCGTCGTCTGTGTGCGTGACTAAAGCCTCGTTAGAAAGCATCGGTTCGTTCCCTGAAAAACTCAAAATGGGTGAAGATCAAATTGTGTGGGCGCGCTTATCCTGCGAAGAAGACATTGTGTTTAGTCACCGTATTACCGTGGTGTATGATTTAAGTGCTTCTTCGACGATGCAACCGGCAAAAGAACCTCATGAACCTTCGCCACATTTGACGTTTTTTAAGTCGATGCTGAAGCAAAAGCAGATCCCAAAGAAATACGAGAAAAGTTTAGAATATTTGCTTCATTTGTCTGTGCTTAATTGCGTAAAGCGTAATTTGCAAGATGGTTACAAAGCGCAAGCGTGGCAAGTTTTAAACTCACACGAACTGTTACAATGGGACATCTATCGCGTACTCGCGTATTTGTGTTTTATCTTCCCACCATTTTTTCTTAGCAAGGTCTTTTCGTATGCACGTTATTTTAGATAGACTGAAGTCATCTAATGAAATTGAAGCGCAATTTGAGCAGGCAATAGTGCAACCAATCAATACACCGCAAGTGATCAGTTTCGTAAATCCGTATTCGTATTTATTGCTACGTGACGAAAAAAAATTAGTTGAACAAATCGATGGTCTGTATACCGACGCAATGACCTCGGCGTTAGCGTTGTCGATTTTGTTTGGAAAAAAAATACCTAGAACGAGTTTCGACCAGAGTTCTTTTGCGGCTTACTTTTTAAATCGTGCAAACGAAGAAAAACTCAAGGTGTTTTTACTTGGCGCTAAGCAACACGAACTTGAAAAAACCGTAAATACCTTTAAAAAGAGCTACCCTGGGATGCAAATTGTAGGGTATCGCGATGGTTATTTTTCAGATGACGAACCGGTTATGCAGCAAATTGTCGACAGTGGTGCGCACTATGTGATTTGCGGTATGGGTACGCCGAGACAGGATAAGTTTGCCGTGAAATTAAAGCAATTTCACCAAGGCCAAATAAAACAAATTTATACCTGCGGTGGTTTTTTGCATCAGACCTCACAACGTTTGCATTATTACCCGAAATGGGCTGATAAATTACAGCTGCGTTGGTTATATCGTATGTGTGATGATCCTTATGTTTGGAAGCGACTCGTTTTTCAATATCCGAAATTTTTCTTTTTGGTCCTAGCGGATCGTTTTCGTAAGTTGGTTTAATCGCATTCACTCAATTAAGAGCTAGGGCAGGGTTACGGCATGGTTAGATACACGTATATAGTGTTTTTTTCTATAATGTTATTAGTCAGCTTTATTTCTTATAAAAGTACGTTTAATTACAACTTGCTGCCAACCAACGCATTATTCGAACTGATGGTGCTCTTAAGTATAGGCTTAGTTGCAAAGCGTATGCCTTTGTCTGCTTGGGCTATTATTGCCCTTAGCAGCGTATACATAGGGTATACTTTGGTTGTTGCGCTACAAAATGGTACTCACCCCGTTGACTATTTACTGGCGTTTAAAGCATTTGTTTACCTTATTTTTTTGAGTTTCTTTACTGGTAACAAAGTCTTATTTAATCGCGAAACGTTAATTAGCGCATTTGATTTTATCCTAATTTTATTTCTAATGAAGTACGTGATTTGGATAGCGATAGGTGATGGTTTTAGACCGGGTGTATTTGCCGAAAACAACTTTGAAATCATGTTAGTGTTGTTTTGGGCACTTACCGTATGGGCACTACAAGGAGAGCTCTCTCTCAAGCAATGGCTTTTACTTACTGCCGTTATTTTCTTATCTGGTTCGCGTTCAGGCGTTGTTTCTTATTTCGCGGTAATGAGTATTTTATTGATCCGTCAGTTCGATTGGAAAACGCTACTTAAATTAGGAATACTTGGCATTATTGGGGTGGGAGTTGTTGCGGTTTTCATTAGTAGGCTCTCAGATGGAAACCTCAATTCGATAGACCGAGTGGTTTTTTTCCAAGGTTTACTGATCGCAATGCGTGAATGGACCTTTTTCGATTACTTAGTTGGTGCACCACCACTTACAGAGTTACCTGACGTAGTTTGTCAGCGCATGAACTATTATAAAGAGTTGTTCAGTGCCAAAGATCCAGCCATTTGTTATTCTGTGATATTGCATTCGTTTATCATGCGCGTTGTACACGATCATGGATTTATAGGATTGTTTTTCTTGTTTTGGGCAACCAATCTACTTATGAAAAGAAGTTTTGTCCCTCCACGTGCGAGAGTGGGTGTTTTAGCTGTTCTTTTCTTAAATGGTTTATCGGTAAGTTCATTAAACAGTGTGTATGCTTTGGTAGGCTTAATTATTTTGGTTGCAGCACCGTATGCTGACAAACTCAGTTTTATTGAGTTTTTGAAAAAGCAAAAGCCGGATGAAGTAAGAGCGGCCACCTAGCAGCATAACCAAAAGCAACCACTTGATTAATAAGTTAGAAACACCAACGAACCAAGCACCTCAAATAAAATGATGTTTATTCGCCGTGCGTTTGCTGAGTTTTCCAGTCGTATTGTTCTTTCTTTATAGAGGCGGGAACGCCTGAAATAACACAATGAGATTGGCTAAACGCTTTGGTCACCACGCTTCCCATTGCCACTAGGCAGCGATCACCTATCGCAGTACCTGGCGAAAATCGTACTGCACTGCCGATATAGCATTGTTCACCAATATGGATACTTGATTTAGGTGAGCCTGCACCATGAGTCCAAAATTGTGATCCTACGCCCGCAATCCAAGAATCATCGCCAAGTGTAATGGTGCCAACGACATCGAAATAATGCTCTGAAGTGACTAGCGTGCGTTTACCTAGAGACAGGGTGCGCGTGTAGCGCTCGCTTTGTTGAGAAGGCTCGGTGATCCACCACCCACATTCGAAAAAGTTGTTTTTATCGATGGTTGCGCCTTCCAAAATCGAGACGCTCATCGGGCCGATAAAACGATTTTTTCGACCAATCGAGCATCGTTCGAGCTTCGCACTGTCTACCGCAATCACCGAACCCCAACCTATTTTAGAAGCGGTGATCGTATAACCCAGAAACCATCGATACCCTGCGCATCTTGCGCCATTGAACGGAAGTCTGGCAATGAAATGCGCGAGGAGTAATCTAATTTTTCTGTTTTTTAGCATGCCAATATACTTATACACTCATGTTTGATAAGAAATTATCAAATGAAAAATGCTTTTCAAACAATTTACGTTCAAGTGGAGGGTATTCAGTTGATAGAGTTTTATCAATTGCCTTTGCATAAGTGGCTTCGTCGAACTCAATTTCATCGGGATAGCCAAACAGCGTCAATAATTCTTGCGCACCGCATTGCGTAGCAATAACAGGAGTGCCTAAAATAGCAGACTCAATTACCACGGTTGGCAAGCCCTCAAAATGAGACGTCATGCACACTAAATCAGCATTTTTAATGTACTTATAAGGATTGTCGACGAAACCGACAAAATTAACAGAGTTTGTTAAACCGAGCTTTTGAGTTAACGCTTCCAATGACGTACGCAGTTCACCATCGCCAAGTAAGTGTAAAACGGCGTCTGGATTGTGTTGTGTGAACGCTTTAAAAGCACGTAATAAAAATTCAAAGTTTTTCTGATATACCATACGGCCAACTGCGACGAGGTGTTTTTTCGATTTATCTAAAAACATTTCGTCGTCGAGCGGCTCTTCTACCGCTTTCGTTTGAATGTAATCGATATCAATAAAGTTATAAACCGTTCTGGTGTTCTCGATTTCAGGGATCGAGTTTTTGACGTAGTTCGATACACAGTTCACAACATTCGATTGTGTGCCGTATTTCAAGAAAAAGCGATGGACAGGATTCCACTTTTTATAAAGATCAAAACCACAGTGTAACCAACTGATCCTTTTGCAGTGAGGGTCACTTGGCAATGCGTGAATAATTAAATCGGACCATCCCTCTAAAAACGAAATCAGCTCGTAATCTTCTTGCTCTTGGCAAAATTGTTTGGCGATTTGTTTTCGAAATAGCACGAGTTTAATCAGACACCAGTATTTATGTAATCGAGAAGTGGGGGTGTAAACAAATTCGATGTTACTTGGCAGTGCCTGATTTAACAATTCCCCTTCTTCAAGAAGGCTTACAATACGCAAATTGTCTTCGCCGAAGCGTTCGTTAAATACGTTAGCAAAATTGAGAAGGATACGCTCTGCTCCGCCACCGTTTAACGATTTTATCAGTATGACTTTCTTATTCATTTAAAGCGTAAACCTGTTGTAAAAATTCGAGTCGTTTTTGTTCGTTGGTTTGAATGTCGATACATGCGAGTTGCTCTTTTGGAACAATTACACATTTTTGCTTTTCGACAAATGCCGACAATGCTTTGATGCTGTTTTCATTAAGATCGTTCAATTCAAAACACCAAGTTGGCTTATTATCATTGATCACGTCGTCGTAGCCAAGAATAACAGGGAAGCCAGCTAATAGATATTCCCTTACTTTTAATGGGCAAGCTTGTGTCATGCCTTTGCGATGCAGTGCCAGTGTTCCAATCGCGATATGGCAAGTCGCCAAAATGGTGTTATAGGCGTCTTTGTTTAGAAAGCCATGATACGTGACATTGTTGGTATTACTGCCTTTATCGCCAATAATATGGAAATGATAATCGGGTAGCGCTTTTGCAAGTTTTTCGATGATATCGAGGCCGTGCCATGCCTGATTGGGAGATCCTAAAAAGCAGAGCGACGTTTTTGCATTCGCGTCAACGGATTTAAGTGGACGATAGTTTTCTAAATTGACCGAGTTCGTAATGGTCACATTAGGAATGGTTTTGCCTTTGTATTCTAAATCAAACAACTCGCTCGTTACCGAAACCACACCTTTTATACGTGTTTCGAAAAGACGATGGAAAGCAATCAGTGAGGTGTATCGTAATAGCGCTTTTATACTTTTTTCTGTTTTTAATTGTAACGACGCTTCAAATAGACTTGCGGTGTTGGATTCGACTACTAAAGGGTATTTGGCTGCCAGCTTGTAAACACTTGCGTTCCAAAAGTCATAGCGGAAATAAACAATGTCTGGGGCAAACGTATCGACGTCTTGAATGAGAGATTGGTTGGCAAAAAGTCGACTCTTTATCGCCCCTTGAAAAGGGTAAACTCGGGACGTTAACAGGCTTTTGTTACCGCCTTTGCATAGGGTAAATACCTCAACTTGGTGACCTGTACGTTGCCAAGCGTTAATTTGGTCGTATATTTTTTTTACGACACCATCATTACTATCGATATTGTGACTTAATATGTACGCAATTTTCATTGAGTTGTCCGCGTGTACCCTACCTATACAAATTTGATTTTGTTTTTGCTAAGGCCAAACAACATCAAATGTATCTAAAATAACTGCTCATGATACCGATATATAAACGCCGAAAACAGGACTTTTAGCCCGAAATTAAGTTTTTTATGTGTGGAGTTACTACAAAGCAGAAAAACTGGTATACTGCGCGGTCGATTTAGAGCAGACTTTATTCGCAAAGAAACGGTTATTTTTGGTTCTTGCTAAAGTTAACTTTAGTGCCTGATTTACCTGTTGTAATTAGGTAGCAAGTGGTCGGCGTTTTTGCCGTAAATTTGATTGAATTTTATTTGCACTACCGACGAGTAATCATTGGGGATTCATTTAATTTCGTGTAGTCTGGTCGCATAAGTGTGTAAACGCAAAAGTGGTGGTGGCTTTGTTAGGCTCAATCACTGTCAGAATAGTTGTTAAAGTAGGTAAGCATGTTTCAAGCATTAGCAGAATCTAAAATTGGTATCATTGGGCTTGGTTATGTAGGACTCCCACTGGCCGCTGAGTTCGGTAAGTTTTATAATGTTGTAGGGTTTGATATAAACCAAAACCGCATTGCCGAGCTGGACGACGGTATTGATTCAACGCTTGAAGTAAGCAAGTCTCAACTGCTCGAAGCAAAAAAACTAAGCTTCTCTTCAGATGAGTCAATCCTCGATGGGTGCAATATCTTTATCGTCACCGTACCAACACCAATCGATGACAGCAACGCACCAGATTTAAACCCGCTTCGCAAAGCGTCTGACATGTTAGGCCGTCATGTTCGTAAAAACGACATCGTGATTTTTGAATCTACCGTTTACCCAGGTGCGACTGAAGAAGTGTGCATACCAATCATTGAAAAAGTATCTGGTTTAAAATTCAATCACGACTTTTTTGCCGGGTATTCACCAGAGCGCATCAATCCTGGCGATAAAGTGAATACGTTAACGAAAATCATGAAGATCACCTCGGGTTCAACACCAGACGTCGCTGAATACGTCGATGCGCTTTATCGCTCGATTGTGGTTGCTGGTACCTATAAAGCGAGCTCGATTAAAGTGGCTGAAGCGGCGAAAGTTATCGAGAACACGCAGCGTGATTTGAACATTGCGGTGATAAACGAGTTTGCAAAAATATTTAACCGTTTAGGTATTGATACTGAAGAAGTATTAAATGCAGCAGGCACGAAGTGGAACTTTTTGAAGTTTAAACCAGGTTTAGTTGGCGGTCATTGTATTAGTGTTGACCCGTATTATCTTACGCACAAAGCCCAAGAAGTGGGTTACCGTCCAGAGGTCATTTTAGCTGGTCGTCGTATTAACGATGGCATGGGCGAATATGTTGCGACGCAGCTGGTTAAAAAGTTGGCATCGAAAAAAATCCACATCGACGAAGCAAACGTG
This sequence comes from Pseudoalteromonas luteoviolacea B = ATCC 29581, assembly GCA_000333235.1. GTDB lineage: Bacteria > Pseudomonadota > Gammaproteobacteria > Enterobacterales > Alteromonadaceae > Pseudoalteromonas > Pseudoalteromonas luteoviolacea_D. Next base: position 41,810 of record CAPN01000020.1, on the reverse strand, counting down.
CTTATCCTTGGCTTTACCTTTAAAGGCGACTGCCCAGATGTGCGTAACACAAAGATTATCGACATCGTGAAAGAGCTTCACGATTTCAATATGACGGTGGATGTGTTTGATGATTGGGCAAACCCTGCTGAAGTAGAGCACGAATATGGTATTCCGCTTATTTCTCACATTGAGCCAGGTAAGTACGATGGTATCGTGATAGCGGTAGACCATTCAGAGTTTAAAGAGTGGGGCGTTGAAAAAATCCGTTCATTCGGTAAAACCGAACATGTCCTTTATGACGTTAAGCACGTATTAAAGCCTGAAGACGCCGACATCAGATTATAATTTAGGAACGCATTTTTACATGAAGAACTTTGCCTTAATAGGTGCAGCGGGTTACATCGCACCACGTCATCTTCGCGCGATTAAAGACACAGGTCATAACCTTGTCGTGGCGATGGACATCAATGATTCGGTTGGAATTATGGATAGCCACTTCCCAGACGCTGAGTTTTTTACCGAGTTCGAAGATTTTACCGCGTTTGTTGAAGACCAAGCGTTAAAGGGCAATAAGCTCGATTACATTTCAATTTGTAGTCCGAACTATTTACACGCACCACACATGAAATATGCCCTAAAAAATGGCATTGATGTGATTTGCGAAAAGCCACTGGTACTTCATTCAGAAGACATGGATGTGCTTAAAGCGTATGAACAAAAGTACGGTGCAAAAGTGAATTCGATTTTGCAACTACGCTTACACCCATCGATTATCGCATTGAAAGAAAAAGTAGCGGCGGCGCCTGCGGATAAAGTGTTTGATGTTGACCTTACGTACATGACATCGCGTGGCAAATGGTACATGAAATCGTGGAAAGGCTTCGACCATAAGTCGGGCGGTGTTGCGACGAACATCGGTGTGCATTTCTACGACATGTTGCACTTTATTTTTGGTGAATTGAAATGCAATGAAGTGCATTTTAGAGACGAAAAAACCGCCAGTGGTTACCTTGAATATGAGCGTGCACGTGTAAAATGGTTCTTATCGATTGATGCGAACAACTTACCAGAAAACGCGGTACAAGGCGAAAAGCTAACCTATCGTAGTATTACGATTAACGATGGTAGCAACACCGAAGAGTTGGAGTTTTCGGGGGGCTTTACGGATTTGCACACACAAAGCTACCAAAATATCCTTGCGGGTAATGGCTTTGGTATTGATGAAAACCGTATCGCCATTGAAACGGTCGAAGACATTCGCACGCAAGCGGTTGTCGAGGCCGGTGAGCGCGCCCATCCTTTATTGACCAAGGTTCTATAATTGATGAATTATCAAGTGCATTCGAGTGCCATTGTTGACGATGGCGCTCAAATTGGTGCTAACACGCGGGTGTGGCACTTTGTTCATGTGTGTGGCGGTGCAAAAATTGGTGCAGGCTGTTCACTTGGGCAAAACGTGTTTGTGGGCAATCGCGTAGAAATTGGCAACAACGTAAAAATTCAAAATAACGTGTCGGTTTACGACAACGTCTACATTGAAGACGATGTGTTCTGTGGACCTAGTATGGTGTTCACCAACGTCTACAACCCTCGCTCGTTCATTGAACGCAAAACCGAATATCGTGATACCCGAGTAAAACGTGGTGCGACGCTTGGCGCAAACTGCACGATTGTGTGCGGTGTGACCATTGGCGAATACGCGCTAGTCGGTGCCGGCGCGGTAATTAATAAAGACGTGAAGCCGTTTGCCTTAATGGTTGGCGTGCCTGCAAAACAAATTGGTTGGATCAGCAAATATGGCGAACAACTCGCGCTACCTTTAGACGGTGATGCAGAGGCGGTTTGCCCACATACGGGTGATACCTATGTATTACGCGGTGGTGCGTTAGAATTGGTTGCGAAGTAAGGGTCTTTTAAAAATGCAATTTATTGATTTAGCAGCGCAATATCAACATTTAAAAACTAAAATTGATACGCGTATTCAGGCGGTTCTTGACCACGGCCATTACATTATGGGCCCGGAAGTGCAAGAGTTAGAAGACAAGCTTGCCGACTATGTTGGGGTAAAGCACGCCATTACCTGTGCCAATGGCACCGATGCCTTAACGTTGGTCATGATGGTTCTAAACATTCAACCTGGTGATGCAGTCTTTTGCCCAACCTTTACGTTTTTTGCGACAGCTGAAGTGGTCGCGTTTGAAGGTGCAACCCCTGTGTTTGTGGATTCAGACGAAAACACATTTAACATTTGCCCAGTTGATTTAGAAACGCAAATTCAAAAGGTGATTGCAGAAGGCAAACTGACACCAAAAGCCATTATCGCGGTGGATTTATTCGGTTTACCGGCCAATTACCCTGAACTGCAGAAAATTGCCGACAAGTATAACCTCAAGTTGGTTGAAGACGCTGCACAAGGCTTTGGCGGTGAGATAAACGGCAAACGCGCAGGTTCATTTGGTGACATTGCGACTACCAGCTTTTTCCCTGCAAAACCGCTCGGTTGTTACGGTGACGGTGGTGCTATTTTTACCAACAATGATGAATATGCCGCGCTGTTAAAGTCGCTGCGTGTACATGGGAAGGGTAAAGATAAATACGACAACATCCGCATTGGTATGAACAGTCGCTTAGATACCATCCAAGCGGCGGTACTGATAGAAAAACTTGCTGAATTTCCAACAGAAATGGTGAGCCGCAATGTTGCTGCTGAAAAATATCAAGCAGAGTTACAAGGTACGTATAAAACGCCAGTTGTACCAGAGGGCTATGTGAGTTCATGGGCGCAATATACGCTGCAGTGCGATGACCGTGATGCGGCGATGGCACGTTATAAAGCGCAAGGCATTCCTACCATGATTTACTATGGTACCTGTATGCATGAGCAAACGGCTTTTAAGGATTTAGGTTATCAATTAGGAGATTTCCCAGTGGCAGAGCGATTAGCGCGTAGCGTATTTAGCTTGCCAATGCACGGGTATTTACCGAAATAACCATTAATAACATAAAGATCACAGTAGGTTGGTGTAATAACACTGAGTGATCGGTTGGATAACAAAACGAAGTGCATCACTTCGTTTTGTGTTTATAAACTCAGTGCGCTAGGAGTTTTGCATGTGTGGCATTTTAGGTGGTGTTTGGGCCAAGCAACCACAAGACTTTGAACAAAAAATACAAAACGGTCTTGAGAAATTGCAACTTCGTGGGCCTGATGATCGTGGCTTTGAACTTTTCGAACAAGAACACGCAACGGTGCTGTTTGGTCATACCCGCCTATCGATCATTGATACCTCTTCGGGTGGGCATCAACCGATGCATTCCCATGATGGTAAATATTCCATCGTGTTCAATGGCGAAATTTATAATTACAAAGAATTAAAAGTTGAACTTCAAGCATTAGGTTGGGAGTTTAAAACACAAAGTGATACTGAGGTTTTGGTTTGTGCATGGCAACAATGGCAAGAAGCCTGTTTGCCAAAGTTAAACGGAATGTTTGCTTTTGTTGTGCTTGATAAAGCAGCACAAACACTAACGTGTGTTCGCGATCCATTTGGTATTAAGCCATTTTTTTACTCACCTACTAAAAGCAATGGCTTTCGTTATGCGTCTGATGTCAATGCGTTGCTCGAATTGTTAGATGATAAACCGGATTTAAATTATCAACGCGTTTACGATTATCTTGTTTTCGGTGATTATGATACAGGCGATAAATCGTTTTATGACAACGTATTTCATTTACCACCTGGACACTTATTAAAAGTCGACCTAACGACTCTGACCCCATCGGTGCCTGTACAGTGGTGGAGTGCGAATACGCAAGAAAACGCGGCACTTTCGTACCAAGATGCCGTTGAAAAAGTTCGCTCACAGTTTTTAGAAGACATTCGCTTTCAATTGCGCAGTGATGTGCCATTAGGTGCGGCATTATCAGGTGGTATTGATTCATCGGCGGTGGTTTGTTCAATGCGTCATGTTGAACCCGACATTGAAATTAACACCTTTAGCTACATCGCAGGTGACGAACGTTTGTCGGAAGAAAAGTGGGTCGATTTAGTCAATAACCACGTGTCTGCCAAAAGTTATAAGACCAAGGCGACACCAGAAGAGTTGCTGAGTGATTTAGATGATTTAATTATTTCACAAGGTGAGCCTTTTGGCAGTACGAGTATTTACGCGCAATACAAAGTCTTTAAATTAGCGAAAGAAAATGGCGTAACCGTGACACTCGATGGGCAGGGCGCAGATGAGCTTTTTGCAGGTTACAATGGTTACCCTTATTACCGAATTCAAAGCTTGGTCGAAAAAGGCCAGCTAATTAACGCCGCACAATTCGCATTGAATTGGAGCCAGTGGCCGGGTCGCTCTAAAAAAGAAGCATTGATGTGTTTAGGGGGCAATGTTTTACCCGAATTTGCACGCGCCAAATTAAAAGCCAAGGTAAATTTACCCAGTTTCCCAGCTTGGATCGATAAAGACTTTTTTGCCCAAAAAGACGTTTCCTTTGTGTTTAAGCGTTTGCCACAACAGGTAGAAAACAAAGGCCGCCGTCTAATTGAAGAGTTAGAGCATGAAATTCAACGCAAAGGCTTAACTAAGCTACTGCGTCACGGTGATCGAAATTCAATGCGTTTTTCGGTCGAAAGCCGAGTGCCATTCTTAACGCCAAACATGGCGAACCTTGCACTTTCGTTACCTGAGTCATACCTGGTTTCACAACAAGGCGCGTCTAAGCATATTTTCCGTGATGCAATGCGTGGTATTGTGCCTGATGCTATTTTGGATCGAAAAGACAAAATTGGTTTTGCAACGCCTGAGGAAATTTGGCTTAAGAAAATAGCACCGACATTGCGTACATGGCTTGAAGACAGTCAACCCATTCCATTTATTGATAAAAACCTCTTGTTGGCTGATTTTGATGCCATCATGTCGGGTCAAAAGCCGTTTACTTGGCAAGTTTGGCGTTGGGTTAACTTTGTTCGTTGGTTTGCCCATTACACGCAAAAATAATGATTAAACGCTTTTTACAAGATTCATTCTTATACACGATAGCCGGTCTCTTAACGAAAGGGATTGGCTTCATAATGTTGCCTGTCTATCTGGCGTATTTGTCGAAAGAAGAATTTGGTCTATTCGACTACATTCTGACGATAGGCACGTTTTTCTCTGTGATTATCTCGATGGAAGTGACACAAGCGGTGTACCGCTTTGTACCCGAATACAAAGACGACCTAAACAAACAAAACCAATATATGGCTAGTGCGTTTTGGTTTGTAATGGCCGCGTATGTCTTAGTCAGTGTCATTGTGTTTAGCAATGTATCGCGCATCGAAGCGTTGCTTTTTGAGGGGACGTCCCATGCAAGTAATTTATTGCAGTGGACGTTTTTAGCTTACTTTGCCATGAGCTTGCTTTATATCACATTGATTTTCCAACGAGCTCAGTTTAATTCAAAAGGCTCAACAGTCGCGGCGTGCATTAGCGCCTTACTGACGGCTATGTTAAGTTGGGTAGCAATCGCGCATTTTAAATTGGGCGTAGTGGGGCTGCTTGCCGGCTTAGCAATCGGTCAACTGAGTGTTGGATTGGTGAACTGCTTAAGTTTAGCGAGCGTGTTTAAGTATCGCCCTAGTTTAACCCGACTAAAAGAGATGTTGGCGTTTTCGTCACCATTAGTATTATCGAGTTTAGGTGTGCTTACCGCGACGTTAATCGACAAAGTCATGATCAAAGAAATGATGTCATTGGCCGATTTAGGTGAATATGGTGTCGCTGCCCGCTTTGCGTCTGTATTAACTTTAATCATGGTTGGTATTCAAAGTGCCTTAGCGCCACTTGTTTATAGTAACCATCAGGATCCGACCACGCGCACTAAGTTGCTGCAACTTTTGAAAGGCTATGTGGTGCTGAGTTTAGGCGGTGTTGCTGTGCTGTATTTCATTGCTGAACCCTTGATTTTATTATTGGTTGGGGAAGGGTTTGAACGGGTCTATGTGTTGCTTCCGGTGTTGGCGCTAGCCGTTGTGATCCAAGCAGGTTATGCGTTTTTCCCCGGATTAAATATTTATAAGAAAACGGCGATGCTAGCAGCATTGAATGTATTTACCGGGTTAGTCAATATTGTCTTAAATTATTGGTTAATTCCATTGTATGGATTATTTGGCGCGGCGAGCGCGACGTTAGTCAGTTCCGTGTTGTATTTTTCATTAAACGCGCTGTTTTCAGAAAAATATTACCCAATCATTTTTCAAAAGCGAAAGCCATCTTAGCGCACAATAATAGTGAAAATGCGTGTTAGAATGGTTTTTTACACCCATCATGTTGGTTAGATAATAGAATTTATGTCGACGATAAAAAGATACTTTGTGGCTTTAGCCAGTTTTACTCAACGTATATTACTCTTAGTTACTTACTACCTGTGCCGTGTATTTGTTACGAAAAAAAATACACTTGATTGGGTGCTCGGTGTAGAAGACATTGCAAGTATGATTTATTTGCTTGGTAAAGCCTTACCGAATGCAAAAACAGTGTGTTTCAATAACAACCGTTTTTATCAATATAAATACGATTACGAGCTGCCAATTAAAACAGGCTTTTTGGCACGTGTCATTAAAGCGGTTTATGGGCCAATATTACTTGGCTATTTAGCCAATAAATCGAAAAACTTTTGGTATATCTGGACGACGGGCTTTTTGATTGAACGCCAAGTCGAAATGGCATTTTTAAAGTCGATTGATAAAAAGATCGTGTGCCATTTTGGTGGCGATGATATTCGCTCGCCGCGTTTAATGAAGGCGTTTTGTGCGGAAAAAGGCTTAGACACGTTTATTGATTACTTTGGTGCGGGGCATCCGTTTTATTTATCTGATAGTTATGAAGCTGAAAAAATGAAAGCAGCAGAAATTGCAGATACTTATGCTGATGTCGTGTTTAGTGCCGAGTTTGAACAAATTTCACATTTGAAAAGCAAACAGTACTACAATCCTTTTTTGTACGACCCTGCAAAGTTTAATTTTAATCCCGAAAAGTTTACGGATCTTTCTCGTATTAAGATAGTCCATGCACCGTCTAATCCATTGGTTAAGGGCACACCACTTGTACGTGCAGCCATTAAAAAATTACAAATGGAAGGCTATCAGTTTGACTATGTAGAGCTGATAAACGTATCGAACGCTCAAGTACTCGAGCACTTGCGCTCAGCTCACATTGTAATGAATCAATTTTATCAATTGATCCCGAGTGTATTTGGCATTGAAGCCATGGCGAACCACTGTGCGGTTTTACAATCCGCAAGCATGCACTTAGAGCCAAATCAACCGCAGGGTGATGAATACAGCTGGTTAGAAACAAGCTATTGGCAAGTGTATGATAATTTGAAATTTTTATTGGACAACCCAGCTGAAATTGAGCGCTATGCCAATGGCGGTTACGAATACGTTGCCAACAACCTCGCCTTCGATATCGTCGCAAAGCGCGTTAAGCGCGTGTTGAACGAAAATGGGTTTGAATAATGAGTAAATATCAAATGAATTGTAGGCGACGATTTCCCCTTCGCTTTGTAGATTAAAAAGCGAGGCATAAAGCCGCGCCTACAGGACGGGAATTTTGGGTTTTGTAGGCGAAGGTTTACCCTTCGCTAAAACGATACCACTGCGAAGCATAAAGCCGCGCCTACAGGTTGGACATTTGGGTTTTGTAGGCGAAGGTTTCCCCTTCGCTAAAACGATATCAATGCGAGTCATAAAGTCGCGCCTACGGGTTGCGGATTTTGGGTTTTGTAGGCGACGATTTCCCCTTCGCTAAAACGATATCACTGCGAGTCATAAAGCCGCACCTACGGGATGGGAATTTTGGGTTTTGTAGGCGAAGGTTTATCCTTCGCTAAAACGATACCAATGTGAGTCATAAAGCCGCGCCTAAATCTAGACTAACTAATTGTTGTCTAATCTTTTTAACCATCTATAGTTACACTATGCAGAGAAACACATTTATAGGATCAAAATGAAAATAGCCGTTGCAGGGACAGGTTACGTTGGACTTTCGAACGCATTACTTTTAGCGCAACACAACGACGTCATTGCGTGCGACATCGACCAGGAAAAAGTAGCGCAATTATCTAAACGTAGTTCACCGTTAGTTGATAAAGAAATCCAAGCATTCTTAGCAGATCCGACCATAAAGCTGCCGTTTACAACCGACAAGCAGCTCGCTTATGGTGACGCTAAATATGTGGTGATCGCGACACCAACCGATTATGACCCCGTCACAAATTACTTTAAAACCCAAAGTGTTGAAGCGGTCTTAACCGACGTCGCCGCAATTAATCCTAAAGCCGTGGTGATAATAAAGTCGACGATTCCCGTTGGCTACACACAAAAAATTCGTGAAGAATATCCTGAATTAAAAATTATCTTTTCGCCTGAATTTTTGCGCGAGGGTAAAGCCTTATACGACAATCTTTACCCCTCTCGGATCATTGTTGGTGGCCAATGTGACGACGCGAGAATATTTGCAGAATTACTAAAAAGCGCCGCTCACAAAAGTGATGTAGAGGTACTACTAACAGACTCGACAGAAGCAGAAGCGATTAAGCTATTTTCGAACACGTATCTCGCAATGCGAGTGGCATTTTTCAACGAGCTTGACAGCTACGCAGAGAGCCTAAACTTAAATTCGCGGCAAATTATCGAAGGCGTTTGTTTAGATCCAAGAATTGGCAATCACTATAACAATCCATCCTTTGGCTACGGCGGCTACTGTTTACCAAAAGATACGCGTCAGTTGCTCGCGAATTATGAAAACGTTCCAAACAATATTATTCGTGCAATAGTCGATGCCAACACGACACGCAAAGATTTCATTGCGAAAAGTATATTGCAGCGAAACCCAAGTGTTGTTGGGGTGTATCGCCTTGTTATGAAATCGGGCTCAGACAACTTCCGTTCGTCTTCTGTACAAGGGGTAATGAAACGCCTAAAGGCAAAAGGCATCACGGTGATTGTGTACGAACCTGAACTTCAAGAATCACATTTTTATCACTCTGAAGTGGTCGAAGATGTCGTCGACTTTAAAAAACGCAGCGATATAATCATTTCGAACCGCATGTTTAAAGAGCTCGAAGACGTAAAAGATAAAGTTTATACCCGCGATCTGTTTAATAAAGATTAGATACAAGGCGTAGTGGTACAGTTTACCCTTCGCTTTGTTATAGAGCGAAGCATAAAGCCTCGCCTACGGGTTGGGAATTATTGGGTTTTGTAGGCGAAGGTTTACCCTTCGCTTTGTTATTGAGCGAGGCATAAAGCCTCGCCTACGGGTTGGGAATTATTGGGTTTTGTAGGCGAAGGTCTATCCTTCGCTTTGTTATTGAGCTAGGCATAAAGCTGCGCCTACGGGTTGGGAATTATTGGGTTTTGTAGGCGAAGGTTTATCCTTCGCTTTGTTATTGAGCGAAGCATAAAGCCTCGCCTACGGGTTGGGAATTATTGGGTTTTGTAGGCGGTTTATCCCTTCGCTTTGTTATAGAGCGAGGCATGAAGCCTCGCCTACAAGTTGAGAATTTTTTGGGTTTTGTAGGCGAAGGTTTATCCTTCGCTTTGTTATTGAGCGAGGCATAAAGCCTCGCCTGCGGGTTGGGATAACATAAACCCATCTACACAAACAAAAACCAATCCTTTTTTACTAATTAGACCAGTGTTTTTTGCACCATGTTCCTTATTGCTAGAAATGTAAGAAAGTGTACAATGCACCTTAGTAGTAATACAGCGGATGTAATTAAGCATGGAACAGTGGTACTTGCTTTACTGCAAACCTAAACAAGAGCAAAGAGCGCTCGACAATTTAAAGGTGCAAGGGATTGAAGCTTTTTTCCCCACGTTTTTACACACGTCTCTCTCACGCGGAAAACGCACCGTATCGGAAAAACCATTATTTCCAAACTACCTGTTTGTATTATTAGATCCTGAGCAAGGGCCTTTCGCGAAAGTAAAAAACACGCGTGGCATTAGCGCTTTTGTTACTTATGGTTCACAATATCAAGTGGTTCCAAATTGCATTGTTGATCAAATTAAAATAGTTGAGCCTGAGTTTTATCAACAATGTGATTTACCAAAAAAAGGCGATGTGGTTTTCATTAACAATCGATCTTACAAAGATCTTCAAGCAATTTATCAAGAAGCAGATGGCGATAAACGAAGCATCTTGCTTTTAAAATTGCTTAATAAAGAAGTAACGATTTCGGTTGATAATCAAGACATTCAAACGCGGTAATATGCTTGTAATACCGCGTTTATTCGTTTGGTGAAATACTAATAAACACAATTTGCTATTGCAATCAGCATCTAGGGGCTGCAACCTAGTGGCGGTAGCGTGTCAATTTGCCAATGAACAATCCGTTTCGCTAGTAAAGCGAGGCATAACGCATGGCCTACGGGGCTGTTAATTGTAGGCGAAGGTTTACCCTTCGCTTTGTAGATTAAAAAGCAAGGCATAACGCCTGGCCTACGGGGCTGTTAATTGTAGGCGAAGGTTTACCCTTCGCTTTGTAGATTAAAATGCGAGGCATAACGCCTCGCCTACGGGCAGGTTGATGGTAGGCGAAGGTTTGCCCTTCGCTTTCTAGGTTGCAAAGCGAGGCGTAAAGCCTCGCCTACGGGCAGGTTGATGGTAGGCGAAGGTTTACCCTTCGCTTTATAGGTTGCAACGCGAGGCATAAAGCCTCGCCTACGGGCAGTTTGATGGTAGGCGAAGGTTTACCCTTCGCTTTGTAGGTTAAAAAGCGAGGCATAACGCATGGCCTACGGGGCTGTTAATTGTAGGCGAAGGTTTACCCTTCGCTTTGTAGGTTAAAAAGCAAGGCGTAAAGCCTCGCCTACTAAAAGGATGGCAACGCGACGCATAACGCCTGCCTACAAAAATTTCGGGCATCACCGCCCATAAAAGAACACCGGCACGGTGTACTAGTCACGCCTACGCAGTAGGTCAGTAAAGCCTGTAGGCGTTGGCTATTTCATCGAGCAACCGTAAATGCCACACAAGTGATTCATTTACGAATAAAAACTTACAAAATAGGCTGCTTTTTGAACGATAAGTGCAGCAATTCGCAAATCAGCCGTTTGTCTGCTTGCCCAGCAAGCACAGGCATGGTTTAATTTTGTGAATTAAACATGACAAGTAAAACGAATTTTGGGAAGGAACATGGCGCTACGCTGCAAAACGCTACTTGCAACACTGACACTGATCTCACTGGGCGGGTGTAATCTCGTTCCTGGTAGCCATTTCACTGGAATCGAATCAACCGAAAAAGCCGAGCAACTGCAAAGCGAGCTTGAGCAAGTTAATATTCAAATGATTGACTCGCGCTTAATTGCATTAAATAACGCCAAGCGCGACGCATTAAAACCAGCTGTTGCAACTCAAGGTATTGATGTAAGCAATTACGAATACCGTTTGGGGATTGGTGATGTGTTAACCATTGGCGTGTGGGATCACCCAGAACTTACTATCCCAGCTGCAGTACAACGAACCGCTGAATTCGACGGTTTTCGAGTACAAGCCGATGGCACCATTTCGTATGCTTACGCCCCAAATATTCCGGCCGCAGGGCGCACGGTTACCGAAGTAAGAGCAGACTTAGTAAAACGTTTAAGCCGGGTAATTGAAGACCCGCAAATCGACGTGAAAGTGGTGGGCTTTCGTAGCCAAAAAGCATACGTAACCGGTGAGGTAAACAGGCCCGGTGTCTATGCTATTACCGAAACCCCTCTCACGTTAGTCGATGCGCTTAATCAAGCGGGTGGATTAAACGATAAAGCAAACTGGCGCACCGTTACGTTTACGCGCGGTGATAAAATAGAAACAATCCGTCTGGATGAGTTTTATGCAAATGGTGACATTTCACAAAACCGTCTATTGAAACATGGTGATGTAGTTCACGTGGCGCGTGATGACAATCAAAACGTGTTTGTACTTGGTGATGTTAAAAAGGCCGGCACTGTCAAAGTAGAACGTTATGGCTTAAGCCTTGCGCAAGCGCTCAGCGAAACGGGCGGGTTAAATGAAAATACCGCCAATGCCAGTGGGGTGTTCGTACTGCGTAAACGTGATATTGAAAAAGACGGCGTATTAGCCGATGTGTATCAACTTGATGCCAACAACATCACCGCGCTAGTACTTGCCGATAAGTTCCAACTTGAGCCAAGCGACATTGTTTATGTTACGACAGCTCCAATTGCCCGCTGGAACCGTGTTATTAGTCTATTATTACCATCTATCGCCACGGTTGAGCGATTGGATGACTTAAACACCAATTAAGGATTGTTATGTTTGATTCGGTGTTAGTGGTGTGCGCAGGCAATATTTGCCGCAGCCCAACGGCAGAATACGTACTTAAGCATAAACTCGCCGGTAAATCTATTACGGTGAGCTCAGCAGGCCTTACCGCTCTTGAAGGCAAACCTGCCGATGGCATGGCGCAGCGCATTGCTCAAGGCCATGGGATCTCGCTAGATGGTCATGAAGGGCGGCAAATTACCAGCAGTTTAGTGGCGCAAAACGCGGTCATTTTAGTAATGGAATCGCGCCACTTAAGCGACTTATGCGCCCGCTACCCGCAAGCACGTGGTAAAACGTTTCTACTTGGCAAATGGCTTGGCGATAAAGAAATCCCAGATCCATACAAACAAAGCCAAGAGGCTTTTGAACACGTTTACCAGTTAATCGATAGCGCGTGCAGCGCTTGGCAAAAATATTTATAGGGATCATGATTACATGAATGTTCCGCCACAAGTAATGATGAACAAACCATCCTCGCAAAAAGCACCACAATCAGACGTGCAAGAAATCGATTTAATGGCGCTCATTGGCGCACTGCTTGATAGAAAGCTGTTTATCTTTTTAGTGACAGCCGTATTTACGTTATGCGGTATTGCCTTTGCCCTGTTTTCTACCCCGATTTACCAAGCCACCGCAATGATCCAAGTCGAAGAAAAGTCTGGATCTGTGCCTGGTTTCGACGACGTTTCTGGTATGTTTGAAAGCACTTCTGCCGCGGTGACAGAAATTGAGTTATTAAAATCGCGTAGCGTGTTGGGCGAGGCGGTAGATGCGCTTAAATTGGACATTGTGGTAGAGCCTAACATTTTCCCCATGATTGGGGGGCGCGCCTTTCGTGGTTATTATGCAAAACAACTTGGCGATTTAGCCCCAGCTAAATTTGGTGCGAGTTCGTATGCGTGGGGCGGCGAGCAAGTCGACATTTTTAAATTTGAAGTGCCAAATTATGCTATAGACAGTGAATTTACATTAGTTGCACTAGAAAACGCCGAAGTGGCGTTATTCGATAGCCAAGGTGAGCAAGTGGTGAGTGGCCCAGTTGGCCAACAGCTAGAACGTGGCCCGTTTATGCTGACAGTTAAAACCTTAATTGCCCGCCCAGGCACCGAATTTACGTTAGTAAAACGTGACCGACTAAACACGATATTGGATTTACAAGCGGATATTAGCGCCAGCGAAAAAGGGAAAGACTCGGGTATTATTAACCTTGCATATCAACACAGTGATGCCGCGTACGCACAGCGAGTGCTTGATAAAGTCGGCAATATTTATGTGCGCCGAAATGTAGAGCGAAATAGCGCTGAAGCACAGAAATCACTCGATTTTTTATCGGTGCAATTACCTGAAGTAAAACAACAGTTAGAAGCGGCAGAGCAGCGCTTTAATAATTACAAAGTGAAACAAAAATCGGTCGACATTAGCTTAGAAACGCAAGGTGTACTAACTCAAGTGGTTGAGTTAGATACCAAATTACAAGAGCTTGAACTTAAACGTTTAGAACTTGGCCGCAAATTTAAAGAAAATCACCCAACCTACCAAGGGATGCTTGAGCAAATTGCGGTAGTTAAAGACCAAAAACGCAAGCTGACGAGCGATGTAAGTAACTTGCCACAGACGCAGCAAGAGTTATTGCGTTTAACCCGTGATGTTGAAGTGAACAACGAAATTTACACGCTGCTGCTTGGTAAAACGCAAGAGCTTGATATAGTGCGTGCAGGTACGGTTGGTAACGTACGTGTAATCGACTCAGCTGAGGTGAATCGTTCAAAACCAGTGAAGCCTAAAAAAGCCTTGATTGTCGTAATGGCCACCATGCTTGGCGGTATGCTTGCGGTCGCGATTGTGCTTATTCAACGAGCACTACACCGCGGTATTGAAGACCCAGGCGACATTGAAGCGTTAGGCATTCCGGTGTACGCCAGCGTGCCGTATTCAGAGTACCAAGACAAACTGACCGGCTTTGGTAAAGCCCGTAAAGGTAAAACCGGCAAGGCCAAAAGCATATTGGCAGTGGATAACCCCGCGGACCTTTCAATCGAAGCCATGCGAAGCCTTCGCACGAGCTTGCACTTTGCCATGTTAGAGGCGAAAAATAACATTATTGCCATTTCAGGCCCAAGCCCAGGTGTTGGTAAATCGTTTATTTCCGTAAACCTGGCCACTGTACTTGCACAAAGTGGTAAAAAAGTACTTATCATCGATGCGGATTTACGCAAAGGTTACTTACAAACCCAATTTGGCATGCAGTGGGAAGAGGGTTTGAGCGATTACCTATCGAACCGATTAACGCTTGAACAAATTACTAAGTCATCCAGTGTTGAGGGGCTCGATGTGATTACCCGTGGCCAGATACCACCGAATCCAAGCGAGTTGCTAATGCACGAAAACTTTACTCGCTTGATCAGTGAAGTAAAAGGCAAATACGATTTAGTCATTATCGATACGCCACCCATTTTAGCCGTAACCGACCCCGCTATTGTTAGCGCCCATGCCGGGAGTACACTTCTAGTGACTCGCTACGGCCAAACACACGCAAAAGAGCTTGAAGTAACGCGTAGTCGCTTCGAGCAGAATGGCATCGACATTAAAGGCGTGGTATTCAACGGTGTACTTCGCAAAGCATCGAATGCGTACGGGTATTACGGTTATTATTACAATTACGAATATAAATCAGATAAATAGTTGGGTTTAGTGAAATGAAAACAAAAGGGATTGTATTGGCTGGCGGCAGTGGTACTCGTTTATACCCATTAACTAAAGTTGTAAGCAAACAGTTGATGCCAGTGTATGACAAACCTATGATTTATTACCCTATTGCGACTTTAATGAACGCAGGTATTAAAGATATTTTAGTCATTACGACACCAGTTGAGCAGGTGAAGTTTAAAGAACTGTTAGGTGATGGAAAAGAGTGGGGCATTAATATTGAGTATGTCGCACAACCATCTCCAGATGGCTTAGCACAAGCCTTCCTACTAGGTGAGGAATTTATTGGCGATGATAATGTTGCTCTAGTTTTAGGTGATAACCTTTTTTATGGGCATGACTTAGTTAAGTCTCTTCAGACGGCAGCTAATCGCTCTGAAGGTGGCACTGTATTCGGTTATCATGTTTCAAATCCTAAAGCCTATGGTGTAGTGGAATTTGATAATTCTGGCAAAGCGATTTCAATCGAAGAAAAGCCAGAGCGTCCTAAATCAAATTATGCAGTACCAGGCTTGTATTTCTTCGATAATAAAGTCGTTGAATACGCAAAAAATGTAAAGCCTTCTCCTCGTGGTGAGTTAGAAATTACAGATGTGATAGAGCAATATCTAAATTCAGGTACATTAAATGTTGAGATTATGGGCCGTGGAACTGCGTGGTTAGACACTGGTACACATGATAGCCTTCTTCAGGCCGCTCAATTCATTGAGACAATCGAAAAGCGGCAAGGTCTAAAGGTTAATTGTCCTGAAGAGGTGGCTTTTCGAATGAGCTACATTACAGAGCAACAGTTACGAGATTTAGCTGAGCCGTTGAGAAAAAGTGGTTACGGTGAATATCTGCTGAGTTTACTTACTCAAAAGGTGTTTTCATGAAAATAATTGATACAGCAATTCCTGATGTGAAAATTCTTGAGCCAAAAGTATTTGGTGACGAAAGAGGTTTCTTTATGGAGACCTTTAGAGAGGAGTGGTTTAAAGAGCACATAGCGAATGTGGAATTTGTACAAGACAATCACAGTAAATCTTCGCAAGGTATTTTGCGAGGACTTCATTATCAAACTGAACAAACCCAAGGTAAGTTAGTTCGTGTCACGCAAGGTGAAGTTTATGATGTGGCAATTGATATGCGAAAAGATAGCCCAACCTTCGGCCATCATGTTGGTGTGTTGTTAAATGCTGAAAATAAGCGGCAATTATGGGTGCCAGAAGGGTTTGCCCACGGTTTTTATGTAACGACAGAATCAGCAGAGTTTGTCTATAAATGTACAGACTATTATGCGCCTCAATTTGAGCAAAGTGTATTGTGGAACGACCCCGTCTTAGATATTCAATGGCCTTTAGTAAATGGTCAACCCCCACTTTTATCTGAAAAAGATAAAGCAGGCCTTTTGCTAGTTGATGCACCTGTATTTTAAGGGAAGATAAGTAAAGAATGAGTAAAATAATTTTTATCACAGGTGGCGCAGGTTTTATTGGTTCCGCACTGGTTCGCTTTTTAATTAACGAAACAGCGCACACAGTTATTAACTTTGATAAGTTAACTTACGCAGGAAATTTAGAATCGCTGCGCTCTATTACAGATAATGAGCGTTATCACTTTATCCGAGGTGATATCTGTGACAGAGCTAAAGTATCGGCTGTTTTCAATCAGTATCAGCCAGATTTTATCATGCACCTTGCTGCTGAAAGCCATGTTGACCGTTCGATTGATGGTCCTGGTGAGTTTATTCAAACAAATGTAGTTGGCACCTATGAGTTACTTGAGGCGTCTCGCAGTTACTACAATGATTTAGCAGGTGACAAAAAAGCTGCTTTCCGTTTTCACCATATTTCCACTGATGAAGTTTATGGTGATTTAGGTGAAACTGGCTTATTCACAGAAGAAACATCTTATGAGCCAAGCTCACCTTACTCTGCCTCAAAAGCCGCTTCAGACCACTTAGTGCGAGCTTGGCATCGTACATATAAACTACCAGTGGTATTAACGAATTGTTCGAATAACTATGGTCCATATCATTTTCCAGAAAAATTGATTCCATTAATCATTCTTAACGCACTTGATGGCAAAAAACTGCCTGTTTATGGTGACGGTAAGCAGGTGAGAGATTGGTTATTTGTTGAAGATCATGCGCGAGCACTTTACAAAGTAGTGACCGAAGGTAAGTTGGGAGAGACTTATAATATTGGCGGTTTTAACGAGAAACAGAATATAGAAGTTGTTAAGACTATTTGCAATCATCTCAATGAGTTAATTGATAATAAGCCGAATGATTTAAAAGATTTCAAGGAGCTTATTACATTTGTAAAAGATAGGCCGGGTCACGACATACGCTATGCAATTGATGCTACAAAGATAAATAAAGAGCTGGGTTGGCGGCCTAAAGAAACATTTGAAACGGGCATATTAAAAACTATCAAGTGGTACTTGGACAACCAACCTTGGTGTACTAATGTTCAAGATGGCTCTTACCAAAGAGAGCGTTTAGGGACAAATTAAATGAATGTTTTAATAATAGGGAAAAGTGGACAAGTGGCATGGGAGCTTATGCAAACATGTCCTAAAAATGTGAATGCTGTAGCACTTGGGCGTAACGATATAGATATTACATCGCAAGAAAGTATTGAGTGCGCCATATATACTCACAAGCCAACCGTTATTATTAATGCATCTGCTTATACTGCTGTTGATAAAGCCGAGTTAGACAAAGAAAGCGCCTACCTAATAAATGTAGTTGCGGTAGAGTTATTAGCGGCGGCTTCTCATAAGCATCAAATTCGCTTCGTTCATATTTCAACAGACTTTGTATTTGATGGACAAAGCAATTTAGCCTATAAGGTTTCAGATAATCCCAATCCAATTAATGTTTATGGTGTTACAAAGTGTGATGGAGAAAAGGCTGTTTTAAAATACAAAAATGAAAATTTTATCGTTGTTCGCACCTCATGGGCATATTCAATAAATGGTCACAATTTTGTTAAATCTATAATAAGAAAAATAAAAAATAATGAAAGCTTAAGGGTAGTCGATGATCAAATTGGTTGCCCAACCTATGGACCTGACCTAGCTAAATTTATATGGCGTGTACTACAAGTAAAAAATGCAAATTCAATATATCATTGGTGTGATAATGGCATAGCTAGCTGGTATGATTTTGCCTTTGAGGTTTTAAGCTTGGCCGAAAAGTATTGTCTAGTAAACTCTGGTAAGGTTTCTGTTGTAAGATGTAAAACAAGCGATTATGCCTCTAAAATCCAAAGACCTGTTTTTAGTTTACTTGACAACTCGCAGTCTCAAGAAATCTTGCAGTCTAAGCATTGGAGAAGTAACCTAAATGATTTCTTTAGAGATAATAAAAAAATACTAATGGATTAATAGAGATGAAAAAAGTACTTATACTAGGTATTAATAGTTTTACTGGCAGTTATATAGCAAAATTACTTAGCAGTTCATTTATTATAAAGGGTACGTCAACATCAGGGCAGGGTAATAGCTATCGGTTTGTTGTTGGGGTTGATGAGCTCTGCAATCTTGAAAAAATTATATTTGATAATGCTATTGATGTAGTAATTAATTGTATTTCATTGGGGGATGTTGATGCTTGTGAAGATAATAACTCATTATGTGAATCATTGAATTATGAGTTTGTTAAATCAATCGCTTTGCTGCAAAATTCGCTAGGGTTTCATTTAATTCATTTTTCATCAAATGCAGTCTATGGCGGTGAGACTGGTTACTATTCTGAAAGTTGTACAAAAAAACCAATTAATTTTTATGGTAAAACAAAGTTAAAAGCGGATGAATTTTTACTAAAAAATGGTGGTGATATTACCATATTAAGACCAATAACAATGTATGGACTTAGGATCGGTAAACAAAGGCATAACCCATTCTCGTTTTTTTGTGAGCAAATAAAGCAAGGAAACAAGATAACAGCTGTTAACGATGTTTATGTTAATTTTTTATATGTTGAAGACTTAGTTAAATGTGTGGACATTGCTATTAGAAAATCAATATTTGGAGTTTTTAACCTATCTGGTGA
Organism: Pseudoalteromonas luteoviolacea B = ATCC 29581; assembly: GCA_000333235.1. Classification (GTDB taxonomy): domain Bacteria; phylum Pseudomonadota; class Gammaproteobacteria; order Enterobacterales; family Alteromonadaceae; genus Pseudoalteromonas; species Pseudoalteromonas luteoviolacea_D. The sequence continues at coordinate 22,753 of CAPN01000020.1, read as the reverse complement.
GCAAAATTTAAGTAGAGCGGCTTTTGTGCGATTAATGCTCAGTTATTTCCCCAAATCAGACTCACAAATTAATATCGTCTCATCTGAATCGTTTCCCACTAAGGCATTAAGACCAAAAGATACCTCTTTTAATAACTCTAAAATGAAGAAAGTGTTTGGTTTTACACCGCGCACTATTCATGAGATTATTTCAGAATTACTAAATAGGAGTTAAAGGAGTGCTTCTTTTTTCAGTAGTAAATTATAAGAATTATAAAGTAACGCGAGAGTTTATTGATTCATTTTTGAATCTTAAAGAAAAACAAAAAAAGCTTATTGTTTGGGATAACTCAACAGATGAAAAGGAGTTTGAACGTTTAAAAAGTGATTATGAGAGATTCCAAGTTGTCTTCTATAGTACCAAGGAAAATCTAGGATACTTTGGTGGTGCTTTTAATGCTTATCATTATTTTATTCGCGACAACCCTGATTCAATTGTAGAGTATTTTGTTGTCTGCAATAATGATTTGCAATTCGAAAAGCATTCCAATTGGTCTGCAGAATTAAACCTAATAAAGGAAAAGTTCCCCAAAGTCGGTGTCGTGGCTCCAAAGATATTGAGTGCTAAATCAAAAAAAAATCAAAATCCGTTTTTAATCCAACGTCCAAATAAACTTCATTATTTAAAATGGAAACTAATTTTTTCTCATTACTTATTTACTCGTTTTTTTTATACGTTCAGGAAGGTAATTCTTGTATTTAAGGCTAAAAGTTCAGCTGGAGTTGAATGCATTAAAAATTCACATCGTCCGATTTATGCTGCGCAAGGAGCTTGCTTTATTTTTACTGAAAGGTTTTTAAGTAGTCAATATGATTATAGTGACATTCCTTTTTTATATTGTGAAGAAATTACAGTTGCAGAGCATTGTAGGTCAGCATCTTTAGATATCGTGACTTCTGATGCTGTTGTTGTGAACCATACAGAGAATGTGTCTACAAGTTCTAATATGACACCGTTTAAATGGTTGAGTATCAAGGAAGCTCAAAAATATATTTTGGAAAATTACTACAAATGAAAATTCTGGTACTTGGTTCTTCAAATACGTTCTACATTAGAAGTTATTTGGATTATTTTTATAATATAAGTGGTGTTGAAATAGCTTTTATAAATACAAACCTGGATTGTTATTTTGTTAGTGATGGATACAAAATCTATAATTATTGTAGTAATGACAGTTATAAGACGGGTAAGGTTGGAAGGGTAAAATCGTTTGTTAAAACTTGTGCAAAATTTTTCAGAGTGGATGATTCTAAATTTCAAAGAGTATTTATGGAGTATCTTAATAATAAGTCTAAATTAAATAAAATAGATGATATAGACTGTTTCATAAATGCTTTTAAGCCTGATCTAGCTTTTCTTTTTTGGGGTACTACTCTGCGGTTCGAGGCTCGTTTTTTGAAAGAGCGCACTATACCTACAGTATTGTCAGTTAACACCTACCCTATAACTTTCGACAGCGAATATAAACCTACAAAGCGAGATAGAGAGTATTTTAGTTCTTTTTCAGGGTTGATATTTTCTAGTCATAGAATGAAAGAGTTTTTTATTTCAAATGGATTGTTAAATAAAGAGCAGCGATTTATTGTTAATCCAGATTTTATAGAAACAGAACAAAAATTTGAAAGTACCATAGTCGAAAAAAATACTGCTATTAAGAAAGTTATATTTCTTGGAAATGTCGATTTTCAGCATCGTCAAGCAGATGATGTAAGGGGGGAAATATTGGCCCTTGCAGGTAGAGGTGTTGAAGTTTGGATACAATCAACACGAGCTAACAATAGTGTTGATGGGCATGAAAACTTAAAAGGCTTTGCACCGTTTAATTATGAGCAGATTAGGAGGGGGGAGTTAAATCGTTTTATAAAAGATAATTTTAATGCAGTCCTTTATTGCTATAACTCTTCAGGTTCACTACGAGAGGAGTTAAGCATAACAACAAGATTTTCTTTGTCAGAAAGTGCTGGTGTTCCGGTTTTGATGAAAAAAAATAAGTTTTTAGCAATAGAGGAAGAGTTCAAAAATAAAACTGCATTTATCCTTTATGATGATATCAATGAATTAGATTTAAATGTCTCTATTCCGTTAACGGTTAATTCTAACATGCGAGAGCGTAAAATGTTGCTTGAAAATTTTGTCAAAAGTTTTAGATAGGCACACAAATGAGTTCTTTAGAATTAGTTTTTTTTGCTGGTTTTTTAATTTCGATAGGTCATAGTTTTGAACTATTTGGTTTTTTCTTTCGACTTTTAGGAACGCAGTGCGGGAAACCTTCAGTCGGTTATTCATCACACGTTCAAATCGCTACTTTTTCAAGGTTTTCAACATTAATTGCTATGCCAATTGTTGGGTATTTACTTGATATTGGCGCTGCATCTATCTATGTGATATTAATACCTGTAATAGCCCTTTCGTTCTTTAGCCTGCTTTGTGTGTTACAAATATATTTGTCATACAAAAAGAACATGTTAGTTATTTTTTTTCGGTTCTTTGCAAAGGTCGTAAGCCGTATAGATGTTTATGATAGTATACATGAGAGAGATCTTGTTGAATTACCTAAAGCTAATAAAATGAAGCAGATCAAGATCGCGGGTTTTCTCGCCTATTTTATTGTTTCAGGAGGTGTTTTTTTAATTTACATAGTTTCAGCAAGTTTTTTAGATTACAGAGCTATGATTCTGCAATCCGCACCCATACTTACTGCCTTTGGAACTTTCATCTCAGTTGTTTTTTTTGATAGTGCTGTATCGAACACTTTAGATTCATATAAAGTAGATATGGAGTTCATTAGATTAATAATCATTAGTCGGCTTTGTGCCGCCTTAGCATTACTAGCACTGTTTATTATAGTATTGCTTTTTAAGTGGTGATGAAATGTCTGACATATCTTGTCTATATTTTTTAATTTTTTTTGCTGTCATATTTAGGTGTATATTCTATTTTTATTATGGTGGAACAAGTAATGTAGGGTTTCAATTGCCATTGCTTCTAGAATTTTTGTTTGTATTGCCAACTGTTTTTATTTCATTAGCTGGTTATTTTTGGGATTTTTACGCAGCTTTATTTTTGTATTTGTGTTGCTTTGCTTTGCAGATTGGACTCATGCCTTTAGCTCGGCTAAAAAATATGAACCTAATAGCCAGTTTAAATATTAGATTTGCTTTGCAAGGTATTTATTTCCTTACATTTTTTTATGGTTTTTGTTTTTTTCTCACCTTTTATGAGGATTTAGCGAGAGTAACGGACTCGGCTAGTCTTTTTGAATTGGCTAATAAAAACGCAGTAGCTAGATATGATGGTACCCAAAGTCTAGGTCTCGTATACAAGTTCGCAAGTTTAGCAGGTTATTTGATGTCGTTCCTTTTTGGTATGATATTTGCCACGGTATTCAAATCAATTGACCTGAAGAATAAAAGAAAACTAGTGACTTGTTTTGTTTTTTTTATTTTTCTTCTATTTTTTGAGAGCTTAATCACCGCATCAAGAGCCGGCTTTCTCCTTCAATTATTCTCGTTTTTGACAAGTCTCTATTTTTGGATTGCGGCTTTAAATAATGGTCATTCTTTTAGTTTTAGTTTAAAAAACATCATTGTTTTCTTCTTTTTTTTCACTTTTATCATTTCTTTCTTTGTTATTGTACAAGCGCTGCGTGGGGGGAATGAAGATTTTGATCTAATTGATATTGTATCTCACGTTATGGTTTGGTTTTTTGGGTATATACCGGCCTTTGCTAAATGGTTTTCATCAGAAGCGGACGTATTTAAAAGTATTAATCTAGGGGCGTCGTCTTTTGCAGGTTTGTTTGATTTGTTAGGTGTTAGCTATAGAAAATCAGGTGTTTATGAGCTTGTCCAAATAGGCAATAATAGAGTTACGAATGTTTATACAGCGTTTAGAGGCCTTGTTGAAGACTTTGGTGTAGTTGGAAGTGTTTTAATTCTTATTTTTATAGGAGTTATTATCTCGTTGTCATTCGTTGATAATGTTTATAGGAGCTTTATAAGGTACTTTGGGTTGATGTTTATATTTATCTTTAGTTGGTCATTCGTAATTAGTCCTTTTATTTATAATACTATTTTGTTTTCTTTTGTTTTGTATTCGGTACTTTCTCATAAGTTTTTATTAATTAAATTGGAAAGAGGTTTTTAATGAGATTGTTATATCTTCATCAGTATTTTGCCACACCTGAGTCGAATGCTGGTACAAGATCTTACGAGATGGCAAAGCGTTTAATTAGAAATGGTCATAGTGTTACATTTGTAACAAGTTCAGCTTTTTTGTCTGGTAATTATAATTTGCAGAGTGGTTGGAACCTTATAGAAATAGAAGGAATTGTATTGCACGTTTTGCATCTTAGTTACTCAAATAAAGATGGTTTTTTAAAGCGTATGCAAAAGTTTATAATCTTTTCAGTTCGCTCAACTTTAAAGTCATTAACATTGAGCGCTGATGTCGTTTTTGCTACAAGCACTCCACTTACCATTGCAATTCCCGGCCTAATTCATTCAAAAATAAAAGGCGTGCCATTAGTCTTTGAGGTTCGTGATTTGTGGCCGGAATTACCAATAGCTACAGGCGTTATCAAAAATAAAATCGTTATCAAGCTGGCCACTTGGTTAGAAAAGTATACTTACAAAAACTCTAAGCGACTAATTGGCTTATCGCCAGGGATGTGTAGTGGAATAGTAAAGCACGGCATTCCCAAAGAATACGTTACTTTAGCTACGAATAGTTGTGATACAGAGCTGTTTGATGTTGATGCATTGATTGGAAGAAGGTATTTAGCTGAAAAGCTAAGTTTTGTTAAAGGTCGAAAGCTTATTGCTTATACAGGTACCTTTGGTTTAATAAATAAAGTTGGTTATATTGTAAAATTAGCTATTGCAGCACAAAAGATTGATCCTAATTTATGCTTCGTGGCCATTGGAGATGGCATGGAAAAGCAAGAGATTATAGCTGAAGCTGAAAAAGCAGGTGTTTTAAATGAAAACCTTTATATATTGCCAGCAGTACCTAAATTGGAAATAGTGGGTTTGTTGTCTTCTGCCGATTTGTCGTTATCTTTATTCGGTCCAGTCAAAGAAATGTGGCATAACTCGGCAAATAAATTGTTTGATGCTCTTGCCTCGCAAACACCAATCGCAATTAACTATGGTGGGTGGCAAAAAGAATTTATCTTAGAACATAGTTGCGGGTTAGTGCTCGATGGTAATGACTTTGAAGAATCAGCATTAAATATCTCTAATTTTTTACACGATGAAAAGCGATATTCAGATGCAATTAACAGCTGCAAGATACTTTCATATGAACATTTCTCCAGAGATATAATGGCAGCACGAATAGAAAAAACATTAATGGATGCAATTAATGATTAAAAGAGCTTTTGATTTTGTTGTTTGTTTATTTGCAGTGTGCATCTTGTTCCCTATCATAATATTTGTTGCTGTACTCATTCGCGTTAAGTTGGGTTCACCAATTCTGTTCACTCAAGACCGCCCAGGCTTAAATGGCAAAATATTTAGAATGATGAAGTTTAGAAGTATGTTGGATGCTACAGGAAAGGATGGTATTTTACTGCCAGATGATCAGCGACTTACTTCGTTTGGTAAGGTTTTGCGCTCAACAAGCTTAGATGAACTACCAGGCCTTTTTAATGTATTAAGAGGTGATATGAGCTTAGTTGGGCCAAGACCTTTATTGGTACGATATTTACCATTATATAACAATAAGCAAGCAAGGCGTCACGAAGTGAAGCCGGGTATAACTGGGTGGGCGCAAGTTAATGGCAGAAATGCTATCAGTTGGGAGGAAAAATTTGAGCTAGATGTTTGGTATGTAGACAATCAAACTATTTGGTTAGATTTAAAGATTTTGTTTCTAACAATAAAGAAGGTCTTTATTAAAGAGGGTATTTCAGCTAGCGATCATGTAACAATGCCTGAGTTTTTAGGAACAAAAAATGAAAAATAACATTTTAATCACTTCCGCTGGTCGTCGGGTCGAGTTGGTTCATGCTTTTATGCACGCTTCAACTTTGAGTAAAGTTCAAGCAAAAGTTTATTGCACTGATATAAGCCCCGAATTGTCTCCAGCTTGCCAAGTGTCAGACGGTGCCTTCAAAGTTCCCCGTGTGAGTGATGAAGGCTATGTTGATGTGTTGCTAAAAATATGCGAAGAAAATAATATAGGCTTGGTTGTTCCGACAATTGATACGGAATTGGCTATCTTATCTAAAATTCGAAGATCTTTCTTTGACAAGGGGATTGAAGTAGTCGTTTCGGATGAAGAACTTGTTGCCAGTTGCCGCGATAAAAGAAAAACAGCCGATTTATTTGACTCATTAGAAATTGATCAGCCCGCTATATTAGATAGAGAAAACTTAAGTTTTCCGTGTTTTTGTAAGCCTTATGACGGAAGCTGCAGTATAGGTGCCATTCCTATTTTTTCTGCTGCGGATTTGACGAAAGATATTATTGAAAATCCACGAAATATGTTCATGGAGTTAGTTCCAAAATCGTTCAGTGAATATACTATCGATGCCTATTATACCAAAGATGGTTTTTTAAAATGCCTCGTCCCTCGTAAGAGGCTAGAGGTTAGGGCCGGTGAAGTAAGTAAAGGTGTTACTCGCAAAAATTTTGTTTATGATTATCTCCTATCTAAGGTTCAAAGACTTAAAGGCGCTCGAGGTTGTGTAACCTTTCAATTTTTTGTTAATGAGGATGCTAAGTCTGTAAAAGGGTTAGAGATTAATCCTCGATTTGGTGGAGGGTACCCTCTTGCCCACGATTCTGGCGCTACATTTACTGATTGGCTAATAAAAGAATACCTAGAGAAAGAGGAAATCTACTTTAATGACAATTGGGAGTCCGATCTTTTGATGTTGCGGTATGATGCAAAGGTATTAATTCGTGAAAATTGATGAGTCAGCTGTTTGGGTCTTCGACCTTGATGACACTATTTATCCAGAAAGAGATTACCAACTTTCCGGTTATCGATATCTTGCAAACCATCTAAAAGAGTTGTTTCAGAAAGATATCTTTCATGAAATTATGCAAGCCGACTCAAGCAATCAGGATGTTTTAGATGAAATTTGTAAGGCTTTGTCCTTACCAATAGCTACTAAAGAAAGTCTTATTTGGATGTATCGACTCCATGTTCCGGATATAAAGTTAACTAATGATGTCACACAAATTTTAGATGAAATTCGTACTAATTATAGTTTAGCAATTATCACAGATGGTCGTGCTGTATCTCAACGAAATAAAGTTAAGGCACTAGGGCTTGGTGGAATTGATATTTTAATTTCAGAAGAATGGGGTGAAGTTAAGCCAGGAAAACGAAGATTTAAAGAATTAGAGAATAGATATTTAGAATCTAAACAGTTTATTTATGTGGGTGATAATATTAAAAAAGATTTTATTACACCCAATGAAATGGGTTGGTTAACTATTGGGGTTAAAGATAAAGGCTTTAATATTCATTCGCAAGATGTGAATTTGGTTAAATCGGCTTATTTACCGAAAATGTGGATCGACTCTTTTTCAGAACTTAGGGATTTTTTATGTTAAATACGCTTTTTAGCCCGTGGCCTTCATTTACTGAAGAAGAAGCTAATGCTGTAAGTCGAGTTATTCTCTCTAATAAAGTGAATTATTGGACAGGCACAGAGTGCCGTGAGTTCGAAAAAGAATTTGCGTCTTGGTGTGGGGCCGAATATGCGATTGCACTTGGGAATGGTACTTTAGCGCTAGATTTAGCGCTAAAAGCATTGGGTGTAGGCGATGGTGATGAAGTCATTACCACACCACGTACGTTTTTGGCTTCTGCGTCAAGCATCATAACAGCGGGTGCAACACCAATGTTTGCTGATGTGGATTTGAATAGCCAAGCGATTACAGCTGAGTCTATTAAAGCGGTTTTAACGCCTAAGACCAAAGCGGTAATTGTGGTGCACTTAGCTGGTATGCCAGCTGAAATGGACGATATTATGGCGCTTAGCAAAGAGCACGGATTTTATGTGATTGAAGATTGTGCGCAGGCACATGGTGCAAAGTATAAAGGGCGCAGTGTAGGTACGATTGGTCATGTTGGCGCGTGGTCTTTTTGCCAAGACAAAATTATGACCACAGGTGGCGAAGGCGGGATGGTGACCACTAATGATAGGGCTCTTTGGTCTGCAATGTGGTCTTATAAAGATCACGGTAAGAGCTTTGATGCAATCTATAACCGAGAGCATCCACCAGGCTTTCGATGGTTACATGAAAGTTTTGGTACTAATTGGCGTATGACTGAAATGCAAGGCGCTATTGGTCGAATTCAGTTAGCACGAATGGCAGACTGGACAGCGAAGCGCCAAGCAAACGCAAAAAAGATAGATGATGCGGCTGGTTCGTTTGATTTGATCCGTTTGGTTAAAATTGCCGATTATATTGAGCATGCTGAGTACAAACATTATATGTTTGTTAAGCCAGAGCAGTTAGCGATAGGTTGGACGCGTGATAGAATTGTAGAAGAAATTAATGCGTTAGGTGTTCCTTGTTATCAAGGTAGTTGTTCGGAAGTTTATTTGGAAAAAGCGTTCGACAATACGCCATGGCGACCGAAAGAGCGGCTTGCAAATGCGGTTGAATTAGGAGAAACCTCCTTGATGTTTTTAGTGCATCCGACTTTAACCGATAACGAGATAGAACAAACCGTGAGGGCAATAAACCAAGTATTTACGACGGCGACTAAAACGGCTCAGTAAGGTGGGATATTGTTTTAATGTTAAGATGCCTGTAGTGGTACAACGTAAAGTCTCGCCTACGGGTGTTGTGTTGAGGTGTTGGTAGGCGAAGGTTTACCCTTCGCTTAGGTTGTTTTAAAACGAGACGTAAAGTCTCGCCTACAAGTCTTGTGTGAGTCAAATACTCGACAACTCGTCTTTCTAATTCCTTTTTCTTATTTTTAAATTTTTTATCAGGCGTTTGGCGCTTTGTTATTTCGTCAATAAAAAGCTATATTTACAGTACCTGAACCGTGTGATTTTCAGCACTCACTTCAACGCACTCTAGGTTGTCTAAGGTACACATTTCCTTGTGTGTATTTAGATTGTTTATTAAGGATGTACAGTGGATAGTTTATTAAGTTCCTTATTTAGCTCTTCTCGCGCGCAAAAGCGCATGGTAACGCTGTTCTTCGATTCGATTTCAATCGTGGTGGCCTTTTGGTTAGCCTTGATTGTTCGGCTCGACAGTGTTTCGCCTCTTTTTGAATTAGAAAACTGGTTGGTATTAGCTGCTTTAGTGCCACTGAGTTTGTCGGTGTTCGTAAAGCTGGGTTTATACCGAGCGGTGCTTCGTTACGTTACTACACAGGCCGCGTGGGCGATATTAGGCGGGGCGCTTGTGAGCACGGTAACGCTTGTGATGCTGTCGTTTTTTATGCAAATTAACATGCCACGTACCATGCCATTTATTTTTGGCTGGTTAGTGTTACTTACAGTAGGTGGCTCGCGTATTGTGGCTCGCACGTTGCTCAGCCGTATCACCTATAGCCAAAAAGAGCCAGTGGTAATATATGGCGCAGGCGATGCCGGTCGGCAACTTGCCCACGCACTTTGGTCTAGCCCAGAGTACCGCGTGGTGGCGTTTATTGACGATAGCGAGGTTAAGCAAGGTGCGATTGTTCAAGGTATTACAATCATTTCGTTTGATGAGTTTCCTGTGCTGCTTGAAAAGTGCGAGGTCGAGAAGGTTCTGTTAGCCCTGCCATCGGTTAAGCGTTCACGTAAAAAAGAGATCCTCGCGCAGTTAGAGCCGTTTGCCGTCAAAGTGATGACAGTCCCGGGTATTTCTGATGTGGTTGAAGGTAAAGCGGGTTTATCTGAATTTAAAGACGTTGAAGTAGAAGATTTATTAGGGCGTGATCCGGTCGAACCTAAGCCTGAACTAATTAGTGCAAATATTAAAGGCAAAGTGGTGATGGTAACGGGTGCAGGGGGCTCGATTGGCTCAGAACTGTGCCGGCAGATTATTCAGCATAAACCCAAACAATTGGTACTGTTTGAACTCTCTGAGTTTGGTTTGTATTCCATCGACAAAGAACTCAATGAATGGGCTGCACTAAATGGCTCTGGAACTGAAATTACGCCGATTATGGGGTCGGTTCAACATATTAACCGCACCGAAACCTGCATGAAAGCGTTTGGTGTGCAAACGGTGTATCATGCAGCAGCCTATAAACACGTGCCACTAGTAGAGCACAACGTAGTAGAAGGTGTGCGTAATAATATTTTTGGTACTTACTATACCGCAAAAGCGGCAGTCAATGCTGGGGTTGAGACGTTTGTTTTGATCTCAACCGATAAGGCAGTTCGCCCAACCAATGTGATGGGCGCAACAAAACGCATGGCTGAATTGGTGCTACAAGCGTTTTCTAAAGAAAAGGCCTTTAGTAAAACTCGTTTTTGCATGGTGCGCTTTGGCAATGTATTAGGTTCTTCGGGCTCTGTTGTGCCTTTGTTTCGCAAGCAAATTTTGCAAGGGGGCCCAATTACGTTAACGCACCCAGACATTACGCGCTATTTTATGACAATACCAGAAGCCGCACAGCTGGTGATCCAAGCGGGGGCAATGGGCTTAGGTGGCGATGTGTTTGTGTTAGACATGGGCGAATCGGTCAAAATTCAAGATCTCGCGAAAAAGATGATCCGTTTATCGGGCTTTGAAATTAAATCTGAAAAGAACCCGCATGGCGACATCGAAATTGTCTGTACAGGCCTTCGCCCAGGTGAAAAGCTGTATGAAGAGTTGTTGATTGGCGATAATGTTTATAACACCTCGCACGAGCGGATCATGACAGCGAACGAAGTGATGATGCCTTTAGCCGAGTTGAATGTGTTTTTAGAAGCCATGGACATAGCCTGTCATAATTTTGATCACCAAACCATTCGCCAATTATTGTTGGATGCGCCTACTGCGTTTAGTCCAACCGATGGAATATGCGATTTAGTTTGGCAGCAGCGTAAAACCATGGCAGAAGAAAATGGCAATGTGGTGAGTTTTAAGGCGAGTTAATTTATTAGGAATGTAGTGACAGGATGAATATTACTATTGTAGGGTCTGGATATGTTGGCCTTTCAAATGCGTTATTGTTAGCAAAAAATAATAACGTCACCATTTTAGACATTGATTGTGAACGAGTGCACAAGCTCAACGACAGAATTAGCCCTTTTGCTGATGAAGAAATTGAAAATGCACTCGAAACTAATTTGGCGTTTAACGCGACAATCGATAAAGTGGCAGCCTTTGAAAATGCAGACTTTATTGTTGTGGCTACACCGACAGACTATGATCCAGAAACAAATTACTTTAACACTAATAGCGTAGAAGCGGTCATCAAAGAGGCTACAGCAATAAACCCAAATGCGGTGATTGTAATAAAATCAACCATTCCAGTGGGGTTTACGGCAAAGATTAAGCAAGAACTTGGAAACAGCAATATTATTTTTTCACCCGAGTTTTTACGTGAAGGTAAGGCACTTTACGATAATCTTTACCCATCGCGTATTATCGTTGGCGAAAGAAGCGAGCGAGCTAAAGTATTTGCGCAGCTTCTAGCGGAAGGAGCGCATAAGCCTAAAATTGATATTCTATTTACCGACTCAACAGAGGCAGAAGCGATAAAGCTCTTTTCGAATACCTATCTGGCAATGCGCGTAGCGTATTTCAATGAATTGGATTCGTACGCTGAATCTCATGGTTTAAATTCCAAGCAAATCATTGAAGGCGTGGGGTTAGATCCTCGAATAGGTAACCACTACAACAATCCTTCGTTTGGTTATGGCGGGTATTGTTTGCCTAAAGATACCAAACAGCTTTTAGCTAACTATCAAGACGTTCCAAACAATTTGATTAGAGCAATTGTAGATGCTAATACGACTCGTAAAGACTTTATTGCAGACTCCATTCTCAAGCGAAATCCTAAAGTGGTTGGTATCTATCGATTAGTGATGAAGTCGGGTTCAGATAATTTTAGAGCTTCTGCAATCCAAGGTGTCATGAAGCGTTTAAAAGCAAAAGGTGTTGAGGTTATAATTTACGAGCCAAGCTATAAGGGGAAGTTGTTTTTTAACTCTAGAATTATTAAAGATTTAAATGAGTTAAAAGAAAAAGCAGATATAATTATTTCAAACCGTATGTGTGCGGATTTGGAGGATATTGAAGGCAGGGTTTATACTCGCGATTTATTTAGAACGGATGCTTAATTATGAAAGCAGTAATACCTGTAGCAGGCCTTGGAACGCGCATGCTTCCGATGACTAAAGCAATTCCAAAAGAAATGTTGCCTTTGGTCGATAAGCCTCTCATTCAGTATATTGTGAATGAATGTGTGGCGGCAGGACTGAAAGAAATTGTACTTGTTACCCACTCATCAAAAAATGCGATTGAAAACCATTTTGACACGAGCTTTGAACTCGAAGCTACGCTTGAAAAGCGTGTAAAACGCAAATTATTAGAAGAAGTTCGAGCAATTTGCCCACCAGGCGTCACGATAATGCATGTTCGACAAGGTGAGGCGAAAGGGTTAGGGCATGCAATATTGTGTGCGAGGCCAATTATTGGTGATGATGATTTCGCGGTTATACTACCTGATGTTATTTTAAATCCATTTAAATCGGATTTGAAAAGTGAAAACTTAGCTGCAATGGTAAAGCGTTTTTCTGAGTCGGGTATAAGTCAAGTAATGTTAGAACCGGTTTCGCGAGAGAATGTGTGTAATTACGGCATTGCCGATTTAGATGGTATTGCGTTGAGCCCCGGCGGCAGCGCAAAAATTAAGTCTTTAGTTGAAAAGCCCAGTGTTGACGAAGCACCTTCGAATAAAGCGGTTGTCGGTAGGTATGTTTTATCAAAAGCTATTTGGCCTCTTCTTGCTAAAACCCCAGTGGGCGCGGGCGGTGAAATTCAACTAACAGACGCGATAGATATGTTGATGCAAGGGGCTGAAGTTGAAGCGTTTTGCATGACTGGTAAGTCGCATGACTGTGGTAATAAATTCGGGTATTTACAAGCAATTGTTGAGTTTGCGCTTAAAGATGAAGCTTTAGGAAAAGAGTTTGAGGCGTTTTTAAAGTCAGTTTTGCTGAGCGATAAAACTGCACCCTTGATGCGCTCTAAGTAAAATTAAATATCGGTTAGATTGTTGAAACGAGGCTAAAGCCTCGTTTTTTGTTTTTGGTCTAAAGAATTTTAAAGGGTATGTTGGCGAAGGTTTTTTCATTGTTTCTGGCGCAGGTTTATTCTTCGCGTAGGTTGTTTTAAAGCGAGGCGTAAAGCCTCGCCTACGGTTTGAGGAATTTGGGTTTTGTAGGCGAAGGTTTACTCTTCGCTTAGGTTGTTTTAAAGCGAGGCGTAAAGCCTCGCCTACGGGTTAGGGAATTTGGGTATTGTTGGCGACGGTTTATCCTTCGCGTAGGTTGTTTTAAAGCGAGGCATAAAGCCTCGCCTACGGTTTGAGGAATTTGGGTTTTGTAGGCGAAGGTTTATCCTTCGCTTTGGTTGTTTTAAAGCGAGGCGTAAAGCCTCGCCTACGGGATAAAGTGCTATTGGTACACCGTATAAACTTCTTTAAGGCGGGCTAGGTGGTTAAGCACGTAACTGGCAGAGAGTCTGTCTTGATTGAAGTAGGTGCGCTCTATGCTGTGGCTTGTTTTTGGCTCAATGGCTGCACCAAAGTTTAGGTAGTTGGCATCGTTGCCAACACGCGTGCGAATTTGGTGTCGCCAGTTTTTATTGCCTGTCACTTGACCAAATGGTGTTGCGCGATAGTCTGTACGAGGGGTAAGAGGAATGTTGATGCCAAAACCGACCATTTGAATGTCGGTGTTTTGATAAAACACATCTAGTGCAGTGTCGCCAAACCAGAATTTCGTCTCTAGTTTAAAGCCCGTGTCGCCATAAAAGAATTTACCCGCTTTTGCCGAAAGGCTAATGTCGTAGTCGTGTAAGTTATAGCGATATCCCGCTAAGTAAGTTTTACGTTCGCCATCAAAATCGACATAGTCAAAATAACCGACTTCGACGCTCACTTGATGGTCGCCTTCGGGGCTTTGCCATACGCTTTGGTTTTTTAGCGCGTAATAATCAAAATACTCGTGGTAAATACCCACTTGGGTTTGGTTATACAGGTTAAACGGCAGGCGCAGCGTTTGTGTTAAAAGAATGTCTTTTACGCCGCTGTTGTGTTCGTAGTAATTAAATGGTTTACTTGGTTTGAAATCGTCTGAGCTTGCAACGTGCTGGCGTGCAGACACATCGAGCGATGCGCCTTGCCACAGGGGTAAGCTTAAATCGGCACGTAGCGCTAACGAGTAGTCCAGTACACCTAACTCGGTGGCAAAGCCGGTGACGAGTTCTGGGCTTAAACTTAGCCTTGGCGTCCAAAATGGTGAGTTAGTTGCGCCGTGGTGCACCCATTTTAGGCCAGCACGTTCTAATACGTTGTTTTGGTTTACGTGAAGATCGGGTGTGCTGCCCGATTCCATAAAGGCTTGATAACTTGCAATGAGGCCTTTTAATTGAATTTGTTGAATTCCAAACTTTTTCATGGTTACGGTAAAGTTCAGCTCACCTGGAAGTTCAGCTTGCATGCGGCCCAGTACTAAACCTAACGCATCGATTTCGTTGCGATTAAAAATGTGGTTTTCAAATACAATACTCACTTCGCTTTCGTTAAAGCCAACTTCAACGCCTTCGAAGCCATCATTAAGGAGCGCGTATTTTAGGGCGATAGCGTGTTTTTCGATACTTGATACTTGCGCGTCAAATTGTTCAACATCGGCGACATAAAATGATTGCTTTAACAGCGATGGGGCAACTTTGGAAATGCTACTGATGTCTGGTGCTGCAGTGGCAAGCGCTTTGTGCTCTGCTTTCATCACATTGAATTTTGCACTTACCCCAAAATAACTGCTGTCTTCGTTTATTCTGTCATCGACATCGCTGTACACTTTACTGCTTAAGGTCAAATCAACCCAATCACCTGTCCATTCGCTTGGTACGTGCACTTTAACCCCTGCGCTTATCGCTTGCGCGTCGTATTCGGTGGTTAGGGTTAACCAATTTAGTGGCATCCATTCGACACCACCAAAGGCACCATCTAAACGGCCTGTGCGGTTTTCGGTCGTGCCAGCACCAAGTGACAGGCGAAAATCACCAATTTCTTTGCTTGCTACCGCGTAATAGGCTTCAAAGTTATTGGCTGCACCCCCTAAGTCTTGCGCCCCAATGGCTAGCGTAAACCATTCTTTGGGAAGGTAAGGTAATTGGTATTTAGCATTAAAAGAAAGGTCGCGAAGTTCACCTTTGCCTTCTTTATAGAATAAATTGTGGTTCATTGACTCGGCTGCGACTTTTCCTGCAATTTCTAACCCATCGAACAGGCCTGCAACAAAGTTAAAATTGTATCCAGATGCATACTTGCCTCGGAGTTCAAGTTGATTATTGTAACCGACGACCATTTCGCCTGGTTTTAACACTTCGGCGTTGGGTGTATTGAATAATCCGGTAAATCCATAAAATGATTGGTCGGTTTGATTATTAGCTTGAGCAGAAAATGCAGAGCCTGCACACAGGCTGGCTAAGAGTAGCTGAGCTTGACGAGACGTTTTCAAGGTGATGCCCTTTATCATTTATTGTAGCGCGCACAGATGCGGCGTGTCCTAATGTTGTTTATTATGCCTGCTTAGGGCGTTTGTTCAAGTTTAATTCGCTGAAAGTACAGGCAGAATGGTGAGTGTGCTGGCACGGTATAAGGAGGCAGCAGTGATAAATAGAATTCATCATGTGGCGATTATTGGCCGCGATTATATTAAATCTAAAGCCTTTTATTGTGAGGTATTGGGTTTTGCGGTAATAGCTGAACATTATCAAGCCCACCGTGATAGTTACAAAATTGATTTGGCACTGTCAAATGGGGCTCAAATTGAGTTGTTTATTTTTAAACATGCCCCCGCGAGACCGAGTTTCCCCGAGGCCTGTGGGCTGCGGCATTTGGCTTTTTCGGTTGATAAGTTAGAGCCAGTGATTGAACGATTAAATTCGTTTGGTGTGGCGGTTGAATCGATCCGCGTTGACCCGTATACCGATAAACGTTTTTGTTTTTTTGCCGATCCGGATGGATTGCCAATAGAACTGTATGAGATTTAAAGCGAGGCATAAAGCCTCGCCTACGGGTTAGGGGATTTTGGGGTTTTGTAGGCGAAGGTTTACCTTTCGCTTAGGTTGTATTAACGCGAGGCATAAAGCCTCGCCTGCGGGTTAGGGGACGACCAAACAAAGGGAATGAATTTACAAAAATTGGCTATCCCAATAAGGGTAATTGTTTATATTTGAAACCAATTGTGCGCGTAATGGGTTTTCAATAATATACCTAGCCATCGCGAGCAGCTCTTCCTCATTTCGAATGCAGCGTTCATAGTAATCGCGTTGCCAAAGTCGCTGGGTCAATCCGTTATTCCTTGCGGTAACAACAGCAAGGCCTTTTAGTTTTCTGACCAAATCTGGAAGCGTTACCGTTCCTAATTGGACAAGCAAATGGCAATGGTCTGGCATTAAAACATAGGTGTGCAATAGCGTGTCACATTCAAAAGCAGCTCGGTGTAACGATTGAATAATTGCTTTGTTAAATGGTAACGACGTGAATCGTTTTTGACGACAGTCACAAACAAACGTAATCGCGTAGTAATGGTTGGCAATAGAACGTCTGCCAATTCGGAGTCGGTGTGAATAGTGCATATCATTCCTTGAGATTTGTTGGACTGTAGTAGGCTAGTCCATGAAATGATTTTTACGTTGATGTTATTTCATGTTAGGTCAAAAGCGAGGCGTAAAGCCTCGCCTACGGGTTAGGGGATTTTGGGGTTTTGTAGGCGAAGGTTTACCCTTCGCTTAGGCTGTTTTAAAGCGAGGCATAAAGCCTCGCCTACGGGTTAGGGGATTTTGGGGTTTTGTAGGCGAAGGTTTACCCTTCGCTTAGGCTGTTTTAAAGCGAGGCATAAAGCCTCGCCTACGGGTTAGGGGATTTTGGGATTTTGTAGGCGAAGGTTTACCCTTCGCTTAGGTTGTTTTAAAAGCGAGGCATAAAGCGTCGCCTGCGGGTGTTGTGTTGAGGTGTTGGTAGGCTAAGGTGTTGCAAATAATTCGCTGATTATCCATCCTAGGCTATGCTATTTTTGAGTACATAGAAGGTTGGAGGTGTGCATGCCATCGAAAGGATTTATCTCGACGGTACTCTTAAGTGTCTTGCTTTTGGTTTTTTGTTATGTGGCAGTGGCCAAAGACGTTGTGCGTTACAATGTGCTACGAAATTTAAACGACGTGAAACAAGACTATTATGTCGCTTTGCTTGAATTAGCGCTAAAAAAGAGTCAACCGGAATATGGCGACTACGAATTAAAAGAAGTCGCGATAGAACTGGCAAACCAAGCCCGTACATTAGAAATGTTGGCTGAGGGCGATTTTATTGATGTGCATTGGTCGATGACGTCTGCAGAGCGTGAGCGCTTACTCGGTACTGTGTATGTGCCTATCATGAAAGGCATGATGGGGGCGCGTATTTTTATTACTCACAATGCAAACCGCAGTGCATTACTCAACATCAATGAGCCTAATGACTTAAAGCAATTTACCGTTGGCAGTGGTTATGCGTGGCCAGATACGGAAATACTCGAATTTAACGGGTTTGATGTCACGACAGGTTCGTCGCTGCAATTACTTACTATGCTCGAAAAGCAACGTTTTGTACTTTACCCAAGAGCGATCCATGAGCCTTGGGATGAAGTAATTGGGCATGGTGATCTAGATATTGAATCTCGATTTGGCCTTTGCTATCCCGTCGCAATGTATTTTTTCGTAAATAAACGCAATGAGTTACTTCGTAAGCGTTTAGAACTCGGACTTGAGCGAGCCATTGACGATGGGAGTTTAGATGCGCTATTTAAACATCACCCCGTTACGGCAAAAGTGATAGAACAAAGCCGCTTAAACGAGCGAAAATGGCTGCCACTGGTGAATCCTAACATCACCTCTCGCACAGAGCAGCTGTTGAGTGATAAACGCTATGTCTGGAAACCGCTGCAACACTGTATGATTGCATCATCACAGGCCGAAAAAGCAACTGAACACTAATTTCTTAAACCATCCGTTTTTCAGCCAGTGGTTAGCGTATTTTAATTTCGGCCACTTGATAGCCTAGGCCATTTTCTTTGGCTTGATACATGGCCTTATCGGCTTCAACGATCAAGTTTTCGGTTGTGATCCCGTGCTTTGGATACAATACCGCCCCGATGCTGAGTTCTAGTTTGATGTCTGCAATCTTACCCTGTTGTGTTTCAACGCAATAAATATCGGCGAGTTGTTCGTATTTGAGTCGGGTAAGTTGTTCTAATTGCTCTAAGGTGTCGATGTGTTTGGCCACAATCACAAATTCATCGCCTCCGTACCGAGCGACAAAGTCTGAAGCGCGATTGTACATTTTTAATTTGGTGCCAATGAGTTTCAAAAGTTGATCGCCTGCTTGATGGCCATATTGGTCGTTTATTGGTTTGAATTTATCTAAATCAATGAACATCAGGGCAAAGTGCAGCTGGTGGCGTTTGGCTTCTGAAATAGTTTGTTGCAGGTGCTCATCAAACGCTCCTCGGTTATAGATCATCGTTAGCTTATCGAGCTTTATGAGCTGTTCTAAATTTTTTTGGTTTTCAAAGCGTTCACTGGAAAACACGATGGTGCGGCTTAGTAGCGGCCCTGTGAGGTCATTTTTAGGTAAATAATCTTGTGCGCCGAGTTGAATGGCTTTTTCGCCAAAGTGTTCTTCTGAGTTGCCTGTGAGCACGATAATAGGAATATCGGCGGCAAATTGTTTAACGGTAATTAACGTATTTAACCCTAAGCTCTCGGGTAAATTTAAATCAAGCAACAGCGCATCAGGACGAACTGATCCTAAGGTTTGCTTTAGCGCTTGAATTGTTGTGAACACCTTTACTCGGAAGCGACGCTTAGATTGCACTGAGCTTAAGTATTGTTGGACTAAATAGGCGTCATCTTCGTTATCTTCAAGTAAGTAAATCAACCAACTATTCATGGTGTGTCCTTATAAAAGCGGTTGAACTTAAACCAATATAAACTGAGCGTTTTCACGAGTTCGGTCATTTCGCTAAGGGTTGCAGGTTTGCTAATAAACGACTTTGCGCCTAATTCATACGCTTTACTTATGTCTTTTGCATTGTTAGAAGTTGAAAATCCAACCCAACACAGGTGCTTTAATTTCTCGTTTGTAGAGAGCTGCATCATGGTTTCTAAGCCACTCATGTTGGGCATATTTAAATCCAATAAAATGAGTTTTTGTTGGCAATCTTGTTGTTCAACATAATCTAATAGCGCTTGCCCGCCACTTAATACTCGTACTTTCGGTTTTGGGGCCAATTGATCGCATGCATTTAAAAACAGATATACATCATCCGGGTCGTCTTCGACCAAAATAATTTCGGTGTGGCTATACGCGTGATTGGGCATCATAGGCTCACTTTGGGTATCGTTATCTTAAATTCGGCACCTTCATCGTTGCTTGGCGTAACGCAGACGATAGATCCTTTATGTTGTTTAATAATTTGCTTACAAATAGCTAGCCCCATGCCGCTGCCAGGGTAAGCTTGTGGGGCATTTAAGCGACGGAATGGCTCAAAAATTTGCTCAAAGTACTGCGGTGCAATGCCAATGCCATTATCGTGATAAATTATTTCAATGTATCTTGGCAATTCAACGACCTCAATGGAAATGATTGGCATCACATCGACAGTTTTAAACTTAATGCTGTTTGCTATCAAATTTTGCAATATTTGAATGAACAAAGAATGATCGACACTCAATTCGAGATCTTCGCCGCGTGTGTTTATCGTCGCTTTGCTTTCAGATAAAACATAGCTCAGTTGCTCTTTGGTGTCATTGAGCAATTGCTTTAACGTCGTGGTGCGGCGGTTGAGTTCGGTTGAATGAACACGAGATAATTTAAGAAGATCTTGGATCATGATGCGCATTCGCGAGGCAGAATCGATTAGTCGTGAAAGCTCAAATTGGACTTTTTCATCTGTCTGCGTCTGATTTTTCAATCGATTCCTTAAGCTATCTGAAAATGCAGTGATTTTTCGTAACGGTTCTTGTAAATCGTGCGATGCAACAAAAGCAAATTGTTCTAAGTATCCGTTTGATTCTTGCAGTTGAATAAGTAAGTTTGTCTGTTCGGTGATGTCGACAAAGGTGCCAAGGATCACTTCTGGCACATTGTCTTCTCGAAACGAGAGCACAGTGTTCACGCAATAGCACCAGATCCAATGCCCTGCAGCGTGGCGAAAGCGATACTTAACTGGGAGCAGTTCACCTTCTTTGCATGACCTTACTTTTTGCCAGTGCTCTGTCATGATTGGGATGTCATCAGGGTGGTAGCAATCTTTTTGTTCTTCGAGCCGTTGTAACGCCGAGAGTTCATAGCCTAGTAAGTCACTAAAGCGCTGATTTATCCGAGTGGTTTTTCGCTTCTGTAAATTAAATAGATACAAGCCACAGACCGCCGAATTAAGCATTTTCTCTAAGAAATTTTGATTCTCGTGTAAAAGCGCTTCAGTTTGAACGCGAGTGGTAATATCAATGGCCGCGCCGACAATCTTGGTGACTTTATTATTTTCAAATAGGGGGTAAAGGGTGGTTTGATACCATCTCATTTCGTCAAGATAGGGAAGTGACTCACTGTATTCAATTGGCTCTTTGGCCTCTACACAGCGCTGATAATTGGCTTGAATGTGCCTTGCGATAGAGTTTGGGATCACGCTTCCTGAAAGCTCACTTAAGGGGCGATTTAATATGTCTTCGATGGCAAGCCCACTGCGCAACGCGGCGGTTTGATTGTATTCGATGAACATAAAGTCATTTTTTGGTAATACTTTTAAAAGCCAAATGGCTTGGCTTGATCCATCAAAAATAGCATTCAGAATATCCGATTTCTCTTGAAATTGTTGTTCAAGTTGTTTGTTTTTCTCGATGTAACGTAGCGAGCCAGACATGATAAGAGGTGTGCCAGTTGCATCAAATTGACTGTTTCCAACCGCAGAAAACCAACCGTATTCTCCGTCTTTATTGAGCCCAAGGTACTCAACTTGGTATTTTTGTTTGTTGGCGAAATGGGTGTTGATGGCGCTCATGACTTTGTGGCGGTGGTCGGGGTGAATATGTGAAAACCAATCTTCAAAGCTTGGTGCTGTGATGTGCGCTTTACCTATCAGCCCCATAAGCGTGGGTGAATAGTCAACATGATTGCTTTGAACATTCCATTCCCAAATTCCATCTTCGGTGGCGTTGATGGCGCGCTCCATACGGTCATGATATTCAATGAGTTTAGATTCTGCTTTACGTTGCTGAGTGAGGTTAGAAAAGGCTAATAAAATCACCTCTTGCCCGTGTAGAGATTCACGTACAAGTGACATGGTCATGGGAAGCCACAGGCCATGCGCTTGCTTCACTTGGCACAGCACATGTTGAGTCACGGGTAAATCACTCTTAAGCGTTCCCCTTAAGCTTTCAAAGCTGATGTTCGGGTCGTCTATCATAATAAAATCAGCAAGATTTCGCGTTAATAGCTCGTCTTTCGATGAAAAAGCCAGTTCTCGCAAAATTGCAGGGTTACACGCCACAATATCTAAGTGTTGATTAACAAGTACTGTTCCTAAGGGGTGCGCATTGAGCATAAATTGGGTGACTTGATGTTCTGCGAGTTGGCTTTTAAGCACCGCGCTTTCTTTGGTTGCTTTTTTTAGTTGAGATTGCATTCCTTCGAATTGGTTTAGTGTGGGCAGTTTTATCGCATCTGGCAAAAGCTTGTAGAGGTAAAGCGCCGTAGTCATCGAGACTGCCGCGGTTGCGGCTTTAAATAGACCCTGAACACCATAGGTGCCATGCCAAACAGTATAAATCCCCATTAAGTGAGTTAAGCCACACAATAAGATAAAGGCCGAAAATAGCCATAGAAGCCAGTGATAACCAATGTCTTTGCGACGGTTTGCAAAGAGTAAAATAGCAACCGGAATCGAGAAATAGGATGCGGCAATCACTAAATCGGAAATTACGTTAGTCCATAGAATATGCTCTTGCCATAAATAGCAATGCCCATGTGGCATATATGCATTACTAAAGAATGACTTAAACGAGTTAAGTTCCATGAATTTTATCCTTAATACATGGCATTTAGTGCCTTAGTTCATCTAAAGGTAGTAGGAATAATCGGTAATTCAACTACTTTGCGATGAGTTGACAAGCCAACAGAAAACCGTGACATGGAGTCTATTTAAACGGGGTGAGTGGGTTTTTTGTGTAGCAAAAATAGTGATAAAACTCGAAAAAAGCGCGCTTTAAACTAAACTCATTATTGAGATCTGGAGGTGAGTATGTCGAAAGTGAACGTTTACTTTGAACAATTAGAGGAATTACTCGAAGAACGCCAAAAAAAAGACAGGCGTAAGCGGCAATTACCAATTAGTTTTGAAAAAGATCGCCGTAGAGTCGAGCGACGAAAAGTACCAAGGTAAGGTGAACGACGATAAAGCGAGGCATAAAGCCTCGCCTACGGGTTGGGGATTTTTGGTTTTTGTAGGCGAAGGTTTATCCTTCGCTGGGGTTGTTTAAC
>CAPN01000021.1 GCA_000333235.1 Pseudoalteromonas luteoviolacea B = ATCC 29581 | reverse complement strand
ATTCTTCTGGATAGCGTTTTCCGCTCATAAACACCTCTGTATTTTTAGTTAGTTTATCTAACTAAGAGGTGTCTAGGAAATTAGTGTCGATTCATACTTCAATTTTGCAAACTAAAATCATCAGGTACGACTTAATGTTAATCTACACCAAAGTGTATCTTAGCCATGAAAGAGATTGATGTGCGCTCCTCAAGGTTTACTTATGCTGCCTCATTTTTCGAAATTGAGTTGGCGTCATTGCGGTGCATTTTTTAAATGCAGTATAAAACGACGATTTAGCGTTAAAACCAACCGCAAATGCAATGTTTAATACCGTGTCATTTGACTCAATCAATAGCTGTTTCGCCCGTTCAATCCGCCATTCATTGACGTAATCAAAAAAGGTAGTTTTCATCACATCATTTAGCGTTTGCGACACGTAATTAGGTGCGCAGGAAACGTGTTTTGCAAGCTTAGGAAGCGACAACGTACTGTCTAAAAAAAGTTGTTCGTTATTCATTACTCGATGAATTTTTTGCGCAATATTTTGCGCCTGTGCATCTTGTAAGCCCGAATTTTGATACTTTTTTTGCTCAATCGAACTAACTAATGCTTGGGTATCTAAATCACTCGCATAAAACGTCGAAAATCCAGGCTTTTGCCGAAGCCCCCAAACACTTAACCCCCATATAAACCATAAACCCATGCCGTGCAGATAATAAGATGGTAACGCGATTGGCCCTGCTAAATTATCTAAAAATAATACGCCACCTGCACAAAGTACACTGACCCCAATGAGGGTAAGCAACCACGTTATCCAACGCGCTTCTTGCGTTTCTGTACTTGAAAACACCGTTTTTAATTGTGCTTTATACTTTGCAAGGCGACGCCAGATCCAAAAGCCATAGGTGCACGCATAGACAATCCAAGCCAGTACCATCACAAAAGTAATAATGAGCATGCCATAGGTAAATACTTGCAACCACGCCGGCAATAACGACAAGGCTTCATCACGTCCATGTACAAAAAGCGACCTTTGCACGTCCTTTGGCAGCAATAATGCCGTGATTGCGATGATCACACCTAGGCTCGGTAAGACGAAATGTTTCGCCTCAGCGCAAGTAAAAGACCATGGAGTTGTTTGCGTTAGCCCTTTTACATAGAGCCAAAAAAATACCGGTAAACTGTATAGGGCTGGTAAAGAAAATGACAGCATCGGTATTTGAAATATTGGCGCAACAAATTGCCAAAGCGGTTGGCTCAGTAAAATCGCACAGGACAAAACACACGCTATTAACGGCACATAAACCGGGTATTTCACCGCGCGAAGGAAAAATAAATGACCAATAAAAAGCGCGATTGCCACTGAACTGCAACTGAGGACGAGCGACAGTGCATTTTCTTGGCTTAATTCCACATTCAAAATATATCCTTTACTATCAATAGACTAAAAGCAATTATTCAAGATGGTTTTTATAAATAATGTCCTTCCTTACCCATTCGGACGATGTACCTTAACGAAAAATGCACTCTAAAGCCATTCGAGTTTCGCCTACACAAAAAGAGCCATATATGACTGACACCACATTACCTTTACAAACGTCAACAACCACAGCTACTCAGCATAATTGGCGTGTAGTTATTACCTTATTTTTATTAAATGCGATCCCCGCCATTCCGGCATTGGTGATTGTCTGTATTGTGTTTATAGGTCAAGACAATTTACCTACTGTAGCACCGTACCTTAACGACCTGTATTTTTCTGAACCTGCAGCGATCCTCACCCATGCCATCAGTGGGATCGTGTTCTTTGTGACCATGCCATTGCAATTTCTCAATAGTTTAAGAAAAAAGCACATCAAGACTCATCGGCTATCCGGCGCTTTGGTCGTAGTTAGTGCCTGTTCTATGGGGTTGTCGGGTATTTGGATGCACCAACTTTTAACGCCGGAAGTTGTGGGTATGCGTTATATCGGGCTTATTTTACTGGCGGTGACTATCAGCGTTACGTTTGCACTTGCCACATACTTTGCCATCCGCGGTAATTTACTCGCCCATAAACACTGGATTTATCGAGGCGTAGCAGCGACATTAGTGCCGATTAGTTTACTATTTCTTGAGCTATTAGCGTCGCTGTTATTCTCTGAGCACGGCGTGGTAGTTTTTCATGAGTACGGCCGAATCATTACTTTATCTATCAATCTCACCATCGCCCAATTCTTAATCCAAAAACGGTAGGTAATTTCTCTGAATAATAAAGAAAAAAGCGCCCACAGGCGCTTTTCAACAGTTTCAATTTCGATTAAAACAAATTCGCTAAAATCGCGTCGTCTACGTTGTTAGAGAGCGTTACTTTCAGCTTTGGCGTGCGAGCCATTTCTCGCTTAATCGCAAAGTTTGCTTCTTCGTTACGTGCCCAGCTGCGACGTGCGATCCCGTTATTCACATCAAATAACAGCATCGACTTTAAACGACGCTCGGCATCGGCGCTGCCATCAAGCAGCATACCAAAGCCACCATTGATCACTTCGCCCCAACCTACTCCGCCGCCATTGTGAATTGACACCCATGTCGCGCCGCGGAAACCATCACCAATCACGTTGTGAATCGCCATATCAGCGGTAAAGCGGCTGCCATCATAAATGTTCGAGGTTTCACGGAACGGCGAATCGGTGCCGCTCACGTCGTGGTGGTCGCGCCCAAGCACGACCGGGCCAATTTCACCGCGCTCAATGGCGTCGTTAAAGGCTTTGGCGATTTCCATACGGCCTTGCGCATCGGCGTACAAAATACGCGCTTGAGAGCCAACCACCAGCTTGTTTTGCTTAGCGTCTTTGATCCAGGTGATGTTGTCTTGCATCTGCTGCTGAATTTCCTCTGGCGACTCGGCCATGATGTTGTTCAGCACCTCTGCGGCTATCGCATCCGTCTTGTCTAAGTCTTCTGGTTTACCCGACGTACACACCCAGCGGAATGGACCAAAGCCATAATCAAAACACATTGGGCCTAAGATGTCTTGCACGTAAGATGGGTATTTGAAATCAATGCCGTTTTCGGCCATCACATCACCGCCGGCGCGCGAGGCTTCTAACAAAAATGCATTGCCGTAGTCAAAGAAGTAGGTGCCGCGCGCTGTGTGCTTGTTCACTGCATCCGCGTGACGCTTCAAGGTCGCTTGCACTTTTTGTTTAAACACCTCTGGCTCTTCGCGGATCAAACGATTTGACTCATCGTAGCTAATATCCACTGGGTAGTAGCCACCCGACCACGGGTTATGTAGTGAGGTTTGGTCTGATCCTAAATGCACAAAAATGTTGTGTTCATAGAAGGCTTCCCATACATCAACCACGTTACCAATGTAGGCAATCGAGACCACTTCTTCGTTTGCTTGTGCGGTTTGTACACGCGCAATCAAGACATCCATGTTGTCGATAAGCTCGTCCACCCAACCTTGTTGGTGACGCTTAGTCGCGGCTTTTGGATTCACTTCCGCACAAACCGTAATACAGTTTGCGATATTACCTGCTTTAGGCTGCGCACCACTCATCCCACCAAGGCCGGCCGTTAGGAAAATCTTACCTTTCGGGCTTTCGCCTTTGGCTAGCACTTTACGAAACGCGTTCATCACGGTAATGGTTGTGCCGTGTACTATGCCTTGCGGGCCAATGTACATAAACGAACCCGCTGTCATTTGCCCGTACTGGGTTACACCTAGCGCGTTAAAACGCTCCCAATCATCGGGTTTAGAGTAATTTGGGATCATCATACCGTTGGTCACCACCACGCGCGGTGCGTCTTTTGATGACGGGAATAGACCCATCGGGTGACCTGAATACATGTGTAGCGTTTGGTCTTCTCCCATTTCGCTTAAGTATTTCATGGTCAATAAATATTGCGCCCAGTTTTGGAAAACTGCGCCGTTACCACCATAAGTGATCAGCTCTTCTGGATGCTGTGCTACCGCCGGATCAAGATTGTTATCCACCATCAACATAATGGCTGCGGCTTGTTGGCATTTTGCAGGGTAATCCGCAATTGAGCGCGCTTTCAGGTCGTAGTTCGGTTTAAAGCGATACATGTAGATACGGCCAAAATCTTTTAGCTCGTGGGCAAACTCAGCCGCTAATTCTTGATGCCATTCTTTTGGGAAGTAACGGAGTGCGTTGCGAATAGCCAGTTGCTTTTCGGCAGGCGTCAAAATGTCTTTGCGCTTTGGTGCTCGGTTAGCATCCGCAGGGTAAGGTTTTGCAGCTGGTAACTCGCGTGGAATACCTTGCTTGATTATGTCTTGAAACGTCATCACTTCGCTCCCTTAGTTAACTTTAAACGCTTGAGATTTGACTAACTTCACCATCGCATCGATGTCCGGCTTAAGAAGTCTGTCTTCTTCGAGTTTGGCGACTTTTTCACGGATAATGGCAAAGTTTTCTTCGATGATCGCTGAACAGGTGTTTGGACGACGGAAATCAATTGCTTGCGCGGCGTACATCAATTCAATGGCAAAGATTTTCTCAAGATTGCCTAAGATCTGGTTCAGTTTACGACCCGAGATGCTGCCCATCGACACGTGATCTTCTTGACCCATAGACGTCGGTACGCTGTCCGCCGATGGCGGGAAACACAGTGATTTGTTTTCTGTAACTAAAGCCGCTGTAACGTATTGTGGGATCATCATGCCCGAATTTAAACCGCCCGCTGTGGTCAGTAAGCGTGGTAAACCGTGTAAACCTTCAAGCAATAAGTAACAACGGCGATCTGCGATATTACCTAGCTCTGCCGCAGCAATTGACGCGTAATCTAACACCATTGCCAGCGGTTGACCGTGGAAACCACCACCTGAAATCGCTTCTTCTGCGCTTATCACAATCGGATTATCTGTAACTGAGTTCATTTCGATTTCAGCCAACTCTTTTAAGTGGTAGAAGGCATTACGTGATGCACCATGCACTTGCGGAATACAGCGCAACGAGTATGGATCTTGGACTCTTTTGCAGTCCGTGTGTGACGCCATGTTTTGAGACCCTGCGAAAAAACCTCGCATACGTGCTGCTACTTCTACGTTGCCTTTAAAAGCACGAATTTCGTGCAGTTCTGCTCTAAATGGGGATTGGCTGCCTTGCATGCCCTCGATACTCATGGCGCCCGCAAGATCCGCAAGGTCTAACAAATAACGCATTTTTGTTAGAGCGGTGATGGCATGCGACAAAATAAACTGCGTACCATTGATCAGTGCCAAGCCTTCTTTGGCATGCAGCTCAAGTGCCTCTAAACCGTGTTCACGTAGTGCTTCTGCCGCAGTAATAGTACGGTCACCTTGCCAAAACTCACCTTCACCAATTAATGGCAAGAATAAATGTGACAGCGGCGCCAAATCGCCCGATGCCCCCACTGAGCCTTGCTCTGGCACGACTGGAATTAAATCCAGCTCGATAAACTTAAGCATACGCTCAACCACTTCTAAGCGAATGCCCGAAAAGCCTTGGCTGAGTGCATGTACTTTAGTGATCAGCATCAGTTTGGAAATCGATTTTGCGATCGGCTCACCCACACCCACGGCGTGCGTGATCAATAAGTTCTTTTGCAACAGGTGCGTTTCAGCCGGTGAAATTTGCGTGTCGCACAGCGGGCCAAATCCCGTGTTAATACCGTAAATGGCTTTGTCAGAATTGGCCATGACGTCCACGTTGCGACGGCTATTATTAATTTTATCAATCGCGGTTTGGCACAATACGGCCTCAATACGACCTTCTGCGATACCGTTCACGATATCTAAGTCGAGTTGGTCAACACCATAATTAAACTGCATTTGAAACTCCTAACTTGCTGTTCTTATTCGCACTGTTGTATTGAGTGAGGCACGGCACTTACCTATGCAACAGTGACCTAAACCTACAAAGAGGTTGCTTATGATGCTAATGCTAGCTTGCTGCTGTAGTTTTATAAATGCATAATAATCGGCATTCATTCCGATTTTATCGAACTAATAGTTCAGGAGTTTGCCATGCAAGTCCATGATGTCGACCTGCGCTTGTTACGTATTTTTGTTGCGATTGTCGAATGTGGTGGGTTATCCGCAGCAGAAACGCGCCTTAATATCGGACGCTCAACCATCAGTTCGCACCTATCGGATTTAGAAGTACGTTTAGGAGTGAAACTGTGTAAACGAGGTCGCAGCGGATTCGAACTGACCGAATCAGGCCGCATAACTTATCAAGCGTCTTTAGAATTACTGCAACAATGTGAAGCTTTCGCCACAACCGTTGCCAGTGCAAAGCAACAACTTTCTGGTCGCGCCACTATTGCTATCATTGACACTTTGGTCAGCGACCCGCGTTGCAGTGTCGCAAATGCCATTGCCGCATTGAAGGCTAAAAGCACTAAAATTCAATTCGACATCAACGTATGCGAAGCGCGCGAAGTCGAAACCTCGGTCGTCAATGGCCGTTCCCTCGTTGGTATTGGCGTCAGTCGCCACCAATTGCGCGGTTTAGATTACATTCCACTGCACAATGAGAAAAATTTCCTCTATTGCGCAAAAAGTCACCCTTTATTTAACTGTCTCCCTACCGATCTGGAAAAAACGTTGCATCGCGCCGAGGTGATCACCAGTAACTATATGCGTGACAAAGAGATCCGCAATGACGGCCTAAACTATCAAAACAGTGCAATTGCGTATCACGATGAAGGCATTGCCCATTTAATTCTTTCTGGCAAATTTATTGGTTATTTACCAGAGCATTACGCACAATTTTGGGTGGATAAAGGGATGTTTAAAGCCATTGAACCCCATAAATACCATTATCAAATACCTGTTATGCTCATCACCTCAAAATCGAATAGCGCCTCTCCTCTCGCTAAGGCACTCATTAAAGAGATTAAACGCTGCCACCAGAGTGACACGTAATCTTTATGAACTAAGCGCTGCAACTCGACTTGATAGCAACAAAAAGTTAACTAGGTTTATTTTTTGTAAATTAAATTTGACTCTTTGATTAAATGTCATACATTTTATTGCGTGGTACAACCTCTGAGGTCTGAGGTTGTACCACGTTACATTATAAAATCATAACAGGACATAATAATGAAAAGAGTGATCAACAGTATCATTTTGGCGCTCGGGTTGTTCAGTAGCGCCGGTTACTGCAACACGGGTGTCGCCTTTGTGCATGGCACCGGAAAACAAACCGACGCACTAAACGACTATTGGACAAAAGAATTTGTCGATTCCGTTCGTCAAGGTATTCCAAACAGCAGTCTGTATACCGTCATTAACTGTGACTTTGAGCAATACATGTGGAATACCAATGCGGCTGGCTGCTTAACGCAGCAATTGAGTAACTTTATTAGCGCAAAAGGCATAACTAGCCTGAATGTTATCACCCACTCTAATGGGGGTAATGTAGTGCGTTGGATTTTATCAAACCCAACTTATGATACGCGCTATCCTGCTTTAATTTCGAAAATCTCTCGTGTCATTGCCCTCGCACCATCAAGCGCAGGAACTCCGCTTGCCGATGCGGTGATCGCAGGCAATGGCTTTGAACAAACGCTAGGTTGGATTTTAGGCTATGGTAATGATGCCGTGAAACAGCAACAAGTCGCAGATATGGCTTTTTACAATGCGAATTGGTTAAATGGCACATCTGGCCGACCTGCTCTTGGCAAAACCTTTGAAGCCGTAGTTGGCTCTGACGTCGATTCAGCCATTTGGGATAGTGACAGCTATTGCGCAGGCTATCAAAACCAAGTGGCGTTAGAATTTACCCAAAACTGGCTAAACAGTTGTTCAGATGGCTTCTTAAATTGCACCTCTCAATCCGCTGCAGGCACAGTCTGGTTTACCGATAAACAAAAAACGCGTGGCAGTGAACCCCTTAGTCACCAACAAAGTCGCCGTGCTTGTTTCAATCTTGATACGTTAATTCGCAACCGCATATAGGAGCCTTTTATGAAAACGTGTTTATTTAAAGCCCTATCTGTGGCGCTCGCATTGATGACAACCGCGGTTATCGCCAACACCAATTACGTCAATTTTCAGTACCCTAATGCAATAGATGCTGCGACCGATAACACTTTACAATCGTTAAGTAGTACCGAATATTGGCAAGTAGTGAGTGGAAAAACACTTCGTGAAGGCATCAACCTTGCTTTTTCAAGTGAAAAAAGTGTGATTTTGCTTTCTCCTCGCGCATTGCTCAAACAGGGTCAACCATACCGTGCCCCTGCTATCGAAGAACGCGCGATCCGACTGTTCACTCAATCTGGCGAAAAGCACCTTGAGACCAGTTATAATCGTGATGAAATGACCGGCTATGGATTTGCACCAGGCAGTGCAGCAGTGCAAGCAAATCAACTTAAAAACCAACAAGCTACGCTAAAAATAAATCAACCCATTGGCGATGATGACACCTACCTACTGCATGTAAAAGAAAGCCATTCACCCTATACACTGGCCGTAAATGCCCCTAATATTGTCGATGCGCAACAAGGATTAACACTGGAAACAACGATTGCGGGGATCGCGCAATCGTTACCTCAAATGGCAATGCTACTGCGCTCACCACAAGGAGAGCTCGTCGCATTTGAGGTACAGCAAAACAAAATCGAATTTAAAAATGAACTTACAACACTTGGCGCACATCAAGGGTTGTACAGCCTAGAGCTACACGCTGAGCACAACGTCGATGGACTAATCATTAAACGCAGTATTCGAGTGCCTTTTGTCCATCAACAATCCACTGCGCGGCTGACTAACCAATCGCTGGAATCAGTCAGTAAAACTCACCTAAGTGCCAACATCGACATTACCGTGGACGAATCGGGCCGCTATGGTGTATTAGCCTCGGTGTTTGGTTCTTTAAATGGCCAATATCAAGCGTTAGCAACGAGCGAAGCAGCGATGGACTTTACTCACAGTGGTGAACTGAACATCACTTTTGCGTTGCCACCTGGGGCAAAAGGGCCATATGAACTTAAAGTACTGGAGCTCAAAGATCACACTCGTTTACAGCGCTTTGCACAGCATTTTAACACACACGACCAATAACAACGTGGGGTAACTTGTATGTATACTTAAGGTAGTTCAAGATCCGAGATCTTAAACTACCTTGGGTATTTACCTCATCAAAGTGAATCGAGGTCATCTAGTGCGAATTATCGTTTTTGGCGCAACAGGCGCTGTAGGCAAACACGTCGTTGCGCGATTAAAGCAAGATACGCGTATTGAACACGTACTTATCGTGGCGCGCAAACAGGCAAAAGATCAGGGCAAAATAAGCTATCAAACCATTGCTGATTTTCTTGTAAACCCAATGTCGAGCGACACACGCTATGACGCAGCAATATGTTGTTTGGGTACAACGCTGAAACAGGCGGGTAGCAAAAGTAACTTTACAGCGATTGAACTCAACCTAACCTTACGCTTGCTCTCGCAAGCAAAAGCCTGTGGTGCGAGTACAATTGTCTATAACTCATCACTAGGAGCTTTGGCAACAAGCCGTTCGTTTTACCTACGAACTAAAGCGCAAGTTGAACACGCTATAACCGATCTACAATTTAACCATACGGTGATTGTCCGACCATCGCTATTAAAAGGAACTGATCGAACCCCATTTCGTTTAGGTGAATGGCTGGCTGTTCAGTTAGATAAGCTGCTGTTTTGGTGCATACCGAAACGCTACCGAGCGATTGACGTGCAAGTCGTCGCCCAAGCAATTACGGCACAATTACACCAACCATTAGCAACTTATACTGTGCTGGAATCGGAGCAGCTTACTCACCAAGCTGTTTAATTTTGTGCTCCACGAGAGGGTCATCTGGTGCTAATTGCTGAGCGACCTCTAGAAGCTGTAATGCATCTTCAGGGTGCTTTTCTTGATGTTTCATCGCAATATCAATTAGCGGCTGAATATCAATTTGCGCTTGGTGTTCTTGCACGTGTTCTTGTTTTTCATCTTTTAAGATCTGATGCGCTTTTTTCAACAAACCTTTACGGTGTGAAGACTGAGCATTGGCCTTTTTAAGACGCTTATAATAATCTTCTTTAAATCGTAACGTTTTGGTTTGTTGACGAAATTGTGCAATGTCGATCACTTGATGACGAATAAAATCTACAGCGACTTGTTTATAAAACCCAAATTTATTTAGGTAAGTGGCGTGGGTGCCGTGCCCCATTCCAAACACTCGTAAATGCGTTAACTGACCATAACGTTTTGCATGTAACCGGTCGATAGGGTTAGTGGGATCATAAATGATATACCCTTTTGCATGACCTAAATCGACATCGTGAAAATCACCCCGCCAATCAAATTTTTGCGCAATATCGGTACTCGAGCGCGTATCCCAAGGCACCTTATCTTTGTTTTTTGTACTGACTGGATGAAATAGTAACACCTCATCCAGACCGAGTAAGTTAGCAAACGCCCCGACGCCAAAACCACCACGACTTAATCCGTACCCTAAACGACGCTCAAACGGTGTGAGCAGCGTAGCAAGTTGTTCTAAAAAGAAAATTAAATTGCGGCTGCGAAACCAGTTACTCTTTCCAAGGTGCTGAAAGGCAATAATATTGACCCCTTGCTTCTGTGCAAGGCGATACCCCCAAGGCGCAAAGTCTTCATGGAGATCATGCTCTTGGACATTTGTCCCTGCAGGAGAAAAGGTAAACAGCAAAGGCTTATTGATATCAACAAAGTGGTATTTTACAAAAACATCATCGAGCAGATCATCGCCCATCATCGGTAAACGCGCTTGTTGCTCATCACGTGATGCAGTTAACCAATCATCTAACCAATACAATAACTTCATGCGTCCTCCTGAAGGTTAAGCACGCCAGTGTAGCAAATTCGCGTAAATGAGGGAAATTAGAAGGCCTATTGCCAAATAATAAAGTGATTTGGTATAAACACTTAGTTATTTGCGTAGAGTCTCACGATGTCTATTACCCTTATTCACCCAACCGAATTTAAGCAAGTTCCATGGAAAAATGGCAAAGGGATCACAACCGAATTGGCCATTAATGCCGGAGCGACTATTGAGAACTTTACCTTTCGGATAAGTATAGCGAGCGTAAATGAAGACGGCCCCTTTTCAAACTTTAGTGGCTACACCCGCCACCTTGTCCTTCTCAGCGGCAACGGCCTCCACCTATCAATAGGGTCAGAGTCAATTGCTTTGGGGCTAACCTCGTTATCGCTAGAAAAACCGCTCGATTGCGTGACCTTCGATGGCGGTAGTTTAACCCATGGAAAATTAATAAGTGGCTCAATTCGCGATTTTAATGTGATTTTCAATCCTCATGTCTTTACCATGAAAACCAATACCTACGTCGATTTTTCGCGAATCGAATTAAGCTCAACAAACACATACTACGTCTATGCGTGTGAGACAGATTTGTGCATCAAGTCCCAACAAGGAAGCGCGTCGACCACTCGCATTCCCTCTGGCACAATGGCTAAAATTGAACAGCCTGACGAACCTCTTTACTTAGAGGGTCGTCAGATGATTATAATAAGCGCTAGTTAGTACTTACATTTACCGTGTCGCCGACAGCAAGCTCGCTCCGTTCATTCACTTCCCCAAGCGTTTGGAAATGGATAGAGTAGTTCGACGGCTTTAAATATAGCCACGCCGCACTCGTTTCATACGCTAAGTATACCCGATCGGCTGCGACGCCTTGGTTTTCTTCATGCTTGTAATAAGCACTGATCAAACATGGAAACTGGTTTTTACACGCAGCTTTATCAACTTGAACTGCACGGCGTAATCCATTCATCACCAACCACGTTGGTCGGCCTGTCGTTTCATCCACCTGAATTTGATGCACTACACTCAAGTCGGTAGCACCTAAATTGATGCTCCAATGACCAACGTCTGATTTACTCAATACATAGGGTACATTTTTTGGCGCGAAATCAACGCCAATACACCCCGTCATTGTTGACGCTTGATTAATGCTATAAACCGGTTTGTTGGTTAATTCTTGCAAACGCTGCGCCATCCAACCGCCGGTTTTATGAACGTGGTCATGGCCTGCAAGCACAACTAAACGCGCTGCCTCATTACTTGCGAGCACGTGTGCCAAATTTTCTGCTTGCGTCCATTCGCGCTCTTCTTTGGATTTCGCCGTTACATCATAGCCAACTAACACAAAACCAAGTCGGATCGCTTCACGTACAATTTCAGCCATAACGGGTTCTGCGATATACAAACCATTACTTAGCGTGGCTTTCGGATAACCGCGAGCAAGTAATTCATCATCTTTAATTTTGTTGTTTTCTAAAGCCAAATTCTCAAGTGCTAGATGAGTAAAACCTTGCTGCTTTAAATCACCGAGTAAAGAATAAAAAAATGCTCGGCTTCCAACCCGCGTATGTGATTCATTAATGAGCACAGTGTGATGCTTTTGCGACTCATTTAATACAACTTGTCTTGCCTCTATAGGAGTATAACCTTCCACATCACAATCTTTTGGCGACCGATAACTTGGGTACACTTCAGCAAGTCGAACTTGAGAGTATTCGTAGCGCCCCATTAGCGTATCTGCCATCGCTTGCTGTTGCGCTGCCAAAGAGCGCAACCCTTCGGGAACATCGGCATTTTGCTTAACCAATTCGTATTGTGCTTGCAACGCCACATAGTGAAGCAAGCTTGGATCTGCATTGAATTTTTGCCAAGCCTCTGAATAAGGTTGCATCGATTCACTTGCATGCACAGCGAACGAAAACGTAAAACCAACACCAACTAAACCACCAAGGATTAGATTGCTCAATTTAGACACAAATACGCCCTTAAAAACGCACCACATTATGCCACTCACGATATGTGCTCTTCATTTTAAAATCAATTACCTTGATTAAAAATAGTTGCTCAATAATGCGACATGACAAAGTCACGTGGCTCCTAACTAATCTGAATTTCGTTCAAGCGGTATGTCACTCAAGTATTCAACAAATTCAACTTCAAAACCATCAGGGTCGATAAAGTAAAGGTTTTTCCTAAATCGATTTCCTGCACCGATTTTATCTACCGAAAATCCGGCCGATTCCAAACGCTGCAATACTGCATCGACATTTTTTACCGCATAAGCAAAGTGAGCAAGCCCAACTTGATGACCTTCAAGATTGCGATTCTCACCTTCGCCATGGTCGCTCAAGGCTATATAATGATAGTCGTCACCAAAGTGCACCCATGTACGATCCTTGCCACACCATTGACCTTCACCTTTGGCTCGAATAAACCAATGAGGAAAAGCAGCTTGATAGAATGCCAACGACTTTTCTAGGTTACTTACAACTAAATTGACGTGTTCTAAATACATCACTTACTCCTTATTTTTATTTATTTTTTAGGGTGTTGTTTAACAAATTAATGAGTCTTTCTACGAACAATGATTGTGTCACTTTTCTTCTCTCCTCTTGATAACCTGAATCAAGCTTAAAACCTCAAGCTAACTTTAGGTAAAGAGTAAAGTGCCGATTGGTGTGATTTATTTTTTCAATGATAAAAAAGTGCGAGAACTGGATGTACTTCTCTTTAAGTCACCTAAGTTTAGCGCTATGATGGGGCCGAACTTGTGCGGGTTAAAACGACCTGAACATGGGTTACTAAAACGTGTTCAGCGCTATATACCCAAGCTACTTCAAAATGCGTGATCGGCGAGAGTTTGTCGGCTTTTGATTTAAGGTATTGTTATACACACTTGCTAAACGATGTCT
This sequence comes from Pseudoalteromonas luteoviolacea B = ATCC 29581, assembly GCA_000333235.1. Taxonomy (GTDB): domain Bacteria; phylum Pseudomonadota; class Gammaproteobacteria; order Enterobacterales; family Alteromonadaceae; genus Pseudoalteromonas; species Pseudoalteromonas luteoviolacea_D. Next base: position 29,867 of record CAPN01000021.1, on the reverse strand, counting down.
TAAATCAGCATTAAAGCATCATTGACTACAAAGCTCGCCCTTTGAGAGCTGCTCATTTTGTCCATTTTTACGTTCAAAAGCCTCGAAAGGGCGGACCATTCCTTCGTCTTTTTGCCTCAAACTGTACAAGTTGAGCGACTCTGAATCCTGCATATTAAGGTGTCTTGGGTATATAACTTTTTAAAAGGGCACAAAAATGATAAACACGCATCCTAATATTGTCATCGTCGGTGGAGGTGCCGGTGGTCTCGAATTGGCAAGTAAATTAGGGCATAAATTAGGGAAATCACAGCGGGCAACTATCACGTTAATCGATAAAAATCGTACCCACATCTGGAAACCTTTGCTTCACGAAGTTGCAACTGGGTCTTTAGATACTAGCCTAGACGGAGTTTGTTACTCCGCTCACGCCGCAAAACACGGCTTTCAATTCATTCTGGGCGAATTTACTCACCTTAACCAACACTCTCAAACGATTACGCTGAAACAGCTCACCAATAACAAAGGCAAAGTTTTATTACCTGAGCGCACCATCCAATACGATGAATTGGTGATTGCCATTGGAAGTGTTAGCAATGACTTTAATACTCCTGGGGTAGTAGAGCATTGTTTTTTCCTCGACTCACAAAACCAAGCCGAGCGCTTTCAACATGCATTACTAGATAGCTTCACCCGAGTCCATCAAACCGCTAATGACGCAGATCCTAGCAAGCCTAGCCACCTTTCTATTGCCATTGTCGGCGGTGGTGCAACAGGCGTAGAACTCAGTGCTGAGTTAGTCCATGTCGCAAGCTTGTTAAAACACTATGGCATGAGTGAATTCAAAAGCACTAAATTAAGTATCCATTTAATCGAGGCTGGCCCGACTATTTTGCCCGCATTGCCAAAACGGATCAGTGATGCTGCTCGCAAGGAGTTGCAACAATTGGGCGTAAATGTGCTTGAAAATACCGCCGTCAAAGAAGCAACTAAAGAAGGCTTCATAACGAAAAATGACGAGTTAATTGCCGCCGATCTAATGCTTTGGGCAGCCGGAGTAAAAGTAAACGATTTTATCAAACACATTGATGGCTTTGAGTTTAACCGCAGCAACCAAGTGCTCGTTGACGCGTTTTTACAAGCAAAAGGCACTGAACATATTTACGTGCTTGGTGATGCCTGCGCCTTTTTACAAGCTGATGGCCGCTTTGTGCCACCGCGAGCCCAAGCCGCCCATCAAATGGCAAGTACCTTAGCGTATAATATAAACGCAAAACTAAAAGGCAAAGCGTGTAAACCCTTTGAATATAACGACCACGGCTCGTTGGTCAACTTATCGAGTTTTAGTGCCGTTGGCAATTTAATGGGCAACCTCACCGGTAATTCCATGTTTGTTGAAGGAAAGCTGGCACGCCTTATGTATATTTCACTGTATCGTATGCATCAAAGTGCAATACATGGACCACTAAAAACCATTGCGTTATGGTTTTGCGAAAAATTACTACGTAGCGTCAGACCAAAGATGAAACTGCATTAATATTAAGCCCATACAAAGGCCTCGATATGACGAGGCCTGCACTTACCTTAACGCTTTTTGCGACAGTTTACCGCCAATCCCTTCCTACTGTGGCCTTGGTTGACCAAGCAACAGGGCTTTAGCATTTGCCATCACGTAATAGTTTATTGGCACTAAAATCAGCGTAATAAATGTCGCAAATAGAATACCAAACCCCAAACTAACTGCCATCGGGATCAAGAACTGCGATTGCGTCGAGCGTTCAAACAATAAGGGCATTAAACCGATAAAAGTCGTTAACGAGGTAAGCATCACCGGTCTAAATCGAGCGACACCTGCATTTAATAGCGCATCACTCAGCGAGCTGCCTTGTTTACGTGCGCCATTGATAAAATCCACCAACACCAGACTGTCATTCACGACTACGCCTATCAACGCCAAAATGCCGAGTAAACTCATCATGGTCAGATCCATACCCATGATCAAATGACCACCGATTGCACCTATCGCACCAAATGGGATCACCGACATGACCACTAAAGGTTGCCCATAACTTTTAAACGGAATGGCAAGCAAACCGTATATAGCAAACAAGGTAAACAACAGGCCGACCTCTAAGCTCCCAAACGATTGCCGCTGCTCTTTTGCCTCTCCTTCAAGCGAAAAACTAATACCTGGATATTGCGCTACCGTTGCCACTAAGTATTGTTCTAAATCCGCTTGTAATACTGTCATATTAACCGCTTGCTTATCAATATCAGCAGTCACATTTAAGGTGCGGTAGCGGTCAATACGGTAAATGGATGCAGGGCTTTGACCGGCTTTAAAGGTCGCAATTTGCCCTAACGGAACTTGTTTACCATCAGGGGCCTGAATTAAAAAGCTACCGAGTTGCGCAAGCGAAATGCGTTCATCTGCGGGCAATCGAACCATCACTCGTACATCATCCCGACCACGTTGGATGCGTTGCACTTGGGCACCATAAAACGCATTACGCACTTGCCTAAGAACTTCGGCTCGGTTTAAGCCAAGCGCTAAACCAATGTCATTAAGATCGATTTGAATTTCTTGCTTACCATCAGAAAGACTGTCAGCAATATCAAACACCCCTTCGTATTGGCTCAGCTTGTCTTTTATTTTTTCAGCGACAGAAGACAGCTCAGTTAAATTGTTGCCACTAAGCTGCACATCTATTGGGTCGCTTATACGACCAAACTCGGCACGAAATGTCAGCATTTCAGCGCCAGCTATCGGGCCGATGAGTTCACGCCATTCATTGACCAGTGTCACGCTACTCACGTCCATCACTCGAACTTCCGGCGACTGGATCTCAAAGCGCACTTGTCCGGCCGCTGAGTTGTTACTCGATCTAGAGGATCCTGATGAAGACAATACGTTTAAAATCACACTCTCTCCGGTATCTGGATCGGTGTATTTCTCTTTAAGTAACAAAGCGGCGTTGACCATGCGCTCGATGTGGCCATCCGTCACCTCAAAAGGCGTACCGGTTGGCATGGTTAAATTGACCCGCGCCGTTTCCGATTCTATGCGAGGAAAAAACGTAAATCGCATCCAGCCAGCCATGATCATCGCGATCACCACCACAAGAATGCCAGTAAAGCCAAGTAATGTAGAGGCTTTATTATTGAGGCACCAACGTAAGATCGGTTGATAATACTTTAAAATAACGCCTTCAAACCCGCTGGCGAAGTTGTGTTGCCAACGACTAAAGCGGCCAAGTTCTGTGCCTTTCTTTTGCTTTAAATATTTGAGGTGTGCGGGCAACACAAATTTCGACTCAATCAATGAAAACAGCAGAACGGGGATCACCACAACAGCAATTTGCGCAAACATCGCGCCGCGTTGACCATCGATCATCAGCATCGGAATAAACGCCACTACAGTGGTTAACACCCCAAAGGTCACAGGCGCTGCTACTTCTTGTGTGCCGTAAATTGCCGCATCGAGACCAGACTTACCTTGCTGCATATGTCGATATACGTTCTCTCCTGTTACTATCGCATCATCGACTACAATGCCTAACACTAAAATAAACCCAAATAAAGAGACCAAATTCAGCGAAATATTAAAAAACGCCATGGCCAAAAACGCCCCAGTGAAACTAATTGGAATGCCAATAAACACCCAAAACGCGATAGCGGGACGTAAAAATAAAGTAAGCAACGCAAGGACCAAAATACCACCTTGAATCGCATTTGTGGTCAGCGTTGATAGGCGCTTTTTAACCACTTCGGAGTCGTCATCCCAATACGTTAGGGTGACCCCCTCGGGAAGAGTAGCTTGCTTTTTAATTGCAAACGCTTTAGCAATATCTGCCACTTCAATCGCGCTTTGTTGTCCCACTCGATACACTTGGATCAGCGCCGCTGGTTGACCATTGAAGCGAGTAATCAGCGGCGTCTCTTCGAAATTATCGGCAATATTGGCAATATCACCCAAACGGATCAAACTCCCATCGTCTGCGGTTTTCACGATAATCCTGGCAAACTCTTCCTTTTGATATGCCTGGCCTTTGGAGCGCAATAACATTTCACCGCTTTGTGTTTTAACATTTCCAGCAGAAATATCCTGAGAACTATTGGCGATTAAATTACTGATCTGAGCCAGGGTCAAGCCATATTGCCGCAACGCATCTTGGCTGACATTAATCCCGATTTCGTAGTTTCGAACGCCCTCTAGGGTAACTTGAGTTATGCCACCCTCTCGCAGTAAATCATCTTGCAATTGCTCAACAAGGACCCGCAGTTCTTGCTCGTTCAATGGCCCCGACAACGCAAGGTTTATCACTTCTCGATTGCGCTGTGCGAGCGCGATCCTTGGACGCTCAGCCTCTACTGGCAACGTTGAAATTGCATCAACACGACTTTTAATATCCGCTAAGAGCTCTCGAGGATCATACCCTGCCTGCGTTTCTATTGTGACAGACGCACTGCCTTCAGTTGAGCGACTCGTGATCCGCTCAATCCCTTCTAAATCAGCCACCGCCTCTTCAATGCGGATAGTAACACCGCGCTCGACATCCTCAGGTGTTGCACCGCGCAATGTCACAGACACATTGATCCGATCGCTGACCGTATCTGGAAATACTTCCAGTGGAATATCACGAAACAAACTCATTAAGCCAACAAACAGCAAACATAGCATCAACAAGTTTGCAGCCACATGATTGCGAGCAAACCACGCTATCATGATTGCCCTCCTTGAGTCGTTTGACTGCGCGATTTAATGTTGCCATCATCTTGCCTTTCACGACGTTTGCTCTTCACTTCAACCGCTTGACCATCAAGTTCAACTACGTTCACTTTAGTCCCGCTCACCACTTGGCCAAGAGGACTAACGATTAGTACGTCGTCATTTTCAAGTCCTTTCGCGACCACGCTATGGGTATCATTTTGCCACGCAAGGGTTAAGTCACGACGCTGTAACGTGCCCTCTTTTACAACAAACACATAGCTATTTTGGTACAAGGCTTTATTGGCAATACGGATCTGCGCCGCCAAGGTGTTACCGGTAATTTTGGCTGTCACGTATTGGCCAATTTTTAGAGGCAGTTTATTCTGATGTTGTTGACTAAATGGATCATCGATTTGTGCAATAACATAAAGCTGTTGTGCATTACTATCAATCGCAGATTCTGTGCGCACGATCCGACCCTGCCACTGCTCTGGTTTGCCATACAACGTGGACTCTAAATAAACCACTGGCTCAGTTGCTTTCGTCGCGCCTTCGCGGTATTGCTCTGGCAAGGTAACAAACGGCAGATCTTTTTGCTTTAGTGGCAAGCGCACTTCAACATAATCAGTAGCATAGATTTCAGCGAGCTGAGTGTTGTTACCTGCAAGCTGTCCTAAGTCAACCTTTTTAGACAATACACGTCCATCGAAAGGCGCTTTAATAATGGTGCGCGACAGCGCCAACTCTGCGGAGGCTAATTCGGCTTGCGCCGACATCAATTTAGCTTCTGCAGCGGCGAGCTGTGGTTTACGCAGTACCAAGTCGCTTGGTGCTTTATTAGCTTGCCCTAGCCGCGCCCAATCTTGCAACGCTTGCTCGCCTCGCGCTTTTTCTTCCACTAAGGTCTGCTCCGCACTGAGCACATTCGCTTTCGCAGTTTGTACTTTGGCACGATAATCTCTGTCATCAAGTCGCACTAATACATCACCTCGACTAAAAAAGCCGCCTTCACGGAATTGGCTACTAAGCCAGACCACTTCGCCACTAACTTGGCTTTGCAGTAAAGATTGTGTTCGTGGTTTTACCACGCCAAACGAACTGAGCGTAAACGTAAACGAGTCGGTGCGAATGGTTTGCGCTTGCACATTAATGGCGGGTGTGGGCGGTGCGCCACGTTTTTTCGGCTCTGGTTTCATAGATTGAATTAAGGCAACAGCCCCTACCACTACCACCACAATCATGGCCGTAAGACGATACTTAGATTTCATCTTGCTATCTCATAGTCAAAGCAAAAAAGGCCGTCAATGGACGACCTAAAGCGGTTTCTAAATCAATTAATTGATTCATTTTTTCGGTTTGTAAGCTAATTACGTTCACTTGTGCATCCAACGCGCGTTTTTGCGCATCTAATACCGTAGTAAATGTTACTAACCCTTTTTGATATTGCGAAAACGACAATGTCTGCGCCAATTGTGCGTTATCAAAAGCCGTATTCGCCAACGTAAAACGTTGTTCGATTGACAATGAACGCGCTAGTTCAACATCGATGTCGCCATAGGCTTTGTTCATAACGTCTTGCAATTTGGCCAATGCCACACGTTCATTACTCGACACTCGGGCAAATTCATTGGCTAAGCGTCCACCGTCAAATAGAGGTTGACTTAAATTAGCGACCCATGACCACAGAAAATCGCCTTTTAATAACGATTTAAATTCTTCTGAAGAATAACCTCCGGATACGGATAATTTAAACGAGGGAAATTGAGCTTTAAACGCGACCGCTGTCGCTTCATTGGCTGCCAATAATTCATACCATGCTGCACTTACATCTGGACGCGTAAGGAGTTGTTCGCTCGTTACCACCTCAACTGAGTTTTTTTGCAGTGTGGGCGAAAACAGCGTTAACTCTGTTTTGCTAGGTAAAATACCGACAGAACTTTGCAACAGTAATACCGACTGTTTAACGACTTGCAGCTGATTCACTACTCGGCTTTGCTCTGACGCCAAATTACTGCGTGCCAAATACACATCAAGTGCGCTGGTTAAGCCAAGCTGATAATTTTCTTCAAGCATTTGCAACTGTTGTGTGAGCAATATTTCACGCTGCTGATATACCTCAAGAAGCGCTTTAGCCTGAACTGTATTTAGGTATGTTTGCGCAACTTGCTTAAGCACAGTTTGCTGCGACAAAAAAGCACTTGCGTTCGCTTGCTCAAAAGCAAAGATAGCTTGCTGCTCTGCATTAGACAGTTTGCCAATCCAATCTAATTCCCAGCTGAAAGTCGTGGTTAGGTTGTTTGACTCGGTGATGGATGCAGTAGTTTGCCGGCGACCAGAATCTAATCCAATCTTCAAATCAGGTAATCGATTTGCAAAACGGTCCTCTATCACGAGCTGTGCTTGAATGCGTTTTTCATTGGCTTGCTTCAATATAGGATTATATTTAAGCGCTAACTCAAGCCATTGCGACAGTGATGTGGCCGTTACATGATCGGAGATCAATACCTCATTGGGTATTGCATAGTGATTACGAGGAGACACTGTTTGGCAACTCGTCATCAATATCACGCTACAGATAAGCAAAGCAGGTTTGTACATAAAATGATTGATTTTAGGTTTCATTTTCCATTGAACTCAATGTATTGATCATCAAACAAATACTCAATCATCTTTACGCTGATTTACATATTAAGTTCATTTGGAAATTAAAATTCCTGATTTTTTGAGGTTGGGAATACTGGCACACATTTAACATGACGTATCTATTTAGCCTAAGTGAATGAGTAACGCTTATTCTTTTAGGTCAAATACCGTATCCGCTGCGTATTTTTTGATATTGACCATTTTGTTTAAGCTCTCTAATACAGGTATCGATGGTCTCTAAAAACGCTTTTTTATTTTCAATCGAACCACTTTTTTTCGACACGGTCACAAAATAATCTTTCGTTTGAATGTCAAAGTCTACTGCGTGTATTTCATCACGCATTCCCATGGTAGTCGCAAGCCAATAGACGGTATCTACCGTATTAACAAACACATCTACTTTTTGTGCTCGAAGTAATGTCAGTAAATCCACGTTAGCCGTGACACTTCGCACATAGCCTTTATCCAAACTATTTTCGATGTAATCAAAATAGGCTTTTGAATATTTCAATCCTTGTAAATGACCAATTCTAAGCCCTCTAAAATCATCCAGACTGTCTATTTCGAACGCCGCTTTTTTATTCACAAAAGGACGATAGCTTGTTTTAAAAATTGGCTCTTTACCAAACAGCAAAAACGCATCTCGATTCTCTTTATAGGAGTATACATGGACATCCAACTTGCCGTTTTCCATGTAGTTACGCATGCGCTTGATGGGATGATAAATAAAATTGGCTTGATAAGGTGTTTTAGCGATGCACAATTGCAGCACTTCTTTTGCAAACCCAATCGGTTGATAGGATTCTCCTTTAAAAAAGTACGGCGGCCAATCCGGGTCATTAACGACTATTTCACTAGCATCAATAGTATGCGGAGAAATCAGTAAGAAGATAAAAAGTAGTGGACTTAAGCTTTGCATAATCACCCAAAGTCTATAAGTGCTTTCTATGATGTTAGCCCCACTATTGGAGATTGCAACTCAAATGCATAAATGAGAAAAGGCCCATTTCCCCTTTCTCATTTGAGTGCATTATTTGGTCATTACTTATTTACGCATATCTCGTAGTACCACACATCCCAATAAGGTTGTGAAACCAGTGAACCAATCGTAAATACGTTGCCATTTTGGTCTGTCACTGAGCTAGTGCCAATGGGTACTTCCCCTTTATTTTCACCATTAAACATAAAGCGATTAGTACCATAGCTGGAGTTTTGGTAAATAAAAGTTTGACCCGAGAAACCAGTATCATTTCGACCTTGATTATCTCCCCAAAATGCACATTGCGGTGCCATTTTGCTCGTATCTGGTATAAAGCTAAAATTATTAAATACCGCTGTGTAACTTGAGGATTTTGTTGTTCCCCACGTGTAAAACTCAATCATGTCACCTGCTTGTACGGAAATATTACGTTCACTGCCAGATGCGCTGCCCGCGACAGAAAGATCATAATTTACACCGTTGATTGCATAACGGATGATATCTCCATATTGACCTGCTCGATAAACCGACATATTCCAATCAAAGTTCATTTTCCCTGAAGTTGGTGCAAGTAGTTTTGCGGTAACACCGCCACCACCTGTACTGACCGAGGCACTCAGCGCTGATTGAGACATATTCCAAGCAGCAACCCCGGCCACATTCCAGTATTGTGGAGCAAAGTCCCCATTAAAGCCATAAACCGTATGGTCAGTGTAAGTGCCGCATTTATAATGGTAACGAATCGTTGTACTGGTTGGTCTTTCTAAGCGCAAATAACTGAGCACTTCATTATTTGGACAAACAACATGATGTCTATCTAAATAAACCGCATTTCCAGCCCCATCGTCATTCGCAGGAGTGAAATAGTCGGTGATATTAGTGAGCGCTGTGTCGCTACATTGATAGTGATATTGAATTGAGTTTGATGTTGGCCTTTGGAGTTGTAAAGCTTGTAACGCTTTACCCTCACAATTCAATGTATGGCGGTCTAAAAAAATCACGTTACCACCACCATCATCGTTCCCTGGTGTATACACGCTATTGTTTGTCGCATTGTTCAACTGAGTACACCCATACTCATAAGCAATTTGAGTTGGAGAGGGTCGAAAAAGATGAATAGAATTCAATGCATCATTACCACAACTCACTGAATGTCTATCGAGGTAAATTGCATTACCGCCGCCATCGTCATTTGCTATCGTTGAACTTTGATAAGTTGTTGCATTGACTATTGCAGAAGACAGGCCTGCTAAAGCAAATAAAGAAAAAAATGCAATTTTTGAAAGAGGTTTACTCTGTTTTCTAGGTAACGCATTTCCGTGATTAATCACTGCGTTTTTACGTGTTTTCATCGTGCTGTCCTTTTGGTTAATTATCGGTAACAATAATTAACCAAAAGTTAATAAATAGTTATTACAAAATATTACAAAAATAGCAGTGAGCACAGGTAAGGGTTAGGATCGACTAATCCACGATCTTAGTTTCTCCTTCAGAAGAGAGGTATCTATGGGTTTCGAGATATAGTCGTCCATTCCAGCATCTAGACATTTTTGTTTATCACCTTGCATTGCATTAGCTGTCATGGCAATCACTGGTATTGTTTTATACTCGTGACCCGCATGACCATCTCGGATCTTATAGGTGGCTTCATAGCCATCCATTAGAGGCATTTGGCAATCCATCAAAATTACATTAAACCGTCTTTCATCCCTTGCATCATTGAGTATTTGAAGCGCTTCAACGCCGTTTTCAGCGACGGTAACTACAACACCAAGCTCATTTAAAATACGCAGTGCAACGATCTGATTAACCTTGTTGTCTTCTACTAAGAGTACCTGAGCATTAGAAACGTCAATGTCATTTACTTGCTCCGCTTTTTCCGATTTTGTCGTAACTTCCGCGTTTTCTAGCGCACAAGCCGCTTCCCCGTGAATAATTCCAAGCGCGTAATGTAAGTGACTTAACGTCACAGGTTTGGCAAAATGTCCATCAACGCCCTTCTCAATTAATGTATTAGCATCAAATTGATCATTCAAACGGGTCATGAAAACTAACTTCGTTTTATGAGATTGTTTTTTTGATTTAAACATAGGTGCAATAGAATCGAGATTTGGAGGGACTAATTTTACATCTAGTAGCACTAAATCAATCGATTCATCGGAATCTCTATATTGTTGGTAACACGCGACTGCATTTTCCAAACTATTCGACTCACTTACCCGTACACTGAGCTTTTGTAACTCCTTGCGTACAACAGTACAAACGTGTTCACACCTATCTGCAACAAGTACATGGACGTTGGTTACTAAACTCGTCGTTTGAACCTGACTGCTTTTGCTCGCGTCGTTTAATAGCAAACGAATTTCAAAACAGCTGCCACTCCCCAATTGACTCGACACAGAGACATCGCCTTTTAGCAACTGGCAAAGCCTTTTTGTTATGCTTAATCCTAGACCTGTCCCACCATATTTACGCGTGGTAGATGCATCGACTTGACTAAACGCATCGAAAAGAGTGGATAACTTTTCACTGGGAATACCAATCCCACTGTCTTCAATTTGACAAACAAAATCATATTGCAAAGGCGAGTCCGACTTTGTCAGTTTTACCGTCAATTTAATGTAACCATGCTCAGTAAATTTAATCGCATTACTCAAAATATTGGTTAACACTTGCCGTATGCGTCCAGGATCAGAGTGCACCTCATCTACTTCCATCTCAGCAAGATCGAGAATCAATTCCACATTTTTATTTTGCGCGGTTAACGCCATGGATTGTGCTAGATGTGATATGAGTTGTCGTAAATCAAAATCGATAAGCTCCAATTCTAATTTATCGGCTTCGATTTTAGAAAAATCCAAGATATCGTTTATGAGCGTCAATAATGAATTCGCACTTGAACTAGCAATTTCAGCGGCGTGAGCTTGTTCTGATGTGAGTGAGCTCGATTTGAGTAAATCTAACATGCCTAACACCCCATTCATTGGGGTACGAATTTCATGGCTCATGTTAGCCAAAAACTCTGATTTTAATTTGGTCGCTTCTTCTGCTTTTTTTAGGGCGCTTGCTAAATCTTCAGCTTGAGAGGTCAATGAAACGGTTTTTTCTGCAACTTGCAGTTCAAGTTCATGCACAAACTGCTTTTGACGGGCAATCTCTACTTTTTGTAAACGAGTTCTAAAATAGATAGCAACAGAAACCACCAGCAGGGTTATCAATAAGTAGCCCGTGTAAGCCCACCACGTTTTCCACCAAGGAGGCGCAACATGCAGCGTGATATCTAAGATATTTTCCCCCCACTTTCCGTGACTATTGGTTGCTTTGACTAAAAATCGATAAGTACCTCCATCTAAATTCGTAAACGACGCGGTGTTGCGATTACCAATGTCAATCCAATTATCATCATAGCCCTCTAGCTTATAGGCAAAATGGTTTTTGTTCGGTGAAATAAAATCTAATACCGAAAATTCAAAAGAGAAAATGTAATCACGATGCGAGAGATAAATGTCGGAAACGTATGAATAAGGCTTGTCAAGTTCAAAGGGCTGACCCATTTTATGAAAACCAGTTAAAATGACGTTCGGATCACGTTGGTTAATCTTAAGAGGCTCGGTATTAAAATACTCTATTCCGCGTTGACTGCTTGTAAATAGGGTGTCGTTCACCGCTTTCACGAGGCTACTTGGGTAGTAATTCAATCCAAGTAAACCATTTTGGCTGTCAAAATTTGTTACCTCATTAGTATTTGGATTAAACTGTGTCACACCTTTGTTCGTGGTTAACCAAAGTGCTCCCGTCTTATCGTCCACTACGGCTCTAATTAAGCTCGACGCTAGGCCATCTGTGGTTGTAAAATGCGTAAACGTTCTGCTATTAGGATCAAACAGATTCAAACCCTTTTGGGTTGCTATCCAAAGTCGCCCATCTTGACTTTCATGAATGTCTTGGACGATGCTACCGAGTAAACTATCTGATTGATGTTTACTATTTTTAAGTGATAGAAAAGCCTGCTTATCTTCTTGCCAAATATTCACGCCATCGCCCGTACCTACCCACATGACATCGGCTTTATCTCGATAAATCTCTAAAACTTCCGGATGAGACAACCCATTTTGCAGCCCTAAATGCCGAAATATCTGCTTTGCAGGGTCATAGACATACACACCGTTTTTGTAGGTACCTATCCAAACCTGCCCAAATTTATCTACACTTAAGGCTCTTATCTCTCGAAATTGGCTAAAACCAGGGGCATCTTCTGGATAAGTAATTAAGCGGGTTTGCAATGTCATTAAATCAAGACGCGCCAAGCCTTCATCTTGTGCTAGCCAAAGCGTATTCTCTCCTTCTAAAAACAATACAGGTCGTTCGAGTAATCGATTTGCATTAAAGCCATCAGCCTCACTAAACACAACATCAAATAATTGCTCGAGTTGCTGTGAAGCAACACGCCAACGGTAGAGTTTAGAGGTTGACGAAGCCACCAACAAATCACCGTTACGATCGGCGATAATCCCATTTGGGGCGACCAGTTCAAGATTATTAATAGACTTAAACTTTCGATGTGGAACCAGTTTATAAATGCCTTTTACTTCGTTGGTGACCCACAACGTTTTTGCACTGTCCTCAAAAATAATCCGCAGTCCACTGTTGTGTTCTAAATCTAACTGTTCAACCTCTTTCGTTTTGTGATCTTGACGAAACACGCCTTTACTCGTGACATACCAAATATAACCATCTTGATCTTCGATCATCGAGTTCACCTGGCCTAGATGTTCACCATTAACCACACCTAGCGCAGTAAAAGTTTGTTTCATATCATCAAATAAATAGGGGCCTTGCTGTGTACCCACATAAATCGCGCCCTTAGAGGTTTTTAAAACATGCCGGATCTCATTTGCGCCAGTGGGTGTATGGTTGTTTGGGTCTGGAAAGTAGTAACTAAACGTATTGGCTTTTTTATTGAAGAGATTTAATCCGAAACTAGTAGCAATAAAGAGGTTATCACGATCGCGATTAACCATGCCCCAAATTCGATTATGAGAAAGGCCAGGCTTGCCATCTTGAGATTTTTTAATATGTTCAAACCGGTTATCGCCCAAATAACGATTGAGACCTTGATCGTAAGAGCCTAACCAAATCGTGCCATCTTCATCATGATAAAGCGATTGGATCCGGTTTGCAGAGAGCGAATCTGGCCTTTGTGGGTCATGCCAAAAATTCTTAAACTGTCCGGTACGAGGATCGTATAAGTTCGCCCCTCCTCCCCATGTTCCGATCCACACATTCCCTTGCCTATCTATCATCAAATTACCAGCGTCATTGTGTGACAAACCGTTTTGCTTATTGCTATCAAATTCAAACAAATGAACTTTTCGCCCATCAAAGCGCATGACACCGTTTTCAGCGGTGCCGAACCAAATAACCCCTTGTTCATCTTGAATAATGGAATAAATTTCGGATGACACAAAGCCATCTTCAGCGGTTAATTTTTTAACGGAATACTCATTGCTCAGCAAAGGATACTGCGCCCAAACCATCGCGGGTATGAACAGCATGAAGCACATTAGATTGCAAAGATAACGCACACTTTGAGTCATAAACGGCTCAATCACGAACATTCGTTCCATTTTATTAACAGCGATTATCTAAGATTAGGTTATGCTGTAACCGATTGCTAGAACTCATTGAATTGAAATACGTTGAGCAGCGTTAAATCACCGCAGTGCTTGGATTAACTTAATTTACGCTGAAGGTAGCGAGTGAAGGCAATGATTATATTTTTGCACAAGCCTCTTTGCCCGCTTTCACTTGGCTTTTATAATGACTGACCCTGTATATAAAGAGTCCACTATGAAGGCAAATAAGTTACTGAAACGACTAAGTGCTATTTTATTTTCGCTATGTCTACTTATTGCGCTTACTTTGTTTGCCTCTGTGGTCATATTCCCAATCCCCGATAGCCCGTTTCACACGCCCACAGCAGATTCTGGCTCAAGTGATTTCCATGTCGTGGAATTCAATGATGAAGGTAATGCGCACGATCCACGTCAACAATTGTATTTATTAGCGCGACTTGCAAAATACGACAGTAAAGAAGTCGTTTTGTTTGTTCACGGTTGGCATCAAAATGCATCGCCTAGTGATTCAAACTATCGCGCATTTCAACGCTTTCATAAACAACTTAACCATATGACCCATGATCGCAACGTGATAGGCGTTTATATCGGGTGGCGTGGTGACGAGTATGACCCTTTTTGGCTCGACGGTTCGCATTTAGATGACAGTCATGTCGAAGCCTTAGATTTTCCTAGTATTTTTAAGCGCAAAGCGATTTCGCGTAAAGTCGGTGAACAAGGGCTTAGTAAGTTACTAGAAACACTAGAACATGCTGCAGCCATCGGACAAATTAAGCGCTACACACTGATTGGACATTCTCTTGGTGGTTCAGTGGCACTGCATGCGAGTAAAGAGCGCGTCAAACAAAATACGTTTAACCAACACGAAAATCCAAATCTTGTTGTGTTATTGAACCCTGCTGTCACCGCAAATGAATATAAACCGTTAGATAAACTCGTCGCAAAAAACCCGAATCAACCGCAAATGATCGTATTGCAGTCAAAAGGCGATTTTGCGGTAAAAGAAGCGTTTAACCATATCAAAGGACAACGGGCAGTGGGCAACAGTTGGGCGATTACGCACGATATTGATCAGTGTCCACATTTTAACTGCGATCGCCCTTTTAAGATCCCTGAAAGCTTGAAGCGTCACGATGAAACGCCCGGCTGCGCGATGACGCTTCATGATGTTGGGTGGAAAATTCGTGCGCGCTTAAATGCTCGTAAACAAGTGCAAAGTTGTGAAGATGCCAACACACAAGCAGTGTGGGTATTAGCGGTATCGAACGACATTGTTTCTGGCCACAATGGCATTCTGACTTCAACGCAAGGTAAGGCATTAGTTGGTCTGTGGCGTATCGCAGATGAACGTCACCACCTTGCTCAATTTATGAAACAAAAAAGTACAGAAATAGGCGAACATTCACTCTGACCCTATTGTTCTGCCTTGCTTCTTTGGGGCGTTTGCCTGTATCCTGTCGCGCCGCAAACATGAGTATGAACCATGCATTTTTCTGACCTAGGCTTATTGCCAGAAATAACCCAAGCGCTTTTAAATAAGGGTTATGAAACCCCAACGCCAATCCAGGCTAAGGCAATCCCTGCAATTATAGACGGTCGAGATGTCATGGCAGCGGCACAAACAGGTACCGGCAAAACCGCAGGATTTACTTTACCTATGCTGCAATTGCTTAGTCGCGGGCCAAAAGCTAGGGCAAACTACGTTCGGGCGCTGGTACTTACCCCAACCCGCGAGCTTGCCGATCAAGTGTGGCAAAACGTTGAAACTTACTCGCAAAACCTCAAACTTTCTTGCCAAGTTGTCTATGGTGGCGTGAAAATCAACCCACAAATGATGAATTTGCGCAAAGGGGCCGATATTTTAGTGGCAACCCCGGGGCGTTTATTGGATTTATTTTCGCAAAATGCGCTGAAATTTGACCATCTTGAAATGCTTGTATTAGACGAAGCCGACCGCATGCTAGACATGGGCTTCATTCACGACATTAAGCGCATTATCAAATTATTACCTCGCAAAAGACAAAACTTGCTATTTTCAGCAACTTTTTCTGATGAGATCCGTGAACTTGCCAAAGGCTTAATTAACGATCCAATCGAAATTTCAGTCGCCCCTAAAAACAGCACAGCCAAAAGCGTCGAACAACTCGTATACGAAGTCGATAAAGGCAAACGAGCTGCATTACTTAAACATTTAATTACGACATACGATTGGCAACAAGTTTTAGTTTTCACTCGCACTAAACATGGCGCAAATCGCTTAGTACGTGACTTGGAAAGTGCCAAATTAACCGCTGCGGCAATTCACGGTAATAAGAGCCAAAGTGCTCGTATGAAAGCACTAAACGGGTTTAAAGCACAGGAAGTACGCGTGTTGGTTGCAACGGACATCGTTGCTCGAGGTCTCGACATTCAAGAATTACCTCACGTCGTAAACTTTGATTTACCGAACGTATACGAAGACTATGTTCATCGCATTGGACGCACAGGTCGAGCAGGCGCATCGGGTGAAGCGGTTTCTTTTGTAACCAAAGAAGATGCATTGGATCTCTTTGGTATTGAACGTTTAATCCAACAAGTGATCACACGAAAAGTTGAGCCCGGTTTTGAGCCAAAAGAAAGTATCCCAGAATCAAAATTGGATACTCGCCCTATAAAAGCAAAAAAACCAAAGAAACCGAAAAAGCCTAAACCGCAAACCGAACAAGCAGGCGAAACTCCAGCTGTGAAAAAGCCGGTAGCGAAACCAAAGAAAAAACCAAATATAACTGGCAGCAAACCTCAAAATGAGCCAAGAAAACCGCCTAAGACAGACCAAGCACGCCCGAAAAAGCCAAGCCGAGGAACCTTTCGTAGTACCAAAGGCTAACCCCGCTTAAACCAACCAATGGGGTCAGTGTCGAAAGGTCAATTGACTCTGACCCCATTGGTCAGCTTTAAAACTCATGAGGAACACTAAAACTCACCAATTCTTTGTGCGTTGGATGGGTGAAACTTAAGCTTTGTGCATGTAAATTAAGCCTTGGTGACGCAGCAATACAAGCCGCATCGCCATAAAAATCATCTCCTAAAATTGGATGACCAATCGCTAACATATGCACTCGTAATTGATGTGTGCGCCCAGTAACAGGCTTTAGTTCGACCAAAGTAGAGTCACTACGCTCCTCTATCACTCGATAATAGGTGACAGCACTTTTACCTTGCTTATGACATACTTTTTGTTTAGGGACATTATCCGAATCTTTCGCTAAAGGAAGATTGATACACCCTTCTTTTTTTGCGAGATGCCCCTGCACTTGCGCAATATAAACCTTTTTGGTTTCTCGATTTTGAAATTGCACTTTTAAGTCGATTTCAACTTGTTTATTTTTTGCAAATACCATCACCCCTGACGTTGAACAATCTAATCGATGCACAAGGATGATATCCCGAAACTGTTTTTCTAATCGGGTAAGCGCGCAGTCATACGTGTTCTTTGCTCTACCAGGATTAGACAACAAACCTGATGGTTTATTAATAATCACAACATCATCGTCTTCAAATCGCACATCAAGCCAAGGATCACTAGGTGGATTGTATTCAAATATTTGCATGAGAAACGCTACTACCAATTAACGAAGGGTTAAGTATATCGAACTAACATAGGCCATTAAAGTGTCGCGAGTGGTTGCAGTAGTTACGGCTATTTTTAAAAAGTGAAGATTCTAAAACGAGTTTTAGCACTTAATGCTTTTTGCTTTAGTTTGACGATTCCATATCACTACATTTTACAGTAAGCTGCTGCTATTGCGCGTAAACCCCAAAATAAAAAGGTAAATGTGTTGAATAAGCGAATTGAACCTGAGCTATTGAGTATAAAACCGGACTTAGACCAAGTTGAAGATTTTAAAAAATCTCAAGCACAATTAAAAAACACAACTAAAACGACACTTTCTGATGATCAAAATACCACGAAGGCAGTTGCTGTAAAATCAAACAGTACAGTTACTTGGTTTGGTGCTATTTCTATTTTAGCCTTAGCCGCAAGTGCGTTCGGCCTTTATCAACAAAATATTACCACCAAAGCTCAATTACTTGCTTCTGAACAGCGGATAGCTCAACTAGAACGTACCCTTTCTGCTACCGGCGAAGAAATGGGCAATTCGACGGTGGCTTTGCAAGCTAAATTAACGGCTGTAAGCAAACGTCAAGATGAGCTATGGACACAAATGGACAAACTTTGGGCATCTGCGTGGCGTCGCAACCAAACTGAAATTGGCGAAATCAAAGAACAAGCAGCAAACTTTGCAACCAGTCAAAACAAATTGCATGCAGAAGCTGCCGCAAGTATTAAAGCGGTAGCTCAAGATCAAACAGAGCTCACACTGAAAGTTTCGTTGTTGCAAGAACAATTACAAGAAGTCGATTTCTTGAAACGTCAATTAAGTTCAACTTCAACGGAACTCAATAAGCTCAAATCTCAATCTCAAAGTCGTGATTCTAAACAAGTTGAACTTGGTGCAAGTATGGCGCAGCTCGAAATTTCTCAAAAAGCACTCGCCGAACAATTACAACGCCTAGAAAAGCGAATAGGTCCAGCAGGTTAATCACAACACATGCTTATTTGACTCTGACCCTAAAGATATACCTAATGGGGTCAGAGTCGTTTAAAAAATCATGAGTCACTACTTGAACATTTTGGTGTTTTCCTAACGCCGCCACGAGGCAAAGGTGATGCTCGTCTCCCTGAAATCGCTTCTACATGCTGCTTAAAATGTTCACTTCCAAGAACCCACATTTTATCGGTGGAAGTTTGTATTTCATTTAAGGTGCTTTCTGAAATCTCTTCGATGAATAATGCGCGGTAGTGTTTAAGTCTTTCACTTTTTGTCTGCCCTAACCGAAGGTATAAACAATGCTCAGTGATAAGTGAAATAGTTTTACCGATAGCATTATGTTGATAGCTTGACCAAATATAGTCGGCTGGATCCGAAACCATTTTTGCTCTCACTGGATTTAATTCAATATATCGGCTCACTGCAAAATAGTAATTATCTGTATCAACCAACGTGGACTTGTAACGGCCTTCCCATAATGTACCGGTACGACCATACGTTTGATTAAAATAACGCACATAGTATCGCCCAATTGATTGCATTAGTTTGCTAGCTCCCATTTTAGACGTTGGCGTCAATAATAAGTGTACGTGATTGGACATCAATACAAATGCATGCACATGGACATTGTATTCTTTGGCGTAATATCGGAGTTTATCAAGGTAAACACGATAGTCGTTTTTTTCGAAAAACGTTGCTTGCCTGTTATTACCTCGTTGAACGATATGTTGCGGAATATTAGGTAAATTTAATCTGGGTAATCTTGCCATTTCTAACTAATCCTTTAGCGATACGGCACCTAAGTATAGATGAATTTCTAAAATGGACATTCTAGATACCAGAAGCATTGAGACTAACCACATCAATGGGGTCAGAGTCGATTGTGCAAATCTGATTAACAGTTATGACTCTGACCCCATTGGTTATCGTCGCAATAATGGTTAACTTACTGTGTGTTCAAGTATTTCAAAACTAATACCAATGTCTTCTAACAATGAATCCGACTAAAACTAAGCCAAGATAAAACAAGCCACCGCCGGAGCTTTTTCCACTCATATTTGATTCTGCCGGTGTCGGTGATGGTGTTGGAGTAGTTGTTTGAGCACTTTTCTTAAACTCCGCCGTTACCGATGCGGTCGCGCTTTGATTAAATCCACAGCCCTGATAAGACTTTCCTAGAATCGCTTTAAACTCACCGATATTAAACTCACCGGTTAAAATATCGTTAATACCATCCTGGTTAAGATCCGTCACGGCTGTTGCTGTTAGTCCATCTTCCGTCGCTATAAGCTCTTTAGATGATTCAAAAGCAAAATTGTCTAGTCCATAATTAATTCGGAGGCTGTATGGCCCATAATGTGCGCTAATTACATCAATGCGACTGTCTTTGTCTACATCAGCAAACGCAACGCCATAAGGTGCGGTGCTAGTATCAAGTGTGACTGAACTAAAAGAATTAACACCGCTGTAAAGACTTACCTTTCCCTCAACTATTTCCGTTGCTACAACATGCAAAACGTCGTTTACAAGTATGGTATCTAACGTTACAGCCGCGGTATTTGAAATCATAGTCCTTTGCTGATAACCCTTGCCAGAGTTTGCATAAATTGCGGTAATCGATTGTGAAATCGAGCCAACCAATTGAAATAAGTCTCCTGAGGTATCACTGTCAAAGCTTGAAATTACAATTTCGGGCTTACCATCATTTTCAATGTCTACAACACTAAACGCATAAGGCTTTACGCCACTAATGCGAATTGGATCCGTGGCAACTAACTGGCCATTTCCATCATTGAGCAAAACAGTAATATCGCCACGTCGATAATCACTTACCAATAAGTCCTGATATCCATCTTGATTCCAATCATATGCATCAAGCGCACTTGGATAAATAAACTGACTGTCTACAAACTTACTTGAAAATCCATTTAGTGTATTTTCAATCTGCTTTACTTTTCCATCAAATAGACTGATCGCGAATAAATCTTCAACCCCATCGTTATTGATGTCCAATACTTGCAGTGTTTTAGCACCTCCTTTGGCATTACTCAACAACAGCCATTCTTGTGCATAAGCCACCTTATTACCAAAGTCACACGCTTGCCCAACCCACTGCACAAAGGTTGCGTCATTATTTGAGAGAGGGTTGAGTAAAATAGCACTCGAAGTCGTATCAATTGTACAAGTGCTCGTGCACGATTTGTCACCGTAATTAACTTGTCCGTTATTAGTCACTTTTAAGTCAATCACATTTGCTTGTGCCATCACTGAAACCGCACAAATCGAAAGTAGTAGTTTTATTTTCATTGAATTTTCCTAATCAATTCGTTGTCGCTGAGTCCACTATTTGACTTAGGTTAATAAATTGCAATGAGGTACTTATGCTGTTAATATTGAGAAACTATATTATTAACAAACAATGGCTTACAAAAAATTGTATCGGGTAAAGCACTTTATTATCGACCCAAAAACAACAACTATTCGTGTTGATTCTAAAGAGTTCAGGCTAGAACCTAAGGTCATGGAAGTGCTTAGTTTGCTAATCAAACATAAAGGAAATGTACTAAGCAAGTCAGAAATCTTGGATAATTTGTGGCCTAAACAAATACTGGATGTAGAGCTTGTCACGCGTGCAATTTTCGAAATTCGCAAGATATTTTGTGACGACCCAAAATCCCCTTCGTTTATTAAAACCATTCCCAAAAAAGGATACATCTTTATTGCCGAAGTTGAAGAAATTCAATCTGACACAACTACACTTAAAACAAAAACAATACGGTCAATTTGGTTCATTCTGCTGAGTACTTTCATCCTATTTGCGGTGTTTTGGTATGCCATTGAGACCAAAAATGTCACGCAAGCGACATTTCCCCTCTCAAGAAAGACTGAAACCATTCTTTATACTACGGATATTCCGCTCATCGATTTTGCCTACAGTGAAGCAAACAATACCTTGTATTTACTCAGAGAAAAAAACGGAAAATCCGAGCTGTTAGCGAACAATTTAACGACAGGTACAATTCAGCCAATTTATTCAGAAAACTTGACTAGTATTACCCTATCTAACGACCATTTAATTGCCATATCATGCACAAACATATGCGATATAATGCAATATGAGGAGGAAAACTGGCGAGTATTAGCAAGTTTCACCGAGTCTATTCGTGACATTGAAATTAACCAAAACCAAACCATTGCAGCATTGAACTTCCGACATAACGGTCAACAATCAATCAAACTCGTATCAACAAATAATTGGATTGAAGAAAAAACGTTTTCACAATTAGGCGTGCTCAGTACACATCCTAGCTTTGGGCCGGATGGCAAGCTGTACTATATTTTTCAAGAAAAAAACAAACGTATTCGCTTAGGCTTTACTCACTATGGTTCTGGAGAAAGTGGATCGGTTTTGTTGCCTTTTACTCGGATCACAGCGTTTAATGTAGCGGATGACTTAACATTCAAAATTGCTGGAAAATACCACGGAAATCATGGTGTATGGCAATTTGATTCACATTCAGGAAACGTGACTTTATTAAAAGCCTTAAACCCAACCGATACGGTCAAGACGCTTCATACAAGTCAAGAATTGACGCTTCTTTTATCGCAATCTTCCACTATCAAAGTTAAATCCAATTTAACGAGATTTAATATTGACCATAATAGCTACAATCTTAATGCCGTATTTGGGCATGAAGACCATGACGTATTTTTCACATCAAACCGAACTGGCAGTTACGAGCTTTGGCGAACGACCCATTTAGGCACATTAAAGCTTACAGACCTAAAAGCCGATATGATTGATAAAATTGTGCTATCCCAAACCAAAAATAAAGTCGCTATTTCATATCGAAAAATGCAAAAACATTTTATTACGCATTTCGACACTAAAAATCCAATAGCCGTTTCAGAGATAGAACTACCCTTTGGCGCAGATCTGCTTTCATGGTCTCTAGATGAATTACACATCTACATAAGTCAGCCTCAAGCAAACGGCCAAGCGATATTTAAAATTAATTTAGCGAATGGAGAAAAAATAAGCGTAGCTGACAGAGCGGGTTACATTGCAAATGAGTATGGCGATACTCTCTATTATTACTCGTTAAGCACCCAAGCGCTGATCGCTAAGAAAGCAGATACTGAGATTAATGTAGTTGATTTTAACCAACTGACACACGAACCATCCCCCTCTTGCCTCATTATGATAGGCGAAACGCTATACTACTGCATTAACGACCGTAAACAGCAAGCGATTCATTCGGTGGATATCGCATCCAAAATACATGCTTTAGTTTTTAACATGCCTCACGATGCGTTTATAACCGATTTAAAAGTTACACCTGAGTTTTCTGTACTATACGACACTAAGCAAATCAACCAATCTACCGTCATTGAATTGAAGTGACTTTAAACGAACCGCCTTACATTAGGGTCAGAGTCAAAACAATCACGGTAAGTTAAGTAATCGACTCTGACCCCATTGTATAGCTATGCGCTTTAAGCACATCTAGCATTTTGGCTGGTATGGGTGTTTTTTGTGAACTACGCATATTAAACATCACGACATTAGCATATCCAGTAGTACATATCGCTTGCTGTGATTCACTGAAAGCTTCATAACGCATAGTAAATCTATCTTCTTTAATATCCGTTATATAAGTACCTACAACCAACGTATCCGGAAAAACCACTGGCCGCTTATAGTGCGCATGTGTATCTCTCAACACAGGGCTAGTACTTGGATCAGAAAGAATTTCTAATAAACCAGTTTGTGTCAAAAAATCAATGCGAGCGGTTTCAAAATAACGAAAATACGACACATTATTGACATGCCCCAGCGCATCCATATCTCCCCACGCCACGTTGATTTTTGTTTTTATTGGAAACTTATCGAAAAATCCCTGCATGTTCACGCCTCTTAATGCTTAATTAGCACCAAGATTAGCAATTCGGCATGAACCTCACAAGACAAAATAAAGTGAGGAAACGCGACAACCTTCAAAACGCTAAATTGCATTTTACTCTGACCCCATTGGTCACTTTACTGAGACGCTTTTTGTATTTTTTGAGACAACCAACCGATCCCGACTAAACAAAGCCCAAGTCCTATAAAAGACATCGCTCTTAACAACCCTTCTAAGTGAGCCATATCAATACCAAACGCTTTAAGAACAACAATGGCTAAACCAATAAATCCAGCATTGGTTAATTTCGGAACATTAAAATAGTGCGCGACAACTAATGCGATCGTAGATATCGCAAGCCAAACAATCGAGTAGGTGTAGAGTTCAGCCTGTTGTAATGGCATAAACCAATACAAATAACCGTCGTGAAATGCATTTCGGATCACCCCATTTATAAACAATATTCCAAACACACCTATGACACCCAATCCTATGTTTTTTAGGTTTGAATCTAACAATTTGAATTTTATATAAACGCTAAGAGTTAAGGCAGGAACAAACCATTGTAATAACGTCCAATTGACTAATCCTGCGCCGATAAACTGAAGTTCAATAAAGGGGTTATTAAGCACCGTTATATCAAAATGAATCGCTGTGATACCTAGCAAAAGTAACATTCCAGCTGTCTGATATAACTGAGTCATCCCATCGCTTTGTTTGCTTCTCCATAAATAGACGCCGGTCAGGATCAACCAGTTTAATGCAAGCACAATGGATTCATGATAGCTTAAATTAAAGAAGTCGGGATAATCGCCAACCAATAAGTAACTGGTTTCTGTCGTAATCAATAAAGCGATAAGATGCACGAATACGCCCTTCAACCACGCTGCAATCTTCTTTGAATATTGATACTTAGCTGCAAACCAAATTAACGCAAGTGTTACTGGGTAAACAACAAGTGTCCAATGGACAGTGAATATTACTTCATCTTTATATGCTTCGAGCCACGGCGCCAAAGACAAGCGCGAAACCACTGCCAATAATGCGACTTTATAGATCCAATCTGGAATACGGACTTCATATTTCCAGCTTAAATAACTCATTGAAGCAACTTGAGCAACTAAAGCCAAGGTCAACGTGCTAGCTGAAAGCAACATAGTGAAACAGAGCGTAAGCATGGCATTGGCCAAAACCAAATAGGTAACTTTGTGTAGGTTAAATTTGGTTTTTACCGCTCCATAGGAAGCAAACGCAGCGATCATGAGCATTTCCATTGCCCAAATTGGATAGAGAGATGGTTCGGCTTTTTCGGAAGAAAGCGCAAAACTCACGCCGTAAAGGCTTATCGGAACGATCGCGAGCAACAAAAAATAGGCACTTCGATGATTGAAATGTTTTAACATGAACAGGCTAAACACCATACCGACCAAAACAACTACCTGAACAAACAGGTATTTACCTGTAAAAGGAAAAAGATTATTTTCAAGATCTGAAGCTTCAGGCATTAGATGAATTACATAAAGTACAAAACCCAACATCCAAAAAGGCCAAGAATCTAAAGCGCTGTGCCGATTGGCTGCGAACATAGCGAGCAGTCCGAGCAGCAAACAAAACCAAATAATAGGGAGATATTCATTTTGAAGCGTTAAATACAAAATACTTAGAAATAGCGTTAAGAAAATCACTGCTTGTTCTTTTCTTGGCATGAGTAATGTTTTGATCGGCAAAGGCTCCACCATAACATACTTCAACTGCCACCCTAATAGACCGCTGAGCACATACAAATACAATGAAAATGCAGCAAACAAACTGATGCTAACAAAGTCACTTTCACTCCCGATTAAGGCCGCTCCAAGAAACCAAACAAAATGCCCAGCAAAACTCAACCACCACAACCAGGTTTGTTTAACATATTGCGCTACCCAAACCGCCGATAGCGAAATGAATGAAACATAAAGCAACAACCCTAGAACATTATTAGAACCCGTTGATACCACCGCAGGAACAATGTAGGAACCGATAATGCCAATGCCAGCTAAAACAGGCCCGTATCTTAATGCAAGCGAAGTAGCTGCTAGTGAAATAAGCGCTAAAAGTACAAAAGCAATATCAGGCGTAATAAAGCGGTAAAAATCGAATGCCACCAAAGACATCGCGAAACAAGTAATCACTCCTCCACCAGCTAAAGCTGCTGATATATTGGGGGTATGGATATTGAGCTTTTCTTTATATTGATTAACGACTTCTGCGCCAATCACCAAAGAAATACCAAATAGCGCCCCAAAAGCTACTCGTACTAATGGAGATAATAAACCCGCTTCAATTGAGTATTTCGCTAAAAATAAGCCACCCAACGCCAATACCAATGAACCGAGCCAAAATATTCCATTGCCTTTCAAAAACTCATCAAGACTAAAAGGAGATAGTTGTAATTTCGGTGATACTTTACTGACCAGAGTCGGTTTTACGATAGAATTCGATTCTAAACTCAAGGGTTCTTGCCAAGGTGACTGAACTGCTAAGTTTGACTCGGTACTTGAGTTTTTAGATACATTTTCAATTGACGAACCATCGCTTACTTCTTCTTGCAACAAGGCATTATCGTGTATGCTTGTTTCTTGAGACGAGAGTGAAACCTGTTCAAGTTTACGCCTTAACTTTTTTACTTGACTTGCTTCCAGGTCCAAACGTGCTTGTAAATGCAGAATTTTTTTCCGTAAGTGCTTAATTTGATGATGATCTTTAAGTGCAATGATCACCCCAAAAAACAAAAAGACATTGAATAGGAATAATAATAAATCAGCATCCATTCTTTTACCAAATCAGGCTATTTTCGGTCCAATAAATAACAGTCTGCTCCAAAAGTAAAAGCTTATCAATAGGGTCAGAGTCGAAACGTGGTACGTCTAATACGTTAAATGCAATTAACTCTGACCCCATTGAAGTCTTATTTTATGTTCTTGACCTGCCCGCTTTTCAGCCAGTCAGCCAAAAGATCATGAAACCCTGCTGTCACTTTAGTATATTGCCTAACCCCATTACTTTGTTCTTGAAATTCCCACATGCCATGGTCCGTATTTGGGAAAACGTGGATCTGGATAGGCTTTCCTTCACTGCGAAGCGTCTTTAACCTTTCCATCGTTTTTTCTATTGGGGCCTCACGGTCTTCACCTGCTAAAATCCAAAATTGAGGCACGTTGACTTTACGTAATACCTCTAACGGAACAAGCGACCAATCAATGTTAAGTCTATCAAACATTGGGATGCCGTTACTGCGAAGTTCATTTGAAGACATACTCAGTATCACGCCAGAATATCCACCTTTAATACGCTTAAACCAGTCCTCATTGGCATAGAGTTGACGCAGTTCATCTAATTCTTGAAGTCCTTTAGTATATCCAGATGAGGCAACCAATGCGGTGACATCTGTTATTGTTTTAGCTTTCATTATGACATCGCCGCCGTAACCTGCTTGCAAGAGTTCTAACTGAACTTGAGCAGCATCTTCTTCTAGAATATCAACAACCAACCCATAACCGATCGCGATAAAATCGGCTTCGGCTTTTTCAGCCGCCAAAGGTGCTATCCATCCTCCTTGACTCAGTCCAACTAAACCAAACCGTTCAAACCTTCCCTTTGCCAGGTTTTTGGCTTCTTTTGACGCTGCGACAAGATCTTTGGCCAATTGCGGAAAGTTTTGAGAATAGTTTCCTTCGGATAGCCCTGTGCCTCTTTTATCATAAACAAACACCGAAATGCCTCGAGCGACCATCTGATAGGGGTCACTGGCTTGTTCTAGCCATCCACTCTCTTCAGAACCATGTGCATACACAATTAACGTCGACCTTTCACTTACGTTTTCAGGTTCTATCAACTGCCCAACAAGCGTTACTCCATCAACAACAAATCGCGTATCGGTTACCCGAATGTTTACCGCGTTCAGTAATCCATCCTCATATGTGCTTAGTGTTCGTGCATCACAGCCTAACACTTGATCATCGCCGACTATCCCAACTGCGCCTTGATCGTACATATAGCGGTAACCCTCGCCTCGCTTTGTTACTACGATCACGTTTTCTTTGTTCGTATAAATCCCTACTTTACAATTAGATATAGATTGCGTTGCAGCCGCCCCTGCCTCTGAGCTCCAAACGACAGTCGACAAGAAACTCAAACCAATACTTGTTAATAGCTTTTTCATTCTGGCCTCGAAAAAGTTCAAATAGATATAACGCCTACCCTTCTATTTAGCCACCTTGGCTAATCAGGAATCGTTTGTTTAAATTATGAAAACATACTCTTAAATGGCCGACTACTCAAAAGCTGTAAGGAGGTGTGTATATAAAAATAAATTTTTAAAACAACAAGTTAAACCATTGCTCGTATAAAGTAGTGATAACTGAACCTACTAAGAATTAATGAGCAAACGAAAAAGACGCTTCTACGACACTCTACCAATGGGGTCAGAGTTGAAACCCTCGAAAAATTTAAAAACGCAATTGACTCTGACCCTACGTAATTTGACAGCTACTCGATAAGCCAAAAAACTGTCAATTAGTTTGGTCTAAAAAATGCATTCAAACTTGCAATACCCATTAAGAATGTTAACAACATGGATAGAAAATCGAATACGGTTTATGTACTCAGCGGATACGCTAAATGCTCGATGGCAAACAACAGCAAGTACAAACTAGGCAACAAACACTCTATTGGTTTGCTCACAACCGATGAGAATTATCAAAATAATCTACAAAAACTAACCAAGTTCATCAAAGGACTCGGATGGGATTCAATTATGTTTTGTATGGTCGAACAGGTTGATGACATCAGCGCATTGGCTAACGATGTGTTGATTTCAAGTTTTATTCGAGCGAAAGAAAATGGTCAATCTTTGGTCGTAAATGATTTGCCGATAACCATACATTGATCTTGCAATGGGGTCAGAGTAAAAAGGTGCTGTAATCTTCAAACCACTCTGACCCCATTGTTGTATCTTATGTACGATACAGCACCTTAATAATATGCCAACCAAATTTAGTTTTTACGATTTGCGGGGTGAGCACTTCGCAAGTGAAGCAAACTTTATCAAATTGAGGAACCATAGTTCCACGCTTAAACTCACCTAGATCGCCCCCTTTTTTCCCCGAAGGACAGGTAGAATACTTTTTGGCTAAGGTCTGAAATTTTGCGCCTTGCTTTAGTTGCTGAAGAATATCCTCTGCTTGTGTTTGATGCTTTACCAATATGTGTAATGCATGTGCGGTGCTAGCCATAGTAACTTGCTCTCAATGTCTTACGCGTTTTAATTCTCTAATTACAATAATACATGAAAACACGTTTCAATTTGAGTAATTACCTATTGTTAAGTCTAAGTTCAAACGCTTCATCCCATGTGTTTCGATTTATCACTCAATTTTTAATAAACAGGATTATCGAAAAGTGAAAAGTTGGCCTAATCTTATTTTATACAAAATAAAAGGGTTTATCTGTGTACAAAGATCTCGGACGAATTAGGCAAATCAATGTAGTGTGTTTATCCCTGCTATTTTTGATAACTGCTGCTTTCAACCCTGCTGTCGCAAACTCACTCTCTATTTCAGTAGGTTGGAACAAGCCTCCTTATGTCATCGAAGAAAAAAACTCAGGGTTCGAGCTAGACATGATTTCTGCCATTTTTGCCAAATTAGGCTATTCCGTAAATTATGTTTATGTTCCATTCGGCCGATCAAACACGTTAATTAAACTCGGGAAAGTTGATGCTGCTTTAACAATGAATCAACGCATGGATACAGAGGGTTTAGCAATGAGCATTCCTTATATTTCGTATCAAAATGCCGCCATTAGCCTCAAAGGTCGTAGATTAGAAATCAATTCGATCCAGGATCTAAAATATTACACTATCGTAGGATTTCAGAATGCGTCTGTCGTATTAGGCAATGAATACCGGATCATGACGAGAAAAAGCCCGCTTTACCTAGAATTACCAGATCAACGAAAACAAGTCGAAATGCTATTAGTAGGAAAAGTCGACTTTGTCGTCATGGACATCAATATCTTCAACTATTTAAGCACAGAGCTCATGGGTAATTCACATATGGAAAATGTCGTGATCCATCGTTTGTTCCCAAAAACAGACTATCATATGGCGTTTATAGACAAAGATTTAATGCTTTCCTTCAACAAGGCCATGACAGCGTTTAAACAATCAGATGAGTACAATAATCTCGTCGCAAAATATGAGTTTTTGCATTAACAACATACTTTCAATGGGGTCAGAGTTAAAAGGTCTCACCACGAGACCCCTTTGGTAAATTCAAATTTAAATCTGATTGAATCGACACTAATTTCCTAGACACCTCTTAGTTAGATAAAATAACTAAAAATACAGAGGTGTTTATGAGCGGAAAACGCTATCCAGAAGAA
>CAPN01000022.1 GCA_000333235.1 Pseudoalteromonas luteoviolacea B = ATCC 29581 | reverse complement strand
TCTGATTTGATTAGGTGTGTCACGCCAAACGTGACGCTCAAGTCCACTACACTGAAACTAACATTTAAGTCGTCACAATTCAGGCATAAAAAAACCCCAACCAAACGGTTGGGGTCAGTAAAGTGGTACCAGTGGACGGACTCTGATTTGATTAGGTGTGTCACGCCAAACGTGACGCTCAAGTCCACTACACTGAAACTAACATT
>CAPN01000023.1 GCA_000333235.1 Pseudoalteromonas luteoviolacea B = ATCC 29581 | reverse complement strand
TTGAGAATTTCTTTTGACTATCAATAAATACTCTTCCCATCACATACGGCATTAACTTGATCATATTATTCGCATCATCAATTCCACGGTGATGTGAGCCAGAGAACGGAATTTTCGCAAGTTTTAAGGCACCGGCCATACCTTGTCTTTTACGCACTTTCTGAGCTTTTGAAAATTGCTTTTTAATATTCAGGTGTGGTGATGTAATAGGGTATGGCAGACTATGAAAAGCACAGTCTTGTTCAAATTGCTGTTTGTCATACTCTCCCCAGCTGCAAAACAGGTAGTTATCGTAATTGCCTAGCCACTTTTGGAAAGTGTTAATTGCTTCTGGGTAATATGGTGCATGATCAACATCGTGTTGAGTGATGGTTGTTAAGTTCGTACAAAAGTCGGTTAGTTTTGGGTGTCGTTGGGGTTGAATAAACGTGCTGAACTCATCTAGCTTGGTAAGTGAGTCGGCACAAATTAAAACAGCACCAATTTCGATCATTTCCATTTCGTTTACTGGAAAAGAGTTATCTTTACAACAAGTTGCTTCAACATCAATAATTAAAAAGTATTTAAATTTATCTAAATCCATCATTTCCCTTAATGTTGTGTGGCGCAATTATAGCCTTTAACAAATAATTTAGAAATATCGATTTAGTCAAAGGCGTAAACTTAACTAAAATGAAAACGAATTTTCGACATCTCCATCTGTTGGCTCTCTTAATCTTTTTAAGTATGGTTTTAGCTTTTCGAATGCAATTTGTTTTTCTCTATCTTTTTTTGCTAGCCACAAAAAATACAATGTCAATAATTTTCGTAAAATTCTAGAAATTGAAATTAATTGCTCAATTTCATGTTTTTTCATGCCTTTGAATGAGTTGCGTATCCATATTCCGCCCAGTGCTGCTCTTTTGTATTTTGAACGTCTCTTTCTATCAGTTAGTTTTATCTTAAATGTTTTGAGTAATATCAAATTGGGGGCATATGATGGTTGCTGTGGTAATTCAAAGTTTTCAATTGCACTGGTTACTCTCTTTTCAACATTGTTAAATTCGATAATAAGATTGAGGTCGCGGCTTATGTTATATGAAACACCTCGTTTCGAAAGCTCACGCCAGCTATATCCTATTCCAAGTTTTGAACCAGATATTTTATAATTTTCAATTGAAAACGAGACACCTCGCACCTCATCCCGTCTTGTTTGTATGAAACAGCCAATACCGACGTCACCTAATCTCGTTATAAAATCGAGTAGTGAAATTTGAGGGTTTTCTCTCAATATGGTATCAATTTCGCTGCGAATAGTTTGAACCTTAGTTTTGTATTTAGCGTTATTAACTTTTTTACCGGGGCCGTCAGTATAGGGGTTGTGGTCGTGTTTTAAGCCAAACATTTTTTCTAATTCATTGCGGATCATTGCGGTCTTTTTGTAGCTGTTACTAAGAACTAATCGTCTATGAGGTGCCGAATTGGAAATAGCACAACATGCTAGATGAAGATGCTGGTTTTTAGTGTCTTTGTGTAATACGGCGACCCAGTGATGATCAGTAAAACCCAACTTTTTAGTTAGTTCATCTGCTAAAGATTTCCATTGAACAGAATTTAGTGACTCTCCTTCAGGAAGGGACACCACTATATGCTCAATTGGGTGTTTTACACGCTTGTTTTGATTTTCAGCATTGAGAAACATGTGGATGGTTGGGGCTAAATCTGCTTCCTTACCACTCAGTTTGATAAGTCTTCCATCATTAAAACTGATAAGTGGATTTTGCAATAATATACTTGAGCTGTATCCTATGAACTCTATGGTTTCGTTTGTTAAATCGAATTGATTGCTACTTCGAGTGTGTTTAGTTTTCCCGAAAATATAATTAATCAACCTACCAACTCTTCCTTGATTATTGCTTTTTTTTGACTTTAAATATTCGATGATCATTGCCGTTCTCGCCTTTAACGTAACTTCTCTTTTTCGTTTACTAAGTTTTGTAGTTGCTGAATTGTCAAAGTTTCAAAAGCAATTTGCTGAATTGAAGAGCTAAAATTATTTGTTAAGAAGTATTGCCAAACATTAATTTTTTGAGATGTGTTATGAACTAGCTGCATTGACTCAACAAGATATTTTTCTTTATCTCTATTAGATAAGAATACATTTTGATCTAATAGTGCTTGATCTAAGTGATTTATTAGCTTTGAGAATGAGTTGTGTAATGACCTTAATTGGGTCGCAACTTCTTTATTCATAACAGGAAGAGGAGGGGGGACAAATTGGTTATTTTTAACTCTGTCCAGAATCACGTCTCGGACAAAGTGGCCGATGGTGTGATAGTCTGATTTATAAAAGGCATCATTTACAAGTGCAATCTCTTGCTGATTCATTTTTGTGCCAAGTGAACTTTTTCTAGTATGTTTATTTCTTTTGGTCATAACTTTACCTTTATTAGTTATGACGAAATCAATCCTCGTTTAAATTAAACTTATTGTATCTCCATAAGACTTCGTCTTATTTTATTATTTACTTTTGGTTGCATGAGCAACTGTTTTTTAGATTTGTCGCGTGAGCGACAACAGGGGTTAAATTGAGTAACTTTTACGACAGTAAAAATAGTTACTATTTAACATACCCTGCCATGCCGCCTTTTACCTATAATTATACAGAACTAATAACTAAAAATATAGTAACAAATTGTTTTGTATGGAAAATAAAATTTCATCAAGTATTTATTCGAAGTTTATTAATGAGATATAAACGAATTGTTTGAAAATTATTTTGTCCGAATTTACTGTGTAAATTACTGATACTATCTTTGGATATAAATCGAGGTTATTGTTAAGGTTAAAAACAAAATAGGGAACATGCATGCCAGTTGAACTAAAGGAAACATTAGTAATAGGTATCTCAGCAACAGCGTTTTGAATCGACAATGTTGTGGTAAATGACAAAATACTAGTCTCCAGCAAAATCTGAATCGTCAAACTCCGCAAACTCACTAGTAGTAAGCTCAAGTTTTTTGTATATGCTATGATTGAGGGTTTTTAATGCTAAAGCAATTCTAATTAAATCATTAGTTTTACGTGTCGCATCTTCACCATATTGTGCAGTTAATTCATCGATTATATCTTTATCAATACTTACATCTGAAATCTCAATTATTTGCTTTGATGGTTCAGGTTGTATCAACTTTGGAGATATATAGCTGTTTAGATAGTTAGCAATTTTCTCACTAGCATCTAATAATACTTGCCTATGTGTTTTAATATAGCCGCTTGTAACGTCGAAATAGTTTTGTGTATGGAACACTAATCGTTTTAATGTATAAATATTGATTTTGAGTTCATTGCCGTACGTGAGAAAGGTTTTTCTGTATATTCCAGTAGGGTAGAACCTAGTATTGGCTAGCTCTTGAATTTTTTTCTCATAGTGATGCTGATTAGGTTTAATGTGATTATTTTCAAGCACATTAAGAAATACATGATTGTGATCATAGTCATGTCTGATCTTAATCTCTCCTTTTTTCGCTTTATTTAATTTATCGGATTTAATTTCCTCCAGCTCTTTGATAACCAACTCAGCTTGCTGATTTAATGGAACACGATAAATTGGTTCTCCATTTTTAAGACGTTCTGCTGCTTCTTTGTCATTCCACGACACAACGGTATAAGTTTTATCGTTCTCTGAAATAGTTTCTATTTGATCCCATTGGATTCTAGCAACATCACCGGGCCTCCATCCAGTCCAAAACATGAAACGTAAAAAGTAATGTGCTCTGACTGCTCCCGGAATAGGTATATTGGTATACTTCATTTTAGGGTAGTCGTCTCTAGTCTCATTTTTAAGAGTTTTTAGTTGCATAATTGCTTGGTAATGGGCAGCAATGTGTTCTGTATCAAGACTTTCGTGGCGTCTTTTAGCTTTACCGCGGGGATTGTTCCACCGCCCTCGACCACGGTTCATGATTTTTATAGGGTTACGCTTAATATAATGCTCGTCATCCTGTTTTTCATTTACTATATCAATGGCCGTATCATATAGTGAGCCTAAAAACTGAATAACTCTATCGCCTTCTGTAAATGCTTTGTTATTACCGTGGCCGTGATTGTTAGTAATACTTTTATGGAAGCATAGAACTGCTTGGGAGGTAATGTCGTTTAAGTCAGCATCTAAAAGGCTTTTTAAATTATCGGTTTTACCTTTGAAAGTATTTGTATTGACCAATTGCGACTCAGCTTCTACATCCTGCCATTTTTGTTTTCTTTTTATGTGGATGTAGCTCAGAACATCCTTTTGACGCTCATATCTATCTCGCGTTTCTTTTTGAATTGTTCTGTTGTCCATGTATAAATTGTATGCATCTCGAATTGTGTAAACTCTGTTTTCACGTTTTTCTTTTTCAAGCTCTTCATACGGATCTTTTCCTCCTGCCATCCAAGAAATAAATTTGTAGGCAGTTTTTCTTGCTTTAAATAGGTCTATTTCATTTGCTTTGCCAATAACTCTTTTTTTTGCCCCTCCAGAGGCCCCCCTAATTCTCTTTTCGACAAAGTAGGTAGCATTACTGGAGGGATAAACTCTAATTCGTAAACCGTTAGCTGATTGATTCTTATCCTTGAAAACACGCTCTTCCTGTACCGGATATTTCGAGGTCAAAAGCTTTTTTATGTTGGTATGAGAAAAGGAAAAATCCTCCAGTTGATCTCTTGGAAAATACTCGGCGAGGTTACTTTCTTTATTAGCCACCTTAGCTCCTTATGAGTGAATAAATAGTGCATAGAACCTACATAAAGTAGCCTTTTTGCAGAGTGTCATAGGATACATATAGGCGACACTTGTTATTTATAATAGTCAATTGGAGACGTATAGGCTACATTTTTTATATTATTAATCTAATGGAGTGGATAGGGCTTACTACTTGACTATAGCTATAAGCCCTTTAAATGATTGGATTTTTTATTATTTTTTTAGTTTTTATTATTTCTTATAAATATCTGGTATCATACAGGCAAGGAATTATGCGTTTTGATAACATGCTAACGCCTCCTCTACGGTGAAGGCGCCATCTAACAACGATTTGCCTAAGATGATCCCGCCAACGCCAATTTCGATAAGTTTTTCGATGTCTTGTAATGAACTTACCCCACCCGAGGCCTGAATTTTTAGTGCCGCATTGTGCGAAACTAAATCTTGATAGAGCGACAACGAAGGGCCTGACATCGTGCCATCCTTACTGATG
Organism: Pseudoalteromonas luteoviolacea B = ATCC 29581; assembly: GCA_000333235.1. Taxonomy (GTDB): domain Bacteria; phylum Pseudomonadota; class Gammaproteobacteria; order Enterobacterales; family Alteromonadaceae; genus Pseudoalteromonas; species Pseudoalteromonas luteoviolacea_D. Next base: position 214,868 of record CAPN01000023.1, on the reverse strand, counting down.
TCCGTGCATAAAAAATCTATTACGCCTAATGCAAAATAAAAGTCAATTAACTCATATAAATCGTGTTTTGAATCGGCTAGCCAACCATGAGTAGCGGGCACCCATTTACCGTCGGCTTGATTTACATCGAGCGCAATCACAAAGCGCTCTGCACCAAACTCTTCGATCCACGATGCGACTTCTTCACGATTATCGACCGCCATTGAACCAATGACTACTTGGTTGGCACCGGCCTTGAGCCATTCTTTTACGTCTTCGTAACGACGAATGCCGCCGCCCACTTGGTAAGGAACATTAAGTGCTTGCGTAGCGTTTTGGATGTGTTGCCACTGTTTTTTTTGGGGATCTCGAGCACCTTCAAGATCGACTAAATGCAACTTTTTCGCGCCACTGTGTTGATAGTCGCTAAGGCGTGCTGCTAGTTCATAGGGATAAAACTGAGCGCTGTCGTATTTACCTTGATAGAGGCGTACGATTTTATTTTGTAAGACGTCTAATGCTGGAATGATCATGGGACTTTAGCCTTTCCATGTTAAAAAGTTATTGAGTAACTGAGTACCTACTTTGGCACTGCGTTCTGGGTGAAATTGCATGCCGATGTAATTGTCTTTGGCCACGATTGCTGAAAATGGGCTGCCATATTCGCCACTGACGAGCGTTGCTGAATTGATGGTGTGAGCAAAACTGTGAACAAAATACACTTGATCTGCCGTATCTAAACCGGCAACGATAGGATGATCTTGTATAATGTTTAAATCATTCCATCCCATATGTGGTGTAGTTAAGCCTTGAGTATCGAGTAAATCGACGCGTCCTGGGATCACGCCAAGGCACGTTACCTCTCCCTCGGCGGTTGATTCACACAGTAATTGCATCCCTAGGCAGATCCCAAGTAGAGGCTTTTTATAGTTTTTAATGGCCTTGTCCCAACCGGTTTCAATCAGTCTTTTCATGGCTACTTGGGCATGACCCACACCAGGTAAAACGGCGCGTTCAAATGAATTAAGTCGTTTTGGATCGCTGATCACCTCAACTGAAACACCTAGGCGCTCAAACGCAAACTTAACCGAATTGATGTTTGCACAGCCTGTATTAATAATGGCAATCATAAACACCCCTTTGAACTTGCCGTTTGTTGCGTTGCATCTTTATTGATTGCCATCCGCAGAGCACGAGAAAACGCTTTAAATAGCCCTTCAACTTGGTGGTGGCAATTACCTTCTGTCACCGATAGGATCAGCGAAATAGCGGCATTGTCGGCGACGGATTTAAAAAAGTGTTCAACCATTTGTACATCTAAATCACCCACTTTATCGCGAGTAAATGGCGCATTAAGCACAAATGAAGCTCGGCCAGATAAATCAAGTTGGCACTCTGCTTTGCATTCGTCCATAGGCAATGCAAAACCATAGCGGGCGATTTGTGATTTTGTACCGAGTGCTTCTTTGAGCGCTAAACCAAAGGCGATGCCCACATCTTCAACTAAGTGGTGTTCATCGATGTGTGTGTCTCCCGTCGCTTCAATATTGAGATAAAAGTTGGCATGGGTGCGGATCTGGTCAAGCATATGATCGAAAAAACCAAGCGTGGTCGAAATGTTTCCGGATTTCGTCGAGTCTAAATTGAGCGCAACCTTAATTTGTGTTTCTTTGGTGTTTCTTACAACCTGTGCGTTGCGATTTAACGTCGTTAATCGGGTAACAATTTGTGGCCAGTTATTTTCGTATAAAATTCCCTGCATACACAGGTTGTCAGCGAGTTGAACGTCGGTTTGTCTGTCGCCAATAACATAGGAACGCGCAATATCTACTTTGCCTGAGCGCATAAGATCGGAGAGTAACGCGGTTTTAGGTTTACGACAGTGACAATTGTCGTGACTAAAGTGCGGACAAATCAACACATCGTCAAAGCGAATACCTTGGCTTTCAAAAATGCCCATCATCATATTGTGAGGGGCATCAAAGGTAGCTTTTGGAAAACTGCTTGTGCCAAGTCCATCTTGGTTTGACACCATAACAAGGCGATAACCCGCGGCTTGTAATGTCAGTAGGGCAGGGATCACGTTTGGCAACAGTGCCAGTTTTTCTAATGCGTCTACTTGTTTGTCGGTAACCGGTTCTTCAATGAGTGTGCCATCACGGTCGATAAATAAATACGGTGCGCTCATTGGATTTTTCCTTCTGTATTGAGTGTGTCGAGCCAGAGTTTTACTTGTTTTAATTCGCTTTCGTTACCAATGGAAATACGAAGCCAGTTATCTTGTCCATATAAGGTAAATGGGCGCATGATAAGGCCTGATTGTTTTGCCTTTGCGATGTCGATGGTATTTTGCATTGCCACTAGCACAAAATTCCCTTCGCCTTTTTTTAGTTCAAGTACGCGAGATGACGCGCTCAACCATGAACAAAGCGTTTGTTTTAGACCATTAAGAATCTGTACTTGACGTCGCATCTGCGTAATTGCATCGGAGCTTAAGGCGCTCTGTGCAATGCGCGCTACTACGGTTGAAACAGGGTAAGGTGCAATAACCTTGCGGATCGGAGCTAAGGTTTGAGCCTGAGCGAGCGTAAAGCCGGTGCGAAGGCCAGCTAAAGCAAATGCTTTAGACAGCGTGCGAAGTACAACGAGGTTGCTAAAGTCTTTTATTAATTGACTTGAAGTTAGAGCGGCAGAAAACTCAATGTACGCTTCATCGACTATAACCAATGCTTTGCCTTGTAGCGCATCCGCCAGTTCAGCTATTTTCGCAGGGGCAATCGTCGCACCGGTTGGATTATTTGGATTGCAGACAAAAACTAACTTACTCTCGCCAACTAAAGCGGCGATTTCTTTTGCATTGAGTTGCTGCAATTGGTCTTGGGTCAGTTCGTTGATGGCAATATTGTGCGTATCCGCTGTCACTTTGTACATGCCATAGGTTGGCGTGAATATCGCAATGCTGTCTTTTGCTGGTTGGCAATACGTACGTACAAGCAACTCAATACCTTCGTCTGCACCGCGGGTCATCAATACTTCACTTTTTTCAACTCCGGCGTAGTTTGCATAACGTTCGATCACGGCTTCTGGTTGTGGATCGGGGTAGCGGTTTAGATCCGTTAAAGACAAGCTAAAGTCACGAGCATAAGGACTTTCGTTCGCGTTTAACCAGGTTGTGCCGGTGATTTTTTCACTTTTTGCTGAACTATAGGCTTTTAACTGTTCGATATTACTTGGTAACGGTAGACTACTCATTGTTGTGCTCCAAGACGGATAGATACGGCTTGTGCATGCGCGTCTAAGCCTTCTGCTTTTGCCATTGGTAATATTGCTTTGCTTAATTGGCGCAAACCCGCTTCTGTGATGTGCTGCACAGTATACGTACGGAAAAAATCTAATAAATTAAGACTTGAGTAGACTTTGCTATATCCATACGTTGGTAAAACGTGGTTAGTTCCAGAGGCATAATCACCCGCAGATTCTGGTGTATAATCACCGACAAAGACAGAACCCGCATTTTTAACCTGAGCGACGTAATTTTCTGCTTTATAGATCTGTAGAATAAGGTGTTCTGGCCCATACAACGCACTCACCTCAAATGCTTCTTCAAGGCTTTCGACAAAGATAAAGCTACTATTTGCAAGTGCCGCCTTAGCAATATCAGCGCGCGACAAAGACGTAAGTTGCTGTTCTATTTGTTGTTGCGTTTTTATAATAATGTCCTTTGAAGTACAAATCAGTACAACTTGTGAGTCTTCACCATGTTCAGCTTGAGATAACAAGTCTGCAGCAACAAATGCTGGATTTGCTCTGGCATCGGCGATTACAAGCACTTCAGATGGACCGGCTGGCATGTCAATCGCAAACCCAGGGAGGTCTTGAGCGAGTAGTTGTTTAGCCATAGTCACAAAACTGTTACCGGGGCCAAACACTTTGTTGACGCGTGGAATTGACTCGGTGCCGAGTGCCATGGCAGCAATGGCGCCTGCGCCTCCGGCTTCGACAATCGTCGTAATGCCGCATAATTTTGCTGCATATAATATGGCAGGATGGATGCGTTCATTGCCTTTCACTGGAGTAGCAAGTACTACAGTCGATGCTCCGCTTAATTGTGCGCAGACGCCTTGCATTAACACCGAGCTTGGTAGTGGCGCACTGCCGCCCGGCACGTATAGGCCAATTGCTTCAATCGCTTCATATTTTAACTCACAGCTCACACCCGGTTGAGTGTCTAGCTTAATTGATTTGGGCAATTGTTTTTTGTGAAAAGCTTTAATGTTCTTATATGCAATGTCCAACGCTTGCTTTAGTGATTTATCCAATCCTTTTGCGCTTGCATTAATTTCTTCCACCGGAACTAACAGTCGGGCGTTGTCGCGGTTATCATACTTTTTGGCCATGTCGAGTAAAGCCGCGTCACCTCGTGCGCTTACTTCAGCGATGATCTGCTGAGTTACCGCTTTAGTACTTTCGCTCACGCTGATCGCTGGGCGTTTAAGCGCCGCCTCACGTGCAATATTATTTGCCTCATTCCACAGTAACATTGTGCTTACTCCATCATTTTTTCAATTGGCATGACGAGAATAGAACTTGCACCAAGGGCTTTCAGCTCTTCCATAGTTTCCCAAAATAGCGTTTCACTACTGACCATGTGTAAAGCCACTAACTCATCGCTACCAGCAAGAGCAAGCAATGTTGGTTGACCTGTACCGGGTAATAATTCACAGATTTCAGTAAGCTTCGCTTTTGGTGCGTGTAGCATAATGTATTTGCTTTCTTTTGCTTGCTTTACCCCTTTGAGGCGAGGCAACAATTTGTTAATGAGTGCGATTTTCTTTTCGCACGTTAGGGTTGGATTTTTAATTAGACACGCATTAGATTCTAGGATCGTATCGCCTTGCATCAATCCGTTTGCTTCAAGCGTTGCACCTGTTGAGACTAAATCGCAAATTGCATCGGCAAGCCCGGCGCGTGGCGCAACTTCTACTGAGCCTGTTAACACGACCACTTTGGCGTCGATGTTTTCGTTTTTGAGGTAGTTTTTAAGAATTTGTGGATAGGTTGTGGCAATGCGTTTACCTTGAAACCAGGCTTTGGTTTGAGGTCCAAGCTCTTGTGGCCAAGCAAGAGCAAGACGGCAATACCCAAAATCTAACGAGCTGAGCTTTTCTACTTCAGCAGCCTGGCCGCCTTTTTGGCGTTCTGCTTGTGCTTCAACTAAGACATTTTCACCGACAATACCCAAATCACATACGCCATCCATAACCAGCCCTGGTATATCATCATCACGAACTCGTAGGACATCAATCGGCATATTCGTTGAGTGTGCGATCAAACGCTCTTCACGAAGGTTAAGCTTAACACCAAGTTGTTTTAACAGTGTTTGGCAGTCTTTTGAAAGACGACCTGATTTTTGTATTGCGATTCTTAGTCGATTTGCTGAACTCATTTTACTTTCCTTTAGTCTAAAACGAAAAACCCCGAGGTGGGAACCTCGGGGCGAAAAGTAAATTCAGTTCTGTGTCGCCGGAGGTTCCTATTTAGGAATAACCCACCAGCGAAAAACCTGACAGGCTATTCCGATGAATGATGGTGATGATGGAATGTTGATGTCAGGATTGTTAACATGTTTAAAAACCTTTTAATAACGTTTTGATTATTACCATTACAGATAATCACATTTGATCAAGGCTTGGCAAGTAAATTCTGTGATTAATTTTAGAATAAATTATAACTGCCGATAATAAGAAGAGGAGGGTGGGTTCACCTAATTTAGCTACAAATACGCGAGGTAATGATGGATGTTATGGCGCCCTATTTGGGGAAAATTGTTCGATTAGATGTGCAACACCAACAGGCGTTCGCGATTGCAGGTGTTGTCGGTAACCGCGTTGAGGCGATAAAAAAACGTCGTGAAAAGCAACTTGAATTGTTGAGAAAAAACCAAAAAAATCAAGAGAATATCAGTATTGATGAAAAAGAGTTGTATGACGATGAAACCCATCTCGATATTTGGGCTTGAATTCAGAAATACTGACCGAGTTTCGCCTGCTAAATGCTTCCTCGTTATTGCCGACGGTGACCATTTTTGCGCGTTGAGTGCGTCGTTAAACTTGCCACGTAGAATACCAGTCTATTACAATTGAACCCTAAAAATTTTGTGTTAAGGCAATCCCATCGAGCAGTTATTCGGTGAAAGCGGGCCAATCGCTCGGCATTTTCCAGGATATCAACCAAGACAACCGCAAATTGACATGGCAATTCATGTTGAAAAGGCGATTGCGCAAAATGCTACCTGTGTGGTAGAGGCCGAAACGGGAACAGGGAAAACCTTTGCTTATCTAGCCCCTGCGCTCAAGACCAATAAAAAAATTGTCATTTCGACTGGTTCAAAGGCACTGCAAGAACAATTATTTCACCGAGATCTTCCTGCACTAGTCAAAGCGCTTGGCACAGGGCGCAAAGTGGCGCTACTTAAAGGTCGCGCTAATTATTTGTGCCAGTATCGCCTTAGTCAGCATGTTAGTCATGTTCCAACTGACGACCCTGATGTTATGCATCAATTAGCCATGGTTGCAAAATTTGCAACCGAAACAAATAACGGGGATTTGGCAGACTGCATTGGTATTGAAGAAGACGCGAAAGTTTTACCTTATGTAAATTCCACCGCAGACAATTGTTTAGGTAAAGAGTGCCCCGACTTTCAAGAATGTTACATCCGTAAAGCTCGACTCAAAGCGATGGAAGCCGATGTTGTTGTGATCAATCATCACCTATTTTTTGCAGACATGGCTGTGAAAGACTCAGGATTTGCTGAGTTAATGCCTACGGCGGATAGCTACATTTTTGATGAGGCTCACCAACTGAGTGAAATTGCATGTGATTATTTTGGCGAAACATTCAGTACTAAGCAGTTAAGTGAGTTGATCACCGACGTCCGTTTTGTTTATCGCGCTGAACTTCCCGACATGCTGCAATTAGGTAAAACGCTTAATAAATTAGAAACCGCGATTGCGGATTTTCGATTGGTTTTCCCACTCGATGGTGGTAAAGGCGATTGGCGACTTATGCTTAAAGAACGCTATATTTGCGATGCTATTCATCGAGTGATTTCTGATCTGGATTTTCTCTATCAGGTACTAAAAACAGCGCTCGATCGCAGTGACAAAATTGATGCGTTATTCGAACGAACGTTATCACTAAAAGGAAAATTAGAACGCGTATTTGAGATCAATGAAACAGGGTATAGCTATTGGTATGAAGTAGGACGTAAGACAGTACAAATTCATGTCACGCCATTGAATGTGTCAGCAAAGTTTGCTGAGTTAGTTGAAAAAACCAAGGCTGGCTTTATTTTTACATCTGCTACGCTTTCGGTAAATGGAGACTTACGTCATTTTTCTGAAAGTTTAGGATTAAAACCAAAATACCAACTATTACTGGAAAGTCCGTTTGATTATCAGCGTCAAGCACTACTCTGTATGCCAAGGTACTTGCCTGAAATTAATGATGATTTAATGCCCCATGCATTAGTGAAACTAGCTAAGCAAGTAATTGAAGCCGGTAAAGGACGTTGTTTCATGTTATTTACTAGTTATCGCATGATGCACTTGGTGTATGAAGGACTTAGCGATCGGGTACCTTTTCCGGTATTTATGCAAGGACAATCCTCTAAACGGATCATTCTCGAGCAATTTATTCGCCACGGGAATGCAGTATTGCTTGGTACAAGTTCTTTTTGGGAAGGAGTTGATGTGCGCGGAGATGCGCTAAGCTGTGTTATCATCGATAAAATCCCATTTACGTCGCCTGATGATCCGCTGTTACAAGCACGTATGCAAGATTGTGAGCGACAAGGAAAAGATCCTTTTGCACACATTCAATTGCCTCAAGCGGTCATTGCGCTTAAACAAGGGGTAGGGCGTTTGATCCGTGATAAAACAGACACTGGAGTGTTGATTTTGTGCGATAATCGTTTAGTAACGAGACCATATGGTCAGGTCTTTTTAAAAAGTTTGCCTAATATGCAGCGAACGCGAGACCTTAATACGGCGATTCAATTCTTAGAGAACATAGAATAAATGAGTATGAATTTATTAGCGATTGATGCCTCAACAGAAGCATTATCGGTAGCACTGCGGTTTAATGGCGAAATGTACGATTTTTTCGACGTGTGCCCGCAGCAGCACAGCCAAAAAATGTTGCCAGTAATAGACGAGTTGCTTGGCAAAGCGAAATGCAAATTAAAAGATCTCGATGGGATTGTATTTGGACGCGGACCAGGCAGTTTCACTGGGGTTCGAATTGGCGTTGCAATTGCGCAAGGGTTAGCGTTTTCGAGCAATTTAAAATTGGTTGGAGTGTCTACGTTACAAGCTATGGCTCAACAGGCTTATGAACAAACTGGTGTGGATCGAGTATTAGCTGGCATAGATGCACGTATGGACGAGATATACGTGTGTGATTATGCTCTTGATGATGGGATCATGCAGCCACTGTGTAATGAGTCGGTGATTAAGCCAGAGGAACTTAATTGCACGAATAAACCAGAGTTGGCCGTTGGTACGGCATGGGAGACTTACCCAAATGCCTTGGAATTATTGGGCTCCATAACCATGTCAAAGGAAATTACCCTGCCGGACGCGCGATATATGTTAAAAATCGCAGAAGCAGATTTTATGGCAAATCAAAGTGTTGAAGCCGCTAACGCGCAGCCGCATTATGTACGAGATACGGTTTCTTGGAAAAAGTTGCCGGGTCGAGAATAACGGGTATAATTTAACCAAAGGGGGCGTTAACTCCCCCTTAAAAGCATTGGCAGCGAAAAACATCTGTATTCGATTTGGGCAGTGAAATGCAATTATCTATCGTTTCTGGTCAACATACCTATCAAATTAGGCCGCAACCTAAGCCGGTCGAACAGCCTTTGCGTGAAGAAAACACGCCCGTTGAAAAACCAATTAATTTCGTCAAATCCAGTGAAAGTGCCATAGCGTTATTAGAGCGACGTAAGGAGCAAGAAGCTCAAAGTGCGATTTACGATAAGCCGTCTTTTAAAAACGGTAATGCTATCTATGCGTACAAAAGTGTTCAAAATGATCAGCGCCGATCTGAAATAGAAACGCTCATTGGTGTTAACCTCTACGCTTAATTTTCAGTTGTTAAGATGCGTAGTTCGTTCGCCATTACTTTGCTCCCTAATTAAGTTATTTTTCATTATTTTTTTGTTGTTTAGCTCCTCAAATTTACTACCGTATTTTGCACTGTTTATCTACCTAACATTAGCTTCAATGAGTAACTCGTAATTTAGGATGGGAATTGAATTTCGGTTCAGCCAAACCTCTGATATTTAGAAAATTTCACGTAAATAAACTTGATGTTTCAAGATATTTTTTCCAAATTGAGTCCAAGGGAATTTGTGGGGCTGGCTAGTTTGTTAAATAAATCGTTTTCGTTCAATCAATGGGCGGTTAAAGTATCAAGTAACACGGTTGTGCTTTCATTGCGTGAAGGTTATATCGCTCTTATTCCGTTTTTTGTCGTCGCTTCATTAATTACGCTGTTCGTTCAGTTAACTCATGCAAGCATGCTATCGAGTTATTTAGTCTTTTTACGTGATTTCAATTCCCTTATTTGGACATTGTTTCCGATCCTTTCATTGATTTCTGTTAGCTATCATTTGTCAAAAAACTTAAAGATTAACAGCGTTTCCGTCCCAATATTGGTTTTGATGTGCTTTTTAACAACCACCGACTTTATCTATTTGGATGAACAAGGTCTGCGGATTGATCCACGCTCAGGTGTGGTCTATACGTTACTTTTTCCGATTTTGTGCAGTTATCTGCTAAAAGAGCTCACTCAGATTAAGTGGTTTAAACTGGTTCAGCACAGTGATATCAGCTTGTTTTTACGAAAACATCTCAATTTTATTTTTCCGTACTTTTTAACTACATCCATTGTTTTTCTGGCTTACCCAATCCTTGATAGCTTGTTAAATGAGGTGAGTGAATGGCTGTCCATTCATCAAGGCGAACTAGGTGATGAGACAAAACTGTACTTGCAGCTCGTGCTTGCTCACTTATTTTGGTTTGTCGGGATCCACGGCGATAATACCTTTCACATCATTTTTTCGCCTGACGTCACTCATTTTGAACTTTTTCCAAATATGATGATGCACCAATTTTATTCAAATTACGTCATATTAGGGGGGACAGGGTGTCTTTGGGGGATTGTTATTGCGAGTTTGGTACTTCGTGGCGCTTCTCATGAGCGTCAAGTCGCAAAGCTGGCAAGCCCGTTTGCGATATTTAACATCAGTGAAATTATGATTTATGCATTGCCTATCGTATTCAACCCATTTTTATTTATTCCATTTCTTTTAGCGCCATTAGTGAATGCAGTGATTGCGTCAACTGCAATTGAAATAGGGCTTGTGAGCGTGGCTGCTAATGTAACGATCCCTTGGTTTACTCCGGTTTTGTTGAGTGGCTGGTGGCTGAGTGATGGGCTCTCTGGCGTATTACTTCAAACGGTATTGGTTTTACTCAACGCCGCCATCTATTACCCTTTTTTGAAAGCAAACTTGACCCACAATGTTTCCGGTAAAGCATTAGATCTTTTAAGTAAGCGCTTTTCAGCGGGCAGAGAAGTTGAAGCACAAGCAGAATCGGACTTTGCGATTCAGCGCAGCAAAGCCAAAATTTCGGCAGAGGCACTTGAAGTGGTGTCCCGTACGCTAAACCAAGGTGAACTCACTCTTTTTTATCAACCAAAAGTGTGCCCCATTAGTCGGGAGATTAAAGGCTTTGAAGCGTTACTCCGACTCGTCGATAGGCAAAAAGGGATCCAGGGTCCCTGGTTTTTACCTGAGCTCGAGAAACATGGACTAATACATATTATTGATAATTTTGTTATTGATAAATTAGAGGTCGACATACAACAGTTTGCGAAGCATGGTCTCAAGCCTAAGATCAGTTTTAATCTTTCTCCACAAACTTTTTTGAATGATGGCTATAAGCGCGTGATCCATGCGTTTTCGAAGTACCCCGAACAGGTTGAAGTCGAATTATTAGAATCAAGTTATATTGAAGATTTTGAGAGAACCCGTGACATTGTAAGCAAACTAAAATCATACAATATTGATTGTGCAATGGATGATTTTGGCACGGGTTATTCGTGTTTAACCGTACTGGCAGAGCTTAATATGAAGACGATTAAGCTTGATCGAGGTTTGCTGCCTAGTAAAGATAATACGAACGGAGAAATCTTGTATAAATGCCTTGCTGACATGTGTCATGAATTGGGCTTTGCGTTGGTTGCTGAAGGGATCGAAGACGAAGTAGATGAAGGCATTGCTAAACGCGCTGGTATTACGATAGTGCAAGGCTTTCGGTATTCGAAAGCCTTGCCTATCGAGCAAGCGATGCAACATATGAAGCAATCGAGCTTAACAACTATTGCGTAATAAAATGAATTAGCTTATCTGCAATTGCCGTGTTGTTGTGAGAACCAATAAATTCATTGGCGCCATTACCATGTGCAAAAATTTGTACATCGACAGCGGTGTGGCCACTTGTAGTCCAACCGCTATAAGTGGTGTCATTGAGGATGCGTTTAATGGCTTTGTTGAGTGCTTGTTCGCTGCTTTTCTTGGCAGACTCTAACGTGTTAATTTGTTCTTCAGATAAAGGGAAGTCAACGAAATTAGACCAACTTGTCGATAGATCTTTAGCACTGACGAGGGCTTTGGTGATTGTATCGGTCGACGCATGAACTTGTTTTACTTTGTCTGCTAACCATTTGTATTCTCCATTTGCACCAAGGGTAAGGCCGCCAGTGGAGTGATCTGCAGTGATCACCAGTAAAGTATCAGGGTTTGCATCTACGTATTGTTTTGCGACCTTAATAGCGTTAGCAAAATCAACCATTTCATGCATCGCGCAGGCGATGTCATTACTATGCCCACACCAATCTATTTGAGAGCCTTCGATCATCACGAAAAAGCCATTTTCGTTTTGTTTATCGAGCAGTTTTAACGACTTCTCAGTCATTTTCCCTAATCGTTCTGAATTACTGTCAATTGCGTATGGGAAAGCAATATCGGCAAATAATCCAATAGCTGGTAGCCCGTTGAGCGAGTCTAGTTTTTCGAATTCTTGAATATATTGATAACCAGCGGATTTAAATTCGGTCACAAGGTTTCGATCTTCACGAATAAAATAGCGAGTGCCACCACCGAGTAATAAATCAACAGCCAGTTTACCGTTAATTTTATTATCAATGTAATCATTGGCGATTTCATCGTAATTGCGTCGACTTTCGTTGTGCGCTGCAAAACTCGCTGGTGTTGCATGATTAATTTGCGAAGTAGCCACTAACGCCGTCGTTTTGCCGTGCGCTTTAGCTAGCTCTAACATGGTAGTGAGCGGCTTTTTGTGTGAATCAACGGCGATAGCGCCATTATAGCTTTTTGTTCCAGTTGCTAGCGCGGTTGCGCCTGCAGCACTGTCGGTAACAACGGTATCGTCATCAGGATAGGTATGTGCCATACCTTTTAGAAGCGCATCAAAAACAGTTGGGTCAACGACTTTTGTCTTCGGATCATCTAGATAATAACGGTAGGCTGTCGTGTAGGCAGGTCCCATTCCATCACCAATCATATAAATGATGTTTTTTGGTGCGGCGGTTGCGCTAAGCGGTATGAAAATGGTTGCCGCTATACTATGTTTTAATTTCATCTAGTGTATCCCGTATTTTTGTTCTATGCGATGATAAAGTTAAAGGCGACAGTTTACACGTATATTTATGAAATTAGAGACAAAGGCACAAATATTTCCGTTTAAATTAGCAGGTGTAGCTGGGTTTTCTTGGGGGAACCAAAGCCCACATGCACCGCTTGTTCTTTGCTTACACGGTTGGCTTGATAACGCCAATTCTTTTTTGCCTTTGGCGCAGTTATCTTCAGCAAACGGGCCGATGCGTTTTCTGGCGATCGATTTTGCAGGCCATGGTCAATCAGACTGGCGTCATGAGGCCCATCAGTATTATTTTGTTGATTACGTAGCGGATGTAATCGCGCTTTTAAATAAATTAGGGGTTTCTTCCTGTCATATCATCGGACATTCAATGGGGGCGCTTGTGGCGAGTGTGTTAGCGAGTTGCTTTCCTGAACGAGTAAAATCGTTGAGTTTAATTGATGGTATTGGTTTGATGCATAGTGAAGCGAGTAACGCCCGCAGTTTGTTGAGAACGTCGATTATGCAACGTGAAAATTTAAAGCTTAAACAAGCTAAGCTATTTCCTTCTAAACGTGATGTTGTGCTCGCTCGAAAGGCCGTAAGTGATCTGAGCGAAGAGCATATTGAAATGTTGATGGATCGAAGCATTGTCGAAACAAACGATGGGGCGTATTTGCGCTCAGATCCTAAACTTAAAATTTCTTCACCTTTTCGCTATACGCAACTACAGGCCAAAGCGCTACTCTTAATAGAAGCCCCGACGTTGTTGGTGCTTGGCAAACAAGGTTATCCAGAAATGAAAGCAGCGTTAATCAAATTTCAAGACAATTATCATTCGTTACAAACCATAGAGATAGATGGTGGCCATCATTGTCATATTGAGTCACCTTGCACAACATATGAGCACATTTCGCATCATATTAGTGCAAATAATCGATGTGAATTGTAACTTTGCCGCAAATATGGGAATATCACCTGATTAGAGTAAATGCTCGATTGTGTAACCGCCTTATTTAGATTAAGGTTTATTCAAAGATAAAAATAACGAGAACAGGAGCTAAGAGTGGAAAAAATCTGGTTAAAGCGCTACCCCGAAGGGATGCCTCAAACAATTGATCCAGAGCATTACGACTCGCTGCTTGAACTATTTGAAAAGAGTTTTGCTGATTTTGCGGATTTACCTGCTTATAGCAATATGGATAAAACGCTGACTTACCGTGAAATTGATAACGAAACAAAAGCGGTAGCGAGTTATCTTCAAAATGAATTAAAACTAGGTAAAGGCGATAAAGTCGCTGTAATGATGCCAAATTTATTACAAACCCCTATTGCTATTCTAGGGATTTTACGAGCTGGGTGTACGGTGGTTAACGTCAATCCGCTGTATACGGTGCGCGAGCTTGAGCATCAGCTAAACGATTCTGAAACCAAAGCAATTTTCATCCTTGCTAACTTTGCAGATACGTTACAAAAAGCATTGCCAAAAACATCGGTTAAACACATTATTTTGTCAGAAATTGGCGATATGCTTGGTGGCTTTAAAAAGCACTTGGTTAACTTTGTGGTGAAGCGCATCAAAAAAATGGTGCCGAATTACTCACTCCCAACCGCTATTCCGTTTGCCAAATTAGTCAACTACGACGCATCAAGATATAAAAAACCACAGGTTGCGCTCAGTGATTTGGCATTTTTACAATATACCGGTGGTACTACGGGTGTATCAAAAGGCGCAATGCTGACCCATGGCAATATGGTGGCGAATTTAGAACAGGTTTCTGGCTGTTTAGATAAAGTGCTTGATAATGGCAAAGAAGTGGTGATCACTGCGTTGCCCCTTTATCATATCTTTGCGCTAACTGCGAACTGCTTAACCTTTATGAAGTATGGTGGTCACAATATTTTAATCACCAACCCGCGTGATATGCCGGCATTTGTAAAAGAACTACAAAAGTATCGATTTACTGCAATCACGGGTGTTAATACTTTATTCAATGGTCTATTAAATGCACCAGGTTTCAATGATTTAGATTTTACGTCACTTAAATTTTCGCTAGGTGGCGGTATGGCAGTACAACGCCCTGTTGCAGAGCGTTGGCAAAAAGTAACTAAATCAAAATTGATGGAAGGCTACGGTCTGACTGAGTGTGCACCGCTGGTTACAATAAGTCCCTTCGATTTAGATGGATATAATGGCTCAATTGGCTTGCCTGCACCAAGTACCGACTTAAAAATCATGCTTGAAAATGGGGAAGAAGCGCCAAAAGGCGAGGCGGGAGAACTTTGGGTTAAAGGTCCTCAGGTGATGGCCGGTTACTATAATCGTCCCGACGCAACAGCGGATTGTATGAAAGACGGTTGGTTTGCAACCGGCGATATTGCGACCTACGATGATGAAGGGTTCTTCTATATCGTTGACCGTAAGAAGGACATGATCATTGTGTCTGGCTTTAATGTGTTTCCAAACGAGATTGAAGAAGTAGTAGCAATGCACGAAGGTGTGCTTGAAGTAGCGGCGGTCGGTGTACCCCATGAGGTGAGTGGTGAGCAAGTCAAAGTATTTGTTGTGAAAAAAGACCAATCATTGACAGAAAAGGATATAATCAACCATTGTCGTGCTAACCTAACGAATTACAAGGTACCAAAATTCGTTGAGTTCAGAACAGAGCTACCAAAAACGAACGTTGGTAAAATTCTGCGAAGAGCATTAAAAGAAAAAGCATAAAATAAGCCGGCGAAAGCCGGTTTATTTTTATATCGATCTGCAAAATTAAGATCACGAGTCATTTTAGTTTGGTAAAGTTGCCATTACCAAATGGAATTCGGTTAAAGAGGAAAGGGCGTGCAGTATCAGTTTATCCACTCTCAAAATGAACTAGATAATTTTATCGAACGGATCGCAAAAGCGAATGTGCTCGCCATTGATACCGAGTTTATGCGTCGCAGGACGCTGTATCCAGAGGTTGCTTTGCTGCAAATTTACGATGGGCAATCACTCGGATTGATCGATCCAACGCTCGAGCTGGAGTTTGAAGGTCTATTTGAGCTACTGGCGAATGAAGATGTCGTGAAGGTGATCCATTCACCTTCTGAAGACATTGAAGTGTTTCAAAAATTCGCAGGATTTGTACCGAGCCCGATGTTTGACACTCAATTTGCGTTGTTGCTATTAGGTTATGGTAACTGTGTTGGGTTCGCCAATATGGTGAAACTATTACTTGATGTCGAAATCGACAAAAGTGAAAGCCGCACCAATTGGTTGCAGCGACCGCTTACACAGCAGCAGCTTGATTATGCAGCGAGCGATGTATTTTATTTACTGCCATGTTTTGAAATCCTATTGCCAAAAATCACCGATAAAAATTGGTTTGAGATTGTTGCGCAAGAAAGTGCATTGGTTGCGAGAAAAAGAGCACATCGTTTACCCGATGAGGAATTGTACAAAGAAGTTAAAAACGCGTGGCAACTTAAATCACGTGATTTGGCCGTATTACAAGTGATGGCAGCATGGCGACAAAACAAAGCAGAAGCTAAAAATCTCGCGCTAAGCCATGTGTTGAAAGAACATAACATGATTGAAATTGCTAAACGAAGACCCACTAGTATTACTTCGCTTCGTAATATCCCCGGTGTAGAGCCAATGGAAGTCAATCGCTATGGTAAAGACATTTTAGCGTGTGTAGAGCAAGGTAAAGCGATTGCTGAACATGAATGTCCTGAACGACTAAAGCGTTTAGTTGATTTTCCTGAGTATAAAAAAGCCTTAAAGAACATCAAACATGCGCTAACGGATGTGGCAAAAAAACATGACCTTCCATTTGAAGTACTGGCGTCGAAAAAGCAAATGAACCAAATCATTAGCTGGAAATGGAAAAAATCCGATGAGCAGCGCAGACAACAAGAGCGACCGGATCTTTTTCAACCTTGGCGCAGTGACTATATCGGCGACGCTTTAAATGATTGGAAGGCTTCGGACTGATAGCGTCTCCGTGATAATTATGTACCCAATCTCCAAGTCGATTGGGTATGGACTGCAATTCGACCGAGTAGTATTGATTTATTATGTCACGCCCCAATTCAATGCTGTTTTCAGTCATTCATCTAGACACTATAAATCTCAACCTAAAAGTTTAGTTGAGAAGCTCAGTCAGTTCAGTGTTAGCGGGCTAAAACTGATAGTCTAGTATCACACTAACCGTGCGTGGTTTTCCCACAAAATAGCGGTGATTGCCAAAGGCAAAATCAGCTCTCTCTGCATAACTCTCATCAAGCAAATTGATGATATTCAAGCGAAGGTTAACCTGCCGATTGAGTTTCCATTTACTCCGTAGATGAAGTAAATGATGGCCATCATACTGCTCGGTATTTTCTACGTTCAAATAATAGTCACTCAAATATTGAGCTTGTAGACTAAGTTCCACGCTATCTTTAGCAAACCATGTAAGATTTGAATTTATCATCCATTTTGGTGCCGAGTCTAAAGTATTGCCTTGCAGTTCTTGATCACTACTGCCATCCGTTTCAAACGTGTGTTCTCCGTAAGTGGCGTTGAGTGTTGCGTTTATCGTCTGAGTCAGGCTCACATTGAGATCTAACTCCAACCCTCGGTGTTTGGTGTCTAAACCATTAATGTATTGTCTTTGTGTATCTTGGAAGATACCGTTTGTTTTACTTAGGGAATACAATGACGCTTCGGCAAACCAGTTTTCGCTAGCGAATCGATAACCGAATTCGAATTGCTCTGCGTTAACGCTATCAATATCTGCGTTTAGTTGTCCGTTTTGTAAACGATAAAGTTCACTGGTATGAGGGGCGCGAAAGGCGTCGTCAAGTTTTAAAAATAGGCGGTTATTGTCATTGATACGATAACTTACCCCCACAGCGTAACTCCAATTATTAAAGTTATCACGCGTATCACTGGGGCGAGTATATCGACAACCTCCAAAATTGCATGGTGTACCATCGTCTTTGGTGTTACCTGCAATCATGTGATTGGTGTAGTCATAGTGGGTTGAATCGAAACGCAACGAAGCAAAAGCATTAAGGTTTGGCAATAGGGTAACATCGAGGCTAGTGAACATTGCAAGTGACGTTGCCTCGACTTGATAATCATAATGTTGACCTTTTGGTAAAATCGCCTTTAAAAATGCAGAACTTGAGAGCGTTTCTTGTATTTGATACTGCAAAAGCGAGCCTGATGTGTAGTCACTGTCGATCCCAGTTTTAAACGTCATCATATCATTGAGTTCCATTACATTAAGGATATTTAGCCCTACGCTTTTATGTTCGTTTTCTTCAACTGGAGTGCCAGGTAGGAAGTGCATTAAAAAATCCATTTCATTGGCTCGCACATAGGGGGTTACTTGCCATAGCCCATTTGAAGTGAGTGTTTCTAATATAGCACTGTAGCGAAAGCTCTTGTTATTGCGATAAGCATCCGGGAATTCATTTATTTTTAATAATGCTTTTTCTTGATAGGCTGCTTTTCCTTGTTGCAAGTAACCTGCTGTTTGCTGATCCAAATGGGTGTAATGGACGCGATGGGTCGCTTGCCACTTTCTAATCTCATGTTGATACGCAATACTTAATTTTTGTTGTTCGTAGCCAGAGCTATCCTGGTATCCATCGTCGTCAGTTAGGGTTAGGCTAAAAAGTAACGGATTAGTAAGTTGACTGAATGGCAAGTCAGTATGAACACGCTTAAACCCATAGCTTGCGGTTTCTACCCGCACGTTTCTTGGTGTGTCTAAAGAGGCAGAAAGTAAGTTGACGGTTCCATGGATAGCGTTTGAACCATAACGCGCTGAGTTTGCACCTTTAACCACTTCGATAAGGCTCGCTGCTTCGAAATGACTGTCAAAGAGTTGATTAACATTGCAAAAGCCGTTCGCTCGAAGTGATACGCCATCTTCAAGCATTAGAAACTCACTGCAAGAACCACTGCCGGTGAGTACAGGAGAGCGAATAGAAAGTAATGACTCCTGACCGTTACCTCGAGATAACCAAGTGCCCGAGCTAAAACTTAAGGCCTGATTTAAATGTTCTGCAGCAACATCTTCCAACGTTTTTTCAGATATTGTACTTGTGTTACCTATAAGGTCTAAATGGACGGTGTTGGTTCGAGTTGCGGTGGTGACGATTGTTTCCATTTCGTTTGCAAGTAAGTGAACTGATGTTGTAAGTAAAGGAACAAACATCAATGTAAACAATGACCTAATAACCAGATTTCGCACAGAATAGCCTCTTTATCGAATTTGCTGTCAATTTTTTGCGATTGCTGATTATACTGCACATTATGAATTCTCGATCTACTGTGACGACAATGAAGAACCAATTAGCAAGTAAAATCGCCGGCAATCTTATCCTGTTAGGGGCGGCAGCAAATAGTTTTGCGGCGAATGAAAAAGTAGAGCAACTATTTGAACAAAATTGTTCATCCTGCCATGGGCAGTCTCTTAAAGGTGCGATGGCACCTTCGCTGTTAGATAATCAGTGGCTCACCGATGGCACTGACCTAGCCTTACAAAATGCTATCTCGAATGGCGTGGCAGAAACTGCTATGCCTGCCTTTGGAAAAACGTTTACACCAGATCAGATCAGGACTTTGGTCGTTTATATTCGTGAATCGGCTTATAAAGCCACCCAATCACAAGATGATCAAAATACTTTTGACAAGCCATTTAAGACAAAAGACTACGAACTTGAATTGACTGAAGTCACATCGAATGAAGGCATTATTTGGGCAATGGACTTTCTGCCTGATGGTTCATTGCTTTATACCTTGCGTCATGGGGAACTTTGGCATTTATTGCCATCGGGCGAACAATCCCTAGTCAAAGGCACACCGACTGTATGGCATCAGCGCCAAGGCGGTTTACTTGACGTATATCCCGATCCAAATTTCAAAGAAAATGGGTGGGTTTATTTGTCGTTTAGTAAACCAGCGGGCAAGAACGAAAAAGGCGATGAAATTGCGTTTACCTCAATCGTTCGCGGAAAAATAAGCAACGGTCAGTGGGTTGAACAGCAAGTGCTTTTTGAAGCGCAAGAGCAAAACCATAAAAATCGTGGTTGGCACTTTGGTTCACGGATTGTGATCCAAGGTGAATATTTGTATTTTTCGAACGGTGATGAAGGTCATCAAAATGACGCTCAGTTGATCACCACACAAAACGGCAAAATTCATCGTATTTTTAAAGATGGTTCTATCCCAAAAGACAATCCGTTTTATAATGACCCAACAGCACAAAAGACGATATGGACGTATGGTAACCGTAACCCTCAAGGACTTACGATTGATTCAACTACCGGAAATATTTGGGCCACCGAGCATGGTCCGCGTGGTGGTGATGAGTTAAACCTAATTCAAAAAGGGTTAAATTATGGTTGGCCGAAAGTAACTTTTGGTATGAACTACGATGGTACACCCATCACTCCAAATACCGAATTGCCGGGGATGAAATCACCAATTCTACATTGGACTCCTTCGATTGCTGTGTCAGGGATAAATTTTTACACGGGTGAACTTTTTGGTTCGTGGAAGGGTGATTTGTTAGTAGGAAGCCTCGCGAAAAAGCAATTACACCGTTTACGTATTGAAAATGGTAAGGTCACACAAGACGAAGTATTATTAAATGGACTTGGACGCATTCGCGATGTGGTGACAGCACCAAGTGGTGAAATCTATGTCACCATTAACGACAGTGATTCTAAAGTAAGCAAAATATTTGCGATAAAGCCTAAGTTGAATAAATAGTTAAAGCTAAATAGATCCTTGCAAATAGAGCTATCTTGAATTGAACCTCTTGGTAGCTCACTAAAAGTAATTTCAAAAAACATTTATTTTGTTTTGATGTTTTAAAAAGAGCCAACTTCAACCATCGCAATACTTAACGGCAAGCATTGTCTCGGTAACTGTTTTCAAACTCGCTGTGATTATCTTTAATTTAGTGAGTCTTAAATTAACGAATAATATCTATTTTCCGTATTGATAAGACTATTCAGTGTTTTGTTGTAAAACATAACTTAGATTGATGAAGATGGCTTTTTGAAATACCAAATGTAAAGGGGCTTTACATCGTGTGGTTAGGTTTATACCCAATAAACTTGAAGCTCACAGCTCCAGTTTCTTACTGTTTCGGCAATCTAATGAAGAATGTAGGCACCTTTAAATTCACAGGGTAAGCTGCGCATGCGTTTATGCTGTGTTATTGATGTTGATAAGGGGAACCAATTACCCGCAATCAATGCCTTGCCTAAACGCCTGTAAATTAGTGCATAAATCACTCATTTTTAGGTTGATTAGGTATGATTAAGATTGAAAATAGAAATGGCGCTTCACTTAGCGCCACTTTTGTTATTTGTGTTTTTCGTCGTCTGGCAACGTAATATTTAGCTCCAGAACTGCTAAATCATCTTCAGTCTGCTCAAACTGCACGTTTATAGCATCACTATCGACATGAACATACTTTCTAATTACCTCGAGAATGTCCATTTTTAATTGTGGCAGATAATCAGGTGTTCCGCGTTTTGAACGTTCATGAGCAACGATAATTTGCAAACGCTCCTTAGCTAAGGAAGCGGTGTTCTTTTTTTGTGAACGAAAATAATCTAATAAAGACACGTTACCCTCCAAAGATCCGTTTTAGTAAGCCTTTTTTCTCAACAGACAAAAAGCGGAAATCGATTTGTTCGCCGACTAAGCGACTCACCGTGTCTAAGTAGGCTTGGCCTGCATCTGAATCGCTATCTAATATAACTGGTTGTCCTGAGTTTGACGCATTCAGTACTGCTTTTGACTCAGGAATTACACCTAATAGGTCGATTGCTAAAATATCTTGCACATCTTCCACAGACAGCATTTCACCTCGTTCAACTCGCTCAGGATTGTAGCGGGTTAATAGCAGGTGTTCTTTTACTGGCTCTAATCCTTCTTCCGCACGTTTAGATTTACTTTGTAATATGCCTAAAATACGGTCTGAATCTCGAACCGAAGACACTTCTGGGTTTGTGGTCACAATAGCTTCATCAGCAAAATAAAGTGCCATTAATGCCCCAGCTTCAATGCCTGCAGGAGAGTCACATACGATGAAGTCGAAGTCTTTTTTGAGATCAGTTAACACACGCTCAACGCCTTCTTTTGTTAATGCGTCTTTGTCACGAGTTTGTGAAGCGGGTAAAATAAACAACTTATCAACACGCTTGTCTTTAATCAGCGCTTGTTTGAGATTTGCTTCGCCATTGATTACGTTTACGAAGTCATACACTACACGACGCTCGCAACCCATAATTAAGTCTAGGTTTCTAAGGCCAATATCAAAATCAACGATTGCTGTTTTGTATCCTTTTAACGCAAGACCTGTACCAATGGCCGCGCTAGATGTGGTCTTACCAACACCACCTTTACCTGAAGTAACGACAATAATCTTTGCCATACGATTTATCCTTTGACCAAAGCTAAAATTTCTAAAGATCCGTTATTCTGCTGTATCTGTGCAGGCTTGCCCCAAAGCTCCCCTTGTAATGAATCACTGATCCAATAACTGCCATTGACTGAAACAAGTTCTGCTTCTAGCTTCTGACAAAAAATACTGGCTTGCTCATTACCTTTCGCTCCAGCGATTGCACGGCCACGCAGTGTTCCATAGATATGAACATTACCATCAGCAATCACTTCAGCACCGTGGCTCACTGCGCCAAGTACGATTAAGTCACGATCTTTTGCATAGACTTGCTGACCAGAACGCACCGTGCCGTTCACGATTTGAGCGGGGAGATAAATGGTTTTTTCTACTACTTCTTGAGCTTGCGACGATGAACTTGCAGGTTTCGAATCTTGCGAATAATTTAATACAGACAAGCCAATGTCTTTTGCTTGAGCATGTTGTTGCTCAGAACCATTGCAGACACCCACTGGATTCAGTTTTAAGTTAAGTAGGGTTTGCTTTAAGGCCGCAAAATCAACATCGACTTCTTGCAACTGAGAAAGGTTAACAACAATCGGCGCACCTTGAAAAAATTTAGGTGCCTGAGAAATTTTGTTGTCTAGTTCATTAGCTAACTGCTCTGTATCGAACTTAAATAGGTGCAACACAGACAGCGTGAATAGGTTTCCTTTCAACTCAAAAATTTGTTCTGACATAAGCGCTCAATTACTGTTGCGACTCTTATTCTTTTGGATTTTTACTTCGCGTGATTAACGCAAAGCTGAGCCGCAAAACTTTCCAAATACAAGTTGAGTCATGGTATAGTGATGCGCAACGTTAAGCAAGAATTTATGGGCGTGAGAATGCTAACAGCAGTATATAAAAGTACAAAAAAAGCGGATACCTATCTTTTCGTCGAAAAACGAGATGATTTTAGTAAAGTACCAGAGCCGTTAATGCACACTTTTGGTCGTCCTAACTTTGTTATGTTGATTAACTTGGCTGCTCGTGACAAGCTCGGCGTTGCAGATTTAAACTCTGTAAGATCGGCATTGCTAGATAAAGGATTTTATTTGCAATTGCCTCCGCCTGAAAAAAACCTTTTAAGTGAATTTAAAAAACAAAACGGAGTGAGCAGTGATTAAGAAGTTAAGTGCGCTCTTAGTTTGCATCGCATTAAATGCGGGCGCGAGCGATAAGACGGAAGCGGATTTTGCAATGTATGTCGATAAGCTAAAAGCCGAGGCAATCGACAAAGGGTATTCACCATCGTTAATTGATACTGCATTTTCTACGGTAACGTTTAAAAAGAAAGTAATCGCGCAAGATAAAAGTCAACCCGAAGTCGTGGAAACACTGGAAACCTATTTGCCAAAACGCGTCCCTAGTTGGAAAGTCGAAACGGCACGTAAACTTTATAAAGAAAACAAAACGCTATTAGACAAAATCGAAAAAGAATTTGGGGTTCAAGGGCGTTTCATTGTCGCATTATGGGGTCTAGAAAGTAGCTTCGGACGCTATCAAGGGAGTTATCCTGTAATCAGTGCACTGGTAACACTGGCATTTGATGGTCGTCGTGAAGAAATGTATCGCAATCAACTGTGGGCCGCGTTGGATATTTTAAAAGATGGCCACGTTAATATTGATGATTTTAAAGGCTCGTGGGCAGGTGCAATGGGGCAAACCCAGTTCATGCCAACCTCATTTAACTCCTACGCCGTTGATTATAACAAAGACGGTCGCAAGGATATTTGGACAACGAAAGAAGATGCCTTCGCCTCTATTGCCAATTACCTGAAAACCGAAGGCTGGAATGACGCGCTAACTTGGGGTCGTCAAGTTAAATTACCCGCGGGGTTTGATACAAACCTAATCGTAAAACGTGGCACTAAGTCACGTAAAGAATGGTTAGATGAATGGGCAAAATCTGAGCGTTCATTGTCTGATTGGCAAAAGCTTGGATTACGTCGTGCAGATGGGTCTGATTTACCCGAAGCGAGTTTAAAAGCTGCACTCGTGATGCCAGATGATTCAAATGGGCGTATGTATTTGGCGTACGATAACTACAAAGTGTTAATGCACTGGAACCGCTCGTATTATTTTGCGACCAGTGTTGGGTATTTGTCGGATCGGATCGGTTACCCAAAAATTTAATCTGCACTAAGATGGATTTAAAAAATAAAAAGGCAGCTACGCTGCCTTTTTGGTTGGGCTAATGTAATACCAAACATTTAGTCTGTGGTTAAATGTTGATATCAGTGCGATGATTAATTCTTTCTTAAAAGTTTATCTTTTAAATCAATTACTTTGCTGACTTGCGCGCCCAGTTTCATTAACGATTGAAGCTGTTCTGGGCTAAGACGTTGCAATTCGGCAGACCATTTAGTGACTGTTTCGAGCAAGTCATGGATCTGTTGCATTTGTTTTTGAGCGTATTTTTCTTGTTCAGTATTAGCCTCTGCCAAAATTTGGTCTCTTAATAGGCTTAACGTTGGGTCAATTTCACGCTTACGCCTTTCTTCAAATACTTTATTGGCTAGATCCCAGATTGAGCCATTTGGCGCATAATATTCTTTTCGATCACCCGGAATGTGATGTACACGCACTAACTGCCAAGATTGCAGTTCTTTTATGCCCATACTGACGTTACCGCGAGAAATTTTTAACGCATCTGCGATGTCATTGGCGGTGAGCGGCTGTTCATTGATGACCAAAAGGCCAACCATTTGACCAATCGTGCGATTAAAGCCCCAACGGCTTCCCATTTCACCGCAATGCAGGACGAAATTTTCAATTCTAGGCGTCAACATGTTGATTTTAAACTTTCAATAATTACTGAAAGACACTATATGGTCAGCTGTTACGAACTTCAAGCTGAATTTGGTCGGTTTTATTGATTGAGATTAAGTTTTTGTTTATCGCGATGACCTGACGCTATAGTGCAAACTCAAAAAGTTAACACATGATAATCGCAATAGCGTCAGGACCAGTCTAATTAAGAATACATCAATTGAAGTGATGAGCAGTACCGGCCTTACCTTTACCTCGCTAGTGTTAACTGTCACAATGGCGCGATTAACAAACTACAAGAATAAAGGCTCCTATGTTTAAACCTCTTTTACTCGCAAGTAGTATTGCGATTGCGCTAACAGGGTGTCAGGCGACACAAGAATCAAAAGTAACTCAAGAAGTGGACGTAACGACCGTTACGTCAACAATATCACTGGAAGAAAGTGCTAAATTTAATGCACTCTTAGAAGTGTTTTTTAATGAAGGGATCGAAATTTACCCAATGTACGGTACGTACATGGGAGATAAGAAATACAACGATAAATTTGCATATCCTTTGCCACAAAGTGAAGTGTTACAAAGCGAGTTGAATGAAAAATATCGTAAAGCACTTTCTAAAATTGACCGTGAAAAATTGGACCCTCAAGGTAAGATAAGTTTCGATATTATCCAACGCGATTTAGCTTTACAGCTTACAGGTCAACAATTCCCAGACAAATATCTGCCAATAAATCAGATGGATGGTTTGCATAATGATTTGGCTGCGTTTGGTTCTGGTCAAAGCGCACAACCTTTCGAAACCGTTGAAGATTACGATGCATTTTTAAAGCGAGCTGCTGGATTTAAGCCTTGGCTAGACAGTGTCATGGATGCGATGAAAGAGGGGATGAAACAAGGCGTTACATTACCGCAAGTGTTAGCAAAGAAATTGGTACCGCAATTCTCAGCGCACGTGGTTTATAACCCAGAAGATTCATTGTTTTGGGGCCCGATAAAAGCCATGCCTGAGGGCTTTTCAGATGCAGATAAAAAACGATTAACGTCGGCATATCGAGAAGTGATTATGACAGACGTGATCCCTGCCTATCGAAATATGGCTGAGTTTTTAGAAGAAATTTACATTCCAAACAGTCGTTCTACCGTTGGCTATAGTGACTTACCAAATGGCAAAGCGTGGTATCAACATGAAATTGAAAGCCATACTTCATTAACGCTACCTGCAGAAGAGATCCACAACATCGGTCTTCGCGAGGTCGATCGAATTCTTGGTGAAATGAACAAAGTGCGTGAACAAGTTAAATTTGCTGGTGACTTAGCCGCGTTTTTTGTTCATTTACGTGAAAGTGAACAATTTTACTTTGAGTCCCCTGAAGCCTTGATTGCAGCATACGAAAAAGTCAAAGCTAAGATTGATGCAAAAGTGCCTTTACTTTTTGACGTAGCACCCAAAGCCGATTACGTTGTAAAGCCGGTTGAAGCGTTCCGCGCTCAATCTGCGCCGGGTGCTTCTTATCAAGGACCTTCTGCGGATGGCACAAAGCCAGGGATTTTCTACATTAATACCTATAACTTAAAAGCACAACCAAATTTCATTGTAGAAACCCTGTCAATTCATGAAGCGGCGCCTGGCCATCACTTTCAAATCGCATTACAACAAGAAATTGAAGGATTGCCTACGTTTAGAAAATTCGGTGGCGACACGGCGTTTGTAGAAGGATGGGCGCTTTACGCTGAGAGTCTTGGTAAAGAGCTTGGCTTGTTTACTGATCCTTATCAATGGTACGGCCGTCTTGTGGACGAGCAGTTAAGAGCAATGCGCTTAGTGGTAGATACGGGCCTACACGCGAAAGGTTGGACACGAGCGCAAGCCATCGAGTTTATGCTAAAAAATTCTTCAATGGCTGAAAGCGACGTAACTGCAGAAGTTGAACGTTATATCGCCTGGCCTGGCCAAGCGCTTTCCTATAAACTGGGTCAGTTTAAGATCCGTGAATTGCGTGAATATGCGGCAAAGGAATTAGGTGATAAGTTTGATATTAAAGCGTTTCATACGCAAATATTAATCGACGGTGCGATGCCTATGAGTATCTTAGAAGAAAAAATTAAACGTTGGGTAGAAAGTCAAAAAGGCTAGGTATAGAGCAGGCTCTTTTTGATATGCGGCGCTTACAAGTAAGCGCCGTTTTTGTTTGCCAACATCCAACATTTGCTATGGTATCATATTCCTTTATTTAGCTTAGGGGCAAAGCATGAACTTCTGGGAAACAACACCATTGCAGGAGATGGATGAAACACAATGGGAAGCGCTGTGTGATGGTTGTGCCAAATGCTGTTTACACTCCTTTATTGATTCAGACTACGACGACGAAGCGGATGGTTTTACCGGTCTTCGTGAAGGCGAGCGTTTAGTTTTTAGCAGTATTTCGTGTGCATATTTAGACAGTAACACCTGTCAGTGTATTGATTACAAAAACCGACTTAACAATGTCCCAAGTTGCGTGAAACTCGATAAAAATAATATTGAACAAGCGTATTTTATGCCACCTAGCTGCGCGTATCGTCGTATATTAGAAGGCCGAGGTTTAGCCTCGTGGCATCCACTTTTAAACAATGGCAGTCGGGAAAAGATGGACGCGATGGAGCTTTCGGCTAAAGGTAAAGTAACGAATGAACAAAGCATTGATATGGATGACTTTGAAGACTATCTTGTTGAATGGCCAATGAAAGACCAAGATTAGCTTGTTGGTTAGACAGCTCAGTTAATGAATTTCAAACAGGACTTGTAGATACGAGGCGAGGCTTTATGCCTCGCTCTCGTAATGATATGGTATTTATCTAATAGCAGTAATTGGGAGGGAGACCTCGATTTCAAGGCCTCCTAAGGCACTGTGACGAGCTTTGACTGAGCCACCGTGGAGTGTAATGATGCGTCGAACAATGGCAAGTCCCAAACCACTGCCTTTCTCTTGGCCGTTTGCTACTCTGAAAGTTCGTTCGAATAAATATGGCAATGCTTCGCTTGGTACACTCGGTGCGCTATCTCTTAAAAGTATACTTAGATTGTTCTTTTTAATCGACGCATCGAGCTCAATCGTACCGCCTTTATTAGTGTACTTAGCCGCATTTGAAATTAAGTTGAAAATAACTTGTGACATGCGCAATTTATCGAGCGAAATAGTCAAATCAGAATACAAATTTAAGGCTATGTTAAAGTGATGTTCGTTGGCTAGTAACTTAAAATCGTCACAAAGATCTTGTAAAAACGGTAAGACTTTAACTGGCTCGACGTGCAATTTTACGTCCGAAGAGTTTAATTTAGCTAACTCTGAAATGTCGCTAATTAAACTGTTGAGCGTATTTACCTTGCCGTGTAATTTTGCAAGTTGTTCATCATCGGATGGAATAAGCTTATGCTGCATTGCTTCTATGGTTAAACTTAGCGCTGTTAACGGTGTTTTTAGATCGTGGGAAATATCAGAAAACATGTCATTCTTTTGTTCCATGAGAGCGTGCATAAAGTGCTTTTCTTGAATGGCTAAACGTCGACGATAATAGAATATGGCGCTAATGATTAATACGATACCTAATAAGACGACGCTAACCGTAATATTAAAAGCGTTACGGGTTTGTTGTTGAGCCAGCTCAGTTTGAACACTTAAGCGTTGAACTTCGAGTTGTGATATCTGTAAGTCTTTTCGCTGGTGGGAAAGATCAGATTGACTGGCACTTTTATAGACAGCCAGGCGCTGTGAATTCAGACGGTTACTAGTTTCAATGATTTCTTCTAACACATGAGTGCTCACAGCAAGATCATTAAACTTTTTAGCAATTTTCAGCTTAATCTCAAGCCCTGTCAGCAGTTTTTGTAAAAACTGATGTGTCTTTGCGAGCTCAATTGCTTCGTTTACTATGGCATAAGGCGGATCCGATGGCTGTAGTTCCATTAATAACTGAGCATAGGCGTTTAATACATCGGTATATAAATGGAAATCGCTTTTTAATGGTGCTAGGTATTTAACCACTGCGTCTATTATTGGTAAGGCTGCAGAGTAGTTGCTTTTTAGCATTAAGGCTTTTGCTTCGTTAAACTTCGCCCAGTTTAAATTTCTTTCGTGATTTTCAAAGTACGTTTGTGCTCGTTGTGCGGTCGTTAGCGCGTCTTCAGATTCATTCAGTCCATAATGAGCTTGTGAAAGCTTAACTAAGCTATGACCAATATCTGAATTGATGTTGGTTTTTTCATCTAATTCAAGAGATTTCTTGAAAAATACTTTGGCATTCGAATACTCGTTTAGGTCTAAATAGGATTGGCCTAAGCTGTAAAAATCGGATGCTTGTTGAGAGGTTGAGCGCTGTTTGTTTGCACGAAGTGCTATAGCGCTTTGTTTGTAATCTAAAGCGAGTTGATATTCGCTAAGTTGCTCAAGGTTTCGTCCAAGTTGATGGTATTGCCCTTCTAAATAACTTGTATCGGTTAGGGAAAGCGCAATTGGCTTATGTTCGAATATAAGCTCAACTGCTTCTAAATACCGACTCGTATTGTGATAAACAGAACTTAGCCTATTCACTGCTCGTAATATCGCAGGTAAGTTATTATGCGATTTTGCGAGATGCCACGAAATTTTTAAACTTCGTTCTGCGACTTCATAATTTCCAGCATCATACGCATTACTACCTTGTTGAAAGTGTATTTCGATTAGCGCCATTTCATCGGCGTTGTGGCGCTCTAATAACTGATGGATTATATCGGCCGCTTCATCATGCCGACTAAGTGCGGCTAAATAATCGGATAATTTAAGCTGTATGTTGAGTCTTAAAGTAGGATCAGAAACAGAACTAAACGCTGTAGTTTCTATTAATTTTTTAAGTTCTTCGGTTTGCACTGTGCGGTCACTTAACCGCGTTATTTGGTCAAATTGCTGTTGGATAGACACTGTTTCTGCTTGACAAAAAGTCCCCAGAAGTAAAAACGAAATCAAAGTAAATCGGACTATGTACATAGTTGGCTATTTTCGAAAAACAGAGCGAATGCCAATCTTAACACTTTTGCAACGTTAAGCCACTGCTTGTCGATGCGAAAACCTTAGGGTAGGGCATTTTTTTTATTCATAATGGAACGATCCAATAAAACCTTTGTGACTTTTTTGTAACAGTGTGTAGAATCAATTAATCCTTCAATCTGGAGACAACAAGTGAGTGAGTTAAATACGAATCAAACGTTTGTTACCGATAGCGAGAGTGAAAATAAAAACTACCTGCTTCCGCTAACGGCAATGACAACCCTATTTTTCCTTTGGGGTTTTATTACAGTTCTAAACGATGTTCTGATCCCGCGCCTGAAAGGCGTATTTGATTTAAGCTATACCGAAGCAATGATGATCCAATTTTGTTTCTTCAGTGCTTATTTTGTTGTATCGCTCCCAGCAGGCGCTTTAGTAAAACGTTTTGGGTACAAGAATGGCGTACTGTCGGGGTTAGTTATTGCTTCTTTAGGTTGCTTGATGTTTTACCCAGCGGTAGTGGTGCATGAATTTTGGCTGTTTTTAACCGCGCTGTTCGTTTTAGCTTCTGGCATAACAATCTTGCAAGTATCTGCAAATCCTTATGTTGCAGCTTTAGGACCTGCAAAAACGGCGTCTAGTCGCTTAAATCTAGCCCAAGCTTTGAATTCACTGGGGACTACCATTGGTCCTTATGTTGGAGCGCTCTTACTATTTGGAACGGCCGGCACATTAGCCGCAGATGCTGGCAACGCCGACAATGTGAAAGTCCCTTATTTAATTCTTGCGGGCGCACTTTTAACCATAGCGATTGTGTTTGCGTTTTTAAAACTGCCAGTGATTGCAGAACATACCGAAGAAAAGGATTGTGTTGCTAAAGGCCATTCTTTAAAGGAGGCGCCACACTTATTATTCGGTGTTGCAGCCATATTTTGTTACGTTGGTGGTGAAGTCGCCATTGGTAGCTTTTTAGTAAACTATTTTGCTGATGCAAACATTGCGGGATTAGAAGAACATGCCGCTGCCAAACTCATTGCTTATTATTGGGGTGGGGCAATGGTAGGGCGTTTTATAGGCTCTGCTGTTTTACAAAAAGTCGCGCCATCTAATGCACTGCTATTTAATGCTATTTGTATTATGTAATTGCTCGTGATCACGATGAATACCTCCGGAAATATTGCAATGTATAGCATTCTAGCCATTGGCCTATTTAATTCTATTATGTTCCCAACGATTTTTTCTATTGCCATAGATGGTCTAGGATCATTAACTAGCAAAGGGTCAGGTTGGTTATGTCTTGCCATTGTTGGTGGTGCGATTGTTCCGCTTATTCAAGGCATGGTGGCGGATGCATCAGGCATTCAAATTTCCTTTGTCGTACCGCTTGTTTGTTATGTCGCTATTGCATGGTATGCGAAAAACTACTCGAAATTAAATCAAGCGTGGCACGATAAAATAGCAAAAAGCTAGTATAGTTTCTTTGAAAAGGCGCGTTAAGCGCCTTTTTTTGTGCATGAAACTGTTTTATTACACGCTTTCATACTATATGAACACGTTTACGTGATGAACCCGTTTACGTGTTTTCGCTTTATTTCGTTTTATCATGATTAATGTAGTGCTGTCATAAAGTCTTAGTTAAGGTTCCTCTACGTTAAGAATTTTTGTAAATAGTCTATTTACTATTGAATACGTATTCATCATCGGGATATGATAATAAAAAATGGAACGATCCAATTAATTAAGTGAAGGACAGCAACCATGCTCCGACAACTACTTTCAGCAGCCATGCTCACAGCAAGTGTTATATCTATCAACTTGCAAGCAAATGAGATTCCCGAATCAAAAGGGAACGCTAAATGGGTCGATCCGTTTATTGGCACTGGCGGTGATGGGCATTTGTTTCCCGGTGCGGTCGTTCCATTTGGTATGGTGCAACTAAGCCCTGACACTGATAATCCAATGCGCGGTGAGAGCCCACAACCGGAAATTTATAAACGCTGTGCAGGTTACCATTACGACGATCATACTATTATGGGATTTTCCCATACTCACTTTTCCGGGACAGGTCACTCTGATCTTGGTGACTTACTGATCACACCAATAACCGGTGAAGTAAAGCGTGATCCAGGAACGTTGATGGATCCAGATAGTGGTTATCGTTCGCGCTTTAGCCATGACCGCGAATGGGCAAGTCCCGGATTTTATGCGGTTGACTTACTTGATTACAATGTACGTGCAGAACTTACGGCAACGGCTAGGGTTGGTGTACATCGGTATCATTTTAATGGACAGGACAAAGGCCATGTTTTACTAGACCTTACGTCTGCTATTTACAATTTCAAACACAAGGTACTTTGGAGTGACATTCGTCAGATCGATGCACATACGTTAGTCGCTTATCGCTCAACTAATGGCTGGGCCGAAAATCGACCTATGTACTTTGCAATTCAGTTTTCTAAACCGATCGATCAAATTGAATTTATAAACGAAGATGATAAGCGCTATCGTTGTATGGACTGCTTAGGTAACAAAAAACACAGCACCATTGAGAATACTGCAGTAAAACGAGCGGCGGGTAAAGCGCTCAAAGTCGTTACTTCGTTTACCGGACTTGAAGATTCCCCCCTATTAGTGAAAGTTGGTTTGTCGGCGGTCAGTCGCAAAAATGCGCTACTAAATTTAGAGACCGAAGTGCCGCATTGGGATTTCGATAAAGTAAGAGAGCAAGCTCAGTTAGAGTGGAATAACTACTTGAATAAAGTTGATGTGGAAGGAACTCGCGTTCAGAGGAGACAGTTCTACACCGCACTTTATCATGCGCTTCAAGCACCAAATATTTATCAAGACGTAAATGGTCAATATTTAGGGTTGGATGGCGAGATCCACGATGGAAAAGGCTTTGAACACTACACACTGTTTTCTTTATGGGATACTTATCGAGCATTACATCCTCTGCTGACCTATATTGCGCCAGAACGCGTGTCATCAATGATCCAATCCATGTTAGTACACTATCAGCAAAGCTATGAAAAGATGTTGCCAATATGGTCGTTTCACGGTCACGAGACGTGGACTATGATCGGCTACCATGCGGTTTCTGTGATCTCCGATGCGTACCTTAAAGGTTTTAGAGACTTTGATGTAGCCCTTGCGAAAGAAGCCATATTAAGTACATCAAACAATCCAATCTATGATGCTATTCCAGAGTACAAACAATTTGGCTACGTCCCTTTTGATGTAATTCCAGAGTCAGTTTCTATTACGCTTGAATACGCGTACGACGATTTTGCCATAGCTCGATTTTTTGAAGCGCTAGGTGATAGTCGACTAGCTAAAACTTATTACGCAAGGGCCATGAATTATAAGAATGTATTTGATAAAAACTCAGGTTTTGTGAGAGGAAAAGACAGTAAAGGAAACTGGGAGAGCGATTTTAATCCATTAGAAGCAAAGTACATGGGGAGTTTTACTGAAGGAAACGCAAAACAGTACAGTTTTTATGTTCCTCATGATGTGGCAGGCCTCATTGAACTAATGGGGGGAGACGATCAGTTTGAATCACGATTAGACGCACTGTTTGATACACATTTGTCGGATGAGATGATTAAAGAGCACGAAGATATTGCGGGATTAATCGGAAACTATGCTCATGGCAATGAACCAAGTCATCACATTGCGTATTTGTACAACTATGCGGGGAAACCGTGGCGTACTCAAGAGCGGATCCGTCAAATTATGGACACCTTGAGTTCTGATAAACCGGATGGTCTGGCAGGTAACGACGATGTAGGACAAATGTCTGCTTGGTATCTTTTTTCAGCAATGGGCTTTTATCCAGTCGCACCGGGTGATTTAAGTTATGCGATTGGTGCACCACAAGTAAAAAAAGCAAGCGTGCAACTGGCTAACGGTAAGCAGTTTACGATCCTTGCACCGTCACTGTCTAATCAGAACAAGTATATTGGTGCAGTTAAACTTAATGGCAAGTCTCTTCTGCGAAGTTACATTACGCATGAAGACATAATGCAAGGTGGGGTGATCGAATTTTCGATGACCGATAGGCCAAACAAGCAATGGGGTAATGCCCCAAAAAACAGGCCAATAAGTCTATCGCAGGGAGAGTAATAATGAAAAAGCATACTTTAGCATTTTACATTTGTGCACTACTTTCAAGTCCTTTAATTTATGCGGAAAATTTTCCATTAAAGCCTATTCAATTCGAATCAGAGTTTAGCTGGCAGGCTTTTAAATTACCTGAAATTAGGATCCAGACACAGTCGTCAAAACCAACTACACAGTGGAACCAGATCACACCCAGTGTGATCGCAGCGATCAGTCAAAATGTGGCGAGACTCCTGTATCGAACAGAACGTGATAGCCCTAATCTAGCTAGTTTAACCATTGTTTTAAAAGACATGGATGGTGTAGCTTATAAAGAGGGCGACTTCAACGCGGCCACTGTTTTTATTAGTAACCAATACCTAGAAACTTATCACCAAAAACACGGCTCGAAAGCAACGTTTGACGAATTAGTGGGTATTTTATATCACGAGATTGCTCATACCTATCAGTACGATGATGCGAATTACGCTGAAATCGGGCCAATCATTGAAGGGATCGCCGATTTAGTTAGGTTAAAAGCAGGCTACGTCGATTTTTCTGCTCGAAAGGTAGGTGGTAATTTTGATTCCGGCTATAAAATAACGGCATTTTATCTTGCTTGGTTAGAACAAAAGTTCAAGGAAGACTATCTGATGGCCATTAATGCCTCGCTTTCGCCTTATGATAAGCAAAAATGGACGTGGGATTTTTTTGCGTTACGGTTGAATCTTGATCTAGTAAAGTCGTGGAATGACTATCAAGTTGAAATTAGTGGGATTCGGGACTAAACGTATTTTTTAGACTTTTATATTTAAAACTTAACAACCGAAAGCCTTTAATTATTCGCAATAAATTAAACCCAGACTAGACTTAATTGTTGAAGTCGACAAATTTGCTAATCGTTTATCACGAGTAGTGTAAGCATTAAAGTACAGTGCTATTTGGCCGATATCAAAGACATACGTGTTTTTTTTTGATAAAACATTTTTGTTAGAACAAAAACAAAAAGGCTCAGGATGTTTAATAGTCTAAAATTTACGACCAAAGTCACGCTTGCAGCGTCGTTATTGTTAGTTATTGTGCTCGGTTTATTTACGTTGAATAACTTTTTTTCAATGAAGGCGCAGACCCAACACCAACTCAACTCTGTATTAAATGAAATTTCTCAATCTGTCTCTCGAAACATTGCGAATTGGCTAAATGCTAAACTTGATATTGTACGCTCTGTTGCAGAGGGGCATGATTTTAACGACAACAAAGAAGCGGTATTGCGTCGCATTAAAACGGCTGATATAGCAGGTGACTTTAAAAACGTTTATATCGGTAAAAGCGATGGTACGTTTATTTTAGACGACCAGTCTATTGTTCTGCCCGCGGATTATGATGCTACGACTCGTCCGTGGTTTAAACTTGCCCAATCGAAAAGGGATGTTGCGTTTACTGCCCCTTATGTCGATGTTACAACGAATGAACTAACGATTACCGCAGTTGTTCCAATGCTCGATGGATCGACGTTTAATGGGGTTGCTGGTGGCGATATTGATATGGCCGTTATCGCCAAAATCGTTAATGAAATTGACTTTTTGGGCTATGGATATGCTTTTTTAACAGACAAAGATGGTCGTATTCTTAATCACCCAAACAATAAATTAAACGACAAGCCTGTGAGTGACTTATTTGGGCAATCAGTCAATCTCAAATCTGAATTTACGGAATACCAAGTTGATAATGAAACGAAACTCGTGTCTTTTATTCAAGTTAAAGGCATCAAAAATGTAGATTGGTACCTTGGCGTCGTGATTGATAAAGAAATCGCGTATGCGTCGGTCGCATCAACTCGCAACATGGCTGCAATTTATATGCTAATTGGGGTTATTGCGGTTATCGTGATGATGCAATTGCTTCTAAAATATCTAATGCAACCCATGTATCATTTGAATGAAGCCATTAAGGATATTGCCCAAGGCGAAGGGGATTTAACAAAACGCCTGACCGTAGAACACAATGATGAGTTTGGTGAACTCTCTGGTTACTTCAATGTTTTCGTGGATAAAATTCAGCAGTCAATAGCGCAAGTAAAAGAATCGACAATAGAACTTGAACGATCGGTTTCAAGTTTGGTTTCGCAAACTCAATCGACACTTGATATTTATGATGACCAAGTTAAGCGTACTGACAGTGTGGCAACCGCAATTAACGAACTGTCATCAAGTGCCGTAGAGATTTCTAACAATGCCCACCATGCTTCGACGCTGGCGAGTGAAGCGAATAAACTGTCTGTAGCAAGTCAAGACACCTTAGCGGCAAACATTCGTTCGATTGAACAATTATCGGGTAAAATGTTAGAAGCACAGCAAACAGTTGATAGCTTAGATAAACATACAGCAAGTATAGGTCAAGTGCTCGAGGTGATCCGTGGTGTCTCAGAGCAAACGAATCTACTTGCCTTAAATGCGGCCATTGAAGCCGCCCGGGCTGGCGAAGCAGGTCGAGGCTTTGCCGTAGTTGCCGATGAAGTACGCCAATTGGCTCAGCGCACACAAGAGTCCACGCAGGAAATTCAAAATACGATTGCACAATTGCAACAAGGCTCGACAGTTACTGTTTCTGTAATGAAAGCGAGCATTGAGGATTCCGCAAAAACAGCATCGCAAGCGAGTGTTGCGGGTGAGCGAATGCAAGAAGTCAGTAATTCTATTGATGCGATCGATGGCGTGAATCATGCTGTTGCAAGTGCGACACAGCAACAAAACAGTGTGATCCAATCACTTGATAGTGACATTCATTCGATAAGCGATATGTCGATTCACGGCAAAGAAAATCTACAAAATACACTTTATGAATGCACTAACATTAAGAAACAGTTTGAAGAGTTAGAAAAAATGGTTTCTAAATTTAGAGTATAACGTAATGTGAAGCAGCAGCTTGATGAACAAAGTAAGCGCCGACAATTGCAATGAAATGTCGGCGTTTTTGTTTGAATTAATCGTCTTACGGATCCCTAGAAATAAAATTTGGCGAAGATTATTAAATCGAACGGTGGCATTGAACGCGTTGATAATGTTATTTCTAAATGGGTAAAACAATAAAACTTGTAGAACATACAGCCTTTACGAAATTTTTTCATAGAAAATCTGCTTAAGTTTCTTGTAAAAATTTAAAGTTATTGATTACACTCAGCACACAAAACAAAGCTCATTTTTTTTAGTTTTTATTTCTGCTAGGAACTAATGCATGAAGAGATTCTATAAGCATCCTGTAAAACCTGAATGGGGTTTTACCTATGTTGATCTTGACGAGTGTACAGACGAATTCGAAAACTTTTTATTCTCTGATATAGGGATAAAGAAGTTAAAGTTAGCCATTGTCAAAGCACACCTTGTAAGCCTGTCTGACGATGAAGTAAATGCACTGCCTGACGAGGTAAAGATAAACCTCAAAGCCTTTGTCAAAAAACCACTATTTAGCGACAAGCCAGTAGTGGAAAAGCCAAAGAAAAAAGAAGACGATGATGAAGACATCGAGTTTAATGACATCGACATTGAAGAAGATTCAGATTGGATGGACGACGACAATTCTGACGACATGGATGATGTTGATGATTAAGTCATCCTTTGACTAAGATTGAATGTAGTTAAGGGTTGCCTAGTTGGCAGCCCTTTTCGTTTTAGTCTCAGCAAATTCTCAGTTACGCTTTAATTACACCTGTAATATTTTTGTATTATTACCGAAACACGCCTGTCATTTAACCTCAGTAAACTTTGCGCCAACTCCAATAAGCAATTTCCAATAATTAAGGTGTGTGCGATGAAGTACGTGAAACCTCTATTATTAGCGTCTGTGATATCTAGTTTGACAATCGCAAATGCTAATGAATTGAATACGGTCATTGATAAAAGTGCAGCGATTAACGAATCTGCTAAAACCTCCCAGCAAAAGATCGATTCGATTACCGATTCAATGCAGTCTCGTTTGAATAAGTTTAAAACATTAAACAAGGAAATAGATGGGCTGACCGTCTATAACGCCCAATTAACTAAGCAAATTAATAATCAACTTCAAGAAATGGACGCGATCAATTCGTCTATGGATCAGGTTTCTGTGATAGAACGTCAGATCACCCCTCTTATGCTTAATATGATCACAGGACTGGAACAATTTGTCGCACTTGATGTGCCATTTTTACCAGAGGAGCGTGTTCAAAGAGTAGAAACGTTAAAAGACTTGCTGGAGCGCGCTGATGTTACAAGCAGTGAAAAGTTTCGTCGCGTCCTCGAAGCGTATCAAGTTGAAATGGACTACGGACGCACGATAGAAGCGTATACCGCGTTACTTGAAGTACAAGGTCAGCAGCGTGAAGTTGATTTTTTACGCATCGGTCGTTTGGAACTCCTTTATGTAACAAAAGACGGCAAGTTTGCTGGCAGCTGGGATAACGAGAATAAGCAGTTTGTCGAATTACCAGAATCCACCATTTCTCAAATCAATAAAGGTCTACGTATTGCTCGCAAGCAACTAGCGCCAGATATGTTGACTTTACCAGTTCAAGCCGCGAAGTAAGAGGGCACCATGAAACTTATCAAGCAAATTACAAAGGTGGCTGTGTTTGCAGCGACCTGTGCATTAAGTCATACCGCAATGGCAGAAGAGCCGATGAACCTCGACGCGCTTTTAAAAACGCTGGAGAAAGGCCAAATTGCACAATCTAAAGAAAACCAAATTCGCGAGTCTGAGTTCAAATCGAAAGAATCAGAGCAATTGAGCTTGCTTCGCGGTCTTGAGCAAGATCGTAACGCAAAACTTCAACAATCAGAGCGTTTAGAAACGCAGTTTGAAGAAAATGAAATTAAGCTGGCTAACCTGTCTGATACATTATCGAAACGTATGGGAAGCTTGAAAGAGTTATTTGGTGTCCTTCAGCAGGTATCTGGAGACAGCAGTAGTAAATTTATGACTTCAGTTGTTTCTGCCGAAATTCAAGGCCGTAGTGACGAAATGAGTGTGTTAGCCCAAAAAATGGGGTCGACTACTCGACTTGCCTCTATCGAAGATATTGAAAAAGTTTGGTTTGAGCTACAACGTGAAATGACTGAGCAAGGTAAAGTTAAACGTTTTAGTGCCGACGTCATCGTCAATGGTGGCGAAAAGCAAACAAAAGAGGTAGTTCGAGTCGGTGCGTTTAACTTAATCGCAGACGGTAAGTACCTAAATTACAACGCGACAACAGGTACGTTATCAGAATTATCGCGCCAACCTGTTTCTCGCTATACCACCTCTGCCGCGCAATTGCAGCAAGCCACCACTGGTTTGACTGAATTCGCATTAGATCCAACTGGGGGATCAATTCTTGGTTTACTCGTCCAAGCGCCAACGACAGAAGAGCAAATTCACCAAGGTGACACGGTAGGATACGTAATTATTGCAGTAGGTATCATCGCGCTATTGATTGCCCTTGAGCGTTTTGTTGCCTTGATGCTTATGGGCATGAAAATTAAGCGCCAATTGAAAGACACAACGGCTCGAGATGACAATCCGCTTGGCCGAGTAATGAAGGTAAAGGACCAATATCCGCACGTTGCTTACGATACACTTGAATTGAAATTGAGCGAAGCAATTCTGCGTGAAATGCCTAAAATTACGCGTAACCTGACGCTCATAAAAATAATCTCGGTCGTTGCTCCACTTCTAGGGTTGCTTGGTACCGTAACCGGTATGATTAACACCTTCCAAGCCATTACACTCTTTGGTACTGGTGACCCTAAATTAATGGCAGGAGGGATTTCTCAGGCGCTCGTTACGACAGTACTTGGTTTAGTGGTCGCGATTCCGACAGTATTCTTGTACACCCTATTAAATACTCGCTCTAAAAACCTACTTCTGATCTTACAAGAACAGTCAGCGGGTATCATCGCTGAGCGCAGTGAAAAAGGAGCGTAATCGTGGTTTTAGTGATTGAGGCAATCAATGCACTACGCGAATTTCTTGATACAGGTGGTCAGGTACTCCTGGCCATCGGGCTGCTCATTTTTCTAATGTGGTTGTTGATTCTAGAACGCTTTATGTTTGTATTCGGTCGTTACCGTTCTTACAAAAAACAACTAACGGCAGAGTGGTTTAATCGTAGTGAGCGAAACAGTTGGAACGCAGAGCAGATCCGCCAGGCTGTTATATCTCGCGCAGGCATTCAATTAAATCAGAACATCGCTTACATCAACGTTATGGTTGCCTTATGTCCGCTTTTAGGACTTTTGGGCACGGTAACAGGAATGATTGAAGTGTTCGACGTTATGGCAATTACTGGAAGTGGCAGCGCGCGTTCCATGGCTTCGGGAGTATCGAAAGCAACTATTCCTACGATGGCAGGTATGGTTGGTGCGTTGTCTGGGGTATTTGCTGCGACATTTTTACAACGCAAAGCAAAACGTGAAATTGAGTTGTTAGAAGATAAATTAGTACTAGATCACTAATCTAGATTTTGAGGATTAAATCATGAGATCACCTCTCGCAAAAATAATGCAAGAAGAAGAAGCTGAAGAAATAAACATGACGCCAATGCTAGACGTTGTATTCATCATGTTGATCTTCTTCATAGTAACCGCATCGTTTGTAAAAGAAGCTGGGATCGATGTCAATCGTCCAGAAGCCGCAACCGCTGTTAAGAAAGACAGAGCCAATATTCTTGTCGCCATTTCGGATAAAGGGGAAGTGTGGATCAATAAACGTCAAATTGATGTTCGTGCCGTTCAAGCAAACATTGAAAGATTAAAGGCCGAGAATCCACAAGGTAGTGTGGTGATCCAGGCAGATAAAAAAGCCACAACCGATATGTTGATCAAAGTAATGGACGCTGCACGCGCTGCAGGAGCGTATGACGTGTCTATTGCGGCACAAGAGGCATAGAGAGGAAGCCAACATGCGTTACGTAATCGCGTTAATTATCGCCGGGTTGGTTACGTTCTTTTTGTTTTTGGGCATGCAAGCACTTATCACCGGAGGGGATGGTGCAATGACTGAACCTGCTAAAGGTAAAGTACTCGATTTTGTGCGCCTAAAACAAGAAGAAACCGTCCAGAAAAAAGAGCGAAAGCCTGAAAAGCCCCCTACGCCTAAAGAACCACCACCGCCAATGGATGCGCCTTCTCCCCAAAGTGAAAACTTAACAGACACGGGGAGTAGCTTTGATTTTGCTGCAAACGTCGATGCTGATGTCAGCTTAAATGGTGGTCTCGCTCTAGAGTCTAGCGATGGAGAGTATTTGCCAATTGTTAAAGTTGCACCGGTTTATCCTCGCAGAGCGTTATCTCGCGGCATCGAAGGGTTTGTAATTGTTGAGTTCATTGTAACCAAGAGTGGGACAGTTCGAGAGCCTGTGGTAATCGATGCTCAACCAGCAGAAATATTTGACCAAGCGGCTATCGATGCAGCACTGAAATTCAAGTACAAACCGCGAGTTGTAAATGGTGAAGCGGTAGAAGTCGCGGGTGTGCAAAATAAGATCTCTTTCCAGATCAATGGATAGGAAATTACGATGAAAAAAATTGTTAAAGTTAGTCTTTTTGCAGTTGCATTCAGTGTGACGTATTTATTACCGCCTCTGATTTCGACATTACCAAGTGTTGATATTGGGGTAGCTCACGCGGAAACCAAAACAAAGCGTGTGCCTGCACTTCGTGAAAAGGTATACAGCCAACTTGCGCGAGCTCAAAAACTTGCGGACGATGGAGATGTCAAAGCAGGGTTAGAGGCGCTAGACTCAGTAAAAGATCGAATGAGTAGTATGAACGCTTATGAAGTTGCCATGATGTACAATTTTTATGGTTTTATTTACTACAATCAAAACGACCTATCTAAAGCAATCGCCTCCTTTGAGCAAGTCATTGCACAAGACGCAATTCCGGAAACGCTTGCCTTGTCGACGACATTTAGCCTCGCTCAACTTGCAATGGCCAATGAACAGTACAATAAAGTTATTGAGTATCTTACTGACTGGGATGCGATTAATACGAAACCTAAACCAGATAATTATTTTGTGTTGAAATCACAAGCCTATTATCAGATGAAGGAATATTCCAAAGCACTTGAAAATATACAGCTTGCGATTAATCTATCTGAGAACCTAAATCAGATTCCTAATGAAAATTGGTTGGTGTTGCAACGAGCATTATACTACTCAATGAATCAACCGAAAAACGTGGTTCTGGTTTTAGAGAAAATGGTGAAACTATACAGTAAGCCAGAATACTGGGTTCAACTCGGTGGAATGTATGGCGAAATTGGAGAAGATAAAAAACAATTAGCGATTTTAGAGTCAGCAAAACAGCAAGGCTATATTCGAACAAAAAATGATTATCAATTGCTCGCGCAGGCCTATTTGATGAGCGGCTTACCTTATAAAGCAGCTGCGACTTATGCAAACGCGATAACGTTAGGTGTTATTGATAGTTCATCAAAAAATAACGCATTTATAGCGGAATCTTTTGTTCAAGCGAAGGAAGAAGCTAAGGCGGTAGAGTATTTTATTGCCGCTGCAAAAAAAGTTGAGCATGGCAAGTATGACCAACGCCTCGCGGAAGTATATTTAACGTTAGAAAAATACGAAGAAGCTGCTGATTCAGCAAGAGCTGCGCTCGACAAAGGACAGCTTGATTCTGAGTCAACGGCATTTGTGGCACTTGGTATGGCACAATATAATTTGCAAAACTTTGATGCTTCTATATTAGCGTTTGAACAAGCCGAAAAACATAAACGCGCACAGCGATTAGCTCAGCAGTGGATAAAATACGTAAAGAATGAAAAGGTTCATTTTGAAACGCTAAAAACTGCATTGCTTTAACAATAATCGCACAGCCAAAGCCACCGAAGGTGGCTTTTTTCGTTTTTATTACTATTAAAATTTATTTTCAATATTGATTATTAACAGATAAAGGTAAGTGAAATATAACTTTATTTAAAATGTAACCTGTCTGTCATGTGCTGTAGATATTGTATACCCAGTTTTTATTTACGATTAAACGAATACTATTTTTGGAGAATAAAATGAAACTTTCTGGGTTGTTTAAAGTGAGCTTAGTAACGACGGCTTTGGTTCTAGCAGGTTGTGGCGGTGATATTAATGTTACTCCAACTGTTAATGATAATAGCTCTACTACCGATAATAGTG
This sequence comes from Pseudoalteromonas luteoviolacea B = ATCC 29581, assembly GCA_000333235.1. Lineage (GTDB taxonomy): Bacteria > Pseudomonadota > Gammaproteobacteria > Enterobacterales > Alteromonadaceae > Pseudoalteromonas > Pseudoalteromonas luteoviolacea_D. Next base: position 171,682 of record CAPN01000023.1, on the reverse strand, counting down.
TTAATAATTCAAATAACACAACTAACACTGGTAACGACCAAACTGTCACGGCTAAGTGTGCAAGCTATACCAGCGAAGCAGGAACAGTTGAAGGTGCATTTGATGGAAAGGATTGCTTATATAACGACTCTTTCGCAAGTAAAAACATTTCAATCACCAGTAACATTACCTTTGAAGAATTACCTGATGGTGGTGTGCACTTGTTTGATGATGCGTTATTGATTGGTGCTGATGGTGATACAACTCAAGGCTTTGCTGTGCCGGCTCAAGGTGCAACAATGACGGTTAAACCAGGTGCAACACTTGCTTTTCAATCTGGTGAAGCAATTATCCGAATTGCACGAGGTTCAAAGATCCAAGCAGTGGGTACCGCTGCAAAGCCAATCACATTTACGTCTGCCAAAGCGTTTTCTCGTTTTGACGACGAAGGTAAAGGCCCGCTGTATGCCGATTGGGGTGGTGTGATCATCAACGGTAAAGGGATTACGGATCAGTGTACAGATGCAGAACGTGCTGCAAACACCTGTAACGTACCTTCAGAAGGAATTACAAGCTACTTTGGCGGCAACGATAATACCGATTCGAGTGGTAGTATTAAGTACACCAAAATATGGTATGCCGGCTCAGGTCCTCGTGTAGGTGGTGAAGGTGATGACCTTAACTCATTGACACTTAATGCTGTTGGTTCTGGTTCAAATTTCGACTATATCCACATTCACCAAGGTTTTGATGATGGTGTTGAAATTTTTGGTGGCGCAACGACATTAAAGCATATCGTCGTAACTGATACTCAAGATGATTCATTCGACTTTGACGCAGGTTGGCAGGGGAAAGCGCAATTCTTGTTCGTAAAACACGGTACTGTCACGACACGTGAAGGTGCAACGGTGTACATGGGCAATGGTGGTTTTGAGTCAGATGGGGTGAAAGGTGCCTCTTCTGCTGAGGTCGCCCCGTCTAATCCAACGATTGCAAACGTGACTGTAGTCACAACAGACGGTTTGTCGGTACGCGACACAGATCCTTCAACGGCATTTAAATTTGATGACGAATTTAACGCTAAGTTTTACAACGTATTAGTTTTAAAACCAGAAGCTACTCAAACAGCGTGTATTAAGTTTTCAAGCGACGGTGAAAAGCAGGCTGACAAGATTATGTTTAATAACTCTGTGATGGCGTGTGCCAAAGAGTTTGATGATGCTGATGGTACCTTTAATAGTGGTAAACAAGCTGCTTCTTTAACTGGTGTAGCAATGTCAGCGTGGTTTGATAATAACGGTTCAAATGCACGAATCGGTGAAAACGCTGTGTTACTTGCAGATAACGGTTTCGCCACAGCGACAGCGTCATCTGATTTAACGGTAGCAGCAAACAACTTAAGTTCGCTTGATGCATCATTCTTTGATGCAGTGAATTACGTTGGGGCAGTTTCAGACCAAGATACAAATTCAACGTGGTATAAGTGGGTTGAAGCAGCAATGAATGCAGCCTCTCAAGACTAATTAAATAGCCATTTTACTGGAGTAGGCGCCAGCCTCTGAGGGCTAAATAGGCGCCTTATCTTTAATAAGAATTGGGTTGAAAAAATGGTTAGTAAATACAAATTAGACAAGTTGCGCCTCGCGATTTGCTTAGGTCTTGTGGCAAGCACTGCCACAGTTCAGGCAGCCGAAGAGCAAGAAATTGAAGAAGTTGTTGCAGTTGGTAGTCGTTTACAAGGCAGTGCTGCCGCGGTAATTGAGGAGCGTAAGAACCAAGCGTTCGTTGCCGATATTCTAGGTTCTGAACAGCTAGCGAGAACAGGGGATAGTGATGCAGCGTCCGCACTTAAACGCGTAACTGGCTTAACGCTGGTTGATGGTAAATTCATTTACGTGCGTGGTCTTGGTGAGCGTTACTCTAGTGCTCGTTTAAACGGCGCATACATACCAAGCCCTGATCTCACGCGAAATGTTGTGCCATTAGATATTTTCCCTTCAAGTATCATTGAAAGTATGGCAGTACAAAAGGCCTATTCTCCGAATATGCCAGCAGCATTCGGTGGTGGTAATATTGATATCCGAACTAAAAGTGTACCAGCCGAGTTTATAGCTGGCATTGAATTTAGCGCTGGCAAAAATTCGGAATCCAATGACGGGTTTAGCTACCACGGTAGTAAAGAAACCTTGCCAGTTATGCTAAGTGAAGCAATCGTGAAATATCGCGGTGATTTCTCGTTAAGTAACATTATTAAAAAAGACGCACTTATTGACGATGAAAACGGTTCCCGCTCAGATCAGGCTATCGCAATAAACCAAAATCTTTTAAAAGCGTTACCACGAAATTTTGCTGTTAAAGAAGAAAGCCTTGATCCGAATATCGGTGCTAAGTTTTTTGTCGGCAATAGTTTTAATGAAAGCCTATTTGATGGTGAGATTGGTTTTTTACTTTCAGGTGCAATTGACAGGGATAATAAGTTTGAGCACAGAGATACTGGTGTCATTGCGCAAGGAGCTGAAAAAGGGTGTTCAACTCGTCTAAATACACCTGAAGAAGTCAGTGCATCTTGCTTTAATACGTTTAAGTCCTCGGATGTAACAACAGAAAACGAACGTTGGAATGGCACCGTTAATCTGGGATATAAAACGGACGGTCACCGCCTTTCAGCAATGAAGCTGTACTTAGTCGACGAGGAAACGCAAAGTGAACTTGCTACGTTGCAAAGTCCTGCCGGCAGTACTGTATTCACCATCGTAAATGATGGACGAGCGAATAGAACACATCAATTTGATTATGAAAAGCGCACCTTAGACGTAAATCAAGTCGTTGGTCAACATACCTTTTTAGATTATTGGGGGGTAGGTTTTGATTGGCAATACAGTGAATCAGAAGCGAGCACTGATATTCCAGCCAGTGTAAAATACAATTTTCGTGATAACTACCAAAATGGTATTTACACCAACTCGCAGATCACAGGCGATGACAACCGCGTCATGTATTCGTACACCGATATGGAAGATCATGTAAAATCAGCGACGGGGAACATTTCACTGCCTCTCAGTTTCGACGGTGTAGAGCTAGAATTCCGCGGTGGTTATGATTTTTCGGATAGAGCTCGTATCTATAACACCAGTGCCTTTGCGGTAAATAACGGCACTGGCCTTGCCCTTGAAGTTGCAAATAATCAATTAGAAACAAGCGCATATCTTACAGACGACTTTTTAGCTGGTCAGCGTATATTATTAGCGTTTAATGAACCAACCGCACCTGACGCTGACGATTATATTGCGGCACAAAAAATTGATGCTGGTTACGTACAATTCGATGCACTGTTTGACAATGTATTTCGTGTCAGCGGCGGCCTTCGTTACGAAGAGTTTAAGCAAACGTCGATTGGTACGTCGAGCCTCATTTTTTCGCGTGAAGATCTAGCAATCTTCTACAGTCCTGAGAAAGTCGAGGGTGGAAGTATTCAAGAAGATGATTTGTACCCGGCATTATCCGTCACTTACTTACCAAGCGCTGAACATCAATTCCGTTTGGGTTATGGTGAAACGGTTGTCCGCCCTGATCTTCGTGAAGTAGTACCTGTAGCCTATTTTGATCCCCTAACTGACATTCGTACTTTTGGTTCGGTTGGTTTAAAAAGCAGCCCAATTAAAAATTATGATGTTCGCTATGAGTTTTACGGCGAAGCAGGTAATTCCCTTTCAGTTGGTGCGTTCTATAAAGACATTCAATCACCCATTGAAACGGTATTACGAATAGGCGACGAAGATTACTCGGCTTCCTTTGTAAATGGCGAAACAGCAGAAGTGTATGGCGTGGAAGCGGAATGGTTGCAGGATTTAGACTGGTTATCAAGTGGTATATTTACCAGTGGTAACATTACGCTGAGTGATTCTGAAGCATCAATCGATCCTGCTTACGCCGGCAATTTAACCAACCCAACAAAACGCATGACAGGGCACTCAAAATACGTGGTAAACCTGCAGTTAAACTATGACTCAGTAGATGGTCAACATAGCAGTAGTGTGGTCTATAACGTGTTTGGCGAGCGTATTCTGGCTGCAGGTCTTTCAGGAACGGAAGATGCGTATGAACAACCATTCCATTCTCTGGATTTTGTTTATACTTGGTATCCCGATTTCAATTCTAAAGTGAAGCTTAAAATCAAAAACTTGCTGAATGAAGCCCAAGAAGTGACTCAATCGAATATCGTGGTCAGAAGTAAAGAAATTGGTGTTAATTTTGGTGTTAGTTACAGTTACGAGTTTTAGTGTTGTTGGTGTACTTTTTCCAATATGCTAAGCTCACAGTGTTCTCGATTTAGCATCCGCTAAATTATGGACAACCTTTACATGTTGTATCCAAACCCCGTTCTGCGGGGTTTTTTAATGTCGACTTGAAAAAAACTTATATATAACGAATACGTCTAGTGTCATTGATTTAGCAGTGTTATGTTTATCGCCTATCAATTAAAACTCGCGCAATAGATTTTAGTTTTAATTTTCTATTTAAGGTAATCAAAGATGAATAAAGTTGGACTCGTCGGTTGGCGTGGTATGGTTGGTTCGGTGCTCATGGAGCGTATGCAGCAAGAGGGTGATTTTTCTAAGATTGATGCCACCTTCTTTACCACATCGCAAACAGGGCAATTAGGTCCTGACTTTGCAGGTGAGCCTAAACCTCTCGAAAGTGCATTCGATGTCGATGCGCTGCGCATGATGGATATTATCATTACATGCCAAGGTGGTGATTACACAAAAGAAGTTTATCCAAAATTGCGCGAAACTGGCTGGCATGGCTATTGGATTGATGCCGCCTCGGCACTAAGAATGCAAAGTGACAGCATTATCGTTCTCGACCCTGTAAACAAAGATGTGATTGAACAAGGACTCGAACAAGGTGTTAAAACCTTTGTGGGTGGTAATTGCACTGTTTCTTTAATGTTACTAGCGTTAGGTGGACTCTTTGAACGGGACTTAATCGAATGGGTTAGTCCTATGACGTATCAAGCTGCCAGCGGGGCAGGCGCAAAGAATATGCGCGAACTTATTAGTCAAATGGGAGCTATTCATTCAGAAGTGGAGACGCAACTTGAAAATCCACACAGTGCTATTTTAGAAATTGATAAACTCGTCGCTGAAAAACTAAAGTCAGACTCGCTTCCAAAGGATGAATTTGGCGTGGCTCTCGCCGGTAGTCTTATTCCATGGATCGATGTTCCGATGCCATCAGGCCAAAGTAAGGAAGAATGGAAAGCACAAGTTGAAGCAAACAAAATATTAGGTTCATCGAAAAATCAGATCCCGATAGATGGTCTTTGTGTTCGTATTGGTGCGATGCGCTGTCATTCTCAAGCATTAACAATCAAATTGAAGCAAGATATCTCTGTTGAACAAATCGAATCTATACTAGCTTCTCATAATGAGTGGGTAAAAGTAATTCCTAATGACCGAGAAACCACAGCACGTGAATTGACGCCCGTTAATGTCACAGGAACGTTGTCAATCCCAATTGGTCGCATTCGCAAATTAGCCATGGGTCCTGAATATATTTCTGCCTTTACCGTAGGTGATCAATTGCTTTGGGGAGCCGCTGAACCGCTGCGCCGCATGTTAAGAATTATTACCGGGTAATAAAAAACGGCCAAAAAGATAGCTACAGGTAGTTAGGTTTACTGAAAAATACAGCGTGATGTCGAAAGGCAACACGCTTTTTTTTGCTGTGATAGACTATCAGCAAATTAATCAGTGTTTTTCAAATATGGAATTAGATACATTTTGGCGATTAGTTACCCTTCATGAGCATCCAACTGAGAAAAGCTGTGAAGTGTTAAAAAAGCGTCTGTCACAACTAGAACAATCTGAACTTCGAGTTTTTGATGATTTGTATAGTCGTCATATAAAGCGGTTGTGGGATTGGCAGTATTGGGGAGCCGCCTATGTATTATGCGGCTGCAATTCAGAATATGACTTCCTTGATTTCTGTAACTGGTTACTTAGTCGTGGACAAACTACATTTGAACGCTTTTTAGCAGCACCAGATTCATTGCCTTCGTTATGTGAAATTCCTCATAAGGACAATCTTCCTTATCCGTATATTGACGAATTAGACTTGGTCCCTGGATTGCTTTATGAAGAAAAATTCAATGATGAACTTGTACATTTTAACGTCGCGATTACGCCAGTAGGTGGAAAGAAATTTAAAAATAATAAGAAATTTTTAAAGTTAACGTACCCTGAGCTGTTTGATAAATATTGGTTCAAAGCTTAAGTTTTACTAAGGCTTGCTGCATTACAACGTATTGATACTGTAGCAAGTCTATGACTTTAAATATTAAATTTTGCTTGTTGCAATTTTGTGCACACGATCCTATATTTGTATTTCATGAATAAAATATTGATGACTAGAAAGCATTCTAGCTCGTTATTTTCAAGGATGGAGGACAAAAATGCGGCTAATCTTTTTGCGCACATTATTCGCGTTACTGCCGTTTGTAAGTCTTCCAGGCTTTTCACAAGATGATATAAATTCACTCAGTGACCTATCAATAAATTACCAAGACGTCGATCACTTACTAAAAAGTACAGTGGTTGACCTTGGTTTGTCAGATAGAAAATCAGTTCGCTCTCGAAATACCGCGATAAAAACCGGAACGCGATTCCGTTATAGTAAAAATAAAAAGTCTAGACTGGAAGCGAATCGTTTTCTATTTAAAGAGGCTAAGAAAGCGAATTTAGAAAGATTAATCGCTGATATTCGACTTAGTATCGAACACGTTTCAACAGTTATTGATATTGCCTTGCTAGAAGAAGAAGAACAGCTCGCATTTTGGTTAAACCTTTATACGGTGGGTATTCTAGAGCAGTTAGTTAAAATGTACCCTAAACATGACTTGAAGGAAGAACTAACAGAAAGGCATTCATTTCTAAATCGGAAGTTTATAAAAGTTGAAGGAATAAATATTTCGTTAAACGACATAAAATATAGAAAAGTTCTACCTTATTTTGATAACCCTGTTGTTATTTATGGTTTCTATCAAGGTATTGTTGGAAGCCCATCGCTGACTAGCTCTGCTTTTACAAAAGAAAATGTTTATGCTCGGCTCGGTTATCTTGCGCGCGAGTTTATAAATTCAAACAGAGGCGTTATCTATCATCGTGCTAACAAAATATCGGTCTCAAACTATTACACTACCGTTATGATGGTATTTGATGATGATGAAACCAGATTACTTAGCCATTTATCAGAGTTTGCAAATCCAGACGTGCGATACGCAGTTAAGACAGCTCAAGCGATTAAGTTCGATTTAGCAGACTGGACTGTTACCGATCTAGATGGAGATTATCGCTACAGTGGAGGTGCATATATTACCAGTTCGGCAGAATTAGTTCCTTTACTTGCACATCGTCAAATTGGTAGCTTAGCAAGAAATGATGGCGAAACAATCAACCTCTCAGGGCGATCTAATGTTGAAAATCTTGGGTTAATGAGAATATCACCGGAAATGATTGAATATTATAATAAAATAAAAGGGAAATATTTAAAAAGAAAATCACTATTATATGAAGAAAAATTGTAACTAGATAAAATATAGTCAACAGGTAAAAATCGAAGAACTACGTTCAGACGATTTATTTTTATGAAGGAATAGAGAAATGAAGAAAATCGTAATAGCAGCAAGTTTGCTTTTTGCGTTAGGTAAAGCGCAAGCAAATCCAGAGTTAGGTGAGCATTTCAACGAATACAATGAACAATCTAAAATCGTTGTAAACTATGACGACGTAAATCAATTACTTTCTATGGCCGTACTTGAAACCGGCATGTCTGACCGAAAGGTTATGGAATTAAGTAATTCAAGTAATAGAACCGGTACAAAACTTCGCTCGAACAGAGGAAGAAAAACGGCTTACGAGGCCAATCGATTCTTATTTAAACAAGTTAAAAATTCTGAACTTGAACCATTGATAGGGCGAATGCGGATTGACCTGCAGTCACTGCCCGATCAGGTTGATTTAAGAGAGTTGGGTAAAGATGAACAGCTCGCCTATTGGTTAAATTTATATACGGTAGGTGCATTGGAAAAGTTAGTCGCAAATTATCCTAAATATGACCTTGAAGATGAAATACTAGATGATGATAATTATTTCGAAGAGAAGTTTATTACAATAACTGGGCAGAATATTTCACTAAATGACATTAAAAACCATATTGTTTTTAAAAACCATGGTAATAACCCAGTAGTTCTGTATGGCTTTTATCAAGGGAATATTGGCAGCCCAAGTATTAATCCGATGGCATACACGTCTGAAAACGTGTTTAAATCTTTGGGTTACTTAGCACGAGAATTTATTAATTCGAATCGTGGGGTTATACCAGGCAGAGGTGATTCGGTAAAAGTTTCTATGTTTTATGAGCAGAATATGGCTCTGTTCAATAACGATATGGAAAAACTAAGAAAGCATTTACTGGATTATGCGAAGTACGACATTAAGGGACCTCTTACTGTTGCCGAAGAGCTTGATTTTGATATTGAAGCTTGGTCAATGGCTGATCTCGATGGAAGCCTTAGGGAATTTGGAGGAAATATTTCAACAAATAATGCCGCATTGTTAAACGCCGTAGTTGGATTGAATAAAGATGATAAAAATATTATGGCTTTTGGTGAAGGAGAATTTGGCGGTGGTGAAGCTGCTAACCTTGGATATTTGTCTAGTCAAATGCAAGATGGCTATGTAAATTTTGGTCGTTTTAGTCCTGAAATGGCTGAATATTTAAGCAAAATGAAAGGCAAATATAAAGTAAGAGAAGGTAAGGTTGAAATTAAAGATCTTGCGGATAAAGTAGACGAAGATAAAAAGAATCAATAAAAGAAAACGTTGAATTTATATAGGCGGGTAAATTTATGCCCGCCTTAAGGAAGTAGTATAATGAAAAAAATTGCATTGTTACTCTGTCTTTTAGCCTATCCAAGTTATGCGAAAGAATTGAGCGAAGGCTTTTCAAAATATAATAACAGTTCCTATCTTCAAATCTCCTATACCGATTTAAGTGCCTTGTATGACGTTATCGTACTTGAGAATTTCGAGAATAAACGTCAAGTTGATCGGCAAAGAAAAAGCAAACAATTTCGAGTTGGTCGAAAATCAATGGAACATAGAAACAATCACGTTGCTAACGAAGCAAACCGTGTTCTATTACACTCAGCTAACGACACGGTGATTGAACAAGCAGCAAAACACATCAGAATGAGTTTGCAATCTGTTCCTGAACAAATTGATTTCTCACAGTTACATCAAAAAGAACAGCTCGTATTTTGGTTAAATCTTTATAATATCGGTCTGATCGAAAAGACCCTTAGTATATATCCTCGCTATAAGCTTGAAGATGAATCCCAAGATGAAGATGGTTATTTGTCAGAAAAGTTTATTCAGGTAGCAGGTCAATCAGTATCTCTTAAAGATATTCAATATCGGATCGTCTACCCACTTTTTGGTGAAGACAAAAAAGTAATTTACGGTTTTCCTCAAGGCTATCTTGGTAGTCCACAGATCAACGCCAAGGCATTTAATTCAGTCGATATTGACGCTCAATTGAGCGAATTAGCTAACGAATTTATAAATTCAAATCGCGGACTGTTTATTGATACACAGGGGCGTGTTAGTGGATCTAAATATTATGAAAGTCATCTTGATTTGTTTAATGGCATGAAATCAGATTTAGTAACACATTGGTTAGAATATGCTGATGAAGATCTTAAAAATGCACTTACTGAAAATAATCCAATCGAATTCGGTGTAACAGCATGGTCAATGTTTGAAGCACTTGATATGCGCAAGGAGCTAGGTGATAAAGTTGACCAAAATACCAATGACGAGTTGCATCGCTTACTAGACACCTTGGATGTAGAACATGAGAATGCAAGACAGGTTATTCTATTACTAAAAGAAATTAACACCAATAAGGCGCCGTTGAGTCGGTTTTATGGTGATGACATAGAGTCTGTTAAATTAACTAAAAGCTAAACAGAGAATATTTGTTTGAAAGTTACAGAATGACTTGTAACTTTCAAACAAATGTTAGATGGCCTATAAATTACGTTATGTTAAATTGTAGTGCAGACTCTTATTACAAGTCTGAATCTGTAAAACGTCATTTAAAATGAGAATACCGTCAAGAGCGAGAATGATACAGTGTAAGGGCTACAAGCCAGTTTTCAACTAAAAATTTTGTAAAATACGAAAACTAGCAAGTAATATTTTTAGACTTTTATCAGATAATTTACTGACAACGATTCGCTTCAATGAAGAAATTTATTATCAAAAGCTAACGTTTTTTATTGTAAAAGTGCAAAAAGTCAGGATTAGATCCACGCTTTCATTATGTTTTTAATTAAAATTTTTCTATGATCACCTTAAATTCTTATAGGGTTTAAGTCATGAATACAATCGTTAAAGACTGGCATATCGTTTCTGTTTTTGATGGTGATGAATTCATCGGGAAAGTTTTATGGGGAATCTGTGTTGATGACATGACATACCGATTCGCAACAGACGATTACATTAGCACATCCAAAATAGTAAAAATCTCATCTCACAATCAGCTAATCAAAACTGCTAGCGGTAGCTTTTATCAAGTTATTGGCGAGGGCCAAATAGCTCAAGTGCAATTAAAAGACTTCGAACTCCTTCGCCACGGCTTCAGTCCTGAGCAGATAACCCAATTGAATTTGGCACCAAACGGATTTTTTCATTGAATAGTTAACACATTCTCTTTTAAAAATGATCGAAAGTCCCCTAATACTAAGGTAAATTAGTTCAGGCATGATCTGACAGATTTGATTTTTAGAGTTGCATCGACCAGTTGATCTCACAGCCATTTTCGGTCTTTCGACTGAAATTTAACGTCTTAAAACTAATTACGACTACAGACGTTCACCATCTCATTTTTCATTTAACTTATCGTTGAGTGTTATTTCCCTTGCTGAGAATACCAATGATTTTTATACGCCAAACTTCCCCACAATACATGGGCTAATGCGATCTCTGAAGTGTCATGGTTAACATCTATTGGTGATAGTGTGTTGTGTTGATAATTATATTGAAAGTTCAAAGGTGGTTTACTTGGCTGAAGGATGGTCACTTCATCATTAACCATGTAAGCGAAATTCTCTGCATACTGCATCATTGCTCTGTTAGAAGCAGTTGGAACTGTAAGGTCTTGACCTAACATTGGTGAAATGTTTTCTATACCCATTAATGACAAGAGAGTTGGGGCTAAATCGATTTGACTGACTATTCGTTTATCTAGAGTAGGTTCTTTACCTGAGTTTAGGATCACACCCGGAATATGGAAATTATTAATGGGAACAAGATCTTTACCCATTGCTCTTGCATCATGGTCGGCAACAACGAGGAATATTGTGTTTTCCCAATAGGCTTGCATCTTTGCTTTTGCAATAAATTGTCCTAACGCATAGTCAGCATATTGTATGGCTTTATGGCGCAGTAATTCTTTGTCATCATACTGCTTCAATTGTTTGTCGTTGTATTGGATCGGGGTGACAATACCATCAGGTATTTCAAATGGATCATGGTTACTTGACGTAAATATGAAACTAAAAAATGGTTTTCCCTCGTTATGCAACTTAGTTAATTCAATATCAGCCTGATTAAACAAATCGCCATCGCTTGCCCCCCAAGACCCTACAAATTGTGGGTTTTCAATATCATTAAAGTCAACAATGTCAGTAAAGCCGTTTCCTAGAAAGAAGCTTTTCATGTTGTCGAAATGACTTTCTCCACCATAAATGAATTGAGTCTCATAACCATTTTCTTTGAGCAGAGATGCAATAGTAAAGAAGTCCTTTTGCGATTTGTCTAACTTAACAACTGCCCTAGATGGCGTTGGTGTAAAGCCCGTTATAACCGCTTCAATACCTCTAACGGAGCGAGTGCCTGTTGCGTACAATCGTTTAAATGCCCAACCTTCTTGATTTAATTTATCAATTTCAGGTGTGAGTGGGATTCCACCAAGAGATGATACATATTGGGCACCTAAGCTTTCTTCTAGGATTATTACCAAGTTTTTTGGTCGTCCCTTAAAGCTCGGAGAACGTTTACTTAAAGTGGGTAAGTTATCGTTTTTGAAGCTGTCTAAAGGTTGTTTTGACTCCTGACGAACTAGCTCAATAACTCGATCATTTTCCATCTTGCCATATAGCTTGGCTGCATTTTTTTCATCACCGAATTGATTAAGCGCATAAGCTACACTGTAGGTCGAATTTAACGTGAGGGAATTAACTAATGGGTCAGTTGAAAAGTATACTAATGCAGGATTGATTGGTCTATGGCCTAATGTCCCTCGTGCAGATAAAGAAATCACAACAATCAGCAACAAACAGGCCAGCAGTCTATTTGCTACTGAAAAGCCAACTTTGTCTACCTTATTTGAGACTAAACGATCAGAAAACTGCCATAATTTCTTAACAGGTAATAGCAATAATGCAAACACTATCAATAATGTAACCAAATGACCATTGACCAGCATTTTTGTCACTTCATCTGGGTATGCTAGATATTCAATAAATAACCTGTTTGGTCTGAAACCATATTCATTGATAAAAGCAGGTGTTGCTAATTCGAAAAAAAAAATCGCTATAAAGCACACAAAAAACCATGCTTTTAGTAAATATGACCACTGAAAATGAAATCGTGTTCTTGATATCCAAGGATGTAATAATGCAGGGATTGCGCACAAGTAAGCCGCACTGCTAAGGTCTATACGAAACCCGCTGCCGATAAGTTTTACAAAACTGTCAAAGCCTTCAAATCTATCTACTTGCCATAATGCTAAACCTGAACGGGTCAGGGTTAGAAAAACCATGATGGAAAGAGTGAATAAAAGAAATGGTCGAATAAGGCTGTATATTGTCGTATGCATCGCTAATAATTTGAATATTAAAACGATGCCTACTTTATTAAACCAAGCTTAAGATTTACTGAAGAAAAACTGAAATAATCTCAAGTTAAATAAGCACAGAAAGCCAAACAAAAATAGCAATTACTATGCTCACTAATACTGCGGCAGACCCTAAATCTTTAGCTAAACCTGAGAGTGGATGTATTTCTAACCCAACACGGTCAACTACCGCTTCTATCGCAGTATTTATTATCTCAGTAAACATAATGAACAGTACTGCAACGATCAGTATGAGTTGCTCTTTCAGCGTAATATTGAACAAGAAAGTTACGGGGATCGAAAATACAAGCAATAGTAACTCTTGTCTAAATGCGGCTTCATTCCTTAGGAGCCACTTGAACGCTCTGGTTGAATTCAATGTTGCGAGATAAACTCGTTTAAGACCTTTTGGTTTGTTTTCGCTATCAAACACGGATTAATTTACTCCTTGAGTATTTGTTGGTGACTTTGCTTTTGCGACCGAAATATCATTAGTACACTGGTTAAAAGGGTTATTTTCAGGTTGATAAACTTTTGAATTAACCTGCATTTCAGCTAATAAAATATCGAACACATTGTCATGAGATATAGGCTGCTCACTAATATCCATCAAACAATCTAACTTAGCTCGGTGATGCAACTTATCTCCCCAGTAAATCAATGGCACTTTTGTTTGTTCTTCTGGTGCAAACGCATAAGGTAAGCCGTGTAAATACACGCCACTTTCGCCTAAGGATTCACCATGATCAGAGACATAAATCATTGATGCTTTAATATTGTTCTCATTGCTCAATGTCGCAAGTTCTGTGATGATTTCTGACAATACTAAATCAGTATAAGCAATAGTGTTGTTGTAGGTATTAACCAGTTCCTCTTGACTACAATTTTGGATATCACTACGTTGACAGTCTGGAGAAAATACTCGTTTGTTTTTGGGGTAACGTCGGTAGTAAGTTGGCCCGTGAGAGCCGATCATGTGTAATACAATTAATGAATTGTCGCTTTTCAACGAATGAAGTTTATTTCTTAATGCTTCAACCAACACCTCATCAAAGCAATATTCACCATCACATAATGGCTTATTACTATTTGTTGAAATTTGTTCAGTTTTGACACGAGCGCAGACACCCTTACAGCTACCATTATTGTTACTAATCCAAAAGACTTCGGCTCCAGCCAAATGAATTAAATCAATGGCATTCTGTTGAGCTGTAGCCACTCGTTTTTCATAGTTTTCTTTGTTTAGTCTAGAAAACATACAGGGAACTGATACTGCTGTTGCTGTGCCACAGGAGGTAACATCTTTAAATGAAACAACGCCTAAGTCTTTGGTTTGGCTATTGGTCGGTTTATCATAACCATTTAAAGAAAAGTTTTGGGCGCGAGCCGTTTCACCAAGTACCAAAACGGTAATGCTTTTAGTGTTATTCGGACTAGAAATAGTTGGCGAAGTATCTAATAAGGTAAACCTTAAAGGCGGATAGAGGTAGTTTCTATTGGCATATTTCACTGTAGAATCAATTAATGCATAAGGAGTTAAATAGCCGATCAAATCACGGTTATTTCTTCCAATTGATGCATAGCTAGAATAAAAAACGATTGCTATTAAAAAAATGGTGACAAAACTACCACTGATTAACTTAGCTCTGGATAGCAACTCTCCCATAAAGGTTGAATATGTGAGCTTTACATTCGCAATCAGTATTGATGGCAGAATACCTAAGATAATAAAAAATACACAAGCAGAAAAATTAACATATGAAAGCGCTTCGGCTCTGTCAGTTTCAAACGTGTTTTGTATCATCCCATAGTCAAAAACAATGCCGTAGGTCACTGTGCTATAAAAAATAAGGGAAGATATTAGTACCAACAGTATTAGTAGTGGTTTAGTTATCCAGCGAAATGCAAAGAAACATTGAATGATGATCGATAGTGACAGGAGAAATATTGGAACAGATAGTAAGAAGAAAATATTATACTCACTAAGTGCCAATATTGCAGAAGACGTTTTTAAAATAAACGGAGCATTCAACACCAATGTTACATACGCACAAGTAAACATAACTAACTGATTGGTGGTAAGAGTGAGATTTTTTAGAAAAACTAAAGCCTTGTTCATTATTACACCTTAAAATGAATGCTTTGTAGTGATACGAAATTCGATACCATTGACGTTTTGATCTGAGGTCATTGGCTTGATGATATCTACATGTATTACGCGAGCTTCGCTGGTTTGCGTCGAATAAAATCGAGCACCAATACCTACGGAAGTCATCCAAGAATCTTGATCGGTGGTATTATCTGAACTACCAAAAACTCTGCCTGTATCGACAAAAATAGCCCCGCCTAACTCAAGTAATTTATAGATATTGATGTGAGGGTAATAACGAGCTTCAGCCGTAAATTGAGTGCTATGATTGCCATGCCTGTATTGTAATGGGTAACCCCGTAAGCCAGTTTCACCACCTAATATAATAGGGGTGTCTTGAAATTGATTCTCACTAAATTGGCTACTGTTTTTTAAATAGGCACCCCAACTATCATTTATTTTATGAAAGTATTCATTATTGACGCTTAAAACAGTTCTATTTGCATTGTCGGCATCACTGTAAATTTCCCCATCTAAGGTTGCAGTAATAAACCAAAATGCGTCATCAAATATTTCTATGCCTTTTGATAAACTTGACCGCAAAAGTAATGTCGGTGAGGTATCTGTATTCCCTATGTCAGTGCCAACTTGAGTCGTTACATTCCAACCAAGATTGAAGTCTTCGATATGATTTATCAGGTTAAGATTAGTGAGTTTTCTGAAGTCTTTCTGCAAATACTCAACACTAAGATAAGGATATATAAATTCTCTATTTGACGGTGCGACTGAAATTAGGTCTAGATTTTTTGTCTCATAAATTACTGAAAATTCATGCTGCTCATTGGTAAAGCCAATACCAAATCTTAATGTATCTTCTTTGGAGTCATTTTTAAGCCATTGCCAGCTAGCTGTTGAGTATCGTTGATTGTGTTCAAATTTGTTGTAAGTATTGCCAAGTTTGTATTGGGTATCTATTTGCTTAAAGTTGTCAAAGCCAATATTAAATGCATTGTTGGTATCAAAACTTACAAAGCCTTTCTTTATGAATACAGATTCAGATGTACCATCATCGCTGTTGGTTAGGTTAACTTGCGCATTAATATTATTATTAAGAAATAAGGGAAAGTGCGTTTTAAATTTATATCCACTGCGTTGATCGTTGGTAAAGGATTCAAGCTCAGCGTCAATACCCAAGCCTAAGAAGTTTCTGTCTTTGATACCAATAGCGTATTTATTCTTTCCCCCCTTACGGCCAAAATCTACTGTTGGCATTAATGACCAGTTATCCCATGTTTCAACTGTGATTTTGTCAGAGGTCTCATTTCGAGATACTCGTGCATCTCTTATGTATTTTTTACTTCTGAGGTGGCGTTCCAGTTCTTCAAGATCTGCTTGGTTTACATCGCACTTTTTGATGAAAAATGCAGCTTCGTTGTAAAGCGTTTTATTTTTGGTTTTGATATGAAAAAAGTTTGCCCAGCGATGGAGAAAAATGGTGTCGGGGTCTTCTAGGTTAAAAATGTCGTTAGTCTTTAATTCTATTTTATCTTTTTGATTACAATTATCGTCAGTTGCATCCGCTGCTTGTACGTTGCAAGTTACGCAAATTATTGATGTTGCAAATAGGTTGATAAAAAAATGCTTTTTCATAAAGACACCTCTTATGAGTATGACTTTATGGTAATTTTGCTAACTTAAGATTTGCTTAGTTCAAACTGATAAATGGCAAAGTGTTGCTATTTTTTTGCTTAAAGAGGCTTTGTTATTATTGAATTACTGTAGTTAGTTTTAGCAGGAAATTAGAAATGTTGTTTTTAATCTTTGATTAGTAAGGAGTTTATGCAGCTATTACTCTTAATGTTTCTCAATAGAACTTATTAGTAGTGTTGCCACTTCTTCTTCCTTGTTCTCTTGTAAAAGCATTACAGGTATATAGTCGTATTCAAGAGCCAGCCAAATATGCGTCTTTCTTGTGCTGTTTTTTCTAATCCTGCTTAATTTTATGCAATTAAGTTCCCCAATAGGTGTGTCGATAGTAACTCGCCCAGCATTTAGGAAGATATATTCTTTGAAGCCACTTGTATTATAAACGGTGTAATGCAATTGTTTTACATTAGAAAACCCATCGTATTCCAGTGCGTCAAGTCTTAACTTTTCAAACACAAATAGTGGGTCTAACACGTCATCTTTTAATTTGTGTTCACTAATATCGCCATTCTTTTTAGCTATTAAAGTTTGGTTATTACGATCAAAATTTAACTGTAAATGTTTATCTTTTTTAAAGGTTCTCGAATCTTTTCCTTTATAGCTCAGTAACGCTACTTTATTGTCCTGCCATAGAAAAGTACTTGTCTCACTCGTATCTATGCTATAGAAAAAAATTGATGCGCTAGTATTGAATGATAACGAATAAACAGTGTTATTTTTATTTAGTGTTCTTGTGGCTCGACCATGTTTTTTCTTGCCTCGTAATACACTGTATTTCGCGGTATATAAATTCAATCCAGATGCTGCTTCAGAACCATTATTAATAAGAGGGGCAGCAGTTAATGGCAAGGCAAAATAAAGCATTACCAATATAATAATTTTAATAAAGCTGTTGTAGAGCAACATAATTTTTAATGTTCAGCAGAGTTATGCAATATATCAAACGTACTATCATATATTGATGATTCAAGGCTAAGTGCTCCTAAAACAGTATGAAAGACATTAAACTGATTATGGCTTTCAGCTTGAGTTAAGTCTTCCAGCTTTAAACTTTTTGAATCTAAAAAAGTATCAGATGCCCAAAATAAAAAAGGGATTTCTTTTTGATAATCAGGTGCAAATGAATATGGTGTGCCATGTAAGTAAAGTCCATGCTCGCCAAGTGACTCACCATGATCAGAAATGTACATCATAGCTGATGAAGTATTCGCTAAGGTTTGTAATTCCGCTATAAGTGTCGTCAGAAAATGATCGGTATACAGCAGGGTGTTGTCGTAGGCATTAATCAACTCATCCGGGCTACATTTGCTAATTTCTTCATCGTTGCAAACAGGTGTGAACTGGTTAAAGTCTTTTGTGTATCGTGAATAGTAGCTTGGGCCATGACTCCCTTTAGTATGCAAAACAACCAAGATCTTTTGTTTATCAGATGAATCGATAGAGTTAATTAAATTAGTCAGTAGCACTTCATCTAACTTACAGCCTTCTCCCACACAGCCAGCTCGTAATTCTCTCGCCTCAACATAACTTGTTACTTTTATTGGTGGCTCACCCCAGTTATTGGTTCGCCACTGAACATCAACGCCATGCCGTGTTAAATAAGTCGGTAGTGCTTCATAGTCCAAGTATTGATCATTCGGCGCTAAAATACATGCTAGAGAACCTGTGGTATAGGTAGTGCAGGATTTTGTATTGTTTAACACCAGTAGATTAGACTGTTCTGTGAGACTAGGGTTAGTTAATTTGGAATAGCCGTACAATGAGAAATTGGCAGCACGAGCAGTTTCACCAATGACCAATACAAAGACTGTTTTATTGTTATCCAGAAAATGGCCATCTGGTAACGCTTTCTGCCCGTCAGTTGTTCTATTTATGGATGAGTAATATCTACCTGAATTTATTATGTATGACCAAGGTAAAATCTTTCCGCCTAAAATGCTTGCATGCTTATCAATCCAAAGCCAACTAGTAGAGTTCGTATACAAGAATGCAAAAGAGACTATTAAAGCAATTGATGCGTTACTTAATATTTTTACTCTATCAACGTGTTTAATTTTGATTAAGGCGACAAAACAAACTGGAATTAAACCCAACATTATTATCGGGAAAATCAAGCTTACAGAGAGTAGTTCAATAGATTCTGAGTAGCGGGTGTTAAATATATTTCCCATCATGGTTTTATCTAGCACTACTTGATAGTTGCTCATAAAGTATATGGCGGAAGAATTTAAAACAGTGATTATTGCGAGAAATATTTTCAGAACAGTTGGTGAAATCAGCGCTAGCAATGAAAATATGGTGTATGAAAAGATGAATACTATCACAACAGTTGATAGCAATATTCCAAGTCCGCTAGTGCTCCATACATTGGTGTTTTGATTAACATACTCTAACAGCACCAAATTGTAAGCAAACGTCATTACAATGCTCACCCAAAAAGTGAAACTGCTTGCCTTCAAAATTGAAATTTTAGAAAGGGCTTTAGTGTTCATTTTGTAATATTGATTTTAATGTGATGTATGTACCAACAATAGCGCTGACCGAAATTGCTATCCAAATTATAGTTAGTTCAGGAAGTTTTCCACTGATTACACATACGAAAAGGATAAAGCAAAAACCAATAATAAAATATCCTAAAATAGCTGGCTTTACTTTTGCCCAATTCCACCATTTTGAATAATGTCTTGATAAATATTCGCCACTTAACCCTGAAATAGTGCCTATTATTGCTCCAAATGCTAAATCTGCGGGCCAATGAGCACCTACAGCGACTCTAGAAATGGCGACTACTGTAGCGACCATTAGCGATAAATATATCCAATACGTTTTATGTTGCTCACTGATGTTAGCTTCTCTTAAAAGAACAAATACCATTGCAGAGATTGCTGTAAAAATCGTAATCGTATGACCAGATGGAAAACTTGTATAAGCAGTCAGGGTTTCACCAATAATAGTAAACTGCTGATGTTCTAAAACAGCAGCGGGTCTAGGAATGGCAAAAAAATTTTTACCTAAATGACTAAGTGAGAAAGCTAATGGCACAGCACCAAACATAGCTGCCCACATCCTCGTATTTATAAGGCAAATGAAGGAAAGCAGCGGAATTAGAATCAGCGCATCTCCTAAATAAGTGATATTGTGCCAAATTTCACTAGGTAGTATTTGCAGAGCGTTGTTACTGAAAGAAAAGATATCTTTTTGGCTGGCGATATAGGCGTCTTTATTCAGTGCCATGCTTCCCATTACGGCACTCATTAAACATATAAAGCTTATTAGCTTCCAATAAGGAAAACTGGCTTTTGTATACTGTTGACCAATTGTTAGCTTTACTGGCATAAAATCACCTCAATGTTGGTGATTTTATGCTAAAAATTTAAACTTAAGTTTTGCTTAGTAGAAACTGAAACTTTAAATAAGATTGATTGAATGTTGCCTTAATCAAAAATGAAGTCGAATTTTCGCAAATAGATTATGAGCATCTTTTGCTTTTATTGATTGTTTATAAAGGTTTCTTTTTCCAAACTTCGCGAGATCGTCTTCAAATTCCCCACCAAAACTATAGCTGAGGTAAAATGCGGTTAATTTACTCAAGGAATATTTATAGCGAAGCTGGAAAGCACTTTCAGAAAATGAAAAATCATCTTGTTCAGCGGAGCCTATTAACTCCCCCTGTGTATCAACGAAGTATTGATTTAAGTGCTTTGCTTTGCCGATAACAGACTCAAGTTTAACGCGTACTTCCTGACTTTCACTAATTTGATAATCTACACTTAGTTCAATGCCTTGCTCTGTGAAGTTAAATTCATCGACGGTATTACCGTCATCCCATTCAAGCCAACTATCACTATTGTATTGCGATACCGTTAATCCAATGTGTAGTTGAGTACTAATCTGCTGTTCAATGCTCACTTCAGCGTTGTAAAAGTTACCAGACAGGCCCTCCGTTCCCATCTCAAGTGCCACTCCAACGCTTCCCCAGTCATATTCTGGAGAATTTAGTTCAAGTTCGGCTATATAAAAGGACGGTAGCCATACGGAATTATTCCCTCGCGTTAGTAAATCATCATACCCGGACGAACCCAATTCCAATGAAAGTTGATATTCAAATTCTGCATTTGTCACCAATTCAACACCTGCACCGACAATACGAGGCAGTTTTTCATTTTGGTGGTTCGTTTTTATTTCAGTTTCAAACGCAAATATGACATCTCTTATCGACCAGCTATCTAAATCTGGAATTTGATATTGATATTCATATTCAAATTGCTTTCGATTGACTCGTTTGACATAGCCAATGTCATTTAATTGTAAATCGTCTCCATAGTTAAAAAGACTAAACTCATGGCTATGCTGCTCGGATGGTTCTGTACTTCCAGTGAGCCACCAACCGAAGTCGCTCGTTGTTTCAGGTCCTTGTTCTATATCAGATCTGATTATGCCGAAATTTAGCTCAGTACTATCTGAGTATGCATAATTGAAATCAGACTCAATAATAATTGCATTTCGCTCAATGCCGGGCGTATTAACCCTATTAAGTGAAGCGCCAAATTTGTTAGCTCCTAAACGGTATTGGCCTCTTAACAACCAAAAATCTCTAACAGATTTCCCGCTATCGGCACTTTCAAATGCAGATAAAAGCCCAAAATCTAATTGTTCACTACTTAATGTGTATTTAATTGCAGAATCCAACACACCTGAATAGTCTTCATCATAATATGACTCCCCGCCAATTCTTGGCGTATGTACTACTCTAAGTGACTCTGGCCCAGCAACTTCAAATAAACTTTGATTTTCATTGAAAAAAGGTCGCTTTTCCGAGAAAAAGCTCTCTATGGCTGAAAAATTAACGACTAACTCATTTGATTCTACTTGTCCAAAGTCGGGGTTTATGGTGGCACTTAATTGCTGACTTTTAGTAGGTTTCCAAAACAATTCAGCACCTATATCAGTAGAGTTTTTGTTGTTCGCAATGTCACGATTAGCCGAAATGTATGGAAAAATATCTAGGCTCGACTGATTGTTAATTTCGACTTTCTCTTTGCTGAAGTTTGTTAAAAAACTATTCATTGATGTGTTGGCCGGAATTGATGAATATGTTGCATTAGTGGATTCATCAAAACGAGTAATAGAAAGGCCGAATTCATTCTGCTCGTGAAGGGCAAAAGACATAGCAGTCCAAGGGATGTAAATTTCAGCGCTCCATGAATCGGTAAATACTTTAGTTTTGAACTCCCACTGACTACTCCAATCTAAATCTAACTCTTTATTCTGCTTAAAGATACCATCATAAAAATATCCTTGATGATTGACTGAAAATACATAGCTTGTTTGCTCGGTACTATTCATATCTATCATTATTAGAATATGATCATTAGTGAAAAGCGTGTCGTTTTCTTGTGTCCTTACTCTTAATGGGGGCTTAGTTGTTGCCACAACACCTATGTATATGCCGTGGTCAGTTGTTAGTACTTGATAAGAAAAGTTGCCTTCTACCTTTGTTAGCGTTTGTGGAACAACTTGATAATTAACAGTGTTTCGCTTCGCACTTTGCCAATCTGAATCATTCAGTGAGCCATCAACGACAACTTCATTTGCAAAGGCAATACTTGAAGCAAACAGATAAAGAAATAGTAAAGCACCGTTAGAATACTTTTTCATTACAGCGATACAGTAAATGTTATTTTCCTCTTAACTAACGATACTGAAACAGTTGCTCCAATTTTTTCACAGTAGGATTTTACTATGGCTAAACCTAAACCAAATCGCTCTGTCGATGTTCTTGATTCGTCTTTTTGCCATAAAGGATCAAAGAACAATTTCAAATCATCTTCCTGACAGTCTTCATTGCATATATTTGAGACTTTGATCAAAGCGCTGTTGTCATCAGTTTTTGACGTTGCTATCTCTATTGCTGTAGTCGTTGGGCTGTAAAAGATTGCGTTATTAATCAAATTTGATAACACGGTTTCTAATGCAAATTTGTTGGTCTCAACTATTAATGAAGGCTCTTGGAGGTGAAGTTTAATCTCTCTGTCTTTTGAATTCTCTCTAGTGAGAATATTATCAATTAGATCGGTTAAGTTAATTTCGCTTGTTGTTAATTCGTTGGAACTGCTACTTTTTTGCAAAAAAATGATGCTATTAACAATATTTTTTAAGCGAGAGGATATTTCATGAACATCGCTGGCAAGGTTATCTTTTATTTCCTTTTCATGAGGAAATTTTAAGGCAACTTCGCTCAAACTTATTAGTTCGGCAATTGGTGTTTTCAATTCGTGGGCTATATCAGAGGTTAGCCTTTGTTCACGCAAATACAGGCTGTGGTTATCTTTGATGAATTGGTTAACACCGTTAGCAATGGGAACAAGTTCTTGTGGTAGCGTGCCGACAGAAACCTCAAGGTTATCAGAATTTAAACTGACCTTGCTTAGTTGACGATTGAATTCATCTAATGGCTTTAAACTATTAAATACAACAATAGTAACAATTTTTCGCACCGCAATAACGGCAAGTAATGATGTAACTATAAAAATGATATCTACAAACCATAAAATGTAGTTTAACTCTTCAGTGCTAAGAGCATAAGCAAATTCCATTGGATGCTGATTTTTTGCGAACTCTTCTTTAGATATGCCTAAGCGCTCTCTATCATCAGAATCAACTTGAGGAATAAATTTAGTGAATAACATTTTTCCCGCTCGTCCATCTGGAAGAGTGATGTTCTGAAAAATAAACTTGTCTAGTTGTACATCTAGTTTTGGTAGATCTTTTATTTCAAAAAACTCTAGCGTGTCTGATCTCTCAAATACCTCGTTTTTATACCAAAACTGGTAATATTCTGGGTTCTCTTTACCTTCAAATTCCGGCATAAATTCCCCAGCAAAATCAAATTCTATGCCTTCTTCATCTTCTTCAACTAATGTTTCAAGTAACCCAACCTTGTTAATCATAGCCCGGTCAAATTCATCACTAATCCATGTATCGACACTGATATCAGTTGCCAATAAGATAAAGATCAACAGTATTGATATCGAAATGGATAAATAGCGACTTAGCTTTTTATGAATTGAGTTCACTAATGACTCTCAACGAAATAGCCAAAGCCACGCTTAGTTTTGATTGGAAGTTCGTAGCCCAAAGCTTTGACTTTTTTTCTAGCTGAAGAAAGGTGAGCCTCTAAAGAGTTTTTTGCAATGGCGTCATACTGCCCGGCAAGATATTCGCTGAGCTTTTCAGGAGAAATCACTTTTCCTTGATTGGTAAACAAACATTCAACCACTTTGTATTCATTAGGTGTAAGTTGAGCATCCGTACCACCACATTTTAATTGTTTTAAATGCAAATCTAATGATATTGAGCCAATGTTGACACTGCTGTCATTTACATTCAATGTTCCCCTGCGCATAAGACAAAGTAATCGAACATGTAGCTCGTCAAACGAAAAAGGTTTAGTAAGGTAGTCATCAGCACCGTTGAGCAAACCGTCAACTTTATCTTCTGTAAGGTCTTTAGCAGACAAAATTAATACACGGATATCTTTTCCAGCGTGTCGAATTGCCTTTAATATTGAAGTACCATCTACAGAGGGCAACATTAAATCAAGAATTAATAAAGAATAATCACCAGACAAAGCCATGCTTAAGCCTTCAGAGCCATCGCCAGTATCATCAACAGTAAAACCAAGGTTGGATAGTCCTACTCTTAAGCTACGCCTAAGTGAAACTGAATCTTCGATAATTAAAACTTTCAATGATGCATGCCTTTGAGTAAATATTATTCACAATACCTCTTTAAACTTAAGGTTAGCTGAATTTACCCTTAATTTATTTAAAAGTTATTACATTTAGGCTTCTAGCTATCCCTCTAAGTTTTCAGATTCTATTTGTGAAAAATCAATTTTAAATCACAATTTAGAGTATTTAAGTTAACTGAACATAGGAATTATGAGAGGCTTAATGTCCGTTTTGTAGATATATTGATATAACTCAAACATAAATTCAGTGTCTCATATTCGCTCTAAGCTATAATATGTGTTATTAATACCATCTACACAAAGGCTTACATCGATTTCATCATCTTTATAGAATCTGTTAACGACTTTTCAATGTCTTTTAAAGAAGCAATTAGCTCTTCTCGTTCTTTCTCTAAATCTTTACATTGTGAAGAATTAAACAGAACATTTTTATATGTATCCAAGGTTAAATTTGCGTCCTTTAATAAGAGCTGCTGACAGTTAACACTTATTACATTTCGAGATTGAAGTGTATTGCTGTGAATTATCGAAACTAAATCCCTGATATCATTGGCTGACTTTAAGGCCGCTGAGCAATCAATAAAGCGTACCGATTGAGTTTTTTTATTTTTATCTAAAATAATTAAGTTCATCGTAGGCAAAATGAAGCTTGCAAGCTTCTCTGGAAGCGTACAAATTGCTTCAATTCTATTATTTTCGATTAAATTCATTCGTGCCTGCCGCTCATATTGCCTAAAAAGCGGCCCTTTCCCGGTGTAAAAGTATGCTTTGCCATTGTCTTTTAAGCTCCAAAGGGCGTGTTGAATATAGCCATGCTCTTTATAACGAGATGAGAACGAATCAACATCAATACGTGCTTTATCAAAAAATCCTTTAAGTGGCTCCACCCTATCTTCACGGTCATTATTTTTGTTTTTATTATTTGTGTTTAATGTAGGTTGCAATAGCGCTAAAGCAATATCAAATTTCCCTTTTTCAACATTTGGCTTTTGAGATAAGGCATTAGATTGTGTGAGGTTGATATACTGTGCATCTAACAATGCAAACATGCAAAGTAAGTGATGGACACCTTGGCCCATACACTCGATACGCAGCTTAGCATTAGGATAATGCGCAGCAATATAACGACCTAATTCACATCTTGTCTCGAAAGGAAGGTATAAACTACGACTTTCGCCTTTAGTTAACTCTGCTTCACAAAATAGTTTAGCGAATGTATCTGGCAACTCTTGATAATCAAAGTCATTACTAAAATGATCACTCACATTCATGGTCTGCAAACGAAGCAATACGCGTTCAAATACAGTGACTTTATTTCGTGCAGATAATGACGATATATCTTGCGATAGGGCCAGTATTTTAAAATCACTTGCCAATCGACTTAAGTCTTCAGAAAAATAAACAGAATCTAACGTGCTAATTTTATCTATGTATAACGAGAGCAATTGAAAAATCGCACTCGATTCTCTTGATAGGCTTTGTGTATCTAATAATCGCTTGTGCCATTTTTTAACGTTATCACTTTCATGCTTAATAGCAATTGATGCTTCGCCTTGCTTATTTTGATAGAGCGAACAGAAAAAAGTGAATAAGAAAAAATCTCTCGCCTGTGTATCATTATCAAAATATTGAATAAGGCCATGATGTTTGTAGAGCTGCACCACCGCTTTAACTAGGCCCTCTAGCATTTGGTCATCGGCTTGCTTCATCAAAAGCACTCCCTAATGATTGCTTCAATTTGCTGATTTCGATTGTCTATTAGCTCCAGCAAAATTTGTTTTTCTCTGGCTGCACCCTTGGCAATATCGAGTAACTGTTGCTGCTTTTCAATTGAGATAATAGGAAACGGTAATTTTGAGAGTGTCGCAACACTTATCGTTTTTTGATATGTACCGCCACCATGCGTTTCAAGCCACTGCTGTGTTGAAGATAGATTAAGATAAAAATAAATAAAATCATCAAGAACAACATTGCGATCTTTTGAAGCAATTGAAATAAAGTGCTGAGTGCCAACGGTATTGGCAGGTACATGGGACAATCTATGTGCCTTAAAGTCACTCCCCTTTGCCATGACAACGATATCACCATCATGTAGTAACGGTATGGGACGCTTATTTTTCATTTCAATAGTAGTGCGTATAAGGTTATCTGTAGAAATGGTATAGCCATTATCAGTACTCACCACATTTTTAAGTTGTAAGACATGATATTGACCGTCACTGATTTCAGAGACACCGCCTCGAAAGCTCCTTCCTGTTGAAATATTCGCCACATCACTGAGTGTCTGTTGATTACTATCCACTTTTTTCACACTTTTTTGAAATTTTTTTATCGGGCGGCCAGCCCTTATTTTTACTCAATAGTACGCTTAAATACTCCCACAAACAACTATACATTCCACAAAAAGAATGTATCTTTTATTTGCATTCCCACTAAAGAATGCATAGAATTATTTCACTTTCACATTTTGGGCTGACGAAAGAAGGAGGATACCCATGTGTCATACAAACTACAGCAACTCACCATTAAGCAGTTTTTTAGTAGTTTAAAATCAAACCATAATTCAATTACTACAAACACACTTCCTAGTAATTCAATTGAATTTTCTCGCGTTTATAACCATAAGCGTGACCTGTACCGTTTTGGCTCTATTGTTGATGCACACAGTGAGCAAACTTATCGTGTATTTAAAGCATTCATCTGTTCTCTCTATTGGTCAAAACGAATACCCAAGCAACTCCTGCTGTATGGGTTTCGAACGAGTTAATTAACTCTATTCACCGAATTAGCACTTAGCAGTTTTGCTCGAAAGCGTTGCTCCTTTGAGCAGCAGCCTATTGCCTAAATTCATCTAGAAAACACCAATTAAGAAATTTTTGTCGCTGAATATTCAGTGACTGGGGCCTTTTTGCCCATAAAAAATTAAGAGAGATAAAAAATATGAAAATTAGAAATAACATTAATGTGAGCCAAAAGCCTGCTCACTACTATTCAAAAAAATTTAACCGATTCTTTAATGCATTCAAAAGTAAGTCTTTACAACGACCTGACAGTTACTTGGAAGTCTGCGGTCTACGTGAACTAGAATTTGACAATAGTGTAGAAACATACAAAGCGCAGCCCAAATCTTACGTTTACAAATTCAAAGGAGAATACTGTCGCTATACACCAGATTTTCTTGTGAAGTTCACTGATGGTTCATATGAGTTTAGAGAATTAAAAGTTGCTCACCGTTTCGATTGTGCAAAGGTGCAAGATCGCCTAGCAGTGCTAAAAGAATTTTTCCTAGATAGATACAATATCCCACTAGTTGAATGGCGCGATACTGACTTCAGCCAAGGTAGCCGTATTGAAAATTTGGCAAGATTGTATCGCTACAAGTTTTTTGACTTAAAGTGCTTCAACTTAAATATCATTAAAACCCAATTATCTGCCGTTAAAAGTCTTGGCGATGTGTATTCAATGATCTCAACGTTTAACTGCACAAATGCGTTAGCTCCTGCATTAATCGCTCAACAACATGTGACAACAGACTTATCACTACCGTTTTCACCTCAAAACTTTGCGGAGGTGAAATAATGATCAGTCAATTCGATTTTTATGACCTAAAAGGTAAAAACATTATTTTTGGTGGAAAAAAGGCAATCGTATTATCTGTCGATGAAGATGACCATTTGGTTTTTGTACGCTTTGAAAATAAGCAAGTGTCATCTCTTGATTTCCAAGATTTTCTAGAGAACGTGTCTAGCGGCATTATTTTCATCACTAAACCTCAATTAGAATCAGTCAATGCCTATGCGATCCCCATTAGCAAACAACGTATTATTAATCGTCGTGAAGCCTATGTTTTAAGAATGGCGAGACATCCAAACCCTCACCAACCTGAGTTAAGAAAACATATTATCTTAGAAACTGCGGCAAAGATTGGTGATCCTAAACCTCCGGGAGGCTCAACAGTATCTAAATGGTTCAGACGCTGGGAAAGTGACAGTTTTGATATTAAA
Source organism: Pseudoalteromonas luteoviolacea B = ATCC 29581 (assembly GCA_000333235.1). GTDB lineage: Bacteria > Pseudomonadota > Gammaproteobacteria > Enterobacterales > Alteromonadaceae > Pseudoalteromonas > Pseudoalteromonas luteoviolacea_D. The sequence continues at coordinate 143,184 of CAPN01000023.1, read as the reverse complement.
AAACAGGTGCTTTGCAAGAATACGCGTAGAAAAACGCGTTTGGATGAACAAGTTGAAAAGGTCATCACTAAAATCATTAATAAGTACTTTTTAAAACGAGAGGGATTATTAAAAAGCCAGTGCTATGTGAAACTGAAAAACTTGATGATCCGCCTTGGTATGGCTGATTCAGTTCCTAGCCCGCGTAGCTTTGAGCGACGCATCGACAAAGTAGATCCTATTGAAATTGTAACCAAACGCAAAGGTTCGAGTGAAGCTAAGAAAGCATATCGAAAAATTCAACACAAATACAATGTAACCTTGCCACTAGAGCTTGTTGAATTAGACACCGGAAATTTCAATTTAGGCATTATTGAAATCGTCGATGGGGTGAAATACTACATCGGCCCTGTTAGCCTGCACCTTTGTTTTTGTGTTGGTACAGCAAGTTTACTTGGTTATTCCATTTCGATTGGCAATACAGGAGAGCAAAGCGGTTTTGTCGTAAACGCACTCTATCACGCTATCTCTCGCAAAGCAGACAAACGCTACATTCAAAGTGGTGTACCGTGCAGAGTTGTGATGGATGCTGGTGCTGGTTATTTATCTGATACTACGCGTTCGTTTTTAGACAGCTTAGGCTGTACTTATGACATTACTCCTACTCGTCAACCTTGGGCCAAAGCGTTCGTGGAACGTTTTATTCGTCATATCAGAGATACTTTTTTCCGTGGTATAAAAGGTTATTTGGGCAAATATAATCCGCTGGAATACACCGATACTAACCTGAAACAAGCTGCAAAAGTCACCATCGAGCAGTTTAGACAAAAGTTTGCCAACTTTGTCCACGAGTACCACAACACTCAATTAGACAGATTAGATGGTTTAACGCCAAATGAAGCATGGGAAAAGGGTATTGCTCAATATCCACCTATGCATATCGAAGACATGGCTGAATTAAAAAAATTCAGAGGTGAGCGTATTAAAGGACGTATGCTTAATCCTAATCTAGGCGTATTTCACCGTGGTCACTGGTTTAATAGTGACGCACTTCAAGCGCTATATTGCACGTTAGAAGAAAAACAGAAAAAAGGCGAAAAAATCTTAGTTGATTTACTTGTTGACCCGTTAGACGCAGCAGCATTATCTGTCATCGTTCCACCGAAAGTTTCTCTCAAAGTAGGTCAACTTGAACTACTCGAAGCAACTAATACAAGTAATAACGTTGATGGGAAATCTTTTGCTCAACTTGAAGCCAAGAAAAAAGGCGTAAAAGTATTAGATGGTGCAAGCTGTTTTGTTACTGATCAAAGTGAATGGACTAAGTACCAATCTAAGCCACGTAAAAATGGTGAACTCATTGATGTATTGCTTCCTGATACGCCTGAAGATTTCGATCCAGAAGCAGAGCTAGAAGATATTTTAGCAAGTAACGAAAAAGTGTCACACGTTCCTAGTGAGTTAAGTGATGAAGGTCAAGATGACGGTGAATGGGGGGTTTTATAATGGACAAAGATAACTTAAAACCTCATACAGTTTTCTTTGATAATGCGCGTTTTAAACACCCAGAATTTAACCAAGTCATGTTGGGTGTACAGGAGCTAATTAAATGTGGTGGTTCAATTCCTGTCGTTAACTGTCTTATTGGGCCTTCTCGCGTTGGTAAATCTGTCGTCATAGAACAAATCTGCAAGCAGTATTCAATAGACCCTAGTGCCCAAGTACAGCCCATTGTTGCTATTGAAATTGAATCAAAGAGCACTCCGAAGATGATACTTGAAGCTTTGGTTGAGGCGATGGGCGTAAAACCCTATGGAAATACTCGGAAGATTAGAAATCAATTAAATGATCTTGCTCAGAGGAAAGGTGTTCGACTTTTTATTATGGATGAAACACAACATGCAATGCCGGAGCATCAAAACGGCAGTGGTGGTACGCAGGCAATTGCAGATGTATTAAAACTTATCTCTGATAAAACAAAAGCGTCTGTTTTGCTTGTCGGATTAGAGAAAACCAAAAACATTTTGCTTAACAAATTTGTTAAACGTCAATCGAGTGAAAGCAGCGAAGAAAAGCAAATGATAGGACGCTCTTTTCCACCAATCCACATACCGCGTATCAAACTAAAGCAGAAACAGCGTTTTATGTCTGTTATGAAAGGTTATCAGCAACTTTTTGTCTTACTTAAAAGCAAATATGGTATTGCCTTTCCTGATGTAACGGATGAAACAATTGCATTACGGTTATGGATTGCGTGCCGAGGGTATTTTGGTCGTTTAAGGTTTCTTTTCGATTTCGCCATTGAAGCCGTTGACGTTAATGGCAAGGTGACTTTGGATATACTTGAGAAAACCTATGACAGAGTGTTGAGTGAGAAAGCGTCATCTAATCCGTTTGCCTGTAAACCTAATGAGCTTCTAAACATTGCAAGAACTGTCGAACACCAAGAATCTCTTGATGCGGAGGGGAAATAATGTCCCTTCCATTTATTCCTGATGTTATTAAAAACGAACATCCAAAGTTCTACTTAGTGAAACTTGCTGAGGCAAACGGCTATTCATTTATGGTTGATTTACTTCATGCAAATCATCAAAAGCTGCCGATTCATCAGGCACAACTGTTGAGTGCGTTTAAGAAAATCGTCTATGAGTTAACGGGTCTCTCTTACGAACTAGATTACGTAGACAAAAATTTGTATGAGCACAGGAGGTATTTTCAATCACTACTGTCACCACATGCCAAAGTATGCCCAATATGCTGTATTAAAGGAAATAGCCCTATTGAGCATAGTTTCTTATTTTCTAGTCGGTGCAACATTCACAACATCCAGTTATTAGATACATGTTCATCATGTGGTCATGCGCTTGAGTGGGATAACTTGCTAACAGTGGGCAAGTGTAACTATTGCGGTAGCGTTTTACCGCAAAAAATTATTGCTGAAAGCCCTGTGCAAACATACGTGAATCATCACGGACTAAAGGGATCACTGCCGTTTATTAATGACTTATGCCTTATGACTAGCCATCTAATACGTCCACTTGATAATCACCCAGAAAAAATCGCTAAAAAGCGCATTATAAAATCAGGTGAATTGTTTGATTTGGCTTATCAGATGCTGTCTAGTACAGAGTTATGCAGGGCATGGCTTCAGCACTTATATAGAAACAGGTCACAGCAGTTAACCCATTTAGGCCATAGTGCTGTTGAAGCACTTTTTGCTCACGTAAAGTCTCAGCTCAATCTAGATAGTTGGCTAATAGCATACAAAACTGTAAGCCCTGCAAACAAAGCAACTATGCACGTAACATTTGATGAGTATGAAGTTGAAGAGTTTAGTATTCAAACGCAATGGAAAACTAGAAATAAAGATATCGAACAACAATGCACTGTCGCACAATACAAATGTAATGCCCAATTACTCGCTAAGATACTTGGTTGCAGCGTTAACACGGTATTTTCTTTATCTAAATATGGTCTATTTAGCAGCTTAAACACCAAAGGGTTTTCTGAAAGTACCTATTTTAATCTCAAAGAGGTAGATCAAACGTTACCAAACTCCTTTAATGACAACGGTTACCGGTGTAAGCGCATGATGGACTATTGTGACATCTTGCGCATTTTGCCTCATTTTAATATTAAAGAATCCTGCTTCATAACCACCGTAATACGCGAACAGATCCCGGTTTCATTCAAAGACAATCCATCTCCGTTTTTCGGCAAACTTCAAATCACACCTTTTACTTTCTATCGGACGATAAGAAAGATTTTATTGGATAATTCAAATGAAAAAATTAAGCATGATGTGGCTAAAAACATTTACTGCATTAGCGAACTGGATATCCGTGCTTTGCTACATCACCATAAAATATCAATTCAAAAATGGAGGCAAGTATCTACTTACTACAGTACGACAGATTTTGAAAAAATGGAAAAATCACATTTTAACTTGGCAAGATACTGTTTCTTTCGAGGCTTAAATTTCAACGCTATTTATAATCGGCTGAAACAAAAAGGCATATTACCTTCTATTGGAAAATCTTACTTTGATAACAGAAGATATATTGTTCATTTTATCAAAACAGGCAAAGTAAAATTACTAAACCAAGAATCCGCTAAAAATCTCCTTTCCTCATCTACAAGCATCAACTCGTTCTTAAATTCAATGCCAATCTTGAGTAACAAAAAGCGTTAGTTTTTTTGTTACTCTCTTTAAAACTCTAGTTCTACTTTGCTACTTCATTTTAGAGGTAGCACACTTTGCCTTTCTTTATTTTCATACTGTGCTACCATTTATTTACAATAACTAATAAATTCAAATAGCTAGACAATATCATTCTCGTTTTTAACTGACATTTTATGGATGAATCTCAGAGTTAATGGCGAAATTGAATAACCTCATTCTCTCGTATTTTGACGTAGCCCTTTATACAAGTAAGTTATCAATCTCATAATTAAAGTCCTTTTACAAATCGTTTACTAATATCTCAACGCTACCTGTGTATAAGAGCTGTGGATCTTTATCTAGTACCGCCCATTCTAATATCGTATCAATATTTTGATCCACTATTAAAGATGCCTTAAGAGTACCATTTATAAAAATCTTTATTGGTTTTGAGGGCTGTTCAATGAGCTTAGGTGAGATTAACAATCGAAGTTCTATTGGATGGGTAACGGTAATGTTAATTGTGTTCTGTACAATGTGCGCTTTTATCCAGTTTGTTATTGCTCCATTCGGTAAAAGCCCTGAGGGAGTATTTTGATTAAGCTTAGTTGATTCAAATTTAGCATTTATCCATGCATTTCTTTGTATCGCTGGACTACTCTCTATTTGCCATGAGATTTGCTTTAAGTTTGCAAGTCTAGAATGCTCTTTCATAAAAGCTTCTGCCATTGGCCACGCTTCTTGCATTGTACTTAATCGATGCGAACCTTCGACTTTTACATACTCAAGATTGTTTGAAAACGCTTTTAAATGGTTAATAATTGGTTCAATCTCTGTAGCTGGATATAGTCTATCGTTAATACCATTCATGACTAAAAATGGTGAATTAACAATGTTAGGCTCATAGAGATTATGAGGAATATTTAATACAGGGTTTAAAAGTGCAAGCGGATGGCCTATGAACGATACAGTGCCCGCGAATATACTATTTAAAAAGTGATTTAAATAGAAACTACCTGTTCCGCCATCTGATATGCCTACTAAAAATATGCGATCAGTATCAACAGGATAACTTAGTTTTACGATGTTAATAAGGTTAAGGATGTTGTTTACTTGGGTTTTGCTCCACCATGGAACATCTTTATATGCTGTTGGAAATATCGAAATATAGTCGAAAGTTGGATTTTTAGTCGGATAAAACCACCAGGTTTCATGTGACTTCCACTCTGGACGATTGACTTGTCCATGAAGAAAAATAATTAAAGGATAGTTCTCAGTTGCTTTATAAGATTCAGGTAATCTAATCGCATAACGGAACCGTTGACGATTACTATCTAGATAGCTAGATTTAAAAAACCGTTTATTAGCACTATGCGACGTTTTTTTTTCAGCATTCTCAAGTTCTGCATAGAGTGTCATTGTGTTTTTTGTTTTTAATTCTACAGCATGTTTTACTTGAATATCGAATGACGACATAGAGGAATACAGAATGTCGTCAGTTAAAGCACTAGCCAAAACACAATGATCAATCAGACCTAGAATACTAATTAATAATCTAAAAAGGTTGCTTTGAGAACAATTCATCCTAAATTTTTTATTTTACCTTTCACAAGTGAACAGATTCGTTTCATTTTGAATTCATAAATCATTATCAACTAAATTTCTAACGATTCTATTTAATGTATAGCATACTAATGAATAAAGACTTAGGATACAGTTAATAAATACATACAAGACGATGGATAGTTATGTCAGGATCTTTATTTGCGCTGCTCGATGATATAGTGTTTTTAACAAAAGTTGCTGCGAGTAAGACAGCTCCTGTACTTGGAGACGATTTAGCAGTAAATGCACAAAGTTTGTCAGGCGATATACGGCCGGAGCGGGAGCTTGCTGTAGTGTGGGCTGTAGCGAAAGGGTCTTTAATTAACAAAGCCGTGATTGTGCCAGTAGCATTGTTGCTTAGCTATTTCTTGCCATTTTTGATTCAACCATTATTGATGCTAGGCGGCGCCTTCCTTTGTTATGAGGGAGCGCATAAACTGCTAGATATGGTGCTACCTGCAGAATTAGATACAGGCAAAAATGAGCTAATCAACGCGGTATCGAATTGTGAAATTGATTTAGTTCAATTCGAAAATGAAAAAATTACGAGTGCAATTCGTATGGATTCCGTACTAAGTGCAGAGATCATTGTCATTGCTTTGGGGAGCATTCAAAATGAGCCACTGTTCAAACAATTTTCTGTGCTAGTACTTATTGCTGTTTTAATGACAATAGGCGTCTATGGTATCGTCAGTTTACTTGTAAAGCTTGATGACATCGCGTTACATCTAATGCGCGAAAAAGAAAATGTCACTACCCTAAAGTACAGACTTGGAAAAATATTACTGTCTGCGGCAACGCGGATTATGTCTAGCTTATCAGTTATTGGGATGGTAGCGTGTTTGCTTATTGGAGGTGAGATCCTAGGCCATAATTTGCATGTAATGCATGAAATATTGCAACATATCATTGTGATTTTGCCTCAATTTGAGGCAGTGATAGAACTAGTGTTTCACTTAGTAATAGGCGCGGTTTCAGGGGTAATTCTATTTATCACGAGTAAACTGTTCGCTAAAATAAACAGCCGTATACGATAATTTAATGTCCAATACTAGACAGTATCGGACATTATAGTAGACTAATGTAAAATCATTTTCTGAATGTGATAATGCAACCAACTCCGCTTGCTGACGTTTTCAAACAATTACGCTATCAAATTGCGCATCTAGAAGATGCTACTTTGGCGTCGGAATATCCAGAATTGGATCGATTCTTATCTAAATTGCAATCTGACATCCCCACTGTTCGGGACGAATTGTTATTTATTTTCCGATTCTTAAGTGTGTATGGTCGAAAATCTGAAGGAACCTTTAATCGCTTTCGTAATGAAATCGAACGTTTCTCCTTGTGGGCGTGGCTCTATACTGGCCAGTCAGTATTTTTTTTAAAGCGTGAAGATATTGAAGCGTATACAGATTTTGTTATAGAGCCAAAAGATTCTTGGTGTTCTAGTTCAGTTCAATGGCGGTTTAAAGAAGAAAATGGTCGGCGTATTGTTAATGGTAATTGGCGCCCTTTTATTAAGAAAGACATTCAAGCTAGCCAACAAACGTTGTCTGCGATGTTCACTGCTTTGAATGTGTTCTATAAATTTGCGATCTTAGAAGAACAGACATTTACAAACTTTGTTCCAGTCGTAAAGAAAAACTCACCCTATTTAGTTGTGCAGTCTCAGATTAATACGCCAGATACTTTAAGTAATTTGCAATGGGAATACGTTTTTAATGTAACAAAAGAAAAGTGTGCAGAAGAACCCGCTTTCGAGCGAAACTTGTTTATACTCGCTTGCTTAAAAGGACTTTATTTAAGAGTCTCGGAACTGTCTGAGCGAGCTCATTGGTCACCGGTTATGAGTCATTTTTGGCAAGATAGTGATGGCTTTTGGTTTTTCCGTGTGATGGGAAAAGGGAATAAGTTACGTGATGTTACATTGAGTGAAGAAGTAGTGACCTATTTAAAACGTTATCGTTTATATCGCGGACTGTCAGTATTACCGAGAGTTGACGAGCCCTACCCCGTTATTCATAAGTTGAGAGGGAAAGGCGGGATGACAGTACGCCAATTACGTCGTCTAGTGCAAGACAGTTTTGATTTAGCGCAGTTGACGTTGCTTGAGGATGGATTCGTTGAAGAGGCGGAGCAACTTAGCGCGGCTACCACTCATTGGCTTCGCCATACCGGTGCAACTCATGACGCACATACTCGTCCACTAAAACATCTATCAGAAGATTTAGGCCATGCAAAAATAGCCACAACAGATCAAATTTATATTCAAACTAACATCAAAGAAAGGGCAATTTCAGGACAAAAAAGAAAACTTTAGTGTAACAGCCTTCTAGTATAGGCAATTTAATATAGCTTTATTATGTTAAATTCACTGTTAAATGTATTCTTGTTTAACTTCTATGTAGCTATAGACATAATCTACATTACTTTTTGGTGATTTATATTAGTTTACGTTGCAATCGTTGTGTAGCATTACAGTTTATACTATCACATCGAATGTTCTTTTAAACGGTATTCAACTGAAGGTGCAAGGAGTGCAAATACTATCTATCAATTCGTTGTCTAATCTAGTTGTTTAAATATCATGTAATATCTAAATTAGACAACGAAAAAAGACTTTTAAATATTTTAAATTAACTCATTCAAAAGTTGTAATGGATGTTTAGGCTTAAAGTTTTCAAGACGTTTTACTTGGCATCGACAAGAGAAACCACTCACAGCGAGATCACTAGGATTAGTTGACTTAACGTGTTTCTCCCAGCTTAGTCTATAAAGTGTTTTTGAATTTTCAACATGATCAACTTCATGACCATAAGTACCAGCCATACCACAGCATCCAGTTGAGGGACTATCTACGTTTGCGCCAACTAAATTAAAAATAGATAACCACGTTTTAGATGCATTGGGTAATGCAGTAGTTTCGGTACAGTGATGTAACAGCGTAATTTTTCTATTGGTGGTACCGGCTTGATTAAACCGTTTCTTTACTTCATCTGTGGTAATAATGTTTTCGATCCACTCATGCGCCAACTGTACGTGGAAGTTTCCGCGTTGTTCAGGGGATAAAATTTTCTTATATTCGTCTCGATAGACCATCACTAAAGAAGCATCTAATCCGACGAAGGGAATATTATAATCAACTAGCGAATTTAGAAATTCAGATGCATTTTTTGCCGTTGTTTTAAATTGTTTTAAAAAGCCTTTAACATGTTGTGGCTTTCCATTAGGCATAAATGGCAATACGATCGGATTAAATCCAAGTTTACTGATCAGTTCTACAAAATCAGCGACAAGCTCGGCTTCATAAAACGTCGTAAAGGGATCTTGAACAATGAAAACTGAGCGAGCCTTCTGCTCCGTGCTTAATGATTCAAATGTTTTTTGATCAAACTTCGAAATGTCCGATATTCTTTTATCTAATGTTGGTATCGATAAAAGTGGCGTATCAACATAACCAATCGATTTTTCTAATAGTTTTGAAATTGGTCTGAGCGATAATATGCCGTTAATTACTCTAGGCATCTTTGCCATTAACGGTGCGGTTGCTTCAACGTTCGCGACGAAAAAGTCTTTCGAAGGTCTTAAATATCTTGTGTGATAAAGATTTAAAAAACGTGCCCGAAACGTTGGGACGTCTACTTTTATAGGGCAGGCAGTGGAACACGCTTTACATGCCAAGCATTCATCGAGCGATTCTTTTACTTCATGTGAAAAATCATATTGACCTTTGCTCTTACGATAAGTATGCACTGCCCTTTCCCACCAAGTTGATACTAGATTTCCTTTCTCCAAATTCTGCTCAGTTTCTAGCACATGGGCATTTTTATTTTCCTGTAAACGAAGCCATTCTCGCATTAAGGTTGCGCGGCCTTTTGGTGAATGCCGTCTGTCTTTTGTTACTTTATAAGATGGGCACATAGGCGATGTTTCATCGTAATTAAAGCACAGTCCATTGCCATTACAGGTCATTGCGTTATCAAAACTTTGTCTAACCTCAATAGGAATTTCTTTGTCAAACCAAGAGCGTTTTTTCCCATCAACCGACACCAGTTTTGAGTTGCTGCTATAGGGAGTACAGATCTTGCCCGGATTAATCCTGTTTTTTGGGTCAAAAACCGCTTTAATTTTTCTTAATTCATTAAACAATGCCTCACCAAAAAAAGCGGGACCATATTCACTTCGGTATCCCTTGCCGTGTTCGCCCCACATTAAGCCGCCGTATTTAGCGGTAAGAGCAACAACCTCATCCGAGATTTCTCGCATTAACTTTTCTTGCGCTGGATCGCACAAATCTAATGCAGGACGGACGTGAAGCACACCTGCGTCAACATGTCCAAACATGCCATAGTTAAGTCCTTTCGTATCGAGAAGGTGCCTAAATTCTGTAATAAAATCAGCAAGATTTTCAGGAGGCACCGCAGTATCTTCGGCAAACGCGATAGGCTTTTGTTGACCTTTGGCATTTCCAAGCAGGCCTACTGCTTTTTTACGCATCGTATAGATTTTGAGAATATCAGCCTTTGAATTTGTGAGCTGATACCCGATGACGCCAGCTTTTCCCTCGTCTATTAATAAATCTAACTGCGAACACAGGGTTTTAACTTTTGCCTCTATTTCGTCTAACGACTCGCCATTAAATTCAACCATATTTAATCCTTGCATATCTTTATTTGGGATATCTTGGATTAAATGAGACACAGAGTGCCAAACAATGTCTTGCCGCGCTAAATTAAGGACTTTACTATCAACAGTCTCAACAGAAGTTGCATTAGCCGCAACTAAAAATGGAGAATTACGAAGTGCAGAATCAAAACTGTCGTATTTAATATTGATGAGAGTTTTAAAAGGTTGAATTGGCGTTAAGTTAAGTTTTGCTGTTGTGACAATTCCTAGAGAACCTTCCGAACCTGTGATCAACCGGCTCAGGTCGAAAGTTTGCAAGTCATTACTTAGTACATGCTCTAAGTCATAACCAGTTAAAAAGCGATTTAATCTGGGAAATTTTTCTAAAATTAATGCTCGTTGTCCTTCGCAAGTTTCGAGTACTTGCTTATAAAGGTTACCTATTTTCGAATTTTGTTCAGCAATTATTTTTGCCTTCTCAGTAGGTATAGGCTTAGTATTCAGTTCAGTGCCATCTACTAAAAACGTTTTTAACTCTAATACATGATCACTTGTCTTGCCGTAAACCAAAGAACCCTGACCTGATGCATCTGTATTAATCATTCCACCTATTGTGGCTCGATTGCTGGTTGATAAATCGGGCGAGAAAAAAAATCCATATGGTTTTAAGAAATCATTTAATTGATCTTTAATAACGCCAGCTTGAACCTTTACCCACTTTTCTTCGACGTTTATCTCGAGTATTGAACGCATGTGCCTAGAAAGGTCGATGACAATACCAGGAGTTAGACTTTGTCCATTAGTACCAGTACCCCCACCTCGAGGTCCAAATGTTAACGATAAAAAAGGATCTTGAGAGGCACATTCTAGCGCTGTTTGAATGTCTTTTTCGTCTTTAGGAAAGAGCACCGCTTGAGGGAGTTCTTGATATATACTATTGTCAGTTGAAGTAACTAATCGCGTTGCATAACTCGTGTCGGACTCACCGCGAAATCCTTTTTTTTGTAAAACGTTGATGTATTGATTTAATAAATCAGATGCGGTGTCTTGTCGGGTAATTTGGGCAATCATGATACGGATACACTGGTACTTTTTGTTTATTGTAACATGTAGTTGCGTGCTGCAAACGGCATTTTTTACATGGCGTTACAACTCGAAACAGTCTTTCCGATATTTTACGCTAAAGTGAACTAAAAGGTTGAATGAAATATTCTATTGGGGAGAATATCGTGTCGAAAGTCTTTTACTCGCTCTTAGGCTCAATTTGTATTCTGTTAGCTATCATTTTCATCGTTGTTCCTGGACCTTCTATTGTCTTCCTATTGTTTGCACTGTTGTGTTTTTCAATGGTAAATATTAAAGCTAAGCACTATTTAAAACGAGTACAAAAAGCGTTTAAACAAACATGCGTTAAAATTGATTTGTGGTTATCTAAGTAGGAATTAGAGTTGGTCCTAAGAGCACCTTGCTATTTTGAATCTGTGAACACATCATACTATAGTCCAAATAATAGATAACTCAGCAATAGTCAAAATTCAATAGAGAAATATTCAGAAATAGAGCGTTTCAGATCCGTTGGTTAAGACAGCGTTATATCAATCTTTCTGACTAGTGATATATGCGTTTTGCTTCAGCCAAAAAAGAAAGCCTACTTACAAAGTAGGCTTTAATTAGAAATCTTAAGATTCTAGGATAAATTAATTAAATTTATCTGCTAAGTACAACCAAGTTTCTAATACAGTATCAGGGTTCAACGATACTGAATCGATACCTTCAGCAACTAACCAAGCAGCAAAATCTTCGTGATCCGATGGCCCTTGCCCACAGATGCCCACATATTTCCCTTTTGCTTTAGCGGTTTTTATTGCCATAGAAAGTAGTTTTTTAATCGCCGGATTACGCTCATCAAATAGGTGTGCAATCAAACCAGAGTCTCTGTCTAGACCTAAAGTAAGTTGCGTTAAATCGTTAGAACCGATTGAGAAACCGTCGAAATACTCAAGAAATTCTTCAGCAAGTAACGCGTTTGATGGTAGTTCACACATCATGATCACTTTAAGACCGTTTTCACCGCGTTTTAAACCATGCTCTTCCAGTAGTTCAATTACTCTTGCCGCTTCTTCTAGTGTTCGAACAAACGGGATCATAATTTCTACGTTAGTTAAGCCCATGTCGTTACGAACGCGTTTAATGGCTTCGCACTCTAAAGCAAAACACTCACGAAAATCTTCAGAGATATAACGTGATGCACCACGGAATCCAATCATCGGATTTTCTTCTTCTGGCTCGTATTGCTGACCGCCAATTAAATTCGCATATTCGTTTGATTTAAAATCAGACATACGGACAATGACGCGCTCTGGTGCAAACGCACAACCTAATGTTGAAATTCCTTCTACCAGTTTACTGATATAATATTCTACCGGTGATTCATATCCGGCCATCATATCGCTTATCGTAGCTTGAAGTTCAGTATCTTGAGCGTCAAAGTTAATTAGTGCTTTTGGATGCACGCCGATCATTCGGTTAATAATAAATTCTAATCTCGCTAGACCGATACCTGCGTGTGGCAAACGTGCAAAGTCAAATGCTCTGTCTGGGTTGCCTACATTCATCATTATTTTTAATGGTAAGTCAGGCATTTGATCAACACGTGACGTCAGCACGTCAAACTCAAGACTACCTTCATAAATATACCCTGTGTCGCCTTCAGCACAAGAAACAGTCACATGTTGGTTATTCGTGATAAGATCTGTTGCATTACCACATCCAACAACAGCCGGAATACCAAGTTCACGTGCGATAATTGCAGCATGGCACGTACGGCCACCACGATTTGTGACGATGGCTGCGGCACGTTTCATGATTGGCTCCCAGTCTGGATCCGTCATATCAGTAACTAACACATCACCTTGCTGAACTTTGTCCATTTCATCGATTGAATTCAGGACACGAACAACACCAGATCCGATTTTGTGACCAATCGCACGACCTTCCGCGATAACTTTTGAGTGAGCTTTGAGTTGAAAACGCTCCATTACGTTAGCGTCTTCATTAGAGCGAACCGTTTCAGGTCGAGCTTGAACGATGTAAAGTTTGCCATCATTGCCATCTTTAGCCCATTCGATGTCCATCGGACGTCCGTAATGCTTTTCGATGATGACAGCTTGTTTGGCTAACTCTTGTACTTCCGAATCGGAAATTGAGAACTTAGTTGAAAGTGATGGTTCAACATCGACGATCGAAACTTGTTTGCCGTGGCTTAAGTCTGATGAATAAATCATCTGAACCGCTTTAGAGCCGATATTTCGACGAACTACAGCAGGTTTGCCTTTCGCAAGTGTTGGTTTATGAACGTAAAACTCGTCGGGATTGACAGCCCCTTGAACAACCATTTCACCTAGGCCATAAGATGATGTAACAAATACTACGTCTTCGAAGCCTGATTCGGTATCAATACTGAACATAACACCAGACGCGGCTTTGTCAGAACGTACCATGCGTTGAATACCCGCTGAGAGCGCAACACCGCGATGATCGTAACCTTGATGAACACGATATGAAATAGCGCGGTCATTAAACAGTGATGCAAAAACATGTTTGATCGCTGTCATTACTGCATCGATACCGCGAACGTTTAAGAAGGTTTCTTGTTGGCCAGCAAAAGAGGCATCAGGCATATCTTCCGCGGTAGCTGACGAGCGTACAGCAAATGAGACATCTAAGTCAGGGTTTCCGTGAAGGGTTTGATATGCCTCTCGGATGGCTTTATCTAGTTCAGGTTGGAAAGGTGTGTCGATAATCCATTGTCTTATTTTGGCGCCAACCTTGGCTAATTCATTTACGTCATCAACGTCGAGAGTATCGAGTGCGGTGTGGATTTTTTCATTTATTCCGGATTGCTCTAAAAATTCATTATAAGCATCGGCTGTTGTTGCGAATCCACCGGGAACTTGAACACCTGCATTAGCAAGGTTTGATATCATTTCCCCAAGTGATGCGTTTTTACCACCTACTCTTGGAACATCTTTCATGCCCAATTCTTGGTACCAGAGAACGTAGTCTTGCACGGAACTGTCTCCAAAACAAATTTTAAATGTGAGAGAAAAGTGACTCTTTTAAAAAAGTCGTAAGCATTCTACACTGGTGGCCACTATGTCGTAAACCTAATTGGCGCATTTTAAGTGCCGACATAACTAGAAAGAGTAATATGAGAACAGCCTTTTATATTTCAGATGGAACAGCGATTACTTCCGAAGTGTTTGGTCACGCGACGCTTTCTTTGTTCCCTACTGAATTTAATCATAAAACCATTCCTTTTGTCGAAACGCCTGAAAAAGCAGAAGAAATAAAGCGTTTAATAAACCAAACGGCTGCAAAAGCTGGAGAACGCCCGATTGTTTTTTTTACTTTCGTTAATCACACACTGAGTGATATTATTCGGTCTTCTGAAGCCGTGTGTTATGATTTTTTAAGTGTATTCAGTGAAAAAATAAAACACGAATTGAATTTAGAGCCGGTACCTAAAGTGCATCGCACTCACAGCATGCATGAGAAAAGCTATGATTATCGAATTGATGCTGTGAATTACGCGCTGGCCAATGACGACGGTGCGAATATCAAGGATTATGAAAAAGCCGACATTATTTTAGTTGGTGTAAGCCGGAGCGGAAAAACACCAACTAGCCTATACCTGGCGTTACAATATGGTATTAAAGCGGCGAATTACCCGATGACTGAAGATGATTTAGAAAGTGGGAGTTATCCTCGATGTCTTCTACCTTACAAACATAAACTGTTTGGATTAACGATAAGTCCGGAAAGACTCGCTGCTATTCGTGAAGAGCGTATGGCCAATTCTCGCTATGCGTCTATTCGGCAATGTAGAATGGAAGTAATGGAAGTAGAACGTTTATTCAAAAAGAACAAAACACCATTTCTCAATTCTACGTCGTTTTCTGTTGAAGAAATATCAGCAAAAATTATTTCAGAAGCAGGTTTAGAGAGGCGCAAATACTAAACATAAAAGGAGCAAAAGCTCCTTTTATGTTTTGGATGTCACTTGATGACTATTTCTTTTTGCGGCTTGCCCGAGCATCTTTTAATAGATCAGCCACAAGGAAGCCAAGTTCTAATACTTGGTCCGCATTTAGGCGAGGATCACATTGAGTACGATAACGCTGCGCTAGGTCTTCATCGGATAAACCATATGCACCACCGGTACATTCTGTGACGTGTTGCCCAGTCATTTCTAGGTGTACACCACCAGGGTATGAACCCTCAGCTTTATGGACTGCGAAAAATTGAGAAATTTCTTTTAAAATGTTATCGAAATTTCGGGTTTTAAACCCTGTCGTCGCTTTCTCGGTGTTGCCGTGCATAGGATCAGAGGTCCATACAACCTTTCTACCCTCTTGTTGGATCTTTTGAACTAGCGAAGGCAGTTTTTCTGGTAGTACATCAGCGCCCATGCGCGTAATAAGGGTTAATCTGCCTGGTATGTTATCTGGATTTAATGCATCCACCAATTGAATTAATTCATCTGGTTGCATGCCAGGTCCTACCTTGACACCTATTGGGTTTTTAATCCCACGGAAAAATTCAATGTGAGCGTGGTCGAGTTGTCGAGTTCGTTCGCCAATCCAAACAAAGTGAGCTGAGCAATCATACCAATCACCACTTAAATGATCACGACGAGTCAGAGCTTGTTCGTAACCGAGTAAAAGCGCTTCATGTGATGTATAGAGGGACGTTTCACGTAAATTAGGCGCATTGTTGCTATCTATACCGCACACTTCCATAAATTCTAGTGCTTCTTGAATGCGCTCAGCGACTTTTTGAAATTTGTCTTTTAATGGATTTGCTGCGACAAAACTCATGTTCCAACGATGAACTTGGTGTAGATCGGCTAATCCACCTTGCGCAAAAGCTCTGAGTAAATTCAACGTTGCAGCACTATGATGATAGGCTTTCATTAGACGTTGCGGATCAGGCACGCGAGCTTGTTCTGTGAATTCAAAGCTATTGATTATATCGCCACGATAAGATGGCAAGGTCAAGCCATCAATTGTTTCGTAATCGGATGATCTCGGTTTTGCGTATTGACCTGCCATTCGACCTATTTTTACAACAGGACATTTACCACCGTATGTTAGTACTACCGCCATTTGCAAAAGCGTTTTAAACGTATCTCGAATATTGGTCGCGTTGAAGTCGCTAAACGATTCTGCACAATCGCCACCTTGCAGCAAAAAGGCTTTACCTTCACAAACATCGGCTAAACTTTTATATAGACTTCTTGTTTCTTCTGCGAACACCAAAGGCGGGGCTGCATTTAGCTCTTTTTCTACTTTATTTAATTCGTCCTGACTTGGGTATTCAGGTTGCTGAACAATTGGATGTTCTCTCCAACTATTCGGGCTCCAGTTTTTCATTTGTTTTCCTCATTCCAAATGTGTGACTACACACACTGCAAGTTACAGAATATAGGAATTACAAGCAAGAAAATTAAGGCTATTTTATACAAAGTAGACTATGAACACATCATACTTAAAATACTGATTATGTTTAACTCAGCAATATGCGCATAATCAGATTGACTTTAATCGAAACGAACCGCAAGCTAACGAAACTCGAATTTGTATGATGTGTTCTTATATGGATAAATTTAAAATATCTGCTGCTTTCAACTATCTAAATGATTGTCTTAATCATCTTGAAGAAGAAATTCAAAAAAGTGATGTGATACTGGCACAATACTATCGACTACCAATTCCTGAAAAAGGAGATGAAGAAAAAATAGAAGAAAGTATTGAAGTAGAAAAACTAAACGGAGAGAAAGCATTAAAATTCATTGCTGCGGCATTCAAAGACCTCTTTTTGGAAAATAACCAAAGCGGAAAAATGGTGAAACGCCATCCCGGCTTGTTACTTGTTAATGATGAAGGTAATCAATTAGAGTTGCGCTTAAAGCAAGTCAATCAGGCTAAGTTAGATTTCAAAAAAAGCGTGTTGTCTATCTCTAACAACGATGCGCGATTTGAATTAG
Organism: Pseudoalteromonas luteoviolacea B = ATCC 29581; assembly: GCA_000333235.1. Classification (GTDB taxonomy): domain Bacteria; phylum Pseudomonadota; class Gammaproteobacteria; order Enterobacterales; family Alteromonadaceae; genus Pseudoalteromonas; species Pseudoalteromonas luteoviolacea_D. Next base: position 125,761 of record CAPN01000023.1, on the reverse strand, counting down.
TTCACGCTAGTGTTCCAAATCTGATCACCTTAGCAGCATACCGGCAAATTCATTTTGAATCTGAACAACCAAAATCGATACGTTTTACTTGGATGCATAAACATGCGACGAAGTCGCTTAGCCGAGATCAAGCGATAGAATTGCTTGAAAGGTCGTCGAACTATTCAAACCCGAGAATGATTGATCAAGTTTCATGGCAAACGCTAGTTCAAAAAGAAAAAGCTCGCGTTGCGTCCTTAAGTCCTCATACCAAATTGCGGATCCGACGACCCACTCGAGTAACACCAGAAGTAAATGTTCGTTTTTCAAATTCACAACGTTATCACGTTAGCGGTGCCTTACCTTTTATTGCACTAAACCCTGATCCAATGATGAAAGTTGGAGAGTTAACTCACTATATCAAAGACAAAGAAAATGTTAGAAAACGGGAATATAATTTTTTGGTTGACCGAATTTATTTAGAAAAACACGATTGATTAAAATGAAGGTTATATTAAGATTATGTTAAAAGGCCTGTAGTTAGGCCTTTTTATTAGGTATGCGTCATAGTGTCTAATCTTTCACGATTTCTTCTAATGTGTCTTCATCAATGACTTCAACACTACGTTTACCACCTTGTATCTCAATCCGTTTGTGATGTTTATTTAAAGTCAGAATTTCCTCACAGAATTGTGCCGATGGATGCATTTCATAGACGTAGTCTATAATTTTACCCGAATCATCTTCTTTAATATTAGATATTTCATACGATGAGATTGCACCTTTTTCCATAAGATCTTTCATCGTAGTTGTCATATCACGGCGCAAAGCTTTTAATTTATTTTCTGTAATATCATCGTCATCACTGATCGTGCCATATTTTTCCATTATAGAAATTAGACGAAAATGATATGTCTTACCTGGAGCTGCATATCGCCACAAATGATATAAACGTAACATCATCCAACGAGATAAACCGCGTTTTAATTCTTGAGCACTATTAAAGTAATACCCTTTGTACTCTAAATTGTCGATCATGTTGTGAACGAAAGCATTTAAACAAGCAACACATTTGATGTTACCCCCCTGCCCTTTCTTACCGCTAAAATGTAAAGACGAAAGAAAGTTCATATTTGACTCATAAAAAGAGTCATCAATTTCTGGGTTTCTTGTATCAACCGCGGTGTATTTGAATGAAAGTTTCGAACCTTGTAATGCTTCTAACGATTCTTTTATTTGCGGATAAGGCATCGATTGGCCAACGGCTTTTAATTCTTGGGCCAATTCATTCATTGAAAAGATAACGGCATACTGAATACCAGATTTAAAATTGATCTTTACAATTTTACCTTTTGAAGCAAGACGAATTAATGCTCTTTCAACTTTTTCTTCGCGATCAGACGGCCAAACTAAATATTCAACATCATCGCCTTCTTTTTTACTGCTTACTACCGCGGGAGTTATTTTTATTTCACCTTCATACAGTACACCGTCTACTTTCTCAGAAATTCGACGCGTGACGATTGTTTTTTTCGGGGCTTCTTCTAAAGGAAGTTTTTTGTGTCCTGATCGAACAAAGCGACCCCAAAGATCATAATGGTTAAACGTATTAGAGTAAGCACGAAGTCCTTGCTTTGAATTCTCTAACGTAACCCTGACATCTTTGTTGTCTGTAAATAATGCAAGGCTCTCATTATCGATAGCACTTTCCACCCCATGGATCTGTCCTCTCAAAGTATCGGGCAAATTCTCCACTGAGATGTTGACCTTACGGTTCATTGTTCCACTTCCTTAAAATATCCGACAGCTAATAACACCACATTCGGCAAGAAAAGTTAATGTTTTATGTTAGTATAAACTCGATCCGCTATGAATATTATTAGCGGATCAGTTTTTTACTAACTTGCTGAGTTCAGATCAAGATTTTACTAAGTGCCCTATTTTAGCAGCCCTTGAAAGGGATGTCAGATCGTTTTTTTACCAACTGGAAACGCAAAATGAGCTTGTGCTTGCAGAAAATGAGGCTCAAAGCACGTTATTTTTCGAATTTTACACTACTCATGTGGATAACTTGGTATTTTGCTAGTTAAGATCAGATCTATACTTAGTGTAGATCCGATCTCTACTTACTAAACTAGGACTTTTAAGCAAAAGCTGTGCATTAAATTGTTGGTTTAATTAGTAAAAATCAGATCTTTACTAACTGAATTGTGTGTATTTTTGTGTATAGGCTGTGTGTAAACCGGTCCCCTATCTCTCAAGCTAGTAAAATATCGATCTATAGCTTATTAAAGATCCGATCTTTACTTAGTATTTTGTTGATCCAACTTTTGATTTTATATTTATATAAAACATATAGTTAAGTAAACTTTTTAGCATCCTAATCTTTAATACCTATATATTTAACCATTCTTAGACTTCTTTATTTACTCTTAAGTAAAGTAACAAGTCCAATCTTTTTAAGATGTCCATTAATTTATAGTTTTACAACCAAAGAGATGGACATTATAATGTTAGACACTACATCGAGGAATATGTGTATGTCTATTAATAATAAAGCGCTAGCAACCTATAGATTGTTGAAAGCCACAGCTGAAGTGGCAGAAAAGTCACTAGAAGGACGAATTCAACATTATCGAGCTCATTTAAAAACAGAAGATAAAGAGCTCAGGACTTACACACAAAAAGCCGCAGCAGACTTATTAGGTTGTAATAATCGGACATTAAAACGCCGACATGATCAAGGTGATTTCGATACGATCGATATAAAGAAAGGCGCGAACGGACACTATGCTTATACATTGAATAACATTTTTGAAATGGCAGAAGTACTCGGTATACAGCCGGATCATCGACAAAGTAGTGACAAACTCCAAGTTATAGTTATTAATTCATTAAAAGGCGGATGTGGTAAGACAACAAGTCTTGTTAATATAGCAGCCGCATTGGCAACCACTAACATTAAACGCTATAGAATTGGAATTATAGACTTAGATCCTCAAGGTTCATCTTCTAGTTTTTTCCCAAGTAATGAGCCAGATCCAATTACAGTTGGTGATTTAATGCGCGATTGCATTGAGCTAGATGAAGGCGAATCTTGGAATTCTATCGTGAGTCAGTCATTTAGAGAAACACACATACCAAATATTCGTGTTTTACCTTCAGGCATGGACGATTTTTATTTTGAACATGAAACTGCAACACTTTTAAAAGAAAGCTCGGGCTATGCACAAACTAGGCATTATCATAAGCTTCTTGAAAAAGTGATAAATCCAATTGCAGACGAATTTGATCTAATTTTAATCGACACAGCACCCTCATTAAACTTTATGTTTTACAATGCCTTAATGGCTTCAACTGCAATGTTGATCCCCGTCCACCCAGAAGCTGTTGATTTCGATGCAAACAACAAATACCTTAAACGGTTAGGTGAAATCTATCATACGGTAGCGGCACTAGGCCATGAAGGTTGGGATTTTATGCAATTTGTCGTGACCAATTATGTTAAAGGAAACCATTCGCAACGTGACATCGTTAAAGACGTCCGCAGTGCATTTGGTCGACAAGTGATGAGTTACCCAATTAATCACAGCGCTGCAATCACGGCGAGCTCTTCGTCATTTAATACAATTTTTGATCAAAAAACATCGGATAGCTTAGCCAGCCGTGAATCTTTGATAAAAGCTCAAGAAAATATAAAAGATGTTGTTGATGAGCTAGAAATGTTGATCCGTGCTAATTGGAATTCAACACAATCTCAACTAGACGAAACAGCATAGAAGGTTTAATAACGTGGTTAAAAAAAGAAAAAATGATACCCGCATAGATCCATTTTCATCACCCGTTGAAGCAGGTTCGCTTGATGCCTTGCTTGAACAAGTTAACGTTGGTGATGTCATTACGATGCCGTCACCTAGTGATCCTACACGCAAGATCAGATTGACATGTGTGGTGATCCCTCATGATCAAATTGAATCTCGAACAATAGTTTACGGGAAAAACCGTCGCGTACAGGCTTTATTGAACGAAAAGTCAGTTGCGGATATTTTGCCTGCAATAAAAAGCGATGGCCGAAATTTACACCCTGCATTGTGTTGGATTAAAGAGGATCAATGTATCGTATTAGCCGGTACACGGCGTCGAAAAGCCTGTATCGTCGCAGGTGCAGACTATGTGATCTTACAGTCGTCAGATTTCACAGATACTGATGCTGAAGTGTTAGCGGTATCTTCGGATCAATATATAGCTCCGAGTTTGTGGGAATTAGGACAGGCATACTGCATGACCAAGCAAACGCTCGTAACACAAGGTAAGAAAGGGTCGTATCGAGAAATTGCGGCAATTGAAGGTGTGTCTCATACAGCTATCGCGGATGCGATTAAAGCGTTCGAGTCGATCCCCCAAAAAGTGCTCGCGCTGTATCCAACAGCCAATCACCTAGGGCGAGAAGCGGCTAAAAAGCTAACGATAGCGATAAGTGAAGAGCCAGAGATGTTCGAATTACTTGTCAGCGAAATTAATAGTCAAACTTTTTATCAAGAAGAGATGTCTGATGATAAAAAAGCGCTGCTCATAACTAAATACCTAACGACGTTTGATGAGAAAAGATCACGTACGGAGCTTATTCTTGATAGTGATTTTATTAAACTACAACGCAATGTACGTAGCGGTGATGTGACAATTAAGATAGACAATCGTGTTTTGACAGACAAGCGTCTTGAGCAGATCCAAAAACTCCTTGCGACATACAATTAGCGGAGTGTTTATGGGGGTTAGGCAAGGGGTTGATGACAGGTAAAGACTTTCCCCTGCTCAACAATCAATAATGCGGTATATTCACCTGTAAAGCTTGCGTAAATCAAGAGACACTCAGTTTCCACTACGGAGTGACGCTTATTTTAAAGCGTACTTACATTCCTGGATTAGCGGCTTCTTACTGGAAATAGAGTGATCTGTCAAACAGTCATCTTCAAGTTATCTTGGGTATAAAGAAGGGCGAGTACTATGAAAGGTCGCAAGTCCTTTCACCTCCATCCAGTCTAAATACTCAGGATTTATCACCAATTTCCCTTTAGCTGAGACGAACAAGATCATATACTGGCAAGATTGTTAATTGTATACCTAGGGTCGATGTCTTCTCAGCTGTCTAAAGAGCAATTATTTGCGTTATTTGCCGAAATAAAAGAAGAACAAGCGCAACAGTTTCCTTTGTCTGAACGCTTTTTAAAGAAATACTTTAATTCTGCATTACTCGCGAAAGCTAAAGAATATCTGCAAGACGGACAGATAAGCTTTTTAGAGCATAGTAAAAACTTTTCGACCATAGATGCACAGATATTAGGGAATTTAGGGAACACGTTTACACAACACATTCGGATAAAGTTTGTTAAAGGTGAACCTTTTGTAGAGTCCCAGTGTTCTTGTTCAAGAAATAGCAAATGTCGTCACATTGCTGCGGTACTATTAAAACTTAAAATTGACCATTCAGGTGGATTTGGCGAAGAGTATTTGGTTAATGATTGGCTAAACGAATTTGAAGTAATGTCGGCTAATCGCACTGTAATTGAGGATCAAGTTTTACTTTATGTCCTTGAAGTAAAAGGTAATGAACTTTTCTTGCAGCCAAAAATGAGTGCTTTTCGTCCTGATGGGCAATACCCGCTGGGCCGAGCGCTCACTGAGCAACAACTGAATAGTCAGGTATGTCCAAAAGGACTATTGGAATCAGATTTTAGATTATTGACTTGGGTTCGTTCACAAAACTTGCCTGGAAACCTCATTATCAGTGGTGAATGGGGAGTACATGCGCTAACTCAAATGGCGCGAACGAAACGATTGTTTTTTTCAGCCTCTCGCACGCCGTTAGTTATTGGGCAAGCTAGAAAGTTGGTATTTAATTGGCTCGAACAAAATAGTGATTGGTCACTTGCGCTTAATTTAGATAATGAAAGCACATGGCAACTAATCCAAACTGAACCACCAATGTATCTTGACCCATCAAACATTCAACTGGGTGTGGTACAAACGGTCCTGTCAGGACGTCAGCTGGCTCATTGCCGAGCGATGCCAAGTATTCCGGATGGACGATTGGAACAGGTGATTAGCCGTTTTCAAGCATTGCTCGGGCCAAATGTAATTCCAAGCCCGTTGCATTTACAAAAAATGGCCACAAAGTTTGCACCTTCAAGTAGTCCAACTCTCGCGATTAAAAATGAGGGTGATCAAACTACCTTTGCATTGACATTGTCCAAGGTCAAGCACTTAGATAAGGATTTGCTCAGCAGTAAAATAAATAATGCAGCAGCCCAGTTAAAAAGCTTTGGTTTGGTTTTAATAGATGCAGAACAGCAAATTTTCGCCCTGCCAAACGACGAGCAAACAGCAATTCATTGGTTTGAGTTTGAAGTCAAACCACAGTTGATCCAAATGGGGTGGTCTGTTTTAGGTTCAATTAATGAAGTTAAAGTCATTTCACCTAAGGTATCGCTAGAATTAAAACGTGATAGCCATCACCATATTTTAGGTAAAGTTCGTTTTGATGGGCAGTTGATTGCACTCAATTGGGAAAAAAGCTCAGATATTGAGTCAAATCAGTTCGCCAATCGATTCCATTACGTTTCGATTGGGGAAAAAACCTATGCTATCCCGATCGATGCTTTTAACTCCTTACAAACACTACAAAGTCGTTTTAGTTACTACGCATCGAGTTCGCAATTTAAATTTCCGCTGTCTTTTGCGAAGCAATTGATGGAAATAACAGCGCTAAACCCTAGTGCACGTGATAAGTCGTTAAATCAATATTTAGAAGAATTAAACCGACCTCTCGATCAGCAATTCATTGAACAAAGCCTTGGTGAACAAACATTTACACTTCGAGATTATCAGTACTTGGGTTTACGTTGGCTTAACTTTTTGAATCGTCATAAGTTAGGCGGTATTTTGGCGGATGACATGGGGCTTGGCAAAACATTGCAAGTGATTGCTTACTTCATTTCACAGCATAATGTACTCACTGCAAAACCCAGTCTTATTGTGTGCCCAACGAGCTTAGTAGGAAATTGGCAATCGGAGTTTGCGCGATTTGCGCCACATTTATCACTTCTTACCATTCATGGTTCAGCGCGCGAAAAATGGTTTGCAGAGATTGGTAAAGCAAGGTTTATCTTAACGACCTATCCACTCTTAAAACGCGATTTAGCGCACTACAAAGCCCTAGATTTCGATTCAATAGTATTAGACGAAGCGCAATACATTAAAAATGAGTCAGCTCAAGTGTCTAAGTGTGTCAAGCAACTTACCGCAGGATTCAAGTTGTGTTTAAGTGGCACACCCATTGAAAACAATTTATTGGAATTAAAGTCATTACTCGATTTCGTGATGCCAGATGTTCTTGGCACAAAACAACAATTCAAACAGTATTTCCAATTACCTATTGAACGAGACAACGATCGTGAACGAGCGTTAGAATTAAAACAGCTTCTAGCCCCGTTTATTTTGCGTCGTACTAAAGCAGATGTAGTGAAAGAACTACCGAGCAAAACAGAACTTGTAAAAGAGCTTGAGTTTTTACCTACACAAGCCTCGTTGTATCAAACGGTTGTTTCTAGTCTTGAACAAAAATTACTCGATCTGTTTAGAGAGCAAGGTGTTGAAAGAAGTAAACTTGCCTTTTTAGATGCTTTGTTGAAGCTTCGTCAAATTTGTTGTCATCCGAGTCTCGTCGCGCCTGATCTTGCTGCAAATAGCGCAAAATTTGAATGGTTAGGGCATCACCTTCCTATCATGCTAACGGAAGGTCGCAAAGTGATCATTTTTAGCCAATTTACCACTGTTTTAGATTTAATTGCGACGCAATTAAAGCGGCAGAATATCGAGTTTAGTATGCTTACAGGTCAAACTCGTCATCGTGATAAAGCGATTTCCATGTTCACAAACGGCGAGTGCGATGTTTTTCTGATTAGTTTAAAAGCGGGTGGAACTGGTTTAAATCTTACCCAAGCGGATACCGTCATCCATTTCGATCCATGGTGGAACCCTGCGGTTGAAGCCCAAGCCACGGATAGAGCATATCGGATAGGACAAGAGAAGCCTGTGTTTGTGTATAAGCTAATTATGAACAATTCAATTGAGCAAAAAGTATATCAAATGCAAAAAGACAAACAGGCGTTGGTTGATGCTCTTTTTGAGGAAAAATCCATTAGCCTTAGTAAATTTGATGAAAGACAAATGCTAGAGTTGCTAAAGTCTTAATATTTTTAATAAAATCAATGTTTTATTGTTTTTTTTGTGTTTTTTTTAGAAAAGTATTGAACTTATTCTTAATAGGGGAAGTCTATATTAATGCTTGTTGAGTATTAGACAGTAAGCATATGTTGATTTCCCCCTATTGATTACGAATTTGTAATGAAGCCGGCCTTGTGTCGGCTTTTTATTTTCTCCCGGTATTTGTTCACTGACTAAGATTTAATAAATTTTAGTTCTTCTATTTTATTCGTGATCTTTCGACTCTTTCCATATTTGATCCACATTTTTCGTTTTTAATTACTACTATCGAAAAGGAGGAGCACGCTATGTATTGTATTGAATCACAACATTTAGAAAATGGGCTAACATTTATTGAACCTGAGTCATATCTTGATCGTTTGTTAATTGATGAAGTTGAAAAAAGTGATGATCTAAAAAATATTCTGGTTATGTTACTATTAGATGATACGCTATCCGCGACGCTAAAGCGTCAAGTTGAAAAGCAACTAAAGAAATTGCAAGGTCGAAACTAAGGTTAAATCACAATGAGCCACGTCTTAATTGTCGAAGATGATTTTGATATCGCAGCACAGGTTAAACTTTTCTTTGAAGCAAACCAGTTTAAAACAACTCACATTTCAGATGGTGCGAAGGTGATAGAGGGTGTGAAGACTCACTCACCTGATGTTGTGCTCCTCGATATAATGCTACCAAATAAAAATGGTGTTGAGTGCTTGCGAGAAATTCGACAGTTTTCGAACGTGCCCGTCGTCATGCTAACGGCAAAAGCGGAAGAGGCTGATAGATTAAAAGGGCTTGAAGTTGGTGCAGATGACTACGTTTGCAAACCATTTAGCGCTGCAGAATTAGTCATGCGGGTAAAGGCAATTCTACGTCGCTGTGCTCTGATCCCTGAATCTACACCAGAGCCACAAATTGATGTTAACGAAGCCGCACTCACTGTTAGTCTATTTGGTCAGGTACTTTCTCTGACTAAAGTAGAATTTGAGGTTTTTGCGTTGCTTTATAAAGCTCCAAGTCGAGTTTTTTCACGTCAACAGATACTTGATTACATTCAACCCGACAATTTCGATATTTCAGATCGAGTCATTGATAGTCATATTAAAAATATCCGAAAAAAAATCAAACAGATAGATGTAAGTCCAAAATTGGTTGAATCCGTCTATGGGGCGGGATATCGTTATAATGCGCAATACCTAAATGAAGAGACTTAAATCGATATTAGGATTATACCCACGATACTTAAAGATGCTTAGAGAGCGAGAATCTTTAGGTTGTCCGGCGGGGGCAGGTTTGATACGCAGTTTTAAACTACGTGGAAAACGAGCAATAAAGCAACATAGGCTACAAAGTACATCTTTTTAGGATGCCACGTCGCATCCTTTTCACGCAAATTGTGTCTTTCGGTCTCGATAAGGTATGATTTGTCTATTATGCATTTCTAGAACTTCAACATGAATTTAGCTGCTTTTGACTGGATTTCAATTGTAATGGGAGCAGGGATAAGCTTGATGCTTTGCTTACCAATTACAATTTCATTACGTACGAGATTTTATCAATCAGAAAAAGAACTAGAGATAAGTAAAGACTTACTTTCGTCGAGTGAGCTAAAAAACAAAGAAACACTTGCTGAACTTTGGCAGTATCGAGAAAACGCACAACATCATAGAACCAAAGCGGAACAACTAGAGCAACACTGTGAACAGTTAAAAGACTATTTGGCCGAGTCAAAATTAGAAACGAAAGAAGCACATCAGTTTGCACAAGAGTTAGAAATTGAATTGCATGGCATTCGCAATACGCTCGAAATGAAAGAGCAGTCTTTTAAGGAACAATTGCTGCAACTTGAAAGTGCGAAGGAGCAACTCAAAAAAGAATTTAATTTACTCGCGAATCAAATTTTTGAAGAGAAATCACAGAAGTTCACCAACCTCAGCCAGCAAAGTATCGAGCAACTGTTAAAACCAGTCCAAGGCGAGCTAAAAGGTTTTCGTGACAAGATGGAAGCCATTCACAGCGAAGATTTAAAACAACGCGCTGCGCTAAAACAAGAACTATTGCATTTACAAGCAAACAGTCAAGCAATTACGGAACAAGCTCACCGTCTTACAACAGCACTGCAAGGACAAAAGAAGACTCAAGGTAATTGGGGAGAATTGATGCTTGAAAATGTCCTTGATAGCGCAGGTCTGCGACGTGGAATAGACTATGAAAGAGAGGTTCATTTCGCCACAAATGAAGGAAAATTTAGACCAGATGTAATTGTTCACTTACCGCAAGAGCGGCATCTAGTGATTGACGCAAAAACATCATTTAATGCCTACACTCGTTATGTTAATGCGGAGTCTGAACTAGAGGCAAATCATGCATTAGCACAGCATGTTCAGGCAGTTTCTGCACGGATCAATGAATTGGCCGACAAAATGTATCAAAGCTTGCCAGGGTTAAATTCACCAGAGGTCGTTATTTTGTTTATGCCCATCGAGTCTGCGTTTGTAGAAGCACTTAAATATGAACCTACTCTTTATCAACAAGCGCTTGAGCGGAATGTACTCGTAGCGACCCCTACTACCCTGCTTACGAGTTTGAATATCGTAAAACAGCTTTGGCGTTTCGAGGCTCAGAGCCACTATGCCCGTGAATTGGCGCAGCGGGCTGAGCGGTTCTACTCAAAACTAAATTCCTTTTTAAACAGTATGGAAGGCGTTGGTAAGCAATTAGATAAAGCAAAAGAGAGCTATGAGAAAGCGTTTGCTCAATTGTATATGGGCAAGGCGAATTTAATTAAACAAGCGTCGGAATTTAAAGAGTTAGGTGTATCCGTAACTAAAGAGCTTCCACAAGAAACACTGGAAAAAGCGAAACTTGAACTGGAACTTGATGAAGAGCCATCGCAAACTCAAAAGGTAAGCTGATGTTGATTTACCCAAGTAACCTCTAAAGACACCTTGGACAAGAAAACACAGCCAAGCATTGGCTTTAGTTTAACGTCGCCAATTAAGGACAGTTTTTAGGTGCGCAAGCCCACATCTTCACGTTGATTGGATATACCAAATTATCGCTGAATGTCGAGCAAGAGATGTAACTCTGACCCTATTGGTGAAATTGCATTAGTTCTTGCTCCCAATAGGGTGTGTCACCAAACCATTCACTGAGAAAATCGAGAAATACACGTAATTTAGGTGGAACAAGACGAGAACTTGGATAAACGGCCCAAATAGCGACATCGAGATCGAGCGGGAAGTCTTTTAGCACTTCAACCAGTTCTCCACTTTGTAGGTGTTTATACGCGTTCCAAACTGAGTTTACAGACAACCCCATACCAGCAACGCTTGCATCTCGCATTGACTCGCCATTGTCTGTGCGGATCTTTGTGATTGTTTTTATCGATTCAACGCCATTGTCCGTTTTAAAACACCACGTATCGCGATCTTTAAAATTAACACAATGATGATTTAAAAGTTCACGTGGCTTTGTTGGAACACCATGTGCTGCTAAGTAATCAGGTGAGGCGCAAACAATTCGTCTGTCTTTGGCAAGGCGCCGAGCAATTAAGTTTGAATCTTTTAGCGGAGCACTTCGAATGGCAACGTCAAAGCCACCTTCTACTAAGTCAACAATGGTATCTGACAAGTTTATGTCGATTTGGATATCGGCAAAGCGAGTCAAAAACGCACTGATAGCGGGGATAAGATGCTGACGCCCAAAAGACGCTGATGCCGTGATCCGCAGTGTTCCTTTTGGATGGCTCGATCCAGTCCCTATGGCTGCTTCAGCGGCCTCAACTGTTGCAAGCACGGCTTCAGCATGAGGTAAAAACACTCTTCCCGCTTCGGTGAGTGAAATGTGTCGCGTCGTTCTGTACAGTAATTTTACGCCCAAACTTTTTTCTAACTTATTTAAATACGTACTTGCTACAGCTGAAGAGAGACCAAGTTCCTTGCCTGCTTGGCTGATATTGAGCGTGTTGGCTACGCGGACAAATAATGGAAGATGTTCTAGATTCATTATCAACAAAATCAATAAAGTGTTTATTTAATATCGTGGATTATCAACGTTTAGTCAAGTGTGTAGACTGCACTCAAAATGATAGGGAGAACACTACCCTTTCTTTAACTTGATGAATAAGAGAGGTTTTAATGACTACTTCTATTACCACACACGACATGCAGTCGTTAATTATGAGCGCCTTCGAATTCCGCCATGCCACCAAAGTATTTGATGAAAGTAAACGCATTCCTGAAACGCAGTTTGAAACAATCCTCGAAACAGCAAGGCTTTCGCCGAGTTCCTTTGGAATGGAGCCGTGGAAGTTACTGGTCGTGCAATCCCCGCAAAAACGTGAACTCCTGCGCGAATTCAGCTGGGGGGCAAATGGTGCGTTTAATGGCTCAAAAGGACAGCTTGGTACGGCAAGTCACTTTGTGATTTTTTTAGCGGCTACCGATGTGTTAATGCGCCATCATAGTGATCATTTGCAAAACCACATGAAAGAAGTCAAACAATTTCCCAAAGATGTCATTGAATTTATGAATCATGCATATCAAAAATTCCAAGAACATGATTTTGGTATTGAAGGCCGTCGGCAAATGACAGATTGGTCTGCTAAACAAGCCTATATTGCGCTTGGTAATATGATGACCTCCGCGGCTTTATTAGGTATTGATTCTTGTCCTATTGAAGGCTTCGAACTACGAAAAGCAACAGATGTACTTTCCTCGGCTTTTGGGATTAATACAGAGCAGTATGTGCCCTGCGTTATGGCGGCATTTGGATATCGTTTAGATACCCCTAAATTTGATAAGACGCGCCGAACTTTAACGCAAACAGTGAGCTGGTTTTAACGCTAATTGATTGAAAAATTGATTTTTAAAATTAGCTATCACAACTTGGTTTTAAATCGGCAGTCCATATCTCAATTGGATGAATCAGCCAGATACGAACACGTATCTTCTAGTAGATCAGATATATGGACATAGTTAAACTTAGTATTGCGATTGTATTAGTGGTTTTTTTGCGTGGTTAGGAATTAAAATAACGCGTTGGGCAAAAGGAATGCCCAAAGGTGCTTATCTGTTTATGGCTTTATTCCCGTTGATCTCCCTATTCCCTATTTCGCCTCCGGTATTTAAAAACGTTGCGAAGGCAAAGCAAGAACAGCGGAAAGAAAAGCGACAGGACGATGATCCAAAAAGTAGGCTAAAATGCGAAGATTAATGTCTATCTCTCTTTTACATGCATAGAGAGGATCCGAGCCGCTTCTTTTTTAACATCTAGGCGTTTTCGGTAGCTCCATAATCGTTCACGCGCTATTGCTGCGGCCGATTCAAGATCGATTATCGGGTTTAAGTATATAGAATCTGGGGCAATATTATACATCATTGCTTCCATTGTGGTTAATGTGTGAGGTTCAAACAGTAAGGGAACCGGGATAGTGCGTAATTCTGGTAACCATTTATAAATAAAAACGCCCTCAGGATCGTGTTCTTGTGCTTGTTTGACAGGGTTATATATTCGAATGGTGTTGCTTCCTGTTACGCCTGCTTGCATTTGAAATTGGGGATAGTGGATCCCTGGTTCAAAATCCAAAAAGAGCCTGGCAAGGTGCGCGATACCTTCACGCCAATCTACATTAAGATGATGGGTTAGAAAGCTTACGAGCATGGCACGCATGCGAAAATTTAAATAGCCAGTTTGGATCAATGCCCGCATGCACGCGTCAACGAGCACAATTCCGGTATTACCCTGCTGCCATGCCTTTACGAAATGTATACTGTGACTTTGTTTTTCGTAAGGGTAATCAAGATAAGCAATATTCACTGGACGGTGCTCCATGGCACACTCGGATTCAAACTTTTGGATAAAATGACAATGCCAATGCAAGCGCGAAATAAAGGCAATGAGGTTACGTCGTAATCCAGGTGTTTTCCAATGTTTAAGCGCTGCTTGATAGATCTCTCTGATTGAAATATTGCCCCAAGCAAGATAAGGAGAGAGTCGGGAGCATGCACTACGACTGGCTTCTGGTTTTGAAATTGAACGAGCGTAAGCAAAGGCTCTTTGATCAAAAAAATCTTCTAGTGTGCGCCAAGCAAGTTCAGAACCGCCAGTTTGGATCCCCCTCGCTTTTGTTTGCCAAGTATATGGTATATCCCATTTTTTTTCACTTTCTATTGGCAGAGTACACCAATTTGCCTGTTCGAGATTTGGCGTTAAAACTGGTTTTCTCATGAAATCTTGCCAGTCTCTATCCCAATTTTTACGGTTTTTTAACCCTCTTTTCACGGCGCCCGTTTGAAACTCGAACCACTTTATGTCTTTTTCTTTCAATAATGCACTGATTGATTTATCTCTCTCAAACGTATTTTTTAGACCAATTTCTTGATGAGAATAAACATGCTTAATCGTGAACTGAGTCATGAGTGTTGAAAAGGCGTTGATGGCACTTGAATTTAACACCAGGACTTGAGTATTGAATTTGCGTAGCTGTCGATCTATATCCTCTAAGGATTGCCAAACAAAGCGCCAGTGGCGCTCGTCATAATGAGGATCATTAAGCAGCATGGGTTCATATAGGTAGAGTAACAATACGGGGCTGCCTTCTTCTATCGCTGAATATAATGGGGCATGATCAGTAAGTCGGAGGTCCCGCTTAAGCCAAACTACATTAATAAATTGCACGTGATTTAAACCGTGGTTTTCTTTTTTCTACGGTGCAACTCGGTGGGGAGTTTAAGTCAGACAGCGATTTCAAGAGAAATGGCTGCGTGAATACCTTATCTACTTGAAGATGCTTGACTACAGCAATAGTTTGTCAGCGTTTAGGCAAGGTATTGATTGGGTATATACCCAATCAATTTCAATATTATCGATTAACTAGAATGTGTAAACCGTGATTCTAAATAATAAAACTAGGCTCTAAGGCACTCTGCAAATTGACTATTGCGTAGGTTGTTAGTGTATAGATGAATAAACAACCCATAGTTTCCAACGGTTTGCCAAATATAATCATCTGCCGGTGGGCAAAGTGAATATTGAATGTAGTGTTTTTGGTCTTCAGCAGAAAGCGCTAATTCGTTTGGGATCTGAATGTAGATTCCAATCTCATCGCGGTTGAATTTTACGCGGCTTAACTGCCAACTTCCCATCATAAATTGTTTGCTGAAATGTCGTTCTATTCGTTGTTTGGCTGAGCCGGATAGCTCAGGGTTTAGCACAGCCTCTTCACTTTCCATTAGATTAAATCCAAGCATGATGAATGCAGCACTAATTATTAACGATAACCATAATTGCGAAAGGGGTCGCTTCCTTGTGACCACGTTGCTTTGCTTTCGGATCGTTTTGACGTCTCTTGAGTCGACAATTTTAAGCCAGTCTGAATGTTTGAGTGTGCGATTTTCCATAAAATAGCTCCTGTTCAGTATGATGACAATTAAACAACAGCAATGTGGATGAAAAATGGAGCGTATTCGTTATTTTGTGTTTAATTCATAAGGTAATAGCACTTTGACACAAAGGCCTCCATATTTGCCTTGTTTTAGATCGATTTTCCCTCGCATGACCCGAATGAGACTTTGACAGATTGATAACCCTAGTCCCGAACCACCTGATGCTCGGCTTCGAGAGGTGTCAACTCGATAAAGGCGCTCAAATAGCTTGTTGAGTTGATCTTTTGACACGCCTGGTGATGAATCATCAATTTGCAGAAAAACATAGTGAGGATTTAGACGGACTTTCAATCTAACAAGTCCTGGAGCATCAGTATAAAGGCATGCATTTTTGGTTAGATTATTTATGATCCGATCGAGCTTTGGTTTATCAATTGACAGATTGATATCTCTGGCAACAGCAATATCGCTAACAAAGCGTAAGCCATGTTTGCTGACCATTCTTTGCATATCGTAACTGTAGCTTGTCATTAGCTGATGGACATTGTATTGCTCATTGTAGAGTTCTAGCGAATTATTTTCTGCCTGTGACAATTGGTAAACGTCAGAAATTAAATGATTTAGTTGATTGATTTTGTCGTTAATTTTTTCATAAGCAATGCTTTTGTCGTCAATGAGATTGTGTTCCATTGCTTCAATATGCAGCTTTAATACGCTTAATGGGGTGCGAAGCTCGTGGGAAATATCGGCAAGCATTTGGTCTTTTTGTTTTAGGTTCGATTCGTAAAGTTGCGCTTTTAGTTCAGCAGAACGACGTTTGTGAACATAGAGGTAAACAAAAGTACATACAAACACAAAGGTTAAGCCGAATGCAAGCAACCATCGCTGTTGCTGTAATTTTGCATTTTCAAGTTGCGAAATCGTGAGCTTTCTATCTCGGTCTAGTTCCGCTACTTTTTGTTGTTCTGAAATTAACTCTAAAGAACTTTTGTGGAGTTGTAACTGAATCCTCAATTTATGTTCATATTCAGCCGATTTTAAGTTAATTAATTCATTGCTAAGCGCACTGGCTAGTTCAAAATTCGCTTGAAATTCGGCTACTTGTTTCTGCAGCGTCTTCAGACTTATTGCCATTTTGGGAGCAGAGAGTTGTGAAGCGATTATTTCAAGGTGTTTTAGGCTATTTAACATTGCAGGTAAATCTTTTCTTGCAAGCGCACTTTGTGTAACCTTTTCGAAACTAGCCGCTTGCTCAATCAAAGATTGCGTTTTCAATGCGTGTGTTAGGCCTGTTTGAGCGGCGATTTCTACTTGTTCTATATTACCTGTTTTTTGATAAACGGACGCAATTGCATTGTAGACCCTAGCGAGCAACTCATCAGCGCCTAGAGATTCTAAAGGCTGGATCAGATTGTTTAATTTCGTTAGTGCTTCATCGTATTTCTCTTCAGCAGCAAGGAGATTAGCGATACGTAATGTGGTGTAACTGATATTACTGGTGCTATTATCTTTTCTATCAAACTCCAACGCTTTAAAGAAATATTGTTTTGCGAGTTGTATGTCATCAAGTCGTTCATAGATAGCTGCTATGTTAAAGTTGAGTGAGCCCCTTATTTCCCAATTAGTGCTATTGACCATTCGCGATTTCGCGCTTTCATAATGATATAGCGCAGTTGTGAAATCACCTAGCTGCTCAGCAACAACGCCGAGATTATTGTTGCTGCGAGCAATAAGGTCGTCATTACGCATTTGAATAGCAATGTGAAGAGAGCGTTCGTAAGCTTCTTTCGCTAAAGCATATTTTGCTAGGTTTCTTGCATTAATACCGTATTCGGTTGCTATTTTATAGGCTAGTGGTAGCGAGAACTTCTCGCGCTTATAGAGGGGTTCTAAAATGTTTAGCGCATCTGCATATTTAGATTGCAAGCGAAAAATAAACGCCTGTGTTGTTTCTAAACTGACTTTACCTTCATAATCATTAGTTGAAGTATCAGCGATTGCTTCTAATGCCAATGTGTATTGCTCTGCATCAATGTGCTGTTGGATCACATGGGGAATTTGGTAGGCGTGGGCCGAGCTAATGAATAAAAATAGAAAAAAGATCAAGCTTGCAGGTTTCATAATCACACTTCCCTAGAATACGGTGTCAAGGTACTAAAGAAATGTGTGGCAATTGTGAAGGGAATTAGAACTTGATGAATTCCCTTAGATACCTCAATAGTCGTCAATTAGCGAATTCTTACTGTAAACCCCCTTTACAGTTAACTCAAAACTGTGTCTTTTGCATTTATGAGTACGTAAAAACTTGTTTTGTTCTGATTCAAAAGTAGATTCTATTGTTTCAATTTTAATCTAACTTATTGAAATAAAGGGTTCAGTTTGCCCCTGTTTTTACCTATACAGCACGATTTAGAGAGTAGGTAAAAACACGATCTAAAAAAGGGCTCCGAGGAGCCCTTTAGAAAGGGAACTGATTATGACATCAGGGGATTAAAATTGATTCATGGTGTTTGCTTCACCACCTGCTTTTAACGCGTTTTCACCAGAGAAGTATTCTTTATGTGTGTCTCCGATGTTCGAGCCAGCGAGATCTTGGTGCTTAACTGAAGCTTGTTCTCGGCGGATCTCTT
This sequence comes from Pseudoalteromonas luteoviolacea B = ATCC 29581, assembly GCA_000333235.1. GTDB lineage: Bacteria > Pseudomonadota > Gammaproteobacteria > Enterobacterales > Alteromonadaceae > Pseudoalteromonas > Pseudoalteromonas luteoviolacea_D. Next base: position 107,499 of record CAPN01000023.1, on the reverse strand, counting down.
GACGTTGAACATCTCGAACATACGCTAGCATACCGAGGTCGCCGAAATACCCTTCTGACAAAATATCTGTGCTAAGTGCAGCTGTATGATAAGTTGGTAACGTGATTAAGTGATGGAAAATACCTGCTTCACGTGCACCGTCGCGCTGGAATTGTTGCACGAGCTCATCTGCTGCAGCGGCGAGTTCAGTGCCATCCATGTCTCTTGCCATAAGTGCTTTTATATCTTTGCTTGGATCTGGGTAAGCACTTAAATCTTTACCTTCTGCTTTCCAATTCGCATAGACTTGCTCGCGGAATTTCAGCGTCCAGTTAAAGCTAGGAGAGTTGTTATAAACCAATTTTGCATTGGGCACTTGCTCTTTAACTCGATTGACCAGTTCAGCGATTTGCTTCACATTTGGTTTTTCAGTCTCAATCCAAAGCAGATCCGCACCAGCTTTGAGGCTTGTAACACAATCTAATACAACACGGTCTTTTTCCGTTCCTTCGCGGAATTGATATAAACCATTATCTAGTCGAACTGGCTTACATAGTTGGCCATTTAGCTTGATTGCCATGTCGCCCTCTGCTAAATCAGCCACATTGTTCACTGGTGTCGTATCTAAGAATGAGTTGTATTGGCTCGCTAAATCACCAGGTTGACGCGACACAGGAATTTTTTGGGTCAAGCTTGCGCCAAGTGAATCTGTGCGCGCTACAATCACGCCGTCTTCAACGCCCAGTTCAAGAAATGCGTAGCGAACCGCATTGATTTTTGCAAGAAAGTCTTCGTGTGGTACCGTCACTTTGCCAGCTTGGTGACCGCATTGTTTTGCGTCTGACACTTGGTTTTCGATTTGGATAGCGCAAGCTCCCGCTTCGATCATTTTTTTCGCTAATAAATACGTGGCTTCCTCATTCCCAAAGCCAGCATCAATATCTGCAATAATTGGTACAACGTGTGTTTCAAAATTGTCGATTTTTTCTAATGCCGCCTCAACGTCTCCGCCGGTTGCTTTAGCAACATCAAGTGCTTTGTACAAATGGTCTAACTCACGTGCATCCGCTTGTTTGAGGAAAGTATAGATCTCTTCAATTAATGCAGGAACAGACGTTTTTTCATGCATACTCTGATCTGGAAGTGGGCCAAATTCAGAACGTAGTGCAGCTACCATCCAGCCGCTTAAATAGACGTATGCTCGTTTGGTTGTTTTACGGTGGCGTTTAACTGCCATCAACATTTGCTGCGCCACAAACCCATGCCAACAACCTAGCGATTGCGTGTATTTTGATGAGTCAAGGTCATAAGCCGCCATATCTTCGCGCATGATTTTTGCGGTGTACTTAGCGATATCTAAGCCTGTTTTGAAACGATTTTGCAAATGCATACGGCTAGCAAACTCAGGGTCAATTGACTTCCATGATTTACCTTGGCGTTCACAAAGTGTGGCGAATTGATCTAATTGTGATTGATAGCGAGTCATAACGGTATCCTTTGAACGAGTAACAGTGAATTCTGGTTTACGCTTGTGGCGATAGTGAGAGTGCCTGCAGCGCTTAATTACAACCTAGGCCTGTTTTGATGATTTTTTAAATTTATAGTTGTTATTGTGAGTATATATTTTGTGAATGGTTTCAATGGTTCGCTTTTACCGTATTTGGGGTATGGTAAGTATATCCCGTTCGAATTTCTCACAAGGATTAGCTCATGACTGATTTGGTTCAACATGCAGGGCTGAGCATTCACCCCGCGCTCTATCAATTTATTAATCAAGAAGCCTTACTCGGCACAAACATAAGTGCAGATGATTTTTGGCTGCGTTTTAGTGAAGTGATCACTGCGCTTTCACCAATTAATCGAGCATTGCTCAAAAAAAGAGATGAGCTGCAAGCCCAAATCGATACGTTTTATCGTGAAAATCCAAGCTATAGTAAAGATGAATATCGGACATTTTTAAAAGCTATTGGGTATTTAGTTGAATCCCCATCAACATTTTCGATTCAAACTAAACACGTTGAGCCTGAAATTGCATTGACAGCGGGCCCGCAGTTAGTCGTGCCAGTGAGTAATGCGCGTTTTGCTCTTAACGCTGCAAATGCGCGTTGGGGAAGTCTTTACGATGCTCTGTATGGCACTGATGTATTGAGTGAATCCGATGGGGCTGAGCGTACTAAGGCATATAACCCTGTGCGTGGTTTTAAGGTGATGGCCTATGCTCGGCAGTTTCTTGACAAAGTTTTACCTTTGGCATCGGGTTCACACATCGAGAGTACCCATTATGCCATTTTGGCAGGTGCATTGGTTGTAACGCTTAGAGACTCTACTCAAGTGCAACTGGCATCGCCTGAGCAGTTTATTGGCTATCAAGGGCAAATAAATTCGCCATCCTCGTTACTTTTCAAACACAACGGGCTGCACATTGAACTTCAGTTTGACGCATTTCATCCTGTGGGCGCTGCAGATAAAGCCGCGATTAAAGATGTGGTACTTGAAGCCGCAGTAACGACCATTATGGATTGCGAAGATTCTGTTGCAGCAGTCGATGCAGAGGATAAAGTTGGGGTATATCGCAATTGGTTAGGGTTAATGAATGGATCGTTAAATGAAACATTCGACAAGCAGGGCGAAACCATAACGCGAAGCCTAGCTACAGATAGACTTTATACAGCTAAAAGTGGTGAGCGGGTCGCATTAAAAGGCCGCAGTATGATGTTTGTTCGCAATGTCGGTCATTTGATGACGAACAATGCAATACTGGATAGCCATGGTGAACCGGTTTTTGAAGGTATTATGGATGCAATGATCACGAGTTTATGTGCCATGCATGACTTAATTGGTAACAGCCCATTTAAAAACTCAAGCTCTGCTAGCATTAATATCGTAAAACCAAAAATGCATGGTCCAGAAGAAGTTGCCTTCACCAATACACTTTTTTCACATATTGAAGATGCATTAAAGCTTCCCCGTTTTACATTAAAAATGGGGATAATGGATGAAGAGCGACGTACTTCTGTAAACTTGGCCGCATGTATTTTTGAAGCTAAGCATCGCGTCGTTTTTATTAATACAGGGTTCTTGGATAGAACTGGTGATGAAATCCACACGTCGATGTTAGCAGGTCCTGTTCTGCCTAAAGCAAAAATTAAAGGGGAACCTTGGATCAGTGCTTATGAAGATCGTAACGTCGATATTGGTTTAGCTTGTGGATTTACTCAAAAGGCTCAGATAGGTAAAGGCATGTGGCCAATACCGGATAAGATGGCGTTAATGATGGAGCAAAAGGGGGCGCATCCTAGATCAGGAGCAAACACAGCTTGGGTCCCCTCTCCTACAGCCGCAACCTTACACGCGATGCACTACCATGACGTCGATGTATTTGCGACTCAAAAACAAATTGCTGAGCGTCAGATCGCACCATTGGAGACCTTGTTAACGCCGCCGTTGCTACAGGACTTGACCCTGAGTAAAGAGGACATTCAAGCTGAACTCGACAATAATGCTCAAGGCATACTCGGTTATGTCGTTCGTTGGATTGATCAAGGTGTTGGGTGTTCAAAAGTACCCGATATTAATCATGTTGGATTAATGGAAGACCGAGCAACACTACGTATTTCAAGTCAACACATTGCGAATTGGTTATATCACGGTATTTGTACAAAAACACAAGTTAAAGCAACATTTGCTAAAATGGCGAAAGTAGTTGACGGCCAAAACGCGTACGATCCTGCTTTTACTCCAATGGCACTTGATGATTCAAAACTCAGTGAAAACCTTGCTTATCAGGCTGCGTTAGCGCTAGTGTTTGAAGGAACAAAACAACCCAATGGTTATACAGAACCGTTGTTACATCGTTTTAGGCTGCTGAAAAAGGCAAAAATTGTTTGATGTAAACCCCCTTTACAGAGCTTTCGTACTGATTTAAAAAGGCGATAAGCTCGTTAAAATAAAAAAGGAGCAAAATGCTCCTTTTTTATTTATGCTTAATCAATCGGCGATATTAAGCGTCGCGATTTACAATGGCATTGTGATAGACGTTTTGTACATCATCGCAATCTTCAAGCATAGTGATAAATTTATCAAAGTTTGCAATCACTTCCGGGTCGCTAATTTCAACGTGAGTTTGTGGCACAAACGTAATTTCATCGACATCAAAGTTAATGCCTTCAAACGCTTCCATCAGTGCAGTTTTAGTTTTGAAGTACTCTGTGTGTGGTGCAAACACCGACACTGTACCATCTTCTACTTCAACGTCTGTAACATCTACGTCAGCCATCATTAGCGCTTCTAAGACAGCTTCATCATCATTACCTTCAAATCCTAAGATAGCAAAATGATCAAACATATGTGCAACGCAACCAGGGCTGCCAATTTTAGAATCCGTTTTCGTAAAAGGTAAGCGAACGTCTTTAATGGTGCGATTTGGGTTGTCAGTTAAGCAGTCAACGATAACCATACAATTGCCAGGACCATACCCTTCGTAACGTGCAGGAGAGTAATCTTCGCCAGCACCTCCAGCTGCCTTTTCGACTGCCTTATCAATTACATGTGCTGGAACTTGGTCTTTTTTTGCTTTATCGATAAGACGACGAAGCGAAAGGTTCGTTTCAGGATCTGGGCCGCCGTTTTTCGCCACAACGTAAATTTCTTTACCGTATTTTGAGTTTACTTTGGTTTTCACCGCTGCCGTTTTTGCCATGGCATTTTTGCGGACTTCAAATGCTCTGCCCATCTTGGATCTCTATTTAGAATTAGTTTGAATTGACGAGATTTTAACAAGACTATTGGCTTTGGGCTACTCCCAAATTCAGATTGTCCTATACAAGTACAATTTGGCTGAGCGCTTTAAAGTCTTTAATGAGCCATGTTGCTTCTGCATGATAGGTTGGAACCTCATGAGGCGCAAATAAGCAGCTTGCCATGTTAGCGTTTTTTGCTGCTTGCAAATCATAGAGGTAATCCCCCACATACAGACATTGATGGGGTGCAAGTTGCCATTGTTGTGCAACGATAAGCAATGCACTTGGATCCGGTTTAGCTGGCGCATCTTCTCGGCTTAGCACCAAGTCAATCGGTAGAGAACCTCGATTAATTTTTATATTACTTGCAAGACGACAATTACGTGTGACAATCGCCATTGGAATACGTTGTTCGTTGAACAATGAAAGCGTACTAAGCACGCCATCAATCACTTCAGATTCATTGGCATCATCAAGTTCAAACTGAATGACTTGTTGACGTTTCTGTTGCTGCGTAACTTCACACGGGATGCTTTCAATGTATTGTAAAATATCCCAATGAGCAGGACAGCCAATTGCGCTACGGATCGCGCTAAAATCTAAAGCTGATGTCATTAATGTACCATCTAAATCAAAGATGACACCTCGGTATCCTTTGTTCATGTTTCCCCAAATTTTATCAAGACTAAAAAAGAAAAACGCGTAAGGCCAATAGAACGATCACAATCATTTGTGATGAATAGTAGCGCTACGCGTTGGTTGGGGGAAATCTATCTTTTCATTGACCAATAGATCGAATTGAGGCAGTTACCCTTCAGTTGAGCTTATCGTGACACTCAGCCAGTCATCTTCACCGTCGAAATGCAGGCTCCGAATTGTGCCTAAGCCTTCAATGTTGACTAAATTAGCTTGTTGTGGCCACATATCTCGAAGTGCGTTATTACGCATCGTGATCTGTTGGACATCGCTAATGATAGGCGTTTCTTGATAAACCCAAATGTATTTGCCATCGACTTCGAAACCAACAGGAACAAGTGTTAAAGGCTTGCCATTTACTTTGAGGCTAATTCGTTCAAAAACATAGTTAGCAAATTTCGCTTGGTCATCTCGATTATCAAGAATATCCGCTTTCTTACCTGCAATTTGGCTAATGGCATGTTCGGTGTCATGAAGAAAATAGCGGTGCATCAGCTCGATGTTGCCGCTATTTTGATTAAACAGTACGGTACTGACAGCTGCTTTTAGTTGATGAGCACCAGCCATAAAGCTGGCACTCATCAATAGAAGCAGACAAGCTAAAAAACGCATGCTGTATTTTATCCTTCGTTTTTCACGTCGCTGTCGCCTTTCTTGTGCTCTTGCTTCAGCTCCGTTTTACTGTCTTGCATAATGTCTCTATTGACCTTGCCTTTTGGTTTTTCACGTTTGTACGTTTCGAGGCGTGATTCAATGATACGACGGGGATAGTGATTATTTTCGATATCCACATCCGCAGTTTCCCAATGTGGGTCAACCGTAATGGATTGCAAAACTTTGTTTTTGTCTGTCACAATCAATTTGCTGACTTTTTTCGGAGAGCGACGCCAGATCTCTGCAGGTAATGTGATGTTTTCTTTACTGCCATCTTGATAGCTCAGTTCAAGCAGAATAGGCATAACAAGACCGCCTAAATTACTAAACTCTAAAACGTAATAGTTTTGTTGTTCTTCAAGTGCCCGCTCAAGCGCTTTTTTCTCCCAAGATTCTAATCCTTTTAGAAACTCTTGGTACTTGTTACGTTCTTTGTTCGTTACGGTAAACTGGTCATTTTCATCGTAAAAATCACTGACATCTTTGTTTTTATCGATCCAAAGTGTTTTGCCTTCTTGCTGATTACGCAAATTGAACAGGGATTGTGGTTTTGCTTCTTCAAATGCTCTTAAACGCCCATAATCGATATCGGGGTTATGGGTATCCATTGCGAGTTTATAAACGCGATCTAGCGAAATATCGACATGATCGGTAGAGTAGAACCAACCTCGCCAAAACCAATCAAGGTCAACACCAGATGCTTCTTCCATGGTTCGGAAAAAGTCAGCCGGTGTCGGGCGTTTATACTTCCAACGCTGAGCGTATTCTTTGAACGCAAAATCAAATAATTCACGGCCTAGTATTACTTCTCGCAATATATTGAGCGCCGCAGCGGGTTTGGTGTAAGCATTTGGACCAAGTCGTAAAACACTATCAGATTGAGTCATGATAGGAACTTGGTTTTCTGACTTCATATAATCGACGATGTCGCGAGGCTCAACTCCCCAAGGAATATTAGGATCCCACTCTCGGCCTGCTACACCATCTAAAAAGCTGTTTAAGCCTTCATCCATCCATGTCCACTGACGTTCGTCCGAATTCACTATCATTGGGAAATAGATATGCCCTACTTCGTGGATCACGACGCCAATCAAGAAACGTTTCTCTGCCAGCGAATATGTCCGTGATCCATCCTCCTGTAATTCAGTACGCGGGCCATTAAAGGTGATCATTGGATATTCCATACCGCCTACTGGGCCATTGACCGATTGGGCAACGGGATAAGGATAGTCAAACGAGTAACGAGAATACACTTCCATAGTGTGGATCACAGATTCGGTGGAGTATTTTTTCCAAAGATCGCCTCCTTCCTTAGGATAGAAGGACATTGCCATAACTAAGGGCTGCTCGTTACCACCTTGTTGGTAGCCTTTGGCATCCCACATAAACTTACGCGAAGACGCCCATGCAAAATCTCGCACGTTTTTTGCTGAGAAACGCCATGTTTTGGTATCTTTGGTACCTTCTTTTTCGTTTTCGAGCGCTTCCTCCTCAGTAACCACAAAGACTGGACGTTTTGCTGTTTCAGCCTCTTTTAAGCGCTTTAATTGCGTTTTAGTCAGCACTTTCGTCCCGTTCGTGAGTTCACCGGTTGCTGATACGATATGGTCGGCAGGAACGGTGATGTCGACTTCATAATCACCAAACTCCAGTGTAAATTCGCCTCGACCTAAAAACGCTTTATTCGTCCAAGCTTCGTAATCTGTATAGGCTGCAAGACGCGGAAACCATTGTGCAAGGAGAAAAATATCATTACCGTCTTTTTCGAAATGTTCATAGCCTGAACGCGCACCAACGGCATCTTCTTCTACAATATTAAAAGCAAAGTCTAAAGAGAACGACATTGACTTGCCTGGTTTTAGCGGTTCATTTAAGTCAACACGCATGAGTGTGTCGACGATCGTTGCCTGTAACGCGCGTCCAGAATTGTCTTTAATGTTTTCAACAACAAATCCAAGTTCGTTGTCCGCGATAAATTGTTGACGACGTAGATCGTGCAGACTGAGCTTTGACGCTTTCGCTGAAGGCATTGGTGCTGAGGTGTTATTGAAGGTTGAACTGCGCTCAGCTAATGAATCGGCTTTAAAAATATTTTGGTCGAGCTGTAACCACAGATATTTCAATGTGTGCGGTGAGTTATTCTTGTAATCAATTTTTTGTGTTGCGCTAATGCGGCGGTCTTTTTCATCAAGTTTTACGTCAATATCGTAGTCAACTTGCTGTTGCCAATATTGCTCGCCTGGTTCACCCGCAGCACTGCGGTATACATTTGGTGTTGGCAGTACCTCATCGAGCTGACGAAATTTATCGACAAAATCGCCTTTTGTTTGTTGGATAGCATTTGCCTGTGCCAATCCTGAGACTGCGAGCGGCAAGCAAAGCGACACTGCCGATACAATTCTTTTAATCATGTACTTATCCCAAAGTGGTGACGTTAATACCCAGTATGAATTTGGCAAATTTATGACCACTTCGCTACTGAGATACGACCAACGCACGAAAAAAGCGGTAATTGGTCAAGAAAGGGATAGAAATAAAAAAGCCTTTATAAAGAATAAAGGCTTTGCTTATGCGTTTAGGGCGATGAAAACAGGGAGTTTCTCATCGCAAAAACCACAAATTAGAACTTGTGCGTAATGCTCAAGTAGTAGAATTGGCCAGGTATGCGGTATGCAGGGTCGTATGTGTTAGCAAACGCAGAGTACGCTTTTGGTGGCTCTTTGTCGAACAAGTTACGAATACCAACAGTTACTGTACTATCCCAAGGTGTAAACCAGTTACCTTGCGCATCAAAATAAACGGTTGGACTAAGTTTATTTTCTGGTAGCTCTTGATCTGGACGTACGTCTACGTTCGATGTGCCTGGAATAAAGGCGTAAATATTACCTTTATGATCTTTGTCTGAACACAGATCTGCCAATTCAGGTTGGTTAAGCGCTTTAGAAGCAGATACGATGTTCGCACATGTTTCGATTTGCTTCGATAAGTACTGAGCAGTAATTGACGCACCAAATTGCTCATTATTCCATGAAAGCGTTAAGTTTGACTTCAAGCGATGATCTGAACCACCACCAGAACGACCAGATGCTAAACGGCCTGCTTCATTGCCACCAGATATTGTGCCATCTAAGGTCACTTCACCTTCGCTTAATTTACCTAGGTCTCCAGAGTAAATCATATAGGCAGAATCTAAATTCACGCGCCAATTACCGTATTCGTTATCGAAACGGTAATCGATGTTCATGTCTACCCCTTCTTTATGTGTTCCGCCAAGGAAGTTACGTGTAGTACTGATCACTTCGCTAACTTCGCCAGGGTTGCCATTTAAGCCACCGGTGAAATCACGTGTAATGAGCGCGCAGTCAGAGGCAATACCTTGTACAAAACAACGACTCAGAATGGTTGCTGCAGTTCTAGAACCGATTGCATTTTCAATTTCGATTCGATACCAATCTAAACTAATGCCTAAGCCTTCAATAGCTTCTGGGCTATATACGAAGCCTGCAGACCAAGACTCTGAGGTTTCTGGTTGTACGTTTTCGTCACCACCTACTATTGCGCGTAGTTGTGGATCTTGTTGTACCCAAGTTGCTGGTAAGCCAGCTGCTGCACAGCGTGCACGCACTTCTGCGATGTTTTTAAAGCTGCTAGAAGTACTGCTACATGGATCGGTACCACTCGGACGACTTGCAGATTGGCCTTGATACAAATCACTAAGTGATGGCGCACGGAAACCTTCGTTGAAGCTCGAACGGATCAAGAGTTCACTGGTTGGGCGATAAGTTACTTTAGCACTTGCGTTAGTAGTTGAACCAAAGCTTGAGTAATCTGAGTAACGAATTGCAAAGTTAAGATCTAACGCTTCTGCGTATGGCAGGTCTGCCAAAAGTGGCAAGTTTATCTCAGAATAGAATTCATCGACACTAAACCCACCCTCTGTCGGAGACGCGGCGTTATCACCTAGCACTTGGCCTAATACCGTTAATGGCTCAGGGTTATCAAAGCCTTTTTCACGGCGTGTTTCTGCACCAAGTACCATTGCCACATACCCTGCTGGCAATTCAAAAAGTTCCGTTCCAATGTTCGCGGTGTACGTCCACATTTCGCTTTCTTCAAGGTTACGTGGTTGTACCGTTATGTAATCTAGCATGTCTTCCGTCACACCGTTTGCACCGCCGAAAATATTAAACGGAACACAACCTGTAATTGGCGCACTTGCACTACCACATTGTGCTACGCCTTTACTGTCGATGTAAGACGCACCAAGCGCTTCTGCTACGCGACCTGAATGGAAAAAGCCACGCTTCAGTTCAACGGCAGAATTACGTGCATACGTTGATGCTGCATCCCAGGTGAAAGTGCGGTCGAGCGCATTGAATTCGCCGGCGAGCGCAGTGGAGAAACGCCATGTTGTAACATCGGCATTAAATTCACGAGGTGCGTTGATAGGACGGAATGAGGCGCCCGAAATATCTGAACCGAACGGGTTATAGACGCTATCTTTCGACACTCTTAAACCGCCCAAAGGTTGTGCGGCTAACTGTGCTTGAGATGTACGTTTGTTGTAGAGCGCTTCCGTTGTCCAAAGAATTTCGTCTGTTAACTCATGTGACGCCTGAGCATACAAAGACAAGGTTTCTTGAGGTTGTTGGATGTAGTTTACAGGAGCATAGTTATAGCCGTCTGTATTTGGATCATATTCTTTAAAGTCGCCTTGTTTACCAGTACATGATTTGTTGACTTCACACCCAGTCGCTGATGGGCTTAGGGTGTAACGTACTGTTTTACCATCCGCCCCTTTGACTGGAAAACCACCAAAAGGCGTTGTTGGGCTAGCGCGGCCGCCAGACGCAGACACGTTCGCCGGTAAACCATAAATAGGAACAGATGAAATCTCCCGAGCGCCACCCATAATAGGTTCTTGTTTTGTGTAGCTCACATTTAATAGCGTAGATGTTTTGTCTGTTGCCGAACCAAATGTTGAAGAATATTGTTCTCTGCGACCATCGTTGTCGCTTGTTTCACCAACATAGGCGCGTACTTCAGAGCCATCGAAATCGTTGCGAGTAATCACGTTCACCACGCCGCAAATCGCGTCTGTGCCATATACAGAAGATGCACCATCTTTTAACACGTCGATTGATTTAATTGCAGCAAGTGGGATTGTTGATACGTCAACGCTGCCAGATAAGCCAGCGACCCAGCGACGTCCATTGACCAATACCAGTGTACGATCTGCGCCACAGTTACGTAAGTTTACGGTTGAACGACCAGACGAGTTACCGTTATTGGTTTGTAGGCCTAAAGACGCACCGTTGGTTGATACTTCTTTTAATACTTCACCTAAGCCACTCAAGCCCGAACGCTCGATGTCAGCTGCACTAATGGTTAATACTGGTTGAGCGGTTTCTAAATCGGTTCTCTTAATACGCGAACCAGTGATGGCAATTCGTTCTACTTTCCCATCTGTTGCTTGCGTTTCATTCGCAAGGGCAGTGGTGCTTATCGCCGAAGTCGATGCGGTGCTAACGATAAGTGCCCATCGCACTGCATTGGTGAGTTTGTTATTTTTCATTATTTTCCCTGAGAGTTTAACTTTGTTAATTAAATAGCGCGGTTGAAGATAAATTGGTAAATAGAATGTAGTCAATATAGGTTCAGGGAGAAAAAGTATCAAAAGTGTTGTAATTGAGGTTTTGTAAGCAGAAGTTAAATCTAAGATATTGTTATATATGGTTATTTTTTTGTTCTCTTATTGGGTAAAATCTTTTAATCGTCAAGATTCGGAGATCGGATTGTTGGTTTTTTTAGAACCAATTATTTTAATTAAGTATACAGTGTTATATATATGTAATCACTTTAAGTGCTATTGTTTAAGTCTATGGTGCATTATTTTTGTCAGAAAATTGACGTAATTATAAAATTCATTACCATTTAGGTTAATATTTCTTCTGTTTATAAGCTCTATTAAAAAAATAAATCATGAAATGGGACATTTGCTGTTGTAATTAAAGTCATTTTGTCTTTAAAATCGCCCACTTTTTTATTTCGAGTAAAATTGGCGCTAGTTTTGCTCGGTAATTGATACCCGTTTAAAAACGAATGTGGTGAGCAGTATGGATTTCTACATACTAAAAAAGAAAGAAGAGATCATTGCCATCCCTGCAGATGAGCAAAATTGTAAACAATACCTAGACGAAGGGTATTTTTATGTTGATAAAGTGGCTGCGTGTAATGAACAATCTGCCCTAAAATCATTACAAACACGACAAGTAAAAGCATTTAAAATGCCCGCTATGTTGTTGTTATTGGTGATTCCAATTGTCTTTTTTGCTTGGATGCAATTGACTCGTTAACCTGTGGCACTAATCCGTGTAAACTGTAAATTCCTGTAGCACAAGGAATTTACAGAATGAAGGTTTTGCATACATCGGATTGGCATTTAGGTCAGCAATTCTATGACCACAGTCGCATAGAAGAGCAGAAGGCATTTTTAAGTTGGTTAGTTGACACGCTTGCTGCCGAAAAAATAGATATCTTGTTGGTGAGCGGTGACATTTTTCATACTGCAACCCCTCCAGCTCAAGCTGAACAACTTCTCTACGATTTCATTAAATCCGCAAAATCTGCGTGTCCTGCAATGCATATTGTCATTACCGCTGGTAACCATGACTCCCCTGCTCGCATTGAAACAGCAAAACCTTTACTTTCGAACTTTGACACTCACGTAGTGGGGCGCTTCGATAAAAATAATCCACAAAATGTTGTGATTCAACTGCAAATTGCAAACGAAAATGCGGCGATTATTGCTATGCCATTTTTACGCCCAAGTGACATTAATGCTTCTCAAGATGAAACTGCTCGCTATGAAAAAGCCGTTCAATGTGCATATGAACAGGCGTGTAATGAGATAGACTTTTCGTTACAACCGACTGTGCTAGTCATGGGACATCTTCATGTTAAAGGTGGAGATATTAGTCAAGACTCAGAGCGGAACTTGTGCATCGGCGGATTTGACTCTATTAATTCTGCAATTTTTCCTGAATCTGCTAGCTATGTAGCTTTAGGGCACCTGCATAAGTCACAGCGTGTTGCGGGAAAAGAGCATATTCGCTACTGTGGCACACCTATTCCAATGTCTTTCGCAGAGCGAAATTATCAGCATCAAGTGTTGGCTTTAACCTTAGAGAAAGGTAAGTTAACTTCTGTAAACCCCCTTTACACACCTCGAACAAAAGAACTTATTCTTGTTCCAGAACGAGGCGGTTTAATGCTAGGAGAATTGTGCGAAGCGCTTCAAGCAATTAAACGTGAACCTCTAACAAGCACGCCTTATTTGCGTCTTCGCATGGATGCTAGAGAGACAGACAGTCAATTTCGAGTACGAATAGACGAAGCGATGGAAGGCTTAGATGTTCATTTTTGTGGTATCGAACGAGTTCACACAGAACAAAACTTGAATGCCGATGCGATTCATGAAGGCATTGAAGATAAAGCGCTTAGTCCACTACAGCTTTTACAATATGCCTATCAAAGCCAAGTTGATAGTGCACGAGATGTGCCAAAAGAGTTGGAAAAAATCCTAACTGAACTGATTACGGAAATGGAAAGCCTAGAAGAATGAAGCTAAATCGAATTCAAATTACAAACCTCGCGTCAATTAGTCATGCCGATATTGATTTCTCTCGCCCTCCCCTTTTGGACACGGGGCTATTTGCAATTACAGGCGATACAGGTGCCGGAAAAAGCACCGTACTTGACGCGCTCTGCTTGGCGTTGTTTGGAAAAACCGCGCGACTTAAAAACGACCTAAAACTGACTGTCGATTTAAATGGAGACGACATTAAACTTAATGATCCGCGTCATTTATTGCGCAGAGGAACTGCTGTTGCGCAATGTGAAGTCGATTTTGTTGGAAATGATGGCACATATTATCGAGCGGTGTGGCGTGTTGCGCGCGCGCGAGGAAAAGTGGATGGTCGTTTGCAAGTTGCTACACATCAACTATTCGATGCCTCTGATGAGCTAATAGCCGAAAAAAGCCATACAGCAAAGCAGATTGAACACGTGCTCGGGCTAAGCTTTGAGCAATTCACTCGAGCAGTGTTACTTGCCCAGCATGAGTTTTCTGCTTTTCTTAAAGCAACGGCGGATGAGCGAGCTCAATTACTAGAGACGCTTACAGGCAGTGACAAATTTAGTCGATTAGGTCAGCTCATTTTCGAGCGGCATAAAGCCAAAAAACAAGAATTGGAATTTGAGCGTCATAGGCTTGGAGATTTTACTTTACTTACCTCAGAACAACTGACAGAACTAGAATCACAGCAGCTGCATATTGAACAAGAAATTGGGCTGCTCAAAGAGAAATTAGAATCATTAGTTGGCGCTAAGAGTTGGTATCAAAGAAGCGCAGAGTTAACGCAGAAAATCGAGGAAAAACAGGCTCAACTAGCAGAGGTTTCCGCGAACTTAGCCAACTCGCAGCATGAATTCGATTTTGCGAAATGTAGTTTAGCAGCTCAAGAAATTTCGGATAACCGGATTAATTTTAGAAAATTATCACAGCAAAAGCTCAGTCTTGAAAAGGATATTGCTGAATTAAACAAAATTGATTTTCGATCACAAGATACGCAATTCCAAAAAGCATTGGCAGAATTAAATGAGGTTTTTCGTCTATCTACTGCAGAATTGAACGATGCAAAAAGAATTGCGTCAAATGTTGCGAAACTCGATATTGAACGAACGAAGTATCAGGCTCAATGGACACAATTACAAGATGCAACGGGTCATTTGACTACTGAAAGTCAAACTACCAACAAGCTTATCGAGCAGACGCTAGAGTATTTAGCGCAGTTACAGGCAGATCTTGAATGCAGTAAATTGCGCATAGATGAATCGGAATCGTTGCAATTAGTAATACCTCAATTCGCCGAGATTTCTAGAACACTTCATGAATTGGCTAATGTGCGAGAACGGATAAGTCACTTTACTTCTCGCATAAACACATTAGGTAATGAACGAGAAGCGTTAGCACAAACGTTACAAACGCATCGGCAGAATATGAGTGGATTGTCTCAAGATTGGCAAAACAAAGCAGAGCAAGTTGCTGAGCTGAGTCAAAGATTAAGTCAATCCGATGGGCAAGTGTTAGCAAGTCGTAAAGCTGATTTTGAGCGTTTACTGGAATTAGAAAGGCAACAAGAAACTGCCATGACGCGATTGTTGCAGTTAGACTCTGAAAAAAAACGACACACGATACAATTAAACACGCTTGAACAACAATTGATTGACACGCAACAACAGTTAACCGTTTCAACACAGCTTACGATGAAGGCAAAAGAGAACTTACATCAAGTACAGTTTCGCAGTAGTGAACGAGTAAGTCAGTTACGTGCTCAATTGGTTAAAGATGAAGAATGTATGGTTTGTGGTTCAACACATCATCCATACGCTGTAGATGCTATCGATGAACACTGGTTAAATTTATTGGCAGATTTCGAAAATCAAGTCAGTAAAGCTGAGCAAGCCCAAAGCCAATGCCAAGAAAGATACCAACTACAATTAGCTCAAAAAGAACAACTAGTTACACGTATTCACTTACTGTCGCAACAAAACCAACAGGCTCAACAACAAAGTGCAGAACTGAGAAATCAAAGCGAATACTTGGTTACAGCTCTAGGGTTAGACTTTCCTTTAGATATCGATAAATTGAAAGGCATGGCCGAGTCGGCGAGACAAACTTTGTCTCAGTATCATGAAGATATAAAGCTTCAATCAATATTGGCAAGCGAAGAAAAAGCGCTGCATGATCAATTACTAAAAGCGCAAACGGCAGTTAGTGAGTTGAGCCAGAAAATTACTAACATTGAGAATCTAGAGCTCAGTATTGACGAGCAAATGGCGCAATTGATTGAGAGCGCGAACAATTCGAATGCATCACTAGCGCCATGGGTTATGGTTTTAGGCTCATTTGGTTCTATCGATGAAAATCCGCTTCACGTTTTAAAAGCATTAGAAAGTGCAATCCGCGAATTACAAAAAGAGCAAAATAAGGTTGCCTCGCTTCAAGGGGAAATCGCTCTATGTTCTCAGCAGCACTTAAATGCAAGTGCGCAAAGAGAAAAACTGGTAGAACAAATTAATCAAAATACCTTTAAGTCTACTGAACTTGAAAGACAACTGAGTATGCTTAATTCGCAACGAAATGCTTTGATCCCTCTTGATTTGAGCAGTGAGGACTGGTTAAAAGAACGTGAATTACAATGGGCAAATGCACAGCAGTCACTTTTGGATAAACAGCAGGCATTTACTGCTTTTATCAAGAATAAAGACGAACATGCCATGTTGCTAAAACATAAAATGGCTGTAATGGATGAAATGGCGCTTGAACTTAGCGCAAACGGTCAACGTTTTGAAACCTGGTTTGTTCGGTTTAGTGAACAATATAAGGTAGACGAGCCAACGTTAGACGAACTACTCGCTTTAGATAGTCAGGCTCGAAATCAATTGCTTGAAATGTCGCAAAAACTGAATGAAGAAAAAAATTCGTTGCAACTCTCAATGAGCCAACTCAACGAACAAGTTGCCGAGCTCGAGCTCAGAAAACCTGATATTTCGAATGAAGAGATAGAAGCGCAGCACAATGCGCTTTCCGAGCAATATGATGCTTTTCGTACTAAGCAAGTTGAATTGTCTTCAGAATTGAAACTGCATTTCATAAATGTTGAAAAACTAGGTGCTCAGCAAGAGAAGCTTGAAAGCCTGCAGCGAGATTACGAACACTTTGCCATTCTCGATAGATTGCTCGGGGATGCAACAGGAAAGAAAATGCGCAATTTAGCGCAAGTTAATAGTTTGAAACTATTACTGCAATACGCAAATCAACACTTAGGCTCATTGACCAAACGTTACCGTATTATTGCCATTGGACAATCATTAGAAATTGCGATAATTGATAAAGATATGGCCGATGAGCAGCGAGCCATCACAACGCTTTCAGGTGGGGAGTCATTCTTGGTCTCGCTTTCTTTGGCTTTGGGCTTAGCGTCGATGTCGTCGAATAAAGTGAAGATCTCCTCTTTGTTTATTGATGAGGGTTTTGGCACATTAGATCCAGAAACATTAAGTATTGCTCTAGATGCATTAGATGCATTGCAAGCGCAAGGTCGTAAAGTGGGGGTTATTTCCCATGTTGCGCAAATGTCTGAGCGGATCGGAACTCAAGTACGCATTAAAAAAGGGGCTGGAGGTCATTCGACAGTCTCAGTTATTCAACAATAGGATATTAAGATGCCAACTTTTACCGGTGATGAAGCACTTAATTACGATCAGCGTATTCAACGTATTATTCCTGGATATTCGTTACTGCATGATTTAGTCGTTGCACAACTGTCCGCTTTGTTTGAGGAAGAAGCAAAGATTCTAATTGTGGGCGGTGGGACAGGCGAAGAAGCAATACGTCTTGCGAAAAGTAATCCTAAATGGCATATCACCCTTCAAGACATTTCAAGCGATATGCTTGATGTTGCGAAGCAACGCATCGTTGATCATAGAGTAAGTGATCAAGTGTCTTTATGTTATGACGCTTTGCAGGTCGGTTATAGGCAATATGATGCTGTAGTGTGCTTATTCGTTTTACATTTCTTGCCAGACAATGGCGACAAGCTTTCATTATTGAGAAAAATGTGCAGCCACCTTAAACCGCGCGCAACACTATTCTTGGCTGATCTTATGATTGAGCACACTGGGTTTGAACGAGAAGCGCAGCTTTTGGCGTGTTCTGCGTTAGGGCTAACGCAGATTGGGGTCGACCGCATGCGCCGAAACTTAAAAAGCGAGTTTTATCCTTTAGATAAAATGCGCTTAGCTGAACTGCTAGAACACAGCGGCTTTGATGTTGCTAGGCCTTTTTTCCAGTCATTAGGTTTTGTTGGAGTAACTACAGTTGTTTTGCCTTGATATAAGCGAGTTGCTTTTCAAGGGTAGTTAGGCAAAAAGGTTTTACGATAAAACCATTTATTTTCTCTGAGATCAGTGCCTGAATAGTACTTTTCTCATCTTCACACGTGACGATCACGATGGGCATGTTAGACAGCACAGGATCTTGCCTGATTGCTTTTACCAGTTCTTTGCCAGATATCTTCGGCATGTAAAGATCTGAAATCACTAAATCAAAAGGTTTTGATTTCAGTAATTGCAAAGCTTGCTGACCGTCAGTGGCTTCAGTAATATCGCTGAAATCAAGACGCCGCAGCATATTAATTAAAACATGTCGCATTAATGGCATATCATCAACAACTAATATTCGCATGCTCACTCCTTAGCAGCATTGATCCAACTGTTAAAACTTTAGAAGGTATCGTAAAAAAAACCAGTGTAATATTTATTCCCTGTTATTTTGCAACTAGAACGCTTTAGTGTTTAACTGGTTTAACGTTAGTTTTAAATTTGAGCCAGACAGAGCTCATCAATGAGCGTCTTTAAATAGTCGATTTTAGTGTTGCTTAATTGGCGATAGTCAAAAAATGGACAAATAATTAGCTTGTTTTCCTTATCGATAGCAAACTCTTCATTCAGCCAAATTAAGGAACAGCACAACTTTCCTTCATTAATTAGCTTTTTAGCGTAAGTACGTCCGGCAATTATATGGATGGTGGAATCACGGCTAAATCGTGGAGGAGAAAATAGTAATGCTTCTTGCCCTGAGCTTTTTAAGAGATGTGTATCTCGATATTGTTGCCAAGATCTGATTTTCTCTGATTCAAAGCCGGGTAGATTGATCGCTTCAATGATTTTTGCATACACATTAAAAAGCTTTCTCCAGCCATTACCTGCCCGGTTGTTTATAAACTCTATTTCATTAGGTAAGAGAGGGCGATAGTCTTGAAAACTTTGGTACTCTGGTATTAATGGCCTTTTTTCTACATAGACGGCAATGAGTGACGTGTTGCTACCAAATCCTATTCGATCCATTATCTATCCTAAATCGTAAACAATAACGGTATTACATGCTTCGGGTAAAAGAGTCTTATCATGATACAAAAATTTTTGACACCTGTGGTGTTTTTATTTCTTAGTGCTTGCACGTCGCTCCCTGATGGTGTTGAACCTGTGTCTAACTTTGAATTGCAACGATACACTGGCAAATGGTATGAAATCGCTCGCATTGAAAATCGCTTTGAAAAAGGCTTAGAAAAAGTTACTGCAACCTACGAATTACAAGATGATGGTAGTGTTTTGGTAGTAAACCGCGGATTCGATGTGAAAAACCAAGCTTGGAAAGAAGCGAAAGGTCGTGCGGTTTTTGTTGGTGATTCTGATATTGGCCATTTGCAAGTATCATTTTTCGGCCCTTTTTATAGTAGTTATGTAATATTTGACTTAGATACAACTGCTTATTCAAGTGCTTATGTTGCAGGTTACAACAAAGAGTATTTGTGGTTTCTTTCAAGAAAGTTTAACGTCAGTGAAACCGAAATTGCTCGTTTTAAACAAACGGCTCAAAAGCTTGGTTTTGACCTGTCTACTTTGGTGTACCCTCGTCATTAAAGGACTATAAGCAAATACTCGATTTATATGGCAATGTAAAGGGGGTTTACAGGCATTGGTGTAGAGTTATTGGTTATGATTAGGGGAAAGTCATTAACTGCAATCAATGCGTTACCTAATCGCTAGTTAATGCTTACAGAACTCATGCATCGCTGGGGATATCTTGTTTTTCTCTGATACTGATAACACAGGGGTGATTGTTAAAGGCCGTGTTTTGGTGTTTAAATTGTAATTTTCTGACAGATTTATACATTACTCAATTGTCGAGATTCAATTAAACATAATATCACAGAATGCCAGCAGACAAGCCGAAACCGGACAATCGACGCTAAGAATTTTGATATTAGAATCTTAAATAGATCACTTTAATACTAACTCTCCCACATTACTTAACGTGGTTGTTGATACTTTTTGATTAAGATTTCTTATCTTGATCCCTTTTAGAAAGGCTTTCACTAGTAGAAAAACATTTAGTCAATTAGAGTGTTAGATCAAGCTTATACTAACTAGTCTTTAATCAATATAGGTGAAAATAGACTTAGCCTGATGATTTCGTTTGATCGAATGCTTTTAGTTAGCGAACCAAACTAGAACATACCAGAACAATTTGAAGTTAAATGTTTCAAAGCTTCACCATGTTTTCAATACAAGCAATGTAAATATTGCAAAAGGCTCCTTTAAAATAAGATAACAACGAAGAGGAAACACGGTGGTATTTTCGCAGATCACGTTTTTCGCGTCGATACCGTGTTATGGACGTTGATAAGGGTAGGCCATTACAGGAGCTCAACATCTTGCCTGAAATCCCGGTAAACACTTGTTAGAGGCAAGCATCTCAAAGTTGATTAAGGGTAGATCATATTTTTACTAACTTTACCAGCTGCTTCCAATTTAGCTAGCCCGATGTCACTTTTTATCTTAAGTTATTAAAATATAATATAAAATAATGAAAATATTATTGAAAAAATATGGCTCACTAGCGAACGTGTTTCATACCATCAATAACGCAGATCAGGTTTTTACTAACTAGGAGGCTAGAATTGGAATTTTGAGATCATAATTTTACTAACAGGTGTCTTGTTCTTGTTCTATTTTCATTGCAGAGATCATGATTTTACTAAGCAAAGGGACCTGTTTTCTCTTTTTAACTAGAACAGATCATATTTTTACTAACTTAATACGCGTTAAAGTGACGAATACAGCTAGATCTCTTATCAAAAATGAGCAACGTTAGTAAAAAAATGATCTCAGACTGGTTTGCTATCAAAGTAAATGTTGAACAACGGTTCTTAAGGTTCTTTCTCATTTAAGAAATTTAAAGCCAATCAATGAGTATCGACTTAGTAAAAACCGTACACCAATAGTATGCTGGGGAGGCTAAAATAATAGGCCAAAAAACGTTTTGGCTTAGTTGTCGCTATATTTAACGATAGGATCATCCAACCAACACATAGGGTCAACCACCCTATCCATTTTAGTACTCCATAAGATCCTAGTGATGTTGTGGCTGCGACAAAACTTAATAAAAGACTGATCCAAGCCAATTTATTTAGTGCACTGATTTCTTGTGTATTTAATTTTCTATTTATGAGTGTTGTTGATTTTGCGGGTTTGCACATAACAAAAAACAGCAGGCTGCACGATAGCAATAAGACGCTTACTTCCATGTTTGGATCTCTATTTTACTAACAGTGACGCGATTAGATCTCGAATGTAACTTGACCGCAACGGTTGCAAAAAATAGTGCACTTAGTAAAAAGACGAAATCAAACGCCCAAAGGATGGTTTGTCCGTTTAACAAGGCTAAATGCGTTGGATTTTTGGTGATCAATGCACTAAGAACTGGCAACCCTGCCCATGCGACAACGTTTAACCAAGCAAGCCGTTGCCACTGTAGTATATTTTGAGAAATTGATGCAAAGAGCAATGTGCTTAACCAGACAAAAAAGAAGACAGCGATCTCTTGCTCCGCCCTGCCCTGCATCTGTGTTGGTAATAAACGATTTGCCCAAAAAAAGCTTACGGTGGCGAGTGGTAAGCCCATGATGGCTGCCAAGTTCAATGACTTCACTAATTGACAACCAAAGTGGGCCTTTTCATGAATATTGAGTCGTCGATTGACCCACAATATTGCCCCTGTGATTAACATCGCAAGACCCAATAGACCACCTAAACAATACAACCAACGCAACATTGGTTTTGCCAAACGACCTGTATGTAAGGCCGTCATACTGTCATAAAAAGTATGTGGTATCGATAGAGATTCGTTAGAACGGGCTAATTGTTCACCCGTCCTCGCGTTTAGCAATATCGTGGGTTCACTATCCTGAATCCGTTGACCTGTGCTCGCAAACACTTTAATAGTGGCATTTGCATCACCTGGATGATCAATAATGATGCGCTTAAGCGGAACCTCTCCCCAGTTAGTATAAACTTGCTCTAACCATTGTTTTGTTGCGAGCATGTCAGAATGCTGATGGGCCACATCTATCGACATTCGAGTGTTATCAAGGGCCTTAAAAAAAGCACCAAAATCACCATTAAATTTGGTCAAGGCAGGTGAAGGAAAAAGCATAAAAATAAGAGTGACTAGCCCTGTGTAGGTGATCATTAAGTGGAATGGAAGTGCGATAACAGAAGAAACATTATGGCTATCAAGCCAAGTGCGTAATCCTTTGCCACTTCGCCACGTGAATAGATCTTTGAAAATGCGCTTATGAATTATGATTCCTGAAATGAGTGCAATCAGCATAAATAAACTAGCAAAGCACACCAGCCATCTTGCGGTGATTGGGCTAAGATAATGAAGATCAAAGTGCAATCGATAGAAGAAATCCCCCCCTTTCGAGTCGATAGTAGTTAAAGGGGTAAAATATTCATCAATCGCAAAGTACTGACTGACGAAAGATGAGCGTTTCCCCGGCTCATTTTGTTCTTGATAAGCTACTTCTAGTAATGGCTGTCGATCATTCGAAGGCAAGATCCACCACGATGTGCTTGAAGGGGCATTTTTTTTCAAATATTGCACTGCAAAATCAATTTGTTCATTTTGAGTCTTGGCATCTTGTTGAGCAATTAATGCTTTATGAAGCCCTGGTTGCGTCCATAGATTGATCTCACTGCGGAAAAAGCTCATCATGCCAGCAAAGAAAATAAGGATAAGTAACCAGATCGTGAGCAAGCCTACCCAGGTATGAAGCCATGTCATCGTTCTAAAGAATGAACCTTTCATAACCACTCCGAATATTGCACGATGAAATGACTCAGGAACAATCCTAGAATGACGTAGCAGGTCGCTATTTTACTAAGTGATTTAACTGCAAACGTCATAATAAAGAATAGGCTGTAAAACGCGATACTGAGTGTTGTAGCGACGAGCACCGCATCAACAGCGGAAAAGGGTAAAATAAGGGTAAGAACACTACTTGTTGCGGCACTTAAAAAATACCCGCCAAAAATTGCTAGAACAAAGCGAGCAATAACTTGCCAGCGATATAAGTCGAGAAATGATAGATTAAGTAAAGTACTCATCAGTGAAGCCCTTCAAAATCAGTAATTAATATTGAGATACTTAACCAAAATAAAGATGCTTGATTAAATGAGTGGATATTATGAAGAATTTGAGCTGTTAGTAATAGTGATAATCAATAGCATTATTGTACCTTTTAGTCTTAGATGGTATCTCAATAAACAAGGTTGCTAATTTTATTTACAATACCGTAACTTTGTTAACGTATTTTCTTGCTATGCGGTCTGCTATAAGACATACTAAACAACAGTGCTAACGGATTTAAAAGTAAGCAGTTTTTATCAGACGGTGTGTTGTTAGCGTTGATTAGAAAATGAAAATTCAAGGATTGAATATGCTTTTTAAAGGATTAGGGTTAATGTCTGTTTTAAGTGCATTATTTTCTTTACCTCTATGCCTAGAATTAGGTGCCAATTCGGTTATTTCTTTTTATTTAGTTCTTGCGTCTATGCTTGTCGCCGCATTGTCGAGCGCTGCATCCGGTAAAAAGTATTTTATCCCGACTTTTTTGATCGCTTGCATCAATGTGTTAATACTGAATGATGGAACTAAGCTAATTCAAGTCACTGCCGATAGCGATTTGCTTTATGTTTTTAGTATGTATGGCATTTTTATCGTTGTTGCAGGGCTTAGTTTTGTATTTGCACGTCAAGAAATTGAAGACTTTCCAAGTATCTGACTAACTTGTAAAGCCCCTTTACAACGCATGATTATTTTTAGGTTTAACGATCCTCTGTGCCGATTGGCTCGTATAGATGGCATCGTCATTTAACTCAGGAATAGGGCATGCCTCGGATTACGTTTATCGCACTATTTTTAAGTTTAACTCTACATGTCAATGCGGTGGCAACGGACACAACGGAATTTAAGCGGGTAGGGAATGAAGCCACGTATTCCTATCTGTTTTGGGACGTATATACGGCAGAGTTGTTTGCGCCCTCAGGCCAATTTGATAAATCCAAACCGTTTAGACTGAAATTGACCTATCATTTAGATCTTAAAGGGAAGGAAATTGCTAAGCGTTCCATCCAAGAAATGAAAGAGCAAGGTTTAAACGACGAAGCAAAACAAGCTCAGTGGCTCGCTTTAATGGTAAATATCTTCCCTGATATCAGAAAAGGCGATTCTCTCATCGGAAGTCGAGAACTGAATGGTGCGACACTATTTCGTTACAACGGACAGGAAGTTGGCAAAATCGACGATGCAGATTTTACCTTGTGGTTTTTTGATATTTGGTTAGGAGAGAAAACCACAGCTCCAGATACTAGGCGTGAACTTCTTGGTCTTAACAAAAAATCATCAAAAGAGGTGAAATGATGCGATGGGTAATGTTGATCTGGGTAGGTATGTTGAGTGGATGTGGTCTATCCATTGATGGGAATACATACATAAACCAAAAACCAAAATTAGATCCGATAGAGTATTTTAACGGCTCGGTTAAAGGGTGGGGGATTGTTCAAGACCGCTCTGGCAATGTGATCCAACAGTTTACAGTGGAACTTAATGGTTCATTGAAAGATGAAAAGCTTGTTTTGGACGAGCAATTTCAGTATCAGCTAGGGGAAGGAGTAAAAACGCGCGTTTGGACAATTTCTCAGCCAGAGAGAGGAAAGTACATCGGTCAAGCAAGTGATATTTTGGCGTCAGCGTCAGGAGAAATTTTTGGTAATGCGCTGCAATGGAAATATGAAATGGACTTGCCTGTTAGCGGCACAACGTATCGGGTTCAATTTGATGATTGGATGTGGCGTTTTGATAATGAAACAGTAATGAATCGTTCTTACATCAAAAAATTTGGTGTTGTGTTCGCCGAAGTTACATTGTTTTTTCAAAAAAAGTATTGATGCCTAGTGACTCTAGCTAAACTTAAACAAGGAGTGTGACCGAGGTTGGGTTTGAAGTAATTGACATTGAAATCAAGATCCGAGAATTATTCTTAGCAAAGCTCTAATTCTCAATATATCAGGACACGAAGCACTTATCTTTCGATTTTAGACCGCGATATTGATTTACTATTTAAGCAGCTAACTCAAAGAATGGCATTGACGTTTATTCGATATTTTTGCTGTTATTATGACCCGTTAGGCAATAACGTTTAATCAATAAAAGCTTCTACATTCTTATCATTGAATACTTCGCAAGACTTATAATTTTAAAAAATGTGCAACAAAAGCATCATCTTGATGTGATGGACTATTGCTTATTTATTATTGAAGCAAAGGTTAAATCATGTTCAAACGCTCTATCATCGCTCTGTCACTAGTTTCTATTTTATCGGGTTGTTCACTGGATGGTGAAGATGGAAAAGAAGGCCTGCAAGGCCCTGCAGGTGTTGCGGGTCAAAATGGCGTAGATGGAACAAATGGTGTAGATGGTACTAATGGCTCGAATGGAGCTGATGGCAAAGACGCTTATCGCCCGCTAAAAATTGAACTAATAGGTCGCGCGGTACTAAACGCGCAAAGTCCAGAGGGGGCAGCTGAAATTGTTGCATACCATAGTGCGAAACAGCGCATTTTTGCAATTAATAGCTCAGGTGATACCGCGGTCGTCGAAATGATATTAGCTGATACTTTTGATACATCAGCGCTAAATACTACTATTGAAGGTGTTGTCAATACGACAAATTTAACCAGTAGTGCGACATTAAATCTCAATGAGCATACCCCTGGGGATGCAAATAGCATTGCAATTGATGAAAACAACCAACTGTTGGCTGTTGCATTAGCTTCTAAGACGACTGGTGAAGCCGGAAATATCGCGTTTTACGATATTTCGGGAGATACGCCAAGCTTTATTAAACGTGTCGTGGTTGGGGCATTGCCTGATATGGTTACCTTTTCACCTGATGGCAAAAAAGTCATTGTTGCAAACGAAGGAGAACCTGCAGGTGACTATAGCGTGGATCCAGAAGGGACAATAAGTATTATTTCAATTGAAAATGGAGTCATCGCCGATACTGCATCGCACATTACCTTTAACGCCTATAACGATAAGCAAGCTGAATTAGAAGATCTAGGAATGGTATTTTCCAGTCCAAGTGGCCGCATAATAAATGGTAAGTTGATAAACACGACTGTTGCTATGGATCTGGAACCTGAATATGTAGCAGTTTCTAAAGACAGCCGCTATGCCTATGTGTCTATTCAAGAAAACAATGGGCTAGCCGTTGTCGACCTCAAGGACAATAGTGTTAGGCTGATGGGACTTGGCTTCAAAGATTGGTCTGAGTTGACGATGGATGCGTCTGATAAAGATGGAAAAATAAACTTTAAGCAATACCCCGGTTTATATGGCATGTATCAGCCTGATACCATCGCGAGTTTTAGTTGGAAAGGGGCGAATTTCATCGTTTCTGCAAATGAAGGAGATGGGCGAGAATACTTCTTTAGTGCCCTAAATGCGGCTGATTGTAAAGCAAAAGGTGGTCTGGATTTCGATGATAAAGCTGGTTGCCTTGCTTACGTCGATGAGATCCGCGCTAAAGATCTTTCACTCGCATCCAATTTCGCTTATCTAAACAACGACAACGACGATATCGGGCGATTGAAAGTCACTCAAATCATGGGAGATACTGACCAAGATGGTCTATATGAGGCTTTGTATACCTATGGAGCACGTTCATTTACCATTTGGGATAATAATGGCTTGGTGGTGTTTGATTCTGGTGACCAAATAGAGCGAATTACGGCATCGGTGCATGGTGCTGCGTTTAACAACGATGAAGATACAAACGAAGGGGACACGCGTTCAGATGCCAAAGGACCAGAACCAGAAGCCTTAGCGCTTGGTAAAATAGACGAACGTTTGTTCGCGTTTATTGGGCTTGAGCGAATGGGTGGAGTCATGGTTTATGACATCACTAACCCTTACGATGTGAAATTTGCGGATTATTTCTTTAATCGTGGAGTAATTGAAGGTGCAGCAATTTCTGGCGATTTAGCACCTGAAGGGATGGTTTTTGTGCCAGCAGAGCAAAGTGCAACAGGCATCCCATTGCTGATCATTGGTAACGAGATCTCCGGTTCAGTAGCCATTTGGCAAATAGGATTGGAAGATTAGTTTTAGACCCAGTGTATTCAATAATTTTTTTCGAAACCTTCGAGCCAAGCTTGAAGGTTTCTCATTTTATTAACCTAAATTGAGATTAATCGGGCCTTTTTAGTGCAAATGGCTCCGTGATCGCTGCGTAATCCCCCGCACCAAGGCGAGCAAGTGGATCAATTTTATCTGCATGCACTTTAATTCTGCCTTTCGCATCAAGCTCGATGACACGTTCGTCTAAAAATAGTGTCGTAATTTTAACAAAGACTAAGGTTTGTGGCGTATCACCTAGCTCTTTTATTTCATATAGTTCGCAACCATAGGCTACCTTACAGTGTTCAACACGAGGAAGGGAAAAGCCTGAAAACTCCGTTAGTTTAATTTGATTGAGGCTGACTTCAGATTCACCATGAGCCAACGTTGCCGCAGTTTGGGTAACTAAACTCGCGTCGTTCGCACTGGCAATATGCACGACACATTGTTTTGTGTTTACGATATTTTTAACTGTATCTTTTATCTCACCCGTTGGTTTTTTTCCAGCCGAAAACATCAATAATGGCGGTGCGCTAGATACAGCTGAAAAATATGAAAATGGCGCTAAATTATAATTCTCACTACCAGAATCTGTAAGGATCCAAGCTATGGGACGAGGGATGATCGTTTGGGTCATTAAGTGATAGATTTGCGTCGGTGAAAAATCCGAAAAATTCAGTTCCATTTTATTCTCAGTGTTGATGTATTCATAACAGGACATTAATGAAGAATAGTGCCATATTTTTTTACACTGTAGCAGTGATTAATCTTAGTTTTAAGGGATAGTCACTCTATCTCCGTGTCTCATAGGTGTCTTGGTAAAAGGTTGTACCTAATCAGTGGTTAACTCACTGATCATTGTTACGATTTTCTCCCTTTGAGTGTTGAGTGCTATTTTCGTGTGAAACCACTTTAATGACTTTCATTAATCAGTTACATTGCCATATATGCATTACACAATAGCTGATCACGCGACACAATGTTTATTGCTCATGGTGCTTACAACCCCACATTACCCCTTGTTTATCATTCCAATTATTCGTTTAGTTTTGACCCAAATCACCGCTTTGTAATGAGTAAATTCGCTAATTTGTACGCAGAGGTGAAAAAAATGGGTTTAGTGGGTAATAATCTTTATCAACCTGAGTTAGGCGCACCAAGTCGTCTAGAAACAGTCCACTGTGAGAATTACCTTTGGGATCTTTGGCATGACAGGTTAGACGATAAAGCAATGAGGCGCATTGGTTTACCTTGGTCAGTGCCTCTGATGGCTAGAACGTTTACGGCGCCACTAGGTACTTTAAAAACGGCAGAATTGGCGCTTAATCATGGTATTGCTTGTCATTTGGCAGGTGGCACGCATCATGCCCATTATGATTTCGGTTCCGGGTTTTGTATGGTAAATGATTTGGCGTTTACCGCGCATGAATTGATTAATGCAGGTAAAGTTCACAACGTCTTAATTTTTGATTTGGATGTACATCAAGGGGATGGCACTGCGGCGATGTGCCAACATAATCCCTATATTTTTACTTGCTCAATTCATTGTGAGAAAAACTTTCCATTTCGAAAGGTATCAAGTGATTTAGACATCGGTTTACCAAACCACATTCAAGATGCTGAGTATTTGGCTATCGTTCACGAAACACTGGAAGGGCTCTTGCAGGACGTAAACCCTGATATTGTACTGTATGACGCGGGAGTAGATGTATGGGAACATGATGGTCTTGGAAAGCTTGACATTACATGGCAAGGAATTGAGAAACGCGATGCACTAGTATTAAAAACGTGTCAACAATATGGGGTCCCGGTTGCAACGGTGATTGGAGGAGGCTACGACAGCGATCACTTGCGTTTGGCTAAGCGGCACGCGATAGTGGTTTCACAAGCCGCTCGCCTTTAATGTATTAAATCAGTTCACCTAGTGTTTCTTAAGAATATACCCAATAATTAATTCATGAATCTGCGGCAGAATTGGTTCTAAACCTGACATTTTGTAACTGGCAAGTGTTGTTTCACCCACTTGGCGACGCAACATATGGTCCATATCTTGGATAATGTGCGTTTTTACAGGTGCAGAAGTCACATTCTGAATACGTAAAGTATCGTCCGGATGACATTGAAAGTCTTTACTTCCACCTATAGCCAAGATTGGGCGTGTGGTTTGAGATAGCCATTTATGGATATTGTAGTTAAATAACTCGCGATAGAACTTCGTGCTTACGCGTGTATATGAAGTCCAGATCCGTTGTGCTCTGGTGGTTTCGACTTTTTTACGCAAAGACGACATGGTTTTGGCGGGATCGGTTGTGTAGAAAAAAAAGCGTGCTAATTTACCTTTTAAACCGGTCATTTTATCCAGATCGCGATTTAACACTTCGGCGTTTTTAATCCCATCTTCTTCAAAGCTGCGTAAGCTTGCACACAGCATAATTAACCCGGCAATGTTTGGACAAGATTGACCGATTTCAGGAACTAAAACCGCACCTTCGCTGTGTCCTAAAACATAAATTCGCTTTGGATTGACGACATCTGGTTGCGAGGTTAAAAACGTTACTGCAGCTGTGGCATCGTCGACCATTTCACTTAACCCCACGATAGAAAAATTGCCTTGGCTCTTCCCACATCCTCGTTTGTCATGTCTCAAGGAAGCGATCCCTTGCAAAGCTAATGCATCTGCAAGGAATTTAAATATTTGTACCGTGAAGCCACCAATATTGCCATCTCTATCTTGTGGACCACTGCCATGAACCATCACTACACAAGGTGGAAGTTGTTGATTTGTTGGGATGGTGAGGGTGCCTGATAGGGTTATCCCTTTGGATACAAATGAAATGTCTTGTTGCATTGGAGATGTACTCTAAAGGTCCTTTAATGGGGCCGCTTTAGCAAACTTAGTTGGTAATTTCTGCAATAAAACATCTTTGCTTACAAAAATGAACGAAGCGCTCAAAAAATAGGACGAATAGGACAGTCAAATCCACATCAGTTTAGACTGTATTTATACCCAAGACTCGTCAAGATACAGGATCCAGAGCTGCTGATTTTTTCAGTTTAAGGGAAAATCACGCTGAACAAGTATCTTGAGGTAACTTGGGAATATAGTTACAGGCTTAACGCATGGAAGCTAGCTACTGAGTTTAAGTTCCATAAAAACACTGAGGGGATTGTCGCGATACAAACCGAAACAAGGACAGCGTACAAACCCCAAGCTTTCATATAGAGCAATAGATTCTGTTTGTTTAACGCCGGTTTCAAGACGAATGACTGGAATTTGCGCTTCGCCTGCATAATGCAACAAATTTTGCATAACACGACGTGAAAACCCTTTACCACGATAATTCGGCTTTACGTACAAGCGTTTAATCTCACCATAAAGTGAGGTTTTATCGAATTTTTTAACGATGGCACCACACGCAACGATACCATCTTCATTCGCCAAGCCAATGGCTTTTACATTTGGTTTTTTCAGTTCTTCCAATGATAAAGACTGATCGCTCGCGATTGGGTAGAGTGAGTTCATTAACCGATCTATTTCCGCGTAGAGCGCCACAACTCGGGGGTCTTCTGGCTGCAATGCGATTAACTGCATAGTCTGTCCTAGTACAATGAAATATTTATCATTGTGTTTTAAATTCGAGGAAGAAACTATACCGTTGAATAAAGGGAATACAAAATTTTTCGATGAACTTTTGAGTTACCGCGCGAAATATTTTAGACATGTCCAAGCTATCGTCACCAATTTTGACCTAACTTGAATACATCTCTATTCCCAACGTTTATACCTAATCAACTTGAAGATGCCTGTTTCAGAGCTCCACCTTGTTTTCAATTCTGGCATGTTAATGCAAGAAGTTAAGCGCCTTTTAAATCGGCATAACAACTTGGTGGTAATTCGGTGGTGCTCTTTCAGGGTAAGTTTTGCCGGCGTTTATGCCGCGTGAGTGATTTTGAAAAGGTTAAAAGACATTACCTGTAATCAATGCCTTGCCTCAACGCCTGTAAATTCTTGTTGCAGTAACGTATCTTCAAGTAGATAGGGTGCAAGTTTCTAAAGCCAATTAAGAGGTATTAGGTGAAAGAAATCATATGAAGTTATTTTATGATAACCCTAAGAAGGCAAAAGTAGAGCACTCGCTAAGAGGAATACAGTAAAAAGAGCAACCCAAAGCAAATTAGCTTGGGTTGCAGATCCAGAGAGACGAAACAATCGCATTCTTTTGCTCCAAAAAGTAACTTAGTCCTTTTGGTTGAAAAGCAGCTCCTACTTGCTTCTTTAGCATTATTATTTATAGACTATAGAGTCTTAAAGTGCTAGTTGGTTCTATTAAAATGAGATTAAAGTACTGCCTTTTGTGCTGCTTGGTGCATTTGTTTCTCGACTAATGCTCGGTAAGCCGGTAATGTTTGCAATAAGTGATTGTGTGTGCCGGTTCCAATAACTCTACCTTTATCAATAAATACGATTTCATCTGCGTTAACCACTGTACTTAGGCGGTGCGCTGCGACAATGGTCGTTCGGCCTTGGGCGGCGTTGTCGAGAGCAGTTTGAATACGACTTTCGCTGTGTGCATCAAGACTTGCCGTCACTTCATCGAGTAATAGTATTTTAGGTGCTCTCAATAATGCGCGGGCAAGCGCTAAACGTTGTCGCTGACCGCCCGAAAGCGTGATACCACGCTCGCCAACGATGGTGTCTAATCCTTTTTCTAAACTGGTTACATAATCGAGTAAATCAGCTTGTGTAAGGGCATGATTAAACTGAGGTATTGTTGGTTCATTTGGTAAACCAAGCTGCAAGTTAGAACGCAATGTACCCGATAAGACGGGCGTATCTTGGGATACGTAACCCATTGTTGCAAGGAAATGGTCTTTGTCTAACTCAGACAAATCGGTGCCGCCTATACGCAGCGAACCAGAATCTACTCTGTAGAATCCGAGTAATAAGCTAAATATAGTTGACTTTCCGCTTCCCGAAGTCGCAACTAATGCCGTTGTTTTATTGGATTTTATTGTTAAATTAAACCCATTCAAAATCGGTTTGCTTTGATCATAACCGAAAAAGACATCGTTAAATTCGATAGTTGTGTCGCTTTGGTGATGTAGTTGTCTGCCTTGTCTATCTTGAGGCTCTTGCAATAATTCTTCTATTCGTAAGGCTGCGCCTGCGGCTTTATTTAGTGATGCGAAAAAGAAGCTCAATTGCATGACAGGGAAAACAATATTGAGTAAAAACATGATAAACGCTACAAATGTACCAATCGTCATGGCATTAGTCGCGACTAAATTAGCGCCAAACCCTAATACTGCGATAATCGATGCCATAATGGCTAGATTGATAAGAGGCGACATCCATGATGTCAAGCGCATTTCCGACATCGACGTGGCAAAGAGACTATCTACTTGGTTGGCAGACAAACTCGAGACTTTTTTCTCGGCGTTGGTACTGCGGATCAAGCGGATCTGGCTAAACCATTCACTGATCGTGGCCATAAAATGAGCTTCTTGATCCTGTAAGGACTTTGATAGTCCAGTAATTTTTTTTGCAAACGGAAAAATAACGGTAAAGCTAAGCGAAACGGCGACAAACAAAACCGCTGTAAGTCGCCAATCCAAAAACCACAAAATCATGAAAGAACCAACTAATGACACTAAGCCAGAGAGGAAAGAAGCGGAATGTCGAGACATTAACTCTTCAATGATTTCGCTGTCTTTAACAATGCGATTTGCGGGCTCTCCGCTTAAAGTTTTGTCGTAAAATCGAATGGGTAGGTGTATTAGGTGGCGAAATAACTGGTTTCGCAAAATCCTTTTTTGTTCATTACCTAATTTACCTAATAAGTAATGTTGTATTCCTGATATGGCAGAGGCCACAAATAATATTAAACCAAGTAATAGAAGTGCTTTAAATTCATATTGTTGGGTTTCGGAAATGCCATCAAGTAAATTTTTCGTTTGCAATGGAACGAGAAGTGAAAAGCCTGTTTGCGCAATGACTAAACTTACGCAAAGCAATATGAGGCCAGTACTTGGTTTGGTTTTTTTTATAATGGATAAGAGTGAACTCATCCCTTGGTTTTGCAGGCTTTGTTCGTGCTTCATCTTCATAGACTGATGGTAGTAATAGCGAAAGCTTAAAGCGTCATCTGTACCGATATCAAATTCATAAACGTAACAAAATAATTCCAACAACCAAAAAGCAAAAAAACGATTCTATCCTTGACTGAAATTTAAACATATCTATACTGTGCAATACACACTGTGTGATGAATAGTATGTGTTACATAGTAAATAGAAGGCATTGAAAACGTATGACAGACAAACGAATCGAGAAAATGCGCGGCGAGCTTAGGCGAGGGGCTTTAGTACTTGCTGTGTTGTCATCACTTAAAGAAGCGCATTACGGCTACTCGTTACGGAAAAAGCTAGCTGATATGGGGCTCGACATCGACGAGGGTACATTGTACCCGTTAATACGTCGCTTAGCAGAGCAGGGGTTGTTAGAAAGTGACTGGCAACAGGCTGATGGCCGTGAGCGTCGCTACTACCAGTTATCGGAACTAGGTAAAGAATTATTGGCTCAGCTTACCTCGGAGTGGCACGAGTTAAACAAAGCAATGGGTACTATACTGGGAGAATCATCATGGAACTAATTGAACGTTATGTATACGCAGTAAAAACACACTTACCAGAGCAGCATCGCGATGAAATAGGCCGAGAACTAAAAGCGGCATTATTAGATGAAATCGACGAATTGTCGAACCCTGCAGATGATAAACAGATCTCTGATGTACTCGAGCGTTGGGGCGATCCACGTAAAGTGGCAGCTCAATATGCCCCACCCAAAGCACTGGTTAGCGGTGAATTTATGCCGATATTTTGGAGCGTTGTAAAATCAGTGTTATTGGTGTTATTTACCATTCACACGATTAAATTTGGCCTTGCGCTGGTCAGTGTAGAGCACTTTAATCCGATTAGTTTTGTGATAAAACTAGTCATGAGCTTTATGTCGACTGCAGTGTATGTGTTTGGGATAGTAACGTTAATTTTTTATGCCCTATCTTGTGAGTCACCAACGTTATCTTGGCTAGAAAAATCAGCTTGGCGTATTGGACAACTACCAAAAATCACTGCATCATGGCAGCATATTAAAGGTATTGATATTGCAACTGATTTTGCAACAGCTGTATTCCTAATTACACTTGTACAGCCTGCTTGGTGGATGAGCGAAGCAGGGCATGCAGCGATGCTTATTGATTTTACACCGCAGGTAAAAGCTTATGCATTACCCGCCACGGTGTTGTTTAGCGCTTCCGTTGTGTTTTGTTTATGGCAAGCACTACAGCCGACGTGGGACAAGCGTAAACTAGCAATAAACATGGCATTGAATTCACTCTATTGTGTCGTGTTGTTTGGTTTGATGATGGTTGATAAAGCGATTGTGGCTAAACAAGAACCACTTGTCTTCTTTATGAACGAGGCATTTATTAATCGCAATGTACAGGTTGTGAGTGGTATTTTGATGTTGGTAAACGCTTACTTTATTTTCAGGGATATAAAGCGATTCAAGCAAGTCACTAACTAGATTGAAGCTAGTTTTAGTGTAACGAGAAGGTTGAAAATGAGCGTTGCCAAACCTTCTTAGGTCTAAAAAATCGTGCTAGTTAGGATAATAGCGAGCGTCCATCGCTCGCTATTATCTACAAAATAAAGTCAATCGAGTCTGACCCCCTGACCCCATAGGATCTAGAAGATATAAATAAAGCCAATACCTACTTCCGCTTCGTAATTGTTGCGTGCGATTGGACTTTCTTTGATATCGTTATTGTAGTGTTCGTAAACCATTTCGCCGAAAATTTGCCAATCTTCGTTAAGGAAATGACGATAGTTATAATTGAACCCAATTGAACGGATCCCACCGCTTAAAGTCGTCTCTTGCAAACCTGAAGCTGCGGCTTGAGCCGCATTGATCCCGAAATCTTTGTTAGCATAATCGCTGTCATGGTAGACGATAGCGAGGGCAACTTCGTGCCCGCTGCCGTCGTTTTTAGCACCAAAGCGACGACCAATGCCTAAAAGGCCAATGCTGCCGTTTTCACCGGTGACGATTCGTCCGTCGACCCAATAACGCCAGTTTGCATCAAACGCTTTGCGAACTTGAAGTATTAACTCTGTACCTTCCTCGCCTTCACCAAGACCGTTTAAGTGTCCATCTTTTGAGTCGCCTTCTTCACGCCCTTCATCGAAACCTACAGCAACATCAAACAACCAAGTGTCTGCACGCAGGCCACGCCAACCGAGTGCCTCACCCGCCCAATAAAATACATTGTCTCCGCTTCGCCATTGCACGGCGCCAGCAGGATCGGCTTCGATAGCAAACTCGTCAGAACCTTCATATGCGGATTCATATTCGATACCTGCGCCAAGCCCGACAGCCCAACCGTTTTCACCTCTTGAAAAATCATCAACAGACGGTAAAGGCACCATGACACTTTTATTATCATTTGCGGTAACTGAGCTTGAAAAGGCACTCAGCGTTAGCAGTATTGTGATTAATTCCATTATTCTTTTCATTTACTTGCCTACTTTAATTTTTGAACGGAAAGTAGCCTTAGAGGGCATTGTTTTAAAGTGTAGTATACGCAGCCAATCAACATTGCGATTAGTTGTTTTTTTACAAGGCTAGGTAAGTGGTTTTATGTGCATTTTCCATTCAATGACGAACATCCAAAATTGCATTTTTTCTATCAATGAGTGCTGTCGTAATAGGCTGTAATACGATTAGTTTTCAGGTGGAGGTAAAACTAGTGTCAGTTTAAACACGAGAAAAGCACATAGAACATCAATGGCTTTGCTCAGTCATTGCAATCGTATTTGGAGAAATAACATGTCGCTTGAAAATACAAATTGGACGTTAACAGAGAACGGAACTACAACAAATTCAACCTTAGTTTTTGGAAAAAACGAAGCAACTTCAGGTGAGAATCCAGGTGGTTATGGTACAAAAACGACAAATTTTGAATCTACCGGTCCTATCGTTGTCGACATTATGTGGATGGAAGATGGTCAAGGTCGTTTTATGTTCCAAACTAAAGGCCCAACAGACAATGGCGTTACCGAGCTTCCGACTTACACTGGCACATATAACGGTAGTACAGCAATAGGTTGGGCCTCTAATTTTAATGCGGCATGGGGTTCTTGGGGGATCACGATGAAAAAAATGCCTAGTGTGTGATGACTTTGCTGTTTGTTTTTACAGGAGTAAGTTAGGTATCTCGGCGAGGCAGGGGCTGCGTAGCATAATAGACCATGAGAACTAGCACGTGACGTTGCACAATTCGCGCATTGCAAGCCGCTGATATAAACAGAAATCGTATCTTAAAGACAAATTAGTGAACCTGTAATAGTGAGCCTCTACTAAATAGAGGCCTTATTTTAATCTGGTCTAGAGTTATACAAGCTTTGCAGTTTGTTTTTCTAAATACGCAACAATATCACTGGATTCGTACATCCACGTTACATTATCGCCTTCTTCAATACGCAAACATGGCACTTTTATTTGACCGCCTTGCTCTAGCAAGGTTTGGCGATGTAGGCCTTCTGGCTTCGCATCTCTTAGTTCAATGCAAAGGCTATTTCTTTTCATTGCGCGACGCACTTTGACGCAAAATGGACAGGCATGAAACTGATAGAGGCTCATATTTTTCGTCAAAGCGTCAATTTTGGCCTGTTGCTCTGAAGTACGTTTTACACCTCGTGGCGCAGTAATAAAGTCCAAAATCAGAATAATTCGTCCTAAAATCCAACGGATCAGCTTCATGTTACCTCCTCTCTAAGTAAGGCGAAATGATAACGGCTTTTATGACGAGGTGAAAGTGCCTTTAGTGAATACAAAAACATAATATTGGGTAAATGCACAGTAAATTCAGTTGATCTGGATCAATATTAGGAATATATTAAACTTTCAGTAATTACTGAAAGTTTAATATATTTCACGTTTGGTTTATCCAAGCGTTGTTCAATTGGCAGGTGCGTATGCTTGATACATTAATGCTATCCCGGATGCAGTTTGCGGCAAACATCAGTTTCCACATTTTGTTTCCAACAATCACCATCGCGTTAGGATGGTTTCTGGTATTTTTTAAAACCCAATTTGATCGGACTGCACACCCCGTGTGGCTGAGAGCGTATCGATTTTGGGTGAAGATCTTTGCGCTGACTTTTGCTTTAGGTGTGGTGAGCGGGATAACCATGTCATTTCAGTTTGGCACCAATTGGCCTGGTTTCATGGAGAAAGTTGGCAACATAGCAGGTCCTTTACTCGGCTATGAAGTGCTCACTGCCTTTTTTATGGAAGCAACGTTTCTCGGAATAATGCTCTTTGGCATGAATAAAGTACCGAATCGAATTCATACCCTGGCATGCTACATTGTAGCGATTGGCACAACGCTTTCTGCATTTTGGATTTTAAGCCTTAATAGTTGGATGCAAACACCCGTTGGCTTTGAAATGCGTGATGGCATTGCCTATCCAACCGACTGGTTTGCCATTATTTTCAATCCGTCATTCCCTTATCGCTTTTTCCATATGCTGATCGCAAGCGGTTTGACTGCATCGTTTGTTATTGCAGGCGTAAGTGCTTATCGATTGTTGCAAGGTGACGTAAAAGCTGCGCCGAAGTTAACGTTAAAAGTTGCGCTAACAGTTGCTGCTATTCTGGCCCCATTGCAAGCGGTTGTTGGTGATTTTCATGGGTTAAATACCCTAGCACACCAACCGCAGAAAGTGGCTGCAATGGAAGGGCTTTGGCACACAGAAAAAGGTGCACCACTGGTGTTATTTGCAATTCCAAATGAGGAAGCACAGCAAAATGACTTTGCCATCGAAATTCCTTATGGCGCGAGTTTGATTTTAACGCACAAGTACGACGGAGAACTAAAAGGATTGAATGAATTTGCAGGTGAGCGTCCTCCGGTAAAACCGGTATTTTTTGGGTTTCGTATTATGGTTGGCTTAGGGCTTCTGATGATTGTAATTTCAATTGGTTTTGCAT
This sequence comes from Pseudoalteromonas luteoviolacea B = ATCC 29581, assembly GCA_000333235.1. GTDB lineage: Bacteria > Pseudomonadota > Gammaproteobacteria > Enterobacterales > Alteromonadaceae > Pseudoalteromonas > Pseudoalteromonas luteoviolacea_D. Next base: position 69,224 of record CAPN01000023.1, on the reverse strand, counting down.
TTCGGCTTTATCGCCGCAAATCATTGTATTCATGGCAATTAAAAACTTTAGTTGCGATGACCTTTTCAGGTTGGATAGCTACGTTAGCAGGTTGGTACGTGACTGAGATTGGGCGACAACCTTATCTCGTCAGTGGCCTATTGCGAGTCGATGAAGCGGTAACGACAATACCGAGCAGTAATGTGGCTCTTACGTTCTCAATGTATCTATTGCTCTATGGTGTTTTATTGGTGGTATACATTCGTACGCTATTTTTCACTGCGAAAAAGTCTGTGCTAGTCGAAGAATTTGGATCTGAACCGAATCAATTAACAACAGGAGCTCACTATGCTTAACGCTGAACAACTTGCATTACTCTTTGGTGCTTTAACCGCGCTCGCAGTGTTTGTTTATGCTGTATTTGATGGCTACGATTTAGGTGTTGGCATGTTGATTTCAAGTAAAAAGTCAGAGGATGCTGATACCATGATAGCGTCAATTGGTCCATTTTGGGATGCCAATGAGACGTGGCTAGTGTTAGCCGTTGGTCTAGTCCTAATTGCTTTTCCTGTTGCGCACAGTGAAATATTACAAGCGCTCTATTTGCCTACTTCGTTCATGTTGATTGGTCTTATTTTAAGAGGTGTTGCTTTTGATTTTCGTGCTAAAGCGAAGAGTAAGCGAAAGGCGCTTTGGGATAAGGTATTCAAAACCGGATCTTACCTCACCAGTTTTTGCCAAGGGTATATGCTTGGCAGTTATGTTATGGGGTTCGAGAGTTCTATTGGTGCTTTAATATTTAATCTTTTGAGTGGCTTTGGTGTGGTCGCTGCGTATCAGTTCATTGGTGCAGCATGGCTTATCATGAAAGCCGAGGGGGAGCTACAACAGCAAGCTATTCGTTGGTGCCAATGGGCACTTCGAATATGTGCGATTGGAGTTGTATTAGTGTCGTTAGTTAACCCCATTGTCCACCCACAAATTTTAGCGCTTTGGTTTGAATTGCCCATGGCTCTGGTCTTGTTGCCGCTTCCCATTATTTGTTTCGCTCTTATGTTATTACTTGACGTCTCTTTGCCAAAGCTTGCGCTAAAACCTCAAACTGGCGCGTGGTTGCCCTTTGCCATTGCTGTGTGTGTATTTGCGCTATGTTTTTTTGGCTTAGCTTATAGTTTTTACCCTTACATTGTGCCTGGAAAATATACGTTAATTGAAACGCTTGCGGCGCCGGAGTCCCTTAACTTCTTGATGTTTGGTGTGCTGTTTGTGGTGCCAACAATTGTGATATACACCGCTTATAGTTATCGAGTTTTTTGGGGTAAAGTCACTCCACTTAGTTATTACTAAAATCTCAATTTGATGCAAAAAGCGCTGCGGCGCTTTTTTTTATAATTCAGTTAATGAAGTTTTTTGTTGTAAAGGGGCTTTACATTTTTTGAGGTCAGAGCTCTGCTTTGTCTCTTTTTAGACATTTTTTGTATCAACGATCGCTGTTTTCATGAAATGCACGAATGTCGATGTACCTCGAGCAATAAAAGCGTTGTTTGACATTCGAATAATTGCATGTTCCTATTTTGCGTAAACACTTTGTTGCAAATTAAAAGAAACGTACCGTTTGCGCTAATTGTTTGTTTCATTTTGTTGTGATATTACTATTCGCGGCAAGTAAAACAATAAGTTATAAAAACACTATAGGGACAATGTAGAAAATGAAAACTCAGTTTTTATTAAGTACGCTGACTGCTTCAATGATTGCAGCGTTATCATCAACAAGTGCTGTTGCAGCTGAAGAAGAAAAAGCGGTAGAACGTATTCAGGTAACAGGTTCTCACATTAAACGTACCGATATGGCTGGTCCATCACCAGTAGCATCTCTTTCTGCAGTAGACATCGCTAAGACTGGTGCAACCGATCTAATTGGCCTTTTTACAAAGTTGCCTATTTCAGGTCAAGGTACTTTTTCCACGCAAGCAAATAGTAGTGATGACACCGCAAACGGTGGTTCGAGTGTATCTATCCGTGGTTTAGGTGCTGATTCAACACTTATTCTTGTAAATGGTCGCCGCGTTTCTGTAAGCCCATTTGCAAAAGGCATCGATACTGCGTTTGTTGATATTAACAACATTCCAGTTTCTGCAATTAAACGTGTTGACATACTCAAAGACGGCGCGTCTGCAACCTATGGTTCAGATGCGGTAGCGGGTGTAATTAACATCGTTCTTCGCGATGACATCGACGGTGTTGAGCTTTCTGGTAAAGTTGGCGGCACAGCAGATGGTGGTGGTGCAGAGGAAAACTTCAGCATTGTTTGGGGAAACACTACCGACAAAACAAGCCATACTTTTATTGTAGATTTATTTAACCGTGATGAAATTCTTTACGGCGATCGTGAATATGCTGCGACATCTAACCAAGCATCGCTTCGTCCAAACGATCCGTTTGCAACTGATTTCCGCAGTTCATCAGGCTATCCGGGTACTATTGCACTCAAATCAGATCCAACAAAGCGTATTCCGGATACGTTTGGTAAAGACGTATGTCCTGCAGCAGATGTGGTTGGTACATTATGTCGCTACGATTACGCGCCGCATATGTCAATGGTTCCGGCAACGAAGCGTTTTAGCTTTAACTACATGGGTAAATACGAAATTAACGATGAATTGAGTGCATTTACTGAGCTAAATGGCCAGAATTCACAAACGACAGTTAAAGGTGCAGGTAGCCCAAGCTTCAATGAACTGTTTATGGCTGGCAACAATCCGAATCACCCATTTGCAAATCAACCTAATCATGAATTCCACGGCCAAGACTTAACCATGCGTCGTCGTATGGTAGACATTGGTAACCGTAAAAAAGAAGTTGATTCAGATTATTTACGCACTGTTATTGGCCTAGAGGGTAATTTTGGTGAGTGGACTTGGGAAGCGGCATATAGTTACATTTCAAGTAAATCTGTTGAACGTGGTGTAGATGGTTTCCCTAACTCCCGTCGTGTACAAGAAGCGATCGACAGTGGTATATGGAATCCGTTTGAACCTTCTATAAACAGTCAAGCGGCGCTTGATTATATCGAAACGACAACTACACGTGTTGGTAAGTCAACGAACAGTTCATTCGATGCGACCGTATCTGGCCCTCTAATGAAGTTACCTGCTGGTGAAATGATGGTCGCAGTAGGTGTTGAACACCGTAAAGAAACGATCTCTGATAACCCAGATGATCAATTCTTACGTGGAGAAGTGTTTGGTACAGAAGCAACACAAGCAAATGGTGAGCGTGACAATACCGCTGTATTTGCTGAATTAGCAGTACCAGTAGTTGAAAACCTAGAGATGCAATTCGCACTGCGTCATGAGGATTACAGTGACTTTGGTACGACAACAGATCCAAAAGTATCGTTCCTATGGAAAGCGTCTGATGACGTTTCACTACGTGGTTCATGGGGTACTGCATTCCGTGCACCTTCATTGGCTCAACTTGGTTTAGGTCGCACAGATGAGTCACCAAACTTAGTAGATACGTTACGATGTGCAGCTGTAGGGAACGTAAACAAGGCATGTGATCCTCAAGAATACACAGCGATTTTCTCAGGTAACCCAGAACTAGGCCCTGAAGAATCAGAAAGCTATAACTTAGGTTTAGTGTACAACGTCACTGAAAATCTCGATTTCTCGGTAGATTACTATAGCTACGATATTGAAAATATTATCGATTCTGACACGCAATTCTTGTTAAGTAATCGTGGTCTTGATGCATCGGTTGTTGAGCGTATTCCTACAGGTATTGCAGGCGATCCTGGTGAGATCGTACGTATTTACGATCGCTTCCAAAATATTGGTGATTTAAGTACAACGGGTATCGACCTTGATGTGCAATACCGTGTTCCATCAGACATGGGTGACTTTAAATTCTCGTATATTCTAAACTATGTACTTGATTTTAAAGACGAGCGTCCAGATGGTAACGGCGGTAAGCGAGTGAACATTGCTGAAGGTGACTTTGAGCAACCACAATTCCGCTGGACTGCAAGTGTTGATTGGCGTGTAGACGACATGAACGCACGTTTAGGTCTTAACTACATAGATTCGTTTGAACAACAAGCGGCCGTTCAGCAAGTAGGTATGGACAAAGTGGACTCAATGATGACCGTTGATGCGACTTTCAATTATTTAGGTTTCGAAAATACCACTTTGACGTTTGGTGTAAATAACCTCCTTAACGAAGAACCACCGTTCGCGTATCACGATTTTATGGGCTTCGTCGTTAACGTACATAGCGGTCAAGGTCGATTTGCATACGTTCAAGCTGCATATAAGTTCTAATCGTTGCATTTACAGCAAAATAAAGCCCCGTTTGGGGCTTTTTCGTTTTTGTACCAAAATAATTAATCTGAGCTCTGGATAATTAATTTATCTCCAGCATCTACTTTTAACGCTAACGGTGTCGAATTTATTTGCAATAGGTCAGCGATTGACGGGTAAATTTGCTTGGTTATTCCTAAAGGTTTCCGGCTGCAGATGTGAAAAAACATAGACCAATTCACTATCAATACGTTGGTCAATCTCTTAACCAAAGCTCACGTTTATAAAGTAATGCTACAGTTTAGCTTTTTCCTAAAATTGAATGTGCGGTTAAAGGTAAAAATAAAGGAGCGTCATAATGCTAAAGTTATTGTATTTATTGTTATTAATAATTTCATTTTCGAGTGTGGCACTTAATACCGCTGAGCGCCAAGCTATTCACAGTGCATTGAAAAAGACGATAGAAGTAAACTACGTTGAAAGTGAAAAAGTCCCTGCTATTTTGCGATCATTAGATAATTTACAAAATGCCCCTACGTGGCGTGCTATAGAAAACAAAGAAGTATTGGCAGAACTATTAACGCACACGTTGGAAAAGTCAGATACGCATTTTAGCGTCAATCAAATACCTACACAAAGCGAGATACATGCTAAGGAATCGTGGTTCGACAAACTAAAGCGAAAAAACTTTGGCTTTTCGGCCATTGAAATTTTACCAGGCAACATAGGTTACTTAAATGTGTGGGGATTTGCGCAAACTACCGAGCGAGCGAAAGAAAAAGTCGCGGCAGTCATGAAAACGCTTGATAACAGTGATGCGCTGATTATTGATTTACGTGAAAATCAAGGAGGGGATGCGCGAATGGTACAGCTGTTCAGTAGTTTCTTTCTTGGCAAAAAGACCCACCTAAATAGTTTTTACAATCGAAGTTTGAACACCACAGTAGATTATTGGAGTGAACAATTGCCTAAAGACAAAGCCCGGCCACGCCTACCGCTTTACATTTTAGTGGGAGAAAAAACCTTTTCAGCAGCAGAAGAGTTTGCCTACAACTTTAAGCATTTAAATCGCGCTACCATCATTGGTAAACGCACAAAAGGTGGCGCAAACCCGTGGCAGTATTTTCCTTTACCTAACGGCTTTCGCGTTGCTATTCCCACCGCAAAAGCCATAAACCCAATTACTAAGACGAATTGGGAAGGGGTTGGGGTGATCCCACATATCGATACACGTGAAGACAGTGCAAAAAACGTAGCGTATAAAATGGCTTTAGCGCATTTAATCGGACTTGATATGCAAAAAAATAACCTTGGCTACAGCGCAAAAGAACGTCAAGAAGCACAGAGCCTGTTGTTTAATGCTAAAGCCAAGTAGACTGGCGAAAAAATAAGTTAAAATGTCTGTTTTCTGTTCTAGTTTTTGGTCAATGTACCCAATTAGCGTGAAGATGCTTGGCGTCAAGTAGGGTGGGTATCAATCAACCTAACTGATATTTTCTAATAACCCAATAATTCTGCATAGCCGCGACCATTGAAACCTCCAGTCGAGATAATGCGACCTTCCCAGTATTCTATCGCTAATCGATTAATGGAGTCTTTGGTCACGGTTTCTATAACGATAGGGGAGCTATCTTGGAGATTGACTTGCCATTTATGCGGATACCGTTTCCCGCCGATGGTGATAAAATCGAGAGGTAAAAGACTAATGGCATCATGTTCGATTAAGGTAGCATTGCCCTGTTGGTCGATGCGTGTGCCACTACAATAATCATAATATTGACGTGCGTCGCGAATACAAAACAGCATTAAACCTTGTTTTGGGTTTTCATCACTTACAATACTAAACCAATCCCAGCCACGTTGCGTTTTATCAAGCAAACTGGCAGACCATTCTCTGTCGTACCATGCGTTGCCGGATACGTGGTATTGCTTGCCCTGATATGTCAACGTGCCATTGGCTTCTAAAAAGGGATAGCTAAAGTAATATGAAGCATGTCCACTTTGCGTTTTTTGGCTGTAACCAGCGTCGCCATGTAGCACAAGAGGACTATTATCTAATGCAATATCCATGGCGTATGAACCTTCTTTAGCGGTCATTTGTAACGGAAAAAGGGCTTGCTCTACGGAATGACTTGTTAGTGACCAGTCATCTAAATATGCACGAAAAGGATGACCATCAATGTTAGCTTGCCCTTTACGTCCAAATCGTTCAAACGCGACATGAGTTTGTTCATGTTGCAAGGCAAAATGGGCAAAGTAAAGTTGATTATCCCACCAGGCGGACTTGAATGGTAAAGGGGCTAAGGTACGAAAAAGCGTCCATTGTGCGCCAAAAGTTTCTCCCGTCTTTGCTGTTAAGTTGGCAGTGACGTACCACCACTCTATACCTTGTTCAAGATGAGGTCCGTGATCACGTGGAAAAGTGATTGGGCGATTTTGTTCAACAGGCTCGCCACTATCAGTGTTGATTGATTGCATCGACCTATTTTTTGTTGCAGGTTCACAACTCACTAACGTCGCAACGATCAAGATAAGAACTAAGCCTTTAACCATGTGTATGTCCTTTTTTATGTAGGCGGCGTGTAAGCGTTTTGACGGGGAGATAAGCACACAGCACTGCCGCAAACAGCAACAGCACGCACGTCGTGATTAACGCTTGCAAATCTAAATAGAAGTGAATAGTCCAACCAAATGCAATGGGCATCACAAATTTTAAGAGGGCATAGCCTAGGGCGAAACCAAGGGGAATGGCAAATAAACAAGTAAAGCTTATTAATATACTCGTTTGGAGCAGTTTAAGATGATGTAATTGTTGTGCATCAACGCCCAAACTACTGAGAACGGCCAGTTGCTGACTATGTTGAGCACTGAGGCTCAGTAAGCTGATGCACAAGCTCACCAAGGCTATCGATAAAATAAAGCCATTCAATACTTTGGTGACTTGAAAGGTGTCGTTGAACAAGCGATTGGCAATCGCTTTAAATCGTTTATTTTCAGTGAGGTTAGCATGGTCGATAGTATACTGGGTTATCAGCTTTTCGGTAACCTTGTCTATACTAACATTGTCATTAAGATCTAAAGATAAACCATAGACTTGCCAATGAAGAGGACTGTCCCGGAGGGTTTCTTCCAAGACGATCAGACTCAATGCAGTATTGCCATAATCATAGGCAAAGGCTGAGATCCGGCATGTTAAATGATGTTGGTTTTGCACAAAGGTAACGAGATCACCTAATTTATAGTGGTATTTAATCGCTGCTTGCTCATTGGCGATACATCCTTGCTTGTCAAAGTGACTATCGTTCACCCTTTCCCCCGAGGTGAGATTAATATGAGCAAAATCTCTGTTTCGTTGGCCAAAGCTTGCAAGGGTTGCCGGGATTGTGTTGAGGTAGCCATTGCTCGCTAGGTAAATACCCACGCGCTTAATGTCTGAGTCTGAATCTAATTGTGAACGTAAAACAGGGTCGTCGTTATCGACACGAAGATACAAGTCAGCACTTAATTGTTTCTCCAAATGGGTATTGAGAGTATTGCTAAAGCTCTTCACCATGATCTGCATTCCAATTGCACTGCCAAGTGCGACTAAAATTGCCACGATAGCGATGCGTAGCTCGTTGAGTTGCATGCGGCTGTCTGCATATAGCCACTGCCATAGAGGGGTTGAAAACGGGTTTTTCAAGCTAAGAAAAAAATGCAAACATGTTGGGGTGAGAAGTGCAAACAAGACCAACACACAAAAGCAAAGCAGTAGCGCATCAAACTCACTTTGGGCGTAAAAGTAAAGATGAGCGAGTACGGCAACAACGCAACTGATGATGGCATAAAATAGGGCGTGGTTTTTTTTCTGCAAGGCCTTGAGTTGTGAGCTAAGCATGATCCCCATAGTAAGTAAATTAACCGCAAAACCGAATAGCAAAGCCTGCCATTGCCATTGGATAGTGAGTGCTTGCTCAAGTTTATAAAGTCCCATTAACGTGCGATTGATGTCGAGCACCAATGCATTAGCTATCAAAAATCCAAGGCTGCTGCCAAGCAATGCGGTGATGAAACTAAATAGGATAAATTCGATAATAATGGCAGCGCGTATCGCCGTTGAAGTGCAGCCCAGTATAACAAACTGGCTTAGTAATTTTTTCCGTCCTGTAAGCGAGAGTTTAATGGCATTAAAGCTCAAAAATGCAGCAACGATATAACCAAGTAATGCAAGCGCCCCAAGGTTAAAAAAGAACGCGTCGGATAAGGCATCAAAGTCTTGTTCTTGCGAGGCAATTAATCGTCCATTAAATCCTAAAATTGCTCTAACCTCTGGCACTTGCTCATCTGTAAGACCAATTAACTCGATAAAGCTCAATTGACCATTCGCATTGAGCAGAGAATCGGCATACGCCAAATCTGTCAGAGACCAAATCCCAATGTCTTCAACAATACGAGTCTGTGGCTTATATTCACTGTTCTTTAAGTGCAGTACTTCGCCGGATTTTAATTGCAATTTCTTCGCTTGTTTTATATCGATCAATAATGTGTCGACGGCAAACGACGGGTTTACATTGGTCTGGTTTGCTGCGTTTGCCGAATGATTGCTTTTTAGCCAAAGCAAGCTGTCTACGCCCTGTAAATAAACCGTTTTTCCCGAATCTAGAGTGACTTTTCCTCGTAAAACAGGGTGTGCGTTTAAAAAACCCTTTTGTCTCAGCGCAAGCCACAGATCTCCATCTAAATAATCAGAGCCAATTGGCGGTTTGATCACGTGACTCACTGCGTTGTCGATAAGTGCCGAGGAAGTTTGATGGCGGTTCTTGGCTTCTTGATTGAGCCCTGCTATTGCAGTAAGTAGTGCACTACCTAGACTTAATCCAACAATAAATAACAATAATAGCCATGGATGACGTCGAAAATAGGTGATATGCGTGCGTAGGATCAGCTTAATTTCGTTCATTTAGCTGTCCATTGCTAAGCATGTAAACTCGATTAAAATACCTTGATAAGTGTTGAGAATGCGTGACCATTACCAAGTTTATTTTTCTTTCTTTACATAAGGTTGTTAGTATTTCAACGATTTGATGAGCGCGTGTCTGGTCAAGATTTCCAGTTGGTTCATCTGCAAGAATTAGTTTAGGTTGGTTTAATATCGCACGCGCGATGCCGACTCGTTGTTGTTCGCCGCCCGAAAGCTGGTTCGGGAGCTTCATGAGCTTATCACTTAACCCCAATTTCTCGATAAGTTCGTGAAATTGGTGCGGCGTTTGATCAGGATAATTCAAGTTGTGCTGAAAAAGGATATTTTGTTCGACGTTTAAGCAATCAAGTAATTGGTAATGCTGAAAAATGAGGCCAATTTTGCGTCGATAATGTGCAAGCTGTTGTGCACGGTAACTTGAGATAAGCTCACCATTGATTTCGATTTCACCACTATCAGGTGAAAGCACACCGGCTAACAAATGCAGCAAGGTCGTTTTACCTGAACCGCTGTCACCTAAAAGTGCCACTTGTTCGTGTGCGCTTATCTTAAAGTTAACATTCTTAAAAACAGATTGGATCTGATCGCCATCTTGGCGACTAAAGCATAGGTTGCTCACTCGGATCACGGGCATTCCTTTTTACCTATTCGTGCGCCAAGTATATACCTAATCTACTTGAAGATGCATGTTTCACAGCGCCACAATAAATACCGTACTATGCACGCTAATGCAGGAAAGCATCTCTTAAATTACCGCGTGTTTACGGATCAGGTTGTGATAAACATGATGTAAGTTGTCTAAAATCTCACGTGATACGTTGTCATTCTCTAGAAGTTGTTGAATCGATTGGTCGAGCTCAAATAAGGATTCTCGGATATGAGTGTCTTGCACCATACTTTGCATCCAAGTAATCGCCGCAACACGGATCCCTTTAGTGACGGGCAATACTCGGTGTAAACTGCTTGAAGGGTAGGTAACGGCATCACCAGCGCGAGGTTTGACACGTTGCTCGCCGAATTCGGTTTTGATGACTAGCTCGCCACCTTCATATTCATCAGGTTCGGACAAAAATAACGTCATCGACATATCGGAGCGCAAAATATCGATGGAGCTTGGTATGCGCATAACTGCCGCGTCGACATGAAACCCATAATGTTCACCTATGCCATATCGATTGAAACAAGGAGGAAAAAATTTACTTGGTAATACCGCAGACACTAATTTTGGATTCGCGCCGAATTTAGCAAGTAACGACAGAGAGAGTTGCTGAACGACGAGATCGTCACTGTCTGCTTGAACATTCTGTTTTACGTCTGCCGCCATGCCCATCGCGGTGCGTTTACCATCGCGCCATGGCACTTGATCGAGGCGCTGACGGAGTGTCGTGACTTCGTGTGTTGTAAGCAGTTGCTCGATCAAGACCATGAGTTATCTCCTAGAATTGGTAAGTCAGTGTTGCGCGGATTGATTGGCGATCGCCAATATACATAAACTTAGGTGCACGATAAGTCGAGGTATAATACTCTTTATCGAGAATATTGCCGAAATTGACGCGTGCAGTTAGATCTTGGTTGATGTTGTAAGACGCGAACAGGTTTACCACTCGATACGCAGGAACCTCAGGTCCTGTTGAGCCTGTATCAGGTTGACCGCCTGTCATACTGCTTTTGTAGGTAAAATCCCCACCAAAGGCAAAATCTTCTGTGAGCGCATAACGTGCTTGCGCGTAAAAACTATTTTTAGCAAACAGTGCTAGTGGCAAACCAATACTTTGAGGGTTGGCGGCCGATTCGAGGATTTCAGAATCCATAGAGGCTGCGCTTAATTGAATGCTTAACGCATCGGTAAGTTGGCCATTCAGCGCAACTTCCACGCCTGAGACTTGATGTTTCCCTGTGTTTAATGCGCCAGTAACGTCGTAACCGCGACCTGCACCTTCCATAATATCGTCTTTTGTCAAACGAAATGCTGCAATTTGCATAAACAGCTTTTCATCGTTTAAAGACATTTTTGTCCCAACCTCTAGGTTTGTTACTGTCTCTGGCTCAGCCGCAGCGTTACCAGTCGAGTCAGTACAAATACCGCCGTAACCGCAGTTGCCACCAACGTCGGATTCACCGCCATTGATGTTTGTCGCTGTACCGTAAGATGCATATAAGTTAATGTCATCCAACACTTCATAAACGACACCTAAATGGCCATTGGTCAGGGTGTCGGAAAATTCGTACATCACTTCGCCTGTGTTGCCATTGGTTAGGTTGGCATAATCATAAGCATCTAAACGAATACCAGCAAAGACCATGAGCGCGTCAGTAACTTGTACTGTATCCATCACCGACATGGCCGAAACTTCGTAATTATAGTCAGAACTAAACGTGCCTTTGTAGGCCATAGAGCGATCGATAATGCTATTTAGATTTAACGCAATGTTGCCGTTGCTATCAAGGCCGCAGAAGTTTTCACTAACACCGCCACGACCAGCACTCCAACAGTTCTTTGTTGCTACACTGCCTAAATTGGTAAAACGGCCATTGATCACAGAGTAATCTGCGTACTCCGCGCTGATTAAAAACTTGTGTTTTATGCTGCCAGTTTCAATGTCGGCAAATACGTTGAATTGCGTCGCGAAGTGTTCGATATCTTGATAATTCGAGTGGGAACCAAACGTAAACGTCCCAAATCCATTTTCACCTTTTTGCGCATCGGCTTGAGTTGCATAGCCTGTTGTACCTCCCGCGCTGGTGGCGATGTATTCATTATCGGTTTTGCCATAACGAGTAATATTATAGAACTTCCAAACGTCATTAATTTGTCTTTCGATTCGCAATGTAGAAGACCAAGATTGTGAGTTCATGAAGTCGCTTTTTTGCGCATAAACAGGAATATTCTCGAAAATTTCACCGTTTATGACGGTTGAACCGAGATCAGGAATGTCTTCGGCGTTGAGGTAATAGACATCTGCCCACACACGAGTTTTATCGCTGTCATCATATAAACCAGAAACTAACGCTCCTTCACGAGAGCGCTCTGCACCATCGCGTTTAGGCGCATCTTCGGTTGCTTTCATGATATTAATACGTGTCGCCACATTTTCAGAGATTGGTTTATTTATATCCACCGATGAGCGGAAGTAATTGTCCGTGCCAAGCCCAACATCGACGCGCCCAAAATCATAGCCCAATGATGCTTTTTTTGTAATGCTGTTAATCGCACCACCCGATGAGCCTCGACCAGCAAAAGTTGCACTTGGCCCTTTGGTAATTTCGATTTGTTCTACTGAAAAACTCTCTCGGGTGTTCATTCCCGGATCGCGTAGGCCGTCGACAAATACATCTGATCGCGCTTCGTGACCACGAATAATAAATCGATCACCAAACGCATTGCCATTTTCTCCTGTTCCGAGAGTCACGCCTGCTTGTGTCGATAACACTTCTTTTAGATCGGAGCGACCAGATTCTTCAATCTGATCTTTTGTGAGAACGGTGATGGTGACAGGCATGTCGACTAAATCAACTAATCGGCGCAGGTCTCCAGATTGTTTTACGTTATAGATCGAATTACGTACACCATGAATTTCAATTAATTCGACTTCTTTCTCTTTCGCCGTAGGACTTTTTGTTTTTGCATCATCTGCAGCATACGCGTTACCTACCGACAATGAGAGCGCGCCAAGCAGTGCTGTTGAGCCAAGCATCATTTTTTTAGACATGTTTTTCTCAGATTTATTGTAAAAAAGACAATGCAGTATATACATACAAATAATAATGTAAATAAGATCCATTATCATTAAATATAATATTTATGATTCATCTAGTAGATAATGGCGACGGTAGTTAAAGTACTATTTTTGGAAGGCAAAAGGCTCGAGAGACTAGAGCTTGGGATCTTTGCTGCAAAAGCGAATTCGAAAGATCAACAGGCTCTAATTTCAATTGCACGAGACAGACTGAGCTAAAGAAGATACATTAATTGGCTGATTTTAATGATATTGTAAGGCGGTGCTCAAGATGGGCGATTTCACGCAAAATGCTTTGTCTGTTCATTTCCATGAATATCCAGAGCTTAGTTGCAATTTGCATCATTAAACCAACCATAAACCAGACCCCCCAAAACACTTTATCTGTTACGTCTGTCGCAATGTAAAACTGATAGCCACAATAAAGGAAAGCAATGCTGATGATAAGTGCAAGCGCGGTGGCGTACACTATCCAAAAGCGCATCCTGCTTTGATAGGTTTGGCCCAGCATAGTGAATAATCCATCGTCGATGCTCAAAATTCCCTTCATTTGCTCATTTTCTTGATTCAATGCATCTTGAATTTGTTTATCAATGTTCATAATGTTCTCCTCGTTCAAGTAAAGCTTGTAACTGCATACGAGCACGATGTAATCGTGATTTAACTGTGCCCATAGGTACACTCAAAATAATGGCAACGTCTTGAAGCGATAATTGTTCATAGTAGAAAAGATAAATTACACTTCTCTCATGATAATCAAGTAAGTTAATCAACTTGATCATGCCTATTTGTGAATCTAAATCAGGATCGCATTCATATTCAGTGTCATTTTGTAACTCGGTAAAACGCGTATTTTTCTTAAGTTGATCGAGAAACTGATGATAAATCGCACTAAATAGCCAAGCTCGAAAAGCACTGGGCTCTTTAAGTTTCTTTATATTTATGGCAACCGAGCACCATACTTCTTGGCAAATATCATCTGCAAGCGTTGGTTGCCGAGCAAGTTTTAAAGCGAACAACCAACTAGGTTGATAATAGCGCTTACACAGTTCATCAAATGCAGACTTTTCGCCACTTTGTGCGTTTAGCACTAATAAAGTAGTTTGTTTAAAATCAGTCAAACGGATCAATCCTAATCATTCATTGTCGTTCCTATCTACAAGACGACCCAGTCGCAAAAAAGGTTCGTTTAAAGTCTATTTTTTTTAAAAGTAGGGTGTTTACCGTAATAAAAAAATATTTCAATTGCCTAGTGATTAACCAATCAAGCTAATATACACTCGCCCTCAAATCGACCTCGAGATATAACATGACCAAGATCGCAACTGTGCGCAGTCAGCCCACAGCTACACAAAAACCAACCAATCGTTTGAAATTAGATCCTGCGAAAACCCAATCGTGGCAGGCTCAAGCAAAAAGTCCAGAAGCTCGCCCAGTTCAGACGCCTTTAACTTCTGCAAAACCAAGCTCTGGGCAGAAGTCATCAGTGAGCCCTCAACAGCCTACAAGCAAAAAGTCTGTGCAAGACGACGAATTAAAAATTTATGGCGTAAACAGCTGTTTGGCGTTTTTTTCGCTTCACCCATCTAAGTTAGTACGTGCTTACTTAAGTGAAGCGGCAGCAAAAGGTAAATTTAAAGCGTTAGTAAAATGGTTTGTTACTAATAAAAAAGCCTATCATGTAGTGAGCGATCTTGAATTAGAAAAAGTAACTGAATCGAAGCACCATGAAGGTGTCTGTTTACTCGTCAAAGCACCAGAGCAACTAGAGCTTGCTAGTTGGTTAACGACTCTGCCTGCAAAAGCAAAAGGCGCAGTATTAATGCTTGATAGAGTCGCTAATCCACATAATTTAGGTGCGATCATGCGTGTTGCGGCGCACTACGGTGTTATTGGTATTGTAACTTGTAATCCAAGTGCGCTAAGAAGTGGTTCAGCCATGCGTACCTCCGAAGGAGGAGCCATGTATGTGCCTATTCTTAAAGCAAAGAGTATGGAACAAGCGGTCAAGTTGCTAAAGGCTGAAAAATTTTATGTCATGGCCACGTCTTCTCATCATAGCCATGATTTGTACCAAACGAAATTACCTGCACGCAGTGCGTTTATTCTAGGTGAAGAAAGCAATGGGATTGACCCCGTTCTCGCCACGATATCCGATAAAAACGTCATAGTGCAAGGAACGGGTAAAGTAGAAAGTTTAAACGTGAGCGTGGCAACTGCACTTTTATGCAGTGAATATTGGCGACAACATTTACCCAAGTAAAATCTGTTCAGTGGAAGCACCACCGTGTTTCCACTATGTGCTTGCTTTGGTGTACTGCGTCTTGAAAGCACGGTGATTCTCTGAAATAGGCATCTTCAAGTTGATTGGATATAAATCTCCGATATAATAATCACAACATACTGTTAACGTTCTCTTGGCTACCTCTTAAGGTCTTATAGTGTTAATTACCACGCTCATGGCGCTTGGCGTTATGTCTGCTCCCGTTACTGAACTTCATGATATTGAACGAGGGCGAGTTATTCCCATTCAAATCACAGAACCTAATTTGGCAGAGCAATGCAGCTCTGCTGCTCCATGCAAAGTCGCGTTAATTGGTGCCGGTTATGGATTGGCACACACTCACTATCAATTTATCGTCAATGCGCTTAAAGAACGAGGATTTTTAAGTGTTTCGATTGGTCATGAATTACCGATTGATCCGTTTATTGCATTGCACAAACCATATATAGCGACTCGGGCTGAAAATTGGCATCGTGGTGCGGAATCCTTGAAATTTGTTCGCGCTGAGTTAAAAAATCAATTTGAGCAATACGACTTTGATAACCTATGGTTATTTGGCCATTCGAATGGCGGAGATATTTCTGCGTGGTATAGTAACATTTGGCCTCAATACGTTGAAGCTGTTGTCACTTTGGACAGTCGGCGAGTACCATTGCCAAGAAATCGCGGCATAAAAGTTTTTACAATTCGAGCCAGTGATTTTCCAGCGGATCCAACGGTATTGTATGAGCACGATGAATTAAAAAAATTCTCAGCGTGTGTCATTACCATACCCAATGCGCTACACAATGAAATGTCTGATTCAGGACCTTCATGGTTAACAGAAAAAATGAATCAACTTATCAAAGGCTACATTGACCGACACACGTGTGATACGTTAGCGCAGACAATCAGCGACTAAAGGCTCAATCAATACTTATCCATTTTTCGAGTGTGTTTCTGAGAGTTTGCAGGTTGATTGGTTTAGAAACATAATCATTCATTCCGACCTCTAAGCATCTCAGTTTATCACTGTGCATGGCGTTTGCGGTCATCGCAATAATTGTTACCGCTTTGTTTTGCTCACCAGCGATTCCTGCACGGATCGCCGTGGTTGCTTCAAACCCATCCATTTCAGGCATTTGACAGTCCATAAGTACTAAATCATAGGAAGGTGTACTTTGCTTTAGAGCTTCTAGCGCAAGCGCGCCATTGTTAGCCACATCGCACGTTAGGCTCATTTGCCCAAGCATTTTGGATGCGACAATTTGGTTAACCATATTGTCTTCAACCAGCAAAATGCGTGCATTCGAGTTTAAACTGGATTGGTGATGAGGTGGTGGTTCTACTTCACTAATTAAATGTTTGGTGATCATGGGAAGATCTGCGCGAGCTTTGTTTTCTTCACTCAGCAAGCTTAATGCGTTAAACAAATCTTCTGCGGTAACCGGTTTTGGAAAGTATGCATTAAAACCAATGTCAGCAAATCGATGACTTTCACCGAGTTGACCTATCGAGGTCATCATTACCAGTTTCAATGAATCAAAACGAGCTTGTTCACGTATCGCTCGCCCTAATTGTTCCCCATCCATGCTTGGCATTTGCATGTCAAGGATCGCCAAGTTAAAGGAGCGTTTGTTTTGATACTCATTTAATGTTTCTAGCGCTTGGCGGCCAGAATCAACAGCAACACTTTCAATCCCCCAATTTGTTAATTGTCCACAAATGACTTCTCGATTAGTTTGATTGTCATCGACAACGAGCACGTGCAGTGACTTCAAGTCGACACGCGGGATGGTAATTGGTTGATGCTCGCTTGAATCAAAGAATAAATTGAAATGAAACGTTGAGCCTTCATTTTCTTTACTTTCTAATGATATGTCGCCATTCATAAGTTGACAAAGTTGCTTACAAATCGCGAGCCCTAAGCCAGTTCCGCCAAAATGTCGGGTTGTTGAGGCGTCGGCTTGAGTAAATGCAGAAAAAAGTCGATTTTGCGCACTTTTACTTATACCAATACCTGTGTCGCTAACAGAGCAAGTAAAGCGCCATCCTTTGTCTTCTTGCTTCATACAGGCTCGAACAATGACCTCACCTTGTTGAGTGAACTTAATGGCGTTACCGATTAGGTTATTTAGAATTTGTCTTAATCGACTGGGATCGCCTTTGACAAACTGAAGCGGTAGGTCGCGTAAGTCGAGGATTAACTCAAGCTGTTTTTCACTGGTTTTTAGTGCCATGGTTTCAGCGAGCTCACCAAGCAAGCGAGCTGGGTTGAAGTCGATAAATTCGAGTTCTAGTTTACCTGCATCGACTTTCGAGAAATCTAAAATATCATTGAGAATTGTCAACAGATTTTCGGCACTGGTTGTCGCGAGTCTCAATTTATGGCTTTGTTCATCGTTTAATTTGGTGTCGCGAAGTAGATTAAGCATTCCAAGTACACCATTCATTGGTGTACGGATCTCATGACTCATGTTGGCTAAAAACTCACTTTTAGCCTTACTTGCTTTCTCAGCGATCTCTTGCGACTTTTGCAGTTCTTCTTGCTTGTGGTGCGCTTCGGTTACATCGGTAAAGCTCCACACCCGGCCAACGACTTCACCATCAATGGACATAGGCAAAGACACGCGCTCAAATACCCGACCATCTTTAAAATGAAGAATCTCTTTGGCTTCAATTTCGGGCGTTTTGTAGAGTGTTTTGACTCTAAGGCGAGCGTCATCGGTATCGACGAGTTGCGCAGTCAGTCCTTTCATCAGTTCTTTGTCGTCGCGCGAGGAAAGGTTGGTATCTTCTACGTGCCACATTTTGAAAAACTGCTTATTGGCTCGAAGTAATTTGCCTTTTGCATCGGTGACTAAAATACCGCTATTGGTTGCTTCGAGTGTTGCTTCGACCAACGATAGTGTTTGTTGCAATGTGCCTGTTTTTTGCTCGGCGTCATTAATATCTAAATGGGTACCCAGCATTCGAATAGGCTCGCCTTGTTCATTCCATTCAATGACCTTACCGCAGGCTAAAACCCAGACCCAATCGGCACTTTTGTGTTTCATGCGAAATTTACATTGGTACATGGTCATTTCACCATTCCAATGCGCTTGAAGCTGTTCCGTGCACTCGGGTAAATCATCGGGGTGAATTAGACTTTGCCAGGTCTCGACACTAATTGGATAGAGTTCTTTGAGTGAATACCCACAGATATTTGCCCAACGTTCATTAAGTTGCACGACGCCTGATTTGATATACCAGTCCCATGTGCCGACTGCTGTAGAGCTCATGACAAGTTCAAGTTGGCGGGAATAGTCCATCAAAATCGATTCGGCACTTTTAAACTCTGAAATATCGGTTCGAATTGCGATGTAAGCATAGGGTTGTTGATGCTCATCTTTCAGTGCGAATATTGTGGTATCAACCCAATAGGTTCTGCCAGACTTTGCTTTGTTGCACACTTCACTGCGCCATACCTCTCCTTTTTTGACGCGTTTATACATGTTCAGCCAAAACGAGTCACTGTGCGTGCCTGAATTTAAAATACGGTGGTTTTGCCCGATGAGTTCTTCTTGTGAATACTCGCTGATATCACAAAATTGTTGATTCACATAAGTGATAGTGCCTCTGAGATCTGTAATAGCCACAATAGAATGTTGATCGAGTGCAAACTTCTGATTTTCAACTTCATTCAATGCTTTTTTTAGTTCTTTTGTTTGCTCTGAGACTTTGGCTTCGATGATCCACTGGCGAGTTGTTTGATGATGGACAAAAATGGTTGCAAGTAAGGTGATTAGTGCACTGACTAAACCCGTTAAAATCGCGTATTTCATTGCTAGGCTTAATTCTTGTGTTGGTGCCGGAGTTGCTCTCAATTGCCAACGTCTGCCGCCTAGCTCATTAAAGGTATAATTAGCGTGAAATTGTTCAGCGTTCTGCGCAAAAGGCATTTCACCAAAATGAAATAGTAATTGTGGATTTGATATGTCGGTTATATCAATTAACTCATATACCATTTCATTCAATTCAAACGAGTGCAGCGCAGTGGTAATGATATCCTGAATGTTAAACACGCCAAGTAGCACACCTCTAATTTGATCCGTTTTTAACAAGTCATCTTTGAATTTTGGGACGATGGCTAAAAAGCCGATGTCTCGCTTACTTGATTGAATGAGATGAATAGGGGGGGTGATCCTTAATTGGTCAGATTTAAGTGCACTATCTAACGCAGTTTTTCTTATTTGCTCAGAAGCAAAGTCAAACCCAAGTGCATTGATGTTTTCTTCAAGTGGAGAAATATAAACTGTCGGAAAATAAAAAGGTCTAACTGCCGCTGAGACTAATTCGCCAGAGCTCGCGTGCTCGCTTATCATTGCATTGCGAGACATGGCCTCTAATTGTTTCTCGATCTCTTCTCGATGGACCATTTCTACCTTTGGAGCCCATTCAAAAGCTTGAATGTTACTATGCCTTTTTAGGATTTTTAGAGACTCATAAGTAAATTCTTCAAAGGTTGGAGTGCGTCCGGAAAAGAGTAGTTTTAATGCGTAGAGCGTCTCGACGTTTATGGCTGCTTCTCGATAGATCGCCTCACTTACTTGTGTCACAGTTTGATAAAATTGTCGTTCTTCAGAGTCTTTAACGGTATTAAAAACTAATCGAGACAACGCAATCGTGATGATGATGCCAAGCAAAAAAACACAAAGTTGAGCTATACAGCGAGATAGAGGTTGTTTCATTAACCGTGAGTCCTAAGTCTGCGTAATGCAGCGTTTAATCCACTTTTACTATCGCCCGAATAACGTGTATCGGTGCAACAAATATTTGTGAAATGTGGTATCGTCTATTTTATTCAGTGGTCTTAAAGCCAAGTTGTGAGATAAAACGACTTACTATTGATTATTCTGCGTTTAACCTTCTGATTAACTATAAGCGCAGTTGCAATTTTCGCCAGTCTCATTATCGGGACTAAAGCTTAATATTTGTATGCCATCTTGATGTTTTTTGAGGAATTGAATGAATATATGGGTCGATGCCGATGCGTGCCCGGCAGTTGTAAAAGAAATCATTTGCCGAGCTGCAGAGCGAAAGAAAATAGTGGCTACGTTTGTTGCAAACCAAAACATTAAAGTTCCCCCTTCAATGTTTATTAAAACGTTACGGGTAGCTGCAGGATTTGATGTTGCAGATAATGAAATTGTGGCGAAAGCACAAGAGCAAGACCTCACTATTACATCAGATATCCCTTTAGCCGCCGAACTTATCGCAAAAAAAGTGCGGGTAATCAATTTTCGTGGTGAACAATACACCGAAAACACGATCCGAGAACGCCTTAATATGCGTGATTTTTTTGATACGTTGCGCAGTAGTGGAATTCAAACGAAAGGACCTGCGGCATTTAGTCAAAAAGATAGAAAAGCTTTTGCAGATGAACTAGATAAACTGTTGGCCAAAGTGTAAAGCCCTTTTACGCTTTGCGCAAAACCAATGGAAGCTCGAATAAAAAGCGAGTCCCATTATTATAATTTGATTCCATCTCCATCGTGCCGTTAAGCTTTTCTTCAATAAGCTGTTTGACGATAAACAAGCCGAGACCACTTCCGCCATGGCCGGATTTTGTCGTAAAGTATTTTTCAAAAACTTTTTTGGCTACGTCGCTTGGCATGCCCTTGCCATTATCTTTAACTTGAAATCGAACGGAGTGGACCTCTTTCTCTACCGAAATTTCAATTCGTCCCTGAGTATCTGAATCGAAGGCGTGAGCTAAACTATTGTTGACGAGATTAATAATGACTTGTGATAGGGCGCCCGTCATAGTTTCAATGACAATATGTGGTGGACAATTAATGACTAACTGATGTGGGCTGCGTTTAAGTTTAGATCTTAAAATGAGCACTAGGTCTTCGAGAAAAGTGGCGCAATTAATATCAGTAATGGTTTCATTGAACTCTCCAACAACAATGTCTTTGAAACTCGACACTAATTTATTTGCATAGGTCATGCTAGAGCTACTTAAATTTAAGCTTTCTTTACTAAACGCAATAAATTCAGTCAGATGTTCTTTACTCAAACTTTGACTAGCAAAAGCGCCTTCAAGCGCAGTTAATTTGTCTAACAGACCTGATAATGCAGTTTGTGTAATACCAAGGGGGGTACCTAGCTCGTGACTCATTTCGCCTACAATTTCAGCTAAGTGACTTAATCGTTCAGATTCCTCTAGTTGAGAAGTTGTTAACTCATTGACTTCAGTCAGTTCGACATTGTAATCCCGTAATTGCTCAATTAAATTATCTCGCAATACAAAAAGCTTACGAAGTTGTAGGTGCGTAGTTACGCGAGCAAGTAGCTCTTCTCGCTGAATTGGCTTTGTGACGTAGTCGACAGCGCCACACCTAAAGGCTTCGACTAGGTCGTCTATTTGTGTCCGTGCCGTAACAAAGATCACGGGAATGTCTTTTACGTCTGAGAGCGACTTTAAGCGTCGACAGGTTTCAAATCCATCTATGCCTGGCATCATAACGTCTAATAGAATCAATTCAGGTTGAAACAAGGTTGCAACTTGGATGGCCTTTTCTCCGTTAAGAGCAAAAGCAATCTCGAAAGCTTCTTCTTCCAGAATCTGGGTTACTAACTCTAAATTTTCTTTTTTGTCATCGACGACCAACACTTTACTGCCAGAGAGTTTGATTGAATTGTTACACATTACGTACTCCATTTAAGGCCTTTATAAGACCCTCCATGTCATAATTTTCAATAAATGAAGTAAGGTATTCTCCACATTCACGTGTTTCTGGATCATTAGCGATGGCAGCTTGAATGATCTCTTTGGCTTTGGAGAGCCGGTTCATTTCAGCAGCTTGTCGCAGTGCGTTAACGTCTGTCATACTTAAATTAATGATTACATCGGTATCAGGCAAGGCTACTTTTTCATCGAGTTCGTGAATGTAGACATCAAAATGAGTTGGAAAATAGTGTGTTAAACATTCATAAATTTCAGTGAATCGGTAAGGTTTTGGAATAAAGCGATTAAACCCAATACTGAGGTAATATTGGATTTCATGGCTTAGGCTAAACGCTGAAATAGCAACGCATTTGGTTGCAGTAAAATTGGGATCTTTGCGGAGCGCTACAATGAGTTCATCACCTCGCATTACAGGCATGAGTAAGTCAATAAAGGCAATGTCATAATACTGGCTCTTCATTCTAACTAACGCTGCTTGCCCATTCTCAGCCTCATCAAAAGCAATATTGCAGTCCTTTAAAACAGAGCTTAGTACTTCTCGGTTCTCAAGATTGTCGTCGACAATTAAGGCTCGAAATGACTTCCCTTGTTTCAATTTAACAGCATCAAAACAGACGTGATTGGTAGGAACGACTGGATCTGTGGCGGGCGTTAAGGTGAGACTAAAATAAAACCTTGAGCCATGCCCTAGTTTGGACTCGATAGCAAGGTTGCCACCCATCATTGCAATTTGTTTTGCCGCTATGGCTAGCCCAAGTCCCGTCCCGCCTTTGTCTTGACCTGCTTTACCCTGTTTGAAGTTGGTAAACAACTTTTCTTGTTCTGAAGGGGCGATACCTGGCCCTGTGTCAATTACATCAAAGCGCAGTCCCTTATCGGTTTGGTAAACAGATAATTTTACTTCGCCATCATCAGTGAACTTTACGGCATTCCCTAATAAGTTAATGAAAATTTGTCTAAGTTTACTTTGATCGGCATAAACGGGTTTGTTTTCGCCAACCTGGTTATCAAATACAAACGTTAAGCCTTTTTGCTCGCACTTGTAACTTAGCATTGCACCAATTTCATTTAACAAACAAATTAAATCAAAGTTTACGGGCTTAAGCGTCATGGCCCCGGCTTCTATTTTTGAAATCTCCAATACATCATTAATAATGTCGAGGAGATGCTCACCTGCCTTACCAATTTTCGATAATGTCGCGAGGTGTTCTTTAGGTATTGTTGGTGAACGCATTAGCACTTGAGCAAAGCCTAATATCGCGTTCATCGGTGTGCGTATTTCATGGCTCATGTTGGCAAGGAACTGGCTTTTTGCAACACTTGCTTGTTCCGCTTTTTGATTTGCTATAGTCAACGCTTTAGTGCGCTCTTCAACTTTGTTTTCTAAATCATCATTGATTGAACTCAGCGCCTCATTGAGCCAAATGTTATTGCAAGAAACAACTAAGTTCTGGCTAAACGTGGTTAACAGTATTGACTCTTCCTCGCAAATGATTTCTGGATACTGCAATAGCAAGTAAAGGCACGCACCACTGTGATTGCAGTGCAAAAAAACAGAGGCGAGTTCTTCTTTGACGATGTTTGTCATGGGCTCTTGAATGATGAGATCGGTTACTAGTCGTTTGTAAGCACTTAGCCAATCCCAATCACCATTTTTGCTTAACAAATTCAGTGAATGCTCTTTCTGTTCAATGATTGCAAAGTTTACGTCGGCACGATGATGATTTAGTTCGATTAGAGGGAGTGTGTTAGGTAGTTCGGCGTGTAAAGCTTGCAGGCATTCATGGGATGTCGAGGTGCGCAGCAAAGCAGAATTACATTTTACGACTTTTGATAACCCGACATGTAAGCAGGTATGTTGATGTAATTCTTTATAACTTCTTAGCGCACCTAATACGGTTGCAAACAGTCGATCTGAAGTGAGTTCAGTCTTATTTTTATAGTCATTAATGTCATATTTTTGCATGACTTTTTTTTCAGGGGCGCTACCAGGCTGACCCGTGCGTAAGATGATGCGAGACATTTGATTGCCAAGTTCTTCTCGACAAAATTTAGCTACATCCAACCCTGCTGTGTCACTTTCCATTACAACGTCGAGTAAAATAACAGCAATATCGTCATGTTCTTGAAGGACACTTCGAGCATCGAGGCCAGAGTGGGCATCCAAAAACATGAGGGGTTTGTCTTTGAACTTAAAATTAGATAAAGCAAGTTTAGTTAGTGCGTGAATATCCGGCTCGTCATCTACAATTAAAATTTTCCAAGGAGCAGAGACCGAGCTCGTTACGACAACATCCTCACCACCAAAGAGAGATTCAAAGTCGCTCATGAGCTTAATTACGTTCTTACTTTCATTTTCAAATTGTAGCCTAGGTTAACCAGTGTGGCTAAATTTTACCCCGTTTTTGGTTTGAATAGCCCTTCAGATTGACATTTTTGAGCGTGTATTGTCACGCTTACTTCTTTAATTTCCTTTAATTGTGTCACAGTGCTTTCATGCAGCTTATTTCGCAGAACAGGCGTAAGGGAAGAAGTGAGCTTTATCCAACACCAGCCGTCTTTGCCATGGTCTTTAATGTAATACATTGCTTTATCAGCAATATGTAAGAGGTCTTCAAACAACGATTCATCCATTGTTGTTTTGGCAATGCTGCAGATGCCGATAGAGGCGTGAACTGGTTGTTTATGCGCCCATTGAGCATTGAGCATTGAATCTAACAAGGAGGTAGCGCATGCACCGAGGTCGTTACAATGACGGCTTATCACGACGAACTCTTCACCTCCCCAACGCAGTACGTGATCGCCACTGGTTGTAGCTCTTGATAGCACATCAGCAAATTGAATGAGCACCTCATCGCCAATAGCATGACCAAAGGTATCGTTAATGGATTTAAAATCATCTAGATCGACTAAGAGGATACAAAATTGCTCAGCGTCCCAATCTCCTGCAAGGATCTTGTTTCGATTAGTCGACAAATAATGGCGATTATGCAGACCTGTTAGCGCATCGCGTTGACTGGCATTTAAGAGTTTTTCATTGGCTAGCAGTAGTTGCTTGTTGGCGTTATTCAATTCACTTGTACGTTTAGCCACCTGATGTTCAAGTTCAATTTGGCGCGCTAATAATACGGCGCTACGGTATCGCCACAGCACACTAAACACGATGGCAAAGGTAACGGCAAGCAACATATAAAACCACCAAGTTTCAAACCAAGTTCGCTGTTTTGAAATTGGCGTAACTAAAGAATCACTCCAATCAGAAAAGCCTCGTTTTTTGACTTGGACTAAAAACTGGTATTCGCCACCCGGTAAATTAGTGTAGTTGGCTTGACGTAATTCACTCGAGTATTTCCATTGCTCATCATAACCTTTAAGCATGTAGCGAAACTCTAGTTCAAATGCTCTACCAAAGTAAGGAGTGGTAAAGGTTAAGCGCCAGTCTTTTTGTTTAGTATTTAAATCATAAGGAGGCTGAATGATGTTACCGTTAACTTCTAAGGATTCGAACAAGGGTACGGCGGGTGTTTCCGGCTTTTCGATAAGTCGATGATATATTTTTAATACCCCTGCGACGGTTGGGAAGTATGTTTCGCTATCTAAGGTTAGCCCTTTATTGGCACCTGCACCATTGCAACAACGATTGCGTTCAGTGGTGCGGCCATTGCCAGTGTTGTCAACAATAAGGCGGTATTTTAATTGTTCTGTTTGTAAGCTAGTTATGTCAATAGCCATCAAACCTTGCAGACCTCCCCATAATAATACGTTTTCCAATTGAGTGACGTACGTTGCATTATCCATTGGCAATCCCTGCGCGAGACTTAATTGCTGCCAATGTGTGTCTTGTTTGATGTAAACGCCATGTTGGAATGTCCCAACGATGAGCCGTCCATCAGAAAGCTCGGAAAGGGTTGAGATAAACGTATTTGATAAAATGGGGTGATCGACTAGAACAAAATTTGCTCCTTGTTGTTTCAGTAAGCCTTTTTCGGTACCAACCCAAAGCGTGCCGTCGTGCTGATACAGAGTGCGCACACCACCATAGATATTGTTTTCAAAATCAGGATGAGAGGTAACGTCGGAGCCATTAAACTGCCACAAGCCTTGCTGAGTCCCAAGCCAAACATTCGGCGTTTCTTCTTGATAAATCGTATTAATTTGTACGCGATCTAACTGAGGGAAGCGTTGTTTTAATGTGAATTCGCGAGAATCATATAAAGATAGACCGCCTTTCGTTCCAAGCCATAGATTGTTTGTAGAAGGATCGAAATGAAAGCTGTAAACGGCGCTATTATTTGGAGTTGGTTGCAAGCGCACTTGCTCAAATTGTTTGGTGCTTGTTTGCTTATAGAATCCAGCGGCAGTTCCAACAAAAATGGTTCCTTCACTTTCGCCGACACTCCAAATTAAGGCATCGTCAATGCCTTGTGATGGGGGAATGTGAACGGCAGCATTTAATTCAGTCCTGATTAAACCTGATATGAGTGTCCCTATCCACAAATGCCCCATTTCATCAACGAAGCCATCTAACACCATACTTAATATAGGTTGAGTTTTATATTCAATACTTTCTGATACCGCACCATTATAAAGACGAAATAGATGGGTGTCTGTTCCAACCCACAGTGTACTATTATTTTGCGCAAACACGGCACGAATATTGGTCGTTTTTTGGTTTTCTCCAAGCACTATTTGATGCCAGATTTGGTCATCACCAAGGCGAAATAAACCAAATTGATTGCCGATGAAGGTATGGTTCTGATGTTCAATCAAATGTGTGACGTGCCAATTCGACGGAAAAGAATTTCCAAGTGGGATAAAACGATTGCCGCTGACACATCCATACAATTCGGTTGTTGCCAAACAGACGCGGTTATACATGCGCGCAAGGCGTGTTATAGGGCTATCTGTTTTGTGGATCTCAGTTAGCTGATTATCGTCATACAAGTATAAGTTTCCAGCGGCAACAAAAACTTTACCATCAGTGGTTTGGATAAGGTCAGTAACCCGTTTTGAGTCGGTAACTGAGGTATCAATAGAGGTAAACCTTCCGTTTTTAAAGCGTATGAATTCACTGTCAGTTGCAATGAGTAATTCGTTGTTTGATGTCCAAAGAAGACGATTAATCCGGGGATTTTCAAGAAGTGACGTATGTTCTTTGGAATAAGTGGTAAAACGTGCACCGTCGAATTTTACAATGCCTTTTTCAGTGGCGAGCCACAGGTAGCCTTGAGAGTCTTTTTCGATGTCGTAGACACTGATCTGGGGTAAACCATCCGCGACACTCCAATTTTGAATATCGTAATGGTGAAGAGGCCAAAACTCATCTGCTTGCGCAACAATAGGTAAAAAGTTGCAAATACAGGTTAAAACCCAAAAAAAACGCAGTAGTTGATACATGTATGGACATAACCTCGACTTAGAGTTCTAGTGCCTTGTTGTTTTAATTGTTTGTAGTACCACTGAAGTGGTATTTAGTCGTCCATGGTTTTTTATTCATATAAGCGTAGCGCATTTTTTTCATTTCGCCGAATTGGGGAAATCTTCTGAAAACCGCGAAAGTTTCATCCGGTAATTTTTACTATTTTTTAGCGTGTTTGCCTAAAATATCTTATCACACTCGTTGTTAAATCTACTAACTCATTGAAATTTAATTAAATTAAGGTTTGGCAAGAAGTTTGCTATATAATGCCAACTGAAATAATTAAAACAAGGAAAATTCAATGTTTAAGAAGCTAACTCTACTTGCTGTTGGTTTATCACTAAGTGGTTGTGTGATCCACATTGATGCAAATAGTGGCAAACGTGCAACCGAGCGACTAACTGAAACACTGACATTAGATGCGAAAACGCTGTCCACGCTTAACGCTGATTTAGTTGCTGGAGATATTACAATTCGTGGTATCGAAGGGCTTGATACTATTACAGTAGAAGCCTCTATCCTCACCACTAAAGAAAAGAACTATGAGTTTAGCCTTACGAAAAGCGGTAAGACAGCAGAGCTTATCGCACATCACAACGATGGCATAAGTTGGTATTCGGGAAATAGTCCACGTATTGATTTAGTCGTTAATGTGCCCTCACACTTTAACCTTGATATTGAAGATGGTAGCGGCGATATTGATATTCAAAACGTTAACGGCGATTTGATCATTGATGACAACTCAGGCGACATAGACATCATTGGTGGCAACAACATTGAGATAGAAGACGGCTCAGGTTCGATCAATATCGTTGACTCAAAAGGTAATGTTACCCTTGATGATGGATCAGGCGACATTCGTGTTGTCAATGTTGCTGGTAAAGTCAAAATTGATGATGGCTCAGGTGACATCGTTGTTGATGGTGCAAATGGCTTAGAGATTGTCGACGCAGGCTCTGGCGACCTATCCATTAATAATATTAATGGAAAAGTCCAAATAGCCGATTAACATTTTTATCAGAGACTTATTTTGATGTCTGTAATCGTTCAGCTAAATATTTTATTACCAATTGAACTTTTGCAGGCAAAAAGCGATTTTTTGGATAAAGCGCCCAAATGCCTTCGCGTTGGGCGCGATATGGCTTGAGTATTTCGATAAGTCTAAGTTGTTCTAAGTCTTCTTGAATATAATAGTCTGGCAACTGAACGATACCGAGCCCTTTTAATGCGGCATCGCGAAGCGCAAAACCACTATTGCAGCGCATTCTGCCTTCAATGCGGATCGTTGTCTCTTGATTGTTATCCAAAAAGCGCCACGCATCAATTGTACCTTGCATACATTGATGGTGCGGTAATTCAGATAACGTATGCGGTTCGCCGTGGTTACTTAGATATTCAGGCGAGGCACAGACATAAAGTTGACGCGTTGCTAAACGTTTGGCAATGAGCGACGAATCACGTAATTGGCCTAGGCGTATGGCTAAATCGATCCCCAGCTCGATTAAATCTAATCGTTGATTTGTCAAAATAAGTTCTAGTTCGATTTGTGGATAGTCCACTAGAAAATCATTCAGCACTGGCGCTAGATGCTTCTCTCCATATGTTACTGGCGCTGTGATTTTTAAATGACCAGAGGGTTGCTGTTGCATGTGTGTCACGGCTAATTCAGCGAGTGCGAGCTCATCCACTAAGTGTTTGCATTTATTGAAATATAAAAGGCCTGCTTCAGTTAACGTCACCTTACGTGTAGTTCGATTTAATAATTTGACGCCCAATCGTTGTTCTAAGAAATTTACTTTTCTGCTTACTTGCGCCACTGAAGTATCTAAACGCACTGCTGCTTGGCTAAAACTAGACAGTTGAGCCACTGCAACAAATTCACTCACCCCTTCCCACGTTGCCATTGATTCTTAATTATTACAAATACGTAATAATAATTTACCAAACTCAGTGATTATCACAAAGCAAATTGCGACTATACTAGAGCTCTTTAAAAGTATTTATCGCGTTTTAGATTCAGCGAGTAAGGAGCAATCATGGCGTTATCACTTCAACCGGGACAAAAATCGATTAAATCTAAAGCGGCTGTCGCATGGGCTGCAGGGGAACCATTAAAAATGGAGGAAGTAGACGTAGAGCTTCCTAAAAAAGGTGAAGTTTTAGTCCGGATTGTTGCAACGGGTGTGTGCCATACCGATGCTTTTACGCTCTCGGGTGATGATCCTGAAGGCGTGTTTCCGGCGATTTTAGGCCACGAAGGTGGCGGCATTGTTGAAATGGTCGGAGAGGGCGTGACGAGTGTAGAAGTTGGCGATCATGTCATCCCTCTTTATACGGCAGAATGCAGAGAATGTAAGTTTTGTAAATCAGGCAAAACAAACCTATGCCAGGCAGTGCGTGCGACTCAGGGTAAAGGGGTAATGCCGGATGGCACGAGTCGCTTTTCTAAAAATGGCCAGGCTATTTTTCACTACATGGGTTGCTCAACGTTTTCTGAATATACCGTTCTACCTGAAATCTCACTGGCGAAAATTAATAAGCAAGCGCCACTGGAGGAAGTCTGTTTACTCGGGTGCGGTGTAACAACCGGTATGGGGGCGGTATTAAATACGGCGAAAGTACAAAACGGGGATACGGTCGCGATTTTTGGTTTAGGTGGTATCGGTCTGTCGGCAATCATCGGTGCAAAAATGGCCGGGGCTAGTCGGATCATTGGTATTGATATCAATGAAAGTAAATTTGAACTCGCGAAACAACTCGGTGCAACGGACGTGATTAATCCAAAACGAATTGATAAGCCAATTCAAGAATACATTGTTGAAATGACAGAGGGTGGTGTTGATTTTTCGTTTGAGTGTATAGGTAATGTAGATGTGATGCGCCAAGCACTTGAATGTTGTCATAAGGGGTGGGGTGAATCGGTGATTATTGGTGTAGCCGGCGCAGGTCAAGAGATCGCAACACGACCATTCCAACTAGTAACAGGTCGAGTGTGGCGTGGAAGCGCATTCGGTGGCGTTAAAGGTCGCACTGAATTGCCAGAGATTGTAGAACGGTATTTAGCAGGCGAATTTGGTTTACAAGAATTTATTACTCACACCATGAGTCTAGCAGAAGTAAACCACGCTTTTGATTTAATGCACGAAGGTAAGAGCATTCGTTCTGTTGTGCATATGAATAAGTAGTAGAGGTGCTCATGTCGCTACAAAATGTGAGCCAACATCGAGTGTTCGATGGTTGGCATAAACAATATATGCATCGTTCGGAAGTATTAAATTGCACGATGCGTTTTGCGATATTTTTGCCGCCACAGGCGTCAGAAAAACTCAAAGTACCAGTGCTTTATTGGCTTTCTGGATTAACCTGTACAGACGAAAACTTTATGCAAAAGGCCGGTGTATTTCGCGTCGCGGCCGAGCTTGGTATAGCGATTGTCGCAATGGACACGAGTCCCCGCGGTGAAGCAGTTGCTGACGACAGTGGCTATGATTTAGGCCAAGGTGCAGGGTTTTATGTTAATGCGACGCAAGCTCCTTGGGATGCGCATTACAAAATGGATGACTATGTCACCAAAGAACTGCCAGCGCTTATCCAGACCCACTTTCCGATTACAGACACCGCTGCCATAGCAGGACACAGTATGGGTGGACACGGTGCATTGACATTAGGGCTTAAAAACACTGAACAATATGTGTCGATTTCTGCATTTAGCCCTATAAGCAACCCCACTCAATGTCCTTGGGGTGAAAAAGCATTTACCGCTTATTTTGGACAAGATATGGAAAAGTGGAAGCAGCATGACGCAAGCATACTTCTGCAAACATCTGCTGCGTCGACGCCGATTTTAGTCGATCAAGGTGAAGCGGATAACTTTTTAGTGGAGCAGTTAAAACCACATACTCTCGAGCTTGCTGCACAGAGGTATTCAGGGCGTTTCGAACTTAGGATGCACCCAGGTTACGATCACAGCTATTATTTTATATCGAGTTTTATTGACGATCATCTTCGCTTTCACGCTGAATATCTTTTTTAGTTAATGAGATTGATTTTGGCAGGGGTCAAAAAGACCGTTAGTATAAAAATAGTGTGCTAGTAAGTACTAGCACACGGATATTTTATTTGCAGACTTTATTTCGTGACTGGAAAGCCTCGATCACGCATGAGCGCATCGACTTCTGCATCGCGACCTCGGAACTGGCGATAGGCTTCAGCAGGGTCCATCGCATTACGAACTGAGAATAGGTATTTCACTAAGCGACCTGCAACCTCTTCGTCGTAGAAACCGCCAGGTGCATTCGCAAACGCCTCTGCTGCATCAGACGTTAACACTTCAGCCCATAAATAGCCGTAGTAACCTGCAGAATACCCTTCACCTGAGAAAATATGACCGAAGTGTGTGCTACGGTGACGCATTACAATTTCACTTGGCATACCTAGTTTCGTCAGTTCTTCTTTCTCAAACTGCTGCGGCTCTATCTTTGCTGGATCGGTGGTGTGATACAGTAGATCCATAATCGCAGACGCCATGTATTCGGTTGTTGAGAAACCTTGGTTGAATGTTGACGAGTTCTTAATTTTAGCGACTAACTCTGCTGGCATCGGTTCACCGGTTTGCGCATGGACTAAATAATTGTTGATGACTTCGTCTGTTAACAACCAACGCTCTAGAAGCTGTGATTGAAACTCTGTGTAGTCACGTACACCAGAATGTGACGTTGGGTAGGCAACATTCGCGGCTAAGAAATGCAGAGCGTGACCGAATTCGTGAAAATAAGTTTCAGCGTCTGACCAAGAAATTAACGTTGGCTTACCTTCTGCTCCTTTGACGAAGTTTGAGTTGTTTGAGCTCAATACATTGGTTTCGCCATCAAAGGTCGTGTAAGAACGGTAGGTAGTTGCCCATGCGCCAGAACGTTTCCCTTTGCGAGCAAATGGGTCGAGATACCAAAGACCAATGTGCTTACCCGTGGTTTTATCTTTTACTTCCCATACTTTTACGTCTTCGTGAAAAACAGGTACTTTACCCTCGGGTACTTCAGTGAATTCGAAATTGAATAAACGTCCCGCAACGTAGAACATCGCGTCACGAAGTTTATCCAATTGAAGGTACTGCTTTACTTCGTTTGAATCTAAATCGTATTTAGCCTTACGTACTTTTTCTGAGTAAAAGCGATAATCCCAAGGTTCAATCTTAATGTTTGCACCTTCTTGATCTGCAATTGCTTGCATGTCAGCAACTTCTTCTTTAACACGAGCAATCGCAGCAGGCCATACTTTGTTCATTAACCCCATTGCGTTTTCTGGTGTTTTTGCCATGCGATCTTCTAATCGCCATTGCGCATAGTTTTCGTATCCTAGTAGTTTTACTCGCTCGTGGCGTAAAGTGAGGATCTCTTTAATCAAACCATTGTTGTCTGACGCATCGCCATTGTTTCCGCGATCATAGTAATTACGCCAAACTTGCTCGCGCAGTTCACGTTCTGTTGAGTAGGTTAAAAACGGATCCATAGACGAGCGCGAATTTGTGATAGCAAACATATCTGCTTTGCCTCGTTCTTTCGCTGCGGCCGCTGAAGAGTCAATAAATGATTGTGGTAATCCAGCTAGCTGTTCTTTAGTTAAATAAACAACGTAGTTTTCTTCATCGGCTAAAACGTTGCTAGAAAACTTCGCGTGTAGCGTAGCGAGTTCCTGATTAATGTCCGCATAACGTTTTTTAGATTGTGCATCGAGTGTTGCACCATTACGAGCAAAGCTGTTGTAAATTAACCACGTAACGCGCTGTTGTTCCGAAGAAAGCGTTTTATACTCTTCACTTTCAAAAACCGCTTTAATGCGGGCAAATAGTTTTTCATTTTGCGTAATTTGCGAGTTAAATGCAGACAGCTTAGGTGCCATTTCTGCTTGGATCGCACGAAACTCTGGACTTGATTTGTTGCTCGACCAAATACCATAGTAGGTAAAAACGCGATCCAATGTTCTGCCGGCACGCTCTAACTCGGCAATTGTGTTTTCAAAATTAGGCAAGTCCTGGTTATTTGCAATCGTCTCAACTTCGGCGAGATTCTCTGTCATTGCCGCTTCTAGCGCCGGCTTAAGTAAATTGAGATCCATCTTATCGAATTGCGGTACACCTTGATAAGGACCTTGAAATGCTTGAAGTAAAACATTTTCTACCGACTGCGTTGTTTCAGTGGCTGTGACGTCCGTTTGATTTACTGATGATTCTGGTGCTTTAGAGCAACCTGCGAGTGCAGCAACAACCGCTGCAGATAGTAGGGTTAGGCGAAGGTTCATTATGATTCTCTTTTGTTATTCTGAATTACATTTCCATTTTCCAGTGTACGATTTACCCAAAAAAGTTCAATGGCTTTGCGTTGTAGTGACAGTAAAGTTGGTTGAGTTTTCTAGTGGACAAACTGAAGAACAGCCTAGTTAGTAAAATTTTGCTCTGCTGAGGCAGCATCATGGGTATAAGCTGATGTACCAAATGTAAAAACTATTTATCTGTATTAATTGCTATTTTTTTCATCAAAATCCAATTGCTTAGTTTTCTAGAGCGTGATTTCGAACTGTAAAGGGGGTTTACAGATCGAATTTTTACCAACAGTAAAATGTTCATACTCAATATCGATAATTGTTTTTTGTATATAAATCATTTGTTTATAGTAATTTCGTGACCGATGGAATCGCTATTAAGGAAACGGACAGTCTCTTAGATCATATTTTTACTAACTGAAATTGAACGTCCTAAAGTTGAACGTTGAAAAACAGCTTTAAAATTTAGATTAACCCATTTAAAAACAATAATTTAAGATTCAGATCGGAGTTTAATCAACTCAGTTTTTCAATGTTGTTAATGTGCAAAAAATCACAGATTTACCTTATTCGGATCAGAATTTTACTAACTATTTCTATACGGATATCGATCGCTGAGGAATACTGGATCGCTTTTTTACTAACTTATTATAAAAGTTGTGATTTTTAATACCCGTCGAAAGCCAATCTTATAGATTTATCATATTGATTTTAATGGTTTTTAATATTTTTGGCAGGATTGAGTTAGTATAATAATGATTTGAGCCGATAACGGCAATTGACAGTGACTTTGGTATATAAGTTAGTAAAAAAATGATCTGTGATGATGTGGATTGCTCGAACTACGTTAGTAAAATCGTGATCTCAAAACAGCAATGTTGTGCGTGGTTTAGAAAAGCGCCTCAAGAATGATATCTTGAGGCGTTATGCGGTGATTAATTCAAATCAAATCGGTCCAATTGCATTACTTTTACCCACACTTCAATGAAGTCTTGGATGAACTTTTGTTTGCCATCGTTTGAAGCATAGACTTCTGCAATAGCACGTAGCTCTGAATGAGAACCAAAGATTAAGTCAACGGGCGTTGCAGTCCATTTCAATTGACCTGTCTTACGGTCAAAGCCTTCGTATAACCCTTCTTGTTTGCTGGATTTTGACCACGTGGTCGACATATCCAATAAATTAACAAAGAAATCATTACTTAAAGTGCCTGGTTTATCAGTAAACACACCATGTTTGCTGCCTTTGTAATTAGCATCCAGCGCACGCAGACCACCGAGTAACACGGTCATTTCAGGCACTGTTAGCCCCAACATATTTGCTTTGTCGACTAACATTTCAGTAGGTGACATAAAGGCATCCATATGATAGTAGTTTCTAAACGCGTCTGCTTTTGGCTCTAATACTGCGAAAGAATCTACGTCAGTTTGTGCTTGGCTTGCGTCTGTGCGGCCTGGTTTAAAGTCGACACTGACATCAACACCACCGGCCTTCGCAGCGTGTTCTAGTGCTGTACTGCCAGCTAAAACGATTAAGTCAGCAAGCGACACTTTTTTATCAGCGTTTTTACGATTAAATTGTGTTTGTACAGCTTCTAATTTGCGTAAAACAGCTTTGACTTCATCAGGATTGTTTACTTCCCAACTGATTTGCGGCTCTAATCGCAAGCGCGCGCCGTTAGCTCCACCTCGCATATCCGTGACACGATGACTTGACGCTGCCGCCCATGCAGTACGGATTAAGGTTGAGTTTTCGATCCCTAAGTCTGAAATGCTCGCTTTCAGTGATTTCACGTCATTTTCGTCAATCATTACATAATCGGCCGTTGGTAGCGGATCTTGCCATGTAAATGTTTCAACCGGTACTTCAGCTCCGACATAGCGTGCCTTTGGCCCCATATCTCGGTGTGTCAACTTAAACCATGCCTTAGCAAAGGTTAACTCAAACTCTTTAGGGTCTTTTCTAAAGCGTTCAATGACTTTTTTAAACTCAGGATCGAATTTTAACGCGAGATCCGTTGTGAACATGATCGGTGCTGAGCGCTTTCCTTCGATATGTGCATCTGGCACCAAATTCGCGGCAGCAGGATTATCAGGGATCCACTGGGTTGCACCTGCAGGGCTTTTGGTTTGAACCCAAGTGAAGTTCATTAAATTGTCTAAATAATTTGTTGACCATTGGGTGGGCGTCACTGTCCATGCGCCTTCTAGGCCACTGGTTGTGGTGTCGGCACCAATGCCACTGCCACATTTATTTTTCCAGCCAAAGCCTTGTTCTTCTATTTCTGCCGCTGCAGGCTCTTTGCCAACACAATCACTTGGTTTTTTTGCACCATGTGCTTTACCAAATGTATGACCACCTGCGATTAGAGCAACAATCTCTTCATCATTCATTGCCATACGACCAAACGACATGCGTATGTCTTTTGCGGCAAGAAGTGGATCGGGTTTACCATGCGGGCCTTCAGGATTAACGTATATTAATCCCATTTCAACGGCAGCAAGAGGGCCTTTTAACTTGCCTTTGTTGTCGCGGCGTTCGTCTTTTAAGAAGGCAGTTTCAGGGCCCCAGTAAACGAGATCAGGTTCCCAATCGTCGGCGCGGCCACCTGCAAAACCAAGTGTTTTAAAACCCATTGACTCAAGCGCTACGTTCCCAGCTAAAACCATCAAATCGGCCCAAGATAGGCTTTTGCCATATTTCTGTTTAACTGGCCACAATAAACGACGTGCTTTATCGAGGTTGGCATTGTCTGGCCAACTATTCAGCGGATCAAAACGTTGCTGACCACCGGCAGCTCCACCGCGGCCATCGTGAATGCGGTAAACACCCGCGCTGTGCCATGCCATACGGATCATTAATGGACCATAATGTCCCCAGTCAGCAGGCCACCAGTCTTTTGAATCCTTTAGAGTTGCTTCGATATCTTGCTTTACCGTTGCTAAGTCGAGTTTGCTGAATTCAGCGACGTAATCGTAGTTAGAGCCATATGGATTAGATTCAACAGCATGTTGACGTAACGGGCTTAAATTCAGTTGTTCAGGCCACCAAAATTGGTTCGTTTTAGCTTCCATAGAAACGCTAGCGTACGTTGGTGACGTTAACAGTGACACCACAACAGCTACAGCGCTGAGCATATGCTTCTTCGTATTTTTCATGTTGATGCTTCCTAGTTTAACGTCCTTTCTAAGCCACAAATCACGTGAAAGTTGTTGTAGCTAAAAAGAGACGTTTTGTCATAACACTCCACACCGGCGGTCTTATGTCGGCAGGAATTATTCTCATTTCGAAATAAAATGTAGTTTAGTTATGTAAAAGTTAACATCGATAAAAATGAATCAGCGTATTCGAAAAAATGGATTAATCGGCAAGGCAAAGCCCTCTGTGGTGTTAGCTAAAAAAACGATTGCGATCGTGCGGTCTATCAAAGTAGAGTTCCGGACCTTTGGGCACCACTTGAGTTGGGTTGATCATCGTGTGACTGAAATAATAGTGACGTTTTATGTGCGCTATGTCTGTCGTTTTTGCAATGTCGCGATGTTGATAAATATCACGCAGATAATTGCTTAAGTTTGCATAGTCTTCAATGCGTTTTAGATTACACTTGAAATGCCCAACGTAAACAGCATCAAACCTAACCAAAGTAGTAAAGAGGCGGATGTCTGCTTCGGTCAAGACGTTACCCACTAGGAAGCGCTGTGTTTCCAAACGTGTATCGAGTTTGTCGAGGGCAGAAAATAAGGCGTCAAAGGCAGCTTCATAAGCGGCTTGTGTAGTTGCAAACCCCACTTTGTAGACGCCATTATTGACATTGTGATAAACGAATTCGTTGATTGCATCTATCTCTGTTTGAAGTGGCTTTGGGTAAAAATCGAGGTTGTTTCCCGTAATGTGATTAAACGCGTCATTGAACATCCGGATTATTTCACTGGATTCATTGCTCACAATTTGCTGAGTATGTGTGTCCCAAAGCACAGGAACGGTGACGCGTCCGCTGTAGTTTGAGCTATGTTTAGTATAAAGCTCATGCATAAAGGATGAGCGATAGAGCGCATCCCCTGTACTCATGGCATCCGCAGCAAAGCTCCAACCATGCTCGAGCATATCTGGGCTGACAATCGAGACGTCGATATGTGGCTCTAAGTCTTTTAGGTGGCGCATAATCAATGTACGATGCGCCCAAGGGCATGCGAGTGAAACGTACAAATGATAACGTTTAGACTGTGCTTTAAATCCTTTACTGTCTTCCGTTTTAGCTACCCCGTCTATGGTTACCCAATTACGCAGTTTGGCAGCTTCACGTTGAAACTTACCTTCGTTGCTTTTTGTATCATACCATTGGTCATGCCAGGTGCCGTTGATGAGTAATCCCATAATAGTGCCTCCAAGGAATGGCTATATAATGTCTCCAAAACGTCCAAGCTGATAATCGCGTATCGCTTGGTGCAGTTCTTCTTCGGTATTCATGACAAAAGGGCCCATGTGGGCGATTTTCTCCCCGATTGGCTGACCAGCAAGGACAAGTAACCCTGTGCCATGTTGACCACTTTCAAGCACAAGCGGTGAGGTTGGGTCGACAGTGAGCTGCATCATTTGACCAAAACGTTCGTCCTTTAAGGAACCACTATGAATGTAAACGAGCACTTTACCATGTTGAGAAACATCGAGCGTCGCGGAGGTGTTTGGTGGTATTGTTATATCAGCAATAGCGCCGTCACCTGCCAACCCTTGTAAATTTGCAAGCACAAGAGACTGGTCAATAGTCCAGTTCCCGGCTAACGCTTTAAGTTCAACATGTTGCGGGGTTACGATTGATTTGATGCCATCGGTCGCGGAATCTTGATATCGAGGTGGGCGCATTTTTTGCGCTGATGGCATGTTCAGCCAAATCTGAAAACCATGCATGCCATCAACCGCATCCGCAAGCGGCATTTCAGAATGAATAACACCTCGTCCTGTGCTCATCCATTGTACATCCCCTGCTCGGATCGCTTTTACATTGCCCATTTGGTCACGATGTTCAAATCCGCCTTTGCGAATGTAAGTAAACGTTTCAATCCCTCTGTGTGGGTGAGCTGGAAACCCCGCCATAAAATCATTGCTGTTATCTGACTTCAGTTCGTCAATCATTAGAAAGGGATCAAGACTTTTGCCATCGAACCCGGCGATACGGTTAATTTTGACACCTGCTCCATCTTGCGTGGCACGGGCTTTTCTTGCCGTTATTACATTCATTGCGACTACTCAAAAACTAAGATAATCACAGAATAGCATTCGAAACGCTTCCTAAAAATTGCATTTTTTCGCGTATTTCATTCTCTTTAATAGAATAATAAAGTGTTTCTGTTATCGGTTTTCGCTACACTATGTGCCCTTTACGATAAGCGTCATCGCAAAAACGAGGAATAACACTGGGATTTAACATGAAATATTTTGTATTCACGTCAA
This sequence comes from Pseudoalteromonas luteoviolacea B = ATCC 29581, assembly GCA_000333235.1. GTDB lineage: Bacteria > Pseudomonadota > Gammaproteobacteria > Enterobacterales > Alteromonadaceae > Pseudoalteromonas > Pseudoalteromonas luteoviolacea_D. Next base: position 30,066 of record CAPN01000023.1, on the reverse strand, counting down.
GTTTATTACTGGGTGCTTGTAGTGTAACGACAACCGCACCAACGTCGTATTTTGATAACACGATGGACATTATCGAAAAAAGTGAAGCATTAGCGCCTGCGGGTTTAGCAGGACAGTTTCAATTAACGATAACTCAAACGAGCAAACACCATAACAATATCTATCTCAATACTCATGATGACTATCGTGATCGTCGCAATGTGAGTGTTTATATCCCATCTCGTTTAAAAAACGAAATCGAGATGTATTACGGGCAAGAGCCAGAAGGGTTTTTTAAAGGTAAAACGATAGTGATCCGTGGGGAAGCAAAGCGCAAGAAAATCTCGCTAATTTGCAATGGTCGTGAAACGTCCATCTATTATTTTCAAACCCACATTGATGTTTCAACACTGGATCAGATCAATGTGATAAACTAAGGCGTGTTGAACATTTATCCGTCGTGATCGGCAGACTCTCATAGAATAACTATGCGGGGCAACCATTGCGGGGCAACCCTTGCGGGGCAACGCTATGCTACGCAGCCTCTGTGGGACAGCCCCTGTGGGACAGCCTCTGTCTTATCTAAATACCCAATTCACTGCAGCAAAAACACACAGCAAAGGTTAACACGACCTAGATGTAACCTCTCTAAAGCGAGGTTTTTTGCTATTTAGAGAATGTTTTTCTATAACTTAAGTCAGTTTCCGCCTTAGTAACTAAAATATGAGCTCGTTACAAGATAAGTTGCAAGAATATAAACGCACGTTTGATTTAAATACACCCCCTGAGATTTTAGAGACGCTTAATCGCAGTTTATCTTTGCTGCAAAGTCAGCGGGACTTGTCTGCATGTTTAACAGTTGGCAGTACGTTTCCAGATTTTACTCTATTTGGCCTCGACGGCACGTTGTATGAAAGCAACCGGCTCTTATTACGAAATCCTCTTGTTGTGACCATTATTCGCGGTAGTTGGTGCCCTTATTGCGTCCTTGAGTTAAGAGCATGGCAAGAGTGCTATGAGCGGTCAGGCAATCGGCTGAACATTATTGCGATTACGCCAGAATTGCCTCAGTTTGCTCGAGATATGCAAGTCGCAAATCACCTTTCTTTTCCTATCGTATTTGATGAAGGTCTGCGGTTTACTAAAACACTTGGTTTACATTGGGAGCTTGATAGCGAATTACAGCAGCAGCTTTTAAAATGGAACATTGACTTAAATGAACGAAACTGTTGTGGAAACGCATTTAATTTACCAGTTCCAGCCACTTTACTTATCGATACACAAAGTGTTATCCGATATCGATTTGTTGAGGAAAATTATTCGATGCGTGCAGAACCGTCTGAGGTATTCAACGCTTATCAACTTCTAAAAGGATAAAAACCGCACATCAATAACCTTGTTGCATGGATTGATAGAAGTTATATAATAATTTTGTTATATAACGAGGTTATTATGTTTCAATGAAGAAAGTTTTGTTTGTATGTTCTGGAAACTCCGTTCGCGCCATTATGGCGGAAGCACTGTTAAACCATCATGGACACGGCAGGATAGAAGTTTTCAGCGCGGGTGCTGAATCCCGAGTTGTAAACCCTAATGCGCTAGCCGCGATAGAGAATTTTGGATTGTTAACTGAAAATCTGCATGCCAAATGTATCCATAGTCTTACTCATATTGAATTTGATTACGTGATCACCTTAGAGGATAAAACCGCACTAGAATGTGATAGCCGTATTCATGGTAAGTCATATTTGGCGTGGGATATTCCAGATCCTTTAGCGTCGCAAGAGGCCAAGGCTTTTGAACATGTTTTACAGATGTTAAATGAACGCATACAGTGCTTTGTACAAAATGAAGTAGATCAAGTTCAATCGACTCTGACCCCATTGGTGTTTTATAAAGCGTTGGCGGATGAGATCCGCTTAAAAACCTTGCTCATCCTTATCGTTGAACAAGAAGTGTGTGTGTGCGAATTAATGGTTGCATTAAACGAACATAGCCAACCAAAAGTCTCGCGTCATTTAGCACAGTTGAAAAAGCTTGGCATTCTGTCAGACAGAAAATATCAGCAATGGGTGTTTTATTCATTTAATTCAACGGTGCCAAAGTGGATGAAAAACACACTATCACAAACCTTAATTAATGAACCGAATTTTATAGCGCAAGCGTTGACGCGACTACGAGTGATGGGGGATAGGCCTTCACGCGTTGCTTCTTGCTGTAACTAATCTAGTTTAAAGGAAAAATAGTATGACAATAAAAGTAGGAATAAATGGCTTTGGCCGTATGGGTAGACTATCAATGCGTGCGGCCTTTGATTGGCCAGATATGGAGTTTGTGCAAATTAATGATCCTGCTGGCGATGCTCAAACACTGGCACATTTATTAAAATTTGATTCAGTTCACGGTATTTGGCATCACGATGTTGATCACGCAGACACTGCGATTGTGATTAATGGCAAATCGATCGCGATCACACACAATAAAACGATAGCTGAAACGGACTGGTCACAGTGCGATATTGTCATTGAAGCGTCTGGCAAAATGAAAAGCAAAGCGTTGTTGCAAGCTTATTTAGATCAGGGCGTAAAAAAAGTAGTGGTCACCGCACCAGTTAAAGAAGAGGGCGTGCTTAATATTGTCATGGGCGTCAATGATTCGCTTTACGATAACAACACACACAATATCGTCACCGCGGCATCGTGCACTACAAACTGTTTGGCACCCGTAGTTAAAGTGTTACAAGAAAATATTGGAATTAAGCATGGTTCAATGACGACAATCCATGACATCACCAATACTCAAACCATATTGGATGCACCGCACAAAGATTTACGCCGAGCTCGTGCGTGTGGTATGAGCTTAATTCCGACGACAACAGGATCGGCAACGGCAATTACTCATATTTTCCCTGAATTAAAGGGGAAATTAAACGGTCATGCGGTACGTGTGCCACTCGCAAATGCCTCTATCACGGATTGTGTATTTGAGTTAGCACGTGCGACAACGGCAGAAGAAATCAACAGTTGGATGAAAGCTGCAGCAGAAGGTGCACTTAAAGGTATTTTAGGCTATGAAGAACGCCCACTGGTCTCTATCGATTATAAAACCGATCCACGTTCGAGCATTGTTGATGCTTTGTCTACCATGGTGGTCAATGGCACGCAGGTAAAACTGTATGTGTGGTATGACAATGAGTGGGGCTATGCAAATCGAACAGCAGAATTAACCCGTAAAGTCGGTTTATCGCTCTAACTAGCGGGATAGATTGGGAAGGTCAAAATTGACAGCTTTATCGGATGATATTAAGCAGTATTTAGTCGTAACAGGAAATTATTGGGCGTTTACGTTAACCGATGGTGCGTTGCGCATGCTAGTGGTGTTGCACTTTCATGCGCTAGGTTATTCGCCGTTAAGTATCGCCATGTTGTTTTTGTTTTACGAAATATTTGGTGTTATTACAAATTTAGGAGGCGGATATCTAGGTGCCAAACTTGGGTTAAATAAAACCATGAATATCGGCCTTGCCATACAAGTGATTGCATTGTTGATGCTAACCGTACCGAATGAGTGGCTCACCGTCATTTATGTCATGGTTGCACAAGCCCTTTCTGGGATAGCGAAAGATCTCAACAAAATGAGTGCAAAAAGCTCGATCAAAATGTTGGTGGCATCAGATCAACAAGGCACGCTGTTCAAATGGGTGGCTATTCTTACCGGCTCAAAGAATGCGCTTAAAGGTGTGGGGTTCTTCTTAGGTGGAGTATTGCTCACTGTGTTGTCTTTCAAAGGAGCAATGCTATTGATGGCTGCGGCGCTGTTTTTCGTGTGGTGCTACAGCATCTATGCATTGAAAAACGACCTTGGTAAGGCAAAAAACAAACCAAAGTTCACAGACATTTTTTCAAAAAGCCAAGCGATTAACATTCTTTCCGCTGCGCGTCTTTTTTTATTTGGGGCGCGAGACGTATGGTTTGTGGTTGCATTGCCCGTTTTTTTATCTCAAGTTTTTGGTTGGGATCACTGGACGGTCGGGGGCTTTCTGGCGTCGTGGGTGATTGGATATGGAGTGGTGCAATCTTTAACACCAAAATTAATTAATTTCAAACACCAGATAAACCCATCTCGTGCAGCGTTTAAGTGGGCTAGCCTCCTTGCAGTAACTACGTGCTCACTTACATTGATCGTAAATTACGAGATAGTGCTAGAGTATACCGTGATTATTGGTCTCATGATGTTTGGTGTGGTGTTTGCGATTAACTCAGCGCTACATAGCTATTTAATTGTCAGCATGGCGACTGCGGATGGCGTGTCATTGGACGTCGGGTTCTATTATATGGCCAATGCACTGGGACGATTAATTGGTACGGTGTTATCAGGGTTACTCTTTCAGTTTTATGGCTTGACCGTTTGTTTAGCAATATCGACGTTATTTGTTCTAATAACGGCAGCCATTTCACTGAAATTGCCTAACTTGAATTCTAAGTAGAGTCAGAGAAAAAGGAGCGTTAATACGCTCCTTCGCTGTAGATGAGTTCATAACTATGACTGTAGATCTCTAAAATATTCCCAAATGGGTCTTCCATGTAAATCATTCGATAAGGTTTTTTGCCAGGGTAGTAATAACGAGGTTGTGCCATGCGACGTTTTCCACCTGCGGCGACAATACGCTGCGCAAGCGTTTCAACATCCGGGTCTTGAACACAAAAATGGAACACGCCTGTTTTCCAATACTCAAAATTATTGCTCGGGTTTTTTTGGTTTTGAAACTGGAATAACTCAACGCCAATTCTGTCGCCAGTTGATAAATGGGCAATTCGAAACGATCCCCAGTTTTTGCCAAAGACATCCGTACACATTTGCCCAATTGCGCTATCGTCTTCAACAATTTCGGTTGGTTTCATAATTAAATACCAGCCAAGAACTTCTGTATAAAATTGTACGGCTTTCTCTAGGTCGGGCACTGAAATACCTATATGTGAGAAATTTCGTGGGTAAGTTTGTGTCGTCATATTATCTCCTCGTAAAGTGCACAAAGAGTGTACAAATCAAAGGTGATAAAATAAAATTATTATAAATTATCAATTCAATTACAAAAAATGATTAATCCAGTTTGGCTGAAAACCTTTTGTACATTGGTCGAAATAGGCCATTTTACGCGCACTGCAGAGAAGTTACACATGACTCAATCTGGTGTGAGCCAACATATTCAAAAACTCGAAGAGTACCTAAAGCAAAAACTGATTATTCGAGAAGCCAAGCAATTTACTCTGACCCCATCGGGTGAGCAGTTGTTTCAGCGGGGGCAGATAGTGTTGGTGGAACTCGACAATCTTGCGGGTCAAGTGATAGACGATCCACCCTTTGAAGGGGAAGTTAATATTATGTCGCCTGGCAGTATTGGGTTGCAGCTCTATCCTCATTTATTGTCTTTACAACAATCGCACCGTAAGTTGATGATAAATTATCGTTTTGCACCAAACGAGGATATCGAGCAAGCTGTTTCAGCGGCTAAAGCGGACATTGGGATTGTGACTGAAGTTCCAAAGTCCACCGAAGTTAAAACCGCTGTGCTTACTAAAGAACCGCTCGTATTGGTGACGCCTCGGGATATCATTGAACCGTCATGGGACGCGTTGCAAAATTTAGGTTTTATTAATCACCCTGATGGATTTATGCATGCTCAAAAATTGTTCAAAGAAAATTACCCAGAATTTCAGTACATGCAGCAGTTCTCGCAAAGTGGTTTTTCTAATCAAATTGGCCTTATTTTAGAACCAGTGAGTCGAGGTTTAGGTTTTAGTGTGTTGCCGCTTAATGCCGCTTTAGCATTTACTCACACAGAGAAAATCCACATTCATCGTCTTGCCAATCCGGTAGTTCAAACGCTGTTCCTCATAGAACATAAACACAAAGCCAGATCGAATCGCCTAATGACGATTCTTCACAGTATTAATTCAATGTTGACTTAAACTGATCGTTTATTATTTGCGCTTCGTTTAATTGACGTTAAACAAAGTTCTACCTATTTTCTTATAGAGGCAGATTTCGGTGCTAAGCAGCTGGGTCGACATACTGTATTTCAAAGATCATCTATGAGGTTTTTATGAACCATTTACTGCGATTGTTTAGTCGTCATTTAAATCTGCTTGTGCTTACCCCTTGTGTTTTTTTAGTTGTATTGGTTGTTAACAATGCAACAACTTCATTTCAAAGTTCGAGCGAAGCCGCACAAATTAAACGTTATGTTGGCTTAGGGGACGCCGCGCTTGCTCTCGTGCATGAAGTGCAAAAAGAGCGTGGCATGACGGCAGGTTATCTTGGCTCAAACGGGACTAATTTTCGTAGTGATTTAGTACACCAACAGTCACTTGTTGATGCAGCCAAGCAGCGGCTAGACGCCATTGCAGCATCCATTAAAATCGACCGTCAAACGGCCCACGAGCTTGATGAAATAGACAGCAAATTTAACGAAATAGCAAGGGTTCGTTCTAACGTTAAAAACCTTTCCTTTGATCTTGCCGATGCACTCGGTTTTTATACCTCCATCACCAGACTTGGTTTAAAAACGGTGATGGATCTGTCGTCGTTGAGCTCGAATAAAACGCTTAGCTTTGAGTTAGCGTCTATTTATTATTTTTCTGATGCAAAAGAGTACGCTGGTATCGAACGCGCGGTACTGTCGAATGTGTTTGCCAAAGATGAAATCAGTTTACCGTTAAGGCAGCGGTTTAATTCCTTAGTGAATGCTCAAAATCGCTCGATTGATTCCGCGATGTTGCATGCCATGGGTGATGTGAAGGTACTGTTTAACAGTACACGTGAAAATAAAGCATACAAAGCGGTGCTGCCTTATCGAGAGCTCGTTGATGCTAAAGATAGACAGTTTAATACCCCAGCAGATCAGTGGTTTGATGCAGCAACAAAACGCATTGATTTGTTGCGCGACACGGAGTCCCAAGCGTTGGCATTAGTTTCTAATGAAGCGCAAACGCTTGCGAATGATTTGTTAGCAAAGATGTGGTTACAGCTTGCCTTACTTGCGATTGCTGTGACAGTGACTTTTGGGGTGTGGAGAACCATGTCGTTACAACGTAAGCAATCAGAGTTGACAAAAGAGGTGATCCGAAAGGTCATTGAACAAAAAGAACTGACTCAAAATGTGGATGTGATAAGCGATGACCAACTAGGCGTTATTGCAGGTTATGTGAACGAGTTGCTTCGTCAATTAACGAATGACCTTGCAGGTTTTCAACATGCGTCAGCTCGCATAGCCACCGCAACGCATGAAACAGCATTTGCGATTGTTGACAGCCAGAAGAATCTGAAAGAACAACAAACTGGGATTGACTCCATTTCGAGTGCAACGTTGCAAATGACACACAGCATTAATGGTGTAACATCGGCCATGCAAAGCAACTTTGAAGTGCTCGGCACGGTGGTACGCGAATGTGAAACAGGTGAAGAGCAAGTTAAACAAACGGCAACGGTAGTACAAACCCTGTCGAACAAAATGACCGATGCGGCGAACAAGATCAGTACGCTGAATACGGAGGTTGAAAAAATCACGGCCGTCGTTGAGATTATCCGTGGCATTGCTGAGCAAACGAACCTTCTCGCCTTAAATGCAGCAATTGAAGCAGCCCGTGCTGGCGAACAAGGAAGAGGCTTTGCGGTGGTTGCTGATGAAGTTCGCTCCCTTGCGAGTCGTACACAAGGCTGTACTCAACAAATCGCCAAAATGGTGGTCGAATTACAGTCAACTGCGTCAGAATCCAACAGTACGATAATGTCGTGTAAGTCTGACGCCACTACGGCGGTTGATGCGATAAATTCGGTAAAACAAATTTTACAAAATATGGTGAGACAAGCTGTAACGGTTGAAGAGCGTTCTCGAGAAGTCAATGAAAATGCCCAAGCACAAAATGCGGCGCTTCAAGAAATTGTAGCTCGCATCGAGTCTATTCATGAAAAGGCCATTGCAAACGTTGTGGGTGCAGAGCAAATTGCAGGCTCCGCGAGTGATATAGCCGATTCAGCAATGAAAATGGATGAACTGATTGAGCAATATCGCGTTTCTATTCAAAGAGCAGCTGAAGACGTTTACGGTAAAGAATTGAAACTCTATAAGTTAGGGTAGTTTTTGTTTACTCTGTTATGCAACTTACTAAGAATTTTAGTAAGCAAGTAATGGAGTAGGTAATGAAAAAAGTTCTCGCGGAATATAAAGCCTTTGCAGTAAAAGGCAATGTGTTAGACATGGCAGTTGGTATTGTAGTGGGTGGTGCGTTTGCAACCATAGCAACGAGTCTTGTTGCTAATATTATTGCGCCAGTAATTGGCTTGTTAACAAGTGGCGTCGACTTAGCAGATTTGTTTGTTGTGCTTAAACAGGGAACGGTTGGAGGTGAATACGCGACACTGGCTGATGCCAATAAAGATGGAGCGGTCACACTGAGCTATGGCTTATTTCTTAATAGTATCTTCAGTTTTACAATTGTTTCTTGGTTTGCGTTCTTTTTCGTTCGAGCGATCAACTCAATTCGGGAAGCCGAAGCAAAAAGCGATTCAAAGGTCACAAAAGATTGTGCCTTTTGTTTATCGAAAATTCCCAAAAATGCCGTAAAATGCGCATATTGTACTTCGGATCTGGCTGATGAATTCGATAGGAAATAGGGAACGACATGAAACCTAAAATTACCATTCATTATTGTGTGCTTTGTCAGTGGCTTTTGCGTGCTGGATGGATGGCACAAGAGCTACTATCTACCTTTAGCGACGAATTGGCGGAGGTGTCGTTGATGCCGGCGTCAAAAGGCGTTTATCAAATTTATTATAATGAAGAATTAATTTGGTGCAGAGAACGCGATGGTGGTTTTCCCGAGGCGAAAATAGCAAAACGTTTGGTCCGTGATAAGTTAGATCCAACCAGAGATCTTGGCCATATCGATAAGTAATTAGGTGTGTAAAAGAAGGGGTAGAGGTTCTTTTTAAGAAACAACGCCGTTATTCTTTTGCTGAAGCGGATATTTCGGCAAACTTTTCTTCGATGCGCAAAAAACAGGTGACGAGTTGAGGATCGAAATGCTTTCCTTTGCCATCCATAATGAGTTCTTTTGCTTCAAAATGTGAAAAAGGGCGTTTATAACATCGAGGAGTCGTTAATGCGTCGTACACATCAACCAATGCTACAATTCGTGCACTTAGCGGGATCTCCTCGCCTTTTAATCCTTTAGGGTAGCCGGAGCCATCCCATTTCTCATGATGACCTGCTGCGATGTCGCGACCCATTTTTAAAAAGCTGCAACTAGGCGCATATTTCATTAAACTATCAATGACTTGACCACCGATCACAGGGTGAGTTTTGATTTGCTCGAACTCGTCTTTGTCGAGCTTTCCGGGCTTTAGTAAAATCGAATCAGCGACCCCAACTTTACCAATATCGTGCAAAATCGCAGAGAGGCTAATGTCGGTGATAAATTGATCAGTAAGTTCAGAAGGGGCATCTCTATCTTGTTGTCTAGTAGAGGCAAGTAGTTCGGCATATTGACGCATACGCAGCAAATGAGCCCCTGTTTCATTGTCTCGGTATTCAGCGAGTTTTGCCAAACCAAAAATCGTCGCTTGGCGCGATGATAGCGACGTTGAAAGCGATTCGATAAGTCGACCAATTAAATAACCCGATGACATCGTTACCATGGCGTTAGTTGCTAGGAAATTAACCGTTAAAACCCACCATATGGTTGAAGTAAAACCAGTTAATCCGAGCCAGCGTAAATAATCGGTTTGATACAGTACGCCAATCAGCACAAGGGCAATTACGTTGAGTCCAAGAGCTTTATAGCCAGCGTGTGGCCCGAGTAAAATGGCAGAAAGTGGCGCAAAGGCAAACAGCCACATGAATCCTGCGCCAGCCGGTCCTACCGTAAAAAGAAAGGCGACGCCAAGCAGATACGCAAGAGAACAGCCGAGTCCATATCGGATTTTTGCGCTCAGTTGCTTACTCAATAAAATGTACACCAGAATTGAATAACAAATGGTATCGAGCACAATCATTGAGATTAAACCAAGTTGCCAACATAGATAGACACTCGTGATGTAAACGGGTATGCACATAAGCGCAAGCGTGCCAAAAAGCTTCTTGAAAATGTACATACGCCAAGCTGGTAAGGCGTTATCGAGCGCTGAACGAAACCGATGTGGCATAGACTCATTGATCCTAATTAGACAGATTAAGCTGGCTAGGCCGTATCTCGCGTGTTGTAAAAAGTCTTATAAAGCATAGTGAACTCATGCAAAAAACGCCAAGGCGTAGGTGCGATTTGATAAGTCGATGTTAATTAAATTTTTAAATAAAGTGGTAGCTGGTTAACTTTTGGTTTTGATTTGGGTATATTGTTGGCGCAATTTTAAACTCTTAAGGATTAAAGAGATGAATAAAAAAAGATACTTACTCACAGTCGTTTTAGCATGTGCTGCACTTTCTGCTTGTAAATCAACACCTCAAGCAAAAAAGGAAATCAGTAATGTGAACTTTGTCTATACACCAGTTTCTAATGCTCCAAAAACGGATAAAACAATCGCGATTGTTTCACCGGTTTATGAGTCGTCCGCAGGCCAATTGTCTAGTTCAGCGGATAAAAACTTAACGGCGCTGTACGCAAATCAACTGGGTCAATCTAATTCTGTGCAAGTTAATTTTAATCATAGTATGAATCAATATACGCGCCGTTTAGTTGCGGCTATGTCTGATTCTTTTAATGAGATTGTAATTAAAAAAGGATTCAAGATTGCAGGTCCTTACACTACGTTTGATGACATTACGTATACTGATAAAAAATCAGCCTACTTAGCACTTGTGCCAAATCTTGAAATTTTTATTGATCAGAAACGCACCAGTAACGAATGCGGTAGGAGTTACTGTGAAGATGTCGGTTCGATCAAGGTATCAGGTACGTTAAACGTAAAGCTCATTGAGCCAATGACAGGACAAACGTTTTTAAGTAAACGGATTAACCTTGCGGATCTGACTGAATCTAAAGTTTACACCAAGCGTTGGCATTATCAGCAACAATCTAATAGCTTGGTAGGTTTGGCATTAAACGCAGCAATTGATGCAACAGCAGATGAATCAAAAGATAAGCCTCTAATTGATGATACTGATAAGGTTCTCGTAGACGCACTCAATGAGTTTTACGCAAAGGCGATGTCTAAAGTTGATTCTTATTTATCACACGAAGAGATTTTAAGCTTCTCTGGCGATGTTGAGAAAGTTAAAGGCTTAAAGCGTTTCTAACTACACAAAATCTATAAAGATATTTAGGCGAATGGTTTGTTCGCCTTTTTATTTTTCTTGTAGTACCCCCATGTTACCCATTTAGCTTAATTTATTGATGTAATAGTCGCGAATCACTTTAACTAAGGAAACGCGATGAAAATTCTAATGATAACGGGCGACTATGTAGAAGATTATGAAAACATGGTGCCATTCCAAGCATTACAAGCCTGCGGGTACACGGTTGATGCGGTTTGCCCGGGTAAGAAAGCAGGTGACGCAATTGCAACTTCTATTCATGATTTTGAAGGTGAGCAAACGTATTCAGAAAAACGAGGCCATAATTTTACACTGAATGCGTCATTCGATTCTGTAAAAGAGTCAGATTATGCCGGGCTTTACTTGCCTGGTGGTCGTGCGCCAGAATATTTGCGCTTGAACGCCAAAGTCATCGAACTTATTCAAGCGTTTGCAAAAGCGGATAAACCTATCGCATCCATTTGTCATGGTCCGCAGTTATTAACGGCGGCAGGTGTTATAACAGGTAAGCAAGTTTCAGCCTACCCTGCTTGTGAGCCAGAAGTGCGATTAGCAGGCGCTGATTATGTCGTGCTTGAAATGGATCAAGCAATCACTGATGGAAAACTTGTCACTGCACCCGCATGGCCGGCTCACCCTGAGTTTTTGAAACAATTTATGGCTTTACTAAGCTAATACTATTTAAAGCCTAGTGATGACGAAGGAGATCACTCGATGTGCCAGCTATTTATTAATGCGGATCCGAGTTTGTGGGAAAGCGTTACACGTTCACTTCGGATAGACGGTGTCGTGACTTCTATTCGTCTCGAACAGTATTTTTGGTTGATTTTGGAAGAAATCGCGCACCGCGACGCGATGAACGTGAACCAGTTGATCACTAAATTGTATTTGGAGTCGCTCGATGCAGATCATGACATCAGCAATTTCACTTCATTCTTACGAGTGTGCTGTGCCCGATTCCTATCACTGATTGCGGACGGTCAATTGACGCGTCAAACGACCGGTTCATTGACTGAGCTAAACGCCGCGAAATTGTTAGAAAATGAGCGTACAGAGGAATCTCGGCGTAGTTTAAGCCGAACACCAACAAACAAAAACAGTCACTAAGGAGAGTTTGTGGAATTGAATGAATTAATCCTGTCTCTGACACGTTGCGTTGGTAAACCAAACATCATTACGCAAGCAAAAAAAATAGCGACATTTACAACGGGTTTTCGCGAAGGTAAAGGAAAGGCACTGTGTGTGGTGCAACCAACATCGCTTTTGCAAATGTGGGAAATTTTAAAAATAGTCACGCAAGCTAATGTCGCGATAGTGATGCAAGCTGCAAATACAGGCTTGACAGGTGGCTCGACACCCACAGAGGAATTGGACCGACCGTGTATTGTGATTAATACGCTTAAAATTAATGACATTCACTTGTTAGAAGCGCAAGGTCAGTTTATTGCGTTACCAGGAGCATCGCTATTTGAACTTGAGAATGCACTCGATCCTCACGGGCGGGTGCCACACTCAGTCATTGGTTCTTCGTGTATTGGAGCGTCGATTGTTGGCGGAGTATGTAATAATTCAGGTGGAGCACTGGTTGAACGAGGGCCTGCTTATACCGAACTGGCATTGTACGCAAAACTTAATGCAGATGGTGAGTTAGTGCTCATAAATGAGCTAGATATTGATCTTGGTGACAGCCCTGAGAGTATACTGACTAATCTTCAAACACGAAATTACAGCGCCCAAGCTGTGCGCTCTACAGGTAAGAGTGCTTCAGATAACGATTACAAAACGTGGGTAAGAGATACTCAGAGCTCGCGTCCAGCTCGGTTTAATGCAGACAAACGTAGGCTCAATAAAGCGAGTGGTTGTGCAGGAAAATTAGCGGTTTTCGCTGTTCGTTTAGATAGCTTTTTGAAACCAGAAAAAAAGCACACTTATTATATTCATACGGACAATGCCGATAGTTTAAATACCCTTCGTATTGCCTTGTTGAATCACATGACAGAATTGCCAATTTCTGCCGAATATTTGCATCGCGATGTGATTCATTTAACAGACCACTACGGGCGAGATACGATGTTGGTTCTGAAGCACTTCGGTACTCGTGTAATGCCCGCTTTTTTTAATTTGAAAAAACGCGTTGATGGTCTTTGCCATGCGTTGCCATTTGTTCCCGATTCACTTACCGATAAGGCGAGTAATTTCGTAGCACGTCTGTTTCCCAGTCAAGTGCCTGAATGTGTTGTCGAGGCAAAACGGATCAGTGCACATCATTTAATTTTGACTATCCAAGGCGGATCTGAAAAAGAGTTCAAGGACATCATCAAGCCATTGGTAGATTCGGCATTGCTAAATGTTATTCAATGTGATGAGGCGCTCGCAAAGTCACTCTATTCATTGCGCTTTGCCGCCGCAGGCGCCGCAATTCAGTATCAAAAGTTACATGCTAAAACGACCTCGGGCTTGCTTGCGCTCGATATAGCTCTGCCACGTAATTGTCAGCAATGGTTTGAAGCCTTGCCCGATTCAATAGCGAAAAAAATGACTCAAAAGTACTATTATGGGCATTTTATTTGTCATGTGTTTCATCAAGACTATTTAGTGTCGGCTGATTATAAACCAGAGCAAGTAAAAAAGGAGTTGCTTGAATTTATGGACTCACGAGGGGCAGAGTACCCTGCTGAGCATAATGTCGGGCATTTATATCATGCGAAATCTGACTTAGCTGAGCATTATAAAACGTTAGATCCAACCAATACCTTTAATCCAGGAATAGGGAAAATGTCGACGCGAAAAGACTATGAATCAGAATGACATGTATCGCTAAAGCACGATTGAATCGTGCTCTTTTTAAAATCTATCTAGAAAGTTGATTTTAGCGTCAAGTAGACTGAAGACCTTCAGCAGCAAAAAAAGCAAATTGCCCATCGGCAATCTTAGATTCTAGCCATTTTTCTAGTTCAAATGCCCGACAAAAGAACATGATTGTGAGTAGCATCATACTTTTAGGCCTAAAGCTATTTACCGCCTCACATTTTCTTCTGCGGTTTTATTGTTGGTAGTAACAATAAAACAGTACATACTCCACATTTCTTAACGTGAGAAGCTTGATTATTCTATTTGTTTTTCAATACCATTCATGAAAGTGTCTCTGGCAACCTGCGCGTTATCAAAGGTTAGCGCGATTTCCTTGTTCTAACGGTAATTATTGTGAGCAGGATTAATATAAAGAAGATTCCATTTTTTTACCTTTCAAATTCTTTTTAAAAGTAGTGGCAGCTGAATCGAGTTACAACAGGCCCAACCTGTCGATCTACTATTGACAAAAAATCATCAATTAAGAATAATGTACCTGATAAAGGTTTTATATTTCAGTTTGGTTACACAAGTAAAATAATAAAAATCAGATTTAATTTTATAATCAATTCAATCACATGGAGTTTTAGGTAAATAAGTTTCAGCTAGTAGTGAATAAAGCCTTCTTTATTCTGGTGTATAGCTTATGTGTTGTAGCATTGCTTTCAGGGATATACGTAAAAGAACTTTCAATTGCGGCAACGATTGTTTTTTTTATCACCTCTTTTTATCTTTCGCTAAGTATTTCACAGCACCGAAAAGTGGTTTTTTATAAGCAAGGTATTTATTACCGCGATTTGTTTGGCGCTTCACGTTATATTCCATTTGAAGGTGTCCGTGAAATCAAGATTGTTGCGTTTTTCGGTATTCAAGTGGTTCAACTCAATCTGACTGATTCAAGACGTTGGTTTTTTGCATTTAATATTGAACGTGAGCATCGGGAGAGTATCCAATTAATTGGCTATCAGTTTAGCTAGTGGGTTGAGTTTTTGTTTGGTAAGCAACACTGTGTTACAGTGACTGCAAGTAAAAAGGCCGTAAGGCCTTTTTTTCTAGATTGAGTATAAAGCTCAGATCCAGGTTAGATTTCGAATACCATTTACGTATTTAGAATGTCGTGATGGGCGTAATGGGCACGTCGAAATTAAATCAGACAAAATGGCTTCATGCTCGTCATCGGCTTTGAGTTCTAGCAAAACGTAATCGCCTAAAGAGACTGGATTACTGAGATTTGGCGCCGCACGATAACGCTGATCATAGACTTCCATATTTGAATCAAACGTCGCCCGGATCCTGCCACAGCCAGATAAGTAATACGTTCGTAAATAGCGGCAGATAAGCACAGGTGTTTGCTCATTTCCCCATAACATTTGACCTTGGGTGGGAAGTGCCTCGAAACACTCTTTTAATGCCTTAGGCCAAGTGAAATCATCTTTAACGATTGGCAATGTCGTTTTAAAACTTATTTTGAATCCTTTTCCTGCTTGACGATGCTTAAATTCGAGCGTGCTTTTTTCTCCTTGAGATAAGTCGTGATACCAACGGATCCGTACTTTTTTCCTTTGGCTAATTCCACTTAAGTTCTCTTCATAGAGTGCCAAATGAGGTGTGTCGAGATAGAGGCTATTCACATGCCTTGCCGGGTAGTGAGTCGCGAACATCAGCGGATGACACCGTAACCAGTGTTCAACCGCTTGCAGGCGATTCAGTGGGATCGGTATTTTCACTTCAAAGCGTCTGGTTTGACTCATTTTGGTTTATCCGATTTCATGATGGTATTGTAAAGATTTTTCACATTCAGGTCTTGCGCTTGGACGAGTTCGCCATTTACTTGTAATACACTGCCCGTTTCAGCCACTAATTTGTTTTGACAGTTAGGATCATCGCAATTAAATCCTTCAATCCACATTCTTGCAGGACCAAAAATGCGCTTTTTACTGTAAGACATGAGCGCATTGTGTTTCACGCTCTGGGCGTTAACGTCACTTGCGGTAATGGTGGTATCATCTTTGGCGACGATACCAAAATTGACTTCCTTGAATGTGGCATTGTTCACATCTAAACGACTGCGCTCTCCGCCGGATATCGCTTTATCACGGACTTTTTCGTAGTAGGTATTGGTTACTTTAATTTCACTGCCACTGACGTCAATACCATCACCGCCTGAGCGAAAACCAATGTTGATGAAACGGCTGTCGCGAATTTCGCCAGTGCAGAAGTCACAGTCAAACGCATCAGAAAGGGCATCGCTAATCGTTAGATTACTGATATTCAGAACACTATTGATGGCATTAAAAGCGTCTTCTGAATTGTTATGATGAACTTTGAAATGGTCAACATTGACAAGACTTTGTACAAAGTAGGTCGCACCACGAGGTTGCCATAACCCTAGTTTCGGGCTTGCAGCTTCCATACTTAGTGCGTGTTCTAAATAGCTTGGGTAGGTTAAGTTGTCACCGTAAACCGTTACACCAGACCAACCAAGCTTTTCGTCTTTGGCTTTAAAAGTAATAGTGTTTTCTGCTGTGCCCTTCGCATTAAGAGATCCAAAAACCATCAAACCAGAATTCGGAGCGAATTCGATCACACTACCAGGTTCGATGTTGACTTGCCAAGCGTCAGGTGTTCTTACGTATTCATTTATCTGCCAGTTCCCTGCGGGGATAGTCCAAGAGTTGCCATTTTCAATAATAAAAGGGTATTTTGTTAGAACTTCCGCGGCTTCATTGGCATTGATTGGACGAGGTAAAAAAGTGTTGGCGGTTAAGTCTTTGTAAAACTCATAATTGGCCATGCTGGAATCGGCTAATCCCGCACGAAGCTTCACTGACACAAGTGAATTTGGTAAGTCGACATTCAGGCGCTTACCAGGAGGAAGTACTTGTGGAAAGTCGGCATTTACACGTTCTAGAGGATCGATTTCGTCGAATTGTGTAATACCGGTGATGCCTTTTAAGTTCAGTGCGACTTTGTCGTTATTATAAATGACGAGCACACTTCGATTGGAACCGGGCAATGATTGAAAGTGTGTTACCAAATCCCAATTTGGAATCGTGTTAACAGAAGCCATGTTCGTGTGAAGAGTCGTTGGAATTGGCTTTACCGCGTCGCATGGCGGTGTCTTGTAATCGTCAATTAAACACGTCATTTGTTTAACCATGATATTGAAATCATAGGGAGCAATGAGAGGAGAGCTAGATTGTAGCTTTTCTAAAAACAGTGTTTCATATTCCTGTAACTCGGGGAGGAAATGCTCTGACGAAATTAGGTTCTGAAGCGTGGTTAGCGCTTGTTGATAATGACTCTCTACCAAAGGATCTTCTAGCATTAACTTACTGATCAGCAGAGTCCGAGAAGGTGATTTCATGAGCCAAATATGTTCAGCAGGCGTTACTGCGACATCACTTTGTATTGGCTCCAGCTTCGCAAGGTGCGGATTATAATACCAACGCCAGTTATTCCAAGTTAATGCATGCCACGCCCCCCACATGTCGACCGCTGCAAGGTATTGCCCTAATTTATCGGCAATAAATACTTCACTGGCTGATTTACGACCAGCAAAGAAGTCATCAAGCAAGGTAAGTGCAATTTGGCGCTGTTTACCCAGAGATGCGTCATCCAAAATGGTTTTTTCTTGCAGCACTCTTGGCTTAATAACGCGATCGATTTCGCCGTTGCTCGCGCGAGCTTGCGTAAAAGTATCTAGGCGTGCGATAAGGCCTTCTGTGCGATTATTGGTGGCCAGTAAGTCTTGACTGAATGCTTGTTCAAATAGCATAACGCCCCAGTCATCGCCATTCACATTGACCCGCACCGGAATTGTCTTTGGCGAAATAATATCGAATCCAGCCATTTCCAGTGTTTTTCCAAATAATGCAGGTCCTTGGTGGATCCGAACATTCGAACTGATCAATGCGAAACGACGCGATTCGAAAATTGCCTGTTTTTGCTTCAGTTCGACTCTTAATGACCAACGATTTTGTGCGTTGACGTGATCAAGCATGTCACCTTGTAGGCGTATTTTGGCACCAAATTTTTCTTTGTTGAAATAAAGAGTCGCGTTCACCTCGGCGCGTTCTTCTGCAATTTGACCAGAACGAAGTGCATTACCACGGTCTTCCTGGATCTTTAACCAGTCTTGATATTTAACATCTAGCTTAAATACAGGCAGATTTGTATTGGCATTCAGCATTTTCATTGGTGCGCTGAGCGCACTGCTAGCTAATTGCGTTACTTTATCTTTCGCCGATTCTGACGTTGCAACGAAACCTAGGTGAATGAGTGTAGTTTTGACACTGGCAGGCGATGGCAAAAGTAAGACGACAACCAAAAGGATACTTGCCCAAAGTAATCGTGATTCAAACTGCCCAGTGCTCGAGCTCGCTGTGTCTAAACGCATAGTTACACTCCTGCAATATTATGTTGTTCCAAAAGTGAAATATTGATGGAAGGATAACGATTTTTTAGTGCACCAATGATGGCATCGACTTGGGTTGCATCTGTCACTGAAACAAAGAAAGTGGCGTCAAACCCCCCCGTATTAACGTCGAATCGTCTAAGTTCTAGTCGACTAATATGTTGACTAAAAATAGACTTTAGTTCTTCTACTGAAACGTTTGGGTTATCGCCATTTGCGAAACGATTGTTGAGCGAAATAAATAAACCGTTTTCTACAGCGGCTTTACTCATGTGCTTTTTCGCCAACGTCACTAAGGCGAGGGTTATGAAACACGCAAGGACAGCTGCTAGTGTTTGGCCTGCGCCAAGCGCAACGGCCACGCCAATGTTAAGAAATAAATAAACGAGTTCTTCGGGTTCTTTAATCGGTGTTCTAAAGCGGACAATTGATAATGCACCAACTAGACCTAGTGCTAAGGCTAATGACGCTTTTACCACGGTGATGATTAATATAACGGTCAGCATTAACAACGGGAACAAGCGGGAAAAATCTTGTCGATTACAAAACGATGAGGCGTATTTTCGAAAATGGAAGCCTATTAGGCTAGCCATGCCAAACCCGATCAGTAGATTCAAGAACAATGCGCCTAATTGAACTGACGCGTAAGGAAATAACATGGCTCTGACATCTTTTGGCAAGTAGGCCATTAAGAGAGGATCGATTGATTCCATCTAAAACTCCTAAAAGTTACTTTCTTCGAAACAAGGCCACAAATACTGCAGAGACCATACTTTATTGTTATTTAAAGCATAGGTGGTGGTTTAAAAAGCAACAAAATATTTTTTGATTTATTCGATGGAGCAATGCTAAGTCTCCAAACTACAAGGAAAAATAAAATTGAGTTTTGTTTATTTGGAACTAGACTCAAAAACGTTAGAAGCGTTTTTTTTTCCGACAGTCAAAAGGCACAACAAGGTGAATAAGCGGATTATGAATGGTGAGTTTTTTACAAAGTTAAAAAGCTGTGTTTTTGTCATTTCTATGTTGATGCTTGGTGCGTGTGGCTATTCACCTGTCGAATCGTCGACCAATTCTCCCTCTAATCCTAATCCTGAACCGACGCAGCCAGTTGAAACAGAATTACCGACGTTGGTGCACTGCAACGGAGAATGTCAATGTGAGGCAAACAGCACGTCGTTTAATGATACTGGTGTGATTTTTTGGGGAGACAACCCAACTGGTAATTTGGCGCTATGCAATCCTTTAGACCCAACGTCTCAGGATTGTACAGATGGCCGTGATAGTGTTGAACTTCAAAAGATAGGTAGCGGTGATGCCGGATTTGATTTCAGTAAAATTGATCAAGATGGCAGTGTAACTGACACCTCAAACTGGTCATGTGTTTTGGATAACCATACGGGTCTGATGTGGGAAGTAAAGCAATCATCGCAAAGTGGTCAGTGGCGAGATGCTGAACATTCTTATACGTGGACTTCAAATCAAATACCAGAGTATTCAAGTGCAGAACAAGGTTTATGCAGTGAAGCAGGGCAATGCGATACACAACGTTTTTTAGATCGATTAAACAGTGAAAAGCACTGTGGCTTTGATGATTGGCGCTTGCCAACGAAAGTTGAATTACAAGATTTAGTAAATTATGGGCAATTCCAACCCTCCATCACTGCTGCGTTTTTCCCCAATGCGCTGCCTCGGTTTTATTGGTCGAGTACAATAGACGCCGATGATTCAAAAAGTGTGTGGGCTGTTGGGTTTAGTTACGGAAGAGTTGCAGGTACAAGTAGCGATTCACCGAAACAGATCCGCGCGGTGAGATCCCATTCCAGAACTACATTGGAGCTCAGTAAAACGCAACTAGAAGAAGAGGTTACACTTCGGCAACGCGTTGCAAATAAGCAACGATGTAATTTGCTAGGTCGCTCGAGTGCACCTATCGTTAGATATAAACAAAACAGTGCAGGGGATGTTTACGATAGGGTTACAGGACTTATCTGGAAACGGTGTCTTTTAGGCCAAAGCGGAGTGTTATGTGAAGAAGGAACTGCAACTAAATTAAACTGGGAAAACGCGCTCGCTGCGGCTGTGGTTGAAAACGAAACCAATCCAGTGGGTACGAAATGGCGCTTACCAAACATCAAGGAATTACAAAGCAACAGCGAATTGCAATGTGAGGAGCCCCCTCTAAACCCGTTTGCGTTTCCAAATGTGTCATTAGATAACGTTTGGAGTAGCACTCCACACCCGAATTTCGAAGATTCGACGTACCATTATCAGTATCAAAATGGCATTATTTTTTACGGTAATCGTGCGGCGAACAATTTTGTTCACTTAGTACGAGATTGCGGATAAATAGGAAATTTTATGGCACATTTGTATCTATTTTGCACTTGTTTACTTTTGTTTTTTACAAGCTTTGGGGCTAATGCACAGCGCAATGATGAATTGAGCTTTTATCGCTATTTTTATGGTGTGAATTATCAGATGCTCAATGTAAATGACATTAACGCGGGGACGGACTTAGACATGCAAGTCGATGACACTGCCCACGCTATCGGACTTTATTTTAAAGGAGAACCTTGGTCATTTGTTCAATATTCTGTTGGCATTGATGTGATGAGAATAAGCGATGACAACCCATTTACCCAAGAAGTAGAAAACAATTTAACGGGCAATGTGTCAAACCGTCAATCGAATGTACTTGGTAAGGCACTTTATGGTGAGTTTGGTTTAAAACACGACTTTACCTCTACAAAAAACCTTACTTTGGGTATTTTAGGGGGCTATCGTTACAACAGTGTTAGCCGGTCTATTTTTCGTTGCTCGAGTTGTGAGGAACAAAAACTAAACAGTTTTGAAAGCTCGTTTTATGCTAAGTCTTTTGTAGAATACCAGTTTACCCGACATGTTCACTTGCAGCTTTATTATAACTATTATTTTAATGATACTGGATTTAGTGATGGAGTGGGATTACAAGTCAGCTTTCATGCACAGTAAACGGATAAAGCTATCTTTTTAAACTCAACTGAGCCGATCATTAATTTTGCTCATTGGCTCGTTGATGTTTAATAGACTCGTTTTGCTAGACTAGATGGTTATCAATGCAATACGCTTGCGTGTTATAATTATAATCGGAACAGTCATGTCATGGTGTGATTTTCTGACAGACCGCACGTGCAAGCGCCCTTGATGTTGTCCATTTACCGCCAAACACGGAGATCAGTTGGCCGTCTTGGCGAATTTTGTATTCCCGCGAGTTCTTATTTAGTTGCCCATCGCCAGCGAGTAAAGGGCGAATGCCTGCAAATTGGTGAAGAATGTCTTGTTCATTTACAGGCTTGGTAAAATACTGGTTGTATAAATTAAGCAAATTGGCCTTTTCTGCCGGTGATACGGCAATTGGATCACTTAAAGTTTGTTTTACTTCCGTTGTTCCGAGCAAGGTTTTGCCATGATAGGGCAAAACAAATACCACTCGAGCACTGTCTTGCTCTTCGAGTAAGTGACCAAACTTACTGATTGCAGGTAACACTAAGTGACTACCTCGCACGAGGTCCAAGCGTTCGTCATGTTTGATGTTAGATTGATCTAATAGCGCTTCGCTCCAAGGACCAGCAACATTGATCACCCAATCGAATTGGTATGTTGTATCGTTTACGCGCAGCACACCGTCCTTTGAAACGGATTGAACTGCTTGCCCGGTCTTAATATTCACACCGAGCGAAGTGCATTGATCTGCAACCCATAATCCCAGTTGATGATCATCCATTTGCCCATCAGAAAATAAATAAGCGCCCTGAAGGCCTTTTTGTTTAAGTTGAGGTGAACAGCGCTTTACTTGATGAGGAGTAAGCCATCGATGACGACCAATGCCTTTCTTTCCCGCTAGAAAGTCATACATCACCATACCGATCTTCATTTTCCAACGTGGTCGAGTGTGAGGATAGATAGGATAGAGAATAGGTAAGCGCCGCGTTAATTTAGGCACGTTATCTAACCACCACTTGCGTTCATTTAGCGCCTCATGAACAAGTCGGAACTCAAAGTTCTCGAGATACCGAATGCCGCCATGAAGCAGTTTACTGGAAGCCGACGAGGTCTGTTGCATGAGTTCATTACGTTCAAACAAAGCCACATGGTAACCCGCCTGGGCTAATTGCCATGCGCAGCACAAACCATTTATCCCGCCGCCTACCACTGCTACTTGTACCATAATTTACTCATTTTTAAGGGTTTTATTTACTATTGCGTAAAAGTGCAGTTATTTCAATTGATGCTTCGTTTTTTGGCGATGGCGTGCATAGTCGCCATCATGAATGAGTACAGCCTGTTTCATAGTGCCTTGGTAATGATATACCCACGCTGTGGATTTCAACCCATTTTGCAAAGTCACTTCGGTTTCGATACGAAGATATAAGCTTTGTGCAAGATCATGACTATCAAAGCCTTCATAATTATCCAACTCTTGCCAATCAACTGTCGAGGCTAATTCAAACACCTCACCATGCACAATCGAGCCTTCTGGATCGATACAAATCCCAGGATAGCAACCTAAATCCCATAAATACCCGTTGGTATTCGCTTCGCCTGCAAAGCGAGCGATTTTCTGCAGATATCGGTAGCACGGGAGGTTGAGTTTTTTAAGTAATGTACCGTAAACAAACAGTAACTTAGGGTTGGTCATTCGCGTGTCCGTTTTGTCGATATTTTATTCACTTTGCCACAATGACAGAGTAATAAATAGGGGGACCTTTGCTGTTTGTGTCTTTTGCTCAGAAAAGACGTTAGTCGCTGTATAGGATCGCTATATCTCAAAAAACGTTATGAACGTCTAATCTTGGTCTAGGCTTAATCATTAAGTAAGCAACTTTCGTAAGATTAAAACAAACGAGCAGCGCTTTGCCTTGCTCGCGGTTAGGTTAAGGAATAAAAATGGCTTTAGGCCCATGTGAACAATGCCGTCAAGGCGTAAAACTCGATTTTGAGTTTTCAATGGCATTTCAGCCTATTGTTAACTGCCAAAGTAAAAGTATCTTTGGCTATGAGGCGCTGGTTAGAGGGATTAATAATGAATCTGCTGGGTCAATTATTGCAAAGGTAACCGATGACAATCGTTATGCTTTTGATCAAGCCTGCCGGATGCAAGCCATAAAACTAGCCGCGAAACTTGGCATTCAAGGCATGCTGAGCATCAATTTTTTACCTAATGCAGTCTATGAACCCTCTCGCTGTATTCGAGCTACCTTAGAGGCTGCTAAAGAATTTAAGTTTCCAACTCAACAGATCATGTTTGAATTTACAGAAAGCGAAAAAATTACTGACGCTGCTCATGTGAAAGCCATTGTTGAGTATTACCGAGGAAAGGGCTTTTTAACGGCTATCGATGATTTTGGAGCAGGTTACGCGGGCTTAAATTTATTGGCAGCCTTTCAACCTAATATCGTGAAAATGGACATGGAACTAGTGCACGGAATTGCAGGAAATCAGCGTAAAAAGGTCATCGCCAAACACACGATAAATATGCTCAACGAACTCGGCGTACAAGTTCTGGTTGAAGGAATAGAAACAGCAGAAGAATATGAGTTTTTCCGTGATCAAGGCATTGCGTTAATGCAAGGCTATTACTTTGCAAAACCCGCGTTTGAATCCTTGCCGACCGTGCCGCACTCGCTGTTTTAAAACGGTACACCCAAGACATCTTAACACCTAGCTTGAGATGTCTTGGGTGTGCTAATGCAAAACCATATATGGTATTACAAGCCGGCAGAGGACTTAATGTCTTGAAGTCGGCCTTCATCTCCAATGTGGACGTGTAATAAATTTTGCACTGTTTTATCACCGGAGTTTTCATAAAGTGACACGATCTCTCGGGCAAGTTGCTTTGCATAATCCAGATTATTATGTCGAGCTTGATAGTATTGTGACATTAACCCTTCGGTGGCAATGCTGCGGATATAATCATTAGCTTCTTTCTCTAACATACTGCGAAAGCGCTGTGCAATGCGAACGTCACTCACTGGCGTATGAGAAAGCATTTCTAGTGCTTGAACTTTGAGTTTTTCATCTTCTAAGTTGGTACTCATACGAAGGACGCTATCGACCACTTCATAGTCTAGTTGTTCGAGGCTCTGACGATTCAGTGCATACATATTCATTTGCAATTGGCCGATTGCGGCAAGTCTTTCTACTGCACCGACGGATTCATCAAGGACTTTTTGTCTTAATTCTTTACTGATTTGCTCTGCATATTCTGGATCGGTTTTGATTTTAAATTCGTAATCTTCGGGCAAATTATTGTAAAAGCTATAAATCGGATTTTCCTTTTGGATCTTATCGAGCTCTTGTTGTTGCTTTTCGTCGAGCACCGCAAGGACGCGTGATTTAAACTCTTCTTGATGAGTGCCATTAAAAAGTAGAAGCTGCTCAAGTTCTTTAATTCTTTGTTCTAAATTCCGAACATAACGCTTAACCGATTGGTGTTGTTCGATTAATTCTTCTACTGAACGTGCTTCATCAGGTGATGGTGCGTCGATTTGTGTCGAAAGCGGCACTAAGTGTTGCGCTGTTTCATCCACCTTAATCGTTTGTTGTTGTAAAGAATTGTTAGTGTGCAATGCTAATAACAGAGCGATAACGGAAAGTAGTAAAGCAAGGCTTAATGCGAATTTTTGCATGTTAGAATTGACTCTTTGCAGTTTGAGCAGCAGTGTTTAACATAGAAACAAATATACCCAAATAACATCATTTAAGTCATGTTTTCTTTTTCAGGCTCACTTATGACAAAACAAGGCGATGAACTTCGCAATCAAACTAATCGACCGCTATTTTTTCTGTGGGTTTTGTCAGCATTAAGCATCGTGAGCAGTGTTAGTGGGGCTTTTTCAGAACTAGGATCAGTACTGAAAATCAGTGCGATGTTAGGATTGTGCTTGTTTGCTATCAATAACTGGCTAAGCGTAAGAAAAGATAACGACGACACATTAACCGCCATCGCAGGTTTAACGTCTTTAGCACTGCTATTTAGTGTGGTCGGTGATGTGATAAATCTAAACCTATTAGATCAATTCTATGGGTATTCTTTGATTATCAAACATGATTATTTAGCTGATTCTGTATGGTTTTTTGCTCCAGCCTATGCCGCGTTTATGGTTGCGTGTTGGCTTTGGCTGAGAGTCTATAAAATAGGTTATTGGTATTTTGCATTGAGCCTGGTCGGAGGGGGAGTTCTAGGATCGCTTTCATATTTATCGATGATGCGCACAGGTACTAGTGGCTACGTTTTGTATATGACCTTCTTTTATGCCGCATTTATAACTCTACCAACGGTTTTTGCATTTTGGTTCATGTATGTTGCTACCAAACACCCCGTAAAAAAGCCTCTTTTTTCCATCGCAATAGGATTGATTTTGGCAACGGTAGCAGATGCCTTGATAGGTCAATTTTGGTTATTTGGCAATGATGGACAAGGTTATTATCCGCTAATACGTGAAGTGAATTGGCTCGTGTATTTTTCATCGCAAGCACTGTTAGTGCAACTGCCGCGGTGTTTTAATCAAGCAAAAAAAACAGTTACAATCAGGTGAAATTAATATTTCTATGATGTAATTAGCATTTTTCAGACTCACAAGGCATGTGAGTTAGTTAATCGTAACAATATTTAAGGAACGTTATGCGCTCTAAATTTACACTTTCAATGCTCGCACTCTGTTTTACTGGTTTACTACAAGCAAATGAAGCTATCCCAGAAAAGTCATGGTTTAACTCGATTGAACATGTACGCGTAGACTCTAGCTCGAGTGATAATATGACAATGGTTTCAAGTCATTATTATTTCGCGCCACAAGGCAGTTCAGGAGTCTTGGACGATTTCGGCTATTTAGATACCGATACAAACCTTCAAGTTGCGTATGCCGATCTGCCAGGAAGCAATGTGTTTTCTTTAGGTGGCGAATATTTCTTTGAAAATGAGGTGTTTTTAGTTGGCGGTGTTGCGCGATCTGAGGGGGATAATGATCACGTATTTGGTGTCGGTTATGTGTTTAATGGCAACGTAAAGACGTCGATCACCCGCAACGATAACGATACTTTTGTATCAGCGCAGTACCTTTATGCTCTCAATAGCACAGATTACCTTGGTTTTAGTGCTCACACCGATGTGGATTTCGATGAGTATACGCTTGCTTCGCGTTATTTAGGCAAGCGTAACAACGGTGATTATGTTTCTGTGGACGTAAGTTACAGTGATTCTTTTGGTTCGAGCGTTACGTCTATTTTAGGTAAATACTATTTTGCTCAACGTTTTGCCCTTGGCTTAGGTGCCGTTGATTCTGAAATTACGGTTACAGGAAATTACTTTATCAGTGATGAATATTACCTTCGCGCCAATTACTTAGACAGTGTTTATAGTGTAGGATTTGTAGCCCAGTTTTAATTTTTAATGGTAAACCTTGCTTGGTAACTTGAGAGATCCAAGTGAGGTTTTGCTATTCATTGATACAGAATGTTGCAATTAAGATTTAAACAGGTTTTGAAGCAAACGCGTCGTCAGCCTAAGCATGTGCAGCATTTTGCTAAGTACATTTCCCCTCTGTTGTGGGCGACTTATCATCAGGTATTTTTCCAACTACCGACGAATAAAGCGGTTTTTCGTACAGGGGCGATTATCAGTCTTTGTGCCCCCTATGGTCGAGCACAATCTGAGAAAGTGACTAATAACACGCTGCTACGTGCTAATGCGATTGTTAATCAATGCGCTCATCCACACTTTTTTCTATACGGTGGTGATGAGAGCATGAAGTACAAAGAAAAAAGTGTATTGGTGTCCTGCGATAAAAACAGGGCAAGAGCGCTTAGCATTGCGCTCAAACAGAATGCATTTTATTGGATAGACGAAAACCGTCTCACCCTTATTTGTTCATTGACAGGGTTTGAAAGCGCACTATTCGGAGATATTGACCTTCGGTTACTTTGAAGCCTGTAACCATTTGTCGATTTCTTTGTCCATTATGTCGCGAATAATGGGCTGCGCTGCGTCATTTGGGTGTAAGTTATCGTTTTGCATCAGTGTCGGCTTATCGGCGATTTCAGTCATAAAAAACGGCAATAAGATACTGTTCGTGTCGTTGGCGACGTCGGCAAATACAGCGCTAAACAAGTCGGTGTAACGTGGCCCTAAATTGGGTGGGATCTGAATGTGCATTATAGCAGTGTGTGCACCACTGTTTTGGCTAT
Source organism: Pseudoalteromonas luteoviolacea B = ATCC 29581 (assembly GCA_000333235.1). GTDB lineage: Bacteria > Pseudomonadota > Gammaproteobacteria > Enterobacterales > Alteromonadaceae > Pseudoalteromonas > Pseudoalteromonas luteoviolacea_D. Next base: position 2,281 of record CAPN01000023.1, on the reverse strand, counting down.
AGTTTGCCAGGCTCGTTAAATTGGTTTTTATTCGTTTTACGGGAAAACCACGTAAACCATCGTTACCGCCTAATTCGATCAGAACATGGGTTGGTTTGTGGACTTCTAACTGCTTTTCGATATTAAGCAAGGCGTTGTCTGTGGTTTGTCCGCTCACACTCATATTGATTAATTCGATCGCTTTGCCGTTTTCATCGTATTTATTTTGTAACAATTTAACCCAGCTTGGTGCTTGTTTGAGGCCGTAACCCGCGCTTAAGCTATCACCAACAATCATTATTTTACTCAAGGCTAGTGCGTGTGAAGTTGGAAGCGTTAGCATAATTAAAGTAGTAATTAAGAGGAAAATTCGTCTCATGTCAGTGCTTTCTCAGTTAAATATTATTCAGGTAAAGGGACTTACGAAATCGGTTAGTACCTTTGAAGGCGACCTGACTATCCTTAGCGATATTAATTTTAGTGTCAAGTCGGGCGAGTCAGTTGCGATTGTTGGTGCATCTGGTTCTGGAAAATCAACATTACTTAGCTTGCTCGCAGGACTAGATGTGGCAAGCAGTGGTGATGTGTATTTAGATGGTGAATCGTTAAAAGCACTTGATGAAGAAGCGCGTGCCAGAATTCGTGCCGAGAAGGTCGGTTTTGTGTTTCAGTCTTTTATGTTAGTGCAAAGCTTAACGGCGCTTGAAAATGTCATGTTGCCTGCGGAGTTAGCCGGTGAAAAAAACGCTAAGCAACAGGCCATTGAGCTACTCGAAAAAGTTGGTCTATCTCATCGCTTGAGTCATTACCCATCGCAACTTTCCGGTGGCGAGCAACAGCGAGTGGCCATTGCTCGAGCATTTGTTGGTACACCGAAAATACTTTTTGCAGATGAACCCTCGGCGAATTTAGACAGTAAAAATGGCCATTTAATTGAAAATTTATTATTCGAATTGAATCAAGCTCAAGGAACGACGTTGATCTTGGTGACTCATGATGAGCAACTTGCAGCGAAATGCGATAGAACTATTCACATCGATGGTGGAAAACTCGTCGAGATCAAGGTAAGCAAGGAGATGACCAATGTGGTTTAACTTAGCACTGAAGCTCTTTGTGAGGGAGTTTCGCCGTGGTGAATTAAGTATAATCATGGCCGCCATCGCACTGGCTGTTTTGACGGTTTTTAGTTTATCGTCGGTCACTGAGCGGATCGGTTTAAACATTGAACGAAAAACGGCGGACTTTATTGCGGCTGACAGACGTTTATCAAGTAATCACCCCTTTGATCAAACACTGCTCGATTTTGCAACGCAAAATGGCCTCAATACCGCGCAATTGGTGTTTTTTGATTCAATGTTGTTTGCCAATGATGAATTGGTGCTTGGCTCCATTAAAGCGGTGACCTCGGCATATCCGCTGCGCGGTAAAGTAAAACTCAAAGACTCAATCGACGGCGCTGAATATGAAATACAAGATGCACCAGCACAAGGCGAAGTGTGGTTAAGTGAAGGTTTACTGTATAGCTTAGGATTGAAAATTGGCGACAGCGTCGAAGTGGGAGCGGGGCGTTTTATCGTATCTAAGGTACTCGTTAATGAACCAGATGCGCCCTTTTTCTCGCTAGCAGGCAACAAACGTGTGCTGATAAGCTTTGATGACATTGACGCGACGAAAGCCATTCAACCTGGCAGTCGCGTTTTTTATCGTTTGCTTTTTTCTGGTAGTGAGCAGTTACTTACTGATTATTATAAGTGGCTCAAACCTCAATTGCGTGAAAACCAAAATTGGGAAGGGATCAAAGATAGGCAATCTCCACTTGGGGAAAATTTGGCACGCTCAGAGAAGTTTCTTTTGCTTGCAGGGCTTTTTGGCATCATGCTAGCCGCCGTCGCTATGGCGGTGTCTGCGAAACGGTACTGCGAACGTCAGTATGATCCTGTCGCGATGATGAAAACCTTAGGTGGTTCGCGCGCAGTTGTACGCAATATTTTTATTACTCATCTCGCGCTCGTGACTTGTTTCTCAGTGTTTATTGGCTTGTCCATCGGATATGGATTACAAGAATTGGGCGTTGGGTATTTAGCTAAATTAATGAATACCGAGTTGCCAACAGCTGGGGCTAAACCTTGGCTGCTAGCAGTGTTTATTGGCGTTGTGTGTGCGTTAATGTTCTCACTTAAACCTTTATTGGATTTGTTTGATGTCCCCCCACTTCGGGTTTTGCGCCGTAATTTAGGGGATGCACTGACGGTGAGTTGGTTACATGTCGGCTTTTCAGTATTCACTATCTTTGCGTTGATGT
>CAPN01000024.1 GCA_000333235.1 Pseudoalteromonas luteoviolacea B = ATCC 29581 | reverse complement strand
TAGGGATGCGCATCTTACGTCATCCAGTTTTTTTGTCAACACTTAATTTTGATTTTCGTTTGAAGCTCAGCGTTAAGTTTTACTCGACTCAACTAACTGGTTGATTTCGCTTTGTTGCGTCGTCTGCCGTGTCAGTGGGAGCGCATTATAGGGAGCTGAAAAAAATGATCAAGCGTTTTTTAAAGAAAAATACGAAAAACAGATCGTTCGAGCAAAAAACAGGCTAAAAGCGTCTTTTTAGTAACAAAAATAACAATAAAGCGCTTAAATGTGCTTTATTGTTATTGCTTTACCAAACTTTTCTTGGCTAGAAGCTTCTTGAGTTAACTCAGCTAACATTAACGGATGGTCAGACAACCACTGCGATTCGATTGCTAACGTTAATGTATCGTTTTGCTCTGTACTAATGGCAATTTCAGGCAATACATCATTTTCGCGTCGCATTGCAAAAATTACAGCAAGTCGAAATACTCGAATTAAGCGCTCTCCTAGCTGGCTGTAACAATTTAAAGAAGACACAACATCCTCATCTAACTCTAATCGGTGTGACGCAACTAATGTATAGATTAACTGTTTCTCAACTTTCGAATATCCTGGCATACCTGAATTTTGTAATATATAAGCACTGTGTTTTTGGTATTGTTTAAAGTCAATCAACAATCCAATTTCATGTATGCACGCTGCAGCATACGTAATCGGCTCCAGTTGTTCTAGGTCTAAATCCCAACTTTGCTCCAGTTGCTTTAAAAAATTCATAACCAAATCAAATACTCGATTTGCTTGCATTACCTCAACATGGTAGCGCGTCATCAGCCCATCTAATGTTCGTTGACGGATATTCTTATTTTGTAATTCAGGGACCATATCATAAAGCACCCCCTCTCTGAGCGCCCCTCCGGCAAGCCCCATTGATTGAATTTCCAGAGTTTCGAATAAAGCAATTAAAATTGCTAATCCTGATACAAAGACAAGACGACGCTCTTCACTTAACCCTGGTAAAATCATGGTCTCTACAGAATCAAAAAGTAATGCATCTTTATGAATTTCTATTAGATTTTCCAAGGTTAAAATATCAGTCTGCCCTTTCGCAGCTTGAATTTCTTGAATCGCTTGAACCGTACCAGAAGCCCCTATGGCAAGCTCCCAACCTAGTCCCTTAAAGGCATCGGCGTGAGGGGCGAGGGTTGCTTTCGCTGCGGCTATCGCTTTTGAAAAATTCGCTTCGCTGATCTGTCCACGTTTGAAGTAACGCTCAAGATAGGTCACACAACCCATGTCTAAACTTTGATAAAGCAGTGCATTAAATCCTTTGCCAATCACAACTTCGGTACTCGCTCCACCAATATCAATGACTAGCTGCTTTCCTAAACAGGCAGAAGTATGGGCGACACCTTTATAGATAGTACAGGCTTCGTCTTCGCCGCTGATAATATTAATCGAATGCCCAAGGATAGACTCAGCTTTCGCTTTAAATACCTCTACATTCTTTGCTAAACGCAACGTCGCTGTCGCAACTATTCGAATATTTTCAGCCGGTAAATCCTGCAGACGCTCTGCAAACAAAGAAAGACAATCCCAACCACGTTCCATCGCCTCAACAGACAATACGTTATCTTCATCTAGTCCGGCGGCGAGTCTAACTTTGCGTTTAACGCGTCCGATAGTATGAATGCCGTTCGCCATATATTTTGCGATCAGCATATGAAAGCTATTAGAGCCGAGATCAATTACGGCATATACATTGTTTTGGGGAGTCGCTTGCGCCACTGTACAAAACCTCTAGTTACAGATGCCAATTCACTAAAATTACAAATTACTGCGTGCATTAATAGTGTCTTGGCACGACTACCTAGCTCGTAATCAAGACGAGCGCTGCTTTTGATAACTATTTTGGCGACGTCCTGAGCGTTGACGAGGTCCTTGTGAATAGTTCCGCTTTCGTTGCAAGTTAGGCGTTTTAATATCGTCTAACAACGCGTCTTTATCGTAATGTGACAAAGGAATTGCATGTTCAATGTACGTTTCGATGTCGTGCAGATTATAAGCGTACTGCTCACACGCAAAGCTAATTGCGTGCCCAGAAGCTCCTGCACGCCCCGTACGACCGATACGGTGTACATAATCTTCACAGTCATCTGGTAAGTCAAAGTTAAACACATGACTTACTGCAGGGATATGAAGACCTCGAGCCGCAACGTCCGTCGCAACTAATAGATCTAAATCACCTTTTGCGAACTGCCCAAGAATCGCAATACGTTTTTTCTGATTTACATCACCAGTCAATAAACCTACACGATGCCCATCAGCTTTCAACCAAGCATACACGTCTTCGCAAGATTGTTTGGTATTGGCAAATACAATCGCTTTTTCTGGCCACTCTTCTTCGATTAAAGTGAGCAAAAGACGCGTTTTGTCTTCCTGCGACGGGTGGAACAACTCTTCTTTGATCTGCTTCGCTGTTTTTACTTCCGGTTCAACTTGAACATGAATTGGGTTGTGCATATGTTCAAACGCGAGTTCTTGTACTCGATAAGACAATGTCGCCGAGAACAATAGATTCATTCGCTCAGAGCGCTCAGGCATGCGATTAAACAAGTAACGAATGTCTTTAATAAAACCAAGATCAAACATTCTGTCTGCTTCATCGAGCACCACCACTTCGATTTCATTTAAGCTAAAAGCCCCTTGTTTATAGAAATCGATTAAACGCCCTGTTGTGCCAATTAAAATATCTACACCATTTTCAAATTGAGCACGTTGTTTTTCGTAGTCTTCGCCACCATATACTAAACCAAGTTTAAGGTTGCATTGCGGCGCAATGATTTTTGCATCTTTGTGGATCTGAATCGCTAACTCCCGAGTGGGAGCCATGATCAGGGCTCTTGGGTGCTTTCTGGACTTTCCTTCTGTTTGCAATAAACGATGGCAAGTGGCTGTTAAAAAAGCCAAAGTCTTGCCCGTCCCAGTTTGGGCTTGACCAGCTATGTCACGCCCCTCACAGACAAAAGGTAAACACTTTGCTTGGATCGGCGTACAATAATCGAAGCCGTTCGCTGTTAATCCGGCGACCACTTCCGGGGCTAAAGCAAAGTCAGAAAATTTTTTATTGGTCAAATGTGTCTTAGTCATAGCAATTAAGCATAACGTTTAAACTTGCAATAAGAAATAAGAGTGTTTAAATACGCATTAAATAATTCGCCAATTTTAACGGAGAGCGTAATGAGCGACAAAATTATTCAACTAACTGATGACAGCTTTGAGGCAGATGTACTAAAAGCGGATAAGCCAGTACTTGTTGATTTTTGGGCTGAGTGGTGTGGTCCATGTAAAATGATTGCACCTATCCTTGATGAGGTCGCTAACGAGTTTGACGGTCAAGTGACTATTGCAAAATTGAATATCGACCAAAACGCAGGTACTCCACCTAAGTTTGGTATTCGCGGTATTCCAACGTTACTACTGTTCAAAGACGGTGCAGTGGCAGCGACAAAGGTAGGCGCACTATCAAAAACTCAGTTAGTTGATTTCTTAAAATCAAACATCTAACCGATTGAAAGGCCAAGTAACTTTGCTTGGCCTTTACTCTCTCGAAAAATGTTTTGTAAGAATAAACATGATTAAACACTGGACGATCCTAAATCGACCTGCTAACTTATTACTCCAATAGTCTTATCTAACTAACCTTTTTCAACCCCTCTCGATATCACTCGAGATTTAATGACTGAAATAAAGAACCCACCGATATGCATTTAAGCGAATTAAAACACAAGTCTATTAGCGAGCTTGTTCAGCTTGCTGAGTCAATGGGACTCGAAAACGTTGCCCGTTTGCGCAAACAAGATATTATCTTTGCTATTTTGAAAGCTCACTCCAAAAGCGGTGAGAACATTTATGGCGACGGTGTACTCGAAATCCTACAAGATGGCTTTGGCTTTTTGCGTTCGTCAGAAGCATCTTACTTAGCAGGTCCTGACGACATTTACGTTTCACCTTCTCAAATCCGTCGCTTTAACTTGCGTACTGGTGACACGATTTCAGGTCTGATCCGTCCTCCAAAAGAAGGTGAACGTTATTTTGCGCTTCTGAAAGTCAACGAAGTTAACTACGATCGTCCTGAAAACTCACGAACGAAAATTTTATTTGAAAACTTAACGCCTATCCATGCGAATGAGCGTTTAACAATGGAACGTGGTAATGGTAGTACAGAAGACATTACCGCACGTGTATTAGATCTTGCCTCACCTATTGGTAAAGGCCAACGTGGTTTGATTGTTGCTCCGCCAAAAGCAGGTAAAACAATGTTATTACAAAACATTGCGCAGTCTATCACTTACAACAATCCAGATGCACAGCTGATCGTGTTACTGATCGATGAACGTCCAGAAGAAGTGACCGAGATGCAGCGACTAGTTAAAGGCGAAGTCATTGCATCAACGTTTGATGAACCAGCGAGTCGTCACGTCCAAGTAGCCGAAATGGTAATCGAAAAAGCGAAACGCTTAGTTGAGCATAAAAAAGACGTGGTTATTTTGCTTGATTCGATTACTCGTTTAGCACGTGCATACAACACAGTTATTCCATCATCAGGCAAAGTATTAACTGGTGGTGTGGATGCTAACGCATTACATAAACCAAAGCGTTTCTTTGGTGCCGCTCGTAATGTTGAAGAGGGCGGCAGCTTAACCATTATTGCAACCGCGCTTATTGATACGGGTTCAAAAATGGACGAAGTTATCTACGAAGAATTCAAAGGTACTGGTAACATGGAACTGCACTTGAATCGTAAGATCGCAGAAAAACGTGTTTTCCCAGCCATTGACTTCAACCGCTCAGGTACGCGACGCGAAGAACTCCTAACCAAAGCCGACGAATTACAAAAAATGTGGATCTTACGTAAGATTGTACATGAAATGTCTGAAATCGATGCAATGGAATTCCTCATCGATAAACTTGCAATGAGCAAGACAAACGACGAATTCTTCGAATTGATGCGTCGTAGCAAATAAAAGTGATTTGCTTCACGATTTCTAAAAAGCCTGCTTATGCAGGCTTTTTTGTTATTGACTCACTCTTTTTAAAAACGCCGCTCGTTCTTGTTCCGTTGCTTGTTGCCACCAAAAATCTAGCATCATACCCGCTGAAGGCAACGGTGAAATTGGTGCTTTAGGGGTCGTTGGTACATTGGGAGCTGTAACAGGCCCATTTATTGTCGCTTTTTCGGCCACTACCGTATTCGCTGTTTGCGGTTTTGCCACGTTGACAGCCTTCATCGCGTTTTCATTTTCAAATTGAATTGAAATAATCGGTTGCGTTGCAAACGCTCGGGCTAGTTCTACTTGATTTGCTCGCTCAAACCTAACCTGATAATCGCCTTCTTGTTCAATTTGAAGGTGTATCCAAAATGGTGCTGACTCCACAACCTCATGCTCGTCATAGCCAATTTCATATAAATCTGAATACTTAATTTTCACTTCATAACTGCCCGGCGCGAGTTCGAGTGTGCGAACTTTACTAAACCAAGAGTGCTCAATGACTTTTTCGTCCACTTGCAGGGGATAAAATTCTTCAGGAAAACTTAATGTCGCACTGTTTACCGCTGCACAAAAAAAACCGCCAATTAATCCTATCACTCGGACCATCTCTTGCTCCTTTTTTATTCAATTATTCAAACGAGTGTGGCAGCATTGAGAAAATTTGTCATTAGCTAATATAATCAATACGTAAGTAACTCTATTATATTGACTATCAGTGCCACGCCTTAAAGCCTGTGAACTCTTGCTGAAGTCGCGTATCTTCCAGTAGATTGGGTATATACCTAAAATACTTCCATTAAGGACATTACTATGAGTACCGAGACTATCTTCACTAAAATTATTGCCCGTGAGATCCCTGCTGACATCGTTTATGAAGATGAGCAAAGCTTGGCCTTTCGCGACATTAATCCACAAGCACCTTTTCATGTTTTGGTGATCCCAAAAACACCGATTGCTACAATTAACGATATCAATAGTGACAATGCCGCTTTGGTTGGGCATTTGTATGTAGTCGCCGCTAAACTCGCGAAAGAATTTGGCTTTGCTAAAGACGGCTATCGTGTTGTCATGAATTGCAACGAACATGGCGGACAAACGGTATATCACATTCATTTGCATGTCCTTGCGGGTAAGGCAATGGGCTGGCCACCTTATCAAAATAATAAAAAAGTACTATAATAAATTATTCAGTGTTAAGGAATGTAAATACTAGTCAACATTCCTTAACATGCGGAAATAATAATAAAAATCATATAAATAACAAAAATACGCCATCAGTATAACACTTCCACTAAACGTTTTTGCTACATACTATTGCAAAAAACTCTAAACTAACGCGAAAATTCTAATACAAAAGGCTAGAATCCCATGTTAGGATTAAAGCAATTATCAACATGAGTATCATCAGCAATGAGCAGTTCTGCCTTTTTGTTACTAGAAAAGAATCCAGTCAACACGATCGGGGTCAATGTCCTTCAACCTTTGCTAAAAACGCAAGGAATAGACGTGACAGCAGGAACCGATGTAACGCAAGTTCCAGAAGGAACACGCTTACTTTTTATCGAAACCGCATCGGAAGACGCGTGGGGCAAGTTGAAGGAACATCTGGTTAGTTTAAAGGTAAAATGCGATATCGTTTTATTCAACTTAGATGAAAACCCAGAGCTTGCAAATCGTGCATTGTTAAGCGGGATCCGTGGGGTATTCTACACTACTGATAACGCCGATGTTCTGATGAAAGGCATTCGTTTATTAATGGAAAATCAGTTGTGGTATCGTCGTGAAATCATGTGCAACGTACTAAATCGTATGCTGCAATTCAATAAAGACGCATTACACAAACTCACTGAAGGTGACATCGAACCGATTAAACTCACAAAACGTGAAAAAGCCATTATTTCATTGATGAGTAAAGGGGCGAAAAATAAAGAAATCGCAGAATCCTTAAACATCAGTCCACATACGGTAAAAACGCACCTATACAGTGCATTTAGAAAAACTAAGTGTCGTAACCGTATCGAGCTGCTCTCGTGGGCACAACAAAACATTCCTGACGAAATTCGTTAAAGTCTCTTAAGACCCATGGTTACAAAGTATAACTTGGGTAAAAAACGCGAAGCACTTATCGCTTCGCGTCGTTCGCTTGGTTTACCATTGAACTGCATTTCATCTACAACTGTGCAGCTAACTTGAAGCTCGGTTAAACGATTACTTACTTTACTCAATGGTGACAACCCTCTATGCTGTGGATGAACGAGAAACAGACACAGATCCATAATGTTTGACACTAAAACGCTCTATCTCACATCTGCCGTCATGATGGCACTGATGACGCTATTGAGCACCCTAAACTGGCGTGCAAACAAATCTATCCCTGGCACCTTACTTTACATTTTTTATCCTTTGGTGTGCTTTTTCGGCATCATTGGATTTTCTGTACATAGTCACTTTGATAATTGGACAACCATTAGTTTAGCCAACGGACTATTGTTTGTAGCATCAATGATTCATGTACTCGCCATTTGTCAATTTTTCGATTTCAAACGATGGGAACTTAAAGCATTTTTGGTGGCAACTCTTATTCTGAGTTTCTCTTTATTCTATTTTGCTACGATTGATCCGGCATTAAGAGAACGTATTTTCATTTCTGATTTACAACATGTTTTCGAATCTGCCTTCTTATTGTACATCTTTACCCGCGTCGCACGCCCACTTTACCCCAACGGCAGTATGGTTTACATCTTGATTTTATTAACACTTTTAAGTGTGTTCGTAGGCCGTATTTTGTTCATGGGTCACGTTACTCCCTCTACATTATTTAAAGAGAATTGGTTTGCTATCGCCATCTTTTTCAATGGCGTGATAGCCCCTATTTTTTACATTACGGGTATGGCACTACTGTGTAATGAGCGTCGTGAAACCCATCTAAATAACCTTGCAGAAAAAGCACAAAAAGACCTTGAGATCCGCGGTCTGTTTCTTTCTACCGTCAGTCATGAGATCCGAACTCCACTAAATGGCATCTTGGGCAGTGCCCAATTGGTCTTAAATCGAACCAAAGACACAACAAATAAAGCCTACTGCGAAGCCATAATAAACTCAGCTGAGTCCCTCAATTTACTGATTGATAAAGTGTTAGATTACGCGAGCCTTGAGCAACGCGACGAAGCGTTATATGAAGAAGACGTGGAAATCAAAAGTTGGCTCAACAACTTATGTTTATTGTTAACACCTCTGGCCGAACAAAAAAACCTAACATTTGAATTAATGTATGAATTGCCCGAACAAGCGTGCTACTACTGTGATCAACAAAAACTCCGTCAAATCCTAATTAACTTAGTTGGCAATGCCATTAAGTTTACCGACAAAGGATATGTGAAATTGCGTGTTGAACTGATTAAAGAACACGACATGACTCACATTATTCGCTTTAGCGTTCTCGATTCTGGTCCCGGGATTGAACAAGATGAAATTGCCTACTTAACAGAGCCTTATGTACAAAGTAACGCAGGCAAAATAAAGGGAGGTACGGGTCTAGGACTTGCCATCACCGCTCGACTTTTAGAAAAGCTCAGCAGTCGATTGAATATTTCTAGCCAGTTAGATATTGGGAGCACGTTTAGCTTCGACTTACCCATGACCCTAGGTGAGTTAAGTCTCGTTGAGCAACGTCATCAAAGTGCCCAATATGTCACCGGCCTAAATGTGCTGCTAGTCGAAGATTTAGATTTAAACCAAAAAATAGCCATCGAGTTTATGGCCACTGATGAACACAAAGTGAAACTTGCAACCACTGGCCAACATGCACTTGAACTATTACAGCAACATCAATTTGACGTGGTGTTATTGGATATGAACCTGCCAGATCTAACCGGGCAAGAAGTATTAAAGCGACTAAAACGACTTGAACACAAAAACAACCGTACACCGTTTTTAGCGTTTACCGCAAGCCTTAGTCCTGATGAAGTCAAAGAATACATTGCGCTCGGAATTAAAGACATTGTTGGCAAACCCATTAAACAAGAAAAACTACGCCAAGCCCTCAGTGATTCACAAACGGCACAAAAACCGACTATTGCTGTCGAACTCCCAGATGTGCTTTACGATGACACCGCAACGTCCAGTTTAATCAGTAGCTTTAATGACGACGAAGTGTCTTCGATTTACAATGAATTTGTGCTTTCTGCGCGAAATAAGTTACTGCGAGTTCAACAACTAAATAAAGAATCTCCTGAGCAATGCATCAAGCTTTTGCATCGCCAAGCGAGTACAGCTTTGCAACTTGGATTTAATCGCTACGGTACGTTGCTAAAACGCATCGAGCGACGCTTGCTCGATGGTAAAGATACAACACAAGAATTGTTACAAGCTTTGCCTTTATGGCAAGAAAGTTTGGAAGCATACTTAACCCACATTCGTAAACAGACCTTGGGCTAAGTCGGTTTGTCGCGTTCTATCGACAAGCCATGTTTTTTTGTCCATGCTGTTTAACAACTTGGTCCAAACCAAAAATCCAAATTGCATAATTACACGACCTAATTTGCAGTTGGTATAATAATCATAACTAGGATATCCGCGATGAAACAGCTTAAATCTCCTCTTTCAGCCGCCATTGTTGCTGCACTGTTTGGCCTTTCAAATGGTGTATACGCAACACCTGATACGAACGTAAAAACTGCAGAAAGTGTTGAGAAAGACACGAAAAACTGGGACGTTTTAAACCCACCTGGTGAACGCAAAACAATCAAAATAGACACCACTGAAACGACGTGGAGCAACTTAGACGTTAGCCCGGATGGTAAACACATTGTTTTTGATATGCTTGGTGATCTGTATATCATGCCAATCAAGGGTGGCGACGCCAAAGCGCTTACACAGGACATGGCATGGAACATTCAACCTAAGTTTTCTCCCGATGGCAAAAAAATAGCCTTTATTTCAGACAGAGACGGCGGTGATAACCTGTGGGTCATGGACGTTGATGGCAGTAACCTGACTCAAATTTCAAAAGAAAAAAATAACATTGTTCATAACCCTGCTTGGGCACCTGATGGCCAATATATTGCGGTAAAACAAGGCCAAGTTTCTGCGCGGACCATACCGGGTGGCTCTATCCGTATGTACCACATCAGTGGTGGTCAAGGTGTGATTGTCCGTGATCGCCTCCATGGCGCACAGTCTCAAAAGAATATCGCTGAGCCTGCGTTTTCAAAAGACGGTAACAAGATTTATTACTCTGTCGATGCAACCCCAGGTGTCACATGGGAATACAACAAAAACGCATTAGAAGCCGTTTTTGAGATTCGCAGCTGGGATCTCACCACTGGTGAGGAAGAAACCGTGATCCGTGGTGCAGGCGGTGCGATCCGTCCAACGCCAAGTCCAGATGGTAAGTCCATTGCGTTCGTAAAACGTGAAGACAATGGTCAAGCGCTTATTAGTGCTTTGTACATTAAAGATCTTAAATCTGGTATCGAGCAACGTATTTATTCCGGATTAGACCGCGATTTACAAGAAACCAATGGCGCACACGGTAATGCCCCTTCTTTCGCGTATACTCCAGACGGCAAGGCACTTGTGTTTTGGGCTAAAGGTCACTTCCATAAAGTAGAGATCAAGAGTCAAAAAACCGAGCTTATCGCGACGCGCATTATCACTGAAAAGCAAATTACACCAGCTGTGCGCTTTGCTGTCGACGTAGCGCTTGATTCCTTTAAAGTGAAACTAGCACGTTGGTCACAGCTTTCACCCGATGGAGATACGGCATTATTTCAAGCGCTTGGCTATCTCTATACCAAAGACGTAAAATCAGGGAAAGTACGACGTTTGACCTCACAAGACGAACACTTTGAGTTCTATCCAAGCTTCTCCCGTGATGGTAAGTACATTGTTTATACCACATGGGATGATCAAGAGCTTGGCAGTGTGCGCATCGTTTCTGCTCGCGGGGGTAAAGGCAAAGTCCTTAGCCAAGATCCTGGCCACTATATCTCACCTAGTTTTTCACCGGATGGCAAACACGTTGTTTATAAAAAGATGACAGGTGGTTATTTACTTAACGGTGATTGGTCAATGGAACCTGGGATTTATCTAAGTGACATCAAGGGAAAAGAAAGCAAGCGATTGATTAAATCCGGTGAAAACCCTCATTTTGGTAACGAAAAAGACCGCGTGTTTTTTTCCGTTTCAGGTGGGGAAACCAGTCTAGAATTGAAGTCAGTTAATTTAAATGGACTCGAAGAACGTAGCCATTTTAAAGGTGATTACATTTTTGACTATCGCGTCTCCCCGAATGGTGACTACGTTGCGTTCATCGAAAACTTTAATACCTTTGTTGCACCATTTACTAGCATGGGTAAAACACTTTCGATTAACAAAGGCGCAACTCAGTTTCCTGTACAGCAAGTTTCAAAGTATTCCGGTGATTTTTTAAATTGGACAGCAGACAGTAAAGCCGTTACTTGGGCTTTCGGACCAACGTTATATCAACGAAAACTTACGGATACATTTGCGTTCTTATCCTCTGATGAGGTAAGTAAAGAACTCACCGCAGAGGGGATTGATCTTAGCTTTGAGCAGAAAGCGGATAAACCTGAAGGCGTCATTGTCTTTACGGGTGGTAAAATCGTTACGATGCGCGATTCAGAAAAGCAGCAAGAAATCATTGAAAACGGGGTTATCGTTATAAAAGACAATCGAATAACCGCCGTCGGTAAACAGGGCGAAGTTGATATACCTAGCAATGCAAAAGCCATTGATATTGCTGGTAAAACTGTCATTCCAGGTCTGATTGATGCACACGCCCACGGCAGTTATGGCAGCAACCAGTTGCAACCCGAGCAAAACTGGAACCAATTCTCCAACCTTAGCTTCGGTGTAACCACCATTCACGATCCATCAAATGATTCGAACGAAGTATTCTCGATGGCAGAGCTCGCAAAAGCTGGCCACACAGTTGCACCACGTATCTATTCTGTCGGCCGAATTTTATATGCCGGAGAAGCCCCAGGATACAAAACCCCAATTAGTAATCTGGCAGATGCGGAATTCCACGTTAAACGCTTAAAAGACGCAGGGGCTATTTCAGTAAAAAGTTACAATCACCCGCGTCGTGAGACTCGTCAACAAGTTCTTGAAGCGGCGAGAAACATGGGGATCATGGTGGTGCCTGAAGGTGGCGCCAAATTCCAACATAACATGAACATGATTGTTGATGGTCATACTGGCGTTGAACATGCTCTGCCTATTCCCAACATCTACAGCGATGTAACACAAATGTGGGGACAAACTGAAGTGGGCTTTACGCCGACATTTGTCGTTGCATATGGCGGCATTAAAGGTGAAGACTACTGGTATGAACATACCAATGTGTGGGAAAACCAACGCTTAATGAGCTTTGTGCCAGAGTACATTGTTAAACCGATGTCTATTCGCCCGAAAAAAGCACCTGAGCGTCATTACAACCACATTAGTGCAGCCAAAACAGCTAAAGCACTTCGTGATGAAGGCGTTACTGTTCATATTGGTGCACACGGTCAGCGAGAAGGCTTAGCCGCACATTGGGAACTTTGGTCAATGGCTCAAGGCGGATTTAGCAATTGGGAAACGCTACGCAGTGGCACAATTGATGGCGCCCGCTATCTCGGTTTAGACAAAGACTTAGGCACGATTGAAGCAGGAAAATTAGCTGATTTA
The DNA here is from genome assembly GCA_000333235.1 of Pseudoalteromonas luteoviolacea B = ATCC 29581. GTDB lineage: Bacteria > Pseudomonadota > Gammaproteobacteria > Enterobacterales > Alteromonadaceae > Pseudoalteromonas > Pseudoalteromonas luteoviolacea_D. The sequence goes on along the minus strand of CAPN01000024.1, from coordinate 6,220 downwards.
GCCATTATTGATGGGGATGTGTTAACGAACATTCGTGACTCTGAAAAAGTGGCATACACAGTGATCAATGGCCGCGTCTATGATGCTGCAACGATGAATGAAATCGGTGTTAAATCTAAACCGCGTCAGCCATTCTTCTTCGAAGGCAAAAATCAAACGCAAATGCACCAAGACACTGCTGCATACATGGCAGAAAAAGCGCATAAGTATCATTGGAAGCATTAATTTACGCTAAACCTTAAAACGAAAAAAAGCCATTGAGTTTCAATGGCTTTTTATTCTTAAAAATCATTCTTATCTGTGTCTCGATTTTACGACAATCTCAACTACACTTTGCTATGCTAGTACCTAAAATTGTGTAAAGCTACGTATATAAGTTCATTACGGTGGCAATTCATAAAGGGTGAGTAAAGGCTAAAAACGCAATTCAGGGCAGTGATATTGCGCTCTTTAAACTACCGCCTCCATTTACGGCAAAAAAGGATGTTGTTATGGGTTTATTAAACATTTCCAATTACTTCGAAAATGCAAAACTGTCGAAAAAACTAATTAGTGCCTTTTTGTTAGTCTCGCTAGTTCCAATGGGTATTATTATCTCGCTTGCTTTGTATGAATCTTCCTCTGCAATGAAAAAGCAAGTTTATGATCAATTAGACGCTGTAAGCGAAATAAAACGCAGTGCAGTCAATCGACATTTTGAAGGATTACAGCAAAAACTCCACGCGCTAGCCATGAACCCTTATGTGGCCTCTGCAGCGCACGATTTTAGTGCAGCCTTTAATGAAGTTGCCGAATTCGAGGGCGCTAATTTACTGAATGACTTTTACCAACAAACCTTTTTTAGTCGTTACAAAGAGCAAAATCCTTCTTCCTCGCTCCCAACGCTTTCAGCATCGCAACTTTCAAATGAGGCAATAGCGCTACAAACAAGGTACATCGCGAATAACCCAAATGAACTTGGGCAGAAACACTTGCTCATGGAGAGTCCTTTAGGCGATAGCTATGATCTGGCGCATTCAGCCTATCATGATTACTTTAAAGAGCTTGCTAACACCTATCATTTTTACGATATTTTTATTATCGACAATGCCTCTGCGAACATCGTCTACACCGTGTTTAAAGAAGTCGACTTTGCCACTAACTTAAGAACTGGCCCGTTTGCCAATAGCCCTTTAGCTAAAATCTTTGTTAAAGCTCAAGCGCTAAGCAATAACCGCCAGTTTGTCTTTGAAGACTACACGCGATATACCCCGTCTTATGAAGCTCCTGCGAGTTTTGTCGCTGCACCGATTGCCATTAATGGTGAAGTTAGCGCAACCTTAGTTATTCAGCTTTCTATTGATGCGCTAAATGCAATAATGACCGAGCGCCAAGGCCTTGGAGAAACGGGCGAAACCTACTTAATTGGCCCTGATGGCTTAATGCGCTCTGACTCCTATCTAGACCCCGTGGACCACTCTGTCGTCGGTGCATTTAAACACCCGGAACGTAATACCATAAAAACTCAAGCTTTTACCTTGAGCCAACAAGGTCAAAGCGGTAATCAGATCATACTTGATTATAACGGCAACCCAGTTCTCTCGTCGTTCAAACCGGTTGATGTCATGGGTACGCGCTGGTCACTTCTGGCTGAAATGGATGAAGCTGAAGCGTTTGCCGCTGTAAACCAACTTACTTACATCATGATTGGTGTTTTATTGCTGTCTGGCGCAGCGATTATCGTCATAGCCACGTTATTCGCCAAGCGCTTAGTTGCGCCAGTGCATGAGCTAGTCAACACCATGAAAAACGTCGAAGCACAAGGTGATTTTTCGCTTCGAGCTAACGTATTAAGTCAAGATGAGATCGGCTCCTCAGCTATGGCTTTCAATGGCCTGCTCGATGCGCTGCAAAGCTCAATTAGTGAAGCTAATACCGTAATGAATCACCTCGCGAAAGGTGAATTTGGTCATCGCATTACGGGTGAGTGTAATGGCGAGCTAGCATTATTAAAAGACGCGACCAATCATTGTGCTGCATCGCTTGAAGAAGCCATGCAAGAAATTAATCAAGTCATGATCTCAATGACAGCCGGCCAGTTTGATAATCCAATCCACTCTCATTTAGAAGGGGATTTAGGCAAACTAAAAAACAATATTAACAACACGCTTAATACCCTCAGTGCAACAATAGGTAACATTGTTGAGGTGATGGCGGACTTAGAGCAAGGCCAGTTTGATAGCCGTGTTGAAGTTGCCGCTCAAGGCCAATTTGCCCAACTTAAATCCTCAGTAAATAACTCTGTGTTAAGCTTAAGCAGCGCAGTCAATGAAGTTGCACGAGTTATGGCAGCGATCCGCCAAGGTGATTTTAATCAACACGTTGAACTTGAACTTAAAGGTCAGCTCAATACCTTAAAGCTCGACATTAACAGCAGTGTTCAAGGTTTATCCGAAATCCTCTCTGACATTAGCACGGTGATGTCTGCAGTAAGTGCTGGTGATTTCAAACGTGAAGTGACCTGTGAAGCAGATGGCGAATTATTAACCCTGAAAAAGAACATTAATCAATCCATCCGATCGCTGGATAAAGCCTTAAGCGAAGTTTCATCGGTGATGATGGCAATTAGCCATGGTCGTTTTGATAGACAGATCCAAACCCCAATGAACGGTCAACTAGATAGCTTAAAGCAAGACATTAACCGCTCGGTCAATGCCTTAGATACTGTCATGGAAGAACTTGCAAGCGTCATGGCCGCCATGCGCGAAGGTAACTTTGGCGTCAGTATTGGATCCGATTTCCAAGGGCAACTCGCCGCAATGAAAGACGACGTAAACGCCGCGACGAAAGACATTTCTCGCGCTATGAGTGAAGTGCAGCGCACACTATCCGCGCTTGCAAAAGGCGATTTAACCAAGCAGGTAGATGGTCAATTCAAAGGCGTATTTAAAACCGTGCAAACCGACATGAACCAAACCATTCGTAAACTGACGGATGTAATTGGCGAAATCCAAACAGCATCAGAGCTAGTCTCGCAAAGCGCGGAGGAAATTGCACAAAGTAACACCGAGATCAGCCGTCGAACAGAAGAACAAGCAGCCAATCTAGAAGAAGCAAGTGCCAGCACGGGTCACATGCTTGATGAAATTAGCGAAGTAGCAAACCAGTCGACTGGCGCAGTGAATTTAGCCGAAAATGCCCGCACCATCGCCGAAGAAGGTGGTCAACTTTCTTTCGATACGGTTACGGCCATCAACGATGTCAATGCGGCATCCAAAGACATTAACGAAATTGTTTCGGTGATTGACGGCTTAGCATTTCAAACCAACTTATTAGCGCTGAATGCTGCCGTTGAGGCTGCTCGTGCAGGCGAACACGGACGAGGCTTTGCCGTGGTTGCCAACGAAGTAAGAGAACTTGCAGGACGCTCTGCTAGCTCAGCAAAGCAAATTAAGACCATTATTGCCAACAGTAATCAAAAGGTGACTTTAGGCACCGATAAAGCCCATCAATCGGGTGAAAAGTTGGAACAAATTGTCAATGCTGTCACCACCGTAAATCAAAGCATTATCAAAATAAGCCAAAGCACGCAAACCCAACAACAATCGATAAAAGAAGTAGACATTGTAGTACAACGCCTATCTGCAATTGTGCAAGAAAACTCGGCGGTCACCGAAGAAACGATGGCTGCAGCGCGGCAAATGTCGGAGCAAGCATTCGAAATGAAGAAACAACTGTCGTATTTTCGCCTTGCAAGCAATGCAAAAGCCGACTTACCATCCGAGTCTTCGAGTCAATCCGATGAACGACTAGAGTATCTTCGAATGAACGCGTAATTGCTTCAAAAGCCAGTTAGCGCGGTGAGTTTACCGCCGCGCTCTTTACATTTTTTGTTTTAGAGCAGAAACACGTTAGTCATGTTTGTGCCAAAAGCAAACTTAGGCAATACGTATTTTTCACTGTAGGCGAGGGTTCATCCCTCGCTTGTTCAAGAAGAGCTTTGTGCCAATATCGGAGCGTCACGCCTCGCGCAAGCGCGCGAACTTGTGAGCGTCGCAGGGGTCGCAGGCCCCGAATGACGCGGTTTGTTATACATCATTTCCGTTTTATGCCATATACCCAATCCAAGCCTTGAATAGCTGTAGTTGGGAATGCTGTAGCGTGGCTTGCGCCTGAGATGATTGAAAAGTTAATCTCAATGTATTCACTACGATATGCAGCAATTTTGTCTCTAAGTTGCATGGCTCCCGCAACCATGTCTTGCCCTTCGCCAAAAGCTGGCGTTTCATACTCGCCTACGGATAAATACACTTTTATCTTCGTTTGTGGTTTTGCAAATGAAGTATTTAATATCGCCCTATCGTCAAACCAAACCGATGGGCTACCCAATATGTAGCTCGAAAACAAATCCGGTTCAGTAAATAAAATATAGGTACCAAACAGACCACCTAGTGAATTACCGACAAAGGTTCTATCCGTTTTGCTCGCCCGATATTGGCTTTCAATAAATGGCATTACGGTTTCACGGATAAAAGCCATATGTCCTTGTGCATTACCAGTCTGCTGTTTCCAGGCTTTCGCTGATGTTGGTGTGTAGTCTCTGATCCTGCTGCTGGCGCCTGCCGAACCTTTTTCATACGACACCGCGACAATGATTGCATGCTGCATCACACCGTTGTTCATTGGAAAACGCATAGCGCCAGATACAATTGGAAAACTGTAATGTGCATCGGTAAGGTAAATTACCGGATAAGTCTGGTCAGTATTTGCTTCGTAAGAAGGCGGTAGCTGAATAAACAGGGGGTAGACACGTCCACTAGATTTCTCTGCAATCTCAATAACCGAACTTCGCGGCAATTCATAAGGTGTAGCTGCACTCAACTTAGAACAGACCAGTAGCAATGCCAAAATAAAAACGATTTCATTTGGTTAACCATGATGTATAACGCTTTGCTAAGGGGCAATTGACAGTTGGCTAAACTTGCGCGAAGCGCCAAGCCAGCTGTTAATTGTCCCAGTGAGTTTACGAACGAACTTGAGCAACTTGTTATGTGGGATATACATCATTGCCCAACTCGCCTTGAATTTTTTCTACTGCCTCTAACTTGCCACCGCTACCATGATATGTTTCAGCGTGTAAGTTGAATATTTGGTTGCAGGATGAGCATGAGAAATAGTTATTTACGAAATCACTCCAACCTTTACCTGAAGCAATTCGTTTAAAAGGATCACCGTAAGAACCAGCCCCTAGATATTTTAGAGTTCCGTCTTCGATTTTAAGCTTAGCCAGTAAGATTGCTTCTGTAAGATCTCTAGGAACTTTAATAACCTTTTTTATACTCTGGCACTTATCGCAACTCATATCCTTCCTGACCACATAACAATTTAATATCGAGGGTTTCGCTCGTTTTTCTGCAAGCGGGCGCCTCGACTTTCTGATTTTTACACTTTTAACATATCGACTAACTAATTGCTATGTATGGCTTAAACTTATCTTTCGCTTAATTAGGTACGGATAAAATCAAGCAAATCGCTCGTTTTCTTGACTATACGAGCAACACGCTAAAACTGTGTTATATACAGTGTTTTCAGCTGTGCATCGTTAACAAAATGCAAAGTAAAAGAACAACCTATCCGATATAGGAAGTATGAAAGATCTACTATTCGCTCAAACAGGTCTCATGTAGGCGAGTCTTTATGGCTCGCATTCTAAGAGACATTGTAATGACGAATACCAAGCGAAGGGTAAACCTTCGCCTACTAATCACAAGTCTGCTATTCGCTCAAACAGGTCTCATGTAGACGAGTCTTTATGACTCGCATTCTAAGTGACATTGCAATGACGAATACCAAGCGAAGGGTAAACCCTCGCCTACAAATCGAGTACTCCAATAGGGTCAGAGTCGATTGGTTGTACTTTTAACTTACTGTACGTAAAACAAAAAAGGCCGCCTAAGCGACCTTTTTTCAACGTTTAATAACTCAGTTATTAAGCGATGATTGTAACTACAACACAGCACTTGCTGTGCTGGTTGCCACGCAAGGCCACCTTCACGATAAGCGAAACGTAGACCTTCGTCCATTGAGAGTTTGAGGGCGACAGATTAGCTCAACAGTGAGCGTCATTGTTCTTGCAGACTTACCAAACTCAAACAAAAAAGGCCGCCTAAGCGACCTTTTTTCAACGTTTAATAACTCAGTTATTAAGCGATGATTGTAGCTACAACACCAGCACCTACTG
>CAPN01000025.1 GCA_000333235.1 Pseudoalteromonas luteoviolacea B = ATCC 29581 | reverse complement strand
CAGGCTGTGTAAAAACAGGGATTCCATCAAAAAATATCGGCTTGGGTTGCACTTAAGCATCCAAATGGCGGTCATCACATTCACAAGGTGCAGATGCAGATTTTTGGCTTGCATTGTTAAGGCATTTAAGAACAGCGAGGCTTGAATCTTGGAGCTGATATTTGAAGAGGTTAGGCTGATTGAATTTCACCTCTGTTTGACTGCTTCCATCAAACCGACAGTTCCTAGTATGCTCATCATCCGTTTCAGATTGTAAGCAAGCACACTGAGGCTGATTTCGGTACTCACATTCTTGAGCCGTTTCGTCAAAAAGTGCGTCGCTCCCATCCACATTTTTATCGTACCAAACGGATGCTCAACGCTCTGTTTCCTGACAACCGGAAATTGTGGATTTTCGTCCAACCGCTTTTGCATGTCATCAATAATCGATTCATGTATCCATCTTCTCATTCGACGAGGGTCTTTCTTTGATGTCGTACATTGAGAGCGGATTGAGCAGTCATTGCACGCTAACTTGTTGAAGTAAACATCCTGTTCAACGCCTTTATCCGTTGCTCTCATTCGCTTTTGTAAGGCTTTACCCGCTGGGCAAATGTATACATCACTGACATTGTCGTACTTGAAGAGCGACTTGTTAAAAATGCCTTTGCTCTCCGAGCCAGAAGTATCAGTTTGCGGCACATTCGCCGTAATGCCTTGATCATATGCATTTTTGATATCAATTCGACTGAAGTAGCCTTTGTCGGCCAACACTGTAATAGATTGTTTTCCTGTCGCCTTCTGAACTTGCTCAGCGACTAATGTCAATTGTCCACGGTCTGTTGTCATAACGATGTCGTGGCAAACGATGAGATGGTGCTTGGTATCGACAGCCGTTTGCACGTTGTAGCAGACCTGTCTTTCCATGTGGTGTGTTTTCATCAAGCGGGCATCAGGGTCAGTCTGTGATATCTGCTTATCCGGATGCTCATTCACGTGTTTTTCGAGTTCTTTTAGCTCAACTAAGCGCCGCTTTAACCATGCTAATTTCGATGCGGCAACGGTCGGCTCTGACTCTTTTTCGTGCTCATCTTTGGCATCCATTTGACTTAAATATTTCTCGATACTTTTTTCAACTCGTTCGATATGAAACTGCACTTTACTGGGAGTGTAATTTTTGGATTTGTTATTAACGGCTTTGAATTTACTGCCATCGATAGCAAACACGGCATCATCAAACATATTAAGTTGTCGGCATAATTCAACGAACTTGCGACAGACATTTTTAATTCCCTTACCATTATCCTTCCTGAAGTTTGCAATCGTCTTAAAATCGGGAGATAGACGTTCAAGCAACCACATTAACTCGACATTGCGGTGGCACTCCTTCTCCAGCCGCCTAGAAGATTGAATTCGATTTAAGTAACCGTAAATGTAGAGCTTGAGCATTGTAGCGGGATGATAGCTTGGACGGCCAGTTGACTTGGGGTTGACGCTTTCAAAACCTAGGTCGAGCAAATCTAGATGCGCAACAAAGACATCAATCACTCGCACTGGATTATCTTCGGTGACAAAGTCGTCCATGACCTCTGGGAAGAGAGTAGATAGGTGCCTTGATTGACCTGCAATATGGTGAGACATGTCAGAATTTCCCTGGCTGTGCTTACCATCTAATGATACTGAACTTGGCTTTGAAATTGGATCGATAGCTAAGACCAATTGATCATAAGCAGTTCGTACTTAGACCAAAAGGTGATCAAGGGTTTTTACACAGCCTG
>CAPN01000026.1 GCA_000333235.1 Pseudoalteromonas luteoviolacea B = ATCC 29581 | reverse complement strand
GCCACACTATCATCGGCGCTGTTGCGTTTCACTTCTGAGTTCGGCATGGGGTCAGGTGGGTCCACAACACTATTGTCACCAAGCATAAGCTGGTTGCTTACTCGCGCTTGCAAGTAAACTAAATCTGGAAAAATTCTGATATCGTCTCGTACTGAGTACGTTTTACTTCGTCTACGTCTACTTTAGTCAACTTAACTTCTGT
>CAPN01000027.1 GCA_000333235.1 Pseudoalteromonas luteoviolacea B = ATCC 29581 | reverse complement strand
CGGTGAACTTAGATTTTCTCATCATCAATTTTCCTATTTCAATTAATAGAAAATTCTACTTATGAACTGTTTCATTTTATGGGGGAGTTACAATCTGATTACAGTATAGGGTCAAGGCCGGAATCATTTACCTAGATTATCCTTTGCTCTATACAATTCCTCTTAAACTTTTTCTCTATATTCAATTTACACACATTTGAAACAAATAAACTAACGTCTTAACCATAGTTGTCGGTCTTAGCATGAATGGGAAAGTAATAAGAAGTCCTCTTTGGCATCACAGCAGCTCACGCCGCACTAAAACTCAGTTGCGTAATTAAATGAGAAGAGTGAAAAGCACTCAGCGATTTCTTTCATCTCTTTTATTAATACCATGAAAGCGGTAATTCTATCTGTTGATCCTGAGATGCACTTGGACAGGTGGTATTCAGAAAACAAAGCAGTGATTGTTTTAAATAGAGCAAACGAACGTTTCGTGTTCTCTTAGCACGCACTAACGCTTGTCATTCTTGCCCATCCTCTAATGTGCGGTAGAACCATATCTATTTGACGTTGGTTTACCTGCCTAGCGTTCCTAGTTTTGAAAACACGGTGAAGAACAGACATAGGTCCCTTCCAGTTATTTGGGTATATAGAAATTAAATGATGATAATTACGATCTGAAGATGCAGACAAATAGGGGATAATAATAAAAGATGGCCAACACTCGGCTGACCATCACATTTGGAAGAAAAATAGGTTATGCGAGTGATATTTTCAGATTTTGCCGTTGCATGTTATTGCTCTCGCGTTTGCTAGCAAGCCATACATAAAAGGCAGGTAACACAAACAACGTAAATAATGTGCCAATCGCCATACCTGCAACTAATATGATGCCAATGCTATTACGCGCCTGCGCACCAGCCCCACTGACTAACATTAAAGGGAAGTGGCCAAGCACGGTTGCCGCGCTAGTCATCAGTATCGGGCGTAAGCGTGTCGCTGCCGATTCGACCACAGCTTCTAAGCGGGTTCTATTTTCTTGCTGTAAATGATTGGCGAATTCCACAATCAATATACCATTTTTTGCTATCAAGCCAATTAGCGTAATGAGCCCAATCTGTGAATAAATGTTCATGGTCGTAAATTCAAAATACGACAGCATCATTGCCCCACTCATAGCAAGGGGTACACTCCCCAATAATACCACCAATGGATCGCGGAAACTGTTAAACTGCAAACTCAACAACAAATAGACGATCAATAAAGAAACCGCCATCACTGTCCACATGCTATTGCCTTGAGTTCTTAGCTGACGCGATTCACCGGCATAATCCAATGTATAACCTGGCGGTAATATTTCTTTTGCCGCACTTTCAAGTGCGGTTAATGCGCCTTCTTTAGTGCTAGTGGGTAATACTCCGCCAAAAATTCGAAACGCATTTTGCTGTCCAAAGCTACTCAACTGACGAGGTACAGTTTGCCAGTTTATCGTCGCAATGGAAGACAACATGATGCTGCTGCCATCTGGGCTTTTGATAGGTAAACTCAATAAGCGCGAAGGATCTGATTTAATATTCTGATTCACAACAGGGATAACTTGATAAGCTTTCCCATCAGCGTCAAAACGATTGACATAGTTATGCGATAGCAACACGCTCAATTGCGCACTAACGTAAGCTAAATCCATATCCAAATCGGCTATCTTATCGCGCTCGAGTTGAATCTCAATTTGCGGTAAGTCAATTTTAAGATCAGTATCCGCATATAAGAAATGGCCCGACGCAAATGCTCTGCCAATAAGTTGATCCGCATACTTTTTCATTTCTTCATACGGTGCCGATGAACGCACGACCATTTCGACGTCAAATTGACCCGCAGTAGGTAAAGGGGCAGGTAAAATCGGCAATGGATTTATCCCTGGAGATTGTGATAAACGTCCGTATACCTCAGGCAAAATTGATTTGGTGGTATAATCTCGCTCACTGGAGCTTACAAATTCTATCCCTCCAAACGCTGAGTTAGTGAAAATGTTTTGCCACATTTGCGTCGTGCCAGGGATCGTTAATAGTCTATCTACCATTGGATGAAGATGTTGCTCGTTATAGGTTAACGAGGATTCAGGTGGCGATTGTACCAAAACGAAAATGCTACTTTGATCTTCAACAGGGGCGAGTTCTTTTTGCGAACCGTGATAAAAAGGAATAACCAAGATACTTAAGGTAAAGGCAGCAAATACAACTTGTTGACGGTAATTTAGTGATTTTAATAACCATCGTTGATACTGATTTTTAAGTGTATCAAACGCCTCATTAACACGACATGTAAGTGAACTTTCTTTACCGCCTTCAGGTATTACATAGGCACTCATGATAGGAGACAGCGTTAGTGCGACGACTCCAGATAAAATCACCGTAAGCGCCAAAGTGAATGCAAACTCTTTAAATAATATCCCGGTTAAGCCGGTCAAAAAACCGATTGGCAAGTAGACCATCGCTAAGGTCAGTGTCATCGCGACGATTGGTTTAAACAATTGCTTCGCACTGATCAATGCTGCATTAATGCGATTTTCTCCATTACGAATGTATCTCGCCACGTTTTCTACCACCACAATAGCATCATCAACAACCAACCCCACGGATAATACAATTGCTAAAACGGTCAATAGATTGAGGGAGAAGCCCACCATGTACATAGCTGCTATTGCGCCTAAGATGGATATTGGGATAGTGATTAAAGGTACTACCGCGCTACGAAATGATCCCATCATAAATAGTACTACTAAGCCAACGAGCACCACGGTTTCTATCAAAGTCGTGAAAATTTCAAAAAGTGCATCTCGCATATATAAAGTGCCATCGTAGGCATAATTAATTCGCAGTCCGTCAGGCAGTGTTTGATTGATTTTATCCGTCATGGCGTAAAGCGCATCGCCTACCGCAATTTCGTTAGCACCAGGTAGAGGCCACACCGAAATATACACAGTGTCGTGCTGATCTAAGCGCGCTGATACTTGTGGCTGCTCAGAGCCAAGCTCAACGTTGGCAATATCTCGAAGGTAAAGCGTTTCATTGTTAAACTGACGCACCACCAGCTGTTCAAATTCAGCAACTTGCTTAAGTTGAGTATTAGCAACTAAATCAATATGTTGTTTATTGGTTTCAGTAAAACCTAGCGTCGCAATTGTGTTGTTAGCACGTAATGCTGCAAACACCTCATCCGCACTGATATTAAAAGCATCTAAGCGTTCGGAATCTAAGTAAACACGCATCGCTGGCGTGCGACCGCCTTCAATGTCGACTTTTTGCACTCCCTTAATACCCGTAAGAATAGGTGTTACTTGACGTGATAAATAGTCAGTGAGTTGTGTTAGCGGCACATTTCGATGCTCAATATTGAGATAAAATAATGCATGGGGACGGTCAGCTCGTGTCACATTAATGGTTGGATCTTCTGCGTCACTCGGTAGCAAATGTTTAACTTGACCTAAACGTGCTGTGAGTTCAGCTAACACACTTGTACTATCTTCATTAAGCTTTAAATATGCCGTGACCGTACTTTTGCCTGCTTTGCTTACGGCATCAACATAGTCTACGCCTGGAACTGTTGCGGCAACTCGCTCAATCGGCTCAGTAATAAAACCTTTTACGACATGAGCGGATGCGCCAATGTATTGGGTTTCAATGACTAAAGAGGCACTTTCAATTTTTGGAAATTGCAATACTGCAATTTTAGCTACTGACCATAATCCTGCGAGGCAAATCATCACTGATAGCACTATGGGTAAAGTAGGTTGCGTAACAAAACGATCCATCCAATGTTGTTGTTTCATAGTGCTTGCTCACCTGTGGTCTGAACTTGACTTGCTACAGTGACAGCTTCACGGTCACTGACAATTGTTTTCAAACCTTGACGTAACTTAAATGCACCGCTTCCAGCGATTAGCATTCCCTCTGAGATACCAGACAGTACAAGTACTTTATCACCAATACGCTCACCTAATGTCACTGGTAGACGAACCGCCCGAAGCGTATTATGTTCATCTGCCTCAAGTCCATAGACAAAGTCACCTAAAGGGTCTTTGATCACGGCTAAGTGCGATACTGAAAAAACAGGCTTTGCAGCGCCTACAGGCACGCGCACTTTGACGAGTTGATTAATCGCTAGATTGGGATTTTTTACTTCAGCACGATAGCTAAGCTGACGCGTTTGCTTTGTTACTTCAGCGGCTACACTGACTATTTCACCCGTTAAAACCCGTTGTGATGTGCCAATATTGTGCACTTCAACTTTCGTTGCTTTATCGAGTACTGAATACGATTGAGGTAACGCGAAATCAATCCAAACTTCGTTTGCCACTCCTATCAATTGAGTAATGTCGGTATTTGCAGGCAAGAACTGTCCTATCTGTAAATTATGGATTCCAACTTGGCCGGTAAAAGGAGCGCGCAAGATTTTCTTGTTTATCTGTACTTGCAACAGCTCAACTTGCGTTGCAAATTGCACCTGTTGGGCTTGTGCTTCTTCAAGCTGCTGGGCACTTAATTTTTGACTGGCATGGAGCTGTAAAAAGCGTTGCACTCGATTTTTTTGTTGGTTCAGATTAGCTTGTGCTGCTTTTAGCTGAGCCAATTCTTCTGCATGGTTAATCTCCAGTAAGACATCACCCTGGTTAACAACTTCACCAGAATACATCGCAATTTTACTTATTTTTCCAGCTAACTCGTTAACCAAAGCGATTGATTGTGTCGCAGTCACTACGCCACTGACTTCTAAATAGGACTGATGCAAACTACGCTCTGCTTGAAACGCATCAACTAATGCGGTTTGCTCACCATATTGTCCATTTCTAGCTTCAACTATATGGCTTTTCAGTACTATACCAGCTGCCGCTAAAGCGGAGACGATTACGACTGCTAACGTCCAAGGCAGATATCTCATTATGAATTCCTTTTTAAACTATCGTTGTTTGTGATTTATACCCTTACCACTTGAAGTCATCACAGTGGCAACCATCCTTGGTTTCACTGACTTGCAGTCTGGTTTTCTGCAAGTTATGTTTATTATTTGGGTGTAAATGACGGTGAATGTGTATTTATATAAAGTATCTCTATATAAAGATACTTTAGCAAAAAAATATGTCAATGTTGTACATGTGAAATATGTTCACGTTGTTCATTCTCGTATTTAATGGTGTTATGGCTAGCGTGTGCCACCGCTAGCCAACCTGCAGTTCTTGCGGTATTAATGAGTACCGCCTGATTTGCAGCTGCAGAGCGTCCTAATGTAACGTTATCGATGGCTTTCATTATGAACTTAGTTACTGAATTACCACTTACACCTTGTGCTAATGCAGTTGCATTCGCTTCGGCTATCGCTGCACTCACTTCTTGACTGTCGATAGCATCTTCTTCTTTGGTTGGTGTGCAGATCAGAACGGAACGTTTTGGGTCTAACTGCCATTGAAGATTGATCACTTCAGCTAAAACATCAGAATCGTCTAATCGCTGCGGTGCTTTTAAGCCACTTGTTCGACAATAGAAAGCCGGAAAATCATCAAATTGGTAGGCGATTACAGGCACATTGTGGGTTTCTAAAAACTCCAGCGTCAGGCCTAAATCTAAGATGTTTTTAGCTCCTGCGCACACAACGGCGACTTTAGAGCGTGTGAACTGGATTAAATCAGAAGAGATATCCATAGTTTGTTGTGCGCCGCGATGAACACCACCAATACCAGCAGAAGAGAAAAAAGCAATTCCAGCTAACTCTGCGGCAATTAAAGAGGACGCAACAGTGGTAGCACCATGTTTTTTTTGCGCCAAGATAATAGGGAGATCCCGGCTACTGATCTTAGGAATTGCTGCGTTTGTGGCGAATTGTTCGATTTCATCTATGGTCATACCGACGACAATTTTTCCAGCGATAATACCTATCGTGGCTGGCACGGCTCCTGATTCTCGCACCGCCGCTTCAACAGCGAGAGCAGTAAGTTTGTTGTCTGGGTAATCTAACCCATGCGTGATTACATTTGACTCAAGTGCAACAACCGCTTGACCATTTTCTAATGCTCGTTGTACTTCTGGGTTTATCACTAAATATTTCTCTAACATATTCATTTTCAATCCTTTAATAGTTCGCAAACTTGACTAGTTTGTCCGACGCGTTGAGGAAATAAGGTTCAACAATTTTTTGTTGCCATTGTTCAGGTTGTTCTGGGCATAATGAAATTGAGAGCACTTCATCAGAGCACCCGAATATTTTAGTAATGGTTGTTGTAATCTCCGTAACTAATCGCGCTTTTTGATGATCGTTAAGATAGCATTCAAAGTAATGAAGGTTTACGTGTGGCATCGTAGGCTCCTGTTTAACTCGCGCGCGCCAGCAAGTCTGAAGTTAAAGGACATTGAAACTGCAAATAACGTTGGTAAAGCGAGTGCACGCCGTCCGTTTTTAAGATTTCATAATGATCTTCAGTTAAGTGGACTGTTTCAATTTCCCGCTCTGATAATCCGGACACATTTTCCAAGAATGAATAATCATCTCCCTTTGCTTTAAAGATAATTGTGGGTGCATGCACTTTACGCTCCATTAACTCGTGGAAGGTATATTTGAACTCATATGTTTGTTCTACAATTTCTATTATTTGCTTTACCATATCCCTATTGAGAGTTCGGTGGTTTTTACATACGAAATCAATAAAGTCGGCTTTGTTATTAACAGTTGCTAAACAGCGCTCTAGAATAGGGCCGTCAATTCGCTGAAAGAACACGGAAAACAAAATGGAAACAAAGGCGCTAGAATCAAAACTAGGTTCATTTGCTCTGGATTGCCCATTCTTGAGTAGCGGTGAACCTGGTGCTAGCAGCACTAAGGTTTCTACTTCATCACCTTGCTGTTCAAGTTGGTAGGCGACTTCAAAAGCGACTCGTGCCCCAAAAGAATAACCCCATAGTTGGTATGGTCCATGCGGCTGATGTTTTTTCAAAAGTCTAATATCTGATTGAGCCATTGCAGAGATGGTTTCATAAGGCACTTCATTGGTATTAATACCGTGCGCTTGAACCCCTATAAACTGAGCATGTGGGGTAAGTTTCTCTGCTAATGGTTTTAAGCTCATTGGATAACCACCTAGTCCAGGCCAACAAAACACACGATCACTTGCCTGACTCCGATTAAGCGCAATAAGACGATTACCTCTATCGTTGTCTGTGTGCTTAATATAGTGAGCTAACTCTTCTATATTCGGAGCCTCAAAGAGAACTTGCATAGGGATGGAGAGGTTTAACTCTTTGTTAATGGTGTTGATAAGTGTCACTGCGGTTAAAGAGTTACCACCACTTTCAAAAAAGTTATCTTTGACTGAAACTTTGTCCCACTTAAGAGTAGCGCGCCATAGCGCTGATAATTTCTCTTCTAATGGTGTCCGGGCAATTACAAATGGAGCGTGATTTGCTGCTGTTTCGAGTTTATCTGATGCCTTAATCGCAATGTAATCGATTTTACCATTGGCGGTTTGTGGGAGTTTTTCAAAAACCACGATTTGATTTGGTACCATAAAGCTTGGGAGCGACATTTCCAGCTCATCTTTCAATATTTCCAACGGACCACGCATATGGATTGCGTCTTCGTTCATTCCTTCTGAGGTACGTTGTTCATGCGATATTTTACCACCCACACAGAAATAGAATGGTCGCATTGGTTTTCCAATCTGCGCTAAAATTTCTCCCATACGTAAAGCAGAGGGCAGATCATGTCCTGACTTTGAGCTATAACCGGAAGACATCAGACCTAAATTCCAAGCGTTCATTTGCAAGCGCTGCAATTTTCGACCTAGATCAATATAATGGCGCCACGTTTCCGTGCTGTGATTGAGTAATGCGATACCAAATGAAGCTCTGTCATACACTTGCTGATTAATTGCAATAACATGTTTTTTCTCTATCACATCTAAGCTAAGCGCTACGAATTGTTGGCCATCAAAAGTGTATGTGCCATCCGCTAACTCGTTCATACCTTGTACTTGCAAGATTGCTTCAACTTGCGCTAGCGGCTCAGCTTTACTTTCAGCAACAGTAAAACTACCTAAATAACAATCATCTTGTTCAACCGCTAAAACCTCATTGAGCTGGTGATTAAAATAGCCATCGCGCACAGACAAGCCATACTGACCAAGAATTTGGTCAAACAGCCCTAGCATATGCCCAGTTTCCATCTCAAGCACTTCGAGAATATTGTTTTTGTAAACGGGTTCAATAGCTGATGGCTTACCTAAGAAATGCAGTGATAGAGCCGGCTGCCCTGTTTCAGGCAAAGCTTGTATTAAGTGCAACTGATGATCGTGTGGGTTGTAGTAATAAATCCCAGCTTCTAAATCAAACAACTGCTGTAATTCGACATAAAGCTGTGTCGCATATAGAGCTCCAGGTGAAGCGTAACCATATTTTGGAAGTAATCTTTCTGGGCTTTTAAACTGTCCAAAATAACGCATGATCTGTCCAAATTCGCCAAAACTGAGCGTTGCAATGTCACGCTTGCCATGCAATTCTGGCTGTTGGTTAAACAGTTTAAGTAACTCATCCAGTTGAACTTCACCACCTTCAAAATAGCGATAAGTCTTGCGCGCAAATACGGTTTCTAGTTGACCTTTACTTGGAGTGGCATTTGGCAGCGCAATTGCTTGACTGCGTAATGGTGTGGTCAGTGTTCGCAAGCCTGCGCTTGACAACTGTGCTTTAACTTGAAGTTTGTTTTTTTTCGACTGATGATGTTCCCCATGACTACCTTGATCCATAAATGCCGCTTCACGAGCATTAAACTCAACGCAAGCAATCAGATTTTGAAAACCTGTACGATCATCATTTTTAACCACGACGGCTGCATTCTTAACCCAGTTGTGCTTTTCAATAGCTAAGCGGATTTCATCCAACTCTACACGATAGCCACGTAACTTAATCTGATTATCGGTGCGAGAGAGAAAATGAACTTCGCCATCATTATCTTCACGAACTAAGTCGCCGGTTCGATATAGTCGTTCATGGTGTAGTTTTGTACTAAAACAATTTGCGATAAACTTCTGTGTCGTGCTCGTTTCACGATTGTAGTAACCACGCGCAACTTGCACACCGCTAATAAACAATTCGCCACTTTCACCTTTTGCAACAGGCTGTAGCTGTTCATCTAAGATATAAAAAGCTGTATCCGCAGCGGCTTTACCAATTGCTATAGCGTCAGGCGAGTTAGGCAAATTCTCCAAGGTAACTTCGTAACTCGACGCATTGATCGTGCATTCGGTTGGACCGTATAGATTTATTAGGCGGCGTCCTTGTAATTCAGTTAAACATTGCGTAGCAAGCTGTTTTGTGAGGATCTCACCACCACTAAACAGCATTGTTAATGAATCACATAGCTGAATTCCAGGAGAGTCCAGCAGAGCTTGGAGTAGTGTTGGAACACATTGTAACACCGACACTTTATTGTCAATTATGCTGTCTACGATTGCTGCAGGGTTTCGATACATTCCCGATTCACTTGTTACGACTGTCATGCCAATTGCGTTAGCAAGCAACTCCCACTGTGCAGCATCGAAACTAAACGGTGTTTTCTGCAAGATTCGGTCTTTGGTCGTAAAACCAAATTGGGTCAGCCATTGCATTTGCGCCGCAATACTTCGGTGCTCGATCATGACGCCTTTAGGGTCGCCTGTACTACCAGATGTGTAAATCATGTATGCTAAGTCACTGGGCTTAATCTCGGCTTGGAAGTGAACAATACTGCTGATTTCGTCAGTTGTGAGAACAAATACAGACTTATCCACCATGTCTTCAAGTTGCGCTTTTAAGTGTTGTTGAGTAATTACGATACGGGCTTTCCCATCTTTGAGCATGTAGTCAATGCGCTTAGCGGGATATTCAGGTGAAAGTGGTAAATATCCACAACCCGCATATAAACAGCCCCATACTGCGCAAATCAGATCGGCAGATGGTTCAATGTAAAGACCTATATATTCATTTGCCTGCGCACTAAGTTGATGCAGCAACGCTGCAATGCTGGCTGCCTTGTCACCTAATTGGCGATAAGTTAAGTGCTTTTCTTTAGAAATAACCGCTGAATTTTCACCTTGGTTTTCGATTTGGTGTTGTAACATTGCCACGAGATTGGTTGGTAACGTTAGAGACTCTCCGTTATTGGTTTTGGTACTACATCGTAGTTTGGTAATGTGCGAGTTCATAATCAATCCTTGTAATTCAATCTGTAAATAAGGCCAAAATTTGAACTAAATCTAATTAAAAAAATGTATATATTTAGTTAATGTTTTGGTCGTATAGAAGATAATATATTTTTTCTTAATGTCAACTATCTTTATGTGAAGTTACTTGTTTTAATGAGTCTTGTGTTGAAGTTTAATTTGCGTTACTGTGGCGTTTTCAGCTGAATAAGGGGAAGTATTGATGGAAAAAACGGACTTAGTTGATAGAGTGCTGGCGCAATGGAAACGGGAAAAACCGGAACTTGATCCATGGCCTATGGCAATAATGGGCCGCTTAGTGAGAGCGGATGCAATTTTCAGTAAGACGTTACAGGGAGTATTTAAGCAGTTCGGTTTAAATGGTGGGGAATTCGATGTATTAGCAACACTTCGTCGTTCTGGGCAGCCCTATGCGCTAACCCCAAATCAATTACTGCAAACCCTGATGTTAACATCTGGCTCGATGACGAATCGAATTGATAGATTAGAAGAGAAAAGCCTAGTGAAGAGAAGCCCCGATCCAAATGATCGTCGAGGAGTGGTTGTTTCATTAACTCAGCAGGGGCTAAAAGTGATTGATGAGGTTATTGTTGAACATGTCGCTAAAGGTAATGATTTATTAGCCCCGCTTGAATACGAAGAACAACAGCAACTCGCTAATTTACTTAAAAAATTGTTAGTTGCAAACGCACATTAATGTGCGCCTCACCGTTATCAATAAGTGTGTTCATCCTTGAATTGACCTTGTTATTTACCGATACAAAACGAGCTAAAGATCTTACCTAAGAGATCGTCCGAGGTGAACTCACCTGTGATTTCATTTAAATGCTGTTGCGTAAGGCGAAGCTCTTCTGCCAAAATTTCGCCTGCGATATGCAGTTCAAGTTGGTCTCGGCCGATTTCTAGGTGTTCCGCGGCACGTTCTAAGGCATCTAAGTGACGACGACGTGCCATAAAGCCACCTTCGGTCGCACCTTGGAAGCCGATACATGCTTTAAGGTGATCACGCAATAAATCGATGCCTAATTGATCTTTGGCACTTAAGCGAAGTACAGGGTAGTTTCCTTGTTGGCACAGTCCAGCCTGTTCATTGCTGAGATCAATCTTATTTCGAACCACAGTAACAGCCATGCCGCGAGGCAGTTTTGCCATAAAATCTGGCCAGATTTTAGTGGGATCGGTTTCGTTTGTATCAAGTCCATCGACCATAAACAACACGTGATCGGCAGCTCGGATCTCATCCCATGCGCGTTCTATACCGATCTGTTCCACTTTATCAGGGCTCTCTCGAAGGCCAGCTGTATCAATGATATGAAGTGGCATGCCATCGATGTGAATGTGCTCTCGCAACACATCACGTGTCGTACCTGCAATGTCGGTTACGATAGCGGCTTCACGTCCTGCAAGTGCATTGAGCAAGCTCGATTTTCCTGCATTTGGACGCCCTGCGATCACTACTTTCATGCCTTCGCGCATAATGCTGCCTTGTTTTGCCTGTTGGCGCACTGTTGCTAGTTGCTCGATGATAGCATTTAAGTCGTTTGCTACTTTGCCATCGGAAAGAAAGTCGATTTCTTCGTCTGGAAAATCAATTGCTGCTTCAACGTACATGCGTAGATGGATAACTTGTTCTACCAGTGTATGAATATGGTTCGAGAAACTGCCTTGTAAGGAGTGTAGGGCACTTTTGGCGGCTTGTTCACTGGTGGCATTAATCAGATCGGAAATGGCCTCGGCTTGCGTTAAATCGAGTTTATCATTTAGAAATGCTCGCTCAGAAAATTCGCCTGGTTTAGCTAAACGTACACCCTCAAGCTGGCTAATTTCGCGCAATAGCATGTCGAGTACGACCGGTCCACCATGACCTTGGAGTTCTAATACGTCTTCGCCGGTAAACGAATTTGGTCCTTGAAAGAATAGCGCGATCCCTTGATCAAGCTGCTCTCCGTCTAAGGTGTTAAATGCTAAATATTCGGCATAACGGGTTTTTGGACAACGACCAAGAATGTGTTTTGCGACGAGTTTGGCTTTGTTTCCCGATACCCGAATAATTCCTACGCCTCCACGTCCCGGAGCGGTTGCTTGTGCTGCTATGGTGTCTTGTGAACTCATGACTTATCGCCACTTCAAAATACAATGTGCTTATTGTACAGCAATGCATGAAAAAGGGGGTAGTGATAGACCGGTATGAATGGCTAGGAACTTCCTAAAATAAAAAAGCCAGTGATGAACACTGGCTGTTAGATTAGAAGGCTATGTTGGTGCGATTAACCGCGAACATTCATGCCTTTTTTCTCCATGCCTCGGTAGATGATAAGCATCTGAGCGATGGAGATTAAGTTAGAAACTAACCAGTAAAGTACAAGACCTGATGGGAACCATAAGAAGAATACAGAGAAAATAACTGGCATCCACGTCATCATCTTTTGCTGCATCGGATCGGTAACCGTCATCGGTTGCAACTTCTGAGTCAAGAACATACTGGCACCGAATAGGATTGGTAGCACATAGTACGGATCTTTAGACGATAAGTCTGTTAACCACAGAGCAAACTCTGCATGACGTAACTCTGTTGATTCTAAGAACACATAAAATAGCGCCAGGAAGATTGGCATTTGCAGTAATAATGGGAAACAACCGCCCATCGGATTAACTTGCTCTTTACGGTATAACTCCATCATTGCTTGACCAAATTTCTGACGGTCATCACCAAAACGCTCTTTCAATGCTTGCATTTTAGGTTGCAGCATGCGCATTTTCGCCATAGAGGTATATTGTGCCTTGGTGAGTGGATAAAGGGCTGTTTTTACAATCACTGTGATTGCGATAATCGCCACACCCCAGTTACCAATTAAGCCGTATAAGAATTTCAATAAGGTGAGCAATGGTTGAGAGATGAACCATAACCAACCATAGTCTACCGTAAGGTCGAGATCAGTATGGATAGCCTCAAGCGCGTCAGTGTCTTTTGGACCCATGTAGTAAGTGGCGGCAATGGTTGATGTTTGTCCTGCCGCAACATTTGTCGGTTCAGCTTTAATACCAATGATCCCCTGACCACTGCGGATCGCGGAGTAGATTTGATTTTGGCTTGCTTGATCTGGAACCCAAGCGCTAACAAACCAATGCTGGATAAACGCGATGTAACCGCCTTGCGTTGATTTATTTAGGTTGGCTTCACTCATGTCACTGAAGGAATATTTTTCGTAAGGCTCATCCACGGTGCCGTAAGTCGCACCGAGGTAGGTCTGATCGATCATACTGCCTTTGTCTTGAACGGTGCGTTTGATCTGAGTGTATAGCTGCACTTGAACTGGGTTCTCGGTCACGTTGTTAATGTCGTACTGTAGTGCCACATCATAACGATTTGCTTTAAACACGTAGGTTTTCGTGTATTGCACACCATTGCTATCCACAAAACTCAAAGGTACTCGTAGTTCGTCACCTGTAAGTGTGTATTCACTTTGTTCTGAGGTATAAACTGGACGGCCTTGCTGTGCTGCATCGGGACCATTTAAACCAACTAGACCGCTTTGTGAAACGTATTGTCTGCCATCGAATTCACCTAATAACAAGTAAGGGGTATCACTACCATGTGATTCCATGTGTTGAAGCAATTTTGCTTCGACAATGTCACCACCTTTAGTGTCGATTTTCACGGCCAACACATCAGTGGTTACGGTGATCACTTGACGGTCTACTGAAGGGGTTAGGACAGGGATGCCTGTGCTCGAAGTTGGCACATCGGCGTTGTCGTTTAGTGACGTATTAGTCACAGTTTGTGTGGCACTGGTATCAGCTTTTGGCTGGTTGGTCTCTTTTTGCCATTCAGTGAACAGTAAAAAAGACACAAGCAGTAAACCGATAAATAAAAACGTGCGTTGCGATTCCATAACAGCTCTTATTTCTCGTGTTGGTGATTATTCGGTTTCGATTTTCCCGGCACAGGATCATCCCCACCGGGATTTAAAGGGTGACATTTTAATATGCGTTTGAGCGCTAACCAACTCCCTTTTCGCAATCCATGCAAATTTATCGCTAAAATTGCATAGTGTGAACAAGTGGGATTGAATCGACAATGCGGTCCAAGCAGTGGACTGATGAATCGTTGATAGCCACGAATAAAGGCCAACGCCAGTTGCTTAGGAAGGCATCGCAATGCATTTGGCATGGGCGAATACGCTATGATTAAAAGGTGAGCTAAGACTACCGCAAAGTCAGAAAATTTACCACGCTTAACGTTGAGTACGCGGTGTTTTGCTGCTTTTTCCTTTGTTTTGGCGTTTATCACGCGGTGTAAAAGGAGGCGGTGTGTAACCAGGCTGACAGCGCTCATTGATTTTACGCCATAGCTTATTAAGTTGTTTGGTGATCTCTTCGTTGGTTTGCTCGTCGATGCCTGTTTTAACCATTAATACAATATCAATGTTATCAAGCTGATGACGATTTAACCGAAAACTTTCACGAGCAAGACGTTTTATGCGATTACGTTGATTTGCTTGTTTAACGTGTTTTTTGGCAACGGTTAATCCAAGTCTGGGTGTTGCAGCGTCATTTGGTTTTGCAAGTAAAGTGAAAAAAGGAGTCGCAGCGCGAGCTGGTTCTTGGAAGATTCGAGAGTAGTGAGAGGGAGTTAACAGACGTAACTCCCTACCAAAGCCAAAGCCTTTCACTAAGCTTATGCGCTTAGTTCTTTACGGCCTTTAGCACGACGACGCGCTAATACTTTGCGGCCGTTTTTAGTAGCCATACGAGCACGGAAACCGTGAGTACGCTTGCGCTTTAATACGCTAGGTTGAAAAGTTCTTTTCATAACAATTCCATCCGATCGGTTAAGTTAAAACATCCTATGCAGGTCGCGATCCTGGCACAGGTGCCATTGCGAGCGCGAGATATTACTGCCGCACCAGGATAAAGTCAATCATAATCTGTGTTGTGCTGCTGATTTTTGCAGCAACTTGCAAAGAAACGAACACCTTTATAGAGATGTGCTATCCAGTCGAATGAATAAGCTGGGCAGTGGTGCGATCTTAAGATCAACTTGACGATCTCGCAAGATCTATAAATCTAAGACTTTTCCACAGTTTATGTAGATAATGTGAAAAAAACCTTGGGAAAAGTCAATTTGATCGACATTTTGGTTCGAGATCTTAGCGCTTTTATGCTAGGATCTTAAGGCGTTGGTGAAAATAAATGTTTATTAAAAACAAGGTTTTAATTTGTTTGTGTGCTCAGATCGAGTTTTTCAAAAATGTCAATATTGAACTTGTGGATAAAGTAGCTTCATAATACCCAGCTTTCACCTCTTAAATAGAACGATAATCGCGAGTGAACTGATACCAATTAGGGTGTCCGTGGATAACTCGTTTAATGACTTGGAGTGCATAGTGTATCTGTCGGTTTGGCAAAGTTGTTTATATGTTTTGCAAGATGAGCTTCCTGCTCAGCAATTCAACATGTGGGTTAGACCCCTACAAGCGGAAAGCACAGAAGATACGCTCACGATATATGCGCCGAATCGATTTGTACTAGATTGGGTACGGGAAAAGTACCTTAATCGAATTAATGAATTATTGGTTGAGATCTGTGGGAACGAAGCGCCAGAATTGCGCTTCGATGTTGGCAGTAAACCGGTGATACCAACAGCACCTGTATCAAAAGTAGAACAGTTAGGTGTAAGTGGTACAGACATTCTAAAAGCGCCAGAAAAACCAGAAAAAGTTGAACCAGCGCCCAAATCTGGCTTTAAAACTAATATCAAAGAAAACTATACCTTTGACAACTTTGTTGAAGGTAAGTCCAACCAATTGGCAAAAGCGGCTGCAGTTCAAGTTGCAGACAACCCAGGTTCGGCCTTTAATCCAGTGTTTATTTATGGTGGTACGGGTCTCGGTAAGACTCACTTATTGCATGCCGTTGGTAATGGTATTTTAGCTAAGAAACAAGACGCAAAAATAGTGTATATGCATTCTGAGCGGTTTGTGCAAGATATGGTTAAAGCATTACAGAATAATGCGATTGAAGAATTTAAACGTTTCTATCGTAGTGTCGATGCATTAATGATCGATGATATTCAATTCTTTGCCAATAAAGAGCGGTCTCAAGAAGAGTTCTTTCATACCTTTAATGCCCTTTTAGAGGGCAATCAGCAAATTATTTTAACCTCAGATCGATATCCGAAAGAAATTGAAGGCGTAGAAGATCGCTTAAAGTCTCGGTTCGGATGGGGATTAACGATTGCCATTGAGCCACCTGAACTAGAAACTCGAGTAGCAATTTTAATGAAAAAGGCGCAACAAAGTAATATTAATTTGCCTCACGAAGTCGCGTTTTTTATTGCTAAAAAATTGCGTTCAAATGTACGCGAGTTAGAAGGGGCGTTGAATCGGGTTATTGCTAACGCGAATTTTACTGGAAGACCAATATCAATCGATTTTGTTAAAGAAGCATTGCGTGATTTGTTGGCGCTGCAAGACAAGCTTGTCACCATTGATAACATACAGCGTACGGTTGCAGAATATTATCGTATTCGTGTTTCAGATCTGTTATCGAAACGTCGTAGTCGTTCGGTGGCTCGTCCGCGTCAAGTCGCAATGGCGCTATCAAAAGAATTAACCAACCACAGCTTACCTGAAATTGGCGATGCTTTTGGCGGTAGAGATCATACGACAGTATTACATGCATGTCGTAAAGTAAAAGCGCTTCGAGATGAATCTCACGAAGTCAAAGAAGATTATCAAAACTTAATTAGAACGTTGTCATCGTAAGGGTCAAAACACTCATGCAAATAACAATATCAAGAGATCAGTTTTTAAAGCCATTGATGCAAGTATCTGGTGCAATCGAGCGAAAACATACGTTACCAATTTTAGCAAACGTATTACTTGAAGTTAAAGATGGCAAGTTATCGATGACGGGCACCGATCTGGAAATCGAATTAGTCGCTTGCGTTGAGCTTGATACACAAGCAATGGATGCAAAAATTACGCTTCCTGCTAAAAAGTTATTGGATATCTGTAAGAGTTTACCAGACAGTTCAACGTTGACGTTAACCAGTCAAGAACATCAGTTATTGTTAACCAGTGGCCAAAGTCGGTTTTCTTTAACGACGTTGGCAGCAGAAGATTTTCCTAACTTAGAGTCTTGGGATGGTGAAGTAGAATTTCAACTCACTCGACTTGAGTTACGCGCGTTATTGGAAAGTACCGCGTTCTCTATGGCAAACCAAGATGTGCGTTATTATCTAAATGGTATGTCGTTCGAAGTGGATAATCAGGACATTAAAACGGTCGCGACAGATGGACATCGACTTGCGCTTGCACAAGCACGCTTAGTTGAATCTGTTGGTACTCAGCGTCAACTTATTATTCCTCGTAAAGGGGTGCAAGAAATTATGCGCCTAATGATCGCTGATGATACGTTAATTGCTATTCAGTTTGGTGCTAACCATGTTCGAATCGTGGATAGTGAATTTACGTTTACCAGTAAATTAGTGGATGGGCGTTTTCCTGACTATCGTCGTGTGTTACCTCGTGGCGGCGACAAGATTGTGACTGCTAATCGTGATTGGTTACGTAGTGCATTTCAACGTGTGTCGATATTGTCGAATGAAAAGTTCCGTGGAGTTCGTTTAAACCTAAGTAGTGGTTTATTAAAAATTAGCGCGAATAACCCAGAGCAAGAACAAGCAGAAGAAGTTGTTGAAGTGATGTACGACGGAGCTGAGTTAGAAATCGGTTTTAACGTGTCGTATTTACTAGATGTACTAAATACACTCAAAACAGAAGATGTGATGTTTACGCTTTCAGACACCAATAGTAGTGCTTTGATCGAAGGCGTTGACGGTACTGAGGCAATGTACGTTGTAATGCCAATGCGTCTGTAGCGTGTAGTACCATTTTACTATGAGTCTCACGCAACTTAGTCTCTCGCATTTTCGAAATATTGAGGCTATGACTATTACGCCTAGTGAGCATGTTAATGTGATTCTAGGCGCAAATGGCAGTGGAAAGTCTAGTCTGCTCGAAGCTATCTTTTTTCTTTCTCATGGAAAATCTTTTCGTACTACAAATACAAAATTGTTGATTAAGCACAATCAGAATCGCTGTGTCGTACACGGGAAAAAGTCATTGCATCATTTACAGGTTCCAGTGGGAATTAGTAAAGATGCACAGGGTGAAAGTTCAATTAAAATTCAAGGTAAAGTTGCACGGCGTATGTCCGAGTTAGCGCAACTCCTACCGGTTCAAGTGATCACTCCAGAAAGCTATTCGTTGTTTTTTGGCGGACCAAAAGAGCGACGTCGCTTTTTAGATTTGGGTGTGTTTCACGTGGAACATGAATTTATGTTGGCTTGGCAACAGTTTTCTCAGGTCTTAAAGCAAAGAAATGCGTTGCTAAAAACTAAGCCTAAGAAATATTCTGAACAAATAAAGTATTGGGATAAAGAATTTGTTAGACTGGCTGAACGCGTTAATGCGTGTCGAGAAGCGTATATTAGTAGGTTTACCGAGCTATTTTTTGGTAAAATAATCGACAGCCTGCCATTTTCTGAGGGCTTGGAAATACGATTTTCCCCAGGATGGAAAACAGGTGAAGCACTACAAAGTGAACTAGAAAGTCATTTTGAGCGCGATGTAAAGCTTGGCTATACAAGTAAGGGGCCTCATAAGTGCGATTTTAATTTCCATATTAACGGTATTAGTGTGGAACAGGTTTTGTCGCGAGGCCAACTTAAGCTGTTGCTCTATGCGTTAAAAATAACACAAAACGATCTCATCGAAACGCAGAGCAATAAGCAATCAATTTTATTGATAGATGATTTACCTTCTGAATTAAGTTCAGAAACTATGGATTTAGTCGCTAGACTTTTATTACTTTGTAAATCTCAGCTGTTTATAACAGCCATTGATGAGCAAAGTATTGCTAGTGTTGTGGAACCCATGAAACGAGAACAAAAGATGTTCCACGTGAAACATGGCAACCTAATAACAAGATAATTGGAAGAAACCATGTCTAATAATTACGATTCATCGAGTATCAAGGTACTGAAGGGATTGGACGCAGTAAGAAAACGTCCAGGCATGTATATCGGTGACACCGATGATGGTACAGGATTGCATCACATGGTGTTCGAGGTCGTTGATAATTCTATCGACGAGGCTCTTGCTGGTTACTGTGATGATATATTTGTAACGATTCACTCTGATGGTTCTGTTTCGGTGCGTGATAATGGCCGAGGCATCCCAACAGACATTCATCCAGAGGAAGGCGTTTCAGCGGCAGAAGTTATTATGACGGTATTGCATGCTGGTGGTAAGTTTGATGATAACTCCTATAAAGTATCCGGCGGATTACACGGCGTTGGCGTATCGGTTGTAAATGCGTTGTCAGAAAAATTGCAATTGACCATTCGCCGAGCAGGTAAACTTCATCAACAAAAATACACGCATGGTGTGCCTGATGCACCGCTTGTTGAAATTGGAGATGCAGACTCAACCGGAACTGAACTTCGTTTTTGGCCATCAGCTGGCACGTTCTCAGATATCAATTTTCATTACGATATCCTTGCAAAACGTTTGCGCGAATTATCATTTTTAAACTCAGGCGTTTCGATCATTCTTTGCGATGAACGTGAAGAGAATAAGCAAGACCATTTCAAGTATGAAGGTGGTATCAAAGCATTCGTTGAGTACTTAAATCGTAAGAAAACCCCAGTACACCAAAATGTTTTCCACTTTGCGTTAGAACGTGAAGATGGCATCAGTGTTGAAGTCGCATTGCAATGGAACGATGGTTTCCAAGAGAATGTCTATTGTTTTACCAATAACATTCCACAACGCGATGGCGGTACGCATTTAGCTGGCTTTAGAGCCGCTTTAACTCGCACATTGAACAACTACATGGAAAATGAAGGGGTCAATAAAAAGAATAAAAACAATGCTGCAACAACCGGTGATGATGCGCGTGAAGGTCTAACTGCAGTTGTTAGTGTTAAAGTTCCAGACCCTAAATTTTCATCTCAGACTAAAGATAAGCTTGTTTCAAGCGAAGTTAAGCCTGCAGTTGAACAAGCCATGGGTGAAAAGTTTAGCGAGTACTTACTTGAAAACCCCAATGATTCAAAAATTGTTGTAGGTAAAATTATTGATGCGGCACGTGCACGCGAAGCGGCACGCAAAGCCAGAGAAATGACTCGTCGCAAAGGAGCTATGGATTTAGCAGGTTTACCTGGTAAATTAGCCGATTGCCAAGAACGAGATCCTGCATTGTCCGAACTCTACATCGTGGAGGGTGACTCTGCAGGTGGCTCTGCAAAACAAGGTCGTAATCGTAAAAACCAAGCAATACTGCCGTTGAAAGGTAAAATTCTGAACGTAGAGAAAGCGCGCTTTGACAAAATGCTTTCTTCACAGGAAGTGGCGACCTTAATAACAGCTCTTGGTTGTGGGATCGGTCGTGACGAATATGACCCTGAAAAACTACGCTATCACAGCATCATTATCATGACGGACGCTGACGTTGATGGTTCGCATATCCGTACGCTACTATTGACCTTCTTTTACCGTCAAATGCCAGAAATCATTGAACGTGGATACGTTTATATTGCACAGCCTCCGCTTTATAAAGTGAAAAAAGGTAAGCAAGAGCAATACATTAAAGATGATCCTGCATTAACGGAATATCTAACGACGTTAGCATTGCAAGATTCCGCCATTATTTCTCGTGAAGGTGCAGAAGAGATCACAGGCGCGAAACTTGAGAATCTCGTTCGAGACTATCAAACAACGGTAAAAGTAATTGAGCGATTAACTCGCAAATACCCACTGGAAATGATGAACCGATTAATTTATCAACCAGAATTAACTGAAGTGGATTTAAGTGATGAAGCAAAGGTTACGACCTGGGTAAATACACTCGTTGCTGATCTAGAAGCAAAAGACGTGGATGCAACGATTTATTCTGCTGCTATTCAACACGATGAAGAGCGCAGTCTGTTTTATCCAGTTGTGAATATACGTCAACATGGTGTTGATAAAGCACACGTACTGAATTACGACTTTATGACTTCAAAAGATTACGGACGAATTGCACACACTGGAAAGCAAATCGCTCAGATAATTGAAACTGGTGGACAGGTTAAACGTGGTGAAAAGCTCAATCCGGTTTCAAGCTTTGTTGAAGCGCTAGAGTGGTTAATGCAAGAGTCGAAACGTGGTTTGTATATACAACGTTATAAAGGACTTGGTGAAATGAACCCAAGTCAACTTTGGGAAACGACCATGGACCCAAGTGCACGTCGTATGCTTCGTGTTACGATTGAAGATGCGATTGCGGCTGACCAACTTTTCGCAACACTTATGGGTGATCAAGTAGAGCCTCGTCGCGAATTCATTGAACAAAATGCGCTACGAGTAGTGAATCTCGACATATAGTTTCAAATAAGGAAGAAGGAGGGCTAAGCCCTCCTTTTTTGTTATTCAACCTGATAAATTGCTTAAAACCTGTTACACCACAAGGTATACTGAGCATAATTTTCAATCATTATCTAACTCCAACTGTGCGGTGAGAACAACGCGCGAGTGGAGTCAATTAATCAGTACCAATTAAAAGCCATTATGCAAAAATACGATATTAAAACCTTTCAAGGGTTGATCCTGGCTTTACAGGACTATTGGGCACAGCAAGGCTGTGTTATCGCCCAACCACTCGATATGGAAGTGGGTGCGGGTACTTTCCATCCAATGACATTTTTAAAGTCTATTGGCCCAGAGCCAATGTCGAGTGCTTATGTGCAACCTTGTCGTCGTCCAACGGATGGCCGCTATGGCGAAAACCCAAATCGTCTTCAGCACTATTATCAATTTCAAGTTGTGATGAAGCCATCACCAGATAACATACAAGAATTGTACTTAGGCTCGTTAGAGGCGATGGGGATAGACATTCTAACCAACGAAATACGTTTCGTTGAAGATAACTGGGAATCACCAACCCTTGGTGCATGGGGCCTTGGGTGGGAAGTCTGGTTAAATGGTATGGAAGTAACCCAATTTACGTATTTCCAACAAGTCGGGGGCCTTGAATGCTTCCCTGTAACAGGCGAAATCACTTACGGTTTAGAACGACTAGCCATGTATATACAAGGCGTAGACAGTATCTATGATTTGGTCTGGACTGATGGCCCTCGTGGTAAAGTGACTTACGGCGATGTTTTTCATCAGAATGAAGTTGAACAATCAAAGTATAACTTTGAACACGCCAATGTGGATGCACTATTTAAACAATTCGATACGTGTGAACAAGAAAGTCAAAAGCTCATCGAAGCGGGTTTACCATTACCAGCGTACGAACAAGTAATGAAAGCATCACATGCCTTTAATTTATTAGATGCACGTCACGCCATTTCTGTGACTGAACGTCAACGTTATATATTACGCGTTCGAGCATTATCAAAAGCGTGTGCACAAGCGTATTATGAAGCGCGAGAAGCACTTGGCTTTCCGTTGTGTAAGGATTAAGCATGTCGACTGAAAATCTATTGATTGAAATTGGAACTGAAGAGTTACCGCCAAAAGCATTACGAGGCTTAGCGCAAGCGTTTGCCGATAATTTCAGCGCAGAGTTAGCCGCTCAAGAACTTTCTTTCGAGCATGTAGATTGGTATGCCTCGCCACGTCGTTTAGGTTTACGTGTTAACGGGCTTGCTACGCAGCAACAAGACAAAGTAGTTGAGAAGCGTGGTCCTGCCGTAAGTGCCGCATTTGATGCCGATGGTAATGCAACAAAAGCAGCTCAAGGTTGGGCGCGTGGATGCGGGATAGAAGTTGCTGAAGCAGAGCGTTTAGAAACCGATAAAGGCGCATGGTTATTACACCGTGCAAAAGTTGAAGGTCAGAAGACATCTGATTTATTAGCGGATGCGGTCAATAAAGCGCTTGCTAAATTGCCTATTCCAAAACCGATGCGTTGGGGCGCACATAAAACTCAGTTTATTCGTCCCGTGCATACGGTAGCGATGTTGTTTGGTAATGAAGTCGTCAAAGGCGAAGTGCTTGGCAAAACGATAAGCAATGAATTACAAGGCCATCGTTTCCACCATCCTGCACGAATTACACTGGCCCATGCTGATGACATTTTTACGACGTTAAAACAAGCGTATGTGATTGCGGACTATGAAACACGTAAATCCTTAATCCGAGATCAGATCAATGCAGCGGCTAAGGCAGTGGATGCGGTTGTTGCGATGGATGAGAATTTACTTGAAGAAGTGACGTCTTTGGTTGAATGGCCTGTAACCCTTACAGCGTCGTTTGAGGAATCATTCCTTGATGTTCCAGCGGAAGCATTGATCTGTACGATGAAAGATGACCAGAAGTATTTTCCTTTGTTAGATAAAGAAGGAAAGTTACTGAACAAATTTTTGTTCGTGTCAAACATTGAAAGCAAAGATCCTCAGGTCGTTATCTCCGGTAATGAGAAAGTGGTACGTCCTCGTTTAGCGGATGCAAAGTTTTTCTTTGAAACAGATAAAAAGCACACCCTGGAAAGTCGTTTAGCGTCGCTTGAAACCGTTCTATTCCAACAGCAACTTGGCACGTTAAAAGATAAATCTGAACGAATTGCTGCGCTTGCAGGGTTTATTGCGGAACAGCTGGGTGCGGATAAAGCACAAGCAGAGCGAGCTGGTTTATTAAGTAAAACGGATCTCATGACCAACATGGTGATGGAGTTTACTGATGTGCAAGGTGTTATGGGGATGCATTATGCCCGTATCGATGGTGAAGCTGAAAGCGTCGCGTTGGCACAGAATGAACAGTATATGCCGCGCTTTGCAGGCGATGCCTTACCGAGCAATCCAATCAGTTTTGCTGTAGCACTTGCTGATAAATTTGACACCCTCGTAGGCATATTTGGAATCGGCCAAGCTCCAAAAGGAGATAAAGACCCATTTGCACTTCGTCGAGCTGCGATAGGTGCTCTGCGTATTATGGTTGAAAAAGCATTGCCTCTAGATGTATTAGTTATTATCGACAAAGCGCAACAGTTATTTGGCGATAAGCTTTCCAATGTAAATGTTACAGAGGAAGTTTTTGAGTTCATGCTTGGGCGTTTCCGTGCATGGTATCAAGATGATGGTATTGCTGTTGATGTGATCCAAGCGGTTCTCGCAAGACGTCCATCTTCACCGGCAGATTTTGATCGTCGCGTAAAAGCAGTAAGTCACTTCCGTACGCTTGCTGAAGCAGAAAGTCTAGCTGCAGCGAACAAGCGTGTGAATAACATTCTGGCGAAAAATAACGTTGAAACGGAAGCCGCAGTTAATGCTCACTTACTTCAAGAGGATGCTGAAAAAGCCTTGGCAACACAAGTCGCTAATTTGGCGGACGAGTTAGCACCGTTGTATGCCGCAGGCGACTACCAAGCCGCTTTGACTCGATTAGCGACACTTCGCGACGCCGTCGATCACTTCTTTGACAACGTAATGGTAATGGCTGAGGATGAAGCGGTGAAACAGAATCGCCTAGCGCTTTTATCCCAGCTCAGTCGTTTGTTTATGAATACAGCAGATATTTCTGTACTGCAAAACTAACCAGAGAAGAGCCTTGCTTAGCAAGGCTCGAGGACATCATGAAGCAATTAGTATTAGCGATAAGCGTGCTGCTATTAAGTGCGTGTAGCGCTCAGCTGACCAACGTCAAAGTACGTGGTGAAACACCGAGTAATGTAGCTGTGAAAAGCATTGATAAAACGATGTATGTTCGTGGTGATTTTACTCTTTGGGATGCCGATGCGGCTTACCAGTTACGAGCTGTTAGCCCCGGTCTATATCAAGTACGTGTGAAATTGACTACACCGGGTAAAGTATACGAATTTAAAATTGCGGATGCGGCTTGGACTGAAGGTTATAACTGTGGCTACGCTGTCGATGGTAGGCTGATGCTTGGCGAGCCAAAAGTCGCTGATTGCCATACTGTGTATAATTATTTTAATTTTACGCCGGACAGAAAAGGCACCTACCTAATTGAATTGGATTATCGCAATCCTCGACAACCGTTAGTGTCAGTTCAGCAAGGGTAACCATTGATTTAATGTTTAAACAATAAACGAGGCATCGGCCTCGTTTTTTTATGCTCGATCACGAAATTACCTAGGCGCGAGTTAAACGATGAATTAATAGCTTGATAAGCTAACGCGAGCGCCTGTTAGCGGCCTTTTTTTAAGAGATAACGATACGGCGTTTGTTTGGTATCTTTAGTAAGCAGAGTATGATCCATAAACTCACAAAAACTGGGAATATCGCGAGTCGTAGATGGATCGTCAGCGAGGACCAGTAACGTTTCACCAACCTGCATTTTACGTACCGCACCTCGGATCATCATAACTGGCTCAGGACAACGTAATCCAATGGCATCTAAAGTATGATCAGGGTTATTAAACGGCATGCAACAGTCTCTTGTGATTTAGTAAAACGTGCATTTTAACGCGCAGTGCTAAACAAATAAACTGAAAAATGACCACCTGAATTCTGGAATGCTCTAAAAAGAGCTAAGAAAAAAGGCAAAGCACGCAATGTACTTTGCCCTTGGTCACCAAGTTGAATCGGTGAGCGGCTAAGCGATCTACTTAACGCGCTCAAATACAGTTGCAATACCTTGACCTAAGCCGATACACATCGTCGCTAGACCATAGTGTGCGTCTTTTGCTTCCATCAAGTTAATTAGAGTCGTACTAATACGTGATCCAGAGCAGCCAAGTGGGTGGCCTAGCGCAATTGCACCGCCATTAAGATTGACCTTTTCATCTGCCACTTCGAGCAGACCAAGATCTTTCAATACTGGCAGAGATTGAGCTGCAAATGCTTCATTTAGTTCTGCGACATCGATCTGGTCAATACTAATACCTGCAGATTGTAGTGCTCTTTTTGTCGCCGGGACAGGACCATACCCCATAATCGATGGATCGCAGCCTGCCACTGCCATTGCCTTAATACGGGCACGAATAGGCAAGCCAAGTTCGTTCGCTTTCGCTTCGCTCATCACGAGCATTGCTGATGCTCCATCAGAAAGTGCAGATGAAGTACCCGCTGTCACTGTACCCGATGCCGGATTGAACACCGGGCGAAGTTGGGCTAAGCCTTCCATTGTTGTTTCAGGACGGATCACTTCGTCGTCCTCAACCAGAATGAGCACTCCGTCATCATCATGGCCTTCAATAGGCAATATTTCGGACTTAAAGCGACCCTCTAAAGTTGCTGCATGAGCGCGCTGGTGTGAGCGTACAGCAAACGCATCTTGTTGTTCACGGCTGATCCCGTGCAAAGTAGCGAGGTATTCCGCGGTTAAGCCCATCGAACCTGCTGCTTGCGCAACTGACGTTGAAAGACCTGGGTGGAAATCAACCCCATGAGTCATCGGAACATGACCCATATGTTCGACACCACCAATCAAGTACGTGTCACCAGCGCCCGTCATGATGGCGCGCGCTGCATCATGTAAAGCTTGCATGGAAGAACCACAAAGACGGTTAACGGTTACAGCCGGCACCGTGTGGGGGATCCCGGCTAAAAGCGCCGCATTACGCGCAACGTTAAATCCTTGCTCGAGGGTTTGCTGCACACAACCCCAATATATGTCATTGATGCTTGCAGGATCGACTTTTGGATTGCGAGCGAGCAAACCTTTCATTAAATCGGCGCTTAAGTCTTCTGCACGACGGTGTCTAAAGACGCCTGCTTTTGAACGGCCCATAGGTGTACGTAAACAATCGACGATCACCGCCGTATTCATTGTGTTAGACATATTATTGACCCTCCACTTTGTAGAACACTTTGCCTTCTTGCGCCCATTGACGGGTTATTTCTGAAACCTGATAAATTGCACCTAAGTGTGCGTATTTATCTGCCATAGCAACAAAGTTAGCTAAGCCAATTTGATCTAAGTAACGGAACGCACCGCCGCGGAATGGAGGGAATCCAATACCGTAAATCAGTGCCATGTCTGCTTCTTGTGGTGACGCTACAATGTTTTCTTGCAAGCACAATAGTACTTCGTTCAACATTGGTACCATACAGCGCTCAATAATGGTTTGTTTGTCGAATTGCGCAGGCGCATCGCAAATGCTGTTCAGTAAATCAATCGCATCCACGTCTTTAGACTTTTTCAAACGGCCTTTTCTATCAGGCGCATATTGATAAAACCCTAGTTTGTTCTTTTGACCAAAACGTCCCGCATTAGCAAGCACGGCGACCGGATCTTTGTCCTTACGTGCCATTCGTGCAGGGAAACCATCGGCCATTACACCCGTACAATGATTCGCGGTATCGATACCAACCACATCAAGTAAGTAGGCTGGGCCCATAGGCCAGCCAAAGATACCTTCCATTATTTTGTCAATTTGTGCAAAGTCAGCACCTTCTACCACTAACTGACTAAAGCCAGCAAAGTAAGGGAAAAGCACGCGGTTAACAAAGAAACCAGGGCAATCATTAACAACGATCGGTGACTTTCCGAGTTGTAGTGCATAATCCACTACAGCATTGATTGTTGCTTCAGATGTTTTTTCACCGCGGATGATTTCAACGAGCGGCATTTTTGGCACGGGGTTAAAAAAGTGCATACCACAGAAATTTTCAGGATGCTTAAGTGCTGTTGCTAACTCATCGATGCGAATGGTTGAGGTATTCGATGTGAGTACAGTGCCTTCTGGTAGTTGCGTTTCTAAAGATGATAGAACAGCTTGTTTGATTTTTGGATTTTCAACGACTGCTTCAACGATCACATCCACGCCTTCTAGGTCTCTATCGTTGAGTGTAGGTTGAATTTTCCCAAGTGTTGCAACCATTTTATCCATGGCCATGTGGCCACGTTGAACTTTCTTACCAAGGATTTTTGCCGCCTCGCCCATGCCTAAGTCGAGTGCCGCTGGTTGAATGTCTTTCATGACAATCGGGATGCCTTTATATGCCGATTGGTAAGCAATACCGCCACCCATAATGCCCGCACCGAGTACGGCAGCACGTTTGATTGGTTTTGCGTTTTGCTTAGCTTGTTTCTTAGCAACCCCTTTGATGTACTGATCAGCTAAAAAGATACCGGTTTGGGCTGCAGCTTCTGGCGTTTTAGCGAGTTTTGCAAAATGTGCATTTTCAAGTGCCATCGCTTGTTCACGACCTAAATTCGCAGCCTCTTTAATCGTTTTAACAGCCATCAATGGTGCAGGGTAATGACCTTTAGTTTGGCCAAATACCATGCCCTCGGCCATGGCGAAACACATACCTTGTTCAACACGATTTAGTTTTAGCGGAGAAAGCTTACGGTTGCGTTTTCCTTGCCAATCTAATTTACCGCCAATCGCTTGCTCAAGCATTTTTACTGCGGCTGAAATGAGCTTTTCTGTGCTCACGACGGCATCTACTGCACCAACTTTCAACGCTTCGTCAGCACGGTTCTCTTTGCCAGTCGCTATCCAGGTCATTGCATTGTCAGCGCCAATTAAACGAGGCAAACGAACTGTACCACCAAAGCCAGGCATAATACCTAGCTTGACTTCAGGTAACCCTATCTTTGCGCTGTCGGATGCAACACGGAAATCCGTAGCAAGTAGCCATTCACAGCCACCGCCCAGTGCCATGCCATTTACCGCGGATACGGTTGGAAAAGGCAGGTCTTCAATGGCATCGAAGACATCAGTCGCGTTCTTAATCCAACCAACAAGTTCAGCTTCTGGTAATTGGAATGTCGGTAAGAACTCGAAAATATCTGCGCCAATAATGAAGTGATCTTTATCGCTGGTAAATACTAATCCTTTGATGTCGTCACGTTGTGCTAACTGCGCTAGTGCTTTACCGCATTCTTGAAGTGTTTGCTGAGATAGTTTGTTAACCGAACCTGGCATACAAAACTTAAATTCAGCGATGTTGTCTTTGTAGAAATCCACTACAAACGACTCACATTGATATAACATGCTTGTATCTCCCTCGTGTTCTTACTGGTACGATGAGTTGTTATTTCATTCAGTGTGGCTGCTTTAAAAAAAAATTGCAATGAAAAATTTACCTACAATTTACTGTGCCTACTAAAAAAGCGTTTAAAGAGGTGCTATCTTGAGCGGGAAAATTAAGAGAATCTATTTTTGGCTAGGAAATACACGCGATTGGAGCATGTTTTCACCAGTAAAATAGCTTTAATCTAATTGTCAAATTCCCGATGCGCGCCTTTTTATATCGCATCACCTACTTTAGACGACTTCCGAGGACTGTGTACTTGGTATGATAAAAAAATGGTTAGTGAATACAGCATGGCTTGCTGTTGGTGCTCTTCCTTTAGCCGTTTCTGCCGACATTCATTCCGACTTTAAACAAGCTGAACGCCTTGCTTGGTCTGGTAATTACGATGCATTTAAGAATGCTTTGGCACAATTAGATCATCCCTTATCGCCGTATGTTGAAATGACGTTTTATAAACGTCATGCAAATCTTCGTTATCAATCTGAGATTGAACAATTTCTTTCTGTATATGAACACACGCCTCTAGAGTGGCCTGTTCGTGCAAAATGGTTGGACCATTTACGTCACCGAGGTAGAAAGGCACAGTATGTTGCTGCTTATAAACCAACCAAAAACGCAGAGCTCACCTGTTATTATCTGCGTTTCCAACTGGAACTCGGCGCACCTGAAAAGGCGATTTTAGAACAGGTCGCACCACTGTGGACTGTGGGTAAAAGTCAGCATAAAGCGTGTGATCCGCTGTTTTCTCGTTGGCAAAAAGCCGGTTATATGAAACCTGAACATATTTGGGAGCGAGTCACACAAAGCGCGCAAGGTGGTCAAAGCTCGCTATTGTCTTATTTAAAAACATTGATGCCAGCAAAAGAGGCTTATCTCGCTGATTTGTATCTTGAAGTCAGGCGCGACCCTAGTTCAGCTGCTGGGTTATATCGTTATAAGCATAAGTCGAAAAAAGAAGCCGAAATTGCCGTTTATGGAATGAATCGGCTGATCTGGCGTGATAAGGCGTTGGCGTTGCGTGCTTGGGATAAATTGCAAGGAATGTTTGCGTTTACTGACGAACAAAAATCGAGTGTTGCATATCGTTTTGCTTTGGCTCTAGCGTCAGATGGTGAGCCCGA
This sequence comes from Pseudoalteromonas luteoviolacea B = ATCC 29581, assembly GCA_000333235.1. Taxonomy (GTDB): domain Bacteria; phylum Pseudomonadota; class Gammaproteobacteria; order Enterobacterales; family Alteromonadaceae; genus Pseudoalteromonas; species Pseudoalteromonas luteoviolacea_D. Next base: position 19,520 of record CAPN01000027.1, on the reverse strand, counting down.
AGCCGAGTTTTGGTTAAATAAGGTACCTAAGTCAGGACGAGATGAAAAGTTGATGCAGTGGTTGCTTGCAAACAAACTTAAATTACAAGACTGGGAAGGGGTTATAGCGCTATTTGTTGGTCAAGAGCGCCTTAGTAATGGCCAAAAGTACTGGTTAGGCTATAGCTACAATCAAGTGGGTCAAACAGAGAAAGCGAAAGAACTGTGGCGGGACGTAGCAAACGAACGTCACTATTATGGATTCCTCGCAGCAGCTCGCTTAGGTTTACCTACACAACTGAACAGTGAGCCACTTAATATAGATAGCAACTTAAAACAAAAAGTCGCTAATGCGCCAGGTTTTAAACGAGCAAAAGCATTGTACGAAATGGAGCGATTCACAGAAGCGCGACGAGAATGGAATTATCTTACGAATACGTCTAGTACCGAAGAAAAGCTCGCGGCGTCTCAATTAGCAGCGGAACTTGAGTGGTATGATTCGGCGATTTACACGTTAGCGGGGATCGGCGCGTGGGACTATGTTGAGCTACGCTTCCCGATGGCATTTAAATCCATATTTGAGCGTTACAGCGAAAGCAATAATGTGCCAATTGACTGGAGTCTTGCAATTGCAAGACGCGAAAGCTCTTTTGCTCCCGATGCGCGTTCTCATGCAAATGCGTTCGGCTTAATGCAAATTCTGCCAAGTACAGCCAAGTACATCAACAAGAAAAGCGTGACGAACGCAAGATTGATGCAACCAGAATTTAATGTTCGCTTAGGTACCGACTATCTTTATTATTTGAAGAAGAAAAATGACGATAATGAAATTTTAGCGACAGCCTCTTACAACGCAGGGTTTTATCGTGTTAAGAAGTGGGTGCCAAAGACGCGTATGCCTATGGAGCTTTGGATTGAATTGATACCGTATACTGAGACTCGCGAATACGTGAAAAATGTTTATGCGTATCGTCAGGTCTATCGCACAAGGCTCGGGCATCAAGATAATTTGTTAAACACCATTTTGTCGACCTCGATTGGAGGGTAGTACTTTTGTGGCAAAAATGACGTTGGTCGCATTCGTCGTTTTTGCTTTTTGGCTATGTTAGACTCTCATTATCAAGTACAAAGAGATGGGTACACCATGGAAAAATTAGCTGGACTCTACGCTGAACACATCGCTACGTTGCAAAAGCGTACTCGCGTGATTTTAGAACGCCAAGGTTTAGATGGGCTTGTTATACATTCAGGGCAAGCAAAACGTCAGTTTTTAGACGATATGTACTATCCATTTAAAGTTAATCCACATTTCAAAGCGTGGTTACCCGTGATCGACAATCCTCATTCTTGGTTAGTCGTTAATGGGAATGATAAGCCTAAACTCGTGTTTTATCGTCCAGTTGATTTCTGGCATAAAGTACCAGACGAGCCAAATGATTTTTGGGCTGAGTATTTTGATATTGAATTACTCGTGCAACCAGATCAAGTTGAGAAGTTTTTACCTTACGATAAAGCGACCTATGCCTATATTGGCGAGTATCTAGAAGTTGCACAAGCACTCGGGTTCACGCATATGAATCCAGAGCCTGTGCTCAATTTCTTCCATTATCACCGTGCGTATAAAACCAATTATGAACTGGTGTGCTTGCGTGAAGCGAATCGCCTGGCCGTATTGGGGCATACCGCAGCGAAAGAGGCGTTTTACGCTAAGGCGTCTGAGTATGACATCCAACATGCGTATTTGATGGCGACCCATCATGCTGAAAACGATACACCCTATGGCAATATTGTTGCACTTAACGAAAATTGCGCAATATTGCATTATACTCATTTCAACCGTCATGCGCCTGCGACGCATCGCTCTTTTTTAATTGATGCGGGGGCAAATTTTCATGGTTATGCTGCTGACATTACACGTACCTATGATTTTGCTCGCAGCGGTGAGTTTCATGAATTGATCGTTGCGATGGATGAACATCAAATCGCGCTTGGCAAAGCACTTGCCCCGGGTAAGTTGTATGGTGAGTTGCATCTTGATTGTCATCAGCGTGTTGCCGAGGTCTTGTCGCGCTTTAATATTGTTAATCTCAGTGCCGATGATATTGTCAGTAAAGGGATCACTAGTACGTTCTTCCCACATGGCTTGGGTCATCACTTAGGTTTACAAGTGCATGATATGGGAGGCTTTATGGCAGATGAAAGTGGCACACATCAAGCACCACCAGAAGGGCATCCATTTTTGCGTTGTACACGTCGAATCGAAGCTGGCCAAGTATTTACCATCGAACCTGGCTTATATTTCATTGATTCGTTGCTAGGCGATTTAAAAGCAACGGATAATGCTCAATATATTAACTGGAAGAAAGTGGATGCGCTGCGTCCATTTGGTGGGATCAGAATCGAAGACAATATCATTGTTCACGATTCCCATCTCGAAAACATGACTCGAGATCTAAAGCTCGATTAATGTGATTGTGGGGCCGATAAGGCCCCTTTGTTTTTATGGTTAAGTATGTCTGAATACCACATTCCCTCTAGCGCATTGACTTACGAAGAAGAAATTAAAAAAAGTACCTTTATCGTTCATCTAGCGCACACACCCACTTTGGTCGATGCCAAACATTTTATTCAGCAAATTAATCGGCAATACCCTGATGCGAGACATAATTGTTGGGCGCATGTTGCAGGACCACCTAAAGGCAGTCATGTTTATGGTTTTTCGGATGATGGAGAACCAAATGGCACCGCAGGTAAGCCGATGCTTAATGTGCTTACGGGCTCCGGTCTTGGAGAGGTAACGGCTGTGATCACACGTTATTTCGGTGGAATTAAACTTGGAACGGGGGGGCTGGTAAGAGCCTATGGCGGTACGCTAAATAATGCACTTGCTCAGTTACCAACAGTGTTAAAGATACCAACAGTCCAAGTTTCTGGCGAAAGTGATTACAGTTTTCAGGGTTTAATAGAGAAGTGTTTACTCACTAACTATTCAGCCTTGTGTTTAGATAAACAATTTGGCTCGACTATTATTTGGTCTATTGAAATAGATAGCCGAGTCGCGGCGAGCGCTTGTGCGGAAATTTTCGATTTAACGCATGGAACGGTTGAGTTCAAAATAAAACAGTAAGACAATCTAAATGATTAATATAATGAGCAAATAGCGCATGCAATTTCTGACCATCATTAAAATCTTAGGCCAATTGGTTGTACTTTTTAGTATTACTATGGTGCCTCCTGCATTGGTTTCGCTGCTGTACAAAGATGGTGGTGGTGTGCCGTTTGTACTTGCATTTATTATTAGTATTGTTATCGGTCTTGCCGCGTACTATCCAAATCGCTATCAAAAAGGGGATTTGAAAGCACGAGAAGGCTTTTTGATTGTTGTTTTATTTTGGCTGGTACTAGGCTCGTTTGCCTCTTTACCTTTGATTTTTCTTCAAGAGCCAAATCTCTCCCTTGCGGATGCCGTGTTTGAGGCATTTTCTGGCCTTACAACAACAGGTGCGACAGTATTAACTGGCATCGAGTATTTACCTAAATCAATTTTGTTCTATCGTCAGCAATTACAATGGCTTGGCGGTATGGGGATCATTGTGTTAGCGGTTGCAGTTTTACCTATGCTTGGTGTTGGTGGTATGCAGCTATATCGTGCAGAAACGCCAGGGCCAGTTAAAGATTCAAAAATGACCCCAAGGATAGCGGATACCGCGAAACACCTTTGGTATATTTATGTCACGCTTACAGCGGCATGCACCGTGGCGTATTGGGCCGCTGGCATGGGGTGGTTTGATGCCATTTGCCACGCTTTTGCAACTATAGCCATCGGTGGATTCTCAACCTATGACGCATCAATGGGGCACTTTGACAGTCCGTTAATTAATTTTATTTGTGTCGTGTTTTTACTAATTGCTGCCGTGAACTTTTCTTTGCATTATGCAGCGGTTGCAAGTCGCAGTGTCAAAGCTTATCTACGTGATCCTGAATTTAAAGTCTTTCTGTTGATCCAGGCGGTATTGGTCATTATTTGTTTTGCGGTGTTGTCTTCAAATCATGTTTACGCAGATGGTGATGAAACTTTAGATCAGGCGCTATTTCAAGCGGTTTCTATTAGTACAACGGCAGGGTTTGCTACAGATAATTTTTCAGCGTGGCCGCTATTTTTGCCAATCTTACTGATTTTTTCAAGCTTTATAGGTGGTTGTGCAGGTTCAACAGGTGGCGGCATGAAAGTCGTGCGCGTGTTTTTGTTGTATTTACAAGGGATCCGCGAGCTGAATCGTTTGGTTCATCCGCGCGCGATTTACTCCATCAAACTGGGGCGTAAAGCGCTACCGGATAAGGTTGTTGAAGCGGTATGGGGCTTCTTTTCTGCGTATGCGCTAGTCTTCGTGATCATTATGTTGGCCTTGCTGGCCACAGGCCTTGATAATATCACGGCGTTTTCAGCAACCGCTGCGTGTCTAAATAACCTAGGCCCTGGATTAGGCGATGTGGCATCACATTACGGCGATATAAGTGATGCCGCGAAATGGATTTTAACGCTAGCAATGGTGTTCGGCCGTTTAGAGATTTTCACCTTATTAGTCCTATTTACCCCTACATTTTGGAGAGGGTGAGGCTCGACCGAAGCGCAGCTTCGCAGCGAGCCGAACGCGAGCAAAGGATTGCGAGCTGGGCCTATCCGTTAGGACGACTTTCACCTCAGTATTTAACCTCGATCGAAGCGCAGCTTTGCAGCGAGCCGAACGCGAGCAAAGGATTGCGAGCCTGGCCTATCCGTCAGGATGACTTTCACCTCAGTACTTAACCTCGACCGAAGCGCAGCTTCGCAGCGAGCCAAACGCGAGCAAAGGCTCTGTATTTGAATGACTAACATAGGTGAACTTTGTTTGACTTTGATCATTCGTGACTCTCGAGAAAAACAAAATAAACCCAATAAATACATTTATTTTTAACAAATCGATAAAAACTCGGATTTTCGGGTGTTCTGTTCTCCAAAATGTTCACAATAGGTTAACTAGGAGTGTCATTGTGCTCGCGTTTGCGTACTCAAAATCAAGGAATGTCGTGGAAGAACAGACACTATTATTTGCGGCAGGTGAAACGCCTGAGTGCGGGTTAAGTAAAAGTGTCGATGTTATCAATGCGCATTTGACCAACTATGGTGAACTAAAAGCGGTTCACGTACCGCGCTTACCCAATCTTGCTCTTTATGGTTTACACCATCAAATAGGGTGTGAACTCGGGATCCGTTTTATTATTAAAATCATTCACGAAGCAGAGCTCTGGCAAAAAAGAACGTTACCGCCTTTGTCACTAGAAGCTGCGAGTGTTATTTCTCAGGCTACAAACCAAGGTGAGCTTGCAGGAATGACGTTAGTGTTAAAACGTAATGGTGAGCCGATGGTGTTTTTCAGTGAACAGCATGAATTGGATATGGCAATGAGTACACTCGAAGCCCAAAGTCGTATGATGACGTTACGGGAAGGTGCGCAAATATTACGAGGCCATTTTTTACTTAGCTGACGACGCTCCGTAGAGCCAGAATATGGTTCTTATTTTCATAATAATGCATTTTGGATGAGTTTAAACTTGCATGTTGCGCGGCATCGTTTTTTAATGGCAACTAGGTACAAAATAAGAATAACGTTGTTGCTATGTTAAAAACAGAAATCGCGGCTAGCAAAGCTCATCTTAATAGGATTGTAGCGGGTAGTGTCATTGATGTTGAGCTACTGTTGCCGGCAACAAGCAAACGAGTTAAAACTGAGTTTGTTGGGTTGCTTGATGGACAATTTATCGTATTAAATCATCCCAACCCTAAGCGATTAGGCGCGGCGTTGGACTTTTTAAAAGAAGGTGCACAAGTGATTATTCGAGCGCTACTAGAACACAGTGGCGGCCAAATAATTGCATTTAAAGCACACATAAAGTCAGTAACAGTCCATCCCGCGCGGCTTATTTTTCTTCACTTTCCTGATACTGTGCAACTTATCAAGCTGCGCCATCATACTCGTATTCCAACGCTTATCCCAGCTCAGTTTTCTGCGTCAGACCACACCATTTTAGGTGTTATCAAAGACATTAGTTTGACTGGTTTATTGTTTGAGATGCAAGAACATGCCAATGTTGAATCGTTGAAAGAGTCTAAATGTTCATTAACTTTCAACACTAAAGACAAAAAGGCATTTCAGCTTAATGGTCAAGTCTGTAGTATCAAACAAGAAGGTGTGGCGCTCTTTCTTGGCATCAAATTTGAGTCCGAAAAAGGGCAAATTGAAGCAGTATTAAAAGACTATTTAATTGATTTGTCGACGATTGAGAGTCCCGCACAGCAAGAAAGCTAAAGTCGCTTTATACTAACTCTCTTAACTAAGTGATCTATTTTGTGGCAAGGAAAGCTTGTTGTTTACTCGGCAAAAACTTTGCTATTTATTTGTACTCGTCAATTGCTCCTGCATTGTTTTACCTTATGCATTCATGCAGTCGTAAATCAGAAATTTTTAACGCCGTGAGTGACCGCTTTAGTCCCTCAGCATGATCAAGTATTATTAAGGATGGGTATTATATACCCAAGCCTCTCAAGTCTTGTCGAACAAATACCTTGAGGTAATTTGGGTATACTCATGCTTTTTATACAAATAGCGCACTTACTTGGAATAGCTTTTCAACAATACCGATGTGTTTTTTATCGATGAGGAACATGATCACATGGTCGCCAGATTCAATAACGGTGTCGTTATGGGCGATCAATACTTCATCATTTCGAACTATTGCACCGATGGTTGTGCCTGCTGGAAGCTTAATGTCGCGGATAGTTTTTCCAACCACTTTGGAGGTGTGTTCGTCACCATGTGCTACCGCTTCAATTGCTTCTGCTGCGCCTTTTCTTAGGGAATACACGTTTACTATGTCGCCACGACGCACGTGAGTAAGCAGAGCCGAAATGGTTGCTTGTTGTGGAGAAATCGCAATGTCAATTTCTCCACCTTGCACTAAATCGACATAAGCGCTGCGTTGGATCAGCACCATCGTTTTACCTGCGCCCATCCGTTTGGCGAGCATGGCCGCCATGATGTTTGCTTCGTCATCGTTAGTAACAGCGATAAAGACATCGACTTGTTCAATATGCTCTTCCGATAGCAGTTCGTGATCCGATGCATCACCACAAAAGACGACCGTGTTATCCAAAGTTTGAGAAAGTTGAGCTGCTCGTTCTACATTTCGTTCAATCAGCTTCACGCTGTGGTTTTTCTCAAGTGATTTGGCGAGGCCTGCACCTATGTTACCACCACCAGCGATCATAATTTTTTTGTAACTTCTCTCCAGTTTTTGCAATTCATTCATCACAGCACGAATGTGTTTTGTCGCAGCGATAAAGAACACTTCATCGTCGGCTTCAATCACGGTTGTGCCGAGAGGTTTTATCGCTTTACCTTGGCGATAAATAGCAGCAACACGAGTATCGACATTAGGAATGTGCTCTTTGAGTGCAGAAAGAGCATAGCCAACCAATAATCCGCCGTAATACGCTTTTACTGCGACCAATGAGAGCATGCCTTCTGCAAATTGCAATACTTGTAACGCACCAGGGTAGTCAATGAGGCGACGAATGTAATTGGTTACTAATTGTTCAGGGGCGATGTAGTGGTCAACTGGCAAGTCATTATTATGAAAAAGTTTTTCACGATACTTTAGATATTGCTCGGAGCGGATCCGTGCAATTTTGGTCGGTGTATTAAAAATACTGTAGGCAACTTGGCACGCAACCATATTCACTTCATCAGAACTGGTTACCGCAATAATCATATCAGCATCTTCGGCGCCGGCTTGACGCAAAATATCAGGATGTGCAGAGTGACCTTGCACACCTTGCAAGTCGAATTTATCTTGTAGCTCACGTAAGCGCTCGCCATCAATATCGACAACGGTAATTTCATTTTGTTCACCGACTAAATTTTCAGCCAATGTACCGCCTACTTGGCCAGCCCCTAAGATGATGATCTTCATATTTTAATTTTTCTTTATTAGTTTGGCGTAATAAAACCCATCAGTTAAACCCGGCAATAGCTGCAAACCTGGCTTTTCGTAGGAGTCGTGTTCATGCAGTAAACTAAGTTGCGCATCCTCAAATTCAGTTAAGAAACGTTGAATTTGAACGTGATTCTCTTGTGGTAATACCGAGCACGTCGCATAAATGAGTGTGCCACCAGGTTTTAATAATGGCCAGATATTCCGCAGGATCTTTGCTTGCAATAGGGCCAGCTCTTCAATATCCGATGCACGACGTAACCATTTAATATCTGGGTGGCGACGAATTACACCGGTAGCAGAACATGGCACGTCGAGTAATATGCGGTCAAATTGTTGTTGATCCCACCATTGCTCTGGTTGGCTTGCGTCACCTTGGATCACCTTGGCCGATAAGCCGAGTCGCGAAAGGTTTTCTTCAACGCGAGTTAAGCGTGTCGGGTCAAAATCAAGTGCAGTGACATCACAGTCAGCCAGCTCTAAAAGGTGACAGGTTTTACCACCAGGTGCCGCACACGCATCAAGAATACGTTCATTGTGCTGTGGTTCAAGTAACTGAGCGGCTAATTGTGCTGCAGCATCTTGCACAGAACTCGCTCCTTCCGCAAAGCCAGGTAATTTATCTACATCAACGGCATTGGCCAGTAGAATACCATCTTTAAAACGTGGTTCTAATTGGTGTGTAATTCCTTCGGCATTGAGCAATTTACTGTATTGTTCAACAGTATGATGCCTTTGATTTACGCGCAGCCACATTGGTGCTTGTGTTTGGTTGGCAGCTAAAATACTTTCCCATTGCTGCGGGTAACCCGTTTCAATCGCTTTTAAAAACCAAGAAGGGTGGTTGTAGCGACAAACTGGTATTGCATTGGCCTTTTCTTCCAGTGAGGCTTGTTGGCGTTGGAAATTACGTAAAATTGCATTTATCAGCCCTTTTAATCCAGGCGCACGCATTTCACTAAGTGCATTTACGGTTTCTGCAACAGCAGCATGCGCAGGAATTCGCATATGTTGTAGTTGGTAAATACCGACATATAAGAGAAATTGAAAAACGCGATTTTTGCCTTTTAACGGTTGCTCTAAAAGGGTTTGGCAGTAGTTTTCAAGGCTTGGTAAATAGCGCAAAACGCCATAACACATGGATTGTAAGAGCGCTTTGTCTTTTGGCGAAACTTGCTTAATGGCATTGGGTAATTGGGCTGATAATGAAGCACCTTTGTCAACAACTTGGAATAACGTCTGAGCCGCGACTGCGCGTACGTTGCTCATGCTTCACCTGCCTTTGATCCTGCGCTTACCCAATCGGCTCGGCCATTCAGAAAATCTTGTGCAGACATTGGTTTCTTACCTTCAGGTTGTAACTGAGTGATACAAAGTGCTTGATTGGCCGTGGCTATTACAATGCCATTTTTATCTGCTTGTAAAATCGTACCGGGTTCACCATTTCCAACCACGACACTTGCTTGCCATACTTTAATTGCATTACCTTGGAATTGCGTATGAGCGATAGGCCACGGATTGAATGCTCGAATGTTGCGTTCGAGTTGTACGGCGCTTAACGCCCAATCAAGCAGCGCTTCGTCTTTCGAAAGCTTCTTCGCATAATTGGCTAAACTGTCATCTTGTTTAATCGGGTTTGCGTTTCCTGTTGCAACCAATTCAAGCGTATCTAGCAACGCCGTTGGCCCACATTGAGCCAATTTTTCATATAAAGTGGCTGAAGTGTCGCTTGCTTCAATCGGACAAGTTGCGATATGAAGCATGTCACCGGTATCAAGGCCGATGTCCATTTGCATAATAGTCACACCGGTTTCGGCATCGCCCGCCCAGATAGCGCGTTGAATAGGCGCAGCGCCTCGCCAACGTGGTAAAATAGAGCCATGGACATTTAAACACCCGTGTTTCGGTATATTAAGCACAGCTTCTGGCAAAAGTAAGCCGTATGCAACGACCACCATAATGTCTGCATTCAATGCCGCCAGCTCGTCTTTTGCTTCTTGGCTTTTAAAGTTTTCTGGCTGATAGACTGGAATAGCGTGCTCAAGCGCACGTGTTTTTACCTCGCTGGCTTTGAGCTTCTTGCCACGACCTGCCGGACGATCAGGCTGTGAATAAACCGCAATAACATCGTGGTGTGAGTTGATGAGTGCGTCTAAGTGTCGCGCAGCAAAGTCGGGTGTGCCGGCGAAGACTATACGTAAAGGAGTGGTCACATTCTTTCCCAATTGCGTTGGATTGTGTTAGTGCTATTTTTGGTGCTTTGCTGCGCGTCTTAAGCGCGCGCAGCCAGCTTAGCTTCTTTTTCGAGCTTTTTACGAATGCGTTGACGCTTTAGCGGCGAAAGGTAATCAATGAACAGTTTACCCATCAAATGATCCAGCTCATGTTGAACGCATACGGCGAGTAAACCCTCAGCGTCAAAGGTATAGCTCTCGCCTTTTTCGTTGAGTGCCCTTACTGTTACGGTCTCAGCGCGGTCGACTTTTGCGTAAGAAGACGGAACCGATAAACAACCTTCTTCGCTAATAGTACAGCCTGCTTTTTCAATGATTTCGGGATTGATTAATACACGAGGTTCATCGCGGTCTTCTGATACGTCAATCACCACAATGCGCTGATGTATATTTACTTGCGTTGCAGCAAGTCCAATGCCGTTCTCGTCGTACATAGTCTCAAACATGTCTTGGACGATTTGACGAACTTCATCATTCACTTCTGCAACAGGCTCTGCCACAGTGCGTAGGCGCTCATCTGGAAATCTAAGTACTTCTAACCTTGCCATAGTAACCTTTTCGTTTTAACTAAAAATAGGGTATTGTATGTGTTTATTTTAGCCATTCAGATTCACCTTTAACAGGTTTTGGTCGATAATATCGAAAAATAACTCAAGGAAGCCCCGATGAAACGCCCATTTTCAGGAATGATGTTAAGTTTGTGTATGGTCTTTTCGGTCGCAGCACAACCATCGCTGCAAATTAAAGCGGATGCACCTGCCCAGTATGTGGTGAAAAAAGGCGATACTTTATGGGACATCTCGAGTTTATATTTATCTAGCCCATGGCTCTGGCCAAAATTATGGGGTTGGAATCCACAAATTGATAACCCAGATTTAATTTACCCGGGCGATGTGCTTGCTCTGGTTTATGGTGCTGATGGTCAACCGCAATTGCAGCTTGTGAAAGGCGTAAAGAAACTCTCCCCTAGTGTGCGTGTTATCGACAAGCATCAAGTAGCCATTCCTACATTGCCACTTCATGCTATTGAACAATATTTAAAATACGAACTTGCTGTAGAACGTGAAGAAATAGAGACGATGCCACTTGTTTTAGGATCGAATCGTAACGTAAAAATGAACACCAAAGGACAAACGCTCTATATCAAGGGCGAAGTGACACCCAATGCACTGTACGGCGTATATCGTCATGGGGATGCTTACCAAGAATTAACGAGTGGTAAAGTCATTGCTGAAAGTCTTCGATTGGTTGCGACTGCTCGAGGGATGCGAAAAGGCGATTTAGCGAAAGGTGAGCCTGGATCTATTTTTGTCGAGGAAGTGAAGCAAGAAATTCGCTCTGGTGATCGTATTTTTCCGCTGCATCAGCAAGCTCAATACAGTGCCCAATTTAAGATGACTAAACCAAAAGCTGTGGTCGAAGGTCAGATTATAGCGACCAACAATCAGCTACGTGAGTTTAGTACTATGTCTGTTGTGATCTTAAATGTAGGTAAATCTGAGCAGTTAACTGAAGGTAATATCCTTACCATTAAACGTCAGTCGCCTACGGTGATAGAAGGCCAGCGAGGGCCACGTTACGTAGAAGATGCGAATAGTTTAGAAAAATTTATAAAGGCGTCTTCTGAATTTTTCGGAGATGAAAACACCGAGGAGTCGACAGTTTGGACTATGCCAAAGGAGCCTGTAGGTGAATTAATGGTGTTTAAAGTGTTCGATAATGTCAGTTACGCATTAGTCACTAAAACTAAAGAGCCGCTTCGAGTTGGCGATTTCGTTGAGGGTTTGCCAAACTAGAGATTTTATCCGCTCTAAGGAGAGAGCCTGGTGAATTTCTTATTATCACACTATCTTGTCTTTTCGTTTTGTCCGGGCTTTGGCGCAAGAGCGCTGTGTGAGCTACAACAACGTTATAGCTTGGATGATATCTTTGCGCTACGATTTGATTTTACCTGTCTAACGGATGCCCAACGTCACTATTTTGATTCGATACCTGAACAAAAAATTCAACGAACCATTGAACGCCTTGCTCATTTAAAGATTGATTGGGTGGGGTTGTTTGATCCTGATTATCCTCGCCAACTTCGAGAAATCTCGAGCCCGCCTTTAGTTTTGTATTATCGTGGTAATGCTAATTTATTGAATGCGCCTCAGTTAGCTATTGTTGGGACGCGCAATCCCACGTTGGATGGCAAGCGCATTGCTTATGAGTTAAGTGCGCAATGCGCACAATCGGGACTGGTTATTACGTCAGGGATGGCGCTTGGGATTGATGCATGTGCACATGAAGGCGCCTTAAATGCAGAACAAGGAACAGTTGCGGTGCTAGGTACTGGCGTAGATGAAATCTATCCGAAACGCAATCGATTCCTCTATGACAAAATCGTAGAAAGGGGGCTAATTGTGAGTGAGTTTTTACCAAGTACTAAAGCAAAGCCTGAGCATTTTCCTAGGCGAAATAGAATTGTTTCGGGATTATCACTCGGTACACTAGTGGTTGAAGCAGAGATTAAAAGTGGTTCACTGATCACCGCAAAGTATGCGTTAGAGCAAAATCGAGAAGTCTTTGCTGTACCAAGTTCGGTGCGAAATCCCATGGCAAAAGGATGTCATCTATTAATTAAACAAGGCGCAAAACTTGTTGAGTGTGATGAAGATATTCTAAGTGAATTCGCGCTTTTTTCAAAAAATCAGCTATATATTAAGAAAGAGGCAGATGAGATCAATGCGGAGGTTTGCCCCGTATTAAACAATATCGGTTTCGATGTAGTCAGTTTAGACACATTGCAACTGAGAACCCAGTGGCCAATAGATGCGCTAACCGCCCGTTTGTTGGATTTAGAGCTTGAAGATAAAGTCGCCAAAGTCATGGACGGCTACGTGAAAGTCGCTAGGGGGTAATGATGTTTGATATCTTAATGTATTTGTTTGAAAACTACATTCATAACGAATCCGAAGTATATGTAGAGCAAAACGAACTCACAAAAGAGTTAGAGCGTGCAGGCTTTAACCACGATGAAATTTATAAAGCGTTAAATTGGCTCGAGCAACTAGCTGATTTACAGCACAGTGATGAAGTGCCCTATTTAAACGCACGTGCCGATCAATCTATACGTATTTACAGTCCTGAAGAATGTGCAATTCTTGACATTGAGTGTCGTAGCTTTTTGATGTTTGTTGAGCGCATCGGTGTCATTGACAGTAGTACACGAGAAATGGTCATCGATCGTGTTTTTGCGTTAGAAAAACCTATGATTTTGCTTGATGATTTAAAATGGGTAATTTTAATGGTGCTCTTTAATGTGCCCGGTAAAGAACAGGCATTCGCACAAATGGAAGATCTCATTTTTGAAGAAGCCAATGGTGTCTTACATTAAATGCTCTGTTGCTGATACTTTTTATACGCTTGTGCGGGTCATTGCTTCTTGACCCGCTATTGATTGGCGCTATAGTAGGCGCACTTTTTTCTCTCCCTTTGAATCCTAATGACGAAAATAGACCACGACCTGTTTAACGCTAGTAATCATGCGCTTGAAAAAGAATATGAAGTTTGCCCAAGTTGTGGTTCTGAATTAGTGATCAAACATGGCAAAAATGGTGCATTTCTTGGGTGTGCTAGCTACCCTACATGCGATTATCTCCGCCCTTTGCATCATCATGATGGGCATGTAATAAAAACGCTTGAAAGCTTATGCCCCCAATGCCAGTCGTTCCTGGTTGTGAGAAATGGGCGTTATGGTATGTTTATTGGTTGCTCAGGATTTCCTGCTTGTCATTATATCGTGTCAGAAAAATCGGATGATAACGTTCTATTACCAACGTGCCCAAAATGCAAGAAAGGTCGTTTAATCAAGCGGCAAAATAAATATGGCAAAACGTTCTATTCGTGTGACCAATATCCAAACTGTAAGTTTGTAGTGAATGATCTGCCTATCGAAGGAACCTGCTCCGCATGTGGATTTGGGTTGCTAGTGGAGAAAAAGCGCGGTGGTAAACGAGTCTTATTGTGTGCGCAAAAAAATTGCCAACATAAACAAAGCAGCGATTCATGAATGATTATACCCAAGTTGCTATGGAGTCAACGAGTGTTTTCAAGTAAGTAAGCTGCAGATTGCACGCCGGGTAGGGTGAAGCAGCATTTTTCTGATAAGATTGCACGTATGCTCAGTTGCTCATTAGGTATTTGGGTATACAATTCGGCCAATCTAGGACAACTCATTGATGCGTTAAGTAGTGTCATAGTTAGGAATTAATATGCAAACAAATCAACTTGATGCTGTTAAAGCGTTTTTATTAAAGTTACAAGATCAGATCTGCAAAGGATTAGAGCAAGCTGATGGTCAAGCTAAGTTTGTTGAAGATGCTTGGCAACGTGAAGAAGGTGGCGGTGGTCGTACCCGTGTTATTCGAAATGGTGCTGTCATAGAACAAGGAGGCGTGAATTTTTCCCATGTATATGGAGCTTCTATGCCAGCTTCTGCGACAGCACATCGACCTGAGCTAGCTGGACGCAGTTTCCATGCGTGTGGTGTATCTTTAGTGATCCATCCGAACAATCCACACATTCCAACAAGTCATGCTAATGTGCGTTTTTTTATCGCAGAAAAAGCGGGAGAAGCGCCCATTTGGTGGTTTGGTGGGGGCTTTGACTTAACACCATTTTATCCACAATTAGACGACGTAAAACATTGGCATCAGGTGGCCAAAGATCTGTGTGGACCATTTGGTAACACAGTGTACGATGATTATAAAAAGTGGTGTGATGAGTATTTTTACCTAAAACATCGAGGAGAGACGCGCGGTGTGGGTGGTCTATTCTTCGATGATTTAAACGAGTGGGGATTTGAACGTAGCTTTGAATTTATGCAGGCAGTCGGCCTAGGTTATTTAGATGCCTATTTGCCGATAATAAAACGCCGCAAAGACACACCATTCAATGAGGCTCAACGTCAATTCCAATTATATCGACGTGGACGTTATGTTGAGTTTAATTTAGTGTGGGATAGAGGTACGCTATTTGGCTTACAAACGGGTGGTCGCACTGAATCAATCTTAATGTCCATGCCGCCATTGGCTCGTTGGGAATACGTTTACCAGCCAGAGCCTAATTCACTTGAAGCGTCATTATATCAAGATTACTTAAAACCCAGAGATTGGTTGTCTTTATAGACAGCATATTCAATACGTAAAAAGAGAAGGCTTACCTTCTCTTTTTACGTTAAGCAGATAGCATCACAACTTAAATAAGCGCACTTGGCTGTCGAGCTCTCTTGCTAACTGCAATAGCTCTTCACTGATCTGCTTACTGCCATGAGCATCTAGAAGTGAGCGCTCTGCGTTGTCTCTAATGGCCACAACACTGCGATTGATTTCTTCTGCGGCTAAATTCTGTTGTTCTGTGGCATCGGCTATTTGTACGTTAAGTTCATTGATATCATGCATTTGGGTCGAAATATCTTTTAATGCTTGTGCCACTTGTTTCACTTGCAAGGCTCGCTCATCGGCTTCAGCGCAAGAAGCATTCATTGCTTGGACGGTGTGTGTAGCCTCGCTTTGCAGTTTGTCGATGGTGCGTCTAATTTCGTCTGTTGAGTCATGTGTGCGCGTTGCCAGTGTTCTAACTTCATCTGCTACCACCGCAAAACCACGGCCAGCTTCGCCTGCACGCGCAGCTTCGATAGCCGCATTAAGGGCAAGTAAGTTGGTTTGCTCCGCAATACTGCTGATCACTTCGAGCACTTTGCCCACTTCGAGCGTTTGTGCTTGTAATTGGCTGACTTGTGTTGCGGCATCGCGTACGTCTTTTGCTAGTTGGTTGATGCTTTGCTCAGTCGTATGGGCAACCGCCATGCTATCTTCAGCAAGGTGATTACTGCTGTCGGATTTTTCAGAAGCAAAGTGAGTGGTATTTTTCACTTCAGCTGATGAACTTTCGAGTTCATTAATTGCGGCTGCAACGGAATCGGTGCCTTGTTTTTGCTCTAATATTGCTTTTTCTGTCTCATCGGCGGAGTTAAAGATTTTCTCTGCGCTACCAATAAGAATATGAGAGGATTGTGAAACTTTTGCGATACTTTGCGTAAATCCGGTCATCATTTTATTAAAATTTTCGGCCAAACGACCTAATTCATCATCGACAGGATCATTGATACGCAAGCTAAGATCTTGATTTTGTGTTGCAAGTCGCATTGTTCGGCCTAGTGTTTTTAGACGTATAATAAACAGGCGACGAAAGACGATTCCAAGTACAACAAAAGTAATTAGGAAAATGGTAAACAGTAGCCCGCTGCTGATAAGCGTGTTTTTGTTCACCGTGCTATCAATATCAGCAAGGGAGTAACTGACTTTAACTACCCCTAGTACATCACCTTCTTTTGCTGCATGGCATCCCAAACAGTTCGTTCCTTTATAATCTTCCATTGCGATCATAGGTTTTAAAAAGGTCATGACCCGTTCGTTATTTTGTTCTTCAATAACCAGAGTTTCTTGTCCATTGAGCGCTTGTCTCTCTGCATTGCTAGTTGCGCTTTGATCCGCATGCCCTTTGCCATATAACTTGACGACTTGAGCAGAGCGAATAATGTGGGCATCTCGAATGTTTGGATGATCTCGTAGTTTATTACTGAGAATATCGCGATTTGCCATTGTCCCTGTTAGCATCATTGTATTGATTGAGTCGAAATAATTGTCGGCAAGCAGCCGAATATTCGATTCCACGGTTTCTTGGGCCAATGATTGTTGTTGATTCGAATTTGAAATTATCGAAGCGACTAACACGAGCACACCAGTGATAGCCAGTAGAGCGTAAATTTTGTGTTGTATTGATTTCACACGCATGTTCAATATCCTCAGTCAGAAGCGATATTATGCGTGCTTTTATAGAGATAGAGTTTGACGCAGCGCAAATAACGCGCTGCTAAAAAAGGTTGTGACTAGTTCTTTAGTCTTGGTTTATCATATGTGTTGCTAACTGGGACAGGCTATTACGCAATCCTTCTCGTAATAAAGGATTATCTATTTCAATGTCTAAGGCTTTATTCATGCAATGCATCCATTGATCTCGAAGTGATTGATTGATGGAGAAAGGCATATGGCGCATACGCAGACGAGGGTGACCATACTTTTCCACAAATAAATCGGGTCCGCCTAGCCAACCGGATAAAAATTGAAAAAACACTTCGCGTATACGGTCAAGTGGTTGTGGGTGCATATCGAGCAACTCTTTCGCCATACTCTCACTTTCCATGAAATCATAAAAGCGATTCGCAAGCGCGCGGACGGCAGCTTCTCCACCCATTATTTCATAAGGGGTTTTCTCTGGTGAAGGGGTTTGAGGCTCAGATGAAACATTGTCGCTTGCATCTTGACCCAAGATGCGTTTAATTAACTTTTTCATGATTTTCCAAAAAGTAACCTGATACATGGATAAATACGCGGTTTTTGGTAACCCAATAAAGCATTCAAAGTCACCACTTATTCACCAATTATTTGCCGAACAACTTGGTGACACGCTCACATACGAGGCGATCCTAGCACCTCAAAATGAATTTGAAAAAACCTTAAATGCATTTTTTCATGCGGGAGGTTGTGGGATCAATGTGACTTTACCCTTTAAAGAGCAAGCGCATGAGCTCGTCGATATGTTAACCGAGCGAGCAAAATTGGCAGGAGCAGTAAACACCATTAAACGGTTAGAGGATGGTCGCCTATTGGGTGATAATACCGATGGAGCCGGGCTGGTGGCTGATTTAACTCGGCATAACGTGAACTTAAACGGTGCTAGAGTACTTTTGATCGGAGCAGGAGGCGCCTCAAAAGGTGCAATCTTTCCACTATTACAATCGGGTGTTAGCCAAATTCATATCGCGAATCGAACTGTGGAAAAGGCACATGCTATGGCTGAGTATTTTTCAGCTTATGGACAAATAAGTGCCAGTGGTTTTAGCGACATTCCAAAAGGTAATTTCGATATTATTATTAATGCATCATCCGCTTCGGTTAGTAATGCTGTATTGCCAATTAATGCATGCGTATTTGAACAAGCAACGTGCGCCTATGACATGTTTTACAGTAAAACGGGTACTCCATTTCTTGCACAAGCAAAAGAAAATAACATAACCATTCACGCATTAGATGGATTAGGGATGTTGGTGGGGCAAGCTGCAGAAGCCTACTTTTTATGGCGCAATCGAATGCCAGAGGTGGAACCCGTCTTAACGCAACTAATACGAGGAATGCAATGAACCAAGCGATTCTGTTCAACGATGATGCGAAGTACAATGAGAGTGAACAGCGTATCGTATTTACCGCAATGAGTATGGGAATGCTAGTGCCATGCTTTATAGGTTGTACTTTTGATAATAACCAAGACGCTATGACTCATTTTGAAAAATATCGTTTTGATTATGAGATACAAGCAGAAGAGAAGTTAGAGGCAGAACTGTTTACTGCCTCAGGAGAAATAGAACTGAGTTTTATACCTTAAATTCAGATGAAGCTTAATTGCTTCCCTTTATAGATAATCATTTTTTAATTCAACGTAGTTTTGAGCAGACACCGTTAAGAATGCACGCTCACTTTCATTAAGTGGGCGAGCTTGTTTTACAGGGCTCCCAACATACAAAAAACCGGATTCCAGTCTTTTGTTCGGCGGAACGAGAGAACCGGCACCGATGATTACATCATCTTCAACGACCACACCGTCCATTACTATAGCTCCCATCCCAACAAGAATACGGTTTCTAAGCTCACACCCATGGAGCATAACTTTGTGGCCAACCGTAACATCATCACCGATCACCAGTGGAAAGCCATCAGGATGTTGTTTGCTTTTACGAGTTAGATGTAAGACAGAACCATCTTGTATATTTGTTCGCTGACCAATCTTGATATAATTTACATCACCTCGCGCTGCAACCAGGGGCCAAACACTGGAATCTTGGCCTATAGTAATGTCTCCAATAAGAACGGCTGAGTCATCTATATATACCGAAGGATGAAATGTGGGGAATTTGTCTTTATAGTTTTTAATCATGAGTCACATACCTAATTCTTTGCGCAGTATCTGATAAACAGCATAGCAGTTTGGCGTTTGATCCGGGGAGATGTTTGGACAAAACGCGCAAAAAACGAAGTTTTTGCTCAAATATGCAGCGAACGATCTGTTTTTCGTGTTTTTCTTTAAAAAAACGCTTGATCATTTTTTTTAGCTCCCTATAATGCGCTCCCACTGACACGGCAGATGACGCAGCAAAGCGAAATGCAACGAGTCAGTTGA
>CAPN01000028.1 GCA_000333235.1 Pseudoalteromonas luteoviolacea B = ATCC 29581 | reverse complement strand
AGAGCGCAACCTTGCCAAGGTTGAGGTCATGAGTTCGAACCTCATGTGCCGCTCCAAACACTCTCTTCAGTGTTTTAAATAGAAGAAAATCTATAAAGCGGCACTCGCTCAGCTGCTAAGAATGAAAGACGCAATCTGTTGCGCTCCAGCGTTCTAAAACAACGAGCGAACTATGAAGCGGCACTCGCTCAGCTGCTAAG
>CAPN01000029.1 GCA_000333235.1 Pseudoalteromonas luteoviolacea B = ATCC 29581 | reverse complement strand
GCCGAACTCAGAAGTGAAACGCAACAGCGCCGATGATAGTGTGGCAGCTGCCATGTGAAAGTAGGACATCGCCAGGCTCTTAATTAAATAAAAAAGCCTCTTCTTTCGAAGAGGCTTTTTTATTTATTACGTGTTTAGGGATGTCCTACGTGAAAGTAGGGTGAAAAGTCGAAAAGGGAAGCAAAAAGTTTTGCTTCACAGACTTTGAACGTCGAAGGCCTCTGGCCGCAGACCGGACATCGCCAGGCTCTAATTAAAAGAAAGCCCGACTCGAAAGAGTCGGGCTTTTTTGCATTATGCGTTCTAGAAAGCCTCACGCCAATTCAAACAAGGCCAAAGCCAAGAGCGGTGTTGGAATACGTCCTTGTAGCCTCGTACCTCGGTCGTCCCTAACCTCACCTCAACACGCTTTGAGCTTTGCTTCGGTCGTATTTCGCCTTCACAGACTTTGAACGTCGAAGACCTCTGGCCGCAGACCCGACTAGGCGTCCCCGACTAGGCGTCCCCGACTCTATTTAAAAGAAAGCCCGATCCGAAAGCGTCGGGCTTTTTACTTTTCGGTGTTAAATTGCATTGCTGTTATACCAGCAGGGTAGTTTGTTCTATGCTAGTGCATAGTATGAATTTCGTGCATTCAATCTATATAATAATGTGAGGTAAGAATCGCGCAGCATCGGTAGTAATAGGTGAGTTATCTTCGCGTATTGTTAGTCCACAAGCTTTATGATCTACTAGCCAGACGCCGAAAAGGGCATATTGATCGGCATACTTAGGTAATGGTGCAATAGCTTGTGTTATATAGCCTTCGGAACCATATACGCCACTTTGATGAATTCGCCCAAGCGTTGGGTGCATTAACGTAATATTGCTTCCCTCCCGTCCAAATAGTGGCTTACTAACATATCCATTTTCTAACCCTACACCTTCTTCACCAGCAAAGTAAGCTGGCAATAAGTTAGGATGCTGGGGATATCTCTCCCAAAGCAGTGGTAGAATTGCTTTATTTGATAAAATAGCTTTCCAAATAGGTTCGATAAAATCAGTATTGGATAGATTAATTGAAGATGAAAACTCATCTTCAAAGAGTTGTTCCCAAGGGTAAAGTTTAAAAAGTTGCTGAATCGGTTGATCCTCTAAATCAGTGAGTTGACACACCGCATCAATTCCGATGTCTTCAATCGCAATTAACGCAGTTGCGAGCCCCCCTTGATAACCGCAATCTTGCAAATACATTACGGTCCCTTTGTCTTCGATTGAATTCTTAGAATAGGCAAAATGCATTGGCTTTGATTTAGAACGTTTGGAAAAAAAATCGATCAGCCTTTCTTGAATGCTATTGAATTGATCTGCTTGTCTGGGTAACAAGCCTCGGTCAACGAGTTGTTCAAGCCACTTCCATTGGAAAAAGGCGGCTTCATACAAAGAAGTTGGGGTATCAGCATTGTATTCAAGTAGCTTAGCATGAGACTTTCCGTTATAACTAAAGTCCATTCGACCATAAAGGCTTGGATCTTGATGTTTCCAACTTTGTGCAATTTTATCCCAAAATCGCTCAGGGATACGGCACTTATGCAATAACAACTCGCTCTTACAGATTTCATCTACAAGTGATAGACACATCTGTTCCAATTCATCACTAGGATCTTCTAGATCGTTTTCTATTTGGGATAAACTCAATTGATAATACGCGCTCTCGTCCCAGTAAACTTCGTTGTCTATGTTATAAAATTCAAACCCATAGAATTGCGCTTGTTTATCGAGATCGGAACGAACGGTGCTTTTTCTGCGGAACACTATCCGCCCCAACTACTTCGCGAAGAGGCACTACGACCAAATCCACCTCGTTTAGTTGTTACTCGCTTTGTTGTAACAGGATAATCAGATTTTGATTTTTTAACCATCACGGTACCACGGTTACGAATACTCGAGATATACTGATTGTTGGCGTTTCGGAAGCTAAAATAATCATCTTTAGAGCGATATAATGGACGAGCTTTACCGAAGAATCCACCATTCATATAAGCTTGCTTGCGCTTTTTTTTCTTATAAAAATCTAATCCTTCATCGACGGCTTCGGCAACAGCAGCTAACATAAAGCCAGCCATGATCGGTTGCCATATTGACCCCCTGTTTTCACATTGTTCAAAGCCAAAATCATTTTCACACAACGCTTCTGTTGCATATTTAGGGCTCTCTGTTGCGTGGTTTTCCAATGCTTGTTGATATTGAGCCTGGCACGCCTCTTGGTCGATACCAAATGCAGTGCAGTCATCGACGTTTGTAAATATAAGGGACTGCTCTTCACTATCGCCACAGCCGCTTAAACTGAAAACACTACCTAGCATGAGGGTGAGTTTCAAAGAATTACTTCGCTTCATTCTTCACCTCAATATGTCATGCAAGCAGCATTTAAAATCCCAGAAGCGAGCGAGGCGGTACCCAAAAACGCTCCTGCACTCATTTGATTTTGTTCAATCTTTTGAGAAAGTTCAGGCATATAAAAACGAACCGTGAAAAATGCGATTAATTGGATGATGCCAGCTACTATTCCCCAAATAACGAAATCGAGTAATGAAACTGCATTGATTGCTGCACTAGAAATCGGCAATACAAAGCCAATTAACGCACCTGAAAAACCAACGGCAGCGGCAGAATTGTTGGATTTCATTAAGGTCCATTCACAGTGGGGGGTTACTTTAGTGTAGATAAATGCAAACGCAGTAATGAGTAAATAGCCTAAACCGAAATAAAGGCCAAAGGGAATAAGGCCTTGTAAAGATTCCAAAATCATGTGTACATCCGTTTATTGTTGTTCTGTAGCAAGTTGCTCAAGTTCTCTGTGTAAAATGGTATCATCGCCAAGATTTAATTCAATAAGTCGTTTTAGGTGTGTCACACTTTCTAAATCGATTTGTGAACAATGCAATCCTAAATGATTATCTTCGATATGGCGCACTTCAACTTGCATAGCGATTTCAATGTCACTACCGGAAAGTGAAAAGGCTAAACTGGCCGGTTCATTTTTCATTGGAACATAACCGTTAGGTAACGATATGAGCGCCCCATTTAGCGACAAATCTAGTAAATGGCAGTTATAATCACCACTGGTAGTCATTAATTTTGCGGTGTTTGAAAATATTACACGGGTAAATCGTCTGCGTTCTTCCATATCTATATCCTGTACCTTGACCCGTTAAGAATAGTTGCTATTAAGGTGGAATTGCAAACTAAACAAAGAAAAAAGCCTCGTAATACGAGGCTTTTTAACTGATTGATTAACCGATTTTTTTGTATTTGATACGCTTTGGCTCTGCGGCGCTCGCACCAAAGGTCTTTTTCAACCACTCTTCATATTCGGTGTAATTACCATCGAAGAAATTGATCTGACCTTCATCACGGTAATCTAAAATGTGCGTAGCGATGCGGTCAAGGAACCAACGGTCATGCGAGATACACATGACGCAGCCTGGGAATTCCAGTATCGCGTTCTCAAGCGCACGCAAGGTTTCAACATCAAGGTCGTTTGTAGGTTCATCTAGTAATAAAACGTTACCACCGGCTTTTAATAGCTTGGCAAGATGCAAACGGTTACGCTCACCACCAGAAAGCTCTTTGACAAATTTTTGTTGGTCGTTACCTTTGAAATTGAATCGCCCGACATAAGCACGACTTGGAATTTCAAAGTTACCAATTTTCAAAATGTCTTGGCCTTCTGAGATTTCTTGGAACACAGTTACGTCTTCGTTCATGCTATCGCGGAACTGCTCAACGGTAGCAAGATGCACCGTTTCTCCAATGTCAATTGAACCGCTATCTGGTTTTTCTTGGCCGCTCAGCATGCGAAACAGGGTTGATTTACCCGCACCGTTAGCCCCGATAATCCCAACAATCGCTCCTTTCGGTATATTGAAGCTCAAATTGTCAATTAAAACACGATCCCCAAAGCTTTTCTTTAAATTGGCTACTTCTATGACCTTATCACCTAAGCGAGGGCCTGGTGGAATAAATAGCTCATTGGTTTCATTACGCTTTTGATAATCTGACGCTTGGAGTTCAGAAAACTGAGCCATACGCGCTTTTGATTTTGCCTGACGACCTTTCGGGTTCGAGCGCACCCACTCAAGTTCTTGAGCAATTGATTTTTGACGTGCTTTTTCCGTCTTTTCTTCTTGCTTCAAACGAGCGTCTTTTTGCTCTAGCCATGATGAGTAGTTACCTTCCCATGGAATGCCGTGGCCACGGTCAAGTTCTAGGATCCAACCCGCAACGTTATCTAGGAAGTAACGGTCGTGCGTAATCGCCACAACAGTGCCTTCGTAGTCGTGAAGGAATCGCTCTAACCACGCCACAGACTCAGCGTCCAAGTGGTTGGTTGGCTCGTCAAGTAGCAGCATGTCTGGTTTTTCAAGCAACAAACGGCAGATAGCAACACGGCGGCGCTCACCACCTGAAAGCACCTTGATAGGCGTATCCCACTCAGGGAGACGCAGCGCATCGGCAGCACGCTCTAAAACGTTGTCGATGTTGTGACCATCATGAGCTTGAATGATTGCTTCAAGTTGACCTTGCTCTTTGGCTAGTGCGTCAAAATCGGCATCTTCCATTGCGTATTCTGCGTAGACTTCATCTAGACGACGTAGCGCGTTTTTCACTTCGCTTACGGCTTCTTCAACAGTTTCACGAACCGTTTTGTTCTCGTCTAGCTTAGGTTCTTGTGGTAAGTAACCGATTTTGGTGTCAGGAAATGCGCGAGCTTCGCCTTCAAATTCTTTATCTACACCTGCCATTATACGAAGCAAGGTTGATTTACCTGCACCGTTTAAACCTAGCACACCGATTTTTGCGCCAGGGAAAAATGAAAGAGAGATATCTTTTAAAATAGTACGCTTTGGGGGTACTACTTTACTCACACGATGCATCGTGTAAATAAACTTATCCGGTAATGGCATGTCCAAACCTTATAAAAATAGTCAATAAAATTGCTAATATTGTAGTGACATACAGGGTCGCATTCAATGTCACACTGCATTTAAAACTGCTTTAGCTTAGTCGTGTTGGGTCAAAAAGTATAACATTCCGTACGATTAGAATTTTAAATTCTGCCTAAGCGATATAGTTTGGATTACAGTACGAATAGATCGGGCATAAAAATCAGCACAACGCCCGCAAAAGCCAACAATCCACCCATAAGCATACCTCGTGTCATTTGTTCGCCTTTGCAAAGGGCGATGGTCATCACAATCAGTGGAGACGTCGCAAATAAGGTTTGTGCGATGGCCGGGTCGGTAAACTTCACTGCGACAAATTGCAGCCAAACACCCAAAAAAGTACCAAAGAAAATAGCGATAAATAGCCAAGCTTTGTTGCTTATACCACGCAGTGAAAGTGCATTCAAAAGTGAATGATGACGCAAAAACGCGATGAGCATGCCAACGATAAACGTCCCGCTAAATAAGCGGATAAGCGCTGCCCACCAAGTGCTGTATTCACCATAGCTCACGGCTTGCTTGGTGAGTACCATGCCTAAGGCTTGGCACAATGCAGCGGTTAACGCAAAGCCAATACCAATCACGTAATGTTTTGGTTGCAGCTCAACCGTGCCATTGGGATAGAGCGCAATCACGACACCTAATGTTGTTAAGGTAATTGCCAAATAATTTTGTGACGACAGACTGACTGAAAAAAACATAAAGTTTATTATAACGACGAAAATAGGGGCTAACGATTCGACGACCAATGTACGTGCAGGCCCTAATAATTTGAGCGCCGCAAAATAGGCACTATCGCCAAGCCCAATCCCTACCACACCGCTTAGCACCAGCCACAGCCAAACCTGAGGTATTGAAGGGATAGCTGTGTCTTGCAAAATTAAAATAATTGCTAGCATTAGCAGTGAAGACAGCACACCTTTACTGACATTTAATTCAAGCGCGCTAAGCTGATGTGAAAACTGTTTATACAAATAGGTTGAAAACGCCCAACTAAAGGCAGCAATCAGCGCAACAATTTCGCCTAAAAGTGGCATGATTTTTCTTCTTTTATTTTCGTCAATGTCAAACGTGCAGATTATATACGTAAGCAAAGCAGAATTGTGTGTTTGAATAGGAATAAAGTCATTTGGACGTCCATACATCTAGAGGTTGAAAAAATATTATTTAACGTCATAATATCGGGTAATCTAGCCAAGGAGCTCATTATGCCTATTACCGTAAAAGATGATTTGCCTGCAATTGTAAAATTACGTCATGAAAACGTGTTTGTGATGCCGCAAAGTCGTGCAATGACGCAGGAGATCCGTCCTATGCGATTGGCTATTTTAAATCTCATGCCTAATAAGGTAGAGACCGAAGTGCAGTTTATTCGCTTGTTGGCGAATACGCCGTTGCAAGTGAATGTCGACTTATTGCGCCTTGATACCCATCGCAGCTCTGAAAATTCTGAGCAGCATTTAGATATGTTTTATCGCTATTTTTCAGATGTAAAAGATGAAAACTACGATGCGTTGATTGTTACAGGCGCGCCGCTGGCTCACCTTGAATACGAAGATGTTATCTACTGGAAAGAGTTGTGCGAGTTTTTTGATTGGGCAGAGCACCACGTCACCTCAACGTTGTTTTCGTGTTGGGCGGCGTACGCGGCGATTTACCACCACTATGGCATTAAACGCACTCTAAGACCAAATAAGTTAACAGGCGTGTTCCAGCACCGCTGTTTCTTTGATCATGGCGCACTAACACGAGGTTTTGACGATAACTTTTATGTGCCTCATTCTCGCTATGGTCACATTGAAAGTGAACGTTTACGTGCTTGCCCTGAATTAGTGGTGTTAGCGGGCTCGGAAGAAGCGGGTGCGTATTTAGTTAAGAATCACTCCGGTAGCCAAGTGTATATTACAGGGCACCCAGAATACGATGCTGATACGCTAAAAAATGAATATGAGCGCGATCTTGCCAAAGGACCTGACGCGCCTAAGCCACAACATTATTTTCCAAACAACGATGTCACCCTGACGCCATCGAAAGCATGGCAAAGTCATGCCTTCCTATTGTTTTCAAATTGGTTAAACTACTATGTTTATCAAACGACGCCTTATGATATTAACCTCGTTAGCCAAGATGTAAGGACTAACAATTATGCAGAATAAATCATTGCAATTGAGACAAGCGCTTGAAAAACGCATTCTAATTTTGGATGGTGCAATGGGTACTATGATCCAAAAACATAAACTCGAAGAAGAAGATTATCGAGGAGAGCGATTTAAAGATTGGCATGTCTTAGTAAAAGGAAACAATGATCTGCTGAGTCTTACACAACCTCATATTATCGCAGAAATTCATCGACAATATCTTGCTGCGGGTGCAGATATTATTGAAACCAACACCTTTAACTCGACGACGACTTCAATGGAAGATTACGATATGGCTTCGTTAAGTCGAGAAATTAATCTAGAGTCAGCAAAGCTCGCTCGAGTTGTATGTGATGAAGTTACGGCGCAAGATCCTAACAAGCCGCGCTATGTTGCGGGCGTGTTAGGCCCAACGTCAAAAACCTGTTCGATTTCACCTGATGTTAACGATCCTGGTTATCGCAATATCACGTTTGATAAGTTAGTGGAAG
Source organism: Pseudoalteromonas luteoviolacea B = ATCC 29581 (assembly GCA_000333235.1). Lineage (GTDB taxonomy): Bacteria > Pseudomonadota > Gammaproteobacteria > Enterobacterales > Alteromonadaceae > Pseudoalteromonas > Pseudoalteromonas luteoviolacea_D. The sequence goes on along the minus strand of CAPN01000029.1, from coordinate 72,842 downwards.
CTTACGTTGAATCAACGCTCGCGTTAATGGAAGGTGGTGCCGACTTAATTCTGATAGAAACTATTTTCGACACGCTTAATGCAAAAGCCGCTGCGTTTGCAGTGGAAGTCGCATTTGAACAAGCCGGACGGACTTTGCCTGTTATGATATCTGGTACAATTACAGATGCGTCTGGGCGAACATTGTCAGGCCAAACAACGGAGGCGTTTTATAATTCTATTCGCCACATTAAACCGATTTCTATCGGCTTAAACTGTGCGCTGGGCCCGGACTTGTTGCGCCCGTATGTGGAAGAGTTATCGCGAGTTTGCGAAACTTTTACCTCTGTCCACCCAAATGCAGGTTTACCGAATGAATTTGGTGAATATGACCTAGAAGCCGATGAAATGGCGAAAGAAATTATTGATTGGGGTAAAGAGGGATTCATTAACATTGTTGGTGGTTGTTGTGGCACAACACCTGAGCATATCAAAGCATTTGCAACAATGCTGGCCAATATTGAACCACGAAAACGCCCTCAAATTGAACCAAGAATGCGTCTAGCGGGGCTGGAAGCCTGTAACTTGAATTAGGAAGTATTGTATGAGTCAAGCCTCAGCTATTTTCACTAACGTTGGTGAACGAACAAACGTAACCGGTTCTGCACGTTTTAAGCGCCTGATCATGGAAGGTGATTATGAGACGGCGCTTGAAGTTGCCCGTGAACAAGTTGAAAGCGGCGCGCAAGTGATCGACATCAACATGGATGAAGCCATGTTGGACTCCAAAGCGGCGATGGTGAAGTTTTTAAACCTAATTGCGTCAGAGCCTGAAATCTCGCGCGTGCCTATCATGGTTGACTCCTCAAAATGGGAGGTCATCGAATCGGGCTTAAAGTGTATTCAAGGCAAAGCGATTGTAAATTCCATCTCGCTTAAAGAAGGAATCGAACCTTTTGTTCACCAAGCAAAAATTATAAAGCGTTTTGGTGCGGCTGTGGTAGTAATGGCGTTTGATGAAACAGGTCAAGCAGAAACAGCGGACCGTAAATTTGAGATCTGTCAGCGTTCATATCGAATTTTAGTCGATGAATTAGGATTTCCACCAGAAGACATAATCTTTGACCCTAATATTTTTGCCGTTGCAACAGGGATAGAAGAACACGACAATTACGCCGTTGAATTCATTGAAGGCACACGTCGTATAAAACAAAATTTACCTTATTGTAAGGTGTCTGGTGGCGTATCGAACGTGTCATTTTCGTTTCGTGGTAACAACCCTGTACGTGAAGCAATTCACTCTGTGTTTTTATACCATGCAATTCAAGCAGGAATGGACATGGGGATTGTTAACGCAGGGCAGCTTGCGGTATACGATGACATTCCAGAAGAGCTGCGCAATGCAGTAGAAGACGTTATTTTAAATCGTGATGCGGGTGCTGGAGAGCGCCTTGTTGAACTTGCGCCTAAATACTCAGGTATGGCACAAGCAGAAAAAGTCGAAGATTTAGAATGGCGTTCTTGGCCTGTTGCCAAGCGTCTTGAACACGCGCTTGTTAAAGGGATCACTGAATTTATCGAAGAAGATACAGAAGAATGTCGTATTTCTTTTGATAAACCAATCGAGGTTATCGAAGGTCCTTTAATGGACGGCATGAACGTGGTTGGTGATTTGTTCGGTGCAGGTAAGATGTTTTTACCTCAAGTAGTTAAATCTGCACGCGTTATGAAACGTGCAGTTGCCTACTTAGATCCCTTTATTGAAGCTGAAAAACAAGATGGCCAAAGTGCAGGTAAAATCGTCATGGCGACGGTAAAAGGCGACGTACACGATATTGGTAAAAATATCGTAGGGGTCGTACTTCAATGTAATAACTATGAAGTAGTCGATCTTGGCGTTATGGTGCCTGCTGAAAAAATATTGCAAACGGCGATTGACACTAAAGCAGATATCATCGGCCTTTCTGGTCTTATTACGCCATCTCTAGACGAAATGGTGCATGTTGCTAAAGAGATGAAACGTCGGGGGTTTGAGATCCCTTTACTCATAGGGGGTGCAACAACGTCCAAAGCCCATACCGCGGTGAAAATTGAACCTCAGTATGATAAAGGCGTTATCTATGTTAACAACGCGAGTCGTGCTGTTGGGGTTGTATCGAGCTTGCTGTCTAAAACGCAGAAACCAGACTTTTTAGCACGCATTAAAGATGAATACGATGTGGTACGTGATCAACAAGCCCGCAAAAAGCCTCGCTCTAAGCCAATAAGCCTCGACAAAGCGCGTGAGAATGCATTGCAATTAGATTTTAAAAACTACACACCGCCCGTACCAGTGAAGTTAGGCGTGACTGAATTTCACGATGTATCCATTGCGACGTTGCGTCGTTACATTGATTGGACTCCGTTTTTTATGACCTGGAGTTTAGCGGGTAAATATCCACGTATTCTAAAAGATGATGTTGTCGGCGAAGAAGCGATGAAGTTGTTTCATGATGCCAACGTAATGCTAGACGAATTGCATGCAAAAGGTAGCTTACAACCTAAAGGTGTAATCGGGCTTTTCCCTGCAAATCGAGTGAGTGATGACATTGAAATTTATACGGATGAAACACGTACAGAGCGACTTGATTTAGCCTGCCACTTACGTCAGCAAACAGAAAAAACTGGATTTGCTAATTATTGCTTGGCAGATTTTGTAGCACCTAAAGGCACTGCGGATTATCTTGGTGCATTTGCTGTGACTGGGGGCCTTGAGGAAGATACGTTAGCAGAGCAGTTCGAGCAGCAACAAGATGACTATAACAAAATTATGGTTAAGGCGGTTGCGGATCGCTTAGCGGAAGCCTTTGCTGAGTATTTGCACGAGCAAGTACGAAAAGTTTTTTGGGGCTATGCAGCAAACGAAGCCTTGAGCAATGACGAATTGATCCGTGAAAATTACCAAGGGATCCGTCCTGCACCGGGTTATCCGGCTTGTCCAGAGCACACTGAAAAGCAAAAGATCTGGGATTTACTTGATGTTGAAAAACGCATTGGTATGAAACTGACAAGTTCATACGCAATGTGGCCTGGTGCTGCGGTTTCTGGTTGGTACTTCTCCCATCCTGATTCTAAATATTTCGCTGTTGCAACCATTCAGGAAGATCAAATTGAAGATTATGCAACGCGCACGAATTTAACAAAAGAAGAAGCAGAACGTTGGCTATCACCTAACTTGGGATACGATCCAGAAGCTTAAGCTAAACAAATTAAATCGGTTTAAAAAGCAGGTACTTGGACAAATACCTGCTTTTTTATTGTGGTGAACTTACATACCAAAATAACTTAAAGGTGCCTGTTTGATATCAATTTTCTAAATTACCTGATCTATTTTGAGGTGGAAATCCATTACCAGCAATCAATGTCTTGCTTAAAAGTCTGGTGAAATCAAGTCTCTTCTTGTTGCTATGGTATTGTTCACGCAAAGCACTAATGATTAGCTAGGCGCTAAAAGTAAAAAGCCCGCACAAGAGTTTGTGCGGGCTTTTTTTATTTATCGCTTCTTATTTTCTGCGACGGAATAGCGCTAGAGGTGCAGCTAGTAACATCCAGAACATTGAACCTGAAGATTTTTTCTTCGGTGGCTCAACTGGGGTTACTGGAGCTGGTTGCTCGCTCGCTTCATCGGCCAAATTATTCACAGAAACAACAATCTCGACTGGATCTGATTCTAGGCCTGCTTCGTCAACCGCAACGACGGTCAGTGTTACAGATTCAACACCCGCGTCAAAATCGAGTAATTCACTGTCGGCTACAACTACCTTACCTGAAGCAGTAACTGTTATTGCTTCAGACGTAGACGATTTCACCATAAATTGAGCAAACGGGTTAGTTGTTGTGTAAGCAACAGAGCCAATTTCTGTATCAGTAGCGGTATTTTCATCAACGCTAAAGGTTTGATCGGCGGTGACCACTGGTGCAGGTTGCTCGATTGGTTCATCAGCTAAGTTGTTTACGTTTACTGTCACCATTGCCGGTTCAGACACATTACCCGCTGCATCAACTGCGACAACTTCAAGCTCTACTTTCGTTAGACCTGCGTCGTAATCAAGTTGGGCGCTGTTTACTACAACGACTTGCCCTTTGCTAGTAACTGTAATCGCTGTCGATGTTGAGTTTGTCACAATAAACTCAGAGACAGGATTTGCTAAAGTAGAAGCGTAAGTAACTGCAACCTCACCCAGTACTGTTGCATTGATGGTATTTTCATCTACTGAGAACGATTGTCCTAGCGTAACGATTGGAGCATCATTGCTATCTGATTCAGGTGTAGCAACAAATGGCGTTGCGCCATTACTTGAAAGCATCATGAAGTCGTCATTAGCAAATGCAATGCGTGCTGAAGCACCAGGCGCTAAAGCTTCACTTAACGGATTACCTGATTCATCGACTAGCGCTGCAACGTTACCTGATGCAGGTTTGAAGGTGTAATCAACCATGACTGAATCCAGTGAATTAGATGGTACTGGATTCCATGTTTCTTCTTCTGTACGGAAACGGATTTTGGCCTGAACGCCTGCTGCAAGAGAAGCAGCATCTAAACCAAGCGATTCGATACAGCTTGAAAGCGTAACGTAGTTATTCCCAGACGTGAAGTAAAGATCCGTGATTGAACCACGTGTGCTGCCATAACCATGTGTAAAGGTAATTGCAGAACCTGATGGGTAATCGCCAAACCACTCAAGTTTACCATTTTGGATGGTTACATCGAATGTACCATTTGGTGCAGTTTCGCCTTTTGCTGGGAAATCGATGTCAGCCATAAAGCCACCTTGGTAGGTGTGTGAAATTGGCTTTTCGGTTACAAATGTAGTGAATGTCATGTAGCCACTAGCACAGTAATCGGCTGGCACAGAAATTGTTTCTACCGACGCCCCAATAATGTCAAGACGCTCGCTATCACCGGCAGGATCTACCGCAGTTGTAGGTGCAAAGAATGGGTCTAATGCAACTGCACCTGTATTCGTAAGGATGTGTTTCGCTCCGTTTTCATCTTTCATTGGCATGATAGATGCCGCTGAAGTTGCTTTAGGTAAAACGTGATAAACTAAATGGAACGCTTTTTGGCCATCTTTAGAGAAGTTTAATGCGCCATCAAGTTCTTGACGAGTTAAATCCGCAGAGGTTTCAGGCTTGTACATATTGCTTGAATTTAGCGTCCACTCAGGTAATTTTGCCGGGTTAATGGTTGCTGTAACATCGAAAGAAACCGTTTGCCCAGCTGGCACAGTAATTGTTGCAGGGAAGTCCATGACTAGCGCACCGCGTTCGATGTCATCGGCAAAACGTTGCTCGAGAGACAATGAATACGTTTGAGCATCATTCGAGAAGTTCTTCACTTCCACTGTTTTTACGTAGCTAGTCGTTTCACTCATAGAAACTAAACCAAATGATAATGCTGCTTGCTTAGTATCTTTAGCCCACGCTGCGACAGGAAGCGAAACCGCTTTTTCCATATCAACAAGACCTGCACCAATGTAACTGATAGGTGCAAGCGCGGCATCCGGATTAACGCCACGTGGTTCCATCGTTACATCAAGGTTCGCCGTATTCATAATAGTGGCTTTTGCTTCTAATGCGTTGCGTTGTGGTAGCGCTTCACGAAGCATACTCATGGCGCCGGCAGTAATTGGACCAGAGAACGAGGTACCACTTGCTGGCGTTAAACCATCACCTAGACCAGGATGTGCTGTCATGATGTTTACACCAGGTGCTGTGATTTCAGGTTTTAAAATGCCATCCATTGACGGACCGCGTGATGTAAAACTTGCGATTGCGCCTTTTTGGTCTTTGAGTTCTGAAACAACAGAATAGGATGCATTGCCTGAAGCGATAGCCGCTTTTAGCGCTTTACCATCTTCATAGCTGATACCAATACTTGGGATAGTAATTTTATCGGATCCACCACCTGGACGAATAGCGCCCGCTTCTGGAGTGTGGTTTGCAATAATTACAAATGCCGCACCACGCGCTTGAGCATTTTCTACTTTCGTTACGAAAGCACATGCGCCGCGGTCAACTAATACCGCTTTACCTGTAAAGTCAACATCGTTTGCAAACGGTGCACACGCTACAGAGGTATCTTCTTTATTCGCATTTTGTTCAGTCGCTAAAAAGACTAACGGTGTCGTGTCACTTGAGAAAGCGAATTCTTCGACAGGGTTAAAGCTTGATACACCGACGTCAATTGCAGCACCTAAAAATTCATTTGTAACCACAGATGATTTGATCACAGGGTGTGTCATCGCGCCGACAGAAAGGGCGTTTTGAGTTGTACTTGGACCACCAACGATAAATGGTGTAGGACCATCGTTACCAGCTGAAATAACAACGGTTGTACCAAGTTTTACGGCTTTATCGATAAGCTCTTGCACCGCACCGCCACGAGAGTCACCGAAGTCACCACCGAGGGACATGTTGATAACGTCTACGCGATCTGAAATATCACCATCGCCATTAGGGTCCATTGCCGCTTCAAGTGCGCGTAATTGAGCTACGCCTGGGCAGCCACCTGCACACACAGAGTAAACGAATAGTTCTACATTGGGTGCAATACCAGTCACGGAGTGTGATACATGAGTACCGTGGTTAGTGCCCGCATCAATTGGGTCAGGATCGTTGTTATAGAAGTCGTAACCACCAACGATTTGACCTTGTGGCCAAGCTGGAGTGTCCGTTGGATCAGCAGCAGCGGCTTCGTAGTCTTCAACAAGGCCTGAACCACCAAACGCTTTATGTGTGTAATCTACACCAGTATCAAGTACGGCAACGCGGATACCTTGGCCAGTTGCTGTGCCAGCTTGGACGAGTGGTGTTGCTTTGATGTAATCAGCACTTTCTGCAACGTCAAGTTTGTAATCATAAACTGGTAAAATTGCCTCAACCAAAGGGTTTGATGCAAGTAATTCAACGGTTTCTTTGCGACCGTTAACCACGATAGCGTTAACGAGCTTCGAGGTTTTTGTAACGATTTGAAGTTCAGCGCCTAAGTCGAAAATAGCTTCTTCAATCGCTTGCTGAGATTGTTCGATGTTAGAACTTGCATACGAAACACTGTTACCTGCAATTGCTTGTTCAGCGATAGATGGACTCTTTAATTTAATAAGAAAAGTAGTTACTTCAGTCGTCTGCTCTTTAGTTGCTTCAGCTTGAATACCTGAAAATTGTTTTGTAATTGGCTGTTTATTTTCATAGTTGTATTGATTGAAGCTTGCTGCATTGGTCATGCCGGCAAACATCGCAGCACTTACTGCTGCTGCGACTGTCGACATTTTAATTGTTTTAGACATAGCTACCCCTGGAAGAATAATAATTATGATGAAGTCTTTAAAAAAAGAACCCCGACTATAAGATAAAATCGAGTTCCGATTCAACGCACAATCGTCACAATTCTGTTTCAGTGTTTACAATTGCCTCTGGTTTGTATCTAGATTGTTGATATGTATATCTTTTAAAGTGTGAAGAAATGTAAATGTAACTCTGTTTTTGCAACAGTTGGTTGCGGTGAATTACATGAGGTTAGGTAAAACACAATAAAAAATAGGCTAAGTATATAAAATGAAATAATGAAAATTGACTTTAAGTTAATAGTAGGTGTTTTTTATTTTCATTTATTTTACTTGTGGTAAGCTAAAAGGATTGACTTTTCTGGGGGGACGACGCAAGTCTTGGTTAAACTAGAGTCTAAAAAAAGCGGTCCGTTGTAGTCAGTGAGCAAGGATTCTCTCTCAGAGTAAGGTGTCGTGGGCATATACTCAATCTGCTTGTAGATGCGTGACTTCAGCAAGCAGTTACATGCGTTCCGCTAGGCATTGATTGTAGGTAATGCTTCCCTTTATTAAAATCAATAAGGTGGCTGCCTGTTAATCTTGCCTTATGGGAGCGCCACCGTGTTTTCACTACGTTATTACGCTAATTTAAAAGGTGCTTACTTTCTTACACTAGCGCGCCTAGTATTGAAAACTCGGTGAAGCTCTGAAGTAGGCATCTTCAAGTTGTTTGGGTAGGTTCAAATGCGAACGCATTTAAAGCCTGTCTCGAACGAGTGAGTTGAATGAGTGGTAGAGATGAATCGAAGTTTTTGGTATGTGGTCAATAGTGTGTTGTTCTTCATTGTCTGTAGTTTTTCTGTATTTTCAACCACAGCAAGGACCGCTATTGTCGTTGATGTTTTGAGTAGTGAAAACTTTTCAACTCGCTATCAAGAATTTTTAGATGGTAAAAGTCCCTTAGACATTCAGCATTTTCACCCGTCTACAAATGGTTCTCACATTGAAATTATTGAAATGGTTCTACTCCAACAAGCGCTGTATTTAGGAGGAGAAACCCGAGCTGTCGAATTTAGACCTCAACCTGCCGTGAATAGTTTGGAGTACGATGCTTTAATCGCGGGAGATAGCGTGCTTATTGGGCGCTCAGTTTGGCATCAAGACATTATAGAATTGAAGGGGTCTCTATATGTTTCAGAGGCGATCGTCGACGTTGGGCAGTATGAGGCCGGTTTGTATGTCACTAAAAGGAATATCTCTTTACAGGATCTGCCAGCGGAGCGTTTAGATCAAATAACGGTCGTGGCAAATCCAAGATGGCATTCAGATTGGCAAGCGCTCAATAATATTGATGTAAATTTGATTAGTTTTATTGGGCCTTGGGAGACGATGCTTAACATGGTTGAGAACCAAGTTGCCGATGCGATGTTAATTAATTTTAGTGTAAGTGAAAGTCTCTCGCTAAACTTTGAGGGGCGAGAGTATGTTCCTATCAAAAATATTAAAGTGTTATTACCGGATTCAAGGCATTTCGTCGTCAGCAAAAGGCACCCTGAGGGAGCTGTAGTTGCACAAGCTCTTAATAAAGGATTAAAAATATTAAAAGAGCGGGGCGTGATTGAGCGGGCTTTGCGAGAATCCGGTTTTATTAACAGTCAGGTTAAACATTGGACTTCAGTTAATCAACATATGTTGCCTAGTATGGTTGAACGGGAGTCTAAATGAAGGTTGTTTGCCGTTATTTGCTGTTACTCAGTGCTTTGTTTTCTAGTGTTTCTTTCGCTTTAGGGCAAAAAAGTACTCCTTTGAGCGAGCAGTATGCACAGTTGCAACAAGTGCATCAAAGTGTGCGTATGGAAGTTTTGAGAGATTATGAACTTTCAATGTTGCCAAAAATAAAAGTCGTTAGAGAACAAGCAAAGGCGCTCAATGATAAAGCTATTTTAGTCGATACATTTTTACTTGAAGGAGCAATTTTACAGCAATTCGGTGCTTATAAAGACGCGTTAGTGGCGCGAGTGCAAGCGCTGTCGTTAGCTGAAAAACTCGACGATGTATCGATCTTGATCCAAGTGTATTTTGCTTTTGTAGAACTTGAATTGGAACTGGAACGATTGGAAACGGCACAGCGCTATTTGAGCCAAATAAAACAATTGCTGCAACAATCGCGCTTAGATGGTATTTATTCAATTCGTCACACACATTTAACAGCGCAAGTGTTGCAAAAAAAAGGAAGTACTCGAGAAGCTATTGCTTTGCTCGATGCTTTACTAAAGCAAAATCTCGTGATGTTGCAGGTGAATAACGAAGTAAAACTAACGTTGGCTAACGCTTATTTAGAAATAGGCCTATTTGAGCAGGCACGTCGAATATTATTCAGTATTGAAGAGCCGCAGCAACACCTTTTTGCAAAAGAACAAATCCAGTTTTACGTAGCGATGGCTAGATGTCATTTACAAGCAGGAGAGTTCTATCAAGCGCAATTATTGGCTTATGAGCAATTACAACAAACGTTTGATACGAGATACCTTGATGAGCAAGGTCAATTACAGCAGATTTTAGCGAGTGCATTCGTACAACAGCGGGATTACAAGCAAGCACATTTGTATTTGAAACGCGCTTTAATGACAGAACGAGCGATTAATTTACAAAAAAGAAGCAACAAAGTGTTGCAATTAGAAGCGCAGTTTTCTTTGGCTCATCAGAAACAACAAGTTACTTCATTAACAAAAGATAATGCAGAACAAGCAATGCAGTTAGAGCGTCAGCAACAGCTATTAGAAAATGCACGCCTAGCACAACAACGTTGGGTACTGTTAGCGTTGTTGGTTTTTGGGATCGGGGGGTTCTTGTACTGGCGTTGGCAGAATAAACGATATTTGGTCGTACTAAAAGAGCAAGTACATGCACGCACCGCTGAACTTGCGGAGCGTAACGAACGATTACAAGCACTTAGTTTTACAGATAGTTTAACGGGATTACGTAATCGTCATTACTTTTTCAGTGTGATCGATAGCTTAGTTAATAAGCCCGACTTAAAGGAAAGTGTGTTTTGCATTGTCGATATTGATCATTTTAAACGGATAAATGATACCTACGGTCATTCTGCCGGTGATTTAATTTTGCAACATTTTGCTGAGATCTTAAAGCAGTGCACAAGACGTTCTGATATTGTCGTTCGTTGGGGAGGAGAAGAATTTTTATTATTGATGCCAGATATGACTAGAGAGGATGCGTGTGAAGTAGTCGAGCGGATCCGCCTTCAAGTTAATCGTTTTCCATTTATGATCAACGATCATATTTTAACCTGTACATGTTCGATCGGGTTTGCACCTTTGCCACTTGTGCCAGAAAAAGCAACCTGGTTAAATTGGGAGCAAACGTTAGAGCTGGCGGATATTGGGCTCTATATTGCAAAAGAAACGCGGCGTAATGCGTGGATGGGTATTGCACAATTGCTTAACCCAGAACAACACGATAACGCACAAATGCTCTCGAAAGAAGCACGTACTTTGATTAGAAAAGGTGATATTCGTGTCTTTACTAGTCACAGCCAAGTGATGTTAAATATTTAAACACGCCTTCGTCTGTTCGGTATAATAAGGCTAAGAATCCTAACATTCGTGATTTATTTTGCTTCCAATTGAACCTCATTTACCTGTAATACTCGACACATTGCAGTCGAATCAAGCACTTGTTTTAGAAGCACAGCCAGGTGCAGGCAAATCAACTTCGGTACCATTAGCTTTGCTAAAGGCCGCTTGGTTAGAGAATGCTAAGATTATTCTACTTGAACCAAGGCGCGTCGCGGTTAAGTCAATAGCTCACTATCTTGCAGAACAACTTAATGAGCAGGTCGGACGCACAGTTGGTTATCGTATTCGTAATGAAACCTGTGTCAGTGAGCAAACTCGACTCGAAATCGTGACTGAAGGTGTACTAACGCGGATGTTGCAATCCGATCCTGAACTAAAAGGGATTGACTTGATCATTTTTGATGAGTTCCATGAACGTTCCATTCATGCCGACTTAGCGATTATGTTGTGTAAAGAAGTTCAGTTGAGTTTACGTGATGATTTAAAAGTCCTCGTGATGTCGGCAAGTATGGATAGTCAATTTGTTAGCTGCTATCTCGATGAGGCACCTGTTGTGAGTTGTGAAGGTCGAACTTTTCCTATCGATGTAAGATATACAGGGCGTTCGAACGCTCCTTTAGCGAATCAAGTGTATGACGCACTAAATCAGCATTTAAGTTCGGTGCCCTGCGGAGACGTGCTGGTCTTTCTACCAGGTCAGGGAGAGATACAACGCGCTTTCGAGCTGTTGATGAGCAGTGAATTTTCAGATCAGTTTACAATCATGAAATTATTTGGAGCTCAAGCTCTGAGTGAACAAACACAAGTACTTCAACCCAATGTGATCGCCAACAGGCGGATAATACTGAGTACCAATATTGCAGAGACGAGCCTTACTATATCTGGCGTGACGCTAGTCATTGATTCTGGATTAGAAAAGCGCATGATTTTTGATGTTAAATCTGGACTGTCTAAACTGGTGACCGAATCAATATCGAAAGCCTCAGCAACACAACGTGCAGGACGAGCTGGTCGAACGCAAGCGGGCGTATGTGTTCGCTTATGGTCAGCTCAACAACACGATGAGCTCGACGAGTTTCAAAAAGAAGAGATTTGTGTAAGTGATTTGAGTCCATTAGTAATGGACTTAGGCCGATGGGGGATTACGCAATACGGTCAAGCAGATTGGCTAACACCGCCGCCAATTCATCACTTTCAGGCTGCGCAATTATTGAATCAAGCGTTAGGGCTCGCAAATGAAACGAACCAATTAACAGGGCAAGCGAAAGAATTAGAGTTACAGAATCTGGAACCTCGTCACGCCGCAATGATGTTAGCGGTAAGAAATGACCAAGAAAAACATATCGCTCAATGCATTTCAGCTCTCTTAGGGGAGCGTGATGTACTTTTATCACCGAATAGCGCTAAGTTCACGGATCGGCTTGAGGTAGTTATTGCTAAGCTTGCGAAAGAAAAAGTTTTTGGGGTGAGAGATAGTGGGTTAGCTCAGATCATCAAAGCCATAAAAGCGACGAACACGAGCCGACAAATAGCCGAATTAAGTTTTAGTGATCCGATCAAGCGAGTTTGCTCTCAGTTACTTGCTTTTGCATTTCCGGATCGTATCGCAAAGCAAAGTTCCAACGATCCAAGGCGTTATACACTTGCGAATGGGCGCGGTGTCAGGCTAAAAGAGCATGATCCATTAATAAATCATGCTTGGTTAGTGGTGATAGACTGTGATGGTCAGCAACGAGATGGTGTGATTTATCTTGCCGAGCCTCTGGATATCAAAGCGCTGAAAACGAGACGGAGCAAGGCTTTTCGTACTCTGCAAAATTGGCGCTTAGACGAGAAAAAAGAAAAATTAATTGGTCGAGAAGAGACGTATTATGGTTCATTATTAGTTGATAGCTTGCCGCTACCTACGCCTTCAAAAGACACATTTCAATCGTGTTTACCTAGTTTAATAAAAGCGGAAGGATTGGATTTATTAAATTGGGATGAGCGCTGTGAAAGTTGGCTTTCACGTGTTGATTGGTTAAGCAAAGTGGACGAGTCTTTTATTCAGCTTTCTAAAACTAAACTATTAGCGCAAATTGATGAGTGGTTGATTCCGTATTTGAATGATGTTCATTCAATACATGGGCTGAAGCAACGTCCGTTGTTTGAGTTGCTTCAAGCCAATTTAAGTTGGGAGCAACACCACTACCTAGATAAACATGCTCCTGCTCAGTATGTGATGCCAAGTGGTAAATCTACTTGCATTGAATACGGTGAGGCAGGGCCTACGGTATCGGTCAGATTGCAAGAAGTATTTGGTGAAGTCGGCTCATTAGAATTGGCTGGTGGTAAAGTAAAACTGCGTTATGAATTACTTTCACCAGCCATGCGACCATTACAAACAACCAGTGATTTAGCGAATTTCTGGCAAAACGCTTATGTGGAAGTTGCTAAAGAAATGCGAGGCCGATACCCAAAGCACCGATGGCCTGATGAGCCTTGGGCAGAAAAAGCTGGGCATTCTCTTAAGTCTAAGCAACGTTAATCTTTTAATTATAAGAAGTGGCACATTGAAAGGTAGGTTACTTCTTTTTCGTTTATGACGCTAAATTTCAAAAAGTAGCCATTCTATACCCATAGATTTATATAAAACACGTGCTAATTCGCTCGTTTCGATAAGAAACTTTCATTTGCAGTAGCGCACAAAGCACCCTATAAAGTGCGAAAATTTGCTCAGCTTGCTAAAGGACATGGTTAAGTTCATTTAACGTGTTGAGCAAAAAGGGTGTAACTCGGTGGCAAAGTTCGTTATTGTTACGGTATCTAAGGCAATGACTTGATTTTTTATCCGTCGCTGTCAACACTAAGTGAAACCTTGAAATTAGGTTGTACAAGCTAGTACAACACTACTTATCTTTTATAGGATAGTTATGCTAAAAACCCTTATCGTCGTGGAATCAGCGGCACTGGTAGAAGAAATTGGTCTTGCAAATACGCTAACATTCGAGCGTTATTTACAAGAGTATCCAAAACGCGACGAGCCAAAAACACGTATCATTAATTTGTGTAATACCGAACAGTACCTAAGCAAGGGTTATTATTGTTCTTTGCTTGCTGAAGCACGTAAGCACGTTGTGCAGCCAACCGTTAAATCGATAAATGCATTGAGAGCTGAAACGCTTGATTTGAACTTTACAACAAAGCAACTCGCTGATTTGGCTAAAGCAAGCAGCGACGAGGCGTGGGTATTTTTTGGTAAAACAGAAGATGCAATTTGGCAAAAAGTCGCGCAGCACGTTTATCGTAAATTCCCAGTCCCAATTTTACGTTTAACGCGAGCTGAGACCGGTCAAATGACTGTGGTTCAAGGTTCAATGAGTGAACTTGACGATACAACCAAAGCAGCGTTTTTAGAACAATTAAAATCGCATGCTGAATCAACATGGCACATTGGCCAATCGGCTAAGCACGCGCGTTGGGAAATGGCTATTTTGGTGGATCCAAATGAACCTTCACCACCAAGTGATAAAGACGCAATTGCCAAATTTGTTAAAGCAGCGAGAAAGCATGGCATTCATGCTGAAGTAAAAACCGCTGAAACAATGGAAGACGTGAGTCAATACGATGCTTTATTTATTCGTCAAACAACGGCAATTGACCATGTGACCTACAAACTTGCTAGCAAAGCTGAATCTAAAGGTGTTGTGGTTATTGATGATGCAACGTCTATTTTGCGTTGTTGTAACAAAGTGTTCTTACATGACTCCTTTAGCTACAACAAAGTGCCTACATTAAAAACAGTTACCGTGAGTGATAAGGAAGCCGCAACGTTAGAATTGCTTGAAGCTACGTTCACTTATCCAATGGTATTGAAGATGCCAGAAGGTTCGTTCTCACGTGGGGTATTTAAGGTAAAAGATAAAGCAGAACTAGAAGCACGTTTAGCAGAGCTTTTGGCTGAAAGTGCATTAGTGCTCGTTCAAGAATTTTTATACACAGAATACGACTGGCGTATTGGCGTACTAAATGGTCGCGCAATTTTCGCATGTCGTTACTTTATGGCTCGGAATCATTGGCAGATCTACAACCACAACTCTAAGCGCTTTAATTCAGGCGGCTGGGAAACCTTACCAACGTTTGAAGTACCGCGTGCGGTGCTTGAAGCTGCTCTAAAAGCATGTAAGGTCATTGGTAAAGGTTTATACGGTGTTGATATTAAAGAGCTAAATGGTAAGGCTTATGTTATTGAAGTAAATGATAACCCAAGTATTGAAACTAAAGTAGAAGACGCATATTTAGGCGACGAGCTTTATATGCAAATTATGGCTGAATTCCAACGCCGCTTGGAATTAAGAGGCAAAGATAATGACTAATGCAGCGCTTGCTGTAGATGTGAAGGCGCAAGTTGCGCTTCGCGTTGCCACGTTAGATGACCTAGAAGCGCTACTTGAAATTGAAGTAGCGTGTTTTGCGAATGACCGCTTGAGTCGTCGCAGTTTAAAACGCTGGATTGAAGTAAAACATGGTATTTTGCTGGTTGCCCATGTTGGCAATCAGCTCCTTGGTTATGGTTTAGTGTGGTGTTTAAAAGGCACTCGATTGGCCCGTCTGTATTCTTTGGCTGTTGCGCCACGTGCACGAGGCCAAGGTATCGCAGAGCAGTTACTCGAAGCATTAGAGGACGAAGCGCAGCGTCGTGGGCGAGGGTATTTAAGGCTCGAAGTGTCGATTAATAATCATCGTGCAATTAAGTTATATGAACGCTTTGGCTATAAAACGTTTGGTGCGTATAGCGACTATTATGGCGATGGTAGCGAAGCATTGCGGATGCAAAAGCAGATCGCACATTTCACTGGAGAAGGTGTGCAATTTCATGTGCCTTGGTACATGCAAACCACCGAATTTACGTGTGGACCTGCAGCACTGATGATGGCGATGGCGAGTTTATCGCCGCAGTTTGAACCGAGTCAATTAGAAGAGTTAGAGATTTGGCGTGAGGCAACAACCATTTTTATGACCAGTGGTCATGGTGGTTGTCATCCGATAGGGCTAGCGCTATCCGCTCAATATCGCCGCTATAGTACGGCGGTGTATATTAACCAGCAAGGACCTTTGTTTTTAGAAGGTGTGCGCAGTGACAAGAAAAAGGCCATCATGGCGTTAGTTCATGATGATTTTGTTACTAAAGCGTCGTCTTGCGGTGTGGAAATTCATTACGAAGAAATTAAGCTAAACGACGTTGAGAATATGCTTAATTCGGGTAAGCGAATACTTGCGCTTATCAGTACTTATCGGTTGGATGGTAAAAAAGCGCCGCATTGGGTGTGTATTACCGCAATGGACAGCCATTGTATTTATGTACATGATCCTGAACTTGCTACCAATCAATTTGCAATTGATTGCCAGCATGTGCCAATTGCTAAAGCCGATTTTGAAAAAATGAGCAGCTTTGGTTCTAAACGTTTAAGAGCATTGATCACTTTACATGACAACGAAATTATTTAAGTAAGTTATCCATTGATACTGAGTAAAAATAAGGGGCAAACTGCCCCTTATTTATTGCTTTAAGGTAACAATCCGTTGTGGGAACGGAATCTCAATACAGGCAGCTTGGATTGCTTCGTAAACTTGAGCATTAATCTCCAATCGAGATTCAATGATTTTGTCGGTAGGCACCCAGTAACGGTAACTTATCACAACAGCACTATCGGCAAAATTCTCGATCCCTACTTTAGATAATGGCTGACTGGCAACATTGACGTGGGAAGTTAATATTTGCTTTATCAGATCAATAGCTTGTTTGTGATCGGCACTATAGGCAATACCAATCTCCCCTTTCACTAATGAATGCGCAAAGGAATTATGCAGTACTTCACCAATGATTTGTTTATTAGGAATGGTGATTTCAACTTGCTCTTCGTCCACTAAAATGGTGTGACCGAGTAAAATGTCTTTAACCAAGCCACTAATCCCATTCACTTCGATGGTGTCACCCACAACAAAAGGTCGTGTCGCAATAATTGCCAAACCTGCCCCATAATTAGACAGCATACCTTGCAAAGCTAAACCTGCGCCGAGCGACGCTGCACCGATCGCAGCGACAAAAGGCGTGACACTTATCCCTACTTTTCCTAGTGCAATGATCACAAACATGACAATGATCAGCACTTTGACCACATTACTGACAAAATTGGTTAACGTAATGTCCATATTGTGTTTAGACATTAGTGCAGCAATGACACTGCGGAGTTTTTTAGCGACCCACAAGCCAAAAATAAGGATAAGTAACGCACCAACAAGTTGCATGCTATAAGTCATCAAGTATTCGCTAATTACTTGATAATAATGTTCAATAAACTTAATTTCTTGTTGGATCATGTCCATCCTTCCTATTTTCTTGGTGCAAAGGGCATGTGTTCGGTGGTTTGGTTATTTTTCATAACAATACGAGTATTTTTGGTGCCGAGTAACTGTATTTGTGAGAGCGTTTCTTTACTTAAAAGTGTACGCTCATGAGAGTGATACGCATGTTGACAGAGCGCTTTGATTTTCGCTAATGCATCTGGAGAGCGCTCACTGAGCTGTGCTATTAACTCAATGCAACGGGCTTTTGGGTCATCACAGAGATGAGTAATTAGGCCTATTTCTTTAGCGTTTTTTGCTGAAATGGTTTCAGCACTCATACTGAGCCACAGTGCGTCGTCGTAGTTTAATTGTGCGGGTAAATGGATCGTTGCTCCCATATCAGGACACAGCCCCCAGCGCGATTCTAAAATAGCAAATCGGGCATCAGATGAAGCAATACGAAAATCACACCCAAGTGCGATTTGTAACCCTCCGCCTAAACAATTCCCGCGGATTAAAGCAAATACTGGTACCGGTAATGCTTGCCAACGAAGCACCACACGCTGCACTAAATTGGCATTGCCCGGCAGCCACTTCCAAAGTAACTGGAGGATTTTACTTGGTGATTTTACTACGCTTTTTACATCTAAGCCTGAGCTAAAGTGCTCACCAGAACCTTGGATCACAACAGCTCGAAGTTGCTTATCTTTTTTGAGTTGTTTAGCGATTTTATCGAGAGACTTGAACATCTCAAATGATAATGCGTTTTGCTTTTCGGGTCGTTGCAACGTAACCCAAGCAACTTGGTCTACTACATCAAGATTTATCATAATTAGAGTTTTTATTCAGATATAAGTATTACCTTAAAGAGAGGCGCAATCGAAAAGCAAGCTTTTTTCTAAATTCTGCCGCTTTAAAGGGTTCATAAACTGTGTATTTTGATATGATAGTCTAAGAATTTTTGATTGAGAATAAATTATGTCTGCAAGACTCTTAAGCGTTGAAGACGCAACGCATCAAGCCTACGAAATTTTTCTTGAAATGGCGCCTGATAATTTAACGGATGCGGATATTGACTTGTTTAACGAACATCGCGAGGACGCAGGTTTTATTGAGGACAGTGAACCTGATGACAGTTGGGCAGAGTTCGTTGCACTTGAAATCGAACCTGAAGCGTTTGTACAAGTACTCGTTGGTCTCGAATCTGATGACCAGGACATTGTATTTGCAAAAATTTTGATCAGTCGTGACATCGATGCGCCGTTTTGTCATGTGTTGTGGACACGAGCAGAGTAGTTCGATTCAATAAGAAGTAAGAATACGCGTGAATAAATACCTAGCACTTTTTAGTTTTGTAAGTGCGTGTTGCCAAGCTGCCGATCCGTTTGAAGATTTTCATGAATATGGTGACATGTCAGAAGCCGAAATCCATCAGTTACATGAAGGGGAGCTTCTGTATGGTGATACGGAATTTGGGTTTATTGTTAACCGGGGTAACAGGCAATCCAACTCGATAAAGCTACGCAGTAACTTTTATCAAGACTTTGAGATTTGGCGTAACCAATTTAAATTTGATGGTTTATTTCGTCAAGACATTGATTCAGAGACTGGCGATCGTGAAATTACGGCGTCCCGTTTTTTTGCCTCGGCGCAAGGGAATTATAAACTCACTGATAAACGTGCATCACTTTTTATCTATGGTGATTATGAGCAAAACAGATTTGATGGTTTAGAGTACAACACTACGATTGCGACAGGTTATGGTAATCGTCTATATCAAGGTACTAAAAATACCGTCGATTTTGATATCGGTCCTGGTTTGGATTTATCTCGCCCTGAAGAAAAACCGGGTGTTCTTCCCGAAGACCGACAAATTCAACGAGGCTACCTTGTGAGGGTCGCGTTGCAGTGGGAGCGGCTAGTATCAACACGCACGCGCTTTAACCAAGATCTCAGTATTGAAAAATCACTTTCTGGGCTTAACTCAAGGCTTAAATCTGAAACGGCGTTAATCAGCCAAGTAATTGGTGGAGTTTCGTTAAAAGCTGCTTATACCTATCGCTATAACACGGAGCCGGTTGAAGGGAAAACCTCCCGTGATACTGAGCTTGGGGTAACACTCGTTTATAGTTTCTGAGGAATTTATGTATAAACACACACAGTTTGGATGGTTTATTTGGGGGTTGCTAGCTTGGATTGCAAGCTTTGTTGGTGTCGCTTGGGTGTTGACTGGTTCAAATGTCGCGATAGTGGGTTTTCTTTCCTTACTGCTGATTATGGCTCTGCTATTTGGCACATTAACCGTTCAAGTTGATGACGAAAAGATCAGCTGGTGGTTCGGTCCAGGGGTCTTTAAAAAATCACTGCGCTTTGAGGAAATTAAATCAGTAAAACCGGTAATTAATTCATGGTCGCATGGAATTGGTGTCCGTATTACCCACGATGGTTGGGTTTACGGTGTTAATGGCTTTCGCGCAGTTGAATTTACTTTGCAAGATGATACTCAAGTCCGCATTGGTACCAATCAACAGAGAAAATTAACCGACTTGATGGAAGAGAAAGTCACCATTCAAGAAAAATGACACCTAGTGTAAGTTAAAAACCCAAAGTGGCCCAACAGCTACTTTGGGTTTTATTACCCAAGATACCTTAATGGTCGTGATCGCAACCATCATGGTGATGGTGTCCATGATTGCAACCTTCACCGTGAACGTGTCCATGCTCTAGTTCGTCAGCCGTTGCTTCACGAACATCGATAATCTCTACATCAAAGTTTAAGGTGATACCAGATAAGGGATGATTACCATCGACAATTACATCATCCCCTTCAATACCAATAATAACTACAAGCTGATCGCCTTCGTCGGTGGTTGCACGAAATTGCATACCCACTTCAATTTCCATACCTTCAAACATTGATTTAGGTACAGCTTGAGTAAGATTATCGTAACGCTCACCATAGCCTTTTTCAGGCGGTACGCTGACGCTTAAAGTATCGCCAGCTGATTTACCGATCAGCGCGTCTTCAAGACCAGGGATTAAATAACCCGCGCCAATGATAACTTCCATAGGTGCTTCGTCAAAGGTGTTATCAATGGTGTTTTTTTCGTTGTCGAGCACAGCATAGTGCAACTTAACAACCGCGTTTTGTTGAATTTTCATGGTGTTTCCTATTGCGGGTCTTCTAATGAATAAGGGAGAGCATGCAATTTTAATTGGCGCTCAGGTACTGATTTAAATCGCAGGACTGTGTCTAATGTGGCGTCGTTTGGCAATACGATGAGTGCGCTGAATTCACCGCTTTTAGGATCAAAGCTAAAATCAATGGGTGAATTCGCTCGACGCCAATTGTCTTCAAGCGCCATTTCTAAATCAAGCTCGGTAGGTAAATGCGTTAACTTACCGGTAGCAATGTACATTGCACGTTTGTTTTTTCCAAGATAGCGCATTCGGGCCACGGTTTCTTGACCTGTATAGCAGCCTTTCTTAAATGAAATGCCGTCAAGTGCTTGTAAGTTGACCATTTGCGGGACGTATTCATCAACACCGCTACTACCAAGACGTGGTTCGCCAGCTAGGTGAGAAGCACGATACCAACTTGCATTGTCTTCTTGGTAAACAATTTGTTCGGGAAGTGTACGTTTCTCGTGTTGAATTAAGATTAAACGCGTTGCGTCAAGTCGCAGTAGCGCATCGCCTTGCTCGTTGTGAAAACAAGTAGCATCTTGTGCAAACTCAAAGCCAAGCAAGTGGCTTACGGTAGCTTGATCTTGGGTAATTAAACCAGTAATGGCAAATTCAGGGTGGTGGATCTCTACTTTTGCGAATACGCCATATTTTTTAAGCTCGCGTAATGATGCTGCTATCTCAGCTGGTGAGCCGAGTAAAAAATAACTTTCAAGGTGCTTAAATAAACGAAAAACACCCCATAACTTTCCTTTAGGACTACAATGACCCGCCCATTTAAATCGCTCTGGCGTGACTAAATTAACGTCTTGAGTGATCTGTCCGTGTAAATAACTGAGCTTATCTTGGCCTTCAAGTTGGATTAGTTCATCGTTTAAGGTAAAAGCAGTGGCTAGCACGTATAACATCCTCTCGTTCGCAGCATATTACTTCGCGCTATAATAGCGCATTTTATGATACGAGAGAACTATACCTAAGTAACTTGAAGGTACTTGGTTCAATGCCTCACCGTGTTTCTATTTCTCAGCACGCAAAGGCGAGAATTGGTAGCTTTTAAATTCTCATATCAATGCAAGTGGCGCTCTCAACGGCAGTTTTACAGACGTTTATCCCACGTTATTGAGTTTGATTTGGGGAAAGCCATTACCAGCATTCAATGCCTTGCTATTTCAACTGGAGCAGGGCAGAACTATTTGTTAGACTCTAACCCGATCAATTATGAGGTTTGTGATGTCAGAATTATACTCAAAAGCAAGAATAAAGTGGGCATGTCGCCGCGGAATGCTCGAACTCGATGTATTGTTAGAGCCGTTTGTTGAAGCCGCGTATGATGCGTTATCACAAGAGGATAAATTGGTATTTCAACGCTTGCTTGAAGTCGAAGACCCCGATCTGTTTGCATGGTTTATGGGGCACGAAAAATGCCCTGATCCAATCTTAGCGCCTATGGTAGCACTTATCCTTGACCGAGTTCGCGTATAGGATCGAGTTTCAAAACAATCAGCCAAATCCTCTTTTTCTGTGGATTTGGCTGGTATGCAGTGCTAGTTTTTTCTTTTCTTTTTACCCAAATCTAACCTCGCTTTTCTTCTACCTCTTGCTTTGGTTACCATCGAGTATTTATTCATGGTATCAAGTTAAACGTACCTTTGCGAAGAAAGGTACGATGTTGTTAGACAACAATTACCTTTATCTTACAAATGAGCATGACACCCAAAAATCAGTTGGATACAAGATTAAACGTATAGACTATCAACAGGATGCATTTTTGATTCTGACTTTAAACGATGGCCAATTGGCTCGTAAAGTGGGGTTTGTACGCTCAAGTATGTCAGCGCCAGATTGGTCGCGACTGAATCGCTGCGCACTAAATAAAATACGTTAGTGCGCATAACAGTTGCTCCGATGATCAGTTGCTTTTGGGCTTAAGGATAGTTGGCATGGGATTATCAGAGAGTTCAGGATAATCCAAGGTATAATGTAATCCACGGCTTTCTTTTCGCTCTAAGGCACTGCGGATAATTAGTTCAGCAACTTGAACTAAGTTACGCAGCTCGAGTAAATTATTACTGACGCGGAAATTGGCGTAGTACTCATGGATCTCTTGTTTTAGTAACTCAACTCGACGCAGTGCTCGCTCTAATCGTTTAGTTGAACGAACGATCCCGACATAGTCCCACATAAATAAGCGTAATTCATGCCAGTTATGTGTGATTACAATCTCTTCATCAGAGTCTGTTACGCGACTTTCATCCCATGCGGGTACCCCTGAAGGTTCTGGATGTTGTTCAATTTTCGATAAAATATCTTTCGCTGCAGCATGAGCAAAAACAATGCATTCGAGTAATGAATTACTGGCCATGCGATTTGCACCATGTAGACCGGTATAGGCGACTTCACCAATCGCATACAGGTTACTAATATCTGTTTTTCCCGAAAAGTCTGTCATTACACCGCCGCAGGTGTAATGTGCCGCAGGCACTACCGGGATCGCTTCTTTCGTTATATCGAGGCCGACACTTAAGCACTTGGCGTAAATGGTCGGGAAATGCTCGATGATAAAGTCTTTATCTTTGTGAGAAATATCAAGATAGACGCAATTAGCCCCTAATCGCTTCATTTCAAAATCGATGGCTCGTGCGACAATATCTCGTGGCGCAAGCTCAGCACGTTCATCAAAGTCGGGCATAAATCGCGAGCCATCAGGGCGTTTTAAATGAGCACCTTCACCGCGCATCGCCTCGGTGATTAGAAAGTTCTGCAATTCAGGATGATAGAGACTGGTAGGGTGAAACTGATTAAATTCCATGTTTGCGACTTTACAACCTGCACGCCATGCCATGGCGATACCATCCCCGCTAGAAACATCGGGATTGGAAGTATACAAATACACTTTACTTGCACCACCGGTTGCCAACGCGACAAACTTAGCACTAATAGACTCAACTTGTTCTTTTTTACGATTGTAGACGTATAACCCTTTAACCACGGGTTCTTGCGCTTGTTTATCAATAATTAAATCAATGGCGTTGTAAAATTCGAGTAGAGTAATATCTGGATGTGCTTGAACGCGAGAGATAAGGGTTGATTGGACTGCTTTGCCTGTGGCATCGGCCGCATGCAAAATGCGGCGATGGCTGTGTCCTCCTTCACGGGTAAGGTGGAAGCGTTCTTTGCCTTTTTCATCGAATTCCATATCAAACGGCACGCCTTGTTCAATTAACCATTTTAAACATTGTTTTGCATTAGTTGCGGTATAGTGCACCGCTTCTCTATCGCAAAGACCAGCGCCAGCTTGTAGTGTATCCTCGACATGAGATTCGATACTGTCATTTTGTTTATCAAAAACCGCTGCAATGCCACCTTGGGCATACATAGTAGAACCTTCGGTCAATGCACCTTTACTAATTACGCTGACTTTACAATAGTTCGCCAAGGATAAGGCTAATGACAATCCGGCAGCGCCGCTACCAATGATTACAACGTCAGTGATGTGGTGTTTAGTGTCATTCATAATTGCTTTTTTACCTTTATCCAAATTCGCGAGCGTTAATACGAAGGTAACGCGTAAGGCGATTTATGTCGCTCCATTCGCCAAAGTATCTGCTATTATTACAACTAGATAAAGTTATAATCTAAAACAATGATTTACCTTACGATGGTACTGAATTAGGTGCGCGTCCGGTCTAATTATTGTTATATTTTAAAAAAATTTACTTAAAAACAGAACTTTTTATTGAGCCATTGGTCATAGAAGCTGTATGAACTGGCAACGAGACCATGAATCACGTCGATTTCTTGAATCAACAGACGTGACAGGTAAATAAAAAATACTAGAGGAGTACCGGCTCGAATGAGCGAGCAGGATTTAGATTTAGCGTTAGTTAAACGCGTTCAGCAAGGAGACAAAAATGCGTTTAACTTGTTGGTTGCCAAGTATCAAAATAAGGTTGCAGCATTGATTTCACGTTATGTGAGTAATCATGGTGATGTGGCGGATGTTGCACAAGAAACCTTTATTAAAGCATACCGTGCTTTGCCTAATTTTAGAGGTGAAAGTGCGTTTTATACTTGGCTATATAGAATAGCTGTGAATTGTTCAAAAAATTATTTAGTGGCAGTAGGGCGTAAGCCCCCTGCGAATGACATCGATGCAGAAGAAGCCGAAGTTTACGATGGGGCAGAACAATTGCGTTCTAATGCATCACCTGAAAACTTACTGATGAGCGAAGAAGTTAAACATGTGATCTTCAATACAATAGAAGCA
Organism: Pseudoalteromonas luteoviolacea B = ATCC 29581; assembly: GCA_000333235.1. Taxonomy (GTDB): domain Bacteria; phylum Pseudomonadota; class Gammaproteobacteria; order Enterobacterales; family Alteromonadaceae; genus Pseudoalteromonas; species Pseudoalteromonas luteoviolacea_D. The sequence continues at coordinate 48,181 of CAPN01000029.1, read as the reverse complement.
TTACCTGAAGACTTGAAAACTGCGATCACGCTAAGAGAAATTGAAGGTATGAGTTACGAGGAAATCGCGGTGGTGATGGATTGTCCGGTAGGAACAGTACGATCGAGAATCTTTAGAGCTCGCGAAGCCATTGATAATAATTTAAATTCCTTAACAAGCGAGTCTTGATTATGACTAATGCAAAGAAAAACGCTCCGTTAGATTACACAACGTCAGAGCTATTTGACGGCGAAGCACCAATGTCTCATGAGACATTGAGTAATCTAGACGAGAAGCAGTTTGCGCGTTATGCGATGATTGGTGATGCGATGCGTGCTCGTAAAGAACAAGCAATTTGTATAGACATCACACAAAATATTGCAAAGGCGCTCGAATCCGAGCCGACGTATAATGAGAACAATGAATTTAATGCGCTCGAAAACCAACCCGCGGCGAATCATTCGGACCAGGGGTCAAATGTGGTGCCTCTGTCTCGGTTTCGAAAGCCTGTGGCACAATTTGCAATTGCGGCGAGCGTTTGTTTAGTTGCTTTAATCGGTGTAAACACGCAGAATTCACCTGTTGAGCAAGGTAATACTTTACCAACGTTGCAAACTATGCCGCTGACAGGTTCGGTGTCTCCTGTGAGTCTTTCTACCGAGCAACCGGCTATAGATAACGCACAACAAGGTTTACGTGAATTACAACAACAGCGTATTGGTGCATTGGTATTAGAGCATCAACGTCAATCAAGAATGGCCTACGCATTGTCTCAAGCAAAACAAAATAAGGCCGAAAAAGCATCGCAAGATGTGACTAAGGAACAAAACTAATTTAATGAAAAAGCTGTTATTTGTGTGTATGTGTTTCGTTGCGTCTTGGGCTCATGCACAAGACACAATGAGCGCAAAGCAGTTGCTGCAAAGTTTAGCGCAAGCCGTTCATTCACAAAACTTTGACGCATCCTACGTCGTGGTAAAAGGAAAGGCGATGGAGCCTTATCGTTGGCTTCATGGCAACAAAGACGGTCAAGAGCTTGAATTCTTGAGTTTGCTTAATGGTGCTGGATTAGAGATGGTACGAGTAAATAACCGAGTTATTTATTTTGAACCACAAACCCCTCCTTACGCACTCGACACCGACAGTATCGCCGGTCCTATCCCTGAAGTATTGTTCAAAGACATCTCAATCCTTGAAGCACATTATGATTTTGTATTGGGTGGTAAAGGAAGAATTGCAGGTCGAGCTGCTCAACTGGTGCGCATCGAATCCAAAGACGACAGTAAATACAATTATTGGCTGTGGGTTGACGTTGAATCGTCTTTGTTGTTAAAAGCCGCCTATGTTAATCAAGCAGGTGAAATGCTTGAACAATTGCAATTGACTCATTTGACTATTACGGAAGAGCCGGCTGAACAGCTACTTGAAATTGCCTCGCGAGAATTTCCACCTGCGGTCAGTACATCCAACAACATTGGGGTATTAGATGCAAAAGATAATTGGCGTATACAATGGTTACCTGCTGGGTTTGAATTACTGAAATCGGATAGACATAAACTCGACTTAAACAATGAACTAGCGGACTATTATTTGTTTTCAGACGGCTTAATTGATATTTCGGTGTTTGTACAACGTCCACTACCAGGTAAGCGTCCAAGTGGTGCTTTGGCTTCAGGTGCAACGACGATTTATGTTCATAATTCAGGTCCTTTTGATGTATCAGTAGTCGGGAATATTCCAGCTATGACGGCCAAGAGCATCGCAGAATCAGTTACCCGTCCATTATGATCGAACAAACGATGACCGTGGTTGCTGTGAAAGGTAATCGAGCTGAGCTACAAGCCCAAACCAAAGAACCATGTGAAGGTTGCAACGGACGCTGTGGCTCACAAGTCTTTAGTAAATTATTTAAAACAGATAAAAAAACCTTATGGCTGCAATTAGATGAACCAGTCGAGGTGGGTCAAAAAGTGAAATTGGCACTCGATGACAGCAAGTTAGTCCAACACAGTATTTATGTATATCTTGTGCCTTTACTCTTTGCTCTTATGTTAGCCGCGTTTGCCGCTCAGTATTTACAAATGGGTGATGCAGGTCAGTTGGTAAGTGCAGCAATTGGCGGCAGTTTAGGTGTGCTATTTGCTAAAACGCGTACTAAATCCTTCCAACACGACATTAAATTGATAAAAATTTATCCAATTAGTCTACCTTTGACTCAAATTGATGGTGATTAGCCCTGAATACGGGTAAAATCTCAGCTTTGATCCTTTTAACGACTTTTTAGAGTTTAGAATCCAGTATATGAAGCACAAGCATATCCGTAACTTTTCGATCATCGCCCATATCGACCATGGTAAATCGACACTTTCAGACCGCTTAATCCAAGTCTGCGGTGGCCTTACTGAACGTGAGATGCAGCAGCAAGTATTGGATTCGATGGATATCGAGCGCGAGCGTGGTATCACAATTAAAGCGCAAAGCGTTACTTTGAATTACACGGCAAAAGATGGTGAAGTATACCAATTGAACTTCATCGATACGCCGGGACACGTTGACTTTACGTACGAAGTATCACGCTCTCTTGCCGCATGTGAAGGAGCGTTACTGGTCGTTGATGCTGGCCAAGGTGTAGAAGCGCAAACATTAGCGAACTGTTATACCGCTCTTGATATGAATTTAGAGGTTATACCGGTATTAAACAAAATCGACTTACCGCAAGCCGATCCGCTACGTGTTGCTGAAGAAATTGAAGACATTGTTGGTATCGAAGCATTGGAAGCGGTGCGTTGTAGTGCAAAAACAGGCATTGGTATTGATGAAGTACTTGAAGTGCTTGTGCGAGATATTCCACCACCAGAAGGTGATCCAGATGCACCACTACAAGCGTTAATTATTGACTCGTGGTTTGACCCGTACCAAGGCGTTGTATCATTGGTGCGCATTAAACACGGTGAATTACGTTTAAATGACAAAATTAAGATCATGTCTTCGGGGCAAGCGTTCCAGGTTGATGACATTGGTATTTTTACGCCGAAGCAAACCAAAACTGGCCTCTTAAAAACGGGTGAAGTAGGGTACGTGATAGCGGGTATCAAAGACATTCATGGTGCACCAGTAGGTGATACGATTACGTTAGTAAAAGCGCCAGCTCCGCAACGTTTACCTGGCTTTAAACGCGTAAAACCGCAAGTATATGCAGGTATGTATCCGATAGCTTCTGATGAATATGAGGCATTTCGTGACGCGCTAAATAAGTTGAGCTTGAATGATGCATCATTGCAATTCGAGCCAGAAAACTCGACAGCACTTGGTTTTGGTTTCCGTATTGGTTTTCTAGGCATGCTACATATGGAGATCATCCAAGAGCGACTAGAACGTGAGTATGATATGGATCTCATCACTACAGCCCCAACGGTAGTGTATGAAATCAAGTTGAAAAATGGGGATGTTATCCGCATTGATAATCCATGCGATTTGCCGCCGATTAACAATATTGAAGAAATTCGTGAGCCGATTGTTGAGGCGAATATTCTTGTTCCACAAGACTACTTAGGTAACGTTATTACGTTGTGTATCGAAAAACGCGGTATGCAGACGAAAATGACTTATCACGGTAAGCAAGTGGCCGTTACGTATGAGTTGCCAATGGCCGAAGTGGTGATGGATTTCTTTGATAAATTAAAGTCAACGAGTCGTGGCTTTGCGTCATTAGATTACAACTTTATTCGCTTCCAAGAGGCGGATATGGTTCGAGTAGATATTTTGATTAATGGCGACAGAGTTGATGCATTGGCGATTATTGCGCACAAAGATTTCGCTCAATCGCGCGGTCGCCAGTTAGCGGAAGCGTTAAAAGAGCTTATTCCGCGTCAACAGTTTGATATTGCTATTCAAGCCGTTATAGGTGCTCATGTTATCGCTCGTACGACTGTAAAACAATTACGTAAAAACGTACTTGCAAAATGTTATGGTGGTGACGTGAGCCGCAAGAAGAAACTACTTCAGAAACAAAAAGAAGGTAAGAAGCGTATGAAGCAGTTAGGTAACGTTGAAGTACCTCAAGACGCGTTCTTAGCGATTTTGAAAGTAGGAAAATAAGTATTAAGGAATAACTATGGCAGGTTACTTTTCAGTATTTCTGGTGTTATTGACGCTAGGTTCTGGTTTAATTTGGCTAATTGACCACTTGGTCTTTGCACCAAAACGCCGCGAGCGCCTTGCGATTGCTCAAGGTGCATCTCAAGCTGATTTAGACGAAGACGTCATTGCGCAAATCGCACCAGTGCCTGCCATAACGGAAGGCGCGAAATCGATTTTCCCGATGATCGCGGCAATTACGATTTTCCGCTCGTTCATTTTTGAGCCGTTCCAAATTCCGTCTGGTTCGATGATGCCAACACTTCTCGTTGGGGATTTCATCTTAGTACAGAAATACAGCTATGGTGTTAAAGATCCGGTCTGGCGTACCCAACTGATTGATGTGGATGAACCAGAGCGCGGTGATATCGTTGTGTTTAAATTTCCTCTAGATGAAAGAGTTGACTTCATTAAACGCACAATAGGTTTACCCGGAGATCGGATTGTTTATCGCAACAAGCGCTTATATATAAAACCGAAATGTGAAGACGGTCAGGAAAAGTCAGGGGATTTATTTTGTAGCGAATTCAATGCTGTGGATATGGACATTGTAAATCGTGACGAGTTTTTTCAAGGTTTAATGCCACTCGTTCGTGTGACAGAATCATTACCGGGACAGACTCACGATATCCTTATTAATCCAGAAGCATTAGAAGGCAAGGCTCGCTACTATCAACAGCCGGGGACTCGTACCGATGAATGGGTTGTACCACAAGACAGTTACTTTATGATGGGTGACAACCGCGATAATAGCCAAGATAGCCGTATGTGGGGCTTCGTTCCAAAAGAGAACTTAGTCGGAAAGGCGGTGTTCATTTGGATGAGTTTTGAATTTGATAATGGCCCAGATAGCCTATTGCCAAGTTGGGTTCCAACTGGTGTAAGGTTTGAGCGCCTAGGTAGTATTCACTAACAATGAAAAAAGACGTAAAAGAACTTTATAATAAAATCGGTTACACCTTTACTTCGCCAGAGTTGCTAGAGCAGGCGATGACGCATCGTAGCTTTAAAGGCCAACACAATGAGCGTTTAGAGTTTTTGGGTGATTCTATCTTAAGCTTTGTGATAGCAAATGCGTTATTCCATAAATTTCCTAAAGCGCGTGAAGGGGACTTAAGCCGAATGCGCTCGACGTTAGTGCGTGGGCAAACTTTAGCTGAATTTGGCGTTGAGTTTAACTTAGGTGACTATTTGCGCTTAGGTCCGGGTGAATTAAAAAGCGGTGGGTTTCGCCGTGAATCAACACTTGCGGATGCGGTTGAGGCAATCATAGGTGCCGTATTCTTAGACTCGGATATCGATACGTGTGCTGAGCTGGTGCTAGCGTGGTACGAATCAAGATTGGATGAAATCTCGCCAGGCCACAACCAAAAAGATCCAAAAACATTACTTCAAGAATATTTGCAGGCCCGCAAATTACCGCTTCCTGGCTATACTGTAGTTGATACTAAAGGCCAAGCGCATAATCAGACATTCACGGTTGAGTGTATTGTTGAAGGGATGGAAAGTATTATCTCAAAAGGCAGCTCACGTCGTAAGGCAGAGCAAAAAGCGGCTGAAAAGGCGTTAAAGAAGTTAAAGCATGACTCCTAATACTCATTGCGGCATGGTGGCGATTGTTGGTCGCCCTAATGTCGGTAAATCAACGTTACTTAATTGCATCGTTGAACAAAAGGTAAGCATTACCTCACGTAAACCACAAACTACGCGCCATCGTATTTTGGGTATTCACACTGAAGATAATTATCAAGCAGTGTACGTTGACACACCAGGATTACACAGTGAAGAAAAGCGTGCGATTAATCGCTTAATGAACCGTGCTGCGGCTAGTTCAATCGGTGATGTTGAATTGATCATCTTTGTTGTTGAAGGGACACATTGGACGCCAGATGATGAAATGGTGCTTAATAAAATTAAAGGCACAGGGCACCCAATTTTATTAGTAATAAATAAAGCCGACAATGTGAAAGACAAAGCGGACTTAATCCCTCATGTGCAATGGTTACATGAAAAAGGAGAATTTGTCGCAATAGTGCCAATTTCGGCAAAGAATGGTAAAAATGTTGCTATCGTGAAAGACGAAGTGAAAAAACGCCTGCCAGCGTGTGAGTTTTATTTTCCAGAAGATTATGTCACTGACCGTTCCATGCGATTTTTAGCAGCAGAGATCGTGCGTGAAAAATTGATGCGTTTCATGGGGGATGAACTACCATACTCTGTAACCGTTGAAATTGAGCAATTTAAATGGCAAGAAAATGGCGTATGGCAGATAAACGCGTTAATTTTAGTTGAACGAGACTCACAAAAGCGCATGGTGATTGGTAATAAAGGTGAAAAACTAAAAGTAATTGGCCGTGAAGCCCGTAAAGACCTTGAAGCCATGCTAGATAACAAGGTCTTTTTGGAGTTGTGGGTAAAAGTGAAGTCGGGTTGGGCTGATGATGAACGAGCACTACGCAGCTTAGGTTACGGAGAGGACTAATTGGATAGCGATTTCGCTCGCGCCTATCTTTTGCATCGTCGTCCAGTGAGTGATTCTTCGGTGATGCTTAATGTAGTCGTTGAAGGGATCGGCCACATCAAAATGCTTGCTCGTATAAAGGGCAAGCAACATCTCAAACAAAATGCTCAGCTCCAGCCTTTTACGCCGTTACTCTGCCGCTTCACAGGGCGCCACGAAGTAAAATATTTAAATCAATTCGAATTGCTCGATGCTTACAAACCTGATCACGGTAAACGGTTGTACTGTGGCTTTTATCTTAATGAACTGAGTTATCGATTGATGCCCATCAATGAACCTCTTGATGATGCGTTTTCCTTATATGAATTGCACTTAAAGCGTTTGTGCGACAATGAGGAAGTAGAGGTGATATTGCGCAATTACGAATTTGAGTTACTCAATCTCCTAGGGTTTGGCATCGAGTTTGACGTAGACGCAACTGGCCAACCGATTAAGCCGGCGCTTCACTATGGGTACCTCAGTGAAGTCGGATTTGTTCCCGAACAAGGGTTTTATCAAGGCAAGGTGCTGATGGATATTGCTGCCAATGACTTTTCCGATGTAAAAACGCGTCAGCAAGCTAAGCTTTTGAGTCGCCAAGTGCTGCGCCCTTTGTTAGGCTATAAAGAATTAAAATCCAGAGAATTATTCATTTCAAGGTAAGGTTATGAAAGAAATTTTATTAGGCATTAATGTTGATCATGTTGCTACATTGCGTCAAGCCCGAGGCACCTCTTATCCCGATCCGGTTCATGCGGCATCGGTAGCTGAGCACGCGGGTGCTGATGGTATCACTATCCACTTGCGAGAAGATCGTCGCCATATTCAAGACCGAGATGTTTATGTGATGGCTAAAACCTTGCAAACCCGCATGAATTTCGAATGCGCGGTGACTGAAGAAATGATTGGCATTGCACTTGAAATAAACCCTGCCTTTGTGTGCTTAGTACCGGAAAAGCGTGAAGAGTTAACGACTGAAGGCGGTTTAGACGTTAAAGGCCAAATCGGTAAATTAAAAGATGCCGTTTCACGACTTTCAGCAGCAGGCATTAAAGTATCTTTGTTTATTGATGCTGATAAAAGCCAAATAGATGCAACCGTTGAAGTCGGCGCGCCATATATTGAGATCCATACAGGGTGTTATGCAGATGCTACGACAGATGAAGCACAGCAAAAAGAGTTAGCACGCATTACAGAAGGTGTGAAATACGCTCACAGTAAAGGGTTAATCGTCAATGCAGGTCATGGTTTGCATTATCACAACGTGAAACCTATTGCGGCAATCCCTGAGATCTACGAGCTCAATATTGGTCATGCGATTGTTGCTCGTGCAGCAATCGATGGCTTTGCTAAAGCCGTTGCAGACATGAAAAAGCTTATGCAAGATGCGCGTTTAGGGATTTAATACTGGTGTGAACGCGAGAAAACGCAAAGTTAAGAGCGCGGTGATGGCCGCGCTCTTAACTTAATAAGTACTATTTTGACTAAATAGTTTGATGTTAAGACAGCGAATTTCTCTTAAATCAGGCTAGTTAATACAACTCCCTCACATCGTAAATAGGTCATAGCGCAGCTAATCCGGAATCACGCAATAAGTTTTCAAGCTCATCAACTAACTCAAGCAATTCAGGTTCTAAGTCGTTAATTGGAACGTGTTGTTTTAACGCTGTCTCAAGGGTTTCAGAAAGCTTCTTAAGTTTTGGAACGCCGGTATAGCAACATGCGCCATGAAATTTATGTACGATGGTAAGTAGATGCTCATGATCTTCTCTGTCAGTCGCGTCTTTTAGTAATTTCACCGTTTCAGGAACGCTAAGTAGCAGCATATTGAGCATTTCGAGGGCAAGGTCATTTTTTCCACCCGCATGCTGCAGCGCTTGTTGCCAATCTAATAAATGGCTTTCAAAAGGAGGCATAGAAGGCGCATTGTTAGCTTTGCTGTGTTTATTATTAACACGGATCACGGTTTGGCTGACATCGCAAATGGTTTGTTTCAGCATGTCTTCATCAATGGGTTTAGTGAGATAGCCTTTAAACCCAATTTTCAGTAACTCTTCTTTTTCGGTGGTCAATGCGTGCGCCGTCACTGCAAAAATAGGCGTATCTTCATTTAATGAAGCATCTAATATGGTTTTACACGCTGTGATGCCATCTGTAATCGGCATTTGAATATCCATAAAGATAATATCGTACTTGTGCGACTTACACAGTGATATTGCTTGAGCGCCATTGTGCGCCTTGTCGATTGATTCAACTTGCTCTTCTAATAACGTAGTAATGAGCTTTAAATTCGCATCATTATCATCGGCAACTAAGACTTTTAGTGGCAAAATATCCATCTGATCCTCATCGCTTGATACATCCGGGTGGTCAAGACGATAGGGAGCTGCCAACAATTCACAGAGCTTTCGGTTATTAACGGGTTTACTTAAACACGCGTCTGCACCTGAACCAATCAGCGATTCGCGCATATTGTGTGAAATGGTATTCAGCATAAGATACAAATAGTCTGTTTGACTGCGTACCTTACTAATGTAGGACTTTAGCGCAGGCATTTGGTCTACGGTTGCCATATGGCCAACAATGCACACGTCATAGTTAAATTCTGGTTCTAGCGCTTTTAAGAAGGTTTCTTCGTCCGAACAGGCCGTGACTTGCATTTCCCATTCTTGAAGTAATGCTGCAACGGCTTGATGAGTATGCTCTTGAGTTTCAAAATACAGTACACGTTTGTGTTGTAATGGCTTGATAGGCATATCATTGTTGAAGTGATGATTCGGTAAATCAAAAATAGCATTGAAGGTAAAACAAGTGCCATTACCTTGGGCAGAGTTTAGCGTAATACGTCCTTTCATTGCTTCAACAATGTGTTTGGTAATGATCAAACCAAGCCCAGTGCCACCAAATTTACGTGTAATACTAGAGTCAGCTTGGCCAAATGGCGTAAAGAGCGTGTCTTGTTTTTCTTGTGCTATGCCAACGCCAGTATCAGACACCGAGACCAATAACGAGGTTCTTTGGTCGTCGATCATGCGGTGACCGATGTCAATTTTAACGGAGCCTTTTTCGGTAAATTTAATCGCATTGTTGATTAGGTTAATTAGCACTTGCTTAAAGCGAGTCGGATCGCCAATGAGGTTTTCAGGCACTCGGCGATTAATGTAAACCGAAAGCTCGAGTTGTTTATCGTGAGCACTTGGCGCAAGTAAGGTCATGACTTCGTTAACGACATCGCGAAGTTGGAACTGAATGTGCTCCAGATCCATCGCGCCTGCTTCGAGTTTTGAAAAATCCAATATATCCGAGATGATATTCATCAAACTGTTGGCTGACAGTACAATAGTGTCAAGGTAATCTTTTTGATGGCGATTCAAGGGGGTTTTGTAGAGCTGCCGGGTAAAGCCAATTACCCCATTGAGAGGCGTACGTAACTCGTGACTCATTTTAGCTAAAAAATCAGATTTAACACGGTTAGCGTCTTGGGCTTCACGTTTGGCAATACTCAGCTGAATGTTTTGTGTTTCGTATTGCTCTAGCGTTTCTCGATAATCACTGGTTGCTTGGTCAATGTGTTTTTGCATTTCTTCCTTCTGAAATGCCATTTTTACTCCGATACTGGTTAAGCCTTGACGGAGCAATTCAAATTCCCCTTCCATTGGAGTTTCTAAACCAATGTCTTGTTTACCTTCAGTTAATTTATCCGTCGCGAGTAAGAGCTTGCGCAACGGGTGAGTAAAACGTTGCCCAAAATACAGTGCGAATATCCCTGCAACAAGTAACGTGATCATCAAAATGGCGATGCTTGCTAGTACCGCTCGTTGTTGGGAAATTCGAGCTTCGTCTAAGCTAAGTTCAATTGCAAGGGCACCTAAATTACTTGGCACTGGCCCTGTCCATAAATCAACTTGTTGGCTGAAATGTTTAATTGGCGTGTAAAACACGATTGAGGTGTCGTGGTGCTCTACGTTTGTTGCGTGCAATTCGCCAATGTTGACAGGTAAACTAAAATCAACAAACTTTGGCTGTAGATTGCTTGTTAGAAGTAAACTGTTGTGTTTATCGAATATCGCTATTGATCGAATAAGGTTGCCGTGTTGACTTTGCGTCATGGTCAAAAGGCGATGTAATTGAGCTTTGTCTTGCGCCTTGAGTGGTGCTTCAAGCGCAACCGCAAGCGGTTCAATAATGCTGGTGCCTCGAGCTTCGACATTTTGTTCAAGCTCGACAAAGCGATTTAAGGTAAAATAGCTACCTAATAACAAGCCAATGACAACAGTTGGCAGTAAGGTCAAGGTTAAAACGCTATCTCTAAAGCTTAATTTGGTCATATTTAGCGTATTTTTTTCATTGTTAACGATAGATTAATCACTTAACCGTGGTTAAGCAATGGCAAGGGGCATTTGTATGGCGCAGTTTTTCCGCCCAACGAAGAAAGCATCACTCGGCGTGGCGACGCTCAGCATCGATGGTTGTGATCATCAAGGTCGAGGAGTTGCTCGGCATGAAGGGAAAGTATGGTTTGTCGATGGAGCGCTACAAGGCGAAACAATCAAAGCTCAGGCCGCACAAAATAAAAGCAAGTTTGTCGAAGCAAAAGTAGTCAAAGTATTAACACCTAGCGTAAATCGCGTCGTACCGTTTTGCGCTGATTTTGAACGGTGTGGTGGTTGCCAATTGCAGCATCAAAACTTAAATGCGCAAGTTCAAGACAAACAGCAGGCCGTGTCAGCATTATTTAAAAAATTTGCACAGCAAAACACATTACCTTGGCAAGCCCCGATCATTGGTGAGTCAAGACATTATCGACGTAGTGCTCGTTTGGCGTGCTTTTACGATAAAAGCGCAGAGCGCCTGCGTGTTGGTTTTCGTGAAAAAGGCGCGAAGACGATTTGTGAAATAGTGAAATGCGAGATATTAAGTGAGCGATTTAGTGCGCATATTCCAGCACTGCGTGAGGCGCTTAATCAAGATAAGCAATTTGCGAGTGTCAGTCACATTCAACTGAGTGACACAAAAAACCATGGATACGTTGTCGTTCGTCATTTAAAACCAATCTCATGTGAGGCGAAACAGATTATTGAAACACATTTTTCGGATCGTGGTTGGCGTTTTGTGTGGCAAAGTTCGAGTGATGAACTTGGTGAAATGGATTATGAATTACCGAGCTATGTGTTACCTCGCTATGACTTACAATTTCAATATCGATTGAATAACTTTGTTCAAGTCAATGCAAAAGTCAATGAAGCAATGATCCAACAGGCGATGGATTGGCTACAACTAACAAAGCATGACGTCGTATTAGATTTGTTCAGTGGGATAGGTAACTTCTCCTTAGTGGCTGCAAAATATGCAAAAGCCGTAATTGGTGTCGAAGGAGTCGAGTCTTCTGTTGCAATGGCTCGCCAAAATGCGCACACTAACTCCTTGACCAATACCGCTTTTTACTGTGCCGATTTAACTGACAACTTAGCAAAAGAAGGGTGGTTTGGATCGCAAGCAAATGTCTTACTATTGGATCCGTCACGCGAAGGCGCTGAGGCAGTATTAAAACAATTGCCACTTAAGCAGTTTGATAAAATCCTTTATGTATCCTGTGATCCGGTGACACTTGCACGCGATAGCGCAGAAATTTTTGCAGCACAATTTACATTAACACGACTTGGGTTAATGAACATGTTCCCACACACGGGGCACATAGAGAGCATGGCACTGTTTCAAAGGAGGTAAACGTAATGGTTGCAACTCGCCAATCCCATCAACAAGAACACCCTGTTGAATTTGAATCGAGGGTGGCCATGCTGTCCTTGTCAGAGGAGAAAGTGGCGTATTTGCAGCGAGCCCATTCGTTTTGCCCACCAAAGCGTGATGTAGAGCTATTAAGTGCCATCGAAATGGTCGAAATCTTAGCGTCCCTTAATTTTGATGCTGAATCTCTCGGTGCTGCGTACCTAACGCCCTATTATCTGAAAGGGTTATTAAACATCGATGGCTTGAAAGAAGAATTTGGCGCTAATCTTGTGCTATTACTTGAAGGCGTAGATCAAATGGCGACTATTAGCACGCTTGCCCATCACCAAGGCAAAGGTGCTGTGCAAGTGGATAATATTCGCCGCATGTTGCTCGCCATGGTCGAAGATGTGCGCGCCGTTGTGATTAAGCTGGCCGAGCAGATCTGCTATTTGCGCGCAGTAAAAAATGCTGACGAAGACGAGCGAGTTATTGCCGCGAAAGCTACCGCGAATATTTTTGCACCGCTAGCAAATCGCTTGGGGATTGGGCAATTAAAATGGGAACTTGAAGATCTTTCGTTTCGCTATTTACACCCAGAAAAATACAAATCGATCGCTAAACAATTAGCGGACAAGCGGCTCGATCGTGAAGCGTATATGGAGAACATGGTCAATCTAGTGACCACCAAACTGCGCGAAGCGGGGATAGAGGCGCAAGTTTATGGGCGACCAAAACACATCTATAGCATCTACAAAAAAATGATGCAAAAACACTATGAGTTTGATCAGCTCTTTGACATTCGAGCCATGCGTGTCGTCGTTAAAGAGATTCGAGATTGCTATGGAGCGCTCGGCATCGTTCATACCAACTGGCGTCACCTGAACAAAGAATTTGATGATTACATTGCTACACCAAAGCAAAACGGCTATCAGTCAATTCATACCGTCGTGTTTGGACCCGAAGGTAAAACCGTTGAGATCCAAATTCGAACCGAAGCGATGCATCAAGATGCTGAACTGGGCGTCGCAGCACATTGGCTGTATAAAGAAGGCTCGTTACCAGGACGAGGCTCTGGTTATGAGCAAAAAATCAGCTGGTTAAGAAAGTTACTACAGTGGCAAGAAGAAGTTGTCGATGGAAGTGAGTTAGCGGAAGAGTTAAAAAACCAAGTGGTTGAAGACCGCGTTTATGTCTTTACACCTAAAGGTGATATTTTTGATTTACCGCTTGGGTCTACACCGCTCGATTTTGCCTATTATATTCATTCAAACGTTGGACATCGCTGTATCGGTGCAAAAGTTTTCGGCAAAATTGTGCCATTTACGTACCAGTTGGCGACCGGCGATCAAATTGAAATTCTCACGCAAAAACAGCCAAATCCTAGCCGAGATTGGTTAAATCCCTCTTTGGGGTATGTAAAGTCTTCACGGGCACGGGCGAAAATCCATAGTTGGTTTAAGCTTCAAGATCGCGATAAAAACCTCCAAGCAGGTAAAGAAATTTTAGATGCCCAACTGCAAAAGTTAGACTTAACTTATAAAGACCTTGATAGAGCAATCGAAAAATTCAATTTCCGTGAATTAGATGATTTGCTAGTGGCGATTGGTGCGGGTGATATTCGTATCAATCAGTTGCTCAATTTTGTCCAAGATAAGCCTAAAGATGAAGTGCCGCTCAAGTTTAAAGCACCGTCCGTACCAAAAGGGGGAAAAAGCAGTGTGGTGGTTGATGGTGTTGGCACCTTGATGAGCCATATGGCGAAGTGCTGTCAACCTTTGCCAGGTGATGACATTGTTGGTTACATAACCCAAGGCAGAGGGATCGCTGTGCATCGCAGTGGTTGTGATGCGTTTGCACATATCACCGAGTTGCATCCAGAACGCGTAGTCGCGGTGAGTTGGGCAGATGACGTGAAGTCATCGTATAGTTTAACGCTTCGAATTGAAGCGCAAGATCGCCAGGGACTCATTCGCGATGTTAGTTCAACGTTGGCAAACGAAAAGGTCAACATCAATAACATGAACGTACAAACTAATGACGATAAACAAATTGCTATTTTAGTGATGCAAGTTGAAGTTGGGGAGCTGTCTGCCATGAATCGTTTGCTGGTGAAACTGCACCAAATTGAGGGTGTGTTTGAAGCTAAACGCCAGCTTTAGGAATTTGCTAGATGCAAAATATCGAAAAACTGCTTTCAATCATGGCAACACTGCGCGACGGAGAAAAGGGCTGTGATTGGGATAAGCACCAAACGTTTAAGTCTATCGTGCCTCATACGCTGGAAGAAGCGTATGAAGTAGCGGATGCTATTGAGCAAAACGATTGGTCGCAAGTGAAAGACGAACTAGGCGACTTGCTCTTTCAAGTGATTTTCTATGCCCAACTTGGCAAAGAAGCCGGTCACTTTGATTTTTCAGACATCGTTGATAATCTAAATGCCAAGCTTGTTCGTCGTCATCCTCATGTGTTTGCAACGCAACAGTCGCTCAGTCGTGACGAACTAGAAGCGCAGTGGACAGCCATTAAAAAAACTGAAAAGCACGATAAAGCAAAACAATTTGGTGATGATGTGCCACTAAATTTGCCCGCTCTAAGTCGTGCGCAAAAAATTCAAAAACGCGCTGCAAACCTTGGCTTTGATTGGCCGTCATATCATGGTGCGCTCGACAAAGTAAAAGAAGAAGTCGAAGAAGTTATCGACGCGATGGACGCGGATCCACATTCTGAACATAGTGGCGAAGAATTAGGGGACTTATTATTTGCAACTGTAAATACGGCACGTCATGGTGGTTTTGATGCTGAGCAATTACTGCGACAAGCGAGCAGAAAGTTTGTCGATCGTTTTCAACACGTTGAAGTTGAATTAGCTAAAGAAGGAAAATCTTTAGACAACGCGAACTTAGAAGAAATGGATAACGCTTGGGAGCGTGTGAAAAAGTACCAGAAGTCTATTTAGATAAGTGGTTAGACAAGATTTATCTGGATTGCCATGACGCCTTTTGCTACAATGTGATCCCGTCTTGATTCTAAATTATTTCCACTTTTTCCTGATATTCTAGGGTTCGCATGAGTACTAAATTTATCTTCGTAACAGGCGGGGTTGTATCCTCTTTGGGTAAAGGAATTGCAGCAGCATCTTTAGCGGCAATTCTTGAAGCACGAGGTCTTCGTGTCACTATTCTTAAATTGGACCCATACATCAACGTTGATCCTGGCACAATGAGCCCTATTCAACACGGTGAAGTGTTCGTCACAGAAGACGGTGCGGAGACCGATCTTGATCTTGGTCACTACGAGCGTTTTATTCGTACAAAAATGACGAAGCGTAACAACTTTACGCAAGGTCGTGTATTTGAAGATGTATTGCGTCGCGAACGCCGTGGTGAATACCTCGGTGCGACTATCCAAGTTATTCCTCATATTACTAATGACATTAAGCGTCGTGTATTAGACGGTGCAGAAGGTTATGATGTTGCTATCGTAGAAATTGGTGGCACAGTTGGTGATATTGAATCGCAACCGTTCTTAGAGGCTATTCGCCAACTAGGCACAGAAATCGGTCGTGAGCGTGCGTTGTTTATGCACCTAACGTTAGTGCCATTCCTTGGCGCGGCCGGTGAAGTAAAAACTAAACCGACTCAACACTCTGTAAAAGAATTGCGTTCTATTGGTATTCAGCCAGACATCTTGATCTGTCGTTCTGATCGTAAATTGCCAAATAACGAGCGCGCAAAAATTGCATTGTTCACCAACGTCGAAGAAAAAGCCGTTATTTCGTTACCAGACGTCGACAGTATCTACAAAATTCCAGCACTACTTAAGTCACAAGAGCTTGACTCATTAGTATGTCGTCGTTTCTATTTAGATTGCCCAGAAGCAGATTTGGCTGAATGGGAACAGGTTCTTTATCAAGAGTCTAACCCAACGGGTGAAGTGACTATTGGTATGGTGGGTAAATACATTGAATTACCAGATGCGTACAAATCAGTAAACGAAGCCCTGAAACATGCCGGTTTGAAAAACCGTGTTACGGTGAATATTCAGTACGTGGATTCGCAAGATATCGAAAGTAAAGGCACAGAGCTTCTCGCTAACTTAGACGCTATCTTAGTACCAGGTGGTTTTGGTAGCCGCGGTGTTGAAGGTAAGATCCTTGCTGCACGTTATGCACGTGAAAACAAAATTCCATACCTTGGAATTTGTTTAGGTATGCAAGTGGCGCTTATCGAATACGCTCGAAATGTTGCTGGATTAGATGGTGCAAATTCAACTGAGTTTGATGCGAAATCTTCTTACCCAGTAGTCGGTTTAATCACTGAATGGTTAGATGCAGAGGGTAACGTAGAAGTACGCGATGAGCAGTCCGATTTGGGTGGAACAATGCGTTTAGGTGCACAAAAGTGTTACTTAAAAGAAGGCTCAAAAGTACGTGAAGTTTATGGTAACGATGAAATCGTTGAGCGTCATCGTCACCGCTACGAAGTCAATAACCACTACGTAGAAAAGCTTGAGCAAGCTGGTCTTGCGTTTACAGGTCTTTCAGAAGACAAAAAGCTTGTTGAAATCATCGAAAACAAAGATCACCCTTGGTTTATTGCTGTGCAATTCCACCCAGAATTCACCTCAACACCGCGTGATGGTCATCGATTATTTGAAAGCTTTGTGGCGGCAGCATTCAGTCACCAAAAAACAGCATCGTAAAGATGAAAAGCCGTGCCTATGCACGGCTTTTTTGTCGTGAAACTCGACAGTAGTTTCACGACAAAAAAGCCGAAAACAGACACCAGCCAACAGGATTACAACGCCCGTTCGTTATTCGGCATGACCCAAGATACTTAAAGACGTAAGTTTCAGCGCTGTGTTTTTCAGCCTGAAAATTCGACCTGAACAAGCATCTGGGTATTTACCTTCGTCATTGAGTAAGAAAACCAGCTATTCAATGGGTATTGTTTTTAGACACTCACCATTTTGGGAATAAGAGGAAAAATGATGTCAAAAATCGTTAAAGTGATTGGCCGTGAGGTTATGGATTCACGGGGTAACCCAACTGTAGAAGCAGAAGTTTACCTTGAGTCAGGCGCGTGGGGACGTGCGTGTGCTCCATCAGGTGCTTCAACAGGTACTCGTGAAGCATTAGAACTTCGCGATGGCGACAAAACACGTTACTTAGGTAAAGGCGTGTTAACAGCTGTGAATTTCGTAAACACAGAAATTGCCAATGCGCTTATCGGTAAAGATGCACTTGCTCAGCGTGATGTTGACCAAGTGATGCTCGATCTTGATGGCACGGAAAATAAAGAAAAGCTTGGTGCAAACGCAATTCTCGCTGTGTCTTTGGCAAACGCGAAAGCAGCGGCACAGCATAAAGGTGTCGCGCTGTATGAGCACATTGCTGAAATCAATGGCACACCAGGTAAATTCTCTATGCCAGTACCAATGATGAATATCATTAACGGTGGTGAGCATGCTGACAACAACGTTGATATTCAAGAATTTATGGTTCAGCCAGTAGGTGCGAAAAGTTTTCGCGAAGCACTGCGCATGGGTGCCGAAATTTTCCATAGTTTGAAAAAAGTGCTTAGCGCACGCGGCTTGAATACAGCTGTGGGTGATGAAGGTGGCTTTGCACCAGATCTTAAATCGAACGAAGAAGCTCTAACGGTTATCGTTGAAGCGGTTAAAGCGGCTGGCTACGAGATGAATAAAGACGTAACGCTTGCACTTGATTGCGCATCATCTGAGTTCTATCACGATGGTAAATACGATCTAAAAGGTGAAGGTAAAGCGTTTGACTCAGCAGGCTTTGCCGATTTCCTTGCGGATCTTGCTGCGCGTTACCCAATCGTTTCAATTGAAGACGGTTTGGATGAGAGCGATTGGGCTGGTTGGAAAATATTAACTGAGAAACTAGGTGATAAAGTTCAGCTGGTTGGTGATGACCTTTTCGTTACAAACACGAAAATTCTTAAGCGTGGTATCGATGAGAAAATCGGTAACTCGATCTTAATCAAATTCAACCAAATTGGGTCATTGTCGGAAACGCTTGATGCAATCAAAATGGCTCAAGAAGCCGGCTTTACTGCGGTTATCTCGCATCGTTCTGGTGAAACAGAAGACGCAACAATTGCTGATTTAGCGGTCGGTACAGCGGCAGGCCAGATCAAAACAGGTTCACTGTGCCGTTCTGATCGCGTTGCTAAGTATAACCAACTGCTTCGTATCGAAGAAGCGCTTGGTGCTAAGGCAGTTTACAACGGTCGCAGCGAGATCAAAGGTCAGTAAGCTACACTGACTTTGATTGATAAAAAAAGCCAGGTGTCTGGCTTTTTGTTTTTTTATTAACCACAGATTAAATACTAAATTGGTTGGCTAAAATGGTCGTGGTAAATTGCGTTTTGAGGTAAAAACCTCGGGGCAGCGTTTTTATGATTTTACCATCAGGACCTATTGCATCAGTTAATGCCTTACTATTGGCAGCTTTTGGGCGAATTTGCATTACCTCACCAAGATGACCTGAAACATCATTCACTTTACCAAGTGCTATTAACTCCATTTGCTCTTCCCAATCACGGCGCAGCAGCGCTTCTTCATGTTGATTTGGTCGCCATAAAAATCCACAGCCAATTGTTCTATCCATGGGCGGAATATCGCGCTGAGCTAAAATTGGTAACCAAAGCACATGGTTGAGTTTATGCTTGACTACAGACTCTTCCCACCGTAGGCCTGTGACATCAGTTAATGGCACAACCGTAACATAGGTTGTTTCAAGCGGTTTACCGTTGTAGCCAATTGGTAACGTTTTTAATTCGATACCTAAGTGTTCAAAGTCAGGTACTGGTTTTGATCCGGCACTTGCACCTAGGGCGTATTCAATCAGCTGACCAGACCAACCTTTTTCTTTAAGTAAATTTTTAGGGATCGCAAAGTCAAACTGTGTAGCGATTTCGCCAAGTGTTAATCCTGCGATAGCATCCACGTTGTTCATTAGTTCCGGGATGGAGCGAGGAATACTTGGTTTGGTCATATCTTAATTCACTGTTAGGTGTCGTGAGCCGTAGTTTATCGCTTTATTGTTCGAGATTAAAACACACAATGTGCAATTAGATGTGCCTGGTGGTTTTTTGTGCTGGTTATTTTGTGAGTTAAATGGAATTTAATGTTCTTCTTGGGTTTTTGTCTAACGTATTGTTTTAAATGAATTATTTGTTTATTAGCCGCCAGTTGTTTCTCAAAACCCTTTTTATACGTTGGATAAATACAGAGGTGTAAACATGTTTATCCACAGTTTCTGTGGAGAACGTTGGGTTAATTCACTTTAATTGTGGATTTGTTGGTAATTTAGCCGATAAAAACTAAACTTATGCACAAGTTGTGGGTAAGTTGCGGAAAAAGCTGAATAGTATTTGCTGTGTTTACGAAGATATGGAACAATCATTAAAAATCGACTTACAAATGAGGCACTAAGGTGATTGATGCCGAAGGTTTTCGTGCCAATGTCGGGATTGTAATTTGTAATAATCAAGGTCAGGTGTTTTGGGCTAGGCGTTTTGGTCAACATTCTTGGCAGTTTCCACAAGGTGGTGTCGATGAGGGAGAAACCCCAGAGCAAACCATGTACCGTGAGTTACGCGAAGAAGTAGGTTTACACCCAGAAGATGTTGAAATTGTAGCAAGTTCAAAACATTGGTTGCGTTATAAATTACCAAAGAGGCTGATCCGACGTGATTCTAGCCCGGTCTGTATTGGACAAAAGCAAAAATGGTTTTTACTCAAGCTGCGTTGCAAAGATGAAGACGTTAATTTGCTTCACACTCATCACCCTGAGTTTGATGATTGGCGTTGGGTGAGTTATTGGTACCCGGTAAGGCAAGTGGTTTCATTTAAACGAGATGTATATCGTCGTGTTATGAAAGAGTTTGCGCCGTTTGCAATGCCGTTTAATAAACGCGAACCGACTAAGGAAAGCTGGCGCAATAATCGTCGCTAACCTAAGCGGTAAGGAGAAATGTTGTGCTGGCTACGTTGCGCTCTATCGCTCAAGCTGTCGCTCAAGAGCCCTCGCTCGATGCGTCATTGAGTCGCTTTGTCAGCATGGTGAAAGAAGCCATGCAAACGGAATGCTGTTCAATTTATTTTGCTGACTACAGTCAAGATAATTTCGTTTTAATGGCAACAGATGGTCTGAACCCTCAAGCGGTCGGTAATTTTCGCATGGGTTTTACAGAAGGACTGGTTGGGCTGGTTGCTCAGCGTGAAGAGCCAATCAATATCGCTTATGCACAATCTCATCCCCGTTTTAAACTCTCCCCAGAAGTCAACGAAGAAGGCTATAATGCATTTTTATCTGTGCCAGTCGTCCATCAACGAAAAGTCCTAGGGGTTATTGTTGTTCAGCAAAAGGCTGCACGGGTTTTCAGCCATGATGAAGAATCTTTCTTAATCACTTTATCGGCACAGCTAGCCTCGCAGTTGGCGAATATTGAGCTTAAAGAAGTACTTCGGCAAAGCGATTCTTGCCATCAAACCTCGATGTTAAAAGGGGTGGCGAGTGCCCCAGGTATTTCGATTGGTGAAGGTTTTGTGGTGTTACCTAAGCTTGAGTTCTCCAGTATCGAGTTACAAAAAAATGATGACATTGATGGACAGCGTAAGCGATTTTTACAAGCAGTCGCAGCAACGCGGCATGAATTCCATGTGTTAGCTAATACCCTGAGTGATACTATTCCAAAAGAAGCACTTGCCGTTTTTGAGGTTTATCAGCAGCTTTTAGATGCAAGAAGCCTAGGGCAACGAGTTGACGTTGAACTGAATGCTGGTTGGAATGCTAAGTCGGCGTTAAAAATCGTTATAGAGCGGTTGATTACTCAATTTAGTGCAATGGAAGATCCGTACATAAAAGAACGCGCTATTGATATTAAAGACATTGGCTTGCGAGTACTGCACAATTTAGTCAGCACAGAACAAGCGGTAAAGCCGTATCCAGAAAAAACCATTTTAATTGCCCACACCCTCACTCCGTCAATGCTTGCAGAAGTTCCAAAAGCAAACCTCGTCGGGGTGGTGAGTATTAATGGAGCTGCAAACTCACACGCATCGATCTTAACCCGTGCGATGTCGATTCCTGCAATTTGGGGCATAGACGACTTACCTTTATTGCAATTTGATGGAAAGTCATTGATTTTAGATGCGTATGCTGGAAGGGTTTATATTTCGCCATCAGATGCCTTAGTCCGTGAATACCAAGCACTCAAATACCAGGACAGTTTACTGCATGACAAGTTTGAAGCTGAGCACGATTTGCCAGCCATCACCCTTGATGGTGAACACATTAGTTTGTTGCTAAATGCAGGGCTCGATCTGTCGACGGAGCAAGCAAAAGCTAAATTATGTGATGGTGTTGGCTTGTATCGTACCGAATCTTGGTTTATGCAAAAAGGTCAGTTTCCGTCGCAAAAAGAACAAGAAGAATGGTATCGTCAGGTACTTACCCGCCATCATCCTGATCCTGTGGTGATGCGGACGCTAGATATTGGTGGCGATAAAGTACTTGATTATTTTGATATTGAAGAAGATAACCCATTTTTAGGTTGGCGCGGTATTCGTGTTTCGCTTGATCATCCCGAGCTTTTTCTTGATCAATTGAAAGCGATGCTAAAGGCCAATGCTGGGCTTGGTAATCTTAGAGTGATGTTGCCAATGGTTAGCCACACCGAAGAAGTAGAAGAAGCGCTGAGCTTGTTAGAAAAAGCGTATTTTGAACTGCAAGAAGAGTGGGCTGATCAGTTTTACAATTTAGAAAAGCCTGAAATCGGCGTTATGCTCGAAGTCCCATCTAGTGTATTTCTATTACCTGAGTGGGCACAGAAAGTCGATTTTTGCTCGGTTGGGAGCAACGATCTTACCCAATACCTTTTGGCAGTCGATCGCTCCAATGCAAAGGTCGCTGACTTATTCGATCCATACCATCCTAGCGTGTTACGTGTACTCGCTAAAATTGCTAAAGATTGCCAAACCTATGAATTGCCATTTAGTCTATGCGGTGAATTAGGCGGTGAACCAGAAGGGGCAATTTTACTTGTGGCAATGGGCTATCGTCGCTTAAGTATGAACTTCTCTGCAATCAATAAAGTGAAGTGGGTGCTTCGTCGTTTGACTGTGACCGATATGGAATCGCTATTAAAAATGTGTTTAGCGCAATCATCCTCGAAGCAAGTACACCGATTATTAAAGCAGTTTATGATTGAACATAAGTTTAGTGAATTACTCTATACCCAAAAAGGGAAAGTGTAAGTTGATAAACGGATAAAAAAGAGAGTGCATTAATTTCATGTTACACTCTCAAGAAAATAAATAATTACACCCATGCTTACCTTTTTAACAATCTTTGCATTATGCGCTTTACTTGGCTCACTTGTTGGATTTCTTGCCGGCTTATTGGGAATTGGTGGCGGTTTATTGATCGTACCTGTTTTAAGTGCTTTATTAAAATGGTTCCATATCGTTCACGATGACAAAGTGATGTTGGTTGCAATTGCCACCTCGCTTGCAACGATTTTGTTCACGTCAACGTCTTCTGCCCTTGCTCATCATAAAAATGACAATATTCCATGGCATGTTGCACCTTGGATAATGGGGGGAGTTGCAGTCGGTGCTCTAGGGAGTGGCTTTATGGCAGCATTTCTTCCTGCTGATATTGTTCGTTTAGTGTTTGGCGCCAGTGTGTTATTGATTGCTTATCGTATGTTGTTTGCGAAAGTAAAGCTCGATGAAGTGATACATGCCCCAAATAGATGGTTACTTTCCACGATTACTGCCTTAATGGGGGCGCTATCCGCAATGATAGGGATTGGTGGAGGTGCCTTAATTGTGCCTTTATTGACCTACTTTTCTATCGACATGAAAAAAGCGATCGGATGTGCGTCTGCTTGTGGTATCGTTATCGCTTTATTTGGCTCAATTGGTTATATTTCCTCGGGTTGGCACGCGTTTGAACTGGAGTCAGGGTTTATTGGCTTCATTTATTTACCCGCATTATTTGGCGTAGTGTCTACCTCTTGGTTTATAGCTCCAATTGGTGCAAAAGCAACACAGCATTTACCGGTTCGGACGATCAAACGGGTGTTTGCAGCTTTATTAGTGATCATTGCACTTAGAATGTTAATGAGTTAAGGACGTAAAATGGCTTGGCAGTTCCCAGAAATAGACCCAATTATCTTTAGTATTGGACCACTGAGTGTTCGATGGTACGGATTGATGTATTTAATCGGATTCGTATTTGCTATGTGGTATGCCAATCGTGAAGCTGAAAAGCCTGGTAGTACATGGACAAAAGATCAAGTTAGCGATTTACTGTTTTACGGTATGTTAGGCGTGATATTAGGGGGTCGGATTGGTTATGTATTGTTTTACCAGTTTAATTACTTTTTAGATAACCCAATGTACTTATTCAGGGTAGATCAAGGTGGTATGTCGTTTCATGGCGGCGCATTAGGCGTAATTTTCGCGATTTTTATTTTTGCTTGGCGTAACAAGAAGTCAATTTTATCGGTTGGAGATTTTGTCGTTCCGTTAGTGCCAGTGGGTCTATTGGCCGGCCGCATAGGTAATTTTATTAATGGTGAACTTTGGGGACGAACAACGGATGTGTCCTGGGCGGTGATTTTCCCAACAGGTGGGCCGGTTGGTCGCCATCCTTCTCAGCTTTATGAGGCATTTTTTGAAGGATTGGTGTTGTTTGTTATGCTTGTTTGGTACAAAAAGCAAGTGCGGCCGGCGGGCAGTATTGCAGGGCTTTTCCTGTTAGGATATGGCGTATTTCGTTTTGCAATCGAGTACTTCCGAGAGCCGGATGCGCACATTGGTTTGTACGGTGGCATCATCTCGCAAGGACAAATTCTATCGTTGCCTATGATAGTTGCTGGGTTAGGTTTAATGATTTGGGCGCACCGTAAGCCAACACATTTAAAAGAATCGAAATCATGAAACAGTATTTAGAATTAATGCGCCATGTGAAAGAAAATGGCACTAAAAAAGAAGATCGTACAGGCACAGGTACGGTAAGTGTCTTTGGCTATCAAATGCGCTTTGATTTACAAGAAGGGTTTCCACTTGTTACAACAAAAAAGTGCCATTTGAAGTCAATCATTCATGAGCTTTTGTGGTTTTTAAAAGGCGAAACAAATATCGCGTATCTTAAACAACATGGCGTGAGTATATGGGATGGTTGGGCTACCGATGATGGTGAGCTTGGGCCGGTTTATGGTGCTCAGTGGCGCTCTTGGACTGGTGCAAATGGCGAAGTGGTCGATCAGATCAGTGATGTAATTCAACAGATCAAAACCAATCCTGACTCTCGTCGTTTGATTGTGAGTGCATGGAATCCGGCTTTATTACCTGACACTCAATATTCACCAAAAGAAAATGCAGCAATGGGAAAACAAGCCTTGCCACCTTGCCATACTTTGTTTCAATTTTATGTGTTAGATGGCAAATTATCCTGTCAACTTTATCAACGAAGTGCGGACATTTTCCTTGGCGTGCCGTTTAACATTGCAAGTTATGCATTACTCACAATGATGATTGCACAAGTGTGTGATTTAGACGTTGGTGATTTTATTCATACCTTTGGTGATGCGCATTTATACTTAAACCACATGGAACAGGTTGACGAACAATTGTCGCGGACACCTTTTCCAAAACCTAAAATGAAAATTAACCCGAACGTGACTTCTATCTTTGATTTTACGTTTGATGATTTTGAGCTGGTTGATTACCAAGCTCATCCACATATTAAAGCTCCCGTCGCAATCTAGGAGAGAAAATGAAAGCGGTTATTCCTGTCGCAGGACTCGGAACGAGAATGTTGCCAGCTACAAAAGCGATTCCAAAGGAGATGCTACCTATCGTCGATAAGCCACTTATTCAATACGTGGTGAACGAAGCGGTAGCTGCGGGCATTAAAGAAATTGTTTTAGTGACTCACTCAAGTAAAAATTCAATTGAGAACCACTTTGACACCAGTTTTGAGCTCGAAGCGACTTTAGAAAAGCGTGTTAAACGTCAATTACTAGAAGAAGTTCAACGCATATGTCCAAAAGGCGTAACGCTCATTCATGTGCGTCAAGGTGAAGCCAAAGGGTTAGGCCATGCGATTAATTGTGCTGCCCCGGTAATTGGTAATGAACCTTTTGTGGTGCTGTTGCCAGATGTATTGATTGATGATGTGGCCAGTGATTTGAAAAAGGACAACCTAGCTGAAATGGTTGCTCGCTTTACTGAAACAGGTGCCAGTCAAATCATGGTTGAACCTGTAGCGCAAGCAGACGTTGACAAGTTTGGTATTGTTGATTTAGGCGAAGTTAAGCTCGCAGCAGGTGAAAGTGCAGATATGATCACAATGGTTGAAAAGCCCCCTGTGAATAAAGCACCGTCAAATTTAGCTGTAGTTGGTCGCTACGTACTGAGCAAAAACATTTGGCCTTTGCTCTCTAAAACGCCATTGGGTGCTGGAGATGAAATTCAATTAACGGACGCAATTGCTATGTTGATGAAAGAGGAATCTGTGCAAGCGTATGCAATGAAAGGTAAGAGTCATGATTGCGGCAGTAAGCTAGGCTATTTGTGTGCAACAATGGAATACGCATTACGCCGTAAAGAATTTAGTAAAGATTTGCGTGCGCACATGGAAAAGCTGTTGGCACAAAAATAGCAATTCGATAGAAAATATACCCACAAAAAGGTTGAGCTCGGGCTCAACCTTTTTTGTTTGATTGGTACAAAAATTGCTTTACTTAAACAAAGCAGTGAGAGAGTGCGAACATGAAGCTTAACTATTTTGTGATAAGCCACGGGCTGTTGTGCGCCATTATCTTAAGTGGTTGCACTAGTACCGAGCAAACTAAACCGACTCGTGATCCTGTCGTGGCGCCGTCTATGTCACAGTATGACCTACACAGTTATATTGGCGCTTTAGCTGCGCAGTTAGGTGATATGAGTTTTCCGATCAAAGCGAATGAACGCATCGCCGTTACTAGCTTTATGATGACGACAGGGATCGATAGGCAAGGAGCTGCCGGTATGGGGCAAGGCATCAGCCAACAGTTGCAAGAAAGTTTAATGACCTATTTCACCCAAATGGGTTATCAAACGACAGAATTTCGTTTGGAAGACGCTATTGTTTTGCACGATTCGGCCGATACTATCCTTACAAGACAAGTCGAAAAATTACGGACCCGTCAAAATATCGACTATGCAATCACCGGCACGTTGACTGAACAACAGCATGCTTATTTAGTCAATGCCAGATTGACGAGCATGGTAGATGGGTTAGTCATGTCTGCGGCAACGATTGAAATTCCAAAAAACGTGATGTGGACGACAGAAAAAGTACAAATGCGAGAAGGCGTATTGTACCGAACAGAGTACTAGGTGGAGACGAACATGAAACACGCATTAATAGGCTTAACATTCCCATTGCTTATGGTTGGCTGTTCGGTTTTCCAAGCGCCTAACCAGCTGCAATCGAATATTGAAGAGGCTGAGCCAGCAACTGGAGTACGGCAGGTGGCTTCTCCAACCAGTAACTTTCAAAACTTAGCAGTAAAGCAGCAAGCTCTCGCAGCGACTTCAACGCGCTCGGGTAAAAACATTAACCACTATGTTCGCAGCATTATGCAAAACTTAGTGACGAATCTGCAGTACGTAAATCAGAAAACCCCGATTGCAGTGGCGAGTTTTATTTATCTTGATGCGGATTACAACGAAACGTCATTACTTGGTAATCAAATTGCCGAGAGTTTGATGCATGAACTCCACCAATTTGGAATGGCAGTGATTGATTTTAAAACCACAGATTACATGCGAGTGACCGAACAAGGCGATTTTGTATTTAGCCGTGATTATTTGGAGTTAAATCAAGACATGCCATTTCAATATGTTATGGCAGGGACTCTCGTCAATCATCAAGATGGCGTGTTAGTAAATGCACGTGTTGTAGGTATTAACAGTAAAGCCATCGTTGGCACGGCACAAGGTTTTATTCCACAAAAAGTGATTGATGAGCTAAATAGTAAAGATGAATTAGATGGTGTTTCACTAAAACGAGGTATGTAACATGAAAAAAATCGTGTTAATTTTCGCGAGTTTTAGTCTCTCAGGATGCTTATCAACCATGCTGAATATGGATACAGCGAGCACTGCTAAATATCAACCGAATTACGTGGCGCCTATAGACACCGCGACAACGATGTCTAGTGAACCTGATGCACAGGTGGGCGAAGAAGACGATGCAAAAAATCAAGCAAACCTTATTTATGCCCCGCAAACGCACCATAAATTGCTTAATCACTATGTTGAGCAGCTTGCGCTTTCTTTATCTGACACGTTAGTGAGCTCAGAAACGCCAACAATAGCGGTATCGTCATTTGTCGAACTAAATCAATCGCTGCAAACAACAAATCAGCTGGGAAATCAGCTTTCGGAAGGCTTAATGCTTGCTATGCAGCAGTTTGGTTTTATGACCGTGGATTACAAAGTGATGGACAACATTAAAATCGGCCGACGTGGTGATTACAGCTTTTCGCGTTCAGTCGATGAGTTGAATCATGAATTAACGGCGGATCATGTGCTATCTGGATCACTTATCTATCGTCCTCAGGGGGTAGAGGTTCAAGCACGCATCGTAAATCTTCGCAGCAAAGCATTAGCAGCAAGCGCCCGCACCGTTGTACCATACTATGTTTTACAAGATATTCAATTATAAGACTTTTCTATTCGGGGTTTGGGTGGTATAACGCAATAGTTGTGAAAGTCCACAACACGGCCCCGTAGTTAAATGGATATAACGACCCCCTCCTAAGGGGTAATTACAGGTTCGATTCCTGTCGGGGCTGCCAAGGAAATCAATTGGTTACATAAAGCTAATTTCTCTCTGATTTCCCTGTGTAGTACATAGGTAGCAAGCTAAAATGGATTTTTCGGCACATTTAAGTCTTTATCAGTCACGTTAAAATTTGCTCTATCCATTACGTTAAACCAATGATAATAGAAGCCAATTCAGCGAATTGTCGCATTGTATTATAGATTGTTTCTTCGGCGATAAGAGCTTACCACGTTTTGACAGCTCCAATCCGTATGTACCTCACTCTAAGTCAGTTAAACTCATTATCTTAAATAAGGGAGAAGTCGCTTTTAATTTGTTAATGCATTTCATGTTTTGGGAGTTACATTCCAACTTGCCTTTTACTCCAATTCCTAACTTTGTAGCTATACTTAAATCCTTGGTATGAATTTTGAGACTATCTTGTTGTACTTTTTGTATTGACTGAAAACAAGGTGACGCGTATGGCTAAATTATTCGGGATTTACTGTGCATCAGGACTTACCCAACAGTATGATTTTATTATTGAAAGGTTTAAAGCAGAAGAGCGAAAGAGTAATGGCGGTGCGTTTACGGCAGTACAAGAGCGCTCTGTTTATTTAGCAAATCTTGATTACGAGGCGTTCGGGGAACAAGCTTTTTCGCAGTCTGCTTCGCATGTTGCGACCTTAGTTGGACATCCTTTACTTTCTTCAAACCGAAACCGTGATCTTGACCAATTGAATGCATCATTTAATGATGAATTGCTTAGTGAGTGTGAAGGAGCATTTTGTTTTGCACGTTTTAACAAGCAAACCAACTGTCTCGACATTGCGACGGATGCGTTAGGCGTAAGACCGTTTTATTACCTGACTTATAAAGATGCTTTTATTTTTAGTACGCAATTTAGCTTGCTTAAAGACTTTGGATTACCACTGACATGTAATGAGCAAGGCATGATGGAATACGCGACTCTCGGGTATTACTTATTTGAGCATACGCATTACCAAGAGATTGCGTGTATAGGTTCGGGTTATCGTTTGCAAGTTTCGAGTGCTGGGCTAAATAAAGTTAAGTATTTTGACTGGTGTGCGCTCGCTAAACAAACTGAGTCACTCGAAGCTGCGTTGAACGGGCTTAAAACAGACCTATTGACGAACGTAGATAAGTATTTAGACAAAGACACTCATGTATTAACCACGTTATCTGGTGGCTTAGATTCACGATTGATTGCGTGTTTACTCAAACATCGCAATGTTCACTTATCGGCGCTGAATTTTTCGCAACATAAAACGCAAGATCTCTATTGTGCCCAAGCATTTGCCACAAGCCAAAACATAAAGTTGGATGTCATTAGCGTTAATGATACGCAAGCTAAAACAATAGAAGATCGCCTTGGTGAGCACTGGCTTAATGGTCAACATCCAGATTATAACAAGGTCACTCGCCCGCGTTTATCTTGGTCGGGTAATGGAGGAAGTGTTGGTCTTGGGGTAATTTATTATAGTGACGCAGTATATCAGGCCGCGCTAACACAAAATGTTGAATTACTCGCCGATGCTTATCTTGCACAGCAATTTGCTTATATTCCTAAATCAATAATTCGTGATGCAGAAGCGATGCAGGCAACCTTAAAAGAGAACATTATCAGTTCGTTAAAGCTGTTTGAAGGAGTGCCATTAGAAAAAGCGTATTACCTGTTTTTACTTTTGAACGATCAACATCATCATTTAGCGATCCCATTCGACAAGGTCGACAATTACCAGATGGACTTTTGTTTGCCTTTTTATTCGTGGAAAGTATTACGGCATATTCTCTCACAGCCGGTTTCAGGCGTAAGAAAACACCAGTTTTATCATGAGTTTCTAAAATTTGCCTTCCCAGAGGCGGTTGAGTCCCCATGGCAAGCTTATCCTGGACACATTCCTTGTACTTTAGATAAAGAAGGCATCGACCAATGGCAAATTAAACGGCCAAAACAATTTAATGCATCAAGAGTGTATGATTTGTTGGTGCGTTTATTTTCAAGTCAACATAAGCGTTCTGTCAATTTACTTTCGTTTAGCGTTATCGCCTTGCTGCATTCACTAGGTTTGAAAATATCCAACGACAAATTAAAAGTGGTTGAGAATATGTTGAAGTGGTAGTGGTATATACAAACAACTAGAAGATTTGTATTTCAGAGCTTCACCGAGTTATCGGTACTATGCACGGTAATGCAAGAAGGTAAGCCCTTTTCAAATTGCCGTAACAACGAAGTGGTAACACGGTGGCACTCCCACTGGGCAAGTTTTACTGGCGTTTATGCCTTTGATAAGGGAAAAAGCCATTACTCGCAATCAATGCCTTGTCTAAATGCTTACAGAACTCACGCATCTTCAAGTTGATTGGGTATAAAACCAACATACTAGAGCAACAGTGTTGGCATGTTGGGCATTTCCCTAATCAAGAAAAAAGCTCGCTTCTTTACGTCGAATTACAAAACAGGGCCGTCTTCAAACTCGAAATCGGATTCTTCTGCGGTTTCAACAATCACAATGTCGTTAAGCTGAATATTGCTAAGTGGCCGTTTGTTGATGTTTTCAGCGATAGCGCTTTGTTGATTGGCTTGCACAACACGTAACTGATTAATGGTATTAATCCCAAAACTATAGCGTTTTCCAGCGCCATCGGTCATATCACTACGATGAGCAATTGCCAATAGCTGGCCTTCTTGTACGCCGTGGATTAGACCCAAATTGATGACCATGCGGCCACCATCAACATGCAGCACTTTGCCTTTCGTGGGTAAGCAAGAAACCGTCGTGGCCATGTCATAACTCATTTTGTTAAACACTTCTTGAATTTTTTCGCCATAATCACTGCGCCAAAACTGGTTACTATTTACATCCACCAGTTTGGTTTTCTTAAATGGCCAAATACCTTCAGTGGCATAACTTTGCTGCCATAAAGGCTCCATCGTCAGTGCATCGAACAAAGCAAAACTCATTTTGAAACTGCGTTTGTACGAGTCTTTTTGCCAAAATGCATAATTGTTATTTTGTTGTTCGCCGTCATTGATGTCGGTGATTTGGCTAAAAACAACAAATTGACTATTACTGCGCGAGGCTATTTCTTCTATTAAACCGTCTTTATAGTCGAACTGCTGATTAAAAAACGGTTTTACGTTCACTACCGAGGCCAAATAAGGCACCGGGCGAACGGCCATGTTTCGGTTATTAAGTGTATCGTAGAGACGCTGCGATGCGGCTTCTGGTAAATCGTATATTTGTCCCATACGTGCTTGTTGGGGCTTAAGAAGCTGAGCACGAGTTACCGCGACTTGTTTATTAAACTTTGATTGCTTGCATTGACTGTGGGTTGCAAAAATATCCAAGTGTAAAGTGACAGAAAATTGACCCGACTCGTGGCGCTCTTCAATTAAATTGATTTGTTGAATTTCGCCGTGTGATTTTATTTTTACTTGATCTTGAGAGAGCACTCCATCGGCAATTGTTTGAACGCTACTGACAGAAGCACCCGAAAAAATGAGCGCTTGCCTTACCGCGTCTTTAATCGCTGCGTAACGCGCTTTGGCGATATCGCCGTCATCAATCACAGCATATCCTGTGGATTCAAACCACTCGGCATGTGCCGGCGAAGACAGTGCAAATGCGCTTATAAGAAACGTAGCGCTTAGTATTGACTGTATTTTGAATGGAATGGTTGCCATGAGTTTACCCTTGTTTCAGCGTGTTCACCGCGTTTGGCGCAAAATTGAATTAGTTTTATCGAAGCAAAGGCTGTGCCACTGTTTTTTGGCGTAGCTTTTGCATGATTTCAATTAGCGAGCAGTAACGATTTCGAATGAATATTAGGAGAACACCATGAACAAACTTAGCTCAATTTTGCTTGGTTGTGCAGTGGTCTTTGTGTCGGCGTGCAGTAGCGTGTTTGATAAGCACATTGAATATGAATATGTAGAACCTTCTAACTACCCGGTTTTAAAGGGGATTGGTTATGCGCCCTTGAGCTCTCAACCAGGTACTTCCGACACCGAAAAAATGTTAATGGCAATTAAAGCGTCAAAGCTTGAAGCGTTTAGAGAACTTGCAGAGCAAGTGTATGGCCATAAAATAGCGTCAAATTTAACGGTAGAGCGAGCAGTAGCTGGCAGCGATCAGCTACAAGGGCAAGTTCAAGGCATTATTCGTGGCGCGAAAGTCATTAAAAGCTATGCGGTAGGTGATGTATACGCCACTGAAGTTGAGTTAGATATGAAACGTGTTTTTGATCTTTACATCACGGAAGTCAAACCACGTAAAGTAAAGCGAGTGACGTATTATTAATTTGACAAGTTATAGCAGTCTTTATTAGTACTTACCTCAAAATAAACCACTTAATTAAGCGGATTGGTATTTAAAAGGGCTTTTTACAAACTTAAAGCAAGAGTAAACAGCACCCATATTAACGAAATTAATGTTACTCCAAACCATTTAAGTTGTACGATCAGCGCACGTGCCGCGCTGACATCGTGTACCGTTGGTGTGCGCTCAATGCCAATGCGCGTTTTACGCAATTTTTCACCGAGATAATGAGCTGGCCCTCCGAGTTGCACATTCAGACTTGCTGCAAATAAAGACAAAATCCAACCACTGTTTTTTTGATACGCGTGTTTGCCGTAGTGGTGAATATAATGCCACGTTTTTTTGTGATTTTGAAAAAGACTCAATAGCGCAATGAGGGTTCGAATAAACGGGTATTCAAGTACATAAAGGGTTTTAGATATTGGCTTTAAAAAATAACTATTAGGTAAAATGCGCTCGCGCCATGCGTGATTAGTCAACAGCATCATTTTGTAAGTAAGCATTAACCATGGCCCAAAGCTTATATAAAGCAACACAATAACCCAAAATTGACGAATGTGATTTAAACAGAGTGTTTCAATACATGCTTTACAGATCCCCATTTCAGATAAGTTTGCGGTGTCACGCACAACTAACTGAGATGTTACTTCTTTGGCCGTCGCTTTTTGATTTAAACTGAGGAAGCGCTCAATTTTAGCCACTTTACGCAATGGATGACTCGTTTCTAAGCACAAATACAGCAAAAGCCCGTCAACCCATTGTGGATACTGCGCAAATTCCCGGATCCCAAAAACCAACACTAATATAGTGAGAATAGGCATCACAAACGCGAGCGTACCAGAAATAAGCAGTTGGTTTTTGGGCAACGATTTTTTGTATACGCGCCGACCGATATTGGCGAATAGGTGTTGAAGAAAGGCGTTGGGGTGATACCAGCTGTGAAGAGGTACAAGTTGAGTAAGCAATATCGCGGTTAGAAAAACCAGCAAGCCCTCATGGGCTTGCACGAGTGACATCAGCACTTATAGTGAAACCGAAGCCAGCTTCTCTAAGAGCGCAATCACCATTTTCGATGAGTTTTTCGACGCGACTACTAAGTATTCTTCGAAAGACTGAGGTGACTCTTTGCCAGCAATGTCAGACAGTGAACGGATCACAACAAATGGTGTTGTTAATGAATGACACACTTGTGCAATTGCCGCACCTTCCATTTCTACGGCTAACATCAATGGGAAATCTTGACGGGCTTTATTAATGCGCACTGGATCGCACATAAATGTGTCGCCTGTGCAGATGAGGCCAACCTTAGTTTGGACGTCAGTAATTTCAGCGATACTCGCTTTTGCTGCGTCGATTAATGCAGGGTGAGCTGCAAAACCTGCAGGCATTTGTGGAACTTGACCAATTTCATAACCAAATGCAGTTACATCTACGTCGTGGTGACGCACTTCACTTGAAATCACCACATCGCCAACATTTAAAGAAGGCTCGAAGCCGCCAGCAGAACCTGTGTTTATCACACAATCCGGCTCAAAGTTATCGATCAGTAGAGCGGTTGCAAGCGCGGATGCTACTTTACCGATTCCGGACTGCACCAGTACCACGCTTTGACCTGCTAAATCACCTGAATAAAAAGTAAATCCGCCTTTTGTAAGCGTTGTTACGTTTTGCATGGTATCGCGAAGAATTGCAACTTCTGGCTCCATCGCGCCAATAATGCCTACTTTCATTTTTCTACCTAATTCTAGAATCTTCTTAAACCCAATTATTATAATGTTAAACAAGCTTAAAATATACCTAAGCAATGTACGGACTAGTGGAAACAAAAAATGCGAGTTCAGTTTAACTGAACTCGCATGAACGTTTACAAGTTGAAAAGGTTATCTGTCTAATGCGCAGAACGTTAGATCTCGGCCAATTGAGTGGACATCGCTTTAACTTGCGAGCTTGATAGCACCGCAGGTTTGTAAGTGCGATTGCGGCTTTCGCGTGATTCTGGACGCTCATTTTTACCGAGCTTAAATAAAATCGCAGCGCGAACTTCTGCAGGTTTGTAACCAGTACGAACTTTCATGCGAATATGGGGAATGCCTGCCGCTTCAAGTGCACCAGTAACAAACCAATCTTTTTGCGCTTTATGGCCTGATTTATTTGAGTTATTCACCAAATCAACCGCCGCGACGATGTTTAAGGTTTCCTTATCAACCAGAACATAATCCAACTGCTTGTTTTTAGCCTTTGTGACCGCAGCACGACGCGCCTTTGGTGATAGCCCTGGTTTACACTCAATGAGATCAACAAGCTTAACTCGGCTCACCACTTTGTACTTATCGCCGATAGCACGTTCTATTAAATGGAGAAAAGAAGCTTCTACGGTCGTAAAAACACTGTCTTTACGACTAAATGGATAAGGATTTCCTGAGGTATCGTTATATTTTGCGATAACCACAGATGCAACAACTACTAATGCTAAGATTAACAATAAAGTAAGTTCCATAAGACACTCCACTTCAACAAATTGACTACTCTATTTGATTAAGCAATTGCCGTGCCGAAGTTGTCATTTAAAGATGAAACAATGAAAGGGGAGTTTGGTGTTGGCGTTTTCTGTAAAAAGCGCGGGGAAACCCGCGCGTTGGTATTTAGTTTTAGCTTAAACCTTGAGAGATTAAGGTTGATAGCCGTTTTTAATGCCCTTTACGGCAATTGCTACTGCGTCGTGCGCATGCAGAGATTCGTAATGATTAATACGAATATGGAAATCACGATACGACAATGGCATCAATAAGGCTTTCAATTTTCTTGCCGCATCTTCACAGAACATCAGGTTTTGCCCATTTAACCTTGCAAACTCTTGTTCGTCTTCGCGTTTTACTGCTGCTTGTACAGGGGTCTTAAGTGTGTTTTCAAGCGCATCTACCAAACCGATGACGTCAAATTCTTGGCAGCTTTCTGTCATGGCGACTTTGACCTCAGCAACCGAACGCTGAGAATGAGGGGTAGCAACGATGCCGTCTGTCGTGCCAAGCCACGCTCTCACTTCGGCAAGTTCTGGTTGCTTACCTGCAAATTGTTCGTCAAACGCACGTTGAATAAGTTGTCGAGCAAGTGCCGCAGAACATGGGCACGTTGATGAGTATGTTACGTTCACGCTTAACTCGATTTGAGCTTGGCCATTGTGGTTTACGGCTGCAATTTTGACCGGATACCCTTTCCAACCTTGTTTGCCACTGAGTAAGGATTTTCGACGTAATAAAAGTTCAAATTCAATTGCAACTTTGGCGCTATGGCTAAGTCCGTCGTGGCTTATAATAAAGTCTTTTAATAGTGTAATGAGTGAGGCTGGTGTAACACTGGCGTCACTGGAGAGTTTGTCTAGCGCTAGATACAAGCGCGACATATGAATGCCCTTAGCTTGCTCATCATCAAGGCTGACAAAAGCATCTGCTTTGGCCGCGACTGTCACTGGAGTTAATCCTTTTGTTTCAAAAACAAGAGGGATTTCAATATTACTCATTCCGACCCAGTCGAGACGACCAGTTTCGAGTGCTTCTGCGCTATGAGCGATGTCTGGCATGCTAGCGGACATAGGTTTCCTCTGATCTATACTATGGAAAAACGCGAATAGTACCGCAAATTTGCTTAAAAGTGGACAATATCAAGGATTTGCGATCCGACATTATTTCGAGTTTCGTGCAACAAAGCGTACACCTTGCATTGCAAGGTTACTTTATACCCAATGATGCTGCTTTAAGTTGTTTGAGTATAAGATTTACGTTTCGATTAAAGAGAACGATCATTAAACACGATACTCTTTACCTTAAGATCGAATAATGACCACTAGCCACAGTAGCTGTGATTCGGGTTATAATACGTTAACGCGAAAAGAATAGAACGAAAAATGATAGACTCTTCGATGGATCCATGGACCAGATTGGTTTCCAATCTAATTGAAAAATATGGTGATTTAAAAGCTGGCCTGCTTTGCTATGCAATCGTATTACTCGTGTCTTTAATAGCAGGTTGTATGTTCTATTATGTGGCCCTTGGAGAAATCAACCTGGTTGATGTACTTGCCGTTATGTTCTTTGCTGCCGTATGTTCCCCCTTGTTAATTATGATGACGATCCAAGCGTTAAAAGGACTACACTCTTCGCGAGCGTACATTGAATCAGCAACTCAGCAAGAAAAGCTACTAAACCAAACCCTCAAAGACAATATCAATCGTCTAAACAGTGAAATTGATGAACGAAAAATAGCGCTTCATGCTAAGCATCGTGCTATTGATGAATTAAGGAAAGAAATTACCGAGCGGAAAAAAGCACAACAAGCACTTGAAACGGCGTACAAAGACAAAGGGAAATTTATTGCCACCTTAAGTCATGAGTTACGTACGCCGCTTAATGGCATCGTTGGCTTAACGCGAATGCTGTTAGATACCGAGTTGAATAAACAACAACGCAGTTGGTGCAATACCGTATTTTCTAGTGCTGAAACATTAGGCAATATTTTCAATGATATTATTGATTTAGACAAAATCGATAGAGAACAACTCGATATTGCTGCTGACAGTATCAATGTGTCTGACTTTATTAATGACGTTGTGAATTTTGCGGGGCTAATTGCGGATCAAAAAGGGCTAGAATTTAACATTCAACGCCAAGGTATTTTAGATGTTTATGCACTACTTGATCCGACTCGCTTGCGACAAGTTCTATGGAACTTAATCAACAACGCAGTAAAGTTTACGCATCGCGGGGGGGTTACACTTACGTGTCGTCGTGAAAATTTAGGATCGGGCCCTTGGTTGTTCATAAGTGTTATCGACACAGGTGTAGGCATTCCAGAAGATCAACTCGAAAAGATTTTCGATATGTATTACAAAGCACCGGATGCAACAGGTGCGAATGCAATAGGCTCGGGTATCGGTCTTGCTGTAACGAAAGCGCTGATTGAAGCAATGCATGGGACTGTCTCTGTAAGTAGCAAGCAAGGTGAGGGAAGCCGCTTTGAGGTAAAATTACCGCTTAAACTTACTAGCGCACCTAAAGCGCAAAGCTATGCAGGAAGAAGCCTAAATATTTTGCTAGTAGAAGATGTACCACTGAACGCTGAAATTGCGACTAATTTATTAGAACAGCGCGGTCATGAGGTTATATGGGCTGAGACGGGTGAAGATGCGCTATGTCTTGTCGAGACGGAAGACGATCTAGATTTAATTTTACTTGATATGCAATTACCTGACATCAATGGTGACGAAGTGGCACGGCAGATCCGGGAAGACAGTCGCTTTGATGATTTACCGATTGTCGCTTTAACGGCAAACGTAAGAAGTGCCGAACAAGAGCTTGAAGGGATCAGCGTACAAGGTGCGTTAGCAAAACCGATAAATACTACGCGTCTAGATAAAATGTTAGGCGAACTATTTGGTATAAATGCTCAAAAACACAATGACAACAAAGAGCTCAAAGTCTACGATTCGGTAAATGAAGTTCAAGCAGCCCATCTCGATTTAGAAACCATTAGTGATTTTGTGTCATCAATGGGGATCCAAGCGTTTAAACGCAGTACCGAGCTTTTTGCTCGTCTTAACCCAAAATACTGCCAAGAACTTAAAGATGCACTTAGTAAAAATGACACTCAAGAATACGCCTCAGTTGCTCATAAAATGAAAGGTGCCGCGGGGTCGGTAGGATTGTTGCAGGTACAAGTGCAGGCAAAGCAAATGGAATTACGGGCCTCAAGTGAAACAGAAGACACATTAAACGCGTGGATAAAGGAATTAGAGGCAAAAATAAACGAAGGGCAAGAAGCCCTTCGTTTATCTGTTGCAAAACTGGCTGAAGAAGACAGTGTTTAGCTGTCTAATTTACCAATAAAGCGATAACCTTCACCGTGGATAGTGCTAATTAGCTCTGGCGTAGTCGCGTCACTTTCAAAGTGTTTGCGAATACGACGGATCGTTACGTCAACCGTACGGTCGTTAGCACGTAACTCGCGGCCTGTCATATGTTTAATAAGTTGCTCACGACTGAAAATACGACCTGGTGAATCTAACATTAAACGTAATGCACGATACTCGCCCTTAGGTAGACGTTTTGCAACTCCAGACGGAGACGTCAAGCAACGGCTGTTCTCATCTAATTCCCATCCATTGAATGTGAGTACGCCATTTGTTTCAAGCTTTGTTTCTTCTGTTGAAGAACCTGTGCGAGAAATCAAGTTGCGAGCACGAATGGTCAATTCGCGAGGGTTGAATGGCTTCGTGATGTAGTCATCAGCACCAATTTCAAGACCCAAAATACGATCGACATCGTTGTCACGTCCGGTCAAGAAGATTAACCCGATGTTTTTCTTCTGGCGAAGTTCACGAGCCAAAATAAGGCCGTTTTTACCTGGAAGATTGATATCCATAATTACGAGGCTCACGTCATCGTTCGACGTTAGCTTATCGTGCATGTCATCACCATCAATGGCTTCAAGAACTTTGTAACCTTCGGCTTCAAATAAACTAACGAGGTTTAGCCTAGTTACGTCTTCATCCTCTACGATCAGAATGACTGGCGTTTGCATTATATATTAACCTTTTGGGAATATTTTATTTACATTAAATTCGGTACACTATAATAACAACCGAATATTGATGATTATAGGAGCATATTCAAATGTTAACAAGAAAAATCAGTCTGGATAAAACTTCGCAACAGCAAGCAAGCGTGAAAGCACCTTAAAATTATGGCGGTTCATAACCTGCTTATTGATATACAAACGGATTTTGCTCCCTTCTTGGACCAACGCAGCAACGCCTCCTTGCTCTAGAAACGCTAGGCTTTCTCCTACCGTTACCGTATTTAAAGCAATTGGCTCGGCCCAAGCGCTCAGTATATCATTTTCGTGCTTTTCATCAATGTATGTAATATCACAACGCTCTGATAATTCGATAAGTGATAATGCACTATTTATTTGTAAAACTTGAATAGGACGATTATTTATACTTAATCCAACATTATTTGATAAAATCTTACCTGGGCCTTCATTTATATCAAAAAAACAAAATCTTAAATTATCATTAGCTTGAGTTTTCGGGAATTCAATAAATTTTGACATTTGAAATAAAAATGCGGAACGGACCTGTTCTGGCGTCTTTGCTGATGCAGTAGCAGAAAAAAGCAAAATTAGAAGCCAGAAGTATTTCATGTCAGATTGCCTCTTTAAGAGGTAAGGTGATCACAAATCGACTACCTTTAGTGACATGCTCGTCGAGATAGATTGAACCACTTAGTGCTTGAGTAACTAAGTTGTAAACAAGGTGCATACCTAAGCCACTGCCGCCTTCACCTCGACGAGTCGTGACAAACGGGTCGAAGATCCGTTTACGTATAGACGAAGAAACGCCTACACCATTATCCGAATAAACGAACGTCACTTCATCTGCTTTGGGTTCAATACTTAAGCTTATGTGGTTATCCCCAGCTTCGGTGAAGCCATGGATGAGAGAGTTTGAAATAAGCTGTTCAAAGATTTGTTGTAATGGCCCAGATTTGCTGATGAGAGTATAACCTTCAGGGCAATCAATACTAACATCCGCGCGCTTAAGCGTTAATTCTGCACGCATCGATGTGACAACATCGCGCAGTAGGTTTTCAATTTTTACTTCGGTACTGAGTTCCAGATCTTGGCTGACCGCAACCTTTTTAAAAGCAGACACAAGCTCCGCCGCTCGATTTAAATTACGATAGATTAGATCAAGGTTCTCAATGCCGTCGTTAATAAATCGCTCTAATTGTTTTGAAGTCAGTGCTTTGGATTCGAAGGCGACTTTAATGTCAGCTAATTTATCGCGAAGTAAAGTAGAACCAGTAACACCAAGTCCAATAGGCGTATTAACTTCATGCGCGACACCGGCAACCATTTGGCCGAGTGAGGCCATCTTTTCATTTTCTACAATTTGGTTTTGGTATTGGTGCATTCGCTCAAGGGTATTGAGTAATTCCTGATTGGCTTCTCTAAGTGCAATAGTGCGCTGATTTACTTTTTCTTCGAGGCTTTGGTTAAGCTGCTTAATCTCGAGTTTATCTGCTTTGTGCCTTTCAAGTTGATTTTGCGTTCGCGCCAACATTAAATTTAGGTTGTTAGCGAGGATATTGATTTCTTCAATATTATTTTTATTTGCTCGCGCATTGTAGTTGTGATTTTTTGATACATCTTGAAGCAGCAAACTGAGGTCTTCAATTGGGGAAGCGATGCGTTTTTGAATACCTCGGGCAACAAAAACGACCAAAATTAAAACAAAGATGGTTAAACAAATATCAACGAAAATCTTCCTTTGGATATACCGATTTAGTCGCTCTAAACCTCCTCGAATATACACATAACCTTCTACTTTTCCCTCATAAACAACAGGTTTAATGAGTTCGATGTAATCTCCAGATATTTTAGGTTCAAGAAGTTCTTCAATGTTATTTACTTTCAGGGGAACTGGTGGTGTTTTGCTTGCGTTATAGCTTGTAAAGAATACCGGCTTATTGGTGATATCATCGATGGCATAAATATGGATGTTTTTGACAAGTTCAATGTTATTAAATGATTGTAAGCGTTTATCTTCAGTTTTTCTGTCGTCAAAAATTAGCGTAATTTGAGCGTTGAACGCGACAATCTCAGCTAAAATTCCAAGTTTTTCAATAAGTAATTGCTTTTGTTCTTTTACGTCCAAATACGTAGAAATTGAAATAGAAAGCGACAAGCACAGCGCGGTAACGAGCATAACTGCACTGATCAGAGCTTTTCTAATACTCGTTTTGGATCCAGTTTTTGGCATTGTTTTTAATAATTCTCTTGCCCATTCGGTTTCTTTATCAAGTGTAGCAAAGAGTTAAAATAAAAAAACAAAAAAATTAAGTTAGGCTTTGGCAGAACTACTCATCGTGCGAAATATATCGTGAATTTGTTATTTTTGATCGAGGCGTCAATCGACAGAAAACATTGTTCTAAAATTGGCGGGTATTTGAGAAAGCTGTTGGCAACGATACACAAAGGGGCGTTTTTCGATAAATGCTTTTTGGCACCTTTAAAAAAACGTTCAGAAATACCATAGTCGGTGCTTATACCGGTGTGAAAAGGAGGGTTGCTGACAATCGCTTGATAAATATGAGTCACTGCGTCGAGGCCGTCACTTAAAATAGTGGTACCGGTAATACCATTTTTCTCGAATGTGCGCGCTGTTGAATAGGTTGCGAGTACATTGACATCTAAAGCACTTACCGAAACATTTTGATTAGTTTTAGCAATAAAGGAACTAATAATGCCTGCACCACATCCAAAATCGAGTATGTCACCTGAAAAAACAGGTAAATGATTTAACAATAATGACGTACCTTGATCGAGTGAGCCATGGTTAAACACGCCTGGTACGCTAATCACCGAAAGTTGGGTATTTGCTACATTAATATCGAAACATATTTCGTAGTCTGAAATAGAGAAAGATCCTCGAGAGATTAACTCACTAAATTCGAATAAAACACAGTGTTTAGCGCTTTCGAGTTTGAAGCAATTTGCGGCAAAATCTTGCAGTTGCTTTTGGGCTGACTTAACGCCACTTTTATTATCGCCAACGACGAGAAGCCGAGTTGATAAATCTGCAATCGCACGAATGTTGTCAAACATCATTGCCGCTTCGGGCTTTGATTTTGGATAGTAATAAATTATCAAATCAAAATTACACTGTGGTAGTTGCGTATCAATTACGGTTTGAATATTAAGGTGAGGTGATACCGTTTGAATATCTGCAATGTTATAGCTAAATGCAGATATTTCGGCTGAAGGGTTGAGTTGTCTGAGCTCACTCAAAAACGCATCACGTGCAAAGTTAATGACTAAAATTCGCTCTGCGAGCAATTCATCTTCATTTCGCAGTAATAATAAACTTGGATTTTCCAGAGTGCCAGACATCGCTCAACCTATCATTTTAATTGTAAATATTATTCGTAGCGTTCAAACATAAGATCCCAGACACCATGACCTAAACGGTGGCCACGTTGCTCGAATTTCGTCAGCGGGCGATGTTCTGGGCGTGGCACATAATCTTGGGTTGTAGATTGATTTTTGTAGCCAGGCGCTGCAGACATCACCTCGAGCATATGTTCTGCATAGTTTTCCCAATCGGTTGCCATATGGAATACGCCGGTGACTTTTAATTTACGGCGTAAGTTTTCAGCAAAATCCAATTGCACGATACGACGTTTGTGATGACGTTTTTTGTGCCATGGATCAGGGAAAAACAATTGCAATGTCGTAAGGCTGCTATCAGGAATACAATCCGCTAACACTTCGACAGCATCGTGTTCAAAAACTCTCAGATTGGTGACACCTGCTGCATCTGCATCCATCAAGCATGCGCCAACACCTGGTTTGTGAACTTCAATACCAATGTAATTTAATTGAGGGTTATTCTTGGCCATTTCGACAAGTGATTTGCCCATACCAAAACCGATTTCCAGCACTACGTCGTTTGTATTGCCAAACACCGCTTCGAAATCGAGCATACCCATGTCATGTGTTAGTCCCATGGTAGGCCAACATTTGTCGATAGCAGCAGCCTGCCCCTTTGTTAAACGGCCTTCACGCTTCACAAAACTGCGAATGGTACGAATATGTTTACCGTCTTGCTGCGCTTGCTCTAGGGTTGGTTTGCTCGATTCTGACATGTCACTATACACTGGCTAAAAAAATGGTCGCATATTATCCCTACATAGTAAGCATAGCGCAAGAACTTGACCTTTTTAATTTGCCCACTAGACTGGCGCCATTGAAACGAGAAGAAGCAAAGGTCGATGAACATTTCTACGCACGAGGCCAATTGGTTTGCACAGCAAGTGGTAAACTGGTACCAAGTACATGGTCGGAAAACTTTGCCATGGCAGATAGCGAAAACACCTTACAAGGTGTGGGTTTCAGAAGTCATGTTGCAGCAAACTCAAGTTACAACTGTGATCCCGTTTTTCGAACGTTTTATGGCTAGTTTTCCAACCGTAGTTGATTTAGCCAATGCACCAGAAGATGAGGTTCTGCATCATTGGACCGGGCTTGGTTATTATGCACGAGCGAGGAATTTACATAAAGCGGCCAAATTGATCCGCGATGAACTTCAAGGTCAGTTTCCTAGTACATTAGAAGACGTTATGGCCTTGCCTGGTGTCGGTCGCTCGACAGCTGGCGCGATTTTGTCGTTATCTTTAGGTCAAGCACACCCGATCCTCGATGGAAATGTAAAACGCGTGCTAGCCCGATTTTACCTTGTG
The DNA here is from genome assembly GCA_000333235.1 of Pseudoalteromonas luteoviolacea B = ATCC 29581. Classification (GTDB taxonomy): domain Bacteria; phylum Pseudomonadota; class Gammaproteobacteria; order Enterobacterales; family Alteromonadaceae; genus Pseudoalteromonas; species Pseudoalteromonas luteoviolacea_D. The sequence continues at coordinate 4,336 of CAPN01000029.1, read as the reverse complement.
GAAGGTTGGTATGGTGTCAAAGCCGTTGAGAATGAACTTTGGTCTTTGAGTTCAAGGGTTACTCCTGTAAATAATGTCACGCAATTTAATCAAGCCATGATGGATCTTGGTGCTAGTCATTGCTCTCGGACAAAACCGGCTTGCACATTGTGCCCATTAGAAACGAAGTGTGGAGCTTATCAGCAAGGTAAAACGAAAGCGTTCCCCCATCCTAAACCGAAAAAAGAGAAGCCCAAAAAGCAGGTTTATCATCTTATTGTTAAAGCAAATAATCAGCTATTAATGGAAAAAAGACCGAGCTCTGGTATTTGGGGCGGGCTCTTTAGCTTTTTTGAGTTTACGACTTTAGACGAGATGCAAGGATTTATAGCAACTCAAGGATTAAGTAAAACGTTGCAATTTTTAGAGCCGTTTGTCCATATTTTCAGTCATTTCGAATTAACTATCACACCAACTGTATTGTCACTTAAACAAACACCGGATGTTGTCCATAGTAATGGCTTGATTTGGTATGATTTAGCCTGCCCACCTGCAGTTGGCTTATCTACACCGACAAAAAAGATGGTTAAACAGATAGCAATGTTAGGGTAAACTAGGCTCAGTGAAAGTTAGGAGATGATCATGGCTCGTACAGTATTTTGTCAAAAGCTACAAAAAGAAGCTCAAGGCTTGGATTTTCAATTGTATCCAGGTGAAGTTGGTGAGCGTATTTTTAATAATATTTCGAAAGAAGCTTGGCAGCAATGGCAGCATAAACAAACAATGTTAATTAATGAAAAGAAGCTTAATATGATGAATACTGAACATCGTGTGCTTCTAGAAACTGAAATGGTTGGCTTCTTGTTTGAGAATAAAGACGTCGAAATTGAAGGCTATCGTCCACCTGAAACAAAATAGCGTAAATCAGAAAGGCCGATTGCATCGGCCTTTAGTTATTCCATAGGGATTTAATACACTTATTCTTCTGTTTCTTTCAGCGTTTTCTCAATAAATTTAGAAGCTTTAGAATACAAAGATTCTAAATTATCACGAGCTTTAATGAGTTCATCTCCACTGAGCGTTGCCCCTTTGCACAATTCTTCAAATTGGATGGCTTCTTGTGCTACTTGCATTGCACCAATGGTTTTAGAAATTGACTTAAGTTGATGGCACGCTTCAATAATCACGTCTTGGTTACTAGACATGACACCTGAATTGATATCGCTGAGCAACTGCGAACTTTGCTGTAAATACATTTTAAAGAAACGCTCGCGCTTACTAATGTCGTTATTTACATATTTATTTAATGTTTCTAAGTCGACAGGCTCCGGCTCTATCTCTTTATTCTCGATTGTTTCTGTGGGTTTATTTGTTTCAGAACGCACTGTTTTAGGGTTAATGAAACAATCACTCCATTTATTGAGCGTCGTTTCTAGCACATTGAGCTCAATGGGTTTAGTGATGTAATCATTCATGCCTGCCGCGAGGCAGCGATCGCGTTCACCTTTTAATGCGTTTGCGGTCACCGCAATAATGTAAGGCTGGGCATCTTTATCAAGGGCTTTTTCCGCTTCGTCTCGTATTTTTTTCACCATGTCATAGCCAGACATTTTTGGCATATGCAAATCGGTTAAGATAAGCGGATATTGGCCTTTTTTCCACATTTCGAAACCTTGCTCACCATTCTCAGCAACTTCGACACCATAACCGAGAAGGTGTAATTGATCGGTCAGTACTTGTTGGTTCAATATGTTATCTTCAGCTAATAATACGAGGCGATTTTCATGGCGCGCTTGGTCAACACTCAAATAATTATTTAAGCTGGCAGTTTGTTTGATCGTTTTAGGTGTGTGTAATCCAGCCGCGACAAGAATCGAAGTCATAAAGCTTGATTTACACAATGGAGACGCGTTCAAATAGAAGATTTTTTGATGATTGATGGCCGCTTCATCCATTTTGCTCAGTACAATAATTTGCTGTTCAAAGCGTTCTATGGAATAGAGTAATGTACGAAGCGGATTAGTCACTTCTGCCATGCCATCTATCGCGTCTAATACCCAAATGACTTTATCGATAGTTTGGAATTCATCCATTTCATTTTCATTGTCGATCAAGTTGACTGTTGCACCCATGAAAGACAAATAACGGCTCAAAATAGAGGTTCGTGTAGGGTTTAAAGTAAACAGTACAACTTGATAACCGTTTAATACAGACTTATTCGCGTAGTCTACTTTGCCTTGTGTACTAAACGGTAATTCAACAACAAATTCACTTCCCATGCCAATGTCACTGGTAACATGAATCGAGCCGAGCATTAATTCAATTAGACTTTTACAAATAGACAACCCAAGCCCAGTCCCGCCATATTCTCGAGTAATTGAGTTCTCAGCTTGAATAAATGGATTAAAGATTTCTCTTAATTGCGCTTGAGTCATTCCTTTTCCATTATCCGTTACCGTAAAACGCAACGTGTAATGCTCTGAAGTATTGTGTGACACTTCAACAGAGATCTTCACAAATCCTTGTTTATCATCGTCGGTTGTTGTGAATTTGATGGCATTACTGCACAAATTGTATAAAACTTGACGAACTCGCACTGAATCACCAATCAGGTTGTTCGGAATGTCTGGCGCAATACTTAATTGCAGATCTAAGCGGCGCTTTTTAGCAACGGATGACAACACTCGAGCAACTTCTTCAATGGTATCAGATACCGAGAAGGCGCTGTTGTCGATCGCTAATTTCCCTGCTTCAATTTTAGAGAAGTCGAGAATGTCATCTAAAATTCCTAGTAATGAAAACGCAGAATCACGAATTATCGTCGTTAAACGATGCTGTGCTCCATCAAGATCTGTTTGACGCAATAAATCAATCGTACCAATTACCCCATTCATCGGCGTGCGGATCTCATGGCTCATGGTTGCTAAAAACGTGGTTTTCGCTTCATTCGCTCGCTCGGCGTTTAAGGTCGCTTTTTCTAACGCTAACGTTCGTGATTGTACTTCAGTCTCTAAGCCTGCTTGTAAATGCTTTAACTCTTTTTCGGCGGCTTTGCTTTGCGCTAAGGCAGATTGCACTTGTTGCAGTAACGTGTTTAGGATCGTCACAAAATTGCCTAGATGACCAAATTGATGAGCATCAAGCTGGGCTGTGTAATCTTTCTGATCAACTATACTCTGCAATTCTTGTTCAATTTCTTCTGTTGCATTAGTGACAGTACCACTGGCACGAGAAGTAACTAGTTTGGTGCCCAAAATAATGGTTATTAAGCTCAGTAGTGCAAAGAGATATGCGAGTGTAGAATCACCTTTTGAAGATGATTCAAGTGTTTCAACGATGATTAACTCACCGACAAGTTGGCCATCAAGTTTCAACAATTGATGATGGTGAATGCGATTGCCAATTGAATAACTGCGGTCTTGGCTTATTGCATTCACTGTTTCTGGTGATGTGCTATGGATAAGGACCGCATCTGTCATACCATTGTGACTATATAAATAGTATTCATTTTCTGGCACGAATTGCTTAAGCGCATTGATTTGTTGTTTTGCTTGGCTAAAGCCTAATTTCATCATGACGTTGGCAAGACTTTCGTTAAAGTCTGGATTGGTTAAAGTCTCGTTAACGCTAGCGATGCTCTTAGTTGGTGGCCATAAAAAGCCTGCAGCTGCACTAAAAATACTGGCGAACAGCGCAATAATAAAGATGAGTGGGAGAGTCCCTTTTAGTGGTGAAGTCACGTTGTTTGGCATTTCGGCTTCCAGCATTCAATCTATGTGATCGGTTTCTTATTCTGTGATCCTAGGCAAGCTAGTCATCTACATTATTTCGACAATTAACTGCGTTAGGTAATGCTAACACTTTAGTTGTTCCGTAAACTAGCCTAAATTGTTGCTTAATCACCATTATAGAGAACAAAATTGATGATTAACTAAACAACTTGAAGTGAATATTGTTCAGCTTGCATGAAATCTGTGCAAACAGTAATTTGATTTAAAAAAAGGGTTGACTTGAAAAGGCAAAACCCGTTTAATACGCCGCACGCCCAGATAGCTCAGTCGGTAGAGCAGGGGATTGAAAATCCCCGTGTCGGTGGTTCGATTCCGCCTCTGGGCACCATCCTTTTAATTTAAAGGATAATTGGTGCGCCGACTTAGCTCAGTTGGTAGAGCAACTGACTTGTAATCAGTAGGTCATCCGTTCGACTCGGATAGTCGGCACCATTTCTCGCTAAGAAATAAAAAATAGCAAACCTGTTTGCCCAGATAGCTCAGTCGGTAGAGCAGGGGATTGAAAATCCCCGTGTCGGTGGTTCGATTCCGCCTCTGGGCACCATCCTTTAAAGTAAAGGATATTC
>CAPN01000030.1 GCA_000333235.1 Pseudoalteromonas luteoviolacea B = ATCC 29581 | reverse complement strand
AGTGAACCAGTACCGTGAGGGAAAGGCGAAAAGAACCCCTGTAAGGGGAGTGAAATAGAACCTGAAACCGTGTACGTACAAGCAGTAGGAGCCCACCACCAAATATCTTTGTTGGGGTTCTTTAACATCGACCTGCGAAGCAGCCGATGGTAAAAGACGTCCTGAGAAATAGAACCTAGGTGGTTCAAATAGCAGAGCTATTTGGGGTGGGTGACTGCGTACCTTTTGTATAATGGGTCAGCGACTTATATTCTGTAGCGAGGTTAACCGAATAGGGTAGCCGTAGCGAAAGCGAGTCTTAA
>CAPN01000031.1 GCA_000333235.1 Pseudoalteromonas luteoviolacea B = ATCC 29581 | reverse complement strand
CTTTGAACGTCGAAGGCCTCTGGCCGCAGACCGGACATCGCCAGGCTCTAATTAAAAGAAAGCCCGACTCGAAAGAGTCGGGCTTTTTTGCATTCTACGTTCTAGAAAGCCTCACGCCAATTCAAACAAGGCCAAAGCCAAGAGCGGTGTTGGAATACGTCCTTGTAGCCTCGTACCTCGGTCGTCCCTGACCTCACCTCAACACGCGTGAGCGCTGCTTCGTAACAAACTTTGAACGTCGAAGACCTCTGGAGCAGACCGGACTGGGCGTCCCCGACTCTATTCAAAAGAAAGCCTGATCCGAAAGCGTCGGGCTTTTTTGCTTATTACGTGTTTTGTAATTTGCTTCAAAAACAAAGACAGGTGCAGGAATACATATATGTAGGTACCTTAGCGATAGCAGGACGCTTGAGTGGTGTAGTCGACAAGCTTTACTTGCCTCAAAATAGCTCACTTAATTAAGCCGATTGGTATTAAAAACTAATTGAGACATGCTCAAAAACCGAGTTCAGAAGATCAGGCTACAAAGGCATTTCTGTAGGAACAAAAAACGAGGCAATTGCCTCGTTTCTATAGATTCAATGGGTTTAGTTGCAATCAAATCACTCGTGAGAAACGCGACTGCTTTATTTGATTTTGCAAATAGGCGTCGAAGCACATGCAAATGATCCGAATGAATAAATTGCCTTTTGACGTGACGGTAATTGTCTCATTATTCATCGTGACTAAACCATCGTCACATAATGGTTGCAGTGCGCCTAATGCCTGCTCGAAATAACGATCAAATACAATATTAAATTGTGTTTCGATGGTCCGTTTATTCAGTTCAAACTGGCAGATTAGCTGCTTAATGACCGTCGCTCTTATCATGTCATCTTGCCCTAGTGCGATCCCTTTAGTGATAGCACAACCTTCTACCGTGATAGCGTGATAATATGGTTTAAGGTCTTTCTCATTTTGCAGAATTTTATTGCCGATCTGGGAAATGGAAGACACACCAAGTCCAAGTAGGTCGCAATCACCATGCGTAGTGTAGCCTTGGAAATTACGATGTAACTCTCCTTTGCGTTGGGCTAACGCAAGTTCATCATCTACTTTGGCAAAATGGTCCATGCCAATAAACTGATAACCCGCCTCAAGCATACGTTCAAGCGTATTTTTAAACATTGTCAGTTTGTCATGTGGCGATGGCATATCAGTTTCTTTTAGCTTTCGCTGTGCGGCAAAGCGCTCTGGAAGGTGTGCGTAATTGAATACAGATACTCTGTCTGGAGACAATTCGATAAGCTGCTCAATGGTCTCTTTATACGACTCTATGCTTTGAAGCGGTAAACCATAAATCATGTCAGCATTAATTGATTTAAAGCCCAGCGTTTGAGCTTGATGAACAATATTTATAACGGCTTGTTTATCTTGAGGTCGATTCACGGCTGCTTGAACGTCATCATTAAAATCTTGAATGCCAAAGGATACACGATTGAATCCAAGTTCTTTTAACGTGATCAACATATTTGGCGCAAGTGAACGAGGGTCAATTTCTATACCTCGTTGGGCAGACGAGGTAAATGTAAAGTGAGTATTCAGTAGCTTAACTAAGCGACTCATTTGCGCTTCAGTTAAAAAGGTTGGCGTCCCGCCTCCAAGATGCAATTGGTCTACGGTGTACTTGTTAAATAAAGGGGCTTTACTCTTAATTTCTTGTTCTAGATGGTCTAAATACACATCCGCCTTGGATTGATGGCGAGTAATAACCTTATTGCAACCGCAGTAATAACAAAGCTGATGACAAAATGGAATGTGAATATACAGAGAAAGCACACGAGTGTTAGATTCATTGATTGCTTCAACTAAATGCTCTTGTGTATAGCCAGGCGCTAGCTCTAAGGCGGTTGGGTATGATGTATAGCGAGGTCCAGATACATTGTATTTATTAATTAGGGATTGGTCCCAAGTAGGTAGATTAATCACGATACGCACTCATTGAAAATGATGATTGTACAAGTGTATTAGAAGCGGCGTATAAGTAGGTTGATCTGACGCAATCGTATTGTGAATACATGAAAAAGGCCACAACGTGGCCTTTATAGGTTAAATCGAATGAGTAAGGTTTATAACTTAAATTGGTTCACGGTTGCATTGAGCGATTTAGCCAAGCTATTCAAATCATTCGCTTCTGTCGCTAGAGTACCGGCATGATGAGCGGTGTTATTAACTAACTCGTTAATTGAATTAAGGCTATTGTTAATGTCTTCGGCAACTACGGTTTGCTGCTCCGTTGATGTAGCAATTTGATGGCTTTGATCTTGTACTGTAGTAACGGCATCCACGATGTTTTGTAGCGCTTCTAACACTTCTTGGGTTTGGTTTACAGAGCCTTCCGCTTGATCTTGGCCTTGCTGCATCATCGTGGATGCTTGCTGTGCAATTTGCTGTAAACGTGAGATCATATTTCGAATGTCATCAGTGGATTCTTGTGTTCTGCTTGCCAATGAGCGAACTTCATCCGCAACTACCGCAAAACCTCGGCCTTGCTCACCAGCTCGAGCTGCTTCTATTGCTGCATTCAACGCTAATAAGTTTGTTTGTTCTGCGATACTATTGATGACATCAACTACGGCACCAATGTTACTTGTTTCCTGTTCAAGGCCAGCCACCACTTTAGCTGCTTCACCGATGTGTTTAGATAAATTTGTCATGACACTTTGAGCTTGTGACGATCGCGACATACCATCTTCAGTCATTCGTTGTACTTGCTCTGCTGCGTGATTCGTTTCTTGTGCATTGCGAGAAATCTCCAACACAGTTGCAGCCATTTCGGTCACTGCGGCACTGACACTATCTACTTGCTCTTTTTCTTGCTGGATTTCATGGTTTGTGCTGTTTGATACTTCTCTCAGTTGTGCTGCTGCACTACCAAGTTGAGCTGCTTGTGATGCGGTGTCTAGCATCATGGCTCTGAGTTTATCAATAAAGGTGTTCATATGTAGCGCAAGTTGACCAATTTCGTCTTTGCTTGAAATGTCGATGCGACGTGTCAAATCCCCTTCACCGGAAGCGATGTCTTGCATAGTTTGAGTAAGTAAAACAATTGGTTTTGTAATAAGGTTAGTTGCGACAATGATCATGGCGATGATAATCGCTAGGATGATGACGACACTGGTTATTGTGGTTTTAACGGCGGTTTCAACCGGAGCTTCAATGAAACTCATTGGGATCATAACACCTACATGCCAGTCCAATAGAGGTTTGTCTAAAGTAAGAGAATCATAAACAACATAGTATTGATTCCCCTGAAATGTCACGACATGATTCCCTTTGTCGTTGGCTTTAATTTGTTGGTTTAATTCACTGAATCCAGACGTGTTTTGAAAGTATTGCTCTAATGCATCAAGGCCTTCTTTGCCTTTCGGACCTTCGTCCGTAATCGATAATTTATGACCAGTACGTTTTGATAAGTGAACAACTTTCAATTGGTCATCCAAAAGGAAGCCATAACCTTGTCCAGAAAATTTGATGTTCTCAGCCAGTTCACTAATTTTGTTTAGTTTAAGATCAACACCGCCGACCCCTACAAGCTTACCAGCATTATTATAAACAGGTTGTTGGACGACGGCATTGGTAGCGCCTGTATTGATGTCTACGGATACTGAGCCAACATAAAGTTTACCTTTGCCCATAGTTTCTTGCCACCAAGGGCGTTTAAATGCGTAATAAGGTTCGCCTTCTTTGTAGCGTGAGGTACGTTCATTCTCTTTGAAGTATTCTCCCGTTGTAGCAGAGGCAAAAAAAGCAGAATGGATGTTCTCGTCGCCTTTTGCAATGCGAATAAAATCGGCATTGACTTCTTTATAATCTTTGTCGTTATTGAGATCGCTTTCTCGTTCAGAATAGGCACTAAACCAATTCACGATATGGGGATTTGTAACAAAGGTTTCTACGACACTTCCATATTGACTAAAATAGGATTCCATAGAAAGCTTTTCAGAATAAATATAACTTTGAGCTTCACGTTGCACGCCCTGTCTAGACAAGTCTGCAATATGGTTGACGAAAAACACAGAAGCTAGGATCAGTAATACGCCAATGGTTCCTCCGATTAGCACGAGGATTTTTTGACGAAAAGACAGATTATCAAGCATGGCAATCTCTTTATCTGGATTATTGTTATTGGATTCAGCGCATCTTGTATAAAACCACATCTGACGTCGCTTTGCCACCGTTTACGATAAGACTTTTAAACGTAACTGTGATTCAATGCGTATAATCCAATCTTAATTGAAAAGTATAGCGAAAAATAAGCGATGCGTAGAGTAATTGTGATCGGGGCTGGCTGGCTTGGTGAGCCATTGTGTGAGTACTTTCTCAAACACTGTTTTGAAGTACAAGGTACGAGACGAGAAGTAATGGATAAATCCTATATGCGTCGATGTCGTTATGTAATGGAAACGGATAGACTTGAGTACAATTTTGATCTGATGAATGCTTATTGGGTATGTGCTATTCCACCCAGAGCAAGCGATCCAAATTCGACTTATTTGGCGATGTTGGCTGCATTGTTACAAGAAGCAAAAATGCTACAGTGCAAAGGGTTTGTGCTGTGCTCAAGTACAGGTGTGTATAGTGTTAAGCAAGGTACATATCGTGAGGACAGTCAACTTGCAGACAAAAAGAGTTTACGTGTTTGTGTATTACAAGAAGCTGAAGAACTGGTTCTAAAATCAAATGGAAAAGTGTTACGACTTGCGGGATTGGTCGGTCCAAAGCGGGAACCAGGGCATTTTACAGCAGGTAAAATGTTATCAAGTTCCTCTCAATCGTTGGTGAATATGGTGCACCGAGATGATGTGATTGAGGCTATCGCAGTATTATTAAGCAATTATGACCGAGCCTCATCTATTTATAATGTTTGTTACCCAGCGCATCCGACTCGCAGCGAATACTATAAAGCACACTGTAAAACATTGGGAACTAGTACGCCGACTTTTGCCAGCAATATCCCTGAGAAACGCATCATTGATGGCTCATTGTTATCTGAGCTTGGCTTTCAATATCGTCATCCAATTTAAGTTTTAGTGGTGCGTTTGAAAGTGAGATGCCCACCTAGTCGGTATTTACTTCCTGGCGAAATAAGCCTAGCAAAACTGACAATACCGTTAGTACACCAAGTACGGCGGATAATTTGTAAACAAGCTTCTTCATTATAGAGGTTTAACCATTGGCAGATCTCAGGACTTGGCATAATTGCTTCGATAGTATGTCGCGCTTCTGTTAAAGGAGCGACCTGTAAAAGGTATTCATGTGGGGTGGTTGCTTCAAAATTTTGCTGTAAGTATTCACTAGCAAAACTTGGATTAACAAACCGCTCTTCCACTTGCAGAGGTTTGTCGTTTTCATGATGTACTAAAATAGAATGGTAGATCTGGGCGTTTATGTCTACGCCAAGAGCAATGGCAATAGGTGCAATGGCAGCGATAGATTCAAGTATTAAAACAGTGCCGCTGTACTGACCCCCGCGTTCTTTAATTTCATCGGCAATATTGCGTATTTCGAGTAAAGAAGATTGAGATTTAAAACTGGCGACAAACGATCCAAGCCCCTGACTTCTGGTAAGAATACCCTCATCACTTAACTCACTAAGCGCGCGTCTAGCCGTCATTCGACTCACTGAGAACTGAGCTGCGAGTTCATTTTCGGAAGGAACTTTTGTATGTTCAGGCCAAGTTCCTGAGCGAATATGGTCAATGATGTGTTGTTTTATTTGTGCAAATTTAGGTTGCATGATCAGCGACTTAGTTAGCATTTTATATTCTGAGATGATAAAGATGGCACACTTATCTTGTATATACAAGAAGGCTTGCTAAACTGCTCAAAAATCCTAACGGAGTATTATCCATGTTTTCCCCAGATCTCGTTATTTTGAATGTTCATCTTGCAACCATGGATGAAGAAATTGGCAACGGCTATGGCGCAATTGAAGATGGCGCATTGTTTATCAAGGACGGAAAAATTGAGTGGCTTGGAAAAATGGCTGAGCTGCCAGAGTTTGATGCGCTGGCGACACCGACGGTACAAGGAAAAGGCGCTTGGCTGACGCCTGGCTTGATTGATTGTCACACTCACATTTTATTTTCAGGATCTCGAGCGCAAGAATTTGAACAGCGGCTCAATGGTGTTTCGTATCAAGAAATTGCTGCCCAAGGTGGTGGAATTGCAAGCACAGTCCGAGCGACTCGCCAAGCGGATAAAGAAGCGTTATTTGTGCTCGCTAAAACTAGATTGAATAGTCTTTTAAAAGAAGGGGTTACGACTGCGGAAAGTAAGTCGGGTTACGGATTGGATCTAGAAAATGAATTCAAGCTTTTGGAAGTTAACCGATTACTAGACGAGCATCACCCGATTAGCGTTCAAAGTACATTCTTGGGCGCACATGCGTTACCGCCAGAATATAAAGGTAATGCCGATGGCTACATCGAATTGGTTTGTGAGCAAATGCTCCCAAAAGTTGCAAAAGCGAATTTAGCCGATGCAGTCGATGTGTTTTGTGAAAACGTGGGGTTTAGCTACACACAAACTCGCAAAGTATTTGAAAAAGCTCAATCGTTAGGGTTACCTGTAAAATGTCACGCTGAACAGCTCTCTAATCAGCATGGTAGCGAGTTAGTGGCTGAGTTTTCTGGTCTATCAGCGGATCATATCGAGTACTTAGACGAGTCGGGTGTAAAAGCAATGGCGAGAGCTGGTACGGTTGCTGTGCTCTTGCCAACCGCCTATTACTTCTTGCGGGAAACTCAACAACCACCGATTCAATTATTACGAAATAACAATGTTCCAATGGCGCTTGCAAGTGATTTTAACCCTGGTACTGCTCCTCTGTGCTCCTTGCGACTAGTATTAAATATGGGATGTACTCTGTTTAGGCTGACGCCAGAAGAAGCGTTAAAAGGGGTAACTATTAACGGTGCAAAGGCCTTAGGTTTGAAAGACAGAGGAGTACTCAAAGTGGGTATGCGGGCAGATATTGCAATGTGGAATATTGATCACCCGTCACAGTTGAGTTACCAATTTGGCGTAAATGATCTGTTAAATCTCTGGATTTTGGGTAAACTTACTCAATGTTGATGTGATAACAATAGGTTGAAAATGGGGTCTTTGATTGCGTTAATCAATGTCGTCTCAGCTGCGCCTTCTGGGTATGTGCACTGGATCCAAACAGGCTCATTACAAGCGTGTTTTGCTGGTGCCGTGCTAATGGGCTTGATCGTTACTTTACTTCTCCCACACCGATTTGTTACCAAGAGTCTAAATGCGTTAATGTGTCTCGTCGGTTTGGCGATTATCAGTGTTAATCTAATTACTTTTAGTTTTTTGCTATTTGCAATTATTGGAGCGCAACTATTCATAGGTTATAGAGCCAAACAGCGCGCGCTCAGTATTGTCTATATTGTCAATCTTTTCATTGTCGCTGTTTTAATCACGCTTTACTTTCAATCACAGTTACCGTTATTTTGGCTATCGATACCTGTGTTGATCTCGCTAATGGCGCATTTTTCATTTGAAGGAGATCATGCACGACAAAGTACACCGGGTAAAACGGTATTAGGTCGTGAAGTCGATCCATTGGGCGTTGCTGACAAAGAAAGTCTTCGGCAAGCATTTCTAAATTTCAAACTCGCGGAACCTGTTCCTGCTGTCTTGGTATTATTGAGGCTAGAAGGTTTTCAAGACATTAATCTGCATCTAGGACGAGATTATGGCGACATGTTACTTGTTCAATCTGCAAATCGCTTAAGGCAGCAATTACGCAACCCAGAAGTGATTTCAATTGCATGTGCTCAGGGCTATGAAAAAGTAGCCCATTTAGGTGGTCTCAATTTCGTTTTTATTTGTCGTTTGGATATTCATAAGCATTTGCATGAACAATTACTGGACGATGTATTAAGTAATACGTTGAAACCGTTTAACGTTGCAAACTGTACCTTAGAAATTAAAGCGCGGGCGAGCTATGTTAGTTGTGATGAAGCAGATGGCGATTTTGATCAAATCCTCAACTGCGCTTTTTTAGCGTTAGACGGCAATCCGAATAAAACGATTAGTGCGTATGAGCCGCAGCTAAAGACGCAAAAGCAAGAACAGCAAGCGCGCTTGGGAGAGTTGGTCCATGCTAATTTTCGCAATGAGTTTGAGTTGTATTTTCAACCGGTTATCCGCCACTCCGATGGGGGGATCGAGTTTCTAGAACTATTACTACGTTGGCAGCATCCTAAACAGGGGATATTATCCGCGAATGTTTTCATTGAAGAGATACGCTTGTCTGGATTGGCTTTCTCAGTTGCACAGTTCGTCATTGAGCGCGCCGCAGAAATTGCATTGGCGTTGAAAATGGAGAATCAAGCGATCCCGTTGAGTATCAATGTGTTTGGTCCAGAGATGCTACATGAGGAGTTCATTGAGTTTATTGATAGTGTATTAAGCGAACATCAGTTGCCTTCAGGATCACTTATCATTGAATGCCCAGCTGCATTATTTTTATCTCTCACTCCGCAAGAAGTTGCGATGATCGCTAGACTGAAATCACTCGGTATTAAATTGTGTGTTGATGGCTTTGGTGAAGCGCCGTTGGTACTTGCAAAATTAACGAAATTGTCTGTAGATTACGTGAAGATAGGTAAGTCTTTGACGAGTGAGCATCAACAGCAAGGTCAATTTCGTGCAATGGTCAAAGGTATGGTAGAAATGCAGCAACAACTTAACAGTAAAGTACTATGTGAAGGTGTTGAGACACTTGAGCAGCTTAATTTTACTAAAAGTCTCAACACGTATGGTGCACAAGGGTACTATTTTGCTAGACCACTTAGCAGCGTTGGCATGATCACTTGGCTAAAGCAATGGCATGTAGAACATCCAGTTTCAGATTTTGACTTGCCGGGCTTGTAAGTAAGCACAAACTAAAGCACTCAATACTTGACCCGTTTCATTTAAGCCTTGGTTTAAGCCATGAGGGTGGTTACTTGGAGCCGCTTCACAAAGATGCAGATAAGCGGCCTGTTTTTCACTGGCTGCCAAATGCACAAAATGTTCTGCATCACTTACACTAAAACCACAATTAGTATAAGCACTTACAGGCACTCCGCTGATGGCATCGACGTCAACTTCAACACCCAAGGGTAACATTGGATCAAATTGTTTTAGCGCGTGTTGACAAGCATGCGTTAACGATATGCTTCGTCTTACTTGTAATGCTTGATAGGTCGTATAACTAGCACCTGCATCGTGTAAGCCCTTTATAATGTGTTGATTATTTTTTTGTTCATGCAAGCCAACGACATGGTATTGTGATAGAGCCCCTTCATGGTAAGCATAGCTAAAACCATTACCGCTATGACGCCCCTCTTGAGGACGAAAGTCTGCATGGGGATCAAAATTAATCGCATTGACTTTAATCTGCCGCGCTCGATGAAGACCTTTGATGATCCCATACGCGTTATTGTGTCCCCCCCCGATAACAATGGGCTCTAATCCCGCTTGGAATATTGCTTCAAGCACTTCACTTACTCTGAGGTCAACGAGTGAACAGAGCTCGCGCAGCGTTTCTAGCGAATTGGCATCATTGGATTTAATTAACTCCGCTGCATTTTGCAGATCACGACAATCTACCTCGCCAAGTAACAGAACTTTTCCAGCATCAAGAAATTGATTACTGGCGAGATTTAAAAAGCGTTTTAAGAATGCTTTCCAACCTTCTGTCGCTCCTCCTAATCCGCAATTTGCTCTTGGGCCAATGTCTTCACAAATACCTACGAGGACATAGCGAATACCAAAATCGGCGGCATCTTTAAGCGCATCCGTGTAATGGGCGTGAGGGTCAAGGAAAGCAAGTTGTTGCCAAACTTTCATCTCGTTGGCACGAGTAGACGTGAGTGGCGCAATGTCCGACTCACGATAACAGATCAGCGGATTACTCATTGAAATTCAATACTGTCTTCTTCGTCTTCATCTTCCAGTTCAAGCTGCAACTCTTCTGGAGAAATGATGATACCGGTGCTGTCTGCGTATAAATAATCGTCATCAAAAAAAGATACGCCTGCAAAATTAACCGGTATTCCTGCTTCACCCACACCAACGCTGTCTGCGCCAACCGGAATCGAAGCAATTGCTTGAATGCCCAAATCCAATTCTTCTAGTTCATCAACATGACGCACAGCACCATAGACGACAATCCCTTCCCAATTATTTTCAAAGGCTAGTTCAGCAATATCGATGTCAATGAGTGCTCTGCGTGTTGAGCCTCCGCCGTCAACAAGTAAGATTTGGCCGCTTCCATCTTGTTGCAATGCTTCACGGATCATCTCGTTATTTTCAAAACACTTGACGGTTTTAATGCGGCCACTAAACGCGCTACGTCCACCAAAGTTAACAAACATTGGTTCGAGCACATCAACTACATCGACAAAATGATCACACAGATCGGAAGTACTGTAGTCCATCTTGAATTCCTCTGAAATTATAAGGTTGCTAAGGTCAGTATACTCCCTTAATTAACCATATCAATGGGAATAATTCGACGAAATATTAATGTCTTAAAAATGTCACTGAGTTGTTATTTTCTCCACTTATGCTGAATTTGTGTACAAAGAATAAATGAGAAGAAAATGAAGACATGGCTAAGTGAAATTGATACGGCGCTGTACTTTTTATTATTTAAGCCTGAACGCTCACTTATCGTTAGGCAGTTGGCTTTGGGATTATCAAAAACAGGGAATGGAGGTATGTATGCGTTACTGAGCATAGGTTTGGCTTACTTGTCACCAGAGCGCGGAGGAGAGCTGCTCGCACTGACTCTACTTGGTTTTGCCATTGAACGGCCAGTTTACTTCTTATGCAAGCATTTTATTGGACGGATCCGCCCTTGTGACTATCTAGGGCAAGTTGCCTTTTTGACACCCAGTGACCGTTTTAGTTTGCCGTCTGGTCACAGCGCCGGCGCTTTTTTATTTGCAACACTTTGGTCTGTGTCATTCCCACCACTCGCTGGGACGTTGTATCTATGGGCCTGTGGCGTAGCGCTTTCTCGTGTTGTTGTTGGGGTTCATTATCCGTTAGACATAGTCGCAGGGGCATTACTTGGACTAGGCTGTGCCGAATTGGCCCTTTTTATACAAGGTAATGCATGAAAATTCTCTACGGTATTCAAGGTACAGGGAACGGGCACATTACGAGAGCCCGTTTGATGGCGAGTGCGTTTGCAAAAATGGGGGTTGAGGTTGATTATCTTTTCAGCGGTCGAGAAACCTCACGCTATTTTGATATGGAAAAATTTGGGAATTTTCGCACGTTTAATGGTTTCACGTTTGTGACTGAGCAAGGCCGCGTTAACACTTGGAAAACCGCTAAACAACTCAACGTTCGTCAGTTCTACAATGACATAAAAACACTGGACTTATCTGGATATGATCTTGTTTTCAACGACTTTGAGCCAATTTCTGCGTGGGCCGCAAAGCGTCAAGGAATCCCAGTTATAGGCATGAGTCATCAAGCCTCCTTTTTACATGAATCCGTGCCAGTCCCAGGTAATCGTTTTCAACACAAAACGTTTATAAAATATTTTGCCCCAGCGAATGTTTATTTAGGTGTGCATTGGCAGCCATTTCATCGCCATATTTTACCTCCCTTTGTTGGTCAAACTCCGCTTGCTTCGCATTGTCCATCAATTGCCAATAAGGTGTTGGTGTACTTGCCTTTTGAGCAATTAACTAGCGTTATCGACTTTCTTAATGACTTCCCAGAGAAAGAATTTTATTGCTATCACCCAGAAGCAATTGACCAGTCGTGTCGGCATATTCACTTACGTCGCCCTTCACGTGAAGGTTTTTTATGCGATCTGGCTAATTCAAGTGGGGTGGTTGCCAATGCTGGTTTTGAATTATCCACAGAAGCACTGCAACTTGGCAAAAAACTACTGCTTAAACCTTTGCATGGGCAATTTGAACAGCAAGCAAATATCATGGCTTTGACAACACTGGGATTAGCAACAGCGATGAATTACTTAAATCCAAACGCGTTGGATGACTGGATGAATGAGGTAAGTAAAGGCAACTTTCGTTTCCCAAGTAATGCGACCCCATTTGTTGAGTGGTTGTTAAATAAACAATGGAATGATGTTGATAGTATTCATCAGAAATTATGGGGAAATGTAATTTACGAAACCCGAAGAGCTTCCTAAAAAATTATTAGTTACAAATGGTTACAAGAAGCACAAAGAGGGCTGCAGAAGTTTGTGAAAATACTATTTTGTATTACGCAATGTCCTGATATAGCGACTATAATTTACCTAGTTATTGTCAACAAAGGTAAGAGCGAATGGGCTTTTTAACAAACGTGTCAATTAAACGCCGGCTTCAGTTCAATGCATTCGTGGTTGGGTTAGCGTTAGTTGTGATGCTTCTTGTTATTATGTTTGAAGCCAGAACGATGCTTAAACTCAATGAAACCATTCAGTACGCTGAAGAACTTGAGATTCATGAGCTAAGTCTACGCAAACATGAGAAAAACTTTCTGTTCTATAAGGATGTAGAAGCACTTGAATCGTTTGAAAAGGATTATCAATCACTCACGATGAAATCCAAAGAGCTAGAACGTTTATTTGGTGAGTTAGGTATTAATACCAATGAACTCATGCAATTTAACAAACTCGCTTTAACCTATAAGACGTCTTTTGATGAAGTAGTAAAATTACAAAAGCGCATTGGTTTAGATCCTAAAGATGGCCTTTATGGCGAATTACGTGCCGCAGTGCACGAAGTTGAAACCGTATTAGAAAGTAATTCTCGTGATTCGTTGCTGGTAACGATGCTACAGTTACGTCGTGCAGAAAAAGATTTCATGCTGCGTTTAGATATTAAATATCAAACAAAGTTTAACGAGATTATTGACCAATTCAAACGCAGTATTAACTCCAGTGACTTGCCTCCTGCAGTTATAAACAAATTACAACTCTTAATTGACGAATATAAATCAAAGTTTAGTAATTTAGTAGACGCCCAAGTTAAGCTTGGCGTGGATCTAGAATCAGGCTTATTGGGTAAAATGAAATTAGCTGTCGAAGCCAGTGATGCAGTTGTAGAGCAAATTGTTGAGCAAACCAAAGCTGCAACACAAAGTAACGCGAATGCTGCTCAAATGGCCGCGTTTGGTATTTTTATTGTCGCTGGCAGTTTGGTGATGTTGTTAGTGCTATCAACCAGTCGCTCGATCATTCAACCTGTTGAGCGGGTATATCAAACCATTGAACGGATACGCCGTGAAAATAATTTGGCCTTAAAAATTGAGCAAACTGGAAACGACGAAATTGCGCACATGACAGCAGACTTCAATAGCCTGATTGAAGACTTTAGAAACTTAATTGCAGAAGTGAATACGGCCTTAAGCACCGTCAATACGGCAACGCAAAGTTTAACAGAAAGTTCATCGCAAACGAGCTCGGGCATGCGAGATCAGTTACATGAAGCGGACATGGTGGCGACCGCGGCGACCGAAATGCAGGCTACTATTCAAGACATTAGCCACAACACAGAAGCCGCTGCCAATAAAGCGGAATCCACCAACGTAAACGCCCAGCAAGGGCGTAAAGAAGTGACCGCAACAATTAAGCTTATTATGAACCTATCCAGTTCACTTGGTGGCGCATCGGAAGTGGTTTCGCAGCTAGAGCGTGACGGCGAAACCATTGGCTCGGTACTTGATGTAATTCGTGGGATCGCAGAACAAACTAACTTATTGGCATTAAATGCGGCGATAGAAGCGGCACGCGCTGGTGAGCAAGGTAGAGGGTTTGCGGTCGTTGCTGATGAGGTGCGATCGTTGGCTCAGCGCACACAAGATTCCACGAAAGAGATTGAAAGTATCATTTCAAGTTTGCAAGTGCGTACGCGTGAGGTTGTTAGTATTATGGAACAATGCCGCAGCCAAGGTAATGATAGTGTTTCGCAAGCAGAAAAAGCCGGACAGTTGCTAGAGTCTATTACAACTGATGTACAAACGATTATGGATATGAGTACACACATTGCTACAGCAATTGATGAACAAAACCAAGTTGCATCGGAAGTAAATAAAAATGTCGTACGTATTCGGGATATCGCCCAAGTGGCATCGGATCATGCGTATGCCAATGCGCAAAGTACAGAAGAGGTGGCAGAACAAGCGAGTGTCTTGCACCAAGCAGTCTCTAAATACAAAGTGTAGTATTACTTTCTAAGACTAATATAAAAGCGCCTACTTAGGCGCTTTTATATTTAAGGAACAAATTTAATCGGGATATGATGAGCGTCTTCAAGTCGTTTTTTATAGGCGAGCTGCAAGTTATTTTGTTGTTGCCCGAGCGCGTGCAGGTATTGCCAACTATATAAACCACTGTTATGGCCATCATCAAATGAAAGGCGTGCGGCATAGTGGCCAACCGCTTCCATCTTAGTGATCTGTACATTATCTTTGTTCGTGACAAGGTGAGTGGGTTCTAAAGAGTGCTTATGCCCATGACCTTGAACTTCTGCGGATGGACTGTGTGTGCGCAGAAATTCGCTCGAAAATGTATAACAGAGATCATTATCGAAATGCACATCTAGTAAGCGACGCTTTGTGTGATAATGCAGTTTAGTCACTAAGTACATGGTCGGCTCAATAAAAAAGTTTAACTAAAAGGGCGGTCTAGCGCCCTCGAGAGTATCGCTAATTAAAGTATAAAACGGCTCAGATCTTCATCTTGTACTAGTAGGTCTAAATGAGCTTCAACGTATTTTGCGTCGATCGTCATTTTTTGCCCTGACTTTTCTGATGCATCGAAAGAGATCTCCTCCATCAACTTTTCCATTACAGTATGTAAGCGTCTTGCACCAATGTTTTCTGTTTTTTCATTCACTTGATACGCCGCTTGTGCAATTCGTTCAATAGCATCATCGCTAAATTCAATCTCAACTTGCTCTGTTCTAAGCAGCGCTTGTTGTTGCTCTGTCAGTGAAGCATGAGGCTCTGTTAAAATGCGTTTGAAGTCGTTGGCGGTCAATGCTTCCAACTCTACACGGATCGGTAAGCGGCCTTGTAACTCAGGAATAAGATCAGAAGGTTTCGACATTTGGAACGCGCCCGATGCAATAAACAGAATATGATCCGTTTTTACCATTCCATGCTTAGTGCTTACTGTTGAGCCTTCAATTAATGGCAACAAATCACGTTGTACGCCTTCACGACTCACATCCGGGCCCGACGATTCACCACGTTTACAAATTTTGTCGATTTCATCTAAGAAAACAATGCCATTTTGTTCTACCGCGAAGATAGCTTGTTCTTTGAGTTCTTCTGGATTAACTAAACGCGCAGATTCCTCTTCAATTAAGAGTTTGAGTGCTTCTTTAATTTTTAGCTTACGTTTTTTCTTTTTATCACCACCAAAGTTTTGAAACATACTTTGCAGCTGATTAGTCATTTCTTCCATGCCAGGTGGAGCCATGATCTCAACTTGTGGTGCACTTTCTGCGATATCAATGTCGATTTCTTTATCGTCGAGTTGGCCTTCTCGTAATTTTTTACGAAATGCTTGTCGCGTAGAAGAGTTTTCGCTTGGTTGAACTTCTCCCCACGCATCTTTCGCGGGTGGCAGAAGAGCATCTAAAATGCGTTCTTCGGCGGCTTCTTCGGCGCGAAAACGGTGTTTTTTAGCTTGTTGTTCACGTGTCATTTTTACAGAGATTTCGACTAAATCCCGAATGATCGTCTCAACTTCTTTACCTACATAACCTACTTCCGTGAATTTTGTTGCTTCGACTTTTATAAACGGGGCATTGGCTAGTTTAGCAAGGCGGCGTGCAATTTCGGTTTTACCAACACCGGTTGGGCCAATCATTAGAATGTTTTTCGGGGTTACTTCGGCGCGTAAACTATCATCAAGTTGCATGCGACGCCAACGATTGCGTAGCGCAATCGCCACCGCTTTCTTGGCTTTATGTTGGCCGATAATGTGTTGATCTAACTCGTGAACAATTTCTCTTGGTGTCATTGCTGTCATGGCGGTTCCTATTACAATTCTTCAATCGTCTGGTTATGATTCGTAAATACGCAAATATCGCCTGCGATTTTCAGACTTTTTTCGACGATTTCACGCGCACTCAAATCGGTATTCTCCAGAAGCGCCGTTGCGGCTGCTTGAGCGAAATTACCACCACTGCCAATTGCAATAAGATCGTGTTCTGGTTGAAGAACATCACCGTTACCAGTAATGATGAGCGACGCGGTTTCATCCGCAACGGCAAGCAAAGCTTCGAGGCGGCGAAGTGCTCGGTCTGTACGCCAATCTTTAGCCATTTCTACTGCTGCACGCATTAAATGACCCTGATGCATTTCAAGTTTTGCTTCAAAGCGCTCAAAAAGTGTAAAAGCATCGGCTGTGCCGCCGGCAAAGCCAGCCAACACTTTACCATGATAAAGGCGACGTACTTTTCTTGCGTTGCCTTTCATCACTGTATTACCAAGAGAAACTTGGCCGTCACCACCGATAACGACCTTATTGTCGCGGCGGACACTTACTATTGTAGTCATAGTAATCCTTATATTCCCACCCTAATGAAGGGTGGCTAGAACACATCAATTACCACAATATTGGGGCGTTGCTTGAAATATCAAGTCCAATTAAGGATTGTACAGCCCATGATGTTTGAACGTTTAATGCGGTTTTTATCGCTTTCCGCAAGTCGTTTCGTCTCATAAGGACCAAGTCTTACAACAAACCAGACACCGTTTTTGCCTTCAATACGTCGAACTTCTGAAAGTAAACCGGCAAAGGCAATTCGAGCTTTAAGAGATTCAGCTTGGCTTTGCGCACGAAATGCGCCGCAACGCACTTGATAAGGCCCTCCTTGCTCAATTTCTTTGACGTTGACCTTAATTTCGTGTTGCTTTAATTCTTCGATGAAGTCCGGTGTACGAGGACGTTCAGCTTTTTTCTCGAGGGCCTGTGTTTGCGTTGGATTTTGCGCTTGTTTAACCTGCTCAGGATCCGCGTTTTGCTTTAGAAACCAAAGTGTATAACCAAACCCTGCTACTAATAAGGCTGCAATGCTTACAAGCAAAACCGGGAACGGTTTTTTAGCAGGTTGCTTGTTCTTTTTTGACGCTGGTCTTTTATTAATATAATCGTGTTGAGCCATGTTCTTAATACATATCTATCGGATCGACATCAATGCTCCATCGCACTCGATTTGTGAGAGGGTGAGTATTCATGTAATCACGTAATTGCGCTAAATAATGATGCAAAATGCTGCGACTTTCAGCTTGAATGTGCAACTGATAACGATATTTACCTGCAATTTTTTCCATGGGGGCAGGTAAAGGGCCTAGCAATTGTATACCACTTGACCTTTGCTCTGGAACCAAATCTCGTAAAAACTGCATCACCAATTCAAATTTCTGACCCTGAGCACGAATAAGCGCTAAATAGGTATAAGGTGGAAGGTCAGCTTCTTGACGTTCGGTTAACGCGAATCGGGCGAAATCTTGGTAGCCATTATTAACAAGATCTTGCAATAAAGGATGGTCTGGGAAATGAGTTTGTAAAATAACTTTACCCGGTTCGCCACTGCGACCTGCTCGTCCAGATACTTGAGTAATTAGCTGCGCCATATGTTCAGTTGCGCGAAAGTCACTAGAATACAAACCTGAATCGACATCTAGGATCACTACAAGCGCGACATCAGGAAAATGATGGCCTTTTGCTAGCATTTGCGTGCCAACGAGAAGTTTTGCGCCTCCTTGATGGATCACATCTAGAGCGTCTTCCAATGCGCCCTTTTTGCGGGTGGTATCACGGTCAATCCGGATAACGGGATAATCAACAAAATAGGTGCTGAAAAACTCTGCGATCTGTTCAGTGCCAACCCCCGCGGGCATGATCTGTGTGCTGCCACAATCCGGGCATTGCTTTGGGATAGCACGTATATCACCACAATGATGACATACGAGCTGAGCAATTGCTTTATGGTAAGTTGTGCTTGCGGTGCAGCGATTGCACCCACTTAGCCAACCACATTCATGACAAATAAGCGTCGGCGCAAACCCCCTGCGATTTAAAAAGACCATCACTTGCTTGCCACGTTTTAACGTATCGAGCATGGAATTTAATGTGGTATTAGCAAAACCTTGTTGTGCGATTTGCCCTTTCATATCTACTAGTGCAAATTGATTAGCGGATGCAGTTTGAGCCCGGTGTTGTAGAGTAAGTAAATGATATTTTTTTGATATTGCATGATGAAGTGATTCAAGCGCAGGGGTTGCACTACCCAATATGAGAGGGATACCGAGCTTTGCAGCGCGATATGCGGCGAGGTCACGAGCGTGATAACGAAGACCTTCTTGTTGTTTAAATGAGCTGTCATGTTCTTCGTCAACGATGATCATGCCAAGGTGAGCAAAAGGTAAAAAAATACTTGAACGTGTACCAATTACCATCGCAATTTCGTTGCTTTCACTTTGACGCCAAACTTCTAGGCGCTCATTGTCGGTTAAATTGGAGTGCCATAAGGTAATCGGTAACCCAGCAAAGCGTCGCTTAAAACGCTGCACGGTTTGTGGTGTCAAACCAATTTCAGGCACAAGCACGAGTGCTTGTTTCTTTGTTTTGATAATGTCTTCTAGAGCGTGTAAGTACACTTCCGTTTTACCGCTACCGGTGACGCCTTCGAGTAAAAAACAAGAAAATAGTTCACTTTGCTTGATCGCAGCACAAGCAGTCGCTTGTTCTTGATTCAATCGCGGTTTTTGTGACAATTGCCAGAGTTGCTCTGTCCAAGGTATCGAAGGGGCAGTAAAGCGATTGAGTAAGGTCTTTTTTTCAAGTGCGTCAATTTGAGATTGAGTAAAGCCAAGCGCTTTGATCTCGCAAACTGGGGAGTTTCCGTTTTCGACTAAATAGTCAAAAAGTGCACGTTGTTTTTTGCCTCTTAGCGGTGTGGTCGGTGCATTAGTCGCACTCAACATATGTATGACTAGCTTATCAAGCGGTTCACCTTGACGCAGTGCAGCAGGTAATGCGCTAAATAGGGTATCACCTAATGGGTAGCAGTAGTATTTGGCACAAAACCGGATCAAATGGATAAATGCAGTAGAGACAATTGGCTTTACATCAATAAACGCCTCCACAGCCCGCAGTTTTTCTGTTTCTAAAGACGTTGAGCTCTTAAGAGCAAGTACGATACCGATTAGTTTACGTTTGCCAAAGGGAACGATAACTCGAACGCCGGGTAAAATATCATGCGTATGGTCACCTTCAACTAGGTAGTCAAAAGTTCGATCAAGTGGGACTTTAAGGGCGACTTCAACGAGTTTCATAATGCAATCTGTAAAGCGAATTAGGGCTAACTTTACTAAACCTGCCGCTAAAAACACAGTAGTAGTGATAGCTTACTCAACGTAATGCTTCTTGCAGGGAATAAAAGATCATTTTCTGCTTGTCGATTGTACAGATCATGCATTAGAATACGCGACCAATTATTTTGTTTAACCACGTATGGTGCCAGACTTCGGGTTTGGAGAGCGATACGGCCTTACTTAGAGGTTCCTATGAAAGAAGGTATCCACCCACAGTATGCAACGAACACAGCGACTTGTTCTTGTGGTAACAAGTTCGAACTTCGTTCAACACTTTGTAAAGATATTCACTTAGACGTTTGTAACAAGTGTCACCCATTCTACACTGGTCAACAAAAAATCGTTGATACAGGTGGTCGTGTTGATCGCTTCAACAAGCGTTTTGCTGCGTTTGGTAGCAAAAAATAATCAACAATTTCAGAATGAAATTGTGATTAAGAAAGCGCCTTATAGGGCGCTTTTTACTTTTCTATGTTTATTCAATCCGTCATTTCCACTTCAAGAAATTGAAAATTTCTAATTTAGAGTGTTAGCTCTATATCTTTTCGTTATCTTCACTATTTTCAATTTAGTCAAGAAATTTAACATGAATTCGCTATAGTTAATTTGAGCATCGAACAGAAAATAAGCGAGGTTTCATTTGGGCTTTTGCACATTTGCTTAAAATTAATGTCTAGATATTCAAAAGGAAGTAACCTTTTTTGTGGCTAAATTCAGCTAAAATTTTTTATTTTGCTACTAAATGTCTATATCGTGATTTTATTTTCATGATTTTGATTTTACGTTCCTAAAGTGACTAAATATGCAGCCGCTTTGGTGCATAAAAAAGGTAAATTGTTTAGCCGAGATGATGTTTCGTTTTTAGATTGATTGCAAAAATTAGGTAAAAAACAGGGTATTTTCTTAGATATTGTAGGGAAATAGCAGCAACAGGATAGACCTGATATTGCTTGAATATATTTTTAAAAACAGTATGGTGAAAGACACTCGGGTATAAACGTTGGCATCTGACTGTCAGGCCGAATTCCTAGGGTATCTATCTTTCTCTCACATTTAACATTGCAGGATAAAATCGCGTCATGACTGATTTTCGTCAAAAAGCGTTGGACTACCACGCGCTTCCCGTTCCAGGAAAAATAAGTGTTGAACTTACGAAACCCGCCGAAACAGTAAAAGACTTAGCTTTGGCTTATAGCCCCGGTGTTGCTGAGCCTGTGCGTGAAATCGCGGAAGACCCTGCCAACGCATACAAGTATACGGCGAAAGGAAATATGGTCGCGGTGATCAGTAATGGTACTGCTATCTTAGGGTTAGGTAATCTTGGTCCACTTGCCTCGAAACCAGTGATGGAAGGTAAAGCGCTTTTATTTAAGCGTTTTGCAGGAATAGACTCAATTGACATTGAAGTGAAGCATAAAACCACTGAAGATTTTATCAATACGGTTGCTAACATCGCAGATACGTTTGGCGGCATTAATCTTGAAGACATTAAAGCACCAGAGTGTTTTGAAATTGAAAAAGCACTGATTGAACTGTGTGATATTCCAGTATTTCATGATGACCAACATGGTACCGCAATTGTTACTGCCGCAGGCATGCTAAATGCGCTTGAGATCCAAGGTAAAAACATTCATGACGCGACTATTGTATGTTTAGGGGCGGGAGCCGCAGCCATTGCTTGTATGGAGTTATTGATTAAATGTGGTGCGCAGCGTGAACATATTTATATGTTGGATCGTAAAGGGGTCATCCATACTCGTCGCGAAGATCTTAATGAATACAAAAAGCTTTTCGCTAACAATACCGATAAACGGACATTGCAAGACGTGATTGCCGAAGCTGACGTGTTCGTTGGCGTATCAGGACCTAATTTGATCGGTGCAGATGATCTGAAACTGATGGCAGATAAACCCGTGGTATTTGCGTGTTCAAACCCAGATCCAGAGATAAGCCCTGATGTTGCGCATGGCGCTCGTGATGATTTGATCATGGCTACGGGTCGTTCGGATTATCCAAACCAAGTAAATAATGTGCTTTGCTTCCCGTTCATTTTCCGAGGGGCTCTCGATGTTCGCGCAACCGCAATCAATGATGAAATGAAAATTGCGGCAGTAGAAGCAATTCGAAGTATTGCTAAAGAGCCGGTTCCTGCTGAAGTGTTAAAAGCGGCAGATGTGGATAAACTAGAGTTTGGCAAAGAGTACATTATTCCAAAACCAATGGACCCGCGTTTATTGCCTCGTATTGCTAAGGCTGTTGCTAAAGCCGCAATAGATTCTGGCGTGGCGCAAATTCCTTTACCATTAAACTATATGGAAAAGTAACGTATACGCCCAATCTACTTTCTTGCATTAACGCGCCTAGTATTGAAAGCACTGAGTGCCTGCTAATGGAGCTTGAGGTAGCTTGGGTCAAAATGCAAAAAAAGCCTCGCGATTCGAGGCTTTTTTATATTGCTAATTCCGTCACTTATTCTTCTTCGATAATCGGGACTTCAAGCCCCATATCAATCATGATACGACGAACTTCAGCAGGCACTTTTTCCGGATTGTCTTTGCGTAAATCTTCGTCGGAAGGCAGTGGCTGGCCCGTAAAGGCATGTAAAAACGCTTCGCAGAGCAATTCACTGTTTGTTGCATGTCTAAGGTTGTTAACCTGACGTCGTGTGCGTTCATCCGTTAGAACTTTCAAAACATTCAATGGAATCGATACGGTGATCTTTTTTACTTGTTCTGATTTTTTACCGTGTTCTGCATATGGGTGAACATATTCACCATTCCAAGTTGCCATAATAGTTTATTGCCTTAGTGTTGGGTGATGCCAATACGACTGCATTCGTGGTTCTAGCTACCGGTGTAGTATGACCAAACGTAAGCGATACGCGTTTGATGCGATGTCAACGTCGCCACGAAGCGATGCCACCGTCAAAAACTCAGTCGTATTAGCAAGCTGCTAAAATAGAAGTGGCGAAATTTTATCGGTTTAAAAAAGATAGTCAAATACTAGTTATTTAGCCATTTAGGCGTATAAATGTTTTGACATCTTGAGTTTGTTCGTCTAACCTTTTGGACGTCTAAACATCCAAATATCCAGGTGTCATTATGAGTCAGTCGAATAAAGCCACGATTGCGGTCAGAAATGGAATTGAAGCTGATAAGCATCATGGTGCGGTCGTACCGCCATTGTATCTATCTACTACGTACTCTTTTGCCGATTTTAATGTAAAACGTGACTATGACTATGGTCGCAGTGGCAATCCAAATCGAGATATTCTCGCCGATTCATTAGCGCAATTAGAAGGCGGTGAAAAAGGTATTATCACTGCAACGGGCATGGCCGCGGTTCACTTGGTTACCCAATTACTGAATCATAATGATACGCTCGTTATTCCGCACGACTGCTATGGCGGCAGTTATCGTTTATTCACGTCATTGGCAAAACGCGGATTGCTAAAATTAAAGGTAGTCGATCTCACGAAAGTAGACAATTACCAAGCGGTAATTGATGCAAAGCCTAAAATTATCTGGATAGAAACGCCAAGCAATCCAATCTTGCGTCTTACCGATATCGAAGCCATTGTGAATGTTGCGAAACAATGTGGAGCTCTTGTCGCTGCCGACAATACGTTTTTATCGCCAGGATTACAAAATCCGATCCAATTTGGTGTGGACATTGTGGTGCACTCAACAACAAAGTACATTAATGGTCACTCGGATGTAGTAGGTGGAGCAGTGATCACTCGCTCTAAAGCCTTAGGTGATGAATTAGCGTGGTGGGCAAATAATATTGGGATCACTGGAGCGCCATTTGATAGTTACTTAACGCTGCGCGGTTTACGTACGCTAACTGTGCGTTTAAAGCAACATCAAGAAAACGCGTTAGCGATAGCAACTTATTTAGAATCTTCGCCTTATGTTAAAAAAGTTTATTATCCAGGGTTAAAGTCACATCCACAGCATGCTCTGGCGAAGAAACAGCAACGCGGCTTTGGTGGTATGGTTAGTTTTGACATTCAAGGTGGATTACAGGATTCAGCTGCATTTTTGACTTCATTAAGTCAATTCTCATTGGCGGAATCATTAGGTGGTGTTGAAAGTTTAATCTGCCACCCTGCGACGATGACGCACGCTGGAATGGACGCTCAAGCACGACTAGACGCTGGAGTTGGTGATACACTTATTCGTATCTCTGTTGGCATTGAAGATGTTCGGGATTTATTAGCGGATCTGGAAAGCGCATTTGAAAAAACTCGACCAGGTCAGGCAAAGCCAGTGACAAAAAACTGTACAGAAGCACAATCGAAAGACAAAAAAGAACAATCGTCGCAGACGTTTAGTTTAACGCCTGCCACTCCAGCATTATGGTAAAAACATGACACAAGCAGTACATAAATTTGGTGGGTCGAGCTTAAGCTCGGCCTCTCGTTATCAAGCCGTTGCAAATATCGTACTGAGTCAGTGCGTTGCTGGCGATTGTGTAGTTGTCTCAGCAGCAGGCAAAACAACGAACACTTTGGTAAAACTTTGGCAAAGTCATGTTCAAGCAGATACACAAGCTGTTGCAGATATTCTTTTACAGCTTGGCTCTCAACAAACTCAATTAATTCAAGAGTTGCTGGTGCCTGATGCCGCCAGAAGTGCATTAGCGACCTTAGACGACGAGCTTAGAGCGATTGCCGAGCAAAGTGCAAATGGAACATTGCACGAGGCGAGTTTACTTGCTCATGGTGAGTTATGGTCGGCACGGTTGCTCGGCGTGTATCTAAATCAACTTGGTGTTGCAGCACAAAGTTTAGATGCGCGCCAATTGTTTACTTTGCATCAAGGTCAATTATTAGAACAACGAAACCAACAAGTTTGTCTAGAAAAAGTATCTCGTGCTCATATCAATGTAATGACTGGCTTTATTGCCAGTGATAGTGATGGGCAAACCGTAACATTGGGTCGCAATGGCAGTGATTACAGTGCGACGTTACTCGCAAACTACATTAGCGCGAAAAGTGTATCAATTTGGACAGACACTCAAGGTGTTTACAGTACAGATCCGCGTAAAGTCGCATCTGCGATAAAATACCCTAAAGTTTGCCGTGCACAAGCTAACCTATTAGCTCGATTAGGTAATCCGGTATTGCATGCAAAAACATTGTCTCCATTAAAAAACACAGACATAAAGCTCGTGGTGCGTTCAAGCTATGAACCTGAAGCAACACCGACCGAAGTGGTCAAAGAAGGATTTAGTAAAGAGAAGCGGTTTATAACGACCTTAGAAAATCAAGATTTAGTCAAAGTGGAGCAGCTTCAACCTGGTGAAGTCAGAGAGTTAAGTCAGCGTATTCAACACAGCATACATCACTATGAACACGGTGGCGATGTGTTTCTGATTGTTCCTGCAGCCTTTACCCATCAAGTTGTTCAACATCTCCAAGGCCGTGCAAACTTAATTGGTTCGAATTTAAACGGTTGTGCGATCGTTGCGCCAAGCAATGAGATTAAACCATTACAAAATCAAGCAAGAATATTGCTAGATGAACAAGAAATTGTTGTTCGATTTGAACATGCCCAAAGTGACTATGCCTTATTCTTAACGGATCAATTAATCGATAGCGATGCGTTGGCTACACTGCATGACAAATTGGTGAAAAAGGGACAAGAACTCGCGGTTATTATTGCTGGTCTTGGCAATGTTGGTGAGGTCTTTGTCGCGCAATGTAAAGAGCAGCTTAATCATCTTCAGCGGCAGTTCGATGTGAAGGTCGTGGGTTTATTGCGAAGTGATAAAATGCTCTTTGCTGCCAGTGGCGTCAATTTGGAGCATTGGACAACGCAATGGCATAACCAAGCCGTGTCGTATACGGATGCCGATTTACTCGCTCGGATCGCTGAATTGGATTATGAGCATAAAGTGGTTATTGATATTACTGCAAGTGAACGCTTCAGTAAGCTCTATCCTGATTTCGTTCATGCTGATTGCCATTTGATCTCTGCTAATAAATACGCAGGTACTGCAGAGTTAGAGTGGTATAGAGCGCTTAGAGCCTCATTGAAAGAGCGCAATTTACATTGGCGTTATAACACGAGTGTTGGTGCCGGCTTACCCATTAATTTCGCATTAGCAGATCTCCAAAATAGTGGTGATCATGTGGTTGAAGTAGAAGGGGTGTTTTCAGGTACGCTTTCATGGTTATGCAGTCGCTATGATGGCACGACGCAATTCTCTGACTTGGTTCTAGAGGCACAACAGTTGGGTTATACTGAGCCCGATCCACGCGAAGATCTTTCTGGTCGCGATATGCAGCGTAAACTCTTAATTTTGGCGAGAGATTTAGGCTTGGCCCTTAATCTAGAAGACATTGAATTAAATCCATTAATGCCAGATATTCTTGCTGATGGTGACTGGAACACGTTTTTGGCTAATCGCCAGTTACTCGATGAGTTTATTGCAGAGCAAGCCAATTTAGCCGAACAGCAAAATAAAGTCTTACGTTACACCGGTGCGTTGAGAATTGAAGGACAAAATGTTAGTGCTAAAGTAGGAATTGCTTTGGTGGAAGACAAGTCGGCATTAGCTAACTTAACTGCAGGAGACAATATTTTTGTGATCCGTAGTCAATGGTATCAAACAAATCCGCTAGTGATACAAGGCCCTGGTGCGGGCAAAGAAGTCACCGCGGCAGGGATCCACTCTGATTTGTATTGGCTTATCCAACAGCTTCGGTAAACGCAGTATTGAATGTAAATGAGGCTTTCCTTTGCACATTAAAAAACGCGCGATAGTTTCCTATCGCGCGTTTTGTTTTTGAGATAAATATTCGTTAAAACAATTCACCCGTGCTTTCTTGAGTCTCTTCAAATGGTGTTTCGGTACCATCGTCCAAGACGTATTTTGTAGGTTGTGTCTCTGGTAAGAAATATTCAAATCGACTGGTGTGATCGTTTCGATTCGTTAACAGCCCAGTTTTTAAGTCAATGCGCACAGAAACTAACCCCGGTGGAGGCTCGATAGGTGCAAAAGGCTCGTTTTGGAGTGCGACTTGCATAAAGTCAACCCATGCTGGCAAAGCGGTTTTAGCACCTGCTTCCGCACCTGAGATTTGATTCTGTGGCAGGTTTGAATTGTAGGCCACTTTTCCAAGTGGTTTGCTGGGATCATCAAAACCTACCCACACAGTAGTTAACACATTACGATTAAATCCGCTAAACCAGGTATCAACCGCTTCATTTGTGGTACCTGTTTTACCGGCTAAATCTTTGCGTTTAAGCGCTTGGGCTCGCCAACCTGTGCCACTCCAACCTGTTTTATGACGCCAACTGCCACCACCAAAAATCGCACTGTTCATCGCATCAGCGACTAAAAAGGCATTTTGCTCAGAAATGGCTGTAGGAGCGCATCGTTGTGTATTTTGCTCTTGCATAAATTCATCACAAGCAAGAATAGCTTCGTGAGTCATGATTGTTTTGCCAAAGGCATCTTCAATTTTAACCACAAAATAAGGCTCGATGAGTTTGCCACCATTGGCAAACGCGCTCATTCCTCTTGCGAGTTCTAGCGGTGTCATCGATGCACTGCCTAATGCTAGTGATTCACTGCGTATAATATCTTGAGGCGCAAAACCGAATTTTAATAAGTGATCGGCGGTCTTATCTAAACCAACACCACGAAGCAAGCGAACAGCGACAACGTTCTTAGACTGGGCTAGCGCTCGGCGGATCAAAATTGGGCCATCATAGACATCAGGGCTATTTTGAGGACGCCACGCAACACCTAAACTTTTGTCCCAATGGTTAATCGGTGCATCATTCATGATACTGGCTAGAGTGTAGTCACTGTCTAGTGCTGCAGAATAAATAAACGGTTTTATGTTCGACCCAACTTGCCGTTTAGCTTGGGTTGCGCGGTTAAATTGGCTTTGCGCAAAACTATACCCGCCAACTAACGCTTTAATACGTCCATCTTGTGGATCCAACGAGACAAGTGCGCTAGATGCTTCTGGCAGTTGCGAAAGCTGTAATCCATCTTCTTGTTTACGCACCCAAATTAACATGCCTGGCGCTAAAATATCGGATGCTGTTGATGGTGCTTTGCCTTGTCGCTCTTCGTTAATGTACTGGCGTGCCCAAGACAATCCTTGCCACGGCAAGGTGGCTCGCTTACCTGATTTCAAGACGATTTCGGCAGTTTGCTCTCCTACAGAAGTGACTACCGCGGCTTTCAACAAGCCATATTCAGGAATGTGTGAGAGTGCGTCTTTGATTTCGTGGGCAAGCCATGGCGCATCGCTTCCGGGAGTCCACAAACGTTGTTCAGCTCCACGATAACCATGACGTTCATCATAATTGTGTAAATTGTGCATTAACGCCAATTCTGCGTGGAGCTGAATCTCTGATTCGACACTTGTATAGACTTTAAAGCCACTATTGTAGGCGACCTCTTCACCAAAACGCTCGACCATATAAGCGCGTACCATTTCAGCAATGTAAGGTGCATCTAATTCGATTTCTGCACCATGTTTTCTCGCGGTAACAGATTCTAAGCGAGCTTCGTCGAATTGTGCCCGAGTAATATAGCCTTCTGAAAGCATGCGGTGCAGCACGACATTGCGGCGCTGCATTGCGCGTTCTGGGTTGCGTATTGGATTTAATGCTGAAGGCGCTTTAGGCAGACCTGCAATCATTGCCATCTGGGCGAGGGTTAGATCATCAAGTGATTTACCATAGTAAACTTGTGCAGCAGCACCAACCCCAAAGGCACGATTACCTAGTTCGATCTTATTAAGATACAGTTCTAGGATCTCATCTTTAGTTAATAATTGCTCGATGTGCATAGCAATGAAAATTTCTTTTACTTTGCGGATGTAAGATTTTTCACGCGTTAAAAAGAAGTTTCTCGCTACCTGCATAGTGATCGTACTCGCCCCTTGCTTTTTTTCACCAGTAGCAAGTAGTACTAGCGCACTTCGAACGATGCCGATTGGGTCGATGCCTACATGGTCGTAAAAGCGATTGTCTTCCGTCGCTAACACAGCATGAATAAGTGGTTGGGGCACCTCTTCAATGCGTACGGGAATGCGTCGTTTTTCTCCGAATTGATTAATCAATTGTCCATCACGGGTAAATACTTGCATCGGGGTTTGCAATTGCACGTCTTTTAATACGGCGACACTCGGGATGTCTGACTTTACGTAATAATAAAGTATGGCTAAGGTTAGGAAGCCAAATCCAATACAAAATACCGTAAAAAGTAAAAATCTCTTTAATAATTTCACTTAATTATCCTTGCTTGGTCTCCCAATTCTTGGCAGACGCTGCTAGTATATCGCGGTTATAGATGAAAAAATTTTGTTCGAATTGCCATTATACTTCGTTCAGATATAAATCAAAGGACCAGAGCGAAAAGTATGTTTAGTCAACTGTTTAACAAAAATGAATCCATGATGGTGGGGATCGACATCGGTTCGCATTGCGTAAAGGCGGTTTTGTTGGCTAAAACCAGCTCTGGGTATCGTTTGGAAGCCGCAGCGATTGAGCCCATGCCAAAAGGTGCGATCACTGAACGAACAATTCAAGACATCGAAGCCATAGGCCGCGTGATTGGCAAATTGAAAAAAAGAATGCCAAAGTCGGCGAATTATGCAGCGGTAGCAGTATCAGGACAAACAGTCATCACAAAGGTGATTTTCATGGATGTCGCGTTAACCGATGCTGAACTCGAATCGCAAATTGCCATTGAAGCCGATAGCCTTATTCCATACCCTCTTGATGAAGTGAGCCTCGATTTTGAGAAACTCTCCGTAAATGAAGCCGACCCATCGAAAGTCAATGTACTTTTATCTGCGGCTCGAACGGAAAGTGTTGAAGCACGTGTCGGTGCGCTTGAAGAGGGTGGGTTTAAAGCGAAAGTGGTGGATGTTGAAAGTTATGCGTTAGGTCGAGCGATAGATGTTATATATGGGCAACTACCATCGGACGCATTTGATAAAATAGTAGCCGTGATTGATATTGGTGCCATGATCACTTTGGTCAGCGTATTGCAATCAGGCAAAACAATTTATACCCGAGACCAAGTATTTGGTGGTGAGCAATTTACAAACAGCATAGTGGCTTACTACAACAAAACGTATGACGATGCAGAGCTTGGAAAAGTCACGCGAGATTTACCGCCTAACTATACATTTGAAGTGCTAGCTCCTTTTCAAACAGCGCTAATTCAGCAAGTTCGCCGTGCCGTTCAGATGTTTATGACAACCAGCGGAAAAGATCATGTTGATTATTTAGTCCTTTCTGGCGGCACGTCTGCAATTGAAGGGCTCGACAGGTTATTAGTTGATGAACTTGGTATTCATACTATAGTTGCTGATCCTTTTGCCGATATGGAAATATCGCCGAAGGTCGATCGCTTATTATTAGATAAACACCGGTCGCAGTTTGCTATTGCAACAGGCTTGGCATTAAGGAGTTTTTCGTCATGCCACATATAAACCTGTTACCCTGGCGTGAGCAACAACGTCAAGCATCAAAAAAACGTTTCATGGCACTCATTGGCGGGTTAGTCATCGGAACGTTTTTCTCTATGTTTGTGCTTGGTAGTTTGTATGCGTCGATGCGCGATGGGCAAAATATAAAAAATGCGTTTCTGGATCAGGAGATTGCATTGTTAGATGCGCAGATCCAAGAGATAAACGAACTCAATAAGAAAAAAGAAAATCTACAACAGCGTATGAAGTTGATTGAAGAATTGCAAAGTAACCGCAATCTAGGCACGCAATTAATTGATGAAATTGCTCGTGTGGTACCTGCGGGTATCTACCTTACGAGTTTAGAGCGTAAAGGCAAAATGATTAAAGTGGTGGGACGCAGTGAATCAAATAATCGACTATCTACAATGTTAAGAAATGTTGAGTCGTCGTATTTGCTCGAAAAGCCTGCGCTTCAAGGTATTGTGGCGGGGGAACAACAAGCGCGATTATTAAGTGATTTTACGATGCAATTTTACATCAAAGCGTACGATGATATAAACGAAGCTGAACGTTTGGTTCGCAATTGATAGCGTATGCAGCTAGGAGAGCAAGAGTGGATTTTGACTTAAAATCGTTCAAGGAAATAAATTGGAACGAAATTGAACTCGAAAACATGGGGGATTGGCCATTCCCGGTGAAAGTGTTGTGTTGT
This sequence comes from Pseudoalteromonas luteoviolacea B = ATCC 29581, assembly GCA_000333235.1. Classification (GTDB taxonomy): domain Bacteria; phylum Pseudomonadota; class Gammaproteobacteria; order Enterobacterales; family Alteromonadaceae; genus Pseudoalteromonas; species Pseudoalteromonas luteoviolacea_D. Next base: position 33,720 of record CAPN01000031.1, on the reverse strand, counting down.
GTATTTGTCGTCATCTTATCTTTATTTTTAGGTTATAGCGCACTGGTTTCAAGTGAAATTGATACCTATGAGCAAGCAGTTAGTAAAGAAATGGAACTTCGTAGTGCGTATCGTATTAAATATGCAAGAGCAACGAATTTAGAGCTCTATCGCGATCAAATGAAGCAGATGCAAGAAGAGTTTTCACAATTACTGCGACGATTACCTACATCTAATGAAACTCCTGGGCTATTAGACGATTTAACGTATGTGGGCACGACCAGTGGGTTAACCTTTTTGAAAATAGGTTGGCTTCCTGAAAATAAAAAAGAGTTTTATACCGAATTACCCATTAATTTAGAAGTGATCGGGCAGTACCACGAGTTTGGACAATTTGTTGATAAAGTCGCTTTATTGCCTCGAATTGTCAGTTTGCATGATTTCAAAATTGAAAACGCTGCAAACAATCAATTGTTGTTTAGCGTTGTAGCAAAAACGTACCGATATGAGCAAAAGGAGCAAAAATAATGAGAATGCTCCGTTTAGTGGTTGCCTTATCAGGACTATTTTTAGTGGCGTGTAATGATAATACAGCAGAGCAAAAAGAATTTATAGATCAAGTAAAAGCAAGTGCAGTACCTAATGCTGAGCCGATCCCGAAAATGCCACAGTTTGCTCATTTTCCTTATTCGGCAGGTAACTTACGAAGTCCGTTTGTTGTACCTGAACCTGCGATCATTGAAAGCAATATTTTACAAGTTAAAAATTGTTTACAACCAGATCCGGATCGCTCGCGAGATCCGTTAGAAAAGTATCCACTAGACACGCTGGCGATGAAAGGTACGATTTCAAAAGCGGGTATACGGTGGGGGTTAATTAGGACAGCAGATTCAGCATTGTATCGAGTTGCAAGAGGTCACTATATTGGGCTTTATCACGGCGAAGTGATGTCTGTAGAAGGTGACTATATTGAATTGCGTGAACTTATCCCAGATGGGACAGGATGTTGGAAAGAACGACTAACACGATTGGACATGTTAGGATCAGCAGTGGAGAGTGGCAAGAGTGAATAATAATAAAGAGTTGAAGATGAGCGGTGACGTTTTCACAACGATAAAGAGAACGGTTTTATTTGCCACAGCTGGTTGCTTTTTAGGGCTTTCTTCTTTTGTGCAAGCCTTACCGATGTTATACGATATTCGTTACAATCCAGTACTAGAAAATGAAACTGAATTGCAATTAGTGTTTGATGAACAGTTAAGTATTGAGCCAAAAGTCTCTGTACTTAATCAGCCTGCTCGTATTGAATTGTTTTTTGCTGGTGCAGAATACGAAGAGAGTTTAAAGCAACTTGACATTAATAAAGCTGGGATCGCTTCGCTGACGAGTACTTTGGTTGATGGCGGTTTTAAAGTGACTATCGGTATGGATGAGCTTAAGCTTTACGAAACGCAAGTTAAAAATAACTTGGTTTTTGTGCGTGTTTCCGATAAGCCAATCACTTCAATAGTCGATAACAATAATGTAGACGCCGACGTTAAACAGCAACAATACATGAATATGTTGCAAACGATTGACTTTAGACGAACAGAAAAAGGCGAAGCACAAGTTTTAGCATTTCTCGAAACATCTCAAGCAGCTGTTGACGTTCAAGAGCGTGGTGGAAAGATTGTCGCTGAGTTTCACCATATTGGAATTCCTGATGAATTGCTTTATGAATTAGATGTGTTGGATTTTGGCACCGTTGTAAGTAAGATTGAAACGTTTAGAGACACGAACAAAACACGTCTAGTTATAGAGCCTAATTCTGCATTTAAATTTAAATATCAACAGCTTGAAAATGTATTTACGTTAACGGTTGAAAAAGATAATGGCTCAAAACAATTTGGTGAGCAAAAAACATATCGAGGTCAGCCGATCACACTTAACTTTCAAGACATTCCAATTCGCTCTGTACTTCAAATTATAGCGGATACGAACAACTTTAATTTGGTTACAAGTGATTCGGTTTCCGGAAACATTACCTTACGATTAGACGGTGTGCCTTGGGATCAGGCGTTAGATGTTGTATTGCGTGTAAAAGGGTTAGACAAGCGATCAGACGGTGCAATCTTGATGGTTGCGCCTTCAGAAGAGCTTGCGGCACGTGAAGCAAAAGAGTTACAAACGCAAAAACAAGTGGAAGAATTAGAACCTTTATATAGCGAATATATTCAGCTTAATTATGCTAAAGCGGAAGAGTTTGCAGATCTTTTAAAAACAGATATTAATAGCATTATCAGCTCGCGCGGCAGTGTTTCAGTTGATAAGCGTACTAATACCCTGTTAATAAAAGACACGTCTAGATCCATTGAAAGTGTTCGCCGTATGGTAGAAACACTAGATGTACCGGTAAAGCAAGTCGTCATCGAGTCACGTATGGTCACTGTGCGCGATAATGTTCAAGAAGATTTGGGTATTCGTTGGGGGTTTAGCGATCAGCAAGGTAGCGATGCCATCGCAGGCACTTTAGCCGGTGCGAATACCTTATCTAATGGTAATATCCCAGCGCTTGCGGATCGATTAAACGTGAACTTACCAGTGAATCAACCCGCTGGCAGCATTGGAATGCATGTGGCAAAGTTAGCAGATGGCACGTTAATTGATCTTGAATTAAGCGCGCTTGAGCAAGAGAACAAAGGTGAAATTATTGCCAGTCCAAGTATTACGACGGCAAATCAGAAAAAAGCGCGCATCGAGCAAGGTACTGAAATCCCTTATGTTGAGTCAGCATCGAGTGGTGCAACAACGGTAACATTTAAAAAGGCTGTACTCAGTTTAGAAGTGACGCCACAAATTACACCGGATAACAAAATTATTTTAGATTTACTGATCACCCAAGATACCCGTGGTGATGTCGTTCAAACGCCAACAGGATCGGCGGTTGCTATAAACACGCAGAAAATTCAAACTCAAGTACTTGTTGAAAATGGACAAACAGTAGTACTCGGTGGTATTTATCAGCAGCAAATCGTCAACGCAGTGAAAAAGGTTCCGCTTTTGGGCGACCTTCCGTATGTTGGTACGTTGTTTAGAAACACAAGTGAGTTCAACGAAAAGAAAGAGTTGCTCATTTTTGTGACTCCAAAAATCTTACATGAAGGACTGTAAATTTTCGGAATGGCGAGCTCGCTTAAATGCCTAGATCTTAGCATTTTCGGAAATGGGGGTTGAAATCCCTGTGTGAATGCTGAGATAATCCCCTCCTTAATTTTGGGGCCAGGTCGTTAGGCGGGGTTTTATTCAAATTTTAGAGTTCGTTTGTACTAAAAAGATATGGCTGAGAAACGTAATATATTTCTAGTTGGCCCTATGGGGGCTGGTAAGAGCACAATTGGTCGTCACATCGCTGACACTTTACACCTTGAATTTTATGATTCAGACCAAGAAATCGAGCGCCGCACTGGTGCTGATATTTCGTGGGTTTTTGATTTAGAAGGTGAAGAAGGTTTCCGTGTTCGCGAAGAGGCGGTAATTTCGGATCTAACTGAATTACAAGGTATCGTATTAGCAACTGGCGGTGGCTCTGTGCTGAGTAAAGAAACGCGCAACAAGCTTTCTGCGCGTGGCATAGTTGTCTATCTTGAAACGCCGATTGAAAAACAAGTTGCTCGTACTCAGCGCGACAAGCGTCGTCCACTGTTGCAAACAGACGAACCAGCACGTGAAGTGCTAGAGCGTCTCGCCGATGAGCGTGAACCGCTTTATCGCGAAGTGGCTGATTTTGTTGTGCGTACTGATGAGCAAAGCGCGAAAGTGGTTGCGAATCAAATTATCGAGAAATTAGACTTCTAATGTGATGTACCAGTAGTGGAGGGAAAACCATGCTTGAATTAACGGTTGAATTAGGCGAGCGTAGTTATCCCATCTTTATTGGGCAATCACTTTTCAATGATGTAGGGCGACTGACTTCGTATATTGGTAAAAGTCGTCCTGTCATTATCAGCAACGAAACCGTTGCGCCTCTTTATCTTCCTGCTTTTTTAAATAAGCTTTCAGCACTTGACCCTCTGCATTTCATCATACCTGATGGTGAGCAGTTTAAATCTTTAGAATGGTTTGAACGGATCAATGCATTTTTACTTGAGCACAACTGCGGCCGTGACACATGCTTGCTTGCGCTTGGTGGTGGGGTCATTGGTGATTTGACTGGATTTGTTGCTGCGTGCTATCAACGAGGCGTGCCGTTTATACAACTGCCGACGACGTTGTTATCGCAAGTAGACTCGTCTGTTGGTGGTAAAACAGCCGTAAATCATCCTCTAGGTAAAAACATGATAGGCGCGTTTTATCAACCTAAAGCCGTTTTTATTGACACAGATACGTTAAAAACCTTACCGAGTAGAGAATTCGCAGCAGGCATGGCTGAGGTGATCAAATATGGGCTTATTTATGATCACTCGTTTTTGAGCGAATTAGAGAATAAACAGCAGCAATTAACTGCATTAGATAACGCAGAATTGACAAAGGTCATTTATCGTTGTTGTGCAATTAAAGCGGACATTGTTGCACAGGATGAAAAAGAATCAGGGTTAAGAGCGTTACTCAATCTTGGTCACACGTTTGGTCATGCAATTGAAGCAGAGCAAGGCTACGGAAATTGGTTACACGGTGAAGCCGTTGCTGCAGGAATGGTGCTGGCCCTTCGCCTTGCCTTTATGCGAGGCGCTATAAGTGAGCAAGAAGTCGACAAAGTGGTGCAGCTGATTAAGGCGTTTGATTTGCCCGTTGAGCCGCCCCTTAGTATGAATGCTGCTGCATTTTTACGACATATGCGTAAAGATAAGAAAAACCAAAAAGGTAAAATTCGATTTATCGTGCCAACAAAGCTTGGACAGTGCGAGCTTGTTGACGATGTGTCGGACCAAATGGTCGCCCAGCTAATAGGACAATAATGCAATCGCAGTTGTTGCCAAGTCGAGCAGCGCTTATTGATAGAATTGCGTTGCAATTAGAGTATGGCCAAAATATCATCACGATAGTGGGTTCTTCGGGACTTGGTAAAAGCTATTTGCTAGAATCTTTTATTACCGATAAATACCCCGAATTCAATAAAGCATTTGTGTCGATCACAGCGAATATGACCGACAATGAGTTAATGCATTCGTTGCTAGAACACAGTTTTCGTGCCCCATTAGTAGACCATAAACTTTCCTTGTTTGAGAACTTTTCGTTACTTGCCCAACAGACGTCACCAGGCCCTTGTTTATGGGTTTTAGATGGCGGTCGTCATCTTTCGCAAGAAATGATTGAGCAAATTCAACAGGTCGTTAGAAGCGCTCACGAAACACTCTACGTGCTGATAAGCGCTCCGCAAGCCGGTATGATACCTGGTGCCTTAGACATGCACATAGAGCCTTTAACATGGCATGAAAGCAAACAGTTACTACGATGGTATTTTAAAACGTTGCCTTTGGATGAAGATCCAGTTTTTAATGCGTTTGTGCAATCGTCTAACGGTAATCCGACCTTGCTATTGTCGTGGCAACCTGATGAACAATCCACTAACTTAAGAGAAAAAACCAAATCGAAATGGCATTGGCACTTTTTGGCATTAACGATAGTGTTGGCATTGCTTGTCGTTGGCTTGTTGTACAAAAAAGAATTAATAGCACTAATTCCAAATAAAGTAGCTGAAAAACAAGAGCCATTACCAACCGTCGTGTCACCTGATCACCTGTTATTAGGTTCGATTGAGCGTGAAGAAGCGAGTAGTGAGGGAGAAAAGCTAAAGGACGAAGGGCATGCATTTGTGGAGTCGGATACTCAAACAGCCTTAAGTGAGCAGCAACAACCGCAACAGGAAATACCTTCTATTGTCCGTAATGATGTTGCAAGTATCTTAGATGCTTTAGAGGCAAAACACTCAGACGTCATTGAGCCTAATGCGAAATCTGGATCTGTTGAACCTGCGCAGTTGAAACGTGTGCTTGATGAGAATGCACCCCTTACTCAGTCATTAGAAGAAACGTCAACAGACAAGCCTACAGAAACGAAATCGAAGCAGAGTATTGAGGCTATAAATCATCTAATCAATGATGCGAATTGGTATTTATCACTGTCCAATTCAGAGTGGACCATTCAAGTAATGGCGGTGACAGAGGTAGAAGACGCAAAACGATTTTTAACCAACAATCCTGAGTTAAATGCCAAAGTATATCCTTCTCTTCGTCAATCGCGGTGGTGGTATGTGGTTACCGTCGGTCAATTTAAAACGTTGGCCGAAGCTAAATTGGCAAGAAGCGAATTACCCGAAACCGTTTTACAAAATCAGCCGTTCTATAAAAAAGTCGGACAAATACAAGAAGAAATTCGTGGTTCAACTCGGTAATTGCGGTGCTTTAGTGTAAAATCGACCAATTGAGTTAAAGAATTTAGATCCATGCAAACAAAAACGAGAGCCTTTTTAAAATGGGCCGGCGGAAAATATGCGTTAGTAGAAGACATTGCTCAGCGTCTTAAAAAGGCGAATGCGGATGCCGAGACGCTCGTTGAGCCATTTGTTGGTGCAGGATCGGTTTTTTTAAATACCGATTATAAGCATTATGTGCTTAACGACATTAATGCTGATTTAATCAATCTATATCAAGAGCTAAAAGACGCACCGGACGAGTTTATCAGTGACGCAAAGAAGCTGTTCGTCGATCTAAATAATCACCCCGACGCATACTATTCATATCGCCAGCAGTTTAATGAAAGTGTGGATGTGTATGAACGTGCCATTCTTTTCTTGTACATGAATCGGCATGGTTACAATGGGCTTTGTCGTTATAATTTAAAAGGTTCTTTTAACGTACCGTTTGGAAAATACAAAAAGCCTTATTTCCCTGAAAAAGAACTCTATTTTTTTGCGCAAAAAGCACAACAAGCGACGTTTACGTGTAAAAGCTACCAAGAGGTTTTCAAACTTTTACCAACAAACGCTGTCGTGTATTGTGATCCGCCTTATGTGCCACTCAGTAAAACAGCCTCTTTTACGGCTTATGCAAAAGGTGGCTTTAATTTGGATGATCAAGCTAATTTAGCAAACCTCGCAGAAGAGGCTGCATTCTCCATGGCAACACCGGTTCTAATCTCTAATCATGAAACTGTATGGACACGGAAGATCTATGAACAGGCGCAATTGGATATTATTCAAGTTAAGCGAACAATTAGTCCCAAAGGAAATAGCCGTAATGCAGTAAATGAGCTTATGGCGCTTTATCATCAATAATCAGGGATGATTATTTGGGTAAAATTGCGTTTACAAGTAAAGCTAAACCCACCACAAATGCCGTGACGAAAAGAAAACCAATAACGATATAAGGTAGTGCTGATGAGGACTGAAAATCTTTGACGCGTTTGCTCTCGCTTTGCACTCCAAATAGTGCAGCTAAAACGCTTTGTAGCACACTTACCCAGCGCATTAAGTCATTGCTTTATAGGCTAGGTAAGCTATTTGTTTTTGCGCTTTTCTCACCGCCAAGCAAGAGTTCAAGCAAATCTAAATAGTGAAACTGTGCGCTGCCACTTTTTCCGGACAACCAACTTATCCAATCATTATTGACTTGCTGCTGACAAGCCAAGTTTGTTGCTCCAGTTACTTTGCATGAACACTCTAGGTTGGCTAAAACGGTTTCCTCTTGACCATCAAAAGAAATCACCCCAACCGAAGCTGTGATAAAACCAACAATTAAAAGCGTCCGTGTTTTTAGGTGTATCATAATACCACTCCAACTAGCATAGCTATCCCCAAATAATACACAAGAATTGTTCAATAAACAAACTTTTGATCTGGATTAATTTACAAATTTAAAAACCGTGGTTTCTATGAGAAGAATGTTTTTCAGCCAATCAGGAAATTAAGGTAAACTAAGTACTTATTCTTTCGTTCAAGGGTCTCACACGTTATGTCTCAATTTTTAATTGCTCCTTCTATTTTGTCGGCTGATTTTGCTCGTTTAGGTGAGGACGTCGCGGCGGTACTTAAGGCTGGTGCCGATGTTGTGCATTTTGATGTAATGGATAATCACTATGTGCCTAATTTAACTTTTGGGCCAATGGTATGTAAGGCGCTTAGAGATTATGGTGTAGAAGCCCCAATTGACGTACATTTAATGGTAAAACCAGTAGATGGTCTGATCCCTGAATTTGCTAAAGCTGGCGCGAGTATTATTACCTTTCATCCAGAAACAAGTGAGCACATTGATCGTTCGTTAGCATTAATAAAAGAACATGATTGTGAGGCAGGTTTAGTTTTTAATCCAGCCACGCCACTTCATTATCTTGACTATGTTATGGATAAAGTCGATCAAATTTTATTAATGTCGGTTAATCCTGGATTTGGCGGACAGAGTTTTATCCCAAATACACTCGATAAATTGCGTGAAGTGAGACAACGAATTGATGCGAGTGGTCGAGCGATCCGCCTTGAAGTGGATGGTGGTGTGAAAGTAGAAAACATCGCTGAAATTGCAAAGGCTGGTGCAGATATGTTTGTTGCAGGATCGGCCATTTTTAATCAACCGGATTATAAAGCCGTAATTGACAAAATGCGTGCTGAGTTGGCGAAGGTACAATAATGCCAGTAAAAGCAGTTCTATTTGATCTAGACGGTACCTTGGTTGATAGCGCCGAAGATATGTATATGGCGCTGAATTTAGCGCTAACGGAAGTCGCCTATCCAGTAGTTAGCCATGCACTTGTGACAACGTGGGTTGGCAATGGCATTGAAATGTTAGTCAAACGAAGTTTAAGTGGTGATTTTCACGTTAACCCTGATTTACCAAAACCAACGGTAGCGTACGCACTAGAGCGGTTTCAGTTTCATTATGCTCAAATAGTTGGTGAGTACGCGGCGTTATATCCTAATGTAAATACGGGACTTGCAGCACTAACTCATTTACCTAAAGCCATTGTTACGAACAAAAATCGGATTTTTACCGAACAATTGCTCTCGAAATTAGGTATTGCCCATTACTTTAGTGTTTTGGTTTGTGGTGATGATACCGATAAAAAACCAAATCCAGCTGCGTTACTTCTGGCATGCGAAAAGCTCTGCGTACAGCCACATGAAGTGATGATGGTAGGGGATTCGAAGAGTGATATTCTCGCGGCACATGCTGCGGATATTAACGTGATTGCATTGACCTATGGCTATCATCAAGGGCAGAATTTACAAGATCTTAATCCACAGTACCTCTTAGATGGATTCTTGGATATAATCCCCGCTTTAATGAATTAACAACGAACGAGACATAAAGGAACATCATGACGAAACCTGTAGTGTTAAGTGGCATTCAGCCAACTGGTGGTATGACAATTGGTAACTACGTTGGTGCAATTAACCAATGGCTTAACTTGCAAGAAGATCACGAAAGTTTCTTTATGCTTGTTGATTTGCACGCGATAACAGTACGTCAAGAACCGGCGTTATTGCGTAATCGTGTTTTAGACGGTATCGCACTTTATGCTGCGTGTGGCATCAACCCGGAAAAAGCGGCTTTGTTTGTGCAATCACAAGTGCCAGAGCATGCTCAGTTAGCGTGGGTGCTAAATTGCTATGCGCAAATGGGTGAGTTGAACCGCATGACTCAATTTAAAGACAAATCAGCGAAAAATGCGAATAACATCAATGTTGGTTTGTTCTCATACCCTGTTTTGCAAGCTGCAGATATCTTACTTTATCAGGCTGATCAAGTACCTGTCGGTGAAGATCAGAAGCAACACTTGGAGTTAACCCGAGACATCGCGACACGTTTTAATAATCTGTATGGTGAGGTATTTAAGATTCCTGAGCCATATATCCCAGAACTCGGCGCTCGCGTGATGAGTCTCCAAGATCCATCGAAAAAAATGTCTAAATCGGATGAAAATCCAAATGCATTTGTGATGCTTCTCGATGAGCCTAAACAAGTTGAGAAAAAACTCAAAAAGGCCGTCACTGATTCGGATGAACAAGCTCGAATTTACTTTGATAGAGAAGAAAAAGCCGGTGTTTCAAATCTCCTGACGTTATTGTCCGTCGCCACAAAACGTAGTATTGAAGATCTTGTGCCTGAATACGAAGATAAGATGTATGGCCATTTGAAAAAAGACACGGCACAGGCGGTTGTTGCGATGTTAGAGCCTATCCAAAAGCGTTATAAGGAAATTCGCGAAGATCAAGCGTTGTTAAATCAAATTATGCGTTCTGGTGCCGAGAAAGCAAGCTCACGCGCTGAACTGACGTTGAAACGCGTTTATGATGCATTAGGATTCATTCCTCGTCCGTAAGGTTGTCACCCTGCATCCTCATAAAGTGAGGTAATTTAGGTTTACAATATTAATGACTAAGGTGTGTATTTAATTCGCATGCCTTAGTACATTCCAGTGAAAAAACCTTATTTATTTCGACGCATTTTTGAATGAGTATTGCACATTGATGTACAATATGCGGCGAGATATCGAGGTGATAGTGCGCTTTATGCATGCAATATCGTTTATAAAGTCAGGTTATACGCTATGCTGTTAATGATCGACAATTACGATTCTTTTACTTATAACCTTGTTCAGTATTTTCAGCGTCTTGATCAAGATGTATTAGTAAAACGAAATGACGAAATTACGCTTTCGGACATTAAACGCTTAAATCCCAAGTACATTGTTATTTCTCCAGGGCCTTGCTCTCCAAATGAAGCAGGGATCTCCTTAGATGTTGTAGCGAAACTACAAGGGGTATATCCAATTCTTGGGATTTGTTTAGGTCACCAGACAATTGCGCAGGCGCTAGGCGCTTCGATTATTCGTGCTAAAACGGTTATGCATGGAAAAACATCGCAAATACATCACAATGGGACTGGAGTTTTCACCGGGCTTCCTTCCGGGTTTAATGTATGTCGCTATCACTCTTTGGTGGTTGACAAGCTTACTTTACCTAAAGACCTTAAAGTTACAGCTTGGACAGAGGTTGAAAATCAATTTGAGGAAGTAATGGGATTGTTGCACGCAGAACGAGCAATTGAAGGTGTACAATTTCATCCAGAAGCCATATTGACCCAATATGGACTAGAATTGCTTGCCAACTTTATTCGTCGCTTCTAATCTTTAAAGGTTAACGCTTTCAATTGATTACTATTAGGGGATACATGAATCAAGATATTCGCCAGTCAAGGATTGCTCAAGCATTAGCACAGCGTGCACATGATGTTTTGATTAGCCACAATTTTGCACAGCAGCAAATCGGCTATATTCATACGCTTGAAATTCATTATGGTGACGATATCCCTCAGCGTACCATGCTTGATGTAGAGATTGCAGCGGCAAATAAACGTCAAGAACAAAATACTTCACACTTAAAATACGTAGCAAAAGCCAGTAATCACCTTCATCAAATCATCGAAAAAGAAATAAAGAAAAAAAAACAAGATCTCGATAATTTGTACACGGATGTGGTTGGGATCCAAGATACCGTTCCAACAATACTCGATATTTTAGCTGTAAAGTCGGCATCGGTTGGGCGTTTAGAGCCCTTGGTTAATGATCTTTCTTGGCTCGGACGAGACTTAGTTTCCTTGGTCAATTTACCGCAATATCGCAAGCAATCGGCAAAAGGCACAGCGGTAAAAGTTGATACGCCCGCACTGGCTCTTCGTTACCTAGGGTTAGAAAATTTACAGCTCGTTATTCCCACTTTTTCGGTTCGACATTGGATGCCTCATGCAACGGAACCGTTTCCTTTGTTAAAACGAAAACTTCGAGATTTATCGATGTCCACCGCAATCGCCGCTCGTCAGTTAGCAGAAGTAAAGGGGTTGAATCCACAACATGCCTTTACACTTGGGATGTTGATGGACGTTGGAAAAATTGCGGTAACACGACTTTATCTGCGTACCTTTGAGCAAGTTTGGCAAAATAAAGTCATGATCGCGAGAGAGAAAAATCATAAAGACTTACACACGGCGTTAATGGAACTGAGCCCGGATCCTTTATTTTTGCGTAATCTATTAATGCATGACAGCATTGAGCTTTCAGTACAACTCATTGAGAAAATGGCGTTTCGTTATTTACCATTCAATGCGGTGATGGCGCAATTGGCAAAGAGTTATTTACCAAATTCTGGAACAGTTGACGATCTACTCCCTCTAACGGAGCTGTTAAAACAAGCACACGGCTACGCACAATATTTGCTTTTAAAAGACAGTAATTTAATTGAACCAGATGAAGCTCAAATGTGGTTTGCTTATTTGAATATCGACGAAGCGCTCGTCGATCAGCTTGCAAAATGCAGTTATCAGACCTTGCAGTTAACGATTTTATAATTTTTTTTACGACTATTCATTCAATTTAATGAATACAGGGAAAAGAGCTAAGCCTAAGTGCTGCTTGGTTATTACCCACTTATGCCACTCAAATACTTATTCACTTCACCTGAAAAACTATCTCAAACCCTTGAAAATAAAAGGCTCTACAAAAGTATTGCATGAGACAATCGGGGTTTTTTCTGAAATAATGTACGTATAAAAATTGCCCCAAGTTGCTATTTGGATCAATTGAATGTGAGAAATTGATCTTTATCTACCTCCCAAAAAAGCAAATCAATGCTTAACTAATGAGGTAGGCATCTGTGGCACATAGTTAACCAAGAGGAAAGAAAATGACAGTCAATCGTGCGTTATTTGATGATGTAATGGTCCCTAACTATTCTCCTTCAGCGGTGATCCCGGTTAAAGGCAAAGGTTCTCGAGTTTGGGATCAAACAGGTCGCGAATTTATCGACTTTGCGGGCGGTATTGCAGTTAACTGCCTAGGCCACTGTCATCCTGCTTTGGTAAATGCACTCAAAGAACAAGGCGAAAAAATTTGGCACTTATCAAACGTAATGACAAACGAGCCGGCTTTACGCTTAGCAAAAAAGCTCGTTGATTCGACTTTTGCAGAGAAAGTGTATTTTGCTAACTCAGGTGCAGAAGCCAATGAAGCGGCACTTAAATTGGCTCGTCGTTGGGCGCTTGATAAGTTTGGTGCACATAAAAACCAAATTATTGCTTTTAATAAAGGTTTCCATGGTCGTACTTTCTTTACGGTTACCGTTGGTGGTCAAGCCGCTTATTCAGACGGTTTTGGTCCAAAACCAGGCGAAGTATATCACGTTGATTACAACGATTTAGCTGCGGTAGAAAAGCTCATTAGTGATAACACGTGTGCTGTGATGATGGAACCATTACAAGGCGAAGGAGGCATTGTGTCTCCAGAATTGACGTTTGCACAAGGGGTTCGTGATCTTTGTACAAAACACAATGCACTGCTGATTTTTGACGAAGTGCAAACAGGTGTTGGCCGTACAGGTGATTTATATGCTTATCAAGGTCTTGGTATAACGCCAGATATTCTAACGTCAGCTAAAGCATTAGGCGGTGGTTTTCCTATTGGTGCGATGCTAACTACCGCAGAGATTGCAGCTCATTTGAAAGTGGGTACACATGGTTCAACGTATGGTGGTAACCCATTGGCGTGTGCTGTTGCAGAAGCTGCATTTGATACAGTGAATACACCAGAGGTGCTTAACGGCGTAAAAGAAAAATCAGCGTTGTTCCGTGAACTGTTGAATGACATCAATACTAAGTATCACGTGTTTTCAGAGGTACGTGGTAAAGGGTTGTTAATTGGTGCGGTAGTGACCGATAAGTACAAGGGCAAAGCAAAAGAATTCCTAACGGCAGGCATTGAAGAGGGGGTGATGAGCCTCGTTGCTGGCGCCGATGTGGTGCGCTTTACACCTTCATTAGTGATCCCTGAAAGCGATATTCGTGAAGGCATGGCTCGTTTTGAAAAAGCCGTTGCTAAAGTAGTTGCTGCGCAGTAAGAAGGTATTACAGGCTGAGGTGAGGGAACTCACCTCGATTTAAAGTCAATTTTTATATGGGGAGTAAGCGAGCTCATGTTAGTTCTTCGCCCAATCCGAGAAAGTGATTTCCCAGCTTTGCTTAATATTGCGCATGAGTCTGGTCATGGTTTTACTTCGTTACCTGTGCACGAAGAGTTGTTACAAAATAAAATTTCTCGTTCAATTGCGTCATTTAGTAAAGAAGCAGATCACCCACACGATGAAGGTTATTTGTTTGTTTTAGAAGACACCGTAACAGGCGATGTTGTCGGTACGTCTGCAATTGAAGCCGCTGTTGGTCTTGAGGATGCGTTTTATCACTATCATCAATCGAAAGTGATCCACTCATCGCGCACGCTCAATGTCTATAAAGCCGTTGATATTTTAACATTGTGTAATGATTATACGGGCGCAACGGAGCTGTGTACTTTATTCTTACGTCCTCAATATCGTCAAAAATACAATGGCAAGCTGTTATCTAAGTCGCGCTTCTTGTTTATTAAAGATAATAAAACACGTTTTGCTGATACCGTCATTGCAGAAATGCGAGGTGTGTCAGATGCGCATGGCAATAGTCCATTCTGGCAGTGGTTAGAAGAACACTTTTTCTCGATGGACTTCCCAACAGCAGATTATTTGACCGGTATTGGACAAAAAGTTTTTATTGCTGAATTAATGCCAAAGTACCCAATTTACATCAACTTATTGAGTAAAGAAGCGCAAGCAGTAGTAGGTCAAGTTCACGACAATACGCGCCCGGCAATCGAACTTTTGAAAAGTGAGGGCTTCACGTTCAATGGTTACGTCGATATTTTTGATGCAGGGCCGACGGTTGAAGCGCAAGTTGACAATATTCGCACAGTTCGTGAGTCTGTTACTAAAACCGTTAAAATAGGGTCGAATCAAGGCGGTTCCCCATACATGGTCGCTAATGGTAAACTAATTGACTATCGAGCCGCGGTAATTGAATTAACCCTCAATCCAGATTCTGGATCTGTGGTGCTTACTCAAGCCGTTGCTGATGCGCTACTCGTACAAGAGGGTGATTCTCTCACCATCGCAACCATTTAACATAGGGGCGAATTATGACAACACATCCTGCACAATTTATTAATGGTCAGTGGGAAGCAGGTAAAGGGTCTGAATTTAAGTCAGTCAATCCCGCGACAAATGAAGTATTATGGGCTGCGAATGCAGCGACAGCTGAACAAGTAAACGTGGCTGTAGATGCTGCACGTGAAGCTTTTTTTGCATGGAGTGATCGTCCGTTTGAAGAGCGTCTTGACATTGTTAAGCGCTTTGCTGAATTACTAAAAGAAAATAGCGAAGCGTTAGCGATTGCGATAGGTAAAGAAACGGGCAAACCACTTTGGGAAACGCGTACTGAAGTGGGAGCAATGGTTGGTAAAATCGCAATTTCAGAGCGAGCTTATCACGAGCGCACGGGTCTTGTAGAAAATCCAATGCCGCAAGGTAAAGCGTTTATTCGCCATAAAGCACATGGTGTGGTCGCAGTATTTGGGCCTTATAATTTCCCTGGCCACTTACCAAATGGCCATATTGTTCCTGCATTGTTGGCGGGCAATACGGTCATTTTCAAACCATCAGAACTGACACCAATGGTTGCTGAAGAAACGCTTAAGCTTTGGCAACAAGCGGGTCTTCCTGCTGGGGTAATTAACTTAGTACAAGGTGAAGTTGAAACAGGTAAAGCGCTCGCATCGCATCGTGGTATTGATGGCTTGTTCTTTACTGGCTCTTCACGCACAGGGCACTTCCTGCACGAACAATATGCAGGTCAACCTGGAAAGATTTTAGCGTTAGAAATGGGCGGTAATAACCCATTAATCGTAAAAGATGCGGCAGATACAAAAGCGGTTGTTCATGATATTGTGCAATCCGCATTTATTTCTAGCGGTCAACGTTGTACTTGTGCGCGTAAGCTCTTCCTTCCTAATGGTGCACAAGGAGATGCAATCCTTGAGCATCTATTGCGTGCAACGAAGGCAATTAAAGTCGGTCATTTTGATGCCGAAGAGCAGCCATTTATGGGCTCAATGATCTCAGAACGTGCAGCGGCAGGAATGGTAGCTGCGCAAGAGCAACTTGTTGCATTAGGTGGCCAGGTATTAATTCCGCTGACACATCAAGCGGGAACGGGGTTTGTAACACCAGGCATCATTGATTGCACAAACGTCACAGACTTCCCTGATGAGGAACATTTTGGTCCGCTTCTTAAAGTGTTCCGTTACAATGATTTTGACAGTGCAATTGCAAAAGCCAATGACACTTCATTTGGTTTATCTGCGGGCTTACTCGGTGACAGTGAAGCTGATTATGACTATTTCTTCCGTCGTATTCGCGCAGGTATCGTGAACTGGAATCGTCCTATCACTGGCGCTTCAAGTGCAGCCCCGTTTGGTGGTATCGGTGCTTCTGGAAACCACAGAGCGAGCGCGTATTACGCGGCAGATTATTGTGCATACCCAGTCGCATCTGTAGAACTCGACAAAGTAACAATTCCAGGTACATTAAGCCCAGGTTTGAACATTGACTAACTCGGCAGGTTTAAAGTACTTAGAACCTGTTTCTATATAAGAAGCTCGGTAAAGAAGCCCTAATCCAAAGGGGTGAGAAAAAGCAGCGTAAGCTGCTTTTTTTATGTCTGTTGATGGACAAAAGTAGCATTCAAGATCACTTTCTGCTTAAATCAAAGTAAGCGCGAAAAATAATGATGAGGTAGCCTAATATGGTATTAGATAAACAAGGGTACGATGAATTAGTGATGTATTTGACTCACAATCTTGCCTTGTTTGAAAAACCTGGTGTGGTAAAACCCAATGCGCCAACGGTAATGGAATTGATTGAAGATGTGATTGCAGAGCATGTGATCCGACTATGTGAGCAAAATACGTCTTTGACAACAGAGCAGCGTAGCATGATTGTTCGAGAGATAGATGGCATCGTTTATGATCTACAAGAAGTGCTTTCAAGTGTCACCGATAAACGAGTGACAGAAGAGCAGCGCGCGTTTATTGAAGAATTTGCCGGTTTAGTTAAAAACTTATTCGATTCAGCTGTGTAGTAGCAATCGCAATACGTCATAATAACGCCGCGCTTAATTAGCGCGGTTTGTTTTTATTACCCTTTATGTTTATAGCCAAACATCTCTAGGTAGATTGGGTATATAAAGCATTCAAGTTCTCCAACTTGTTAAGTATTAAATATAATAGGTATATCAAGAGGTAATAACAATGGAAGCGGTAGTAAAGTGGGTTGAAGGTGATACGTTTATTGGTCGTTCTCATTCAGGTCATAATGTGGTCTTTGATGCAGGAAAAGACAGTGCAGCGCCCAGTCCTATGGAGATGGTGTTAATGTCTGCGGGATGTTGCTCTTCGGTTGACGTCGTGAGCATTTTAAATAAAGCACGTCAAACTGTGCGCGGCGTTGAAGTGAAATTAACCGCTGAGCGAGCCGAAAGTGCGCCGCGAGTCTTTACCAAAATGAATTTACATTTTATTGTTCGTGGTGTAGGGGTATCAGAAAACCATGTCGAACGTGCCGTAAAGCTCTCTGCAGAGAAATATTGTTCGGTCGCGTTAATGCTTGAAAAAGCAGTTGAAATTACGCATAGCTTTGAAGTTGTAGAAAGCGATTAAAAATATCGCTTTTTTGCAGGGGCGTTTTCGTATAAAATCCGCGAACTTTTGGTTCTGCAAAGCAGATTTGACATGTTATAAGGTTGATTTAACGTGAGCAAGCCCTTTAATAAAATCAAACTCCATGGCTTTAACAACTTAACTAAAAGTTTAAGCTTCAGTATTTATGATATTTGCTATGCGCAAACAGAGCAACAGCGTCAAGATTACATTGAGTATATTGACGAGCAATACAGCGCAGACCGTTTAACGGATATTCTAGGTGAAGTTGTAGATATCATCGGTGCAAACATCCTAAATATTGCGCGTCAAGATTACGATCCACAAGGTGCAAGCGTGACGATTTTGGTTTCTGAGGAGCCAGTTGAAAATCGTGATTCATTTGTGGACGATGAAACACCAGGTCCATTACCTGGTGCAGTCGTTGCGCATTTGGATAAAAGTCACATTTGTGTTCACACGTACCCTGAATCTCATCCGCACGATGGCATTTGTACTTTCCGTGCCGACATTGAGGTTTCAACGTGTGGTGTGATTTCGCCTTTGAAAGCACTAAACTTTTTGATCCATAAGTTAGAGTCAGATGTAGTTACGATTGACTACCGAGTGCGTGGATTCACTCGTGATGTGAATGGTGTAAAACATTACATCGATCACGAAATTAACTCGATCCAAAATTACATGACTGAAGATACGAAAGAAGCGTACCAAATGATGGACGTCAATGTGTATCAAGAAAACCTTTTCCATACTAAGATGATGTTGAAAAACACAGATTTGAACGCCTATTTATTCGGTGTAACGACGGATGATTTAAGCGTAGAAGAAGAGGAAGAAATTCGTCACAAACTGACTCGCGAAATACAAGAAGTATTCTACGGCCGTAATTTGCCGTATGCAGAGTAGGTCACCAAGCGGCTTTACTGCTTTGTGACGACCAAAAAGAAAGCGGCCATTGGCCGCTTTTTCATTTCATTAAATATTTCATGTCTAAAGTTCGTAATTTACACTCAGACCCCACACTCGAGGTTCGCCCCATTGCACATAGGTGTGCGTTTCATAGAAATCGCGCGGATCGTTACCAAATTCGAAACCACGTACCGGTACATCTTTGTCGAACGCGTTGCGCAGGTACGCATTGATCCGCCATGCACCTTCAGTGAAACGGATCCCTGCATTAACTAGATTTTGACTAGGCGCTTTCGAGTTGTGGCTATCAGAGAAATAATAGTCGTCTTTCCCTTCTATACCTAGACTCAATTGCCACTGAGGATTTAAGTCATAACGCCCTGTCAACGCATATTGGTATTTTGGCGCTTGCGCTTGATCACGTCCATCTTGGTTGTCTCCATTTTGCGTGACAAAGTCATCGATTTCTGTATTGAGATAACCTAGGCTGTAGTTTAAGCTAAAAGGAGTATCAAATTGATATTGTCCTTCAATTTCAATTCCATAGCTTGTTCCGCCATCGGCATTATCAATATAACCTGCAAAGCGTTGGTCTTGAACTTTCCAAGCTTTGAGCTGCATATCTTCACGGTGCATATAGAATGCGGTTAAACGTAATGTGTGTTTGTTATCGATAGAAACACCACGTACGCCAAATTCTGCATTCCATAAATATTCAGGCGCAAACTGTTGGTTTTGAGGAGGTAACGCGAGTCCTTCATCTTGTGCTTTAGCGAGGGCTTCACTGTTAATGCCGCCGGCTTTAAAACCACGAGTTAAACTGGTGTATATCATGGTTTTTGGCACCACTTGATATTCTAAAGCGACTTTACCACCGATCATCGTATCATTGGTTGATGCGGAAATAGCGTAGCTATCCTCATAGTTACCTTCATACTTTTCAAGGCGTAGCCCTGTGATTAGGCGTGTTTGTTCATTGAGTAAGGTCTCTTTCTGACCAAACAAGGCAATATTGTCTACTTCGTACGTTGAGGCAAAATCGGTGCTTAACCACGTGTACTGACGAATTAAGTCAATGTCGCGCTGCTGACCAATGATCCCTACTAACCAGTCGTTTTGTTTGCCAGAAAATTGGAGCTCGAAACTCGAGTCTTTTCGGTCTCGCTGGTAGCTGTCTGTTGAGCTATAACCCCACTCATGCAAGCCTGCCTCACACAAAGCTGCCTGCTCCGGATTATTACAAACCCAATCTTCATCGTAGCTGTACAACAAATCAGCGTCTAAGTGGGTTATATTTGCAGTGACATTGAACGCATTGAAGCCTTGGTATTTTACTTTCCAAGCACCCGCAGTACTGTCTTGATTATCTTTACCTGGTTCATCTGCGACACTGATACGTGAGTTATCTAAAGTAAAACCATCATAGCCATTATCGATATCTATAAAATGCAGGACAAGGGAGCTTGTGAGATCAATAAGTGGGCTTGTTTCAAACGCAACACGGGCAAATGATTCGTCAATATCTTGTGTTGGTTTATCTAAGTAAGCGTTATCGACATATCCATCGGTTGTATTTTGGTAATAACTCGCTCGAATGGCAGTATGTTCGGTAATCTTTGTACCTGCAGCAACGCCCGCTTGAATTGCATTTTGACTTCCTGCACCTAGATGAAGTTTTAAGCGGTTATCCGATGATGCAGAGACGCCATCAATTTGAATGACGCCGGCAAGTGCATCCGCACCAAAACGAGTGCCTTGCGGACCTCGGAAAATACTGACTTGCTCAGTATCAAACAAAATACCCGCGCCGCCGAGGCCCGAGTAATTAACGCCATCAATTAGCAATGCTACGCTTGGATTGATGGGATCAACAAATTGTGAACGAAGCCCCACACCGCGCATCTGAATAAACTTGCCGCGCGATGCCCCAGCAGTAAAGTTAATGTTGGCGGCTTGGTTGAGCACGTTTTCTAAATGGAGCGCGCCACGTTCTTGAAGCTGTGTATCTGCGAAAACGCTTGCACTGGCAGAAAGTGTAAGGAGGTGTTCTTTTTGAACATCACCAGTGACTTCAATGGTTTCAAGATCGGTAGTAGAAGCATACGCTACACCATGAAAAATAGGTAGCATGACACATGCAAGTACAGAAAGATTTCGTTTCATAATTTATTCAGTTCCATCATTAGTACCGGTATTTTAACAAATACACTCCATGATAACAGCGAAATAGAGCAGACCAGTTTATTATTTTGATGTGGTATAAACGGACAAAATAAAGAGAAAGGATCAAAGAGAATGACGTTTAAACTAGCGCTAAAAGTGCGGGATTACGAATGTGACTTGCAAGGAATCGTGAATAACGGCGTATATTTTAATTATTTGGAACATGCTCGCCATGAGTTTCTACTTGAAAATGGTGTTGATTTTGCAAAGTTAGCAGAAGATAGAATTAACCTTGTCGTGATCCGAGCTGAAATGGACTTTAAAGATTCACTAAAACCAGGCGATGCGTTTTACGTTGAGGTTGAGCCGACGCGGCTCAGTAAATTGAAATTTGGTTTTAAACAACGGGTGATCCGCACTCAAGACAATAAACTGATGTTGGATGCGCTGATTATAGGAACGTCTGTTAATGAAAAAGGGCGTCCATTTTTACCTATAGAAGTAGATAAGCTGTTTATTGCCTAATACCTAGACAAATCATGCTAAAAGGGACATTTTTACTGTGTCTCTTTGCATGCTCAGTGTATACTTTCAAAGAGTTAATAGTGAAGTTATACGCCATGAATCGTTTTGTTTTTACCTTTGTTTTTTTTGCTCTGTTATGTAGTTTAAGTGGGTGCAATGCTACCCCTAGCGTGACTGAAAATGCATTAAAACACACTGCTTGGCGTTTAATAAGCGTGGATGGTAAAAGCCCAACAATCGCGACGCCTGTCTCATTGCGTTTTATTGATGCCCTACAAATCTCAGGTTCGTCAGGCTGTAATCGATTTTTTGGCGAAGCTCAAACTACACATGACACCTTAGTCATTAAAAATGTCGGCATGACACGAAAACTTTGTGATGAGCAAAGTAATGCACTAGAACATCAACTTTTAACTTCTATGCAAAACGGCATTCAAGCACAGTTTAATGGTGAGTTACTTGAACTCAATGGCGAACAAGTCTTTGTGTTTAAACCAGTCGAAACAGATGCTCGCTGAACGAGTGTATTGAGGTAACTTACCCTTTGGAAATACAACTGTGTGGTGACGCTCTGAAACGTACATGATCAAGTTAATCAGATTTATCTTCACGTAATCGGACTTGTTTTTCATTTAGAAACTCAGGTAGACTGCTCAGGAACAAAATTTCGTTTACTTGTCGGAGTGCCCTTTTTGGGGCTGAGATCGCATCATTGCGGGATCCGTGAACCTGATCAGGATTATACCTGCGTAGGGAACAAGCAGCTAACAGCTTTGTTAGCACTTGGTAATGCATGTCGTGCTATCAAGTTAGATCCATATAAAGCGTTCGCTTTATCTCTTCCTGTTGTGGGAAATCTGACAAGACACCTTAAGAGCAATGAGGAAAGTCATGTCAAATTCAACGAATAAACTGAGTCGTCGCGAGTCGCGCGAAGCAGCATCGGAATATATCTACAATCTTACGGGACAACCGTTTCCAAACAGTCACAAAGTCTATGTGGATGGCGACCATCCAGGTGTGCGCGTGGGTATGCGCGAAATCACTTTAAACGATACGTTTGTGGGTGGCACCGAAGAAAACCCTATTTTTGAAAAAAATGATCCGGTGCGTGTCTACGATACTTCGGGTCCTTACACGGATCCTGAGATGGACATTGACGTGCGTGTGGGCTTACCGAAGCTCCGCGATGCGTGGATCGCTGAGCGTGGTGATACTAATGAACTCACGTCAGTGACCTCTCATTTCTCGCAGCAGCGTTTGGCTGACGAAGGCCTCGACCACATCCGTTTTGAAAACCTACCCAAAGTACGCCGTGCCAAGCCGGGTAAAAACGTCACGCAAATGCATTATGCGCGCCAAGGCATTGTAACACCAGAGATGGAATACGTGGCCATTCGTGAAAACATGGGCCGTGCAAAACTACGTGACGACATTCTTGCCCAGCAGCACAAAGGCGAGTCGTATGGTGCGGCTATTCCTGAGTTTATCACCCCAGAGTTTGTACGCGACGAAATTGCCCGTGGTCGCGCAGTATTGCCATGTAACATCAACCACCCAGAGTCTGAGCCGATGATCATGGGGCGTAACTTCCTCGTGAAAGTCAACTCGAACATTGGTAACTCATCGGTGACCTCGTCAATTGAAGAAGAAGTGGAAAAGTTAGTCTGGTCAACGCGTTGGGGCGCGGATACGGTCATGGACTTATCGACTGGCCGCTATATTCACGAAACGCGCGAGTGGATCGTACGTAATTCACCAGTGCCTATTGGTACAGTGCCGATTTACCAAGCGCTCGAAAAAGTCAACGGTGTAGCCGAAGACCTAACGTGGGAAATCTTCCGCGATACTTTGATTGAACAAGCAGAGCAAGGTGTGGACTACTTTACTATCCACGCGGGTGTATTACTGCGTTATGTGCCGATGACGGCGAAACGTGTCACGGGCATTGTATCGCGTGGTGGTTCAATTATGGCGAAATGGTGTTTGTCGCACCACAAAGAGAACTTCTTATACACCCACTTTGAAGACATCTGCCAAATTTTAAAACAATACGACGTCGCGTTTTCACTCGGTGACGGCCTACGCCCAGGCTCGATTGCCGATGCCAACGACGAAGCGCAATTCTCAGAGCTGCGTACGCTAGGTGAACTCACGAAAATTGCGTGGGAGCATGACGTGCAAGTGTTTATCGAAGGCCCAGGTCACGTGCCAATGCACATGATCAAAGCCAATATGGATGAACAGCTCAAGCATTGCCATGAAGCCCCATTCTATACGCTTGGCCCACTGACGACGGATATCGCACCGGGCTACGACCACATTACGTCTGGTATCGGCGCCGCGCAAATCGCATGGTACGGCACGGCGATGCTGTGTTACGTGACGCCAAAAGAACACTTAGGTTTGCCAAATAAGGAAGACGTAAAAGAGGGTTTGATCACTTACAAGATTGCTGCACACGCGGCGGACTTAGCTAAAGGTCACCCAGGCGCGCAGGTGCGTGACAACGCACTGTCGAAAGCGCGTTTTGAATTCCGTTGGCACGACCAGTTTAATTTAAGTCTTAACCCTGAGCGCGCGTTGGCGTACCACGATGAAACACTGCCGCAAGAGTCAGGCAAAATCGCTCACTTCTGCTCAATGTGCGGCCCTAAATTCTGCTCGATGAAAATCACTCAGGACGTGCGTGATTTTGCCAAATCGCTCGAAGCGCAAGGCATCGACCCAAACAATATGGGTGAAAGCATCACCATTAAGATGGTCGACGTTGAAGCAGAAATGAAAGCGAAATCGGCGGAATTCAAAGCCTCTGGCTCTGAGCTTTACCACAAGCCTAACTAACGTTCGGTCAAATCGGTTTACCCATCGGTGTGGTCGTCAAGGACTGGTGACCATGCCTATTTTGGGTAGTCTATTTTGGATAGCGCGAGGTTTGGGCTGGTGGAGCGTGTCGTGAAAGGTGAAAAAGGGTAACACAATGGCAAAAGTAGCGGTGATTGGGTTTGGATTAGTTGGGCGACTGGCCGCGTTGATGCTGGCTAAAACGCATCAAGTGAGTGTGTTTGAGCAAGGTGATGCCAACACAGTAGACAGTGCAGGCACGCTTGCCGCTGCCATGCTTGCGCCTTTAGCGGAATCGGTGATCTGTGAAGCGGACTTAGCAGAGCAAGGTCTTGCCGCGATCCCGCTTTGGCAAGGCGTGCTGGCAGAGCTGGATTTGCCTGTGATGTTTCAACAAGCAGGCACGCTGGTGGTGGCTCATCAACAAGACCGTGGCGACTTACATAATTTTATCCGTCGTTTAAAACCACTGGCTGGGCACAGTGCACAATCGCTTAACCAAACTGACATCGCCACACTGGAGCCGGAACTGGCAGGGCGCTTTTCGCAAGGGGTGTATTTACCGTGTGAAGGGCAGCTTGATAACTTGGCCTTTTATGCCGCCAGCTTTAAGACACTCAAGCGCCTTGGCGTGCAGTTCCATTTTCACACCAAAGTAAACATTGATGGTAACCAAGTCGGTAACGACACGTTTGATTGGATAGTGGATTGTCGCGGCATTGGGGCTAAAGCGCAGATGCAAGGGCTTCGAGGTGTGCGCGGGGAAGTCGCGCGGATCTACGCGCCCGAAGTCACGCTGAATCGCCCGGTGCGCCTGATGCATCCACGTTACCCGATTTATATTGCGCCCAAGCCTAACCACGAGTTTGTCATTGGTGCGACTGAAATTGAATCACAAGATGCCGGTGACGTCACTGTACGTTCAACCCTAGAGTTGCTCTCAGCCGCCTACACCGTACACAGCGGGTTTGCCGAAGGGCGAGTGCTGGCGCTTCGCGCGGGTCTGCGCCCTGCATTTGACGACAATCGCCCCAAAGTAACACGCGACGGTGCGCTTATCCGCATCAATGGTCTGTATCGTCATGGTTTCTTGCTCGCCCCACTGGTGGTGAAAAACGCATTAACAGAGGTCATGTTATGAAATTGAATTACAACGGCGAGACGTTAATGGCAACGACAAGCTCGCTACTTGAATTACTCGAAGTACAAAAAGCCAAAGCGCCGTTTGCGGTGGCGATTAATGGCCAATTTGTGCCACGTAGCCAATTGTCGGCAGTCGAATTAAAGGAAGGTGATAGCATCGATGTGATGTCACCTATTCAAGGTGGATAGGATGAATTGTGCTCTTACCATTTATGGTCAGTCGTTTGAAAGTCGTTTATTGATAGGCTCGGCGCTCTACCCATCACCAGAGGTCATGCAAGCATCCATTCGCGCATCGGGTTCGCAGATAGTGACGGTGTCACTACGTAGACAAAACTCGGTCGCCGCTGGGCAGGATTTTTGGGATTTAATCAAGGCGCTGGACTTAACCATCTTACCCAATACGGCGGGCTGCCATAGCGTGAAAGAAGCCGTAACCTTGGCGCACATGTGCCGAGAGGTGTTTGATACTGATTGGATTAAGCTCGAGCTGATCGGGGACGAATACAATTTGCAGCCTGATCCCATCGCGTTGCTTGAAGCAACCAAGATTTTAATCGACGATGGCTTCAAAGTGCTGCCTTATTGTACTGACGATTTAGTGATTTGCCAGCGTTTGGCTGAGCTTGGATGTGAAGTGCTCATGCCATGGGGCGCACCGATTGGGACAGGCAAAGGTTTGCTGAATCCGTATGCACTGCGCACTATTCGTGAGCGTTTATCCGAGATGACCTTGATAGTCGATGCCGGCCTTGGCTTACCCTCGCATGCCTGCCAAGCGCTCGAATTAGGATATGATGCAGTGTTACTGAATTCCGCGGTTGCAGGCGCAGGTTGCCCTGAAACCATGGCAAAAGCATTTCGAGCTGCGGTGGAAGCGGGGCGTTTTAGCTACGAAGCGGGGGCGATGATTGAGCGTGATATCGCCGCGCCATCAACACCCACCTTAGGTATGCCGTTTTGGCATCAGTAAATAAAAACCGATACACTAATTTATAAAACTAGCCTTTAGCAGTAAGTAGGAGTCGTTGATGGCAAATATCGTATGGACCATAGCAGGATCGGACAGTGGGGGTGGCGCGGGGATCCAAGCAGATTTAAAAGCCATCCACAGTTTTGGTGTACACGGTTGCAGTGCCATCACCGCGCTTACCGCACAAAACAGCTTGGGCGTTGACGCGATTAACAGCGTGAGCCTCGATGTGCTGGAATCTCAATTGTTGGCGTTGTTTAAAGACATGCCTGCACAGGCGATTAAAATTGGCATGTTGGCCAACCGCGCGCAAGTGGAGCTAGTCGCTGAACATATCCTCCATGCCAAACAAACCTGGGCCGTCAAACCTATCGTGGTGTACGACCCAGTAGCGATTGCATCCAGTGGCGATAGCCTAACCGAAGAAGTCACCATCGAAGCACTCAAAAAGCATTTATTCCCGCTGGTGGATGTGATCACCCCAAATACCCAAGAAACGCAATTACTGACGGGTGTGTATTTGATTGGCCCAAGTGCTGTGCGTGAGGCGGCGCGTAAGTTCCAACAATTTGGTATTGATACGGTCATCATTAAAGGTGGGCATTGGGACTTTCCGAAAGGCCATTGTATTGATTTTGCATTGAGTGGCGATGAAGAATATTGGCTGGGCAGCGAAGCCATTCAGACTCCACATACCCACGGTACAGGGTGTAGCTTTGCGTCCTCCGTGGCCGCATGCCTTGCCAAAGGTTATCCGTTAAAAGATGCGTTTATTTTGGCTAAAGCGTATATCAATCAAGGGTTAAAGTCGGCTGTACGTTATGGCGAAGGGTTTGGCCCGGTGGCGCATTTAGGCTTTCCGACCGATCTTGGCGATTTCCCCTCGGTAATTGAAGGCGGCAGTTGGCTGGGTGATGAGCTGGAGCTCGATTGCCCGCACCCAGAGCGCTTAGCGGCGGGTTTTCAACAGATTGATGATGAGCTTGGACTATACGCTGTGGTGGACAGTGTGGGCTGGGTTGAACGCTGCTTAGCGGCGGGTGTTGAAACCGTGCAACTGCGCATTAAAGACCCAACCAGCGACGGTTTGGAAGACGCTATTCGTGAAGCCATCGAATTAGGACGGCATTATGGCGCACGCGTCTTTATCAACGACCACTGGGCGCTTGCGATAAAACATGGTGCTTATGGTATTCATCTGGGTCAAGAGGATTTATTAGTGGCAGATTTAGCTGCCATTCAAAAAGCCAATATTTGTTTGGGCGTGTCGACCCATGGTTTTTATGAAATGGTGCGCGCGCACAATTACAAGCCGAGTTACTTAGCGTTTGGTGCCATTTACCCAACGACCACCAAAGACATGACGGGGCAAATTCAGGGGTTAGAGAAACTGCGTTACTTTGTGCCATTAATGGCCGAGTACTACCCAACGGTAGCCATCGGTGGCATCGACTTAGCCCGTACCGCAGAAGTTGCAAAAACTGGGGTGGGCAGTGTGGCGGTGGTGCGCGCCATCACCGAAGCGGCGGATCCGGAAGGTGCGATCGAAGCGCTGAAACACGCTATTCGAGATGCGCAATGTTAGACCGTAGCCAACCGCTCACGCTCACTGACAAGGAGCGCATTCGCTACAGTCGGCATTTGTTTTTACCCGAAGTGGGAGAAACGGGGCAAGTGTTGCTAAAGCGTGCTCATGTGGTGGTGGTTGGCTGCGGCGGCCTTGGTAGTCCTGCACTGTTTTATTTAGCCGCCAGTGGCATTGGTACACTGACGTTTATCGATGACGATGAAATCGAACTGTCAAACTTACAGCGCCAGATTTTATATAAGATCAATCACCTGGGCCAAAGCAAAGCCAAAGCGGCGGAAAAGGTGCTTGCAAGCTTAAATAATCACATCACCCTTGCGCCCATCGTGGGGAAGGTGAACAACGACACCATTGCACGCTACTTACAAGGTGCAGACTGTGTACTGGATTGCTCAGATAGTTTCACCACCCGCTATGTGATTAACCGTTACTGCCAAGCCAATCGTATCCCGCTGGTGGCAGGCGCAGCGCAAGGGTTACAAGGGCAAGTCATGGCGTTTGATTTTCGCGGCGATTCACCCTGTTACGAGTGTTTATTCCCACAAGACTTAAGTGCCAACAACGAAACACCTGCGCAAAACTGCGATACGCTCGGGGTGCTCAGTCCGTTATTGGGTATCATTGGCGCGCAACAAGCCCTGCTGGCAATTAAACTGTTGCTCAAGCAAGCGCCGTTATCGCATGTGGCGTTTTTTGATGGGATGACACTGTTGCAAAACACGATTTCGCTTAAGCGCGATAGCGATTGTCCATGCTGTGCTGCAAGTAAAAAGGGCTAGGGCGTCTTGACCTCTTAGGTATGATTTTTGTTAAAGTCAAAGGCTTTCAATACGCGAAATGAGCAATGTAGCATAGTAGTCTATGTAAATTGTGAATGACAAAGTAGTGGAAGCCTTTGGTTGAAGCCTTCGGGCAGCGCAAGTTAAGTCTTTATTCAGCGTTATCGGCTAGCTCACATAGTCCACTATGCTACGCAGCCTCTTCGGGGCAGCCCCTGCCTTGCTTAAAAACCTAACTTGCTGCTGCAAAAACAAACAGAAAAGGTCAACACGCCCTATTAATTAGCCCTTTAACCACGTTATTTGATCGTATTATTTGCTAGTAGATGTGCTAAAGCCAATGACTGCGTCGACGGCACGCACCACTGACTGGTTCAGTGCGGTCAGCTCTACCGTTAAGGTATTGCAGGTCAAATCTTTAGCCAAATACAGCGCTTCGTCAAAATCAGCGTTCGCTGACGTGTCGGTCAATACTGCATTGGTTAATTCAGTTTGATTGATAAAACGTTTAGTCAGTTGTTTATCATCGCACTTAACAACCACGAGTGCGTCATAACTCAGTTCTGAAAAAACCGCTTCAAATTGTTCACCGATGCAGACATCGTCTTTGCTGTGTGAGCACACACTCTCAGTACCAGAAACCAAAACCCCATTACCAGATGTCTCTAGCTGTAAGTTTAGGACTGGAAAATACGGTTGCTCTGATACGTCAACTTCGAGCGTTAGGGTATTGCCGCTAACCGTAAATGCATTGATGTCATACTGCTGCTCCACGCTGGTTGCGTGAGCATGGCATGCCATTGCAAGAGAGCCAACGAGAAGAAGAGGGTTAAGTAGCGACTTCATTATTCTTCTCCTTGATCATCATTGCTTGCAAGCGAGACATTAAAGTTAATTTGCTCAATGCGGGTGTAAAACTGACGAGAGAGAGAACCTTCCTTCATGACTACAATTTTTAATTGTGAGCAGTGTGGGACATCAAAACGGATTTCTTCAACGTCTGGTTTTGCAGGACGAGATTTACGTTGCTCTCGATAACCAAAGTCTCGGCTCATTGCTATGGGTGTGCCGCTACAGTAAAAACGTGTAGTCACCCCAAAATTACCAGATGACCAATTGGTTTTTACTTCGCCATCACTTTCAATAATGAGTGCTGAGCCCGCATTAAAATTAGCAACATCGATCAGCGCCTCATAGCCAACTTCCACCTCTCGTTTTGCAAAAGGCTTAGTAATGGGTTTGAAATGCGCTTTATTGATACTCACTGTTTGACCATTCACGTCGACCTGCACAGGCTCGTCGGCGAGCGTTGGCAAACTCAGTAATATGGCCATCGTGGCGATATACTTGTTCATAAAATATCCTTTTTTTATTTACTCCATGTTTGGAGTACCATTAATTTAAACATATGAATGAAAATTAGGCTAATTAAAGTTGGTTTTAGTGAGGGAAGCGCTGTAAATGACGCGATGTGGCATCTATCGAAATAAGGTAGAGAAAGAAAGATAACAACAAAAAAGTCGGTAAATTTACCGACTTTTTCTGGTTTGCAGCAGTGTCAAAAACACTTACTCGGTAATCGTCGCAAATGGCGTGCCCATGCGCGTCACTGTTTCTGAACGTTGATCCGCAAGGAATTCAGCTTGGTTTGCACCCCAGGCTAAAATCACCGTCGAGCCGAGTTTAAAGCGACCCATTTCATCGCCTTTTTTCAGCTTAATCGCGTTCATGCCTTCGGCTGGATACGTCCAAGTGAAGACGTCTTTGCCTGCTGGTGGCGTAACCGTGCCAGCCCAAATGGTTTCAATGCTCGCTACGATAGTTGCGCCAACCAATACCATCGACAGCGGACCGATTTCAGTGTCAAAAATCGCCACTACGCGCTCGTTACGTGCAAATAAGTTAGGCACGTTTTGCGCAGTCAGCGGGTTTACCGAAAACAGGTCGCCCGGCACATAAATCATTTTACGTAGCACGCCATCAATTGGCATATGGATACGGTGGTAATCTTTAGGTGCTAAGTAGATACAAGCAAATTTGCCACCTAAATACGGCGCTACATCTTCTTCTTTGCCGCCAAGTAGCGTCTGTAAGCTGTAATCATGGCCTTTGGCTTGAATGATTTGACCATCAACCACATCGCCCAATTGGCTAATTGCACCATCTACTGGATGCGCGATGATGTCCGACGCTTCAGCTAGTGGGCGAATACCTGGTTTTAATGGGCGGGTAAAAAACTCATTGAACGTTTTGTAGTGCGCAGGATCTTCATACAGCGCTTCGCTCATGTCGATTTTATATTGTTTGATAAATAGTTTAATCAACGTAGTGGTCAAAGCGCCTGCTTCTGCAGCAGCCAATTTACCTACTAAACGAGACACGCCATGCTTTGGCAGCGCATACTGAAACGCAATTTTTAGTTTATCTAAGTTCACGATAGGATCCTGTTCGCAAAATTTTGCTGATAGTAGCACAGGTTTTTGGCTGAATTGGACAACAAATTAGACCTGTCCTCGTGATTTTTGAGTGATTTATTAAAAAACACAATTTAGGCGTCATTAAAACGTGAACAAGGGCTGTGCCTTTTCTCACGTTTTAATAAGTTGGCAATTACACCCTAGGGGCACGTGCACCAGCTCGGCCATCAGCCATCGATTCAATAATGCGATGGTAGTTTTCGAAACGCAGTTCGCTGATTTTGCCTTCGTCTACGGCTTCGCGCAAAATGCAGCCAGGATCGTCTAAGTGTTTGCAATCTCTAAATTTACAGCCACCTAAATATTCGCGGAACTCTCGGAAGCACCAAGTGACTCGGTCGACGTCTAAATGCCATAAACCGAATTCACGAATACCAGGACTGTCTATCAGATTACCGCCTGTTGGCAGGTGATGCAGACGTGAAACCGTGGTGGTGTGTTGACCCAGTCCGCTGTTTTCAGACACTTCTTGAGTGAGGATATTGGCATCAGGTAATACCGTGTTTACCAGCGTGGATTTCCCTACACCAGATTGACCCACGAAAATATTGTTTTTGCCAACCAGTAGTTGTTTAAGCTCATCAATACCTTCACCCGTGGCGTTACTGACAAGTAAAACCTGATAACCCAGCTCGCGGTAGATATCGAGGATCTCTTCAACATACTCGCGGCTTTCTTCATCCAATAAATCCACTTTGTTTAGTAGTAAAATGGGTGGGATTTCCATGTCTTCGCAGGCGACTAAATAGCGGTCGATAATTTGCGGCGTGAACTCAGGCACCACAGCTGACACCATTAAGATTTGGTCGATATTGGCTGCGACGACTTTAACGCCATCATAGAAATCAGGACGGGTCAGTTGACTGCGGCGCTCTTCTACGGCTTCGACTACGCCAGCTAAGTCACCTTCGCTAACATTGGCGCGGCGAAATACCACGTTGTCGCCTGTGACGATACTTTTAACGGTGCGGCGAATATTGCAACGCAGCACTTCACCTGTTGCGGTTTCGAGATCTGCATGTTGTCCAAAGCGACTAATAACCAATGCGTTTTCAGGTTGTCCTAAGTTGTCAGTTTGCCATTGGACGTCTTTTGCGCTAGTTTCTCGATTAGCTTTATTTAATCGCTTTTGATGATTGGCACTAATTCGTCTTGATTGGCCGTGACTTAATTTTTTCTGCTTTGCCATGAAATAATGTACGGTTTTTGGTTAATAGCCTATGCTTAACTTTGCGCGAAATCTTGATTTAGACAAGGTTTATGGCAAAAAAAGCTTTAGGTCAGTGAATGAAGCGAATATGATATAACTAATTGCGTTAGATCGAAAGGAAGTACCGTTAAGGTAAAGTATGGCTTTTCATGAATCAAATCTGATCTGGTTAGATCTCGAAATGACTGGCTTAGAGCCAGAAACGGATAGAATACTCGAAATTGGCACTGTTGTGACCGATGGCGACCTCAATGTGCTTGCTGAAGGTCCAGTGATTGCAATCCATCAAAGTGATGAATTGTTAGATAATATGGACGAGTGGTGTATTAACCAACACGGCCGCTCAGGGCTCACTGCGCGTTGTAAAGCTTCTACGCTAACAGAAGAGGACGCTATTAAACAAACATTGGATTTCTTAAAGCATTGGGTGCCGCCAGGCAAATCGCCAATGTGTGGCAATTCGATAGGACAAGATCGACGTTTCTTGGTGAAATATATGCCAGAATTAGAGGGCTATTTTCACTATCGCAATATCGATGTAAGTACAATAAAAGAACTTGCTCGTCGTTGGAAGCCTGATTTACTTGGCGAAGTGAAGAAAAAAAGCTCACATCTAGCGCTCGATGATATTAAAGATTCCATTATGGAATTGAAGGTTTATCAAGAAAAATTCTTCAAAGTGTAAAAAACACTTGCAAACCCCATTCGATTTTGTAAAATCTCGCCCCGCTTAAGGCAATAAGTTCTTCGGGGCACAATCTACTTAAGTGTGTAATTAAGCGGCACTCGCTCAGCTGCTAAGAATGAAAGACGCAATCTGTTGCGCTCCAGCGTTCTAAAACAACGAGCAAACTATGAAGCGGCACTCGCTCAGCTGCTAAGAATGAAAGACGCAATCTGTTGCGCTCCAGCGTTCTAAAACAACGAGCAAACTATGAAGCGGCACTTGCTCAGCTGCTAAGAATGAAAGACGCAACCTGTTGCGCTCCAGCGTTCTAAAACAACGAGCAAACTATGAAGCGGCACTTGCTCAGCTGCTAAGAATGAAAGACGCAACCTGTTGCGCTCCAGCGTTCTAAAACAACGAGCAAACTATGAAGCGGCACTAGCTCAGCTGGTAGAGCGCAACCTTGCCAAGGTTGAGGTCATGAGTTCGAACCTCATGTGCCGCTCCAAATTCTCAGTTTTGATTCGACTGATAAAATAATGAATTAACTATGAAGCGGCACTCGCTCAGCTGCTAAGAATGAAAGACGCAACCTGTTGCACTCCAACGTTCTAAAACAACGAGCAAACGATGAAGCGGCATTCGCTCAGCTGCTAAGAATGAAAGACGCAACCTGTTGCGCTCCAGCGTTCTAAAACAACGAGCAAACGATGAAGCGGCACTCGCTCAGCTGCTAAGAATGAAAGACGCAACCTGTTGCGCTCCAGCGTTCTAAAACAACGAGCAAACTATGAAGCGGCACTAGCTCAGCTGGTAGAGCGCAACCTTGCCAAGGTTGAGGTCATGAGTTCGAACCTCATGTGCCGCTCCAAACACTCTCTTCAGTGTTTTAAATAGAAGAAAATCTATGAAGCGGCAC
>CAPN01000032.1 GCA_000333235.1 Pseudoalteromonas luteoviolacea B = ATCC 29581 | reverse complement strand
TTCTTCTGGATAGCGTTTTCCGCTCATAAACACCTCTGTATTTTTAGTTATTTTATCTAACTAAGAGGTGTCTAGGAAATTAGTGTCGATTCACCTGGCAATTGGAGCATTCAAAGAATTGGTGAGGAGCTAATCTCTGAACCTTCTTTTACTCAAAGTCAGAAAGTTATTGAGTTTGATTTATATAACTCTATTCCTTTGCCGAGTTCGGATGTTCCGCTCAATGATCTATTAGAATTTAAAGAGAAGCACCAATCTGAATTGATAGCTTTCAGAATGCTTATGGATGAAATGTACCTAAATATTATAAATTCACCAGATCAACTATCGGCAAAAAGTGCAGCTTTACTAAGACTCTCTGTGGCGATTTCAGATTTGCATAAATCAATGGAGTTAGCATCGATTCAAAGATCACTGTTAAGTTATCGTGTTGTATTAAATGACTTTTCTGATATGTGGGATACCATAACAAGAGGCTATGGTGCGTATGAGCTTGTAAAAGCAACGGTTGGAGATGAGCTTGCTGCTGTACTGGGTGCTGCAAACGCTTTTTTCAAAATCAGCTCTAAACCATCACCTGTTTCGAAAAATCTGCCTACAGCATTAAAAGACTATGCGTATTTATCAAAAATTGAACGTGAGTTTATGTAGTGCTAACAAAGCGTTAAAGAGGGACTTGGCACGCGTGGCATTTTCGGTTTGCAGATTGTTTTGTGGTTAAGGCGCAATGCGGTCACGTTTGTAGTGCGTGCCTGCGCCAATTACGCGGGCGTTAGTTGCTTCATTAACATCGATTGTTCAATTAACTGTACAAGTTAAGGTTGTGAGATTATACTTGTTCCACTAAATGTACATGTGGAGGTTCTTATGAGAATCGTATCTTTTACAGAAGCTAGAAATAGTCTCAAAGCGGTTTTAGATGGTGTCGTCAATGATGCTGACACAACCGTTATTACTCGTCGTGATTCGGAAGATGCAGTGGTTATGTCCCTAGACTATTACAATAGTCTTATGGAGACCGTTCATTTACTTCGCTCTCCTGAAAATGCTGAGCATTTAAAACGTTCGATAGCCCAGTATCGTGCTGGTAAAACTACAGCACGAGAATTAATCGATGAGTAGTAGTCAACGTTTACTATCTTGG
The DNA here is from genome assembly GCA_000333235.1 of Pseudoalteromonas luteoviolacea B = ATCC 29581. Classification (GTDB taxonomy): domain Bacteria; phylum Pseudomonadota; class Gammaproteobacteria; order Enterobacterales; family Alteromonadaceae; genus Pseudoalteromonas; species Pseudoalteromonas luteoviolacea_D. The sequence goes on along the minus strand of CAPN01000032.1, from coordinate 182,129 downwards.
ACTGACGATGCTTGGAGTGATTATTTGTACTGGCAAACCCAAGATAAGAAAACTTTAAAACGAATCAATAAGCTAATTACTGACGTTAAACGTTCTCCTTTTGAGGGCATAGGTAAACCAGAGCCATTAAAAGAAAACCTAGCTGGTTTTTGGTCACGCCGTATTGATGACACTAATAGACTTGTCTATGCCGTTGATGATCAGGCACTCACGATAATTTCGTGTCGCTACCACTACTAAAATTAACGTCATCGTCAGGCAACTAACAAAGCGTTTAAGCGCGATTCATGCCGCGTGGCATTTTTGGTATGCGGTGAGTTTTGGTGGTGAAAGTGGTCTGCGGAAAGTTGGCTTGCGCGGCACTCACCCCTTAACGCGGCGTTAGTTTGTTTGGAAAATCAAGCGTGTGCAATTAACTACTTAAGATGATTTTGTGGTAGTTGCGATTGACCTAATACGGCTACAATGAGGATGAAATTGTTTTCTTTAGTGAAATAGGTCACATGTTTCCCAACAGGAAAATAAAAGCCATCTGGGTAAATATCAGCACAACTTCTACCTAACCCAGGGTTGTCTGCTAGTAGTTGAAAACCGGTTATCAATGTTTCCTTGTAAATGAGCCACTGTGACTTTGAGTAGGTATCGATTGTGTAGGCTTTTATTTTAAGCAAATGGGACTGTGCTAATGTACTTAGCTTGTATGTTGGCTTATTCATTATTAGTTATAGTGATTTTAGAAAGCTTTCACCATCAATAATATTTTTGTTTGCTAAGTCTTGTTTAGCATTGGTGAAACAATGTTTTAGGTATTCTGTTTTCATGGCCTCAAGCTCTTCAAAGTCTCTGATGGACATGACTACGACAGTATCTTTACTGTTTTTGCTGATAATGACAGGCTCTCGTTGGGCGCTTAGTAGTAACTCACCAAAATTACGTTTGGCGTCATTGGCTGTAAGTGTGTGCATATTTGGGCTCTATTTAGATTGTACTTTTGTATTATAGGCTATCGCTCAAATGGTGCAAATTAATTAAATCGCACGGTTTGAGCGGTTCAAACTAACAAGTCGCTTAAGTTGCTCACTGGCGTTCGCGGGACTAAAGAGCACAGGCTCCCGTCGCATACGCTCCGTATTATAGCCTGTGTTTTTTGCCCCTTAGCGGTGCGTTAGTTTACACAAGGAGTTTGGTGTTGTTAGAAAGTATTGCTGCATTTTCAGGGTTAATAGCGACTATATGGATTACGGTTGGGGTTTATGTCGCAGCAAAGCTTTATCCTAATTATGATCACTCAAATCAATTTTGTAGTGAATTAGGTGCTACGGGCAGCCCAACTGAAAGAATATCTCCAATCATAAACAACTACCCGCTTGGTATTATTTTTTGCTTATTCGGATGGGCATTAATTCAACTTAATAACTCAAATTTAGCGTTAACTATTTGTGGAGTGCTAATAATCATACATGGCATTGGTACTTGGGTTGCAGGCTATTTTCCTATGGATAAAGACCCATATACAAAATCACCTACTGTAAATTGTAAAATTCATTCTTGGGCTGGTTTTATAATGCTCTTATCACTTTTAATTGCACCAGTAGTAATAGCCTTTAGCCCCGAATCTATTAATGTACCTTTTTGGTTCAGACTGGTTTCAATAATTACAGTCTTTTTAGCGATTTATTACTTAGTAAAAATGGCTAAAGCTGTTAAAAAACAGAAGTTAACCGGTTACTATCAACGCATTTCGTATTGGGTTAAGCTATTTTGGCTAAGCACCTTTTCGTTAATATTGATGCTAGTTTAAACTAACAAGTCAATTATGGATGGGACTTCTAAAGCTTGGCTGGCGCTCCTTCGTCGCTAATTTTAGTCAAGCATTTATGCGCCCATTAGTAAGGCGTTATGTATTTTAATCAAAATTTGCCAAAAGTAATCCATTGGCTTACACTTCAACTATGTATACAATCGTTGAATTACCCGAATATAAGAAACGAGTTGAGAAACTCCTTTCTGAAGACGAGAACAAACAAATCATCAGCTACTTAGCTGAGCATCCGAAAGCAGGTGTGCTTATGCAAGGTACAGGTGGGGTGCATAAGCTAAGATGGGCAAAAGAGGGCGGTGGTAAAAGTGGTGGTGTGAGAGTTATTTATTACTACCATAGTGAAGAAATTCCACTGTTCATGCTTTCTCTATTTGGTAAAAATGAGAAAGCAAACCTGTCTAAAGCTGAATGTAATGTTCTTAGTAAACTAACCAAAATACTTGCAGACAGTTACAGGAGGCAATCATGACTAATGCATTTGAAAGTATCCAGCAAGGTCTAATGGAAGCCATTGAATTTGCCGACGGTGAAACTAAAGGGGCTACTGTTCATAAGTTTGACCCTGTTGACGTTAAAGCTGTACGTAATAATGTCGCAATGACACAAGCTGAGTTTGCATCTACTTTTGGTATCAGTCTTGGCACATTGCGTCATTGGGAGCGCGGAGACAGAACTCCAAGAGGTCCTGCATTGGTGCTACTTAATGTGCTAGCTAAAGACCCTCAAGCAGTGATCAGGGCTCTTGCGCAACCAAACACATAACAAAGCGTTTAAGATAGATTCCCAACGCATGGCCTTTTTCACTCCATCGTTGGGCTCTGTGTTTATGGTGGTATGGTTAGGTTTCGTGGTGGTGTTGCTCACTACTTAACGCGGCGTTATGTTTGCTAAGGAAAATTACAATATCGGAGAAATGATATGCCAATTAAAAAATGGATTTACCAATATTCAATAGCATTGCCGGTAGTGTTTTTGATACTTGCAGGTGTGCAATATTTCAAAGGTCGAAGTGCAGAGTATTCCATCGAGTTTGGTATAATCTGGTCAATTATTTCTGTGTCAGTTTTTGCTATTAGGCGTATTTATAATTATCGCAAAAGTATAAACTGTGCTATTTGCAATGATTTGCCTAATAAAGCAAATGATTCAGTAAATAAGTAAACATATCAAGGCGTCTAAGTCGGACTAATAACAGTTAGTTGGGTTCATTTCATTTGCAATTTAGCCTGCTGTTTTGCGCCAGTTAAGCGAGGCATTAGAGCTAAGGAAAGTCATGACTATCACATTGGAAGAGATTACAAGTTCAAATTATGAAGACGTATGTGACTTAGATGTCACAGATGAGCAACAGGAATATGTTGCGAGTAATATGTGGTCTTTGGTGGAATCACATTACTGCCAAGGACATACCTGTAGAGCTATCTATCAAAACGATAAGCCTGTCGGTTTTTTCATGTGGGTGTGCGAAACGCCTGAAAAAGTTTCTATCTGGCGCTTTATGGTGGACCAACGCTATCAACAATCTGGTATTGGCAGAGTTGCACTAAATTTGGCGCTCAATGAAATAAAAGCCAGTGACAATGTAAAAGAAATAGAAATTTGCTATGACCCTGAAAACCCAGTGGCCAAAAATTTTTATTCTCGTTTTGGCTTTCAGGAAGTGGGGTTGGATGAAGATGGTGAAGATATGTTGGCAGTCATCAAGCTGTGAGCTCTAACTATCGCCTTAAACATCGCAGCCTACGGCAGCTGGACTCGCAATAAGTTGCCAGTCATTTAGGCGAGCGATATATCGCTTTTTGTCGCTTAGTCGTTTGATGGCGTTATTACAGGCTTCGATTCGACCACGTTCTGTAACTGTTAGAACGATTACAATGACACCATCATCTTCAACCTTATCAACCAGTCTATGGTCGGATCGACGCAACTTAATTTTGCAAATGTTATTTGCACCAGATAGCTTACATGAATGGATGAGAGGGTTCTCTAAGCGTTCCATCCGCTTTTGCTTAAACTATAGTTGAAAAGTGGAGTCGCAAGCATGACCAGACTCAACGTCGTCTGAGTCTGGTCATGAAATCGCTTTATTGCTGCAGGCGAGTCGCGGTGGTCTCTGGCATATAACTGCCAGCAACAATTTTCTCGTAAATCGCGTCGGCTTTTTGTTTGGCCGTGTCAATTTCGCCTTGCGTCATTTTTTGCTCGTCGAGCTGACGACTTTTACGGGCATTTTCATTCCCATTGTACTCAGCGATTAAATTCCAAATATACGAACGTTCTACGTTCGGCTCTACGCCAAGACCCTGGAAATACATCAACGCTAAATTGTATTGTGCTAGCGTGTAGTTGTTTGCTGCCGCTTTCTCGTACCAATCCATCGCTTGTTGAAAATCTTTGATCACCCCTTCACCATTGGTGTACATAACACCTAAATTAAATTGGGCTGCCGCTAAATTCTTTTGTGCAGCTCGGGTAAACAAATTAACCGCCATTTGCAAATCTTGTTTTACGCCTTTACCTTCTTTATACATCACGGCTAAATCAAACATTGCATCTGCAAGGTTTAAATCTACCGCTTTTTGCATTAATTCGGCTGCTTTACGCTCATTTTTAGTGACTCCATGGCCGCCTTGGTACAGCTTGCCAAGCTCATAAATACCAGGGGCATAACCCATGTCTGCGAGATATTGAAATTCTTTTAGTGCTACATCAAAACGCCCTTCATTGGCCGCTTTAATCCCTTCTTCTAAACCTGCAAAACTTGGAACAGAACACAATAGGGCGCTCATTAACGCGATTGCTTTCACTCTTTTTTGCCACATGACGACTCTCCTGATTGAGTATCGAAACCAGTTTTAACTTGGTGCATTGCTTTTAGATTAGCACCGAAACTAGGGTTGTGCTGTGTTTTGCCAATAAACCTCGCTGGTTACTTTGTAACAACACTTTAATTAGGATTATCAGCTAACGTTTTACTTCTATGTGATAGTGTAATGCACTCTTTATCTCAATACAAAATTCAATCCTATTTTTTGTTACCCATCAGCAATTTACTGTCCATATCGGCAGAAATAACGATTATTCCGTGTAGCAATAACGTTGACATTTATTGATGAATAAATAAATAATGGAACGTTCCAATTTTGATGTGTACTAGGTAAAGCGCGGATAATCGTATTAGGGGTAAGGGTGTGAGCATAGTTGTGTGTTACGGCGAGGCTTTGATTGATTTTTTACAAACAGGTGCGCAAGAAATAGATGGTTTACCCATTAATGAGTTTCGCCAGTTTCCAGGTGGAGCACCTGCCAATGCGGCAGTAGCGCTTGCAAAGCTAGGTGGAGAAGCCAAATTTGTGGGCCAAGTTGGAGAAGACAAGTTTGGTGACTTTCTAGCAGCAAGTTTAAATAGATATCAGGTTGATACGAGCTGTTTACAACGTCATCCAACGGCTCCAACCGCACTGGCATTTGTGCATTTGGATAACAATCGAGAGCGCTCTTTTACGTTTTTTCGTGATAACAGCGCGGATTTAGTATTGAAGAGCGAGCAAATTAACGCTGATTGGTTTAAAGACGCAACGCTATTGCACCTGTGCAGTAATACGCTCACAACGAAAGCTGCAGCGCTCACCACGCAAACTGTGGTCGATTTAGCGAAAGTAAATCAATTGTCTGTCAGTATTGATGTCAATTTGCGCGCTAACTTGTGGCCTGCAGGTAAGGTGGATGTCGATTTGGTTAATCGTTTTGTAAAGCAAGCGCAGCTAGTCAAATTCGCTAAAGAAGAGTTTGAGCTACTTTCCGAGGGCCATCACCAATCTTATTTAACGCACTGTTTTAATGCAGGCTGTAAACTGATTATAGTAACGAACGGCGGCCATGATATTGCGTTCTTTACTCCTCACTCCCACGGTATTATTACTCCACCATCGGTTAATGTCGTCGATACAACCGCGGGTGGTGATGGCTTTATTGGTGCTTTGTTGTATGTCCTTAGTCAACTTGTCTCACTCGATGTACTGTTGAAAAATTTCTCATTGCTACGCGCTGCTTTGTTTTTTTCAAGTTGCAGTGGAGCGTTAGCGGTATCCAAAGCGGGCGCTTTTCCTGCATTACCTAAGCGTAGAGAACTGCTTGACCTGTTTTCACAACAACCTCAAGAATTACTCGACCCAGACTTTATGGAGTACCTTACCAATGGAATTTTATAGTAAAGCGTTTCTCACATCCCATTGCCAAGCGATTTTAGATTTCTATGAGCCGCGCTGCGAGGACAACACGTTGGGTGGCTATTTCCAAAATTATTATGATGATGGTCAAGTGTTTAATCCGGGCTTTCGGCAGCTTGTCAGCAGTACACGTATGGTGATTAATTTTTGTCGAGCGGCCCGTTTGACAAAAAGTTCGCGCTATCTGCACCTTGCAAAAGTGGGGCTTGAATACCTTGAAAAGCATCATTGGCGCGAAAAAGAACACGCCTTTGCGTGGACGCTAGACACCAATGAGCCACTCGATTTGACTCAACAAGCCTATGGGTATGCGTTTGTCTTGCTTTGTTATGCGCATTGTTATCGAGCTAAATTGATAGAGTCTGCTCAGCCTATCGAGCGAGTGTGGTTATTGTTGGAAGCTCGTTTTTGGCAAGCTGAAGAAGGTATTTATGCGGACACTCGTTATGAGGATGGGCGACTTTGTGAGTATCGTGGCCAAAATGCCAATATGCACTTGTGTGAAGCGCTAATTGCTGCTTATGAAGCGACAAATGAAACTCGGTACTTGCAACGGGCTAACCATTTGGCAAGACGCTTTTGTTTTGAACTCGCGGATCAAAAAACCGGATTAGTGTATGAGCATTACACGCCAACGCTTGAACTCGACTTTACTTATAATCAGCATGATCCTAAAAATCTTTACCGTCCTTGGGGATTTCAACCAGGTCATCAAACAGAGTGGGCTAAGTTATTAGTTCAACTTAATCGAATTGAGCCTGCGCCTCTTTTAGTTGAAAAAGCAGAATATTTATTTAATACCGCGTTTGAGCATGCATGGGACAAGTCCAATGGGGGGCTGATATATGGTTTTGACACGGTTTATGTTCCTTGTGACAAGGATAAATATTTCTGGGTTCAAGCAGAGAGTTTTGCTGCGGCAGGGCTCTTATATGACGCGACCAAAAAGGAACAATATAAGCAACGTTATCAGCAGATCTGGGAGTACAGCTGGACGCATTTTGTTGACCATACTCACGGGGCTTGGTTTCGTGTTTTAAATGTAGCAAACCAGAAATACAGTAATAAAAAAAGTGAAGCGGGGGCAAAATGCGATTATCACACGCTAGGTGCTTGCTTAGACGTTTTAGAAAGAGTGTTTTAATACTAATTTGAAAAACAAAAAGCCCCGAAAGGGGCTTTTTAGGGGCCATATCTACCGTCTTGATATGAGCAATGTAGCAAGTAAATTCAGTGCGTATCTTGAGGGCGCCTTAATAAAAGTTTGTTGCGTGAAACAAACGTAGCGGTGTAATCCTTGCTCTTGGCGACTCCATTTCCCTCAAGATGTCGTTATTATTTACTAGCAAAACTCAAATGTCAATAGAAATGATAATTGTTATCAATAAACTTTTATTGTGGCTTCGCGTAGGGTAGGCGATGAAGATGATTTGTTGTGTGGTATGAGTCTAAGCCAGAAATACAAACGGTTCCAGCGCGTTCCAAATCGATAAAACCATCTTCACCCACGCATTCTTCCGGTACAAAAAGGTGCTCAATTTCTCCTACCAGAAAGACGGTTTGGTTTAATTCGATTTCTTGATGTTGCCGATAATGAAGGCCAAGTTGTACACGCGATTCTTTGACGAATGGCGCAAAAAAATCAGCTTTAAACTCTGGCGTAAGGCCACATGCACTAAACTCTGAAATTGATTTATCGTAGCGAGCAGAAGTCTGATGTGCATGATGAGTATATGCTTTATGGACATGATTGACGGTAAAAAATCCTGTATCAAGAATGTTTTCTAGCGTGTGGCGTGGAACTGCTCGAGGACGAAATACTATCCCAAGCAACGGTGGATGAGAGCCTAAATGCACGACGGATGATACAATAGATAGATTATGTTGTTGATTGCTATCTTGTGTGCCAATTAGGTTAGCACTTTTAAATCCTGTCACTGAATTTATCATTGCGGCGCGATAGCGCTCTGAAAATTCAAGTATTTGTTTATTAGTTAAATGCATAAGTTACCATTCAATCGGGGAGTGTTGCCAATCTAGATACTCGATGACATTGTCAACGGTAGGTTTGTTTAACAGATCGCATAAAGAGGATGCGACGAACTCGGGCGTAAAGAGCTTTTCTTTTGGAACGTTACGTTGAAACGGCTTTGACAGAGGTGTGTCTGTAGTTCCAGGGTGAAAAAGATACATTTTAGATAAAGGGTGTGTGCGGGCAAGTTCTATGGAAAAGCATTTCGCTGCCATATTTAACGCCGCTTTGCTCATTCTGTAACTATACCAACCACCGCTTCGATTATCTGAAATGCTGCCAATTCGGGCGCTCAATATGACCACTTTACTCTCTTTGTTGCGTTTTAACAGTGCCGCAAGGTGCTCAAACCACAATACGTGAGTGATCACATTCGCTTGAAGTAGTTGATCAAAATAAGCCACGTCGAATTGGCTAACGCGCTTTTCTGGAGCGTATGATTTTGTGTGTAATACCCCATTAAAAAAGAGAACATGGTCAAATTGCGCCTTGTCATTTTGTAGCGCGTTAACAACAAAGCGGATGGCCGTTTGACTATAGTCACATTGAAAATGAGAAGATGAAGGACATTCGCTTTCGTGTTTTGCATCTCGTGACACGGTAACGATGTTGTTCACGCTTGGATTGGTACGTTTTAAATGTGAAATGGTGGCTTTGGCGATAGCACTGGACGCGCCGATCATGAGCACATTCATTTATAGTCCTTATAACACGTGTTATTTGAACACGTATTCGGGTATAAAAATCGAGAGAGCTTCATTCGATGTTTTGCAAAAAGTAAGTACGCGAGATCGCAAAGAGGGCGAAGTAATGGCCAACGTGTTATTTTTAACCATCGATGTTTGTTCACTGTACTCCACGCTGCGACGGTGACGTCTAATCCTAGTAACAGCTTTCCTTCGCTGTTATAGCCATGCAATATTTTCATGGCTCGTTCAAAATTGATTTCTGGAAAACGGACCTGGCTTTCTTTGCTATGAATATCGATTAACGTAATAGCGCCTTGAGTATCGCATTGTTTTAACTGAGCCATCTCTTTGGCGCACAACGGACATTTTCCATCGAAGAAAATAACCAAAACTGTACTCCTATTCATTGCAACATCGGGTATCTACCGCCCCATTTTATGACCATGGCTCATGTTTGCTTGGCCCATTTGTATACCATAAATACAGGCGTTGGGTGTAAGTCGAATTACATCGAGTCTCTTTGTCGTTACGCCCGCGCTTTTTAACTACGTTTATTGTTTTTCGTTTACTTTTACGCAGCATCACGCCAATCGATCAGCGGTTTATTGATTATCATAGTGAGTTAATGTCAATTTACTAAATTAGTAACTACGCTAAGAAAACAAAAGTTCCACGGCGATTGTGTGGAAATTGATTAAAATTCAATTGCTAGCGCACCTGACACTCGTCAGTATAGAGAGCATCATCAAAGCGAAGGAGTATTTATGAGTGAACAATATGCAGCCTTACGTGCCAACGTGAGTATGCTCGGTCAATTGCTTGGTCGCACAATCGAGCAGGCCCAAGGTACGGCATTGCTCGACAAAGTCGAACAGATAAGGCATTTATCAAAGTCAGCTCGTTCTGGTAATAAACAAGATAGAGCGGCTTTGATCGAGATGTTACATAGTTTAAAAGAAGAAGAACTGTTGCCTGTTAGTCGAGCATTTAACCATTTCTTAAACCTTGCCAACGTAGCAGAGCAGTTTCATACCATTTCAAAAGAAAGCCAAAAAGCACTTTGCCATGTTAGCCCACTAACGCAAACACTCCGTCATCTAAAACATCAGATAGATGAGCAAAAACTAGATATTAACCAGGTCGCTCAGTCGATTGCTCAATTAAACATGGATTTAGTGTTAACTGCTCATCCTACCGAAGTAACGCGTCGCACCATTATTTCTAAACACATTGAAATGAGCGATTGTTTGGGAAAACTAGAAAGCCAAGCGAATTCAGACGAAGAACAAGAAAGATTGATTGCACGGCTTGAACAGTTAATCGCCCAAGCGTGGCATACGAATGATATTCGTGATAGCCGGCCAACCCCTCTTGATGAAGCAAAATGGGGATTTGCAGTTATAGAAAACAGCTTATGGGATGCGATACCTCGATTTGTTGCTGAGTTTACCAAAACAGTTCAAGACACTTTGTCTTTAGCGTTACCTCAAGACTTTATGCCAGTTCAATTTACCTCGTGGATGGGGGGCGATAGGGATGGTAATCCTTTCGTCACCGCGCTAGTAACCGAAAAGGTGCTTGATCACGGCCGCTGGATGGCGCTAGATCTCTATCGTCGTGATATAGATAAATTGAGCGCAGAGCTCTCAATGGTGTCTGCAAGCGATGAGTTATTTGCTGTTTCTGGCAAAGTAAGTGAGCCTTATCGTGCCGTGCTAAAACGGCTTAAAGCAGATATTGCTGAAACGGTTGAGTACTTAGATGCAAAAATTAAGGGGCAACCCAGTCGAGCTGTTGATAAAGTCACTCACATCAATCAATTAAAAGAGCCCTTAGAGTTATGCTATCGCTCTTTGCTCAAATGTAACATGAAAGTCGTTGCAGATGGTTTACTACTTGATACGTTAAGGCGAGTGAGTTGCTTCGGTCTTCGGCTTGTTAAGTTAGACGTTCGTCAAGATGCGAGTCGCCATGCGCAAGTATTCTCAGAGCTTACTCGTCATTTGGGTATTGGTGATTATTCTCAGTGGAGTGAAAAAGACAAGCAAGCTTTTTTACTTACTGAACTTAATTCACGCCGTCCATTAATACCAAAACATTGGATGCCAAGCCCAGATGTAAAAGAAGTGCTCGATACGTTTGATGTGATTGCAAAACAAGACCCTAGTGCTTTCGGTATTTACGTTATCTCGATGGCACAAACGGTATCCGATGTGTTGGCTGTGCATTTATTGCTCAAAGAATCTGGGTGTCAGTTTAACTTACCTGTCGCACCATTGTTTGAAACCCTAGATGACTTAAACAATGGCTATGATGTCATTAAAGCACTGCTTGAGAGCAATTGGTATCGCGGCCATATTGAAAACCGCCAATATGTGATGATTGGTTATTCCGATTCAGCCAAAGACGCCGGAATGATGGCAGCGGGTTGGGCTCAATATCGCAGTATGGAAGATTTAGTGTCGCTTGCCAGTGATAAAGGGATTGAACTGGTGTTGTTCCATGGCCGAGGCGGCACGATTGGTCGTGGTGGTGCACCAGCGGCACAAGCGCTCCGTTCGCAACCGCCAGGCTCATTAAAGGGTGGTTTACGGGTGACCGAACAAGGAGAAATGATCCGCTTTAAATTTGGGCTTCCTGATGTCGCGTTGCAAAGTTTAAACATTTACGCAGGTGCAGTACTTGAAAGTAACTTGTTACCCCCGCCAAGTCCAAAAGCCACTTGGAAGCAGGTAATGGATGTGATTGCAGAGGCGTCGTGTCAGCGTTATCGTCAAGTAGTGCGAGAGGATAAGGATTTTGTGCCTTATTTTCGTATGGCTACGCCTGAGGTTGAATTAGCTAAGTTGCCTTTGGGGTCGCGTCCTGCAAAACGTAATCCACAGGGTGGAGTGGAAAGCTTACGCGCGATCCCATGGATTTTTGCTTGGAGTCAAAACCGTCTGATGCTGCCAGCATGGCTTGGCGCCTGCAAAGGGTTAGAGGCTGCAATTGAGCAATTTGGCATTGATACGTTGCAAGAAATGAATCAAGCTTGGCCATTTTTTAGAACACGCCTTGAAATGCTCGAAATGGTATTTTGTAAAGCAGATGGTAATTTGAGCGAACATTACGAAGAGGGGCTGGTGGACGAGCAATATCGTCACTTAGGTAAAGCCCTGCGCCAAGAATTGACCGATGCAATAGCGCTGGTGAGAGAGATTTGTAAGGAGCATACCTTGCTCGCCGGTCAGCCTTGGATCCGAGAATCGATTAACTTACGAAATCCTTACACTGATCCATTGAACCTATTGCAAGTTGAGCTACTAAAACGTTCACGTGAATTGAGTGAAGCGCACCCAAGCTCGGTCGATAAAGCATTGATGATCACAATGACAGGTATCGCAGCAGGGATGCGCAATACGGGTTAATCAATAAACGTGTATTTAAACCGCTCCACGTGTGAGCGGTTTTTTTGTTGCTAAATAGATCCTTTTGCATACACCTCATTGACTATTTATATAAAAAGTCGCTCACAAAAACTCATCCCTTTTACTGTTTTTTATTTACACCCATCAGTTTTTATTATTGCAAGATTGACTTTATTTAGGAAATCCCTAATATGCGCTGGTTCAACCAGTAAATGAGAATTTTTATCATGCTTGTTGATATCCACATGTAATTTTACGTTTGGACTCACTTCTCCCTAATAGCAAAAGGCAATTGGGAGCGCATTATTATTTCAACCACAAGGTGTCTATGAATCAGTTTTCGACCAGTATTACTTATGATGAAACAACACGTTTAGTCATGATGACACTGAGAGGGAAAATTTCTGCACAGGATGTCATCAGTGTTTATCGAATTGCTCATGAGTACGCAAAATCTCATCGTTGTGACAAAGTATTGATTGACGTGGTTGAACTTGAGCATCAATTTGCAGCCATTGATATCGTACAGATCATGCCAAGTATAGCGCACTACCTAAAGGGACTAAGTGTCGCTCGAGTGGTCGGTTTTAAGGGCTTTATGCACGATTTGTTTATGCAAAAAGCACAGCGATTCGATATTGATGCACAAAACTTCGACTGCTTTAAGCAAGCAAAACAATGGCTGAGTGGGATGTCATCGTCAGTGCTTGCTAATTCACATCGCGAATCGTAGACTAGTCGACCATGTAGTTTAAAAGATAATAAAAACAATGTTGAGTCAGGACATGCTCATCGCGCTTTATGAGCGCATCAAGGCATCACGTGGAATTTTAGGGTATGCTCAAGTGAGCATACTTTGCGATGAACTTGAGCTAGATGTTGAAGCGTTAATGATCGAGCTGCTGCCAGTGGCTGCTAAATTTGCGTTACCGCCTATTTCTAAGTTTTATGTTGGTGCGATTGCATTAGAACGAACTTCAGCGAATTCTGGTAACTTGTATTTTGGTGCTAATTTAGAGTTTTCAGATCAAGCGCTAGGATTAGTTGTTCATGCAGAACAGTCGGCTATTAATAATGCTTGGCTGAATGGCGCTAAGCAGATTGACCTAATCGCCATTACCGATGCGCCATGTGGCCATTGTCGCCAATTTATGAATGAAATGCATAATGCCGACGCACTTTCAATTAATCTACCACACAAACGTACTTCCCTTCGTAGGTTACTTCCTGAAGATTTTGGTCCAAAGGATTTAGATAATCATGAAAGTCTATTTCAATCCACAAAACAAGCTTTGTCGTTTTCAATGACGATTTCAGATGCCTTATGCGAAACCGTATGCCGAAGCTATGCGCCTTATACTGGTAATTATTGTGCGGTAGAGTTAGAGACTAACAAAGGTCGATTTGTTGGCGGATATATAGAAAATGCGGCCTATAACCCAAGTCTCTCGCCTTTGCAAAGCGCACTGAGCCAAATTCAAATGTCAGGGTATAAGCTTGAAGAGATATCGATTACGAATATAACGTTAGTCGAGCAAGAAGGTAAGAAGAATCAGTTGGGTGTTGTTAAGGCGGTAATTTCAAGCTTAGGGTATGAGATAGCGATTAAAGAAGTAACGGCATACGGCTTATAAAAAATTCCTAGCAGTGATGATCGCCGGTTGCAAGTATACCCAATCAACTTGAAGATTGGGTATATATCTTATAGTCAATGAGCTGCGTAGCTAGTTTTTAATTAGCCGACGGGCAGCTTCAATAACAACTCCTACAGAGTTTTTCTCTACAAGAGCATGATCGACATTCGGAATTTCTTGTTTCGTTCTATTTACTAACACCCCTGCAACACACCCAGCTTTTAAGCCAAGTGCCGCACACATCGTAAATAACGTGGCCGATTCCATCTCATAATTCATTACATTCAACTTTTGCCACTCGTGGCAAGAGCCTTGGAATGCTTTTGGCACGTAACCGGAAAACGTATCATAGCGCTCTTGCCCTGGATAGAAAGTGTCGCTTGATGCGGTAATACCAACGTGAAATGGCACACCTGAGGCTTGGCACGCGTCAACCATTGCTTGGGTGCAATAAAAATCAGCGACGGCAGGATAAGATAACGGTGCAAAATGCTGACTCGCTCCATCTAGACGAACCGACGCGGTACTCACTAACACATCGCCTTCATTGATGTGCGGTTGTATCGCGCCAGTGGTTCCGACTCTTAAGAAGGTTTTCACTCCGAGCTGAGCCAATTCTTCCACCGCAATAGACGTAGATGGACCGCCGATCCCTGTTGAACACACGACAATAGATTGCCCTTCAAGTTCAGCCAAGTAAATGTGGAATTCGCGCGTCTTATTAAGACAGGTGGCGGTTGAAATACGCTCGGCAATACGTTTCGCTCTGTCAGGGCATCCTGGGACGATGGCGATTTTTGCGCCGTTTAAATCCGCCTTAGTTAGGCCGAGGTGAAATACCTTTTCCATAGTAAAAACTCAATCTTAAATCAAAGTGTAATGGTTAAGAGTCCAGCGAATATTGTACAGGACCTATGTCCTACATCGATGAAAGTGAAACACAAAACTGCCATATTCATCGAGTTAACACCAAACCGCTATTATTATTTCTTAAACTCGAATTTGCATCTTGTACAAGTATATCCTAAACCTAAAAAAGGGTGCGCTGATCTGGATCGAGTTTTTACCCGTTCAGATAAGAGTATGTCGTAATGTAATCCTAACGATGGCTTAACCTTTTCAGTACTCGCTACGAGAAGCGTGGTGATCGTTTTATAAAGAACATGCCCTAAATAGACATACTCGAATAGAACCTCTAAAGGATCCTAGGCTTATACTCAAGATACCAAAGAGCGGTGATTGAAAACCACTCAACCGGTTTAGTTTGCGACAACTTGGGTGTATATAGCATGACGCTAGCCGACAAAAGAAGAAACCAACATCAGTTGGATAAAATACAATTTTAAGGAGTGTTTTATGCCTGCAACACGTCAACTTGATCGGACAGAGTTTGCAAGATGCTTCGATAGTAATGTGATTTCACCTTTTGCACCATTTCATTGGCTTGCTCTAGCGTTTAAAGATATGGCGAGAGCACCTATCTTGAGCTTAATTTATGGGTTATTGTTTTCTATTATTCCTGCCGTGATCATGTGGTTTGTGATTAACTCGGGCTCCCCCCACGTTATTCTTCCCGCAGCGGTCGCGTTTGCGTTAATTGGCCCGTCTTTTGCGGCGGGGCTTTATGATGTTGCTTGGGAGCTTGAGAAAGGTCACACACCTACGTTTTCTCACAGTCTTAAATCGATGTTCCGCAATCCTGCCGGAGAATGGGGATTCGCGATTTTACTGTTAGTGCTGATGATTGTGTGGATGCGTTTGGCCGCACTTATATATGCACTGTATCCAAACTCACCAAACCCAACCCTAGAAGAGCTAAGTGCCTTTTTAACGCTAGGCTCAATCGTCGGTGGTATTTTACTTGTTTCTGTGTTCGCAATTTCCGCTTTCACGCCGCAGATCATGCTTGAGCGTCGAGTAGATATTATGACTGCGGTAGTAACGAGCATGAATGCGGTACGTAAAAACGTGCCAGCAATGATAGTGTGGTGTGCAACCATCAGTGTGTTGGTGGTTGTGGGCTTTTTGACCGGCGCGGCGGGCTTCATTGTTATTATGCCGCTGCTTGCATACGCCAGCTGGCATGGCTACATCGCGGTAGTTAAAACCAAAAAACCACGTCATTACGAGTAGTTTGCTATTCAAAACAAGTGAATAAGCAATCAGTTAGCGCGGCTGAACCGAACCGCGCTAGCTTGACATCCCCTTCTGAGTTGTTATACCTGCACCATCAGTGAGATTAAGCGCAAGTTGATTCAACGATTGAAGCCGTTAATTTCTCTGCAACACATTGATTTAAAATTATTTTGCGGTTTTTTTTGTGCATGTCTCTGGGGGCGTAGTGATTAACAAGCGCTTAAGATACTGAGCAAGTTAAAAAATTTATTATTTTTAAGAATTGCATGCCTATGCACCGCAACTAGATAGGAGTTGAGTAATGAGCAGCACATGGTCAGCCTACAAAGAGAAACTAGCAAACTGTTTGTGTCCACCTGGAGATGGCGTTTTTACTGTTAATACAGCAAAAGAGCGTAAATCTCAGTTGCGAGAAAAGTTATTTGGACAAGCAGACGATGTAGAACCTTTGTGGCTCGCCTCATTAGACACGTTACCAAATGATCCTCGTAAAGCTGTGATTTTAGGGATCAGCTCTGATTGTGGCGGTGGAATATTACGTGGCGCCAACTGGGGACCATTATTTCTGCGCACGACGCTGGTAGAACAACATCCTAGCTCATTTTCTTACGATTTAGGTGATGTTCGTGTCATTCCTCACCTTTTGCACGATAAGTATCTGAATTCAGAAACCATTAGCCGCTGTCAAAATGCTCTCTATAAGCGAAACGACAGTGAATATCACGTGAGTCCGTTATCAATCACCGAAGATGTGTGCGATGGTTTTTATGCTCATTTTCCGCAAAAAGGTATTTTTGGCATTGGTGGCGATCATTCAATTAGTTATCCATTGACTAAATCCTATTTAAAAGCCAAGCGTAACCAAGGAAAACGCACGGCGATTATTCATTTTGATGCGCACACGGACTTACTCGTTGAGCGATTGGGTATCGATTTATGTTTCGGTTCTTGGTGTACACACATCCTTGAGTTTTTGCCTTCGCCACGACACTTGATTCAGTTTGGGATCCGATCGAGTGGGAAAGATAAATCACATTGGGAATCAACATTTGGTATTAAGCAGCACTGGGCTCATGAAATTCGCAGCAAAGGTGCAGCGGTAATTGCGGATGAAGTAATCGCCCAGTTGAAAGCAGATAAAGTAGATGAGTTATACGTCAGCTTCGACATTGATGCACTAGATGCGCAGTTTGCGTCAGCAACCGGCACACCAGAAGCGGGAGGTATGACGCCAGAAGAAGCAATGACCATTTTGCAGAAACTGCACATGCATTTTCCGATAACGGGTGCGGATATGATGGAAATAGCTCCATTTACTGACAGTTCACTCGAAGGTAGAAGCAGTAGCGAAACGACATTACGAGAAGGCGCTAAACTCTCGGCGTTTTTGCTTGATGCAATGAATAAGGCATAATAAATAGACTGTTCTGCATTTTAGCTAATTTTTAATTTGGGAGCATACTATTTAAAAATTAGCGAAATGCTCAGTAGCTAACGAATTTAAGTTGCTTTTACTGTTCCTCTTTTGCTTAACTCTTTATTTTTCTAGAGTATTTATTGCAAATACAGTCTGTAATATCTGTATTTTAAAAAAAATAAGCTATAGTGTAGATAACTTATACAACAGTTATGGCGATTGGATTGAAAACGGCTTGGCGTAAGGCACTTTTAATTATGGCGATGTTGCTTGGCAATACGCACGTTAGCGCTGCGTCACTTAACGTGATCACCGAAAACTTTCCAGATTATCAATATGTTGACAAAGATGGTCAACTAAAAGGCCAAGCAGCTGATTTAGTGCGAAATGTACTGAATACAAGCGGAATCGATTACGATATTACCGTGCAGAACTGGGCGGTAGCCTATAATGCGGCACTACGGAGAAACAACACCTGTTTGTTTTCGATTGCTCGCATGCCTGCTCGTGAAGAACAGTTTCATTGGCTATTTCCAATTGGTCGGTTTACCACTTCTTTTTATGCACTAACGTCTTCACACATTAAACTTAATTCACTGGTTGATGCTAAAAAGTACAAAACGGCCGTGATCCGCAATAACTTTAGTCATGTGTATCTGATGGAAAGAGGATTTAATGAAGATCAACACCTGATATTAATTTCTAGTTTCGATAACGTTTTTAATCTGATTGAAACGAGAAAAGGCTCTCTGGATTTAGTGATTTTAAGTGATGCGCAATATCGCCATAAATTGAGTCAAGGAGAGATAAGTGAACCAATGGATAAGTTATTAACGATCGAAGAGCCTTATTCAGAGCTTTATTTTTCGTGTAGCAAACAAACAGACCCAAAAATAATCGAAAAGATTAAATTGGCTTACACTCAGGTTCAAGTTAAAAAATAGTCAAAACTAATCGTTAGTCCATGTTAGTTAACCCGAATGGTATTCTTTTTTGGTTTGATCACCCGGTAACCTTCATTGTCGATTTTAACCCAAATCAATACGCCGTTTTGTTCGTTTTCGTGACGTGCTGCACATTCGTAAAGCCAATCAAATTGCTTGATCAGCGCGCCTTCACTATATTGTAATCCATTATGCCAACACACATTGATTGGCGCATCGATAAACACATTGGTTTTTTCTTTGGCTTGATTGGTAAAGGGTATTAGGCAAAGGAAAAACAAAATACATTTTTTCATGGCGCTTTACTCACGATTGTCTAATCTTAAATGCAAGCATAGAGCTTTCTTACCGAGTTTCAACACAAATAATAAAGTAGGTAGATTATGGCGTTAGATAAAAACATGCTCGACGAGCTTATTTTACTCGCAAAGTTTCCGGACTCCAGCTTGTATCAAGGATTAAAACTACACAAAGATGCCGATCCTTCGTTATTGGCTGCAGCAGATAGACTATTTGAAAAAGGGATCACTAACAGTCGTGATGGTGGCTATTTAACCGACTTAGGGCATGACTTACGAGAACATCTTGATAAATTAAGCCTTGCCTTGAAGTAGGCTTGGTTTTAAAAATGAAAAAGGGGTCGAAACCCCTTTTTCATTATTGTGCATCGAGTTGATTTTCGGGTTTCGCCGCATCAAACGCTGGTAGTAAATTACAGTGGTTGTAAATGGCAAAGAGTTTAGGGAATTGACTCATATCTACGTTAAAGCGCAGTGCGTTAAATACTTGTGGGATCAAGCAAATATCAGCTAAAGTCACTTTGTCGCCAAAGCAAAAAGGCCCATTACTGACCGTCTTTTCTAGTTTCTTAAATCCTTCTACGATCCAATGGCGATACCAAGTATTCTTTTGATCATCGCTCGCACCAAGCTCTCCTGCTAGGTACTTTAAAACGCGCAGGTTGTCGATAGGGTGGATATCGCATGCTATGGCATAGCAAAAGCTTCTTACTTGTGCTTTTTCCCACGGATCAGCAGGAAGTAAAGGGGTGTTTATAGACGTTTCTTCCATCCATTCTAATATCGACAGAGATTGAGCAAGCACACCTTGTTCAGTTTCAAGAGCAGGTAACAAACCTTGCGGGTTTTTGTTTGTATAGGCGTCTTCGGTTTGTTCTGATTTAAGTAAATTCACAGGAATCAGTTCATGTTTCATGCCTTTTAGATTTAAAGCAATTCGCACTCTATAGGCGGCAGATGAACGAAAATAGGTATATAGTTTCATGTTAAATCCTTAATCACGACAAACAGCACTCCTTGGAGTGCTGTATTAGACCCAAGCAATTCAGTGCAGCTTAGGTTTAAGTTATACCAATCCTTTAAATAGATGACGTACTTAAGAGGATTGGGATCAGAAAACGAACCTTGAGCTAAGCACCTTTATAATACTTTTTAATGCCTTTCCAACAATCGAGGTAATTTTGTTGGCGCTCTTTACCTTCTAAGGCATATTTTGTTGGAGAGATAACATAACGCGATTCAAACATGAATGCTAATGTGTTTTCGTAGCGTTGTGGTTTTAGGTCGACGTTGGATGCTTTTTCGAATACATCTGCTTCCGGTCCGTGAGGTGACATACAGTTGTGCAAACTCATGCCACCTGGAACAAAACCGTGCTCTTTTGCGTCGTACACACCTTCAATCAAGCCCATAAATTCACTCATGATATTACGGTGGTAGTAGGGTGGGCGGAACGTATTGTCGGCAACCATCCAGCGCGGTGGGAAAATAACAAAGTCGACGTTTGCTACACCCGCGGTGCCTGATGGTGAGGTTAGCACAGTAAAGATTGACGGATCAGGATGATCAAAGCTGACCGTATTCATTACGTTAAAGCGAGCTAAATCGTATTTGTATGGCGCAGAGTTACCTGTCCATGCAACCACATCGAGTGGGGAATGACCAATGTCACAGCGGAATAAGTTACCATTAAACTTAGCAACCAATTCAAAATCACCTTCCAGATCTTCAAAGGCCGCCACTGGGTATTGGAAATCACGTTGGTTAGTATAACCGTTCGCGCCAACAGGACCACGCTCAGGAAGTACGAGCGGATGACCGTAGTTTTCACAAATGTAACCACGTGCTGAATCGTCTAAAAGCTCTACGTTAAATTTAATCCCGCGAGGAATGACTGCGATTTCACCTGGTTTAATCGCAAGTTTTCCACATTCGGTGTGCAATACGATTTGACCTTGCTGTGGCACAAACAATAGCTCACCGTCGGCATTATAGAAATAGCGACCGTTCATCGATTTATTTGCAACGTAGACGTGAATACCAATGCCAGCTTGTCCGTTTGCGCTGCCATTTGCCGCCATGGTGACTAGACCATCAATAAAATCGGTTGGTTCAGCAGGGATTTCAATTGCGTTCCAACGTAGCATCGTAGGAGGCGTAGGTACTTCAGTGATTGGCGCGGTACGCAGTAAGCCATTGTCCATTGCAGAGTAGTCACCTTGAACAACAGAAGGGCGAATACGATAGAACCAGTTACGGCGGTTGTCAGCACGAGGCGCAGTAAAGGCAGTCGTATTGTATTGCTCTGCGTAAAGGTCGTACTTAACCTTTTGCGGTGAAAACTGGCCGATTGGTAAAGCGCCTGGTAATGCTTCGGTTTCAAACTCGTTACCAAAGCCTGTAAGGTAGTTAAATTCTGTCGTCATTATTATGTCCCCTTAGGTAGTAATAGTAAGATACTCTCACATGAGAGTATTTTCAAGTTGCTCCTATTCTCAACGTGTAAAGAGTTATGTACAATATGTATATAGTGAGTACCAGTATTCTATTTAAATGCGATGAATCTGAAATTAAATGAATTTTTACCCTATCGACTGGTTCGATTGGCAAATAAGGTGAGCGACGAGTTCGCTAAAGTCTATGCAAAGGAAGCTGGTTTAAGTGTGGCTCAGTGGCGTGTAGTTGCGCATTTGGCAGAACATCCACATAGCACGGCGAAACAATTGTGTGATCTGGCATTGATGGATAAATCAACAGTATCAAGGGCGGTTAAACAATTAATCGAACAATCAATGGTCGCGAGTAAGACCTGCGAAAAAGACAAACGTGCAACCTTATTAATGTTAACTAAAGAGGGGGATGCACTTTATCAACGTCTTGTGCCGCTGGCACTCAATTGGGAGCAAGGGTTTCTAAGTCGATTAGATGAGAATAGTCGCGAGCACCTTCTCGCCATGTTAACAGATTTGGAAGTGAAGTTTTAGCAAATGGAAGGTTAAACGAAAAGGCCAGCAATAATGCTGGCCTTTTGTTACTTTTACGATCTTAGAACGTATAACGAACGCCTACACGCATTTCCCATAGTGATGGGTCTTTTTGGAACGATGAGTCAACAGACGCTGCGTTGAAGTTTGAGTAGATGTATTTACCGTTCTCATACTTCATGTCTACTACGTTGTTGCCAACGAAGTTGCCTTTCTTCATGATGCCCCAATCGTCGTTGAGAAGGTTGGTTAAGTTATTGATCGTGAAGAACACTTGACCTTTGTGACCATCAACAAATCCAGGGATTTCTTGAGATACTTTAAAATCTAACTTCGCATACCAATCAGCATTTTGCGCGTTACGACCAACGATAGCTCCACGCGTTAAGCCTTGGCTTTCGATAAATTCGTTAAACGCCGCAAGTTCATCTGCAGACATGTCGTATGCAACGGCCACGTCGTTTTCAAGTGGTACGTACATTAACTGACGACCATCGCTGTTCCAACTTGAATCACCAAAGTTGCCATCTGAACCATTAAACAAATAGCTGTACGGTTGACCTTCGCTTGCTTGACCAAATAGGTTGAAGCGTGTGGTGTAACCGTCAAACAGTTCAGTTTTGTAGCCTAACGTCATTGTGAAGCGGTGCGGTACTTCGTAGTCTGAAGTTGCAACACCAGGGTTTAACGGGTTGGTTACCGCAATGTTACCGTAGTTCGAACCAGCTGTTGAGCTAGTCATTGGGCTGACGTCTTTCGAGTCAGTATATGCATAAGTTAATGTGAAATCAAAACCACTATCGAATTGCTTCGAAATTGCCGCAGAGATGACAGATGCTTTGCCGTCGTCACCTTGTACGTTGGTTAAAATGTACTCCCCGCTGCGACCGTTGATGCTGTCGATAATTGCACGACCATCCACTGTACTTGCACCAGCTACAAATAAAGGTGCGTCTAACATCGTTGCAGAGTTACGTTTGTCGGTGTACAAGAAATCGAGAGACAATACATAGTCATGCTCTGTGGTGTAGGTTGCACCGACAGAGTATTTCCACTCAGATGGGATCTCAAAGTTTGGATCAATCGCATTTACAGAGCCATCACCATTACCAACAGGCTGTGAGCCTACCTCGTCATATACTGATTGCGGGACATCATAGCCAGGCGTTCCACCATCGAAGTTGGTCATTGGTACATTGAACAGACGAATATTGCGAGGTGAAACACCAACTTGTGTTACGCCGTCATTTGAGTATGAGTTTGACAACCAAACGTTCGGGTTACCACCAGAGTAAAGGCCGAAACCGCCGCGTACTTCTAACGCGTCATCCACATACCACTGGAAACCAACACGCGGTTGGAGCAAATCAATGCCGTCCATGTTTTTGGTGTTTGCATAACCATAACGCTGTTCGAATTTCGCGTTGTAGTTTGGTGCATCGTCACTGGTGTATTTGTCGTATCGTAAACCATACGTCAAAGTAGCATCGATGCTGTCAAAGCTATACTCATCTTGAACATAGAAGGTGTGCATTTGATACGAGAACGAAGCTGCAACGTCGTTTTGGTTATTCGTACCAGCGGCGTTGTTATAATATACGCGAGAAGCAAAGCCAGCGTCGAAATCGTCAATTGAATTAAAGCGGAATTCGCCTTGTGTGTGTTGCATAAATAGGTTGAATACGTTTAAGTCTACGTATTCGTAACCTGCAGTGATGGTGTGTTGATCCGCGTAATAGGTACCCGCTAATTTTACGTTAAAGCTATCGTAATCTAGGTCGTTAGCCTGACGCGAGTCATCTGGCCCTAAGTACACGGTTCCTTTATCCGTGCGTACTTGCACTTCACCGAAGCCGCTTGCCGCATCTAAAGAAATTTGGCGACCGTCAACGTCGGTTTTACCGACGCGAACTTCCGTCGAGAATTCCGATGACCAATCTGAGTAGAGTGATGCGACCAATGAGGTAAATTCAGTACCTTGCTCATAGAAGTGGCTGTCGAGTGACACTACGCGACTACCACCATCTGATTGAGATAAACGGAAACCATCATTGTAGTTGTAGACAAAGTTTGCGCGGTGGTCGTCATTGATGTTCCAGTCTACTTTAACAAGTAACTTTTCGTCTTCAACTGGCATACTGCCTGGCATTCCACCTGCATTGTAACCATATTTTGTGTTTGCAATAGCAACGATACGATCAATCTCAGCTTGAGAAATATTTCCTGACTCAAGGCCTGCGTAACTAAATTGTTCAACACCCTCTAACTTTTCATACGATGTAAACAAAAACAAGCTGTCTTTAATTAGTGGTAGGCCAACGTTGAAACCGTAACGTTTTTCAGTGAAATTACCAGTGTCGTACTCTTGACCTTCGGCTTTGTCGCCTTTCATTGAATCATTGGTGTAATCGTAGAATACACCGCCGTGGATCTCGTTAGTGCCTGATTTGGTTACGGCGTTGATGTTACATGCAGTAAAACCACCGTACTGCACGTCAAATGGCGCGAGCTCAACAGCGACTTGCTCAATTGCATCAAATGAGAAAGGGGGACGAACCGTTGGGTAGCCGTTTGAGCTCAGACCAAAGTCATCGTTCATACGCACACCGTCAAGGGTCAAGCTATTGAAACGAGGGTTACCACCACCACATTGAATTGCGCCGCGGCTGTCATCAACATATACTCGGGGATCAACACGTACGATGTCGCGTAAGTCACGGTTAATTGCTGGTGCATTTTCAAGTGTTTCTAGTGTAAAGGTCGCGGCAGGACCTGTACCGCCAGACATTGCACTCATTGGACGGCCAGTAACAACGATTTGCTCAACGTCGGTTTTAGCTTGTAGTTGTACGTTAACTGGGTAATCATTACCTAAAGAAAGATAAACGTTTTCAAGAAGTTGGTCTTCAAATTTATCAGAATCGACAATGATTTGGTAAGGACCACCAACACGTAAACCTTTTACGCTGAAGTAACCTGCGTCGTTTACTTGAATCACTTTTGTTGAGCCAGATGGGATGTGCATTACGGTGATTGTAGTGCCAACAGCAGGGCTGCCATTTGGACCTACGATTTGACCTTTAACCGCTGAAGACGTTTCGTTTGCGAAAGCACCGCTGCTTGCACCAACTAACGCCGCCACTGCAAGTGACAGAGCCGTTTTTCTCATTTGTAGTTTCATTTTTATGTTGTTTCCCGTGTTAGAGAGTGAGTTGTAATTAGTGAACTCTTTTTGTGAACTCTTTTGGTTCACTTGTTTGCCCTATTATATTTCCATTTTTGCAATAGGTCAGCCATAAGTTTCCCTAATTGAGTTAAAATTCTACAAAATATAGCCTAATTCTACGAGAAGTGTATTGCATTTTTGTGTCTAAGGATGGAATTTCTTGATTTTAACTAAAGCGAAATGCAGCGCGAAATGAAAAAGGCCACGATTCGTGGCCTTGACTATCTGGGAGGATTAAAATTTGTAGTTTACGCCTACTTTGATTTGCCATGACGATGAAGCCGTCACGATTTCAGAGTAGTTACGCACGTCAGAACCATTAAATTTGCGTTCTAACACATATCGGCCTTGATCATCGATGTCACGAAGGTCGTAAAGTGCTTGATCTGAGTAGCGTAGTTTGCGTTCAATGCCCCAATCTTTGTTTAACAGGTTAGCAAAGTTATCGATCATGAAGTAAATCTGACCTTTGTGACCTGCTTTAAAGCCCGGAATATCTTGCTTAATGCTCAAGTCCATCGACGTTACCCAAGGTTGAGTCGCCGTGTTACGGTCTAAGATTTGACCTCGCTCTGTGATACCCGCTTTATTTAATAGCGTTTCAAGCTCTTCCCACGAAATGCGAGATTCTTCCCAGTTTACTGCAGGGTCATCAGCACCTGTTGGGATGTAAGCTAGGTAAGCACTGTGTGAGTATAAATCTGAACCAAAGTCACCCAATTGCTCATCGCGGTATAGGCCCATCGTGTAGCTCATTGGACGACCAGAACGACGCTCGAAGAATAGGTTAAAGTGTGTGTTGTACCCTTCGAAGAATT
Source organism: Pseudoalteromonas luteoviolacea B = ATCC 29581 (assembly GCA_000333235.1). GTDB lineage: Bacteria > Pseudomonadota > Gammaproteobacteria > Enterobacterales > Alteromonadaceae > Pseudoalteromonas > Pseudoalteromonas luteoviolacea_D. The sequence continues at coordinate 156,489 of CAPN01000032.1, read as the reverse complement.
GGTGCTTGTAACCTAGGTTGATTTTTAAAGCATGTTCAGTTTCATAGAATCCACGACCAACCAAATCGACGTTACGGCTCTTCATTGAGCTGTGCTTATAGTTCGAGCTTGATTGAGACGAAGAACCCGCTTGAACTTCTTCGATGTCTTGGTGAGCATAGCTAATTGACGAGTAAAGTCCGTTATCCCATTCTTTTGCAAGCGCAGTAGAAAAAATAATTGAACGACCTTCATCTTGAGCATTTGTCAGCATGATGTCCCAATTGTCTGCACGATCACCGTCGTAAATACTTTCGTAAACGATACGTTCGCCGTCGGCTAACACACCTACAGGACGGATAGAGGTATTGTGCCAAACCACCTCATTTTCTTTTTTGTGGTAGCTAAGCTCCGCTTCCCACTTGAATCCATCACCAAGCAACTCAGTACCAAACTCGTACTCAAAACCCACTTGTGCGCGGATTGTTGACGGTAACTCAAAGTTTGGATCTACGTAAGAAACGCTTCCTGCACCTTGTACTAGAGAATCGTTTAAGAACGCGGGTGCTTGACGGAAATCCGCAGCGTTATTTGCAAAATATTCATTGATCGCACTTTGTGGCGCGTTTACGTAGGTCAAGCCATCTTTTTGGAATGGGTCGTTATACCATACATTTGGAATACCGCCTTGGAAACGGCCAATACCACCTTTTACAACAAGATCGTCCGTTGCGTAATATTTAAAGCCGATACGCGGTAGAATAATGTCTTTGCCGTCAAGATTTTCTTGGTTAGAGTAACCGTATGTCGCTACAAAACCTTCATTTAACGCTGGCTTGTCATCAGATGACAGACGCTCATAGCGAAGGCCAGCTGTGATTTCTAGGTCGTCAGTTAGGTAGAAAGTGTCTTCTAGGTAAAGTGCTAATGTACTACGGCGAGCATCGTAAGCAACGTCATTTACGTTACCGGTGAACGCATTTGAATACTGGAAGTCGTAGTTGCCTCGGAAGCTTGCAACAGTGCCATTGATAAAGTCATCGAAGTTATCAAAGATATATGAACCTTTAGAATTTGGAGCGAATAGGTTGTATAAGCGCAAGTTTTCGTATTGCATACCAAAACCAAGCTCGTGCTCACCGAGTAGATAAGTCGCATCAAAATCTAAAACAAAGTTTTGGTTTTCTGCATAGTTTGCGTGACGGTATACGTCAGAGCCAAATACAAATTCTGGACTACGGAAACCATCTGTACGGACCGTTACTTGACCAAAATCAGATACAGTGCGGCTACTGTTTGTCACGTCTTTATATGAAAGACCAAGTTCAGTAGAGAATACATCGCTCCAATCTGAGTAGAGTTTGGTTGCAAAGTTGTTGAACTTAGTTTGGTATGTGTAACCATTTGAAGCTAACTGTACTGAACTTCCGCCAAGCGCAAATTCACGTGCATCTTGGTCATCTTGCCACTGATAAGTGAAATCAGCACGATGTTGGTCATTGATGTTCCAGCTTACTTTCGCGAGTAGTTTTTGGTTCGTGTCTTCTGGATTGCCACCAAGTCCATCTTTAACACCATAGGTGTTATCAAGAATAGAAACAAACTGGTCGTATAGATCTTTAGAAACGTCAAATTCGTTAACTGCACCTGAGTTTTCAAAACCGTAATCAAGGTCTAGTTCGCTTGACCAGTTGCTGTAATCAACAAAGAAGAAAAGCTCGTCTTTAATTAACGGACCACCCACATTGAAGCCATAACGTTGTTCGGTTTGGATCGGCTTAGCTTCAACCACTTGGTATGTACGGTGCTTGTTTTCATCAAGGACTGGTCTTCCACCTTCTGTGATTTCGTCTAGACGGACGCTGTCACCTGAAAGACTTGGTGTTGATGTTTCAGCGAACATCGAAAATTTGAATTCATTAGAGCCAGATTTGGTCACCGCGTTGATTGTACCGCCGCCAAAGTTGCCTTTTTTAGCAGAGAAAGGAGAAACGTCTACGGAGATCTGTTCGATTGAATCAAGTGACACGGGTGGTTGTTGTGTAGGGTAGCCACCATAGTTCAAGCCGAAATCATCGTTTTGGCTAATGCCGTCAACAGTAAGGCTGTTTGAACGAGGGTTGTTACCCGCGATAGTCATTTCACCGTTTCCGTTGATAGACGCAAGCGGGTTAAGACGCGCAATATCTTTAATATCACGGTTAAAGCTTGGCGTGTTTTCAATTGTGTCTGCGCCAAATACGCTATTGGCACCGCCAGCTTGTTGCACAATGCGATAGCCTGCAACTTCGATTTTTTCAATTTGCTGTAAAGCTTCTAGTTGTGAGTTTAGGCGTTTGGTTTCGCCAAGTTCTAAGTAGATGTCTTTAAGCTCTGCATCACTGAACGTATCAGAGTCGATTAGCACTTTATATGGACCACCAACGCGAAGACCTTTCGCGCTAAAGAAGCCATCTTCAGTGGTTGAAACTTTGCTAACTGTACCAGTTGGTTCGTGAACAATCGTAATTTCAACGTTTGACGCTGCTGCGCCCGTCGGTGTTGTAATTTTACCGCGGATCGCAGAAGAGGTGTCAGCTGCAAACGCACTTGTCGTTACCCCAAGGGCGAGCACCATGGCGCCAGCCACTTTCGATAAGCGTAAGTTTTTCATTGTGTTGTTTCCCGTGTGTGATGTATTTTATGAATTAGTTTGCTGTTTCTAATGCTAAAGGTTTAGATAAAGACTGTGCTTTAGCTTGCGTCGATCCATCGAAAATAAGATTCAAAAGGCCAGCTAGGCGAATGCCACCTTGAACCAAACGTGTTTTGACGATGGGCATATGGTCAAACACGTAGCGGTATTTCATTTCCGTTTTTTCCGCGTTGTAAATCTTTTCAGCGATATGATGTGATTCAAGCAACCAATCCGCAGGTGTGCTTGCTAAGTATTCTGCGATGAGTTCTTGATTGTCTGTTTGAATAAAACGAGTGAACTCAGTAAATGACAGGTTCTCGTTTTCAATAAGAGAGGTATCCCAAACACTGTGCAGGTTGGTGTTGTCGCCAAAAAACTCAACTTTTATTTTATTTCCACCATGATCAGCCGCTCGCCCAGCATGGAATGGTTGATGACTGTCACCAACAAGGTGTACTAAAAAGCGTATTGCAAAGCGTTTTTCTTCAAGGCCACTGTCTTTCGATTGTAGAATGTTGGTCGCGTAGTAAATACCATCAAGAATGTTTTTTACTTGTTCTTTACTATTAATGTTACTGTGTACATGTTTATGCATGTTTTTCGGATCAGACACATTAATATAGTGCCATTTAGACGATTTCTTTTGCCAAAATTCACCAGGAGCAGAGCGCATTTCGTCGGCCCAAGTTGATACTTCCGCTAAAGAGTCACCTTCTAATAGAGGTAATATAGCGGTTTTAGTTTGCTCCGTCAGATGAGCGTGTGCAAGTTCACCAACGATTCGGTGGCCATTTTGGCCCCAAGCATGAACTTGAGCTGACACAAGCCCTAAAACGAGTGCTGCGGCAGTAATTAAACGACGCATGTTGTTTCTCCAATTTCTGTTGAAAAATGGCAATAATCCCGTGTGTGTACGGTCAATTGTCCTTGTTTTTGAATTTCATAAACAGGCTTTGTTCATATTCATAATTTCTTGTTAATATAATCTATAAAACAAAGGCTTAGAGTATTTGAGTAAACTTACTTATTGCAATAAGTAAAGAAAGTTGTTCAAATAGACACCTCTTTTGTCCATGAATCAATTATTTCTTTGTTTATCATATTCACAAAACGACAATTTGGTGTAGTGATGACAGTGCTTGCTTTCGCATTAAGTTGGCTCTGTGGGCGTTATTTTGTCGATTATTCATTTAATGCATTGCCAATGGTTGAACAGAATTTCAGTCAGTGTAAAACAGAGCTTGCGCGAAACACACAAACGTTGATTGGTTTCGTTCCGGTGAAGTCGATGGCGGTGCGTTTATCGGAGCAGCTTTGCGCAGACCGAACGGTGTCCAATCAATATGGCAAGGTGATTATTTACTTTGGTTCAAGTATGACAGAGCAAGTAGAGTTTATTGCTAAAGGGATAGCGGATGTGATTTTGGCTAAAGACATTGTTGTTTCTGCTTTTAAAGTTAAAGAAACACACAATTACAAACCATTGGTGAGCTTTAAAGCGTATAATGCCTACTTAATCGCACTGCGCGAAAAGCCACAGTTATCGAAGTCGTATTTACTCGATAAACGGATCGGCCTGTTAGATTATCCCACTAGTCGTTCAGGGCATATTTTGCCAATGCAACAGTTCAAAATTTTGGGCTTGGATGTGGATAACATGAATATTGTTTACGGTAACACGCACAGTGAACTGAGACAGTTATTACTTGCAGGTAAAGTGGATATGATTTCGTCTTATTGGCAAGCTAAAGATGGCCAGCATTTGTCCGAGCAATACATCACGCCTATTGCCGAAAATATCGATGGAACGAAATGGTATTTTAAAATGAGTGCGAATAACACTGAATTAGCGTGTGCGCTGCAGAGCGTTTTAGTGGCGGATGCGGTTGAGAATCAATCAGGCTATTTTAGTGAGCCCAATACGTATTGGCAGTGTGAGCGTGCTCCATTTAACTTTATTGACAGGCATCACTCCGATGAGTAAAGGGATCCGTGTTGTTGCTCTTTACCTTTTAAGTATGTCGGTCATGTGCATAGGGTTTTTCCATGCTTATCATCAGCGTTCTCATGAAGCCCATCGACAAGCGCTCAATGAAGTCAAAGTACGAGTTGCGTTAGATATTGATAATTTAGGGGTAGCGCAACCATTTTTTAAAAATGCCGGAAATGAGTGGCAACTAAACCAATACTTATCCGCATTGAATCATCAACTTGTTGAACACAATGCGCCGTTTGTGGTTGAGCATATTAAGGCACTAGAGCAAGCGATAACGCCGAATGAACAGCAGGTAGTGCTCAAGAAATCTTTTGGAAACGTGTTGCTTGAATTTAAACCAAAAAGCAGGTTTCCGTGGCATGGTTTAATCGTCCCTGTTTTGTTAGGTGTATTGGTGGCGTCTTTTTGGCTGCGTTTTTTAAGAAAAGCGAAGAAACGTGCTACCACAAAAACAACTGAAGATGGCCTCGCTTTAGCGTCCCCTAATTTAATCATCGATCTGTATCAAAAAACCCTGCAAGTTGGTGAAAATGGTGAGAAAGTAAGCCTAGCCAATAAACCTTTGTGTTTTTATTTGGCTTTACTTGAATACAGTAATACCGAGAGCGATGCTGTATTAAATACGAACAAACAACTTCCTGATGCTTTTCTGGAGCTTGCCGATAAATATTTCCATCGTTTGGTGTCATTGGGTCACACTATTCGTAAGCGACCTAACTTTAATAACAGTCTAGAAAAAACACTGAGCGAGATCCGCGCGTCTTTAGATGAGGCGTTCTCTGATCACCCAGATCTTAAATCGGATTATTATCCACCTAAAGCGCATGGTGAGGGGTCGCGCTCAAAACTGCACAGTTTTATGCCCACAGGTTTTGACTTTAGTCATATCGTGATCCACGGTAAATAATACTAGCGTCTGTTGCAAAATAGAAAACACGAGTCGATTATGTCGACTCGTGTTAGGCTTCCCTACGACTGAAAAACTATCAGCGTATAAATGTTTTCGGATTGATAGGTGAGAACTTTTGGATGTATTCCTTAAGTACTTCCGCATCGGTTCTTGAAGTATCAATGTAAGTCGGATGCATCGTTAAATTAGGATAACCATCACCACCGGCTGCATTATAGCTGTTAATACTCATACGATAAGTCTTGGCCATATCTAATGGTTGACCATTTATGCTGACGTTGTCGATTGTGGAATCGGACACTTGAAATTCGATATTGTGGAACTGCAAGTAGGCACCCGCATCTGCCGGGTAGCGAGCTACAATGTTTAGATAATCGAGTAGTTCCTTAGCGGGCCAATCTACATAGGTAATGCGATTTTTAAAGGGATGTACCTTTAAAATATCTTTGTAACTGATTTCACCTTCGTTAATACTTGCGCGAATACCACCACCACTAATAATGCCAAAGTCCGCTTTGGTTGCAGCCATTTGAGCACTGATAATCAAATCGGCAAGCGGGCTTTGCTTAAACCTGACTGTACTGCGTTCACCGTCAAAAAAACCTAGCGCTGTTCCAACAGCACCTTCTAATTGTTTTGCGCCGTTTTCTTGGTAAGGAGCCAAAAAGTCGAGCATCGCTGGATCTGGGGTTATGGCTTGTCCAATAAACTCGCCATTAGCTGACTTTAAATTGACCGGAATTAACTGATAATCAAGCAGTTCAATAGCGTCGCCCGAAATCTTAAATTCTGCTTTGCCCACATATTTACCCCATTCGTGAGCTTGCATGATCCAAACACCGTTTTGATTATCTGGCTTACACGTTTTACCCGGGGCAAAAGAGGTATCTTCATTGCCAGCTTCATCAACACACACTGGCTCTTGCGAGTGACCACCCACAATAATATCTAACGCACCTCTTGGCAGGCTTCGGGCCAGCGTAACATCACCAGGTGCATTAATACCGTGAGCAGCATTGTGGTAATGACCCATATGCGTTACCGCGATGGTCACGTGAGGTTTAAACTGTTGTTCTATTTCTTGTAATGCTGAAATTGTTGCAACGCTCGGTTCGATAAAATTGAGTCCAGCAACGTAATCTGGGTTTGCAATTTTTATCGTATCAACAGTTGTTAAACCAATAACAGCAATGTTGAGTTTGCCTTTTTTTAGCAGCGCATAGGGTTGATAAGCTGGTTTCTTTGTTGAGTCGTCGATGATGTTTGCAGAAAGTATTGGAAACTGTGCCCATTCGATTTGTTTTGCTAAAATATCACGACTGTTATCGAATTCATGGTTTCCAAGTGCCATGGCATCATAACCTAAACGCGCCATCCCTTTAAAATCTGGTTCGGCGTGCTGCAGATCTGACTCTGGAATTCCGGTATTGATGTCACCGCCTGATAGTAGGATAACTTCATGGCCATTTTTTGCAGCGGTGATTCGAAGTTGGTCAATGAGGGTTTTACGAGCAGCCATTCCGTACTCACCATTTTCATTGTGCCAAAATCGGCCATGGTTATCGTTCGTGTGTAAAACCGTTAAATAAGAAACTGTTTCAGAATCGCTTTTGGGCGCACTCGTAATACCACATGCGCTAAGCGTTAAAGAAAGCAGCAAAATGCCTGAAAGTCGCATATTAATCCCGTGTTTATTAATAATACGCGGCCTAGTTTAAAGCAATTGCCTCTGTTTGAAAGCCTAAATTAATTATTTTCTATTCCTTGATTACTTTGTGAAACGGCTTCGATTCTTCGATTTAGTTCGCACGATGCATACTGCGCATTTGGATGTTCATTTGCGATCATCCAATTTAAAAAACTGACGGGTAACTGTGAATAGGGTTCACCTTTATAAATACCAAAATCGCATATTGACTGTTTGTTCATCAGGTTGCCCCTTACCTTGTTTTTATTTTTACCGTTATCCTAACAAAGTAAGAAGCAAATTAAAGTTGAATTTATTGTAAAAAAACTGTTTTATATAACACTTAGAACTAAATGGATGTCTATACCGCGATAAATAGCGTTGCAAGTAAGGATAGCCACTGCAAAAAGTTCATTAATACACTGATCAGAAATAAACGGTAGCGAACAATCACTTTGTTACTTCCCAAATGAATAATGGAATGTGCAATTCGCGCAATAACAAAGACGACGGAAAATGCAACGAACCAGACGGTTACTGCATTGAGCGCGATTGCAGTGACGCTTGCAACATAAAAAAGAACTGGAATTTCAAATTGATTTATAAAGTTTCGGTCGGCGACTCGAACGAAATCTGGCGCATCGTCCAGCCTCATCGCAGAAAAAGCAGTTCTATCGATTTGTTTTTCTTTTGCTGCTCTAAAACGCCTTTTCCCCATGGTCACTAACACGACAAACGTCAAGATGACTTGTGCGAACATGGCCAAGACTAAAAATTTCACTAGCATGAATGATATGCTCCATTGGTTTACTTGTTGTAACAAAACATTGGTCATTGACCGTTGCAAAATCAACCATATTTCATAATCATAGTGTTAATCAAGCGGTACATCACTTTTAATTTATTTCATTTTGATTTCATAAAATAAAATCAAGTTGAGATGTATCTGTATCAATTCCTATTTATACCTAATCGATGTGGAGATGCATTTTTCGGTTAATTGGGTATAGACATAAATAAGAGAATGTAATTCGATGAAAACGCGATTTTCTATTGCTTTGCTTACAGTCGTCCTGCTTAGTGGATGTAACGCCACGTTGCAATCTAAAAATACACCGTCTCCGGAAAAAGCCCTGCCTTTGTACGCCTCGAGTTTAGTCGTAAGCCCTAATGACTCGCGCCAATATGAAACGCTCAAGTTAAGTAATGGGATTGAGGTTATTTTAGTGTCCGATCCGGCAAGTGAAAAATCGGCTGCGGCGTTAAGTGTGGGTGTAGGCTTACTGCATGATCCAATGAGTCAGCAGGGGATGGCGCACTATTTAGAACATATGCTTTTTCTCGGCACAGAAAAATACCCCGATCCAAAAGGCTACTCTGATTTTATGACTCAAAACGGCGGTGCTCATAACGCGTATACGTGGTTAGATATTACGAATTACATGTTCAAAGTTAATAGTAACGCCTATGACGAAGCCCTTGATAGGTTCGCTGACTTTTTTAAATCACCCAAGCTTTATCCCGAATATTCTGAAAAAGAGAAACACGCTGTCAATGCAGAGTGGTCAATGCGTCGAGAAATGGATTTTTTTGGACAATATAAATTAGCTCGGCAACTCATGGGGGAGCATCCGGCCAATCGTTTTCTTATCGGTAACTTAGAAACGTTAGGGGATAAAGAAGGCAGCAATTTACAACAAGAGACTCAAGCGTTTTACGATCGTTATTATTCCGCAAACATCATGAAGGTAGCGATGATCTCAAATCGACCGCTCTCCGAAATGAAATCACTTGCGCAAAAACATTTTATCGATATTAAAAACAAGCAAATAGAACGACCTACCGTGAAGGCAACGTTGGATTTCAACCAAGCGGCGGGTAAGAAGATTTATTACAGACCCAAAGAAGACGTAAAACAGTTAAAACTCGATTTCACCATCCATAATAATCAATCTCAATTTGCCTATAAGCCAAACTATTTTGTTACTTATTTGGTCGCAAATGAAATGAGTGGAAGTCCTGCTCAAGTTTTAAAATCGAAAGGTTGGATTAATAGCTTATCGGCTGGGGCAGAGCCTACTTTGTATGGGAACTATGGTTCTTTTACGGTCAATATTGATTTGACTGATGAAGGTATGAAGCATCGCGATGAAATCATTGCGATGGTGATGCAATACATTGAATTAGTAAAAGCCAAAGGGCTTGATAAAAAGTACTTTAAAGAAATAAAAACAGCGCTAAATAATCAATTTCAGTTTCTTGAGAAAGGCGATGAGTTCAATTATGTGAGTGCCCTCACTCAGAGTATGCAGGATTATCCGCTAAACCATGTCATTAACGCGAATTACCACTATGCGGAGTTTAATGAGAAAGCAATTCAAGCGCTATTAGATGATTTGAATCCGACTAGACTTCGTATTTGGATGATTTCACAGCAAGAAAAAACGGATTCAAAACTGCACTTTTACGATGGCGAATATCGTATTGAAACGCTCACGAAAGAAGACTTCAATACTTGGAAAAAGCCAAGTGATGTTCAATTGACATTACCTGACGTTAATACACTACTACCGGAATCTTTTACTATTAAAGCAAAACTGGCGAACCAAACAGCAAACCCTAAAGAGATCGTGACACGAGATGGCTTAAGGATTTGGCATTTAGGGAGTCAAGCGTTTGCGCACCAACCCAAAGGGTATTTGCATGTGGCAATAAACTCACCAATGGCGACGGATTCCGCGAAAAATATGCTGTTGTTTTCGGTGTGGGCAGATCTTTATAATTTGCAGCAAAGTAAATTAATTAATGAAGCAGGACTTGCTGGCATGCCATTTTCGCTTAGTAGTGGAAATGGATTAACGCTAAACATTTCTGGGTTTACAGACAAACAGCTTGAGTTACTAGATAAAGCAATTTCTGCATTGCCAATCACAGTCGATGAAAAAGCTTTTGCACAAGCGTTAGAACGCCAGCGTCAAGCTATCGTAAATCAACGTCAGCAGTTTCCTTTTTATCAAGCTTTTTCGAAATTGGCTGTGCTCACAAGTGATTCCAGTTTTGATGATGAAGCGATGTTAAGTGCCATTAGTTCAGTCAAGCTCAATGAATTTTTTAAACTCCAGCAAGCGTTCTTGAGAGCTCATCAAACGCGGGTATTTAGCTTTGGAAACTATTCACGCGATGAACTTGAGCGTGTTGCAATCGTTTTAGAAAAGCAACTAAAGCCGAGCGAAGTAACGAGTTTCAAAACGGCACAAACCTGGCGACCAGAATTAAAGCAAACGATTGTTTGGCAAGAAGATTTGGATGTTGCTGACGTTGCTGTGATCGATCTGTTTGTGCACCCAACGCCCGCTATGGAGGCTAAAGCTGCTGCATTGGTGCTACAAAGTCATTTAAGAACTGAGGTCTTTGAAAAGTTGCGTACAGAAGAGCAATTGGCCTACGCAGTGGGTGCTTCGGCAAGAACCCTAGATGAGTATTCAGCCATGGCCTTTTATATTCAAACACCTGTAAAAGACGTGAAGTCAATGCAGCAACGGTTTGAAACGTATTACCATGATTATGCAAAGGTATTAGATGGGCTGAGCGATGAAGCGTTTCTACAGCTAAAGCAATCAACGCTCGTCGCACTCAATGAACCTGCTAAAAACTTAAATGATGAAGTTTCACCTTTTGTAAGTGATTGGTACAAAGAAAACGCCGCCTATGACTCTAAGTCTAAATTAATTAACGCGGTTGAACGTCTAACGTTAAAAGACATACAAGATTATTATCTGAATACGGTGTTAAATCCTGATGCAGCACGTCTAAGTATTCAATTAAGAGGTAAGAAGTTTGCTAATACACCCTATGCTGATTTTGAAGGGCAGTGGCGAGTTAAGTCGGTTGATGAGTTAAAAACAAAAGCTACTTACCAAAAATAGTTATACCGTTAAAGCAGCTTCTAGACGATCAAGAAGCTGCTTCTTTACTCGGTGTTGTATCTTCAGTATCTACCATTGGCTTTGGCTTTCCGAGCCAATATCCTTGGCCATATTCAATCCCAAGCTCTTTTAACATATTCCAATGTTGTTCGCTCTCGACGTATTCGGCAATAATTTCGAGCTCAAGTAAATGACCGACTTCGGCAATTGCTTTGAGGATCCCAAGTGTTTTCTTACATTGTGCGGCTCCAGTAACAAAAGAGCCATCAATTTTTAGAATATCAAAAGGCATTTGTTTTAAATAAGAAAACGAAGCAACGCCAGAACCAAAGTCATCTAAGGCAAAACGAAAACCCGCTGCTTTTAACGTTTCAATTTGTTTTGATGACTCAAGCAAATTATTGATGGCAACGGTTTCTGTGATTTCAAAAATAAATTGTGATGGGTTGATATTATAGCGTTCTACTCTGTCGAGCACGTTCGATGAAAAACGGTTATCCTTCACCGTTAAACCAGAAAGGTTAATGGTGTAGATGTGTCCTTCAAGTGCATTCATAAATGCCTGTTCAATTACCCAGTAGTCGATGTCGGCCATCATTTCATAGCGCTCTGCGGGCGGAATAAATATCGCTGGAGGAATAATTGTGTCGTTTTCGTCTTTCATGCGCAACAAACACTCTAGAACCGGTTTTTCATTTAATTGGCTGTTTACAGGTACGATGGGCTGTGTGTACAAAACGAATCTTGAGTGCTTAATGGCATCACGTATTTTTGGTAACCAAGCCACTTCAGCTTTATGTTTAATGTATTCAAAGTTATCAATTTGCGCTAAATGAAAGCGGTTTCGGCCATTACGCTTAGCAATTTGACAGGCGTTATCAGCCGTATTCAATACTTCGAACCACATGTCGGTGTCATTACCAAACGAGCAAATCCCCATCGACAAAGAAATTTGGTACTGATGTTTATTGTAACTGAAAACAAAACCTTCAACAGCAGCTCTGATTTTTTCAGCGATGACCACGGTTTTAGAGATGTCACAGTCCTCCAAGAGAATAACAAACTCATCACCTCCAATTCGGGCGATTGGGTCGGTTTTTCGGGTGTTATGTGTAAGTAAATAGGCGATTTTTGAGAGTAATTTATCACCCGCAGCGTGCCCTTCTGCGTCATTGATAGGTTTAAAACGATCAAGGTCAATAAAAATGATGGCACCTTGAATATTGTATTTGCGCGCTTTTTCAATGGCACGTTCTCCGGCCTCGTTAATATATTGTCGGTTGTAAAGGCCGGTCAGTAAATCATGGGTATTATCGTAAATGAGTTTTTCAGTAAGGTGACTTTGTTCGGTTACATCTTCAATAACAAATAAGGTACCACTAATTATTGACTTTACGCGGATATTAACGATCGAGTGGCCAACGTGTTGGCGTAAAAAATCAACCATAAAATCTTTATGGGTAGAAAATAGCTCGTCGAGCTGAGTTTTTATTTCTGGTAGCAGAGTAAAAATACACCCGTAATGTTTATCGCACACATCGCTCAACATCGACTCTTCACAGCCAAGTAACCTAAGCGCTTTAGTGTTAATAACGCCAATTTCTTGATAAATATTGGTTGTAAATATACCAAAAGGCGCATTACCAACGATGCCACGCAAAAAGCTGCGTAGGTTGACTGTTTCTTTTGATGTGTCTTTCGAGTTAGTCATGTTTGGTTACCACTAAAACTGTAGCATCGTCGTTATCGTCGGCAAAACGGTTGAAAATATTTTCTGCTAACTTCTGAGCACTGTAATCAGTTTGTGCTATGAGATCCGCAATTTCAAATCGGCGAATACCGTCTGTACATATTATGAGTGTCCAAGGAATAGAAAGTTGCTTTTTGGCAATTTTTATTTCATTGGGCAAATTTAACCCAAGCCTACCATTGATTAAGCAGCTGGTAGTGTCAGCGCCATTGCGAAGCGTTATGTGTAAATTTCCAATAGCAGCGAAATGGATTATGTCATCTTCGAATTTCGCGACAGCTAATTCCACGCCACGACTGTGACCTTCTTTGACGAGGTTTAAGTGAGCAAGTTGAATTAACTCGGACAATGGCTGTTTAATCTTGTTTTCAAACGTCGTAATAACACTATGCACAGCATCATGGGCTTTTTGACCGTTACCTGCACCATCTAACACACTCAGAAATAAATTTGTTCCTTTGTAAGGTTTAATGAGGTATCCATCGCCATTCACAAACATCTCATGGGCCGGAAAAGACACTACGCCAATGTCGAATTGGGTTTTATAAACGGGAAGGTAATCTCTTAAAATAACACGTGTGCCGTCCTTGGAGGTTTCAATATGAAACTCTTCTACGGCTCGTTTCGCTGCACCTAACCCTAACCCAAGCGTGCCTCCTGTACTGTATCCATCTTTGAATGCAAGGTTTAAATCTGCTATCCCTGGACCCTTGTCTTCAATAAGGATCTCGATAACTTGATTATTGTTAAGGGTGGAGATGATGACAATTCCACCTCTACCATGCAGTACCGCATTCATGCAAATTTCTGACACTGCCAGAGAAATCTTACCCGCTTTTGATTCAGCAAAGCCTAACTTCACAGCGATCTGCTTGACGATCCTAGCGGTGTGGTATGCATCAGACTCATAATCCAAGCTGAGCTGACCAACAAGTGCTTGGACATCGACATCATGGCAATTCATAGTGTTGCCTGCTATTTTTTGGCCTGAATGATTGTAAATCCGGACATTTCCAAACTAAGCTTTAAAGCCCGTTTGAGGTCTCTAACAACATGAGTTTGGCCAAAATCGACGCCAGTTGATGCCATACTTGCGGCAATGTTCGATCGTATGCCGCAAAAAATCGGAGTTACACCAACAAGCCGTAATGTTTCAGCTAACCGTAATAAATGACCCGACACTGCTGAATCAATGGCATCAACATTACTTAAGTCGATAATCGTCAAATCAATTTGTCGTTCTTCAGACATCGAGATGATGCGTTCTGCTATCGCATTCATACGAGCGGAATCGATACTGCCAAATAAGCCCGAATAGATACAGCTGTCCGTTATTTCATTAGCAACCATGGGTACTTCGCCACCAATTTGTTTCCGACTCATTGCGACATTTTCTGACATGCTTTAACACTCCTATATGTGCCTATCTAAAGTCATAGTTGAAAGCGTTAGGTATCGCAATCTAATACTTTTTTATTTGTAGTCTAATTGACTTGGCGCAATTATTTAGATTATTGCAAATAAAAGAAGGTTGAAAAATAAATGGAATGTAAATATGAAATAAGCTAGTTTAAGCGGCGTCAATGAGGTAACAAATAATGATATTAACTACCCAACGCACTATCATTCGAAAAGCGAAACTAGAAGACGTAAGCTTTATTTATCAGCTATTAAATCAAGCATCGTTTAAGCATTTTATTGGCGATAGGGGGATAAACACGCTCGCTGACGCAAAAGCATACATTGAGAACGCGTTTTTTGACTCCTATGCGATGTGGGATTGCCAATCGCCGTTTGTTGTAACCGACCATGAACACAATCCGGTCGGTGTATGCGGTTTTTATCATCGTCCAGCAATCCAAATTCCCGATTTAGGTTTTGCTTTTTTAACTCAGTATGAGGGCAAAGGTTTGGCATTTGAAGCGGCAAACTCGCTTTGTCAATGCCTAATGCACGATCATGGTGTGCACGAGATCGGTGCAATTTTAATGCCTTCGAACGTCCGTTCAAAGGCATTACTAAATCGATTGGGGTTTAAAGAGTCTGGTCTGATTATCATCAATCCAGATCAGCAGCCTACGTTATTAATGACAAAACGAAATTAGGGCATTAATCTCGCTTATCGTTCGGTATGAGTTTTGTGATTGCCGCTTGGGTAAGCGTAGAAAGTTTGTTTAAATTAATCTGGTGGCTGTTTACCAACGCTCCGAATCCGACACCATTGATTGTTTCATCCAAATCAAAATTAACTTGGCTTAACAGTGTTCTTCCACCCTGAAGATGTTTATAAATATGGACTGCGCCGCTAAGTTTTGCGCTGTTGGTTTCGTTATCTCCGTAGAGTTGGCTAACACTTACCGTTATTTCAAAAATAGAGACCTTCTCTGAGAGTTGCATTGAGGCAGGCGTCCAACTAGAGTAGGGTGTTAGTACAAAATTAGCGCTTTCTGAGTCCATTTGTTTGATCAAATAGTGAGAAACCAATTTGCTTGGATCGGTTGCCCATAAGTGATAATTCGCTAAGTGTGTTTCGCCAGATCCTAAACGTTGCACCATAGACAAGTTCTTCGCGACCCCACTTATTTCCACTTCACGCATGAGCACGATTGGTAAGGCATTATTTTCAAAAACAACTTGATTGCTCACACTAGGCTGATCAAATTGATAATAATAGGTTTGCATTGGCTGCGATGGCGCGCATCCGACGAGCGCGCCAAAAAGAGCAAATGAACTGCCTAGCGCTACCGGCTTGAAACGAAGTGCGCAATTAAGGTGAGGCAAAAGTCGCAGCATTATGGTTGTTTTCCTGGTAATGGATCTGCTTGTATCTGCTTATTGAAGAGCAGCATGTTAGGTTGTTCTTGAATGCCTTTGGTTAATGGTTTTAAGGTTTGGCTTAACTCTTCCAATTCCGAAAGGGTATTGGTGAGTTGGATCACCACATCAGAACCTTGTTGGTAATTGCTCAGTGTACCTTCAAATTGCTTTAAACTACTCGTAAGCTGATCGAGTGTTAACTTAAGGCTATCTAAATTTGTTGTCATTTTATCTGCGACGCCATTTTGATTTAGTTCATTAATAGTCGCATTCAGGTTTGTTGCCAAAGATTGGTATTCACCGATTGCGCTATTTAAACTGGAAACTGTTTTTTCAAGTGGCAAGGCATTTAGTTTCGTGAGCAAAGTACTAACTTGTTCACTCAATGCTGTAAATCCGCTTGTGATACTAGGTAACACAGGATAATAGGCATTTTGACTCATCCTTGCTGATGGTGCGTTCGGGTACATGTCTAAGTCGACATATGCACCACCTGTTAAAAAGTTACCACTTTTTAGTGATGCTCGCAAACCTGTCTTAATCCATTTTTCTATATTGGAGTGCCAGAAAAGTCTCGCTTCTTTACTGTTTTCGAATATCCGCCCGTATTCAACACGAATTACGACCGGGATCGAAGTATCATCGGTTCTAAAATGTAAAGGTTTATCATTTACTAAAATATTGGCTGGTGCTTGATGCACCGTACCGACACGCATTCCCCGGTATTCAACTGGCGCGCCAACATAAAGCCCGCGAATTGATTGTTCAAATTCGATAATATAATAGTCAAAGTCGGTGAATCGTTGTTCAAGTGCATCATTGTAGGTATTGAACAGTGGGAAAGTTGCCCACTCAGCAACTAACTTACCCTTTGCTTTTCCCGGCGGATAATCTACTGAAATACCGCCTTTTATCAGCTTTGAAAGTGATCCGGTATTGACGTTAATACCACTGGTTGTTAATTCAACGCTTAAACCAGAGCTAAGCCAAAAAATGGCGTTGTCTGCAACGAGTTGATCGTATGGCGCATAAATAAATAAGCTGTATTCCATTGATTGCGTTTCGACATTAAACTCGGCGGTTTCAACTTGACCGATTTTATAATTACGAAAGAAAACGCCTGTTGCGACTTCTAACACCTCACCTGAGTTACTTTTCAGCGTATAGCGTTTGCCTTCTACTTCATTTGAAATCAAAGCAGGTTCACTTGATAAGGTAAATAGATTGACTAACTGACCTTCGCGGCCAGGGAGAAATTCTAAATACATGCCAGACAAAAGTGTGCTCATGCCTGAAATACCAGATTCGTCTATCCTTGGTTTTACAACCCAAATTTTGCTGTCTTCTTTTAGTAAAGACGCATAGTCAGTTTCAATACGAGCACGCGCGACGACCGTGTTTTGTTCAATTTCTAGACTCAATGAATCGATAAGCCCGATGCGCACGTTTTTCACTTTAATTTCAGTTTTTCCTGCGACAATACCTTCAGCATCGGCCATTTTGATGAAGATAGTTTGACCTTGTTTCAAATGATGCTGATAAAGCATCCACCCAGCAACGAGTAGCGCAATTAAGGGCAAAAACCAAATGTATGAAAGCTTGGAATTGTCTTCTTTTATAATGGGATCAACCATGTCGTTCCTTTGGATTATCCCAAATTAATCTGGGATCAAAATAATGTACAGCCATGATCTGTGCGAAAACCATCAAGGCAAAAAACAATGTACCAATATCGGCTGTTACCGACATAAATACACCGAGTTGAACTAAAGATACTAAAAATATAACAACAAAAACATCGATCATGGACCATTTGCCAATTAACTCAATATACCGATAGATTTTTGTATAATGTCGCGAATTATCATGACTCAACTGCTTCACTTGATAAAGCAATACACCAATCGCAACAAGTTTTAAGACAGGGATCAACACACTCGCGATAAAAATGATGATTGCGATTGGGTAGGAGCCCGCATTCCAAAGCTGCAATACTCCGGTAACAATTGTTGAGGGGATCACATCCTGCAATTGTTGGGTATTCATGATCGGAAGTAGATTAGCAGGGAAAAACAACACAATAGAAGTAACAAGCCACGCGGTAACTTTATTTACGCTGTCTGGCTTTCGAGAAAATAGCGCGGTTTCACACCGAGGGCAACGGTGTTTTGACGAAACTTGGCCACAGGTCGGGCAACTCACTAGACCTTGGTCGCTGGCTCGTTTGGATAAATCAACAAAAATTGGGGACTCATAAGGTGTGATCCGCTCCCAAAGGCTGTCGAGTTGAATTAAGTTTAACATTTGAATAAAGCATGCGACAAAGCCTGCATAGGCCCAAAAGCTTGGGCCAAATTGTATGTCGGCGAGCGTAATGAGTTTAATTAAGCTGACTAAGATGGCGATTAAAAATATCTCAGACATATTCCAAGGCTCGGCATGACTCAGAAGCTTGGTTAAACGCCGTGCAACTTTAAGTGGTACATAAAGCCAAATCGGTGAGTACATTGCCAAGACAGTGAGCAATATGATGGCTGGAAAAAACACGACAAAGGTCATTAATATAATTGCTAATAATGCACCATTGTGTTGGGCTAAGGTCGGTAAAGCACTCATTAAAGACACGGAATGGGTGATACCTCCCATTGTAAAGGAGATAAACTCATAAGTAAGTGCTGAGATTAATAAGATAAGTGCAGCAAGAGCAAAAGCGAAAGCACCTTGAACGGAAGTTTCTTTTGGTTCAAAAACAGGAGCTTGGCAATAACCACAAAATGCTTTTTGGCCACATTTTAGTTCCGGTAGCTTAATAATGTGATCGCAATGTCTGCAAACAATTAGTTTATGCATAATAGTGTGAAAGCATCTAATTTTGTTTTGCTTTTAGGCGTTAATTTTGTGAGCATGGCCTATACTTTAGTAAACGCGATGGCATAAGGACTGCAAATGCAGTTGTACGCATTAATTATTGCATTCTCAATCAGTTTCAGTCTTTTAGCAAGTGAGAGCCAAGAAAATTCTCATCCAATATTGCCACGTTTGATTGTTGCTGCGAATGGTTTTGTGCCACCTTATGTTATTCAACAAGATGATAGTGGCATTCAACTTGAAATCATCAAGGCAGCACTACAAATTCAAGGATATAAAGACCTAAAGTTTGTCTACATGTCGAACAAGCGTGCCGAGCATGCGATAACGGCTAGAATGGTTGATGTCGTCGTAAATTTACCAGTATCCTACGAAGGTCGTTTGTTTTCTAGTGAACCTTTGCTCGATTATCAAAATATTGCTGTGACATTAAAGGCTAATGGTTATCAAATTCAATCGATTCAAGATTTGCGTGGTTATGGCGTCGTCGCATTTCAAAATGCACAAACGTTTTTAGGTCAAGAATATCGTTTAGCAGCAAATTATTTCCGTTCCTATGAAGAAGTCATCAATCAAGAAGCCCAAGTCGAGTTACTGATGAAGGGATGGGCTGATGTGATTGTGTTAGAACGCCGGATCTTCGAATTTTATTTAGCTCAGTATGCGAAACATGATTTGCCGAAAGAAGTCTCGGTTCATCCGATCTTTAGTTCCTCACCACGACCTATCTATTTTGTCAGTGAAACAACGAGAGACGCATTTAATCGTGGATTGAAACAAATTAAGGAAACAGGACAATATCAAGCGATATTCGCTACCGTTGGTAATCAATATGCTCAAAGAGAACTAAATTAGGTTGACTAAAACCGTTGTGCGAATGGTAAGCCATGCGCAGGACGCATGGCCCACATCAAATTATTCGAACACCGCAACCGTTTGGCGACTAATGGCGAGTAGTCTGCCATCTTGACTTCATATGTTCGCGTCTTCAAGTCCGTAACCATGAGCACTGTGGTGTGTGATCGCTTCAAACCCCAACCATTGATCACTGTCTAAAGCGATTTCATCGATAAACTCAATATACCAAGACATACTGCTAGCGGGCGCTGGCTTTGAGAATTTTTGTAATAATGTGGGTGGCCACGCATCGGTAAGTGCCGCGACATGCATTTCATTCATTTTTTGTGTTGGTGTTTCTTTAAAACGCATCCATCCGCCTAAATGCGATGATGTGGCATTGCTAAAAGGTAAAGCCCCTTGTTGTGGGTTTAACGCAACATGTTGGAAAAAAGCAGGCATAGCACCCGCTTGGTATGGCAGAATTCGTTCCGGTTTTACCGGTGCTAAACCACATTTTTTATCGACCTTGACCTCTATACGTGAGTCTCGCTTTTGTGCATACGCAGCTTGGCAGACTACTGCTACGTCGTCATTTTGAACTATTTTCGCTAATACTTGGCTAGCGTTCTTTCCTTCACGTAACACCTCCACGATAATAGAAAATGCGACATCGGGTAGAAGTGGTCCAACAAAATTCGTACTTAAAGACAATAAGCGTCGATTAGGTGCAACTTTCTCATTCATGGCTGCAATGAGCATTGCCGCTGAAATTCCACCAAATGCGGTTCGGCCTTGACACCAATCGTCGGTGAAAGTCAGTTTTGTTGTTGAATCATTAATCGCCGCTTTTGCAATAAGTTGATCAAACGTGCTCATTGAGTCTCCTTGGGTATATGTCCGTTTGTTATGTTTCTCGTGTTAGTCAGCGATTATCTATAGCACAATTAATCTGGTCCTACCAGATGAGGGTGAGAACATTTAATTTCGCACAATAATTACGCGTTCAAACAAAAAAACGCAAAAATTTCTTTTTTTTTTCATTTTCGCGCTTGAATTCACAAACACTGACCACATTAATGAGTCATCTAACGTTTTAACGTATGTTTTTACAGAATTTGAAGTCGGAGAAGATTCATGGGTAAAATTATTGGTATTGACTTGGGTACAACCAACTCTTGTGTTGCTGTTTTAGATGGTGATAAACCTCGCGTTATTGAAAATGCTGAAGGCGATCGCACAACCCCATCAGTGATTGCATACACTGAAGACGGTGAAACGCTTGTTGGTCAACCAGCAAAACGCCAAGCAGTAACAAACCCACGTAACACGTTGTTTGCTATCAAACGCTTGATCGGTCGTCGTTTTGAAGACGAAGAAGTTCAACGTGACCTAAGCATTATGCCATATAATATCGTTAAAGCAGATAACGGTGATGCATGGGTTGAAGTACGCGATAAGAAAATGGCTGCGCCGCAGATTTCAGCTGAAGTACTTAAAAAGATGAAGAAAACGGCTGAAGATTTTCTTGGTGAGCCAGTGACTGAAGCGGTAATTACGGTACCTGCATACTTTAACGATTCTCAGCGTCAAGCGACAAAAGACGCTGGTCGTATCGCGGGTCTTGAAGTCAAGCGTATTATCAACGAACCAACCGCAGCTGCACTTGCTTACGGCTTAGACAAAAAGTCTGGCGATAACATCATTGCAGTATATGACCTCGGTGGTGGTACTTTTGATATTTCAATCATTGAAATTGATGAAGTAGATGGTGAGCACACGTTTGAAGTACTTGCGACTAACGGCGACACTCACTTAGGTGGTGAAGATTTCGATACGCGCGTTATTAACTATCTTGCTAACGAGTTTAAGAAAGACCAAGGCATCGACCTTAAAGCTGATCCGCTTGCAATGCAACGCGTAAAAGAAGCGGCAGAAAAGGCGAAAATCGAACTATCGTCTGCACAGCAAACCGAAGTAAACCTGCCATACATCACAGCGGATGCAACTGGTCCAAAGCACATGAATGTGAAGTTGACTCGTGCAAAGCTTGAGTCACTTGTAGAAGATTTAGTTACAAAGACGATTGAGCCATTAAAGCGCGCATTAGCGGATGCAGATTTATCTGTAGGTGAAATCAATGACATCATCCTTGTAGGTGGTCAAACACGTATGCCTCTTGTACAGAAGAAAGTAGCAGAATTCTTCGGTAAAGAGCCTCGTAAAGACGTTAACCCGGATGAAGCGGTTGCGGTAGGTGCAGCAGTTCAAGGCGGTGTACTTGCAGGGGACGTAAAAGACGTTCTACTTCTTGATGTTTGTCCTTTATCTCTAGGTATCGAGACAATGGGTCAAGTGATGACTGCGCTTATCGAGAAGAACACGACGATCCCAACGAAGAAGTCACAAACGTTCTCAACGGCAGAAGACAATCAATCTGCAGTGACTATCCATGTACTTCAAGGTGAGCGTAAGCGTTCAAGCGACAACAAATCTCTTGGTCAGTTTAACCTAGAAGGTATACGTCCAGCGGCACGTGGTGTACCGCAAATCGAAGTAACCTTTGATGTTGATGCGGATGGTATCTTGCACGTATCTGCAAAAGACAAAGATACGGGTAAAGAGCAAAAGATCACTATCCAAGCTTCTTCGGGTCTGAGCGAAGATGAAATCGCCAACATGGTTCGCGACGCAGAAGCACACGCAGAAGAGGATAAGAAGTTCGAAGAACTCGTAGGTGCTCGTAACCAAGCGGATGCACTTGTTCATGCAACTCGCAAACAAGTAGAAGAAGCAGGTGATGCACTCCCAGCGGAAGATAAAACGGCGATTGAGTCTGCACTTTCAGATCTAGAAGGTGCGATTAAGTCGGGTACGAAAGAAGATATTGAAAGCAAGACACAAGCACTTGCTGAAAAATCTCAGAAGCTGATGGAAATTGCACAAGCTAAAGCACAAACTCAGCAAGCTGGTGGTGCGGAGCAACAAAGCGGTGCGAAAAAGCAAGATGATGACGTTGTTGACGCTGAATTCGAAGAAGTCAAAGACGACAAGTAATCGTTGAGCTGGGGGCGCGTTAGGATGTTGTCCTAGTCGCGCCCTTCGTGTATGTAAAATTCGCCTGAAAAAGGCAACGCGTAGTAAATTACCAATTTTTCAATTGGTTTTGTTACGTCTAGATAGATAAGTTGTGTGATAACAATGTCAAAACGTGATTATTACGAAGTACTTGGCGTAAGCAAAGACGCAAGCGAGCGCGACATCAAAAAAGCGTATAAACGTTTAGCGATGAAATACCACCCTGACAGAACAGCAGGGGATGCGGAGCTGGAGTCAAAGTTTAAAGAAGTTAAAGAAGCTTACGAAGTTTTAACGGATGACAGAAAGCGCCAGATGTATGATCAATACGGCCATGCTGCGTTTGAACAGGGCGGAGGTCATGGTGGCTTTGGTGGTGGCGGACAAGCTGACTTCGGAGACATCTTTGGGGACGTATTCGGTGATATTTTTGGAGGCGGCCGTCGCCAATCTCGCCAACAACGTGGTGCCGATTTACGTTATAACCTCGATCTCAGTCTGGAAGAGGCAGTACGTGGCAAAGACGTTGAAATTAAAGTGCCAACTTGGGTTTCTTGTAAACCGTGCGATGGTAGTGGTGCTAAATCAGGTTCAAAACCGAAAACGTGTACAACGTGTCATGGTGCCGGGCAAGTTCAAATGCGCCAAGGGTTCTTTGCTGTTCAGCAAACGTGTCCTACGTGTCAAGGCTCTGGTCAAATTATTTCTGATCCATGTGACAAGTGCCATGGTCAAGGTCGTGTTGAAAAAACGAAAACCTTGTCTGTAAAAATTCCATCAGGCGTTGACACAGGTGACAGGATCCGCTTATCAGGCGAAGGCGAAGCCGGTGTTCATGGCGCGCCAGCTGGAGATTTGTATGTGCAGGTTAGCGTACGTGAACATCCTATCTTCGTGCGCGATGGCAATAATCTTTATTGCGAAGTGCCTATAAGCTTTGCTACAGCAGCACTTGGCGGTGAAATTGAAGTACCGACCTTGGACGGTCGAGCGAAGCTCAAGATCCCAGCGGAGAGTCAAACCGGCAAGATGTTCCGCATGCGTGGCAAAGGGGTTAAGTCAGTGCGAAGTGGTATGGTCGGCGACTTAATCTGTAAAGTTGTGATTGAAACACCTGTAAATTTAAGCGAGCGCCAAAAAGAGTTGCTTAAAGAGTTTGAAGAAACCATGGGTGGCAGCAACAGTAAAAATAGTCCCAAAGCCCAAGGCTTTTTCGATGGTGTGAAAAAGTTTTTTGATGATTTAACTAAATAGTAGTTCGGTCATCATTGATATAAAAACGGCGCACTTTGGCGCCGTTTTTGTGCGAGTTTAATATTTGCCATTTAGTACAATCAGAAAGTCGTTGTCACTTAGGCATTTGCAAGTCGCCGTTTGTTGGCTCTCGCTGTGCATTAACGTGCCACCTTTGCATCCTAACGCAATGCATTTGCTGTCACATACAAGGCGTTGATCCCAGTTGTGGTATTCATCCGTTAAAAAACTCAAAAACGCCGCGCTAACTATCAGGCACGCGCCGATTTTCAATGTATTTGAAATCATACTGTGACCTTCATGAATTCGCTGTTTTACCACACCAATTTTCACAACCGATTATCATAAATATGTGTTTATTTTCGAACGGTGGTGCATGCCGAAAAAGTAAACGTCCATAAGTTAAAATCGGCTCTATTAGACTTTGGTCTAATACTGGAATTATAGTACAGGGTAAAGCAATTAGGCATGTACACCGTTATTTCTTCCCATTTTATTTTTTCGAGAAAATTCAGCGAACAAGTGTAAGCTATTATTTTTTCTATCCTTTCTGCTTTTTAAGTAATGACACAGTAAAATTATCGTTAAAAATTTCACTAGAGCAATTGATCTAATCGAAAATTTATGCCGTAATGTAGGTATTGCAAGCTGGTCGGATGAGTTAGATTATGAGCTTAAGAACACAACTTAAAAAAGTATTACCAAGTATCTCTATTACAGAACAAGAAGCATTGGATGCGGGTGATGTATGGTTAGAAGGGTCTATTTACCAAGGTAAACCAGATTTCGCCGCCCTTCGTGACGTGCCTGCTGCAACGCTCAATGCAGAAGAGCAGGCGTTTTTGGATGGCCCAGTGAAAACTCTGATGGGCATGATTGATGATTCAGAAATCCAAAACGGCAAGCACCTACCAGATCACATCCTCGACTTTTTGAAAAAAGAACGATTTTTTTCACTTATTATTCCAAAGTCTTTTGGTGGTCGTGAGTTTAGTCCATATGCCAACTCTACAATCGTAGGGACTATCGCAACAAAATCGTCTGCGGTTGCGGTTACGGTAATGGTGCCAAACTCGTTAGGTCCTGGTGAACTTTTATTACACTACGGTACAAAAGAACAGCAAGATTACTATTTGCCACGTTTAGCTAACGGGACAGATATTCCATGTTTCGCGTTAACAAGCCCAGAAGCAGGTTCAGATGCGGGTGGAATTCCAGATCGCGGCGTTGTAACTAAAGGCTTGTTCAATGGTGAAGAAGTATTCGGTCTTGAAGTGACTTGGGATAAGCGTTATATAACACTGGCTCCAATTGCTACCGTACTTGGTTTGGCTATTAAAGTATTCGACCCTGAGCAACTATTAGGCGATAAAGAAGACCTTGGTATTACCTGTGCGTTGATCCCACATGATCATCCAGGCGTCCAACTTGGTAATCGCCACGACCCTATGGGGATCCGTTTTTACAACGGTACAACACGTGGTAATAAAGTGTTTATTCCGATGGAATTCATTATTGGCGGTCAAAAGAACATTGGTCGCGGTTGGCAGATGTTAGTTAGCTGCCTAGGTGCGGGTCGCGGTATTTCTTTACCTGCACTTGGTGTATCGACATCTCAAGTGGCACTAAAAGGCGCATCTGAATACGCAGCTGTTCGCGAGCAATTCGGGCTAGCTATTGGTCAGTTTGAAGGTATTCAAGAAAAGCTCGCTGATATTGCGGGTAAAACTTACCTTCAAGAGGCGATGCGTGTATTAACAACCGAAGGCCTCGGACTTGGATTGAAGCCGTCGGTAGTAACAGCAATTGCTAAGTATCATATGACAGAAATTGGTCGTGAAGTGCTAAACCATGCAATGGATATTCAAGCAGGTAAAGCGATTCAAAACGGGCCTCAAAATACGCTAGCAAGTGGCTATGTAGCACAACCTATCGCGATCACGGTAGAAGGTGCAAACATCCTGACACGTAATTTGATGATATTTGGTCAAGGTGTTATGCGCTGCCACCCATATTTACAATCAATGGTTGAAGCAATTCACAGCCAAGATAAAGATGCAGATAAAACGTTTAATCGCATTCTTAGAAAGACAGTTGGTTATAGTATTGGTAATAGCTTAAGGGCGTTCCGTTTGGGTTTGCTACCATTTACTGCTAGCAGCCAATCTAAGTTGCCTGAGGTACGTCGTTATGAAAAAGACGTTCAAAAGCTGGCTGCTCGCTTAGCCGTGTATGCGGATTTCTCTTTACTGGTGCTAGGTGGAAAGCTTAAACAAGCAGAAATGCTATCAGCGCGCCTTGGTGACGTGATGAGTTTCCTGTACGCGGCAATGGCGTCAATTCGCTATTATGAGCAAAAAGTAGCGGCAGCGGATCGTGCAAGTGCGGCACCTTATTTCCACTATGCAACACGTTTTGCGTTAGAACGTGCTGAGAATGCATTACATAAGTTCTTAGACAACTTCCCTGCATCTGGAACGCGCAAGTTTATGCGGTTGATCACGTTACAATTTGGGCACAAAATGCCAACGATTAACGATGATTTAGTGCGTGAATTGGCGCAAGCTGCGCAGCATGACACCGCATTTAAAGGTCAATTGACTCACCTGGTTATGCCAATGCCGGGTGATGGCCATGATATCAACGAGCAAGCATACAAAGCGAAAATTGCCTGTCTAGAGCTACTAGGTAAAGTGAAAAAAGCATTGCGTGCAAAGACGATAAAATCAGGTGTTAAGTTTGCTGAAACGTTAGATAACGCGCTAAAAGCGGGCGTGATCAATGAAGCTGAATATGCAAAGTTACAAGACTATAACGTTAAACGTGAACGTGCTATACGCGTAGACGAATTTGATTACGATCTAAACCTATTAGGTGAAAATGGTCAGGCGCTCGAATCGTTAAAAGCGGCAAGTTAATTCAATAATGCATAGGTGTTCTCACCGCAAAAGGCTCTGTTAAGAGCCTTTTTTTATGCCATTATACTGGAAATGTATTGTTATTAGCTGCAGGAATGAAGTGCTTTCATTGTTATTGAGTGCGTTAAGTTGGGCGGTATTTGATTACATTCGTAAATTGTTAACGCAAACCTTCCGACCAGCAGTTTTAGCTGTTGTTTTTGCTTTTCTCTCCTTGCCGGCTTATTTTTGTTATTGGCTTGTGAGTTCCGCTCAGCTGCCAGTTTGGCAAGATTATCTTGTTCCTGCATTGATAAGCGGAAGCCTTGCTGCGCTTGGTAGTGTCAACTATTTAAGTGCATTACAGCGAGGAGCGATCTCAAAAGTAATCCCTATACTTTGCCTTACACCTGTGGTGGCTGCAATCGCAGGTTGGTTGATCCTGAAAGAGCCATTGTCGTTTATCCAATGGAGTACGGTATTCGGCGTGTCTATCCTATGTGCAATACTCAGTGTGAGACACTTTTCTTTGCAAGGTAAAGCGCTTCTACCGGCATTAATAACGGCATTTAGTTGGGGGCTTTGTATCGTATTTGACAAAATCGCGCTTAAATACAGCTCGGTGAGTTTTCATTTGTTTTTTTTAACATTCTGTATCTTGGCGTTAAATTGGCTTATTTTGCGACCAAAAATACCTTTTGAAAAAATCAGAAAAGAGAAGTTAATTTTTATAGGCGTGAGCTTTTTTGTTTGTGCTGTGGCATTTCAACTCGTTGCCTTAGTGAACATTCATCCTGGTATACTTGAAGCAGTAAAGCGCGCCATCGGCGTGGTGGCGGCACTGTACATTGGTTATTTCGCGTTTAAAGAACGAGTTTCGCTTTCACAGTCTTTGATTTGTGCTGGATTGATACTTGGTGTTGGTATTCTTTCATTTAACTAACGTGGTAAAAAGTAAGCCAGTTATTACTGGCTTACTATTTGGATGAGGTAATGAACTGAAATTAGTTACATTTTGCGCCTTTACGCCATACGTTAGAAAACACCTCTGGTGAAGCCGCGCGTGACCACCAAATCGCTTCATACTCATAATTTTTATATGAGACCTTATTGCCAATTTGATAGGTCTTGTTTGCATCCCATGCAGCAAGGCCTGTACAGCCCGTATTGGATGAGCCATCGGTCACGGTGACTGATATGCGTTTTTGTGCTGTCTTTCCAGCTTTACTTGCCGTCAATACTACCTCAAAGCTTCCGGCAGCCGCATAGGTATGAGTTGGGTTTGTAGCTAAACTTTGTTGGCCATCGCCGAAGCTCCATTGATAGTCACTTGCACCACTTGAGCTATTGGTGAAGGAAACACTCAATCCATTTACGGTATAAGTAAAATCAGCGGTAACTTGAGTGACGCCATCACAGCGGTTTTGTGATAAGTAGTTATAAGCGGCCTTTGCTTGTACAATACCAAAGCCATAAGAAGTATCGCGTCCGCTCGTGCCTTTGTCTTTTGCTGTAGCATTCAAGGCATTACGAATTTGCGTATTACTACATTCGGGAAAGTGGCTCCAAACTAATGCTGCAACACCGGAAACGTGTGGAGTCGCCATTGACGTGCCGCTGATGGATTTATAACCGCCATTATTCCATGTGGAATTAACATTTACGCCTGGCCCAGCAATTTCAACTTGGTTGTTGTATTGAGAGAATGATGCTTTGTTTTCTGAACTATCTACTGCTGCAACAGATACAACAGCATCATAGGATGCGGGGTAACTCAAACTGCTGTTTCCATCGTTGCCAGCTGCGGCAATATGAAGCATGCCGCGCGAATAGCTTTGTTCGAAGGCATTTCGCTCTGCTGTCGAGCTCGCACCGCCACCTAAACTCATGCTTGTTACGTTTGCACCCGCCGCCTCACATTGCTCAATCGCTTTGATAAGATCAGAGCCATAAGCCCATCGGCCTGAGTCATTGAAAACTTTAACAATGTGCAGACCTAATTGACCTGATGGGTTTACACCAACGACGCCTTTGCCATTACTAATGGCTGCAATGGTACCCGCAACATGAGTTCCGTGACCATTACCGTCTTGATACCAGTTACCTGTATCGTTTGAACCGTAACCGTCATTGCCCGTTACTCCAGTACTAGGCAGATCTTCGTGATTTAACGTATAGCCGGTGTCCATGATGCACACTTTGCGATTACCTGTGAGTGAATCACTGAGTTGATCCGCTTGGGTCATGGTAATACCATAGGGTGTACTTTCGGCCATCAGGAATCGCTTAGGGTCTTCTTCAATACTTTCAACCTCACCGTTTTCCCAAAGGGTAAGCTGCTCTTGGGGTGTTAAATTTAATACGACTGCGTTGATACTTGGTAAGGTTTTAAGTGGTGTCAAATTTTTACTATAGGCAAAAGCGTTTAATTGTTCACTTTTGTCTGTTTTACTCATAGCCTGAGTTGTTGGTTTTAGCGTGAGAATTACACGTTGTGTATCTGCTTGTGCAAGAGCTGCAGGAGCCAGAATTGTGAAGCTAAGTGCTACACCAACCGCAGAGGCGAGCGTTGTTTTTTTAATGCTTGTTGAAATGTTACCTTTCATTTTATTTACCTGTTTTACATGTTGTTAACCTTTGCGTAGTGTTGTTCGAAAAAACAACGCTGTCAATTGGCTCTGTAAAAGGTAATTTTCTTGGTGGTCTAACTTTGTTGCATTAGCAACAAATTTTGGATAATCGTCCTAAAACTTTTTTTAGGACGAAAAATATAGGTGGTCATTGAGTAAAACGAGACTAAAAATTTTTTTCTAGGCTGTATAGTAAATGTTCAATACCAAACGCGAGCGGTGTATCAGATGTCTGAGAAAATTGCCGAAAGTTTATTTTCTCAAGTTGATCCGAATAGACACTTTTTAAGAGTGGCGCAAATTTTTCTGAGTATGGAACAAAAATCTCAAGTTCTTCGTGATCCTTGCTTAATTGGTTTAATTCCCGGAAGTCATTGAGTCGGATTAACGCATAAGCACCTAAAGCAAAATGACCACCAAAACTCATATCGAGTTGCTCATACTGAGGGTCCCAATTAATTCCGCCAATAATGACTTTATCACGTAAATTAAGTTGTCTTAGAGCTCGTTCTGCGCCGGCTGCCATGGCGTCATTAGCCGACCAAATCATAACCAAGTCTGGATAACGTTGAGCCAAACCGAGCACTCGATCGAACGCTTCTTGCTCTGACCAATTCGCATAGATGCGTTCACGTAATCGAATTTGATGTTGGCGATTCATTACCCCGAGCATACCTCGTTCACGTTCGATAGAAGCTGACGTGATCGTATCGCCAAGTAATGCAAACATACTCCCTTTTGATTGATCCGATGCAGTGAGCATGGATTTCATTAGGGCTCTGCCTACTTTTGTATTGTTTGCAATAACGCTGCCTAAAACACGATACCCTTTGCTTTCTAAGCGTGCGATTTCAATAGAAGATGGGCGGTTTAGCAAAAAGTAGAGTTGTGTTTGAGTTGGTTTAAGGCTCATTAAGGTATCAAAGATGATCGATTTCTCGTCAACTAGAATTAAATAGTCTGGATTTTCACTTAGGGCCTGAGAAACTAATTTTTTCATTTGGATATAATTTCGTTCAGCGTAGCGGATGCTAAGGTCGAAATTGAGATCAGCAGAAGCAGCTTGCATCATGCGTGATACATTTTGCCAAAAGGGGCCAGTAGGATTTGTGACTTCGTAACCTGGATTGATAAAGACAACTTTGTTGGCCGCATTGATAAAAAGCGGACAAAGCAAGAAAAGTAAAAACGCTGTTTTTCTTAAAAAGTACATAGTCTCTCAGTCATTTTCTCAATTACTCAAAGTGTAGCATTTAGTGTATGAGTTGTTTTAGTTATAATTAGGCTTGTTTCTATTAGGAGTATACTCTTGTCGATGCCTAAAAGTTTAGTGATAGTGGTGTTTTTAAGTTTGGTACCTGTTTTAAATTATGTACAAGCATCAGGCCAAACGAGCGAATTGAATGAAACGATGAAGAAAGTCGGCTTCAGTTACAAACAGTTTATGAACGCGACAACGCAAGAAGATGCTATATTGGCACTCGCGTCTTTAGAATCTTATCTGATCAGAAGTCAGCAAATCGGTTTTAGACCAGAATTAGAGACACAGTCGCAGCAGGGGTTAGAAAAAGTACTAAGTCATGTTGCTATACTAAAAGCATTGGTGGAAGAAAATAAGTTGGATCAAGCTCAGTCTGACGCACTACACATCGATGAACTGCGCAAAGAGTATCATAAACTGCATGAGCCACCGAGCTTTTGGAAGTTACTGTTTGGAAAGTAACTCTTCTTTGTGACAAGTTGATAGTTATTGAATTTAACTCATTGAGCTGGCGTTAATTCAATGGTAGCATCTTAACAAATCACGATTATGGACGCCGAATGCGTAAGGTTTCTCTCATTTTAGTCATGTTCTGTTTTCTGAGCACACAAGTGTTTGGACGTATGGCGTTTGAGAGTTCGCATGAGTCTATAAATGATGTTCATGGCTTATTGCATGAAATAGGCCAGCCTCATAGCCATGATGAAAATGATCACAGCCAATTTTCTATTTCGTTTTCAAAAGATGCGGTTGAGCACATCAATCAAGATATTGATTGTTGTGTGACAGCCATCATTGCGGTTGAAAAAACTCGAGATCATTTTAGTAAACCAATCGGCGTAATTGCATCACTCCCCGATAATTGGTCAGCGCCTTTCATACAAGACACCACACCTCCGCCTAGATTTTAATCCAGTTAAATTTTTCACGGTCAGTTTTTTGAACTGATGTCGATAATATTTTTTTGGATTATATATGTATATCAATTACTTATTGTTGCTTCATGGGCAGCGAGTGATGTGTGTTTTTTTCACTGCAGCTTTAATTTTATTTCTTTCTAGTGCGTCGGCATCGCCAGGCGCACATGGCCCTAATGGTGAACATTTAGATACGGCGGAAAAAGCAAGTATTTCAGCTATTCCTAAATTTGAGAGTTTTACTGAAACATTCGAAGTTGTCGGCGAACTTCGCGATTCAAAGTTAGTCATTTATCTTCATGATTTTAAGTCAAATTCACCAGTTGAAAATGCCAGCATCGAAGTCGACGCGATGGATCAACAGGTCAAAGCGCAATTTAGTAAAGAAGCCGGCGCTTACCTAGTTACTGAGCCAACGTTGATTGAACAGCTAAATCAAGCAGGCAGCTATGAACTTATTTTGACCGTGTTATCCGATGATGCTGGTGATCTACTCGTTGCGAATTTAACCAATAACATCCTAAATCACGCAGTAGAGTCGAATAAAGATCATCATCATGACTTTCCTTGGAGTTCTCTCCTTGTTGCAATCGTGGCGTTTGTTTTTGGCGTGTTAGTCGCTCGTACGTTTGGAGGGCAGAAATAATGAAGAGGGCGATCGTTTTGTTTTCAATCGCGATGTTAAGTGCATTTAATTTGTTTGCGTCTCCCGGTGCCCATGGGCCGAATGGCGAGCATTTAGACCAAACAGCTAAAGCTTCCGACAGCACTTTAGGTAAACAGGCTGATGGCTCTGTCATTATGCCGATGAAACACCAAGCTATGCTTGGTATTAAGACTGAGTTTGTAACCGTTTCTAAGGTTGAAAAACACTTTCAATTAGATGCAATTGTTAATGCTCATCCTGATGGTTACGCGAAAATCCAATCCAGTAGTGACGGTCGGTTAGACATGTCAGAGATGCTAAGTATTCGACCTACTGGAACATTAGTAAAGGCAGGTGATGTTCTTGGCTTAATCCGTTATCAAGATACGGCTTATGAACTGGCGAGCCAAACGAGCGAGTTAATTGCAATACGCAATCGGATTGACCAAACAAACCGTGATGTCGAGCGCTTAAAAAAATTAGGTGACCTTGCATCGAAGCAAGTTTTAGAACAATTAGAAGCGGATCTGCAGAGTTTAAAACAACAAGCTAAAGCGCTACAAACGGGATTAGAAAAGCCAGAAGTACTGATCGCGCCAATTTCTGGGCGCTTGATAAACCATAATGTTTCTCGTGGTCAATGGGTCGAAGCGGGCGCGACGCTATTTGAAATCATTGCACCAAATAAGCTGATATTAGCCGCAACCACGAACGACAGAACCATTTTACCTAAGTTAACGGTAGCTCAAATTGTTGAACAACCCTCACTTGAATTTAAGTTTGTTGGCTATTCGCCTATGCGGATAAATGGCTTAACACAAGTTAATTTTGAACTTACGAGCAATGTCGACGATGCAAACTTATTACTTAATGAAAATGTAACATTGCGAGTACCAATTAACGAAATTCGACAAGGGATCGTTCTGCCCGCGGAAGCAGTAGTGTTAAGTTCAAATCACTTACCTCAAGTTTGGATCAAGCTTTCGGCGGAACGTTTCTTACCACAAGTAGTTAAGTATGAAGTACTGCAACCTGGAAAAATATTGATCACTGATGGATTAGGTGAAGACAATCGAGTGGTTATTACGGGTGCATCTCTTTTGAATCAAGTGCGATAGGTTAGAACATGTTTAATTATTTAGTTAAATCGAGCCTAAACAATCGTTTGGTCGTGCTGCTAGTTGCATTTGTTATGATGGTATATGGCGTGATGCAAGGGCAAAAACTGCCCGTGGATGTATTCCCTAATCTTAATAAACCAGTGGTCACGGTATTGACCGAAGCCGGTGGTATGGCACCAGAGGAAGTTGAGCAATTAGTCACGTTCCCGCTTGAAAATCTGCTAAATGGCGTTACCGGCGTAACACGTATTCGTTCAACGTCAGGAATAGGTCTTTCTATTGTATACGTTGAGTTTGAATGGGATACCGATATATACCGCAATCGTCAGCTTGTTTCAGAGCGTTTAGATTTAGCTTCTGAGCAGTTACCGGCAGGCATTACGTCAGTAATGGGACCCGTTTCTTCGATTATGGGTGAGGTAATGCTCATTGCTTTACCGATTGCTGAGCATACCGCTTCAAGTGCAATGAAAGCGCGAGAATATGCGGACTTTGTGTTAAGACCTCGGCTTTTGGCAATTCCGGGAGTTTCGCAAGTGATCCCAATAGGGGGAGAAGTCCGTCAACTTCGAGTGGCTCCCGATACAATGAGAATGCGCCAGTTTGATATAAATCTGGAGCAATTGCATCGAGCTCTAGAAGATTTTGCGGCAAACTTTGGTGGCGGATTCATTGATTTGAATAATCAGGAGTATCTCATCCGTCACCAAGGCCGCACACTTGAAGTGAGGCATTTGCACAATCTTGCTGTCGGTTGGAATGATGAACGACCAGTGCTGCTTTCTGATATCGCAACGGTTAGTTATGCGGCGGCAGAGAAGCGTGGCGATGGCGGGTTTAATGGCGCACCAGCAGTGGTGATCAATGTCCAAAAACAACCGAGTGCAGATACCGTGCAATTGACTCAGGAAATTGAACAGGCACTTGAAGAACTTAAGGTGGGACTCCCTAAAGGACTTACTGAACCACGCGTGCTTTTTCGACAAGCTGATTTTATTAAATCGTCCATCGACAATGTGACAGAAGCGCTTCGAGATGGTGCGGTCATGGTCACTATTGTGTTGTTTATGTTTTTATTGTCAGTCAAGACGACCGTGATTTCGCTGTTCGCGATCCCATTGTCACTTGCAGTTACTGTGCTAATTTTTCAATGGCTTGGCCAAAGTATTAATGTAATGACCTTAGGTGGGCTTGCGATTGCGATAGGGGAATTGGTTGATGATTCGGTTGTTGATGTTGAAAATATCCTCAGGCGCTTGAAACAAAATGCACAATCACAACTGCCCAAATCGGCATTCGAAGTAGTGTGGCGTGCGAGTGTCGAAGTTCGCTCTGGTATTATCTATGCGACCGCGATTGTCATTTTAGTATTTTTACCATTGTTTGCGCTCCCTGGGATAGAAGGGCGATTGTTTTCTCCACTTGGACTTGCCTATATCGTCGCAATACTTGGGTCGCTGCTCGTATCTATGACGGTTACGCCGGTGCTTTGTCATTATCTTTTGCCTGGCGCGAAAGCTATCCACCAAGGGGATAGTTGGTTAGTGAGCAAGCTCAAAGTCTGGCAAGAGCATTGGTTAAATTGGTCTTTAACAAAATCTAAGCCTTTGATTCTTGCTACGAGTATGGTCGCAATACTGAGTGCAATCAGTATCACACAATTTCCTCGTGCTTTTCTTCCTGCGTTCAATGAAGGTTCACTCGTCGTTGGGGTTATCTATGAACCAGGCACGTCGTTAGAAGAGTCCAATAGAATGGGGCACTTAGCAGAATCCTTGTTGCTCTCTGTTCCGGAAGTCATTCAAGTGGGGCGAAGAACCGGGCGTGCAGAGCTCGATGAACATGCTGAAGGGGTTCATTCCTCAGAAATCGATGTCGATTTAATACCTTCAGAGCGTTCGCGAGACGATGTACTTGCTGAAATTCGCGAGAAGCTGTTGGTTTTACCCGGGCAAGTCGCAATTGGTCAACCCATTTCCCATCGTCTGGATCATCTGCTATCCGGGGTGCGAGCTCAGCTTGCGGTAAAGTTGTTTGGCAGTGATCTAGATGCCCTTCGCCGTACCGCAGATGCATTACGTAAAAAGCTCGAAAACGTGCCCGGCTTAGTGGATATTAATATTGAAAAGCAAGTGTTAATTCCGCAATTGAGTGTACGATTGGATTATGACAAGCTAGCAAAATATGGACTAACCCCAGGTTCAGCCCTTCGTCAATTGAATATTCTGACCGAAGGTACCCACGTCACCGACGTGATAGATGGGGTTAAGCGATTTGAATTAGTACTTCGTTTGGATGACAAAAAACGCACACCGCAGGCGCTCGCCGACACGTTGATTGACTCACCAGCGGGTGCAATCCCCGTATCCTTTGTTGCGGATATCCAGTTATTGGATGGACCTAATCAAATATTGCGAGAAAATAGCCGTCGTCGTTTAGTGCTTTACGCCAACAGTGAGAATGTTGATGTAAAGTCCCTACTCAAATCAATTCGTGAGATTGTTGCTGGGGAGCCCTTGCCTGAGGATAGTTTTATCAGTTTAGAGGGGCAGTTTTTAGCGCAAGAGCAAGCGATGAGGTTGTTAATCGGCCTGTCGGTATTATCGTTTGCTTTAATCTTTTTAGTTCTTTATCTGCGTTATCAATCAATGGTGTTTGCCACAATTATTATGTGCAGTTTGCCGATGGCGCTAATCGGTGCGGTGATAGCAATGTGGCTAACGGCGACGCCGCTCTCTGTTGCTTCGGTTGTTGGCTTTATAACGTTAACTGGGATCGCCGCGCGTAATGGTATTCTAAAAATCAGTCATTATCTTAATTTGATCCGATTTGAAGGGGAGAGATTCGACAAAGCGCTCATTGTACGAGGTGCGAACGAGCGATTATCGCCAGTGTTAATGACGTCGATGGTGACAGCATTTGCGCTTATTCCGTTACTTTGGGCGGCAGATCAGCCAGGTAAGGAAATCTTGCACCCGGTTGCCATTGTGATCTTTTCTGGACTGATGAGTTCGACTTTACTTGATACCTTACTGACACCTTTGCTTTACTGGACGTTTGGTAAAAAGCCAACGCAAAAATGGTTAAACAGTAATTCACAAGAATTGATCTAACAGGTTAACACAGCGGCACCTGAGTTATATTTACTTAAAGTCTGTTGATCATAGTCAGTAACCTATAAAGAGAAAAACATGAAAACACCTGTATTATTAATTATTTTTCTAGCGGTAAGTACTGTATTTGCTGCGCCACCTGTCATCGCACATGGCAGTGATGTGCCAATGCACGGTGGTGTTGTTCAAATTGAGCAGGAAATGGAGTTCGAATTAGTTCGTGAGGAAAAAAGCGTAAGTCTATATTTACGTGAACACGGTAAAGCTTACCTAACAAAAGAGGTGACTGGAGACATCGTTGTGCTTGCCAATGGTAAAAAATCTGACGCTCAACTTGTTGCTGCAGGCGAAAACAAAATGACAGCTGATATTGTTATTCCTGAAGGTGCAAAAGTACTGGTTAAAGTAAAAGAATCCGGCCATCACGGCGTTACAGTACGTTTTTCTTTCTAAAAATAATAGACCCAAGCATCTTAAAGTTAGATGGGTATTTACAAGGACTAGTGTATTCGTTATGAATTCATTAGTCCTTAGATTCTTTTAATTTTAGATTTGGATCCATTCGTGTTTGGCTTACTTTAATGTCTATTTCACTTTGCTCAGATGAAGTCAAAGCATCATACATTGGCTTAATTTTTTGGTAGTAATAGTCTTTACCTTGGTGTGAGTCATTAGCCATTTCATTAAAAAGCATGCCGTAATAAATGGCCAGCTTTTGGTTGCTTTGTGATTCGTTGTATACATTGAATAAGTGATCCTGAGACAATATTAAGGGTGCCATGGCATCACCAAGGCGCAATGCCTGCTCTAATAAGGCAATTCTTTCTTGATGCATAGGTTGAATAACTCGATCTTGTTCTGTATGAGGCAAGGTCTTAAAATGTGATTGGTTAAAGCTTGGAGGAATCGTTGTCGCAAGTAGTATCATCGCAGGTGTAAAATTCGCGTTGGCAGCAATTTTAACTAATTCGTAGCCACGATAAATGTCCAAAAATTGATTTAATCTTTTGCACTTTCTGAAGTTAAGAACAAGATCATCAACGAGTTCATTGCTGATATTTCCGGTTGGGTCAACTAGATATATGGCACTATTTTCTACTTCAGTTAATTCGCCAACTCTCTCTTCCAATTGGGTTTGGGTCTTTGGGGCAGTAGAGCAATTTAGTGCCAAA
Organism: Pseudoalteromonas luteoviolacea B = ATCC 29581; assembly: GCA_000333235.1. GTDB lineage: Bacteria > Pseudomonadota > Gammaproteobacteria > Enterobacterales > Alteromonadaceae > Pseudoalteromonas > Pseudoalteromonas luteoviolacea_D. The sequence continues at coordinate 118,953 of CAPN01000032.1, read as the reverse complement.
TTATAGAAATCAAGGTGTGCTTGCCAATCATTCTCGGCAATACGATTTTCGAGGCTGTTAATTTCAATGGGAATACTTTCTATAGTATGTGCTTTGTTATCGATGTCGGTTGTGCTGTCCGATAAATTTGAATAGATGTCATCGAGTGTAGAAGGCTTTTCACTAGGCAATGTTGGCGTTAGTTTAACGCTAATCGTGTTCGATATTTTGGTTTGCGTGTTTTCGTTAACGTACGCAACACCTATTAAGGCCACGATGCCGATTAATAACCAGCGATTTATCATCATTCATCCTTTTACGAACTTCTATGAGTTGGCGATGTTATACCCTAGTTTACTTGCTGTGTTCAAGAGGCGGGTACTCACGGTTTTCTGATGGCGCGGTTACTGAAAAATGGTCTGAAAGGTTATTTTGAGTACAATTTGAATGCTAAATCAGCAATCAATTTTAATCTTGCAACTCATCCTAGATATTCTTAAATTTATTGGTATAACTAAAGAATGAACTATTCAGACCAAAAAGGTTTTTAGAGCGCAATGAATAGATTCAAAATACCAATGTACCATAGGATAAAGATAAGAATAGGTGAAAAGCCAACATGGGAAGTTCAGATAAGCAAATAGACAACGCTGTGTTGTCGCAATTGAAGCAAAATAATAAGTTACCGTTGATAAGTAGCCTTGATGAACTTGGCTGTACACACAGTGATATCGTTATTTTACTTGTCGAGTATCAGGTAATGACTGAACAAGATGATGAATTGTTCGATGCTTGGTACGATTCGTTGTGTGAGGATAAATTAAAAGTGCTCAAAGCGTTTGAAATTCTTCGAGCACAATATGAACAAACATTTAGCGAATAGACAAATCGTACTTTTGCAAAATTGCGTCCACGTAATGGGCGCGTAATGATTCGTGTTTTTCATGGGCGGCATTGTGGCTTAACCCACGATTGAGTAACTTTAGTGCTTTTATTAATTGTGCGCGCTCTTCAGGTGAAAGTGTCGCTTTAGTCCGTTCTTCTGTAATTTCATCAACTAACTCTCGTCCTAGGTCGATGTAGACAACTTCTTCTACAAGCCCATTTTGACTTATAACACCATATTTACTGCACAAAAATTGTTGCCATGACTGATGTAATTGGTCGTCGATACTTTCGTTAAAGTTCTCACTTCGGATCTCAACGCCTTGTTGTACTATCTTGGCCAATGTATTGGTGTATTGCTGCGCAAACAACTCAAACGCGCTCGTGGCTTGGGCTATTTTGTGTTTAATTAAAATCTGACCCCATTGGTATGAGCCTTTAGAATAAAAATCCTGCAATTCTTCACATTCATAAAAACCTAGATAAGAACTGCATTTAATGTGGTTTTGGATGCAATAACTTGGCTTAGGGAAAAGTTTGTTGGCTTGCCAAGATTGTAATGTTTCCTGTTCAATTTTTAGTAGATCACAAAGTTCAGATTCAGTGTAAAAATGGGTAGCTAAATAATTTGTTAGGCTCATGTTGATACTGGATGAATATACAGTTGCTGTATTCTGAATGGGCTTTTGATTTTTCGCAAGCTTTTTTCGAGCTATTTTTATTTGCTACTCGGAAATTGTCGTAATTTATGGTAAAACTACGGCATTAAAAATAACGCTAAAGCAATCGGATGCAAAGTATTCAAACCCTCAAAAAAGCAAGCCTGATCACTGCAATTAAAACTCCTTATACCATGTCAGGTGACATCGACCTTAAAGCATATGATCGATTGGTCGACATGCAAATTAATGCTGGGGTAGATGGAATCGTTGTCGGTGGAACAACAGGCGAAGGGCAATTGATGCATTGGGAAGAGCACTTAATGTTAATTGCGCACAGTGTCAGTAAGTTCGGTAATAAATTATTGATCATTGGTAATACCGGTAGTAACAATACGCGTGAAGCAATTAAAGCAACAGAATATGGTTTTGCCAGTGGAATGCACGCAGCGTTGCAAATTAACCCTTATTATGGCCGCACCTCGAAAGAAGGGTTAAAAGCGCATTTTCAACGCGTTTTAGATATAGGACCTGCATTTATTTACAACGTACCAGGTCGTACAGGGCAAGATCTGACACCTGAAATTATTGAGCCGTTAGCGAAACATAAAAACTTTGTTGGTGTAAAAGAGTGCGCAGGTAACGAACGAATCGCACATTATGAAGCGCGCGGGATTGCCTGTTGGTCAGGTAATGACGATGAATCTCATGATGGCAAGCATTCCTTCCAATCACATGGCGTGATTTCAGTTACCTCAAATATCATTCCTGGTTTGATGCGTACATTAATGGATTCGCCAAACAAAGAGCTTAACTCGCGTTTACAACCATTAATGAATTGGCTGTTCTGTGAACCTAATCCTATCGCGATCAATTCAGCATTAATAATGACAGGTGCGGTATCGCCAGTATTTCGTTTACCTTATGTTCCACTCAATGCTGAACAACAAAAGCAAGGTATGGCACTTCTGAATGCACTAAGTGAAAAAGACGTAGTGGGTGGTAAAGCTACATTAATTGATGAAACCTTACTTAAATTAGTCTAAATACCTTTATTGGTAAGGCTCTAACGTTGGAGCGTGCTTTGCAGCACTTCCAACGTTTAAAAGTGCGAGTGTTATTAGTAAACTGATCTGAATTAGCCTATAATCTGCGGCCAATTTGTTTGTGGTTAGGTTTATGACATGAATTTTAAGTCCTTTAGTTTTTCTCCATTATTGTTAGATGCGCTCGAAGCACTGAATTTTCATACGCTTACGCCTATTCAACAAACTGCAATTCCAGCAATTCGCCGCAATAAAGATGTCTTGGCAACCGCCCAAACAGGTACCGGTAAAACAGCGGCATTTTCTTTGCCAATTATTCAACGTTTGATAGAAGGCGAGCCGAGTAAAGCAACACAAGCGTTAATTCTCGCCCCAACTCGGGAATTGGTAGAGCAAATCGCAAACAACATTAAAGCGTTTGCGCAGTTTACCGACATAAATGTCGTAGCATTATTTGGTGGTGTAAATGTTGCGGGTCAACGCGATGCACTAGCTAAAGGTGCACAAATTGTTGTTGCGACCCCTGGTCGTTTGCTAGATCACATTACAAGAGCCAACATTTCATTAGCAGAAGTGCAGTATTTGGTTTTAGATGAAGCCGACCGAATGCTCGATATGGGTTTTATCACGGATATTCAAAAAGTCATTGATTTGGTAAAACCGACACGTCAGTTGATGCTATTTTCTGCTACGTTCCCGCCTGCAATGAAACAGTTTGCAATGGGCGTGTTAAAGCAACCAGAAATCGTTCAGGTAGCGCCTGAAAACACCACTGCAGACACGGTGAGACATATCGTTTATCCGGTTGAGCAAGAACGTAAACTTGAGCTACTAAGTGAACTAATTGGTAAAAAAAATTGGCAGCAAGTTTTAGTGTTCGTCAATATGAAGGAAATTGCGGATACTGTTGTCGCAGAATTACAGTCTTATGGGATCACGGCAACCGTCTGCCACGGTGATAAAAAACAAGGTGCGCGTAGGCGTGCGCTGCGTGAATTTCTCGAAGGAAGTGTTCGAGTGTTGGTTGCAACGGAAGTTGCAGCCCGTGGTATCGATATTGTTGGTTTGCCAAGAGTAATTAATTTTGATCTGCCATTTCTAGCAGAAGATTATGTGCATCGTATTGGACGAACTGGACGAGCGGGCTTAAGTGGTCATGCTATTTCGTTTGTAAGCCGAGATGAAGAACGAACATTAATGAGTATAGAGTCATTAATCGGGCAACAAATAAAACGCTATTACTTACCGGGCTATGAAGTCGCGAGTCGCGAGAAATTGGTTGAAAAGTTGAGTAAAAAGCCATCGAGCTATAAAAAAGGCCGTACGAATCGACCGAGCTCTCAAGCTTCTGCTGAAGCGCGTTTAAAAATGCGCTCGAAGATTGCAAAAGTTAGAAGCTCGTTGAAAAAGTAAAAGACTAAACACACCTCACAATGAAAGGGCACCCGATAGGGCGAGTTTTGTAAGTTGTGATGCCTTGGTGCTGATTTACATCGTAGTTCTACAACGGAGTACTACGATGTATCAAATCAGTGCAGGCTAAACATTCCTCTTGAACGCACTTTTGCCCGGTCATTTTGAATTAAAAACGTCAAGCCTAGCTTGACGTTTATTGTTTTAGATGTTGGTTTAAATCTTAAATTTGCTGGTGGCGTCTAGCAATGAATCTGAAAGATAATGTAAGTTTTTAGCTACATCTCGAACTTGTTCTAACGCGGTCATTGTGTCATGGAAAGATTGATGCATGTTTGATACGTTATCCACCACCATCGCAGCAACCGAAGTTTGTTCCTCAGTCGCTGCGGCTATCTGAGAGTTCATTCCGTTAATTGCTAAGATCTGATCCGATATTTGTTGTATCGACTTTCCTGTAGCTTCAGCGGCTGCGGCATTATTTGATGCCATATCCCGGGCGCCATTCATCGCACTAACCGCATTGCTCGCAGCAACGGTTAGGACATTGAGTAGTTCTCGAATTTCATTTGTTGATTTGGCTGTACGGGATGCGAGTTCACGTACTTCGTCGGCGACAACAGCAAACCCTCTGCCTTGCTCACCTGCTCGAGCTGCCTCGATTGCAGCATTTAATGCTAATAAGTTAGTTTGCTCGGCAATAGAGGTGATCACGTTAAGAATTTGCGTAACATTTTGAGTATCTTCGGCGAGTTTATTAATGGTCACCGCGGCTTTGTCGATTTCGGTACTCAAGGTTTTCGACTGTTTTACAGAAACTCCGATTTGGGCAAGACCTTCATCTACGCCTTTTTCAGCCAGTTGTGCAGCTTGAGACGCATTGGCTGCTGATTGAGAAATGTCACCCACACTTTGCTTCATTTCTTCCATTGATTGGCGGACAACTTCGGCATCGCTGCTTTGGTGCTGCGTTGCTTTTTCAGCTGTTTCCATACCCTGAACTAGACGAGTTGAGTTCTCCATTAAAGGTTCAACGACGTTGATCACATCGAGAACGGTGCCTTTTAATAAGGCAACAAATGCATTGAAGTTTTCAGAAACTTGGCCGATTTCGTCGTGTGAAGTAACCGCTAGTTGCGAGCTAAGAGAGCCTTTACCCTCGGCTAACAACTGCAAATTATTTGCGGCTTCACTCGCAGACCGTCCAATAGCTCGGGCAATAACAATCGCTAACGTGACTAAAATAATTAATGAAACGATAGCAACAATAAACATCATCTTAAGCGCACTGTCTGAGCTGCCTTTAGTGTTATCGATGAGTTCAAAAAAACGAGCATCTGCACGTTTTTGATCTGATTTTAAGATCTCTAGAATATCATCGAACAATCCGCCTTTCTTTTGTGCCTTTTGTTGGATAACCGAAAAATCAGCCGTACCATCGATCATAGAAAGCGCAATATCATGTGCTAAGGTAGAGTAATTTTCCAACGCGTCTAGGGTAGAATTTGTTGGGAATGCGGAATTTAAAGAAGGTAGCTGTTGTAAGTTGTCTTCTAATGTTTTTTTCATTTGATTTGCTTTACTGAGCAAATCAGCATCACCAAAGGTCACTGCTTGTGTAAAAGTTTCATCGAGATTTTGAAAAACAGTCACATTATTCGCAGTTAAAATTAATAGTTTGTAGGTTTGCGTCTCCAATTCGCCTAGCGATTTTTGATTCGATTGTAGGGAGTTGTAGTTAATCATCACTAAAACGATAAACGCAGTCACTGCAACGACAGTAATGGCGTGAATCTTTTTGGTGATACTTAAGTCACTGAAAGACCAAGATTGTTGCGTCATAAAACCCCTTTTTACTACTGACTCTGTATTAATTTAATGCCCGTGGATTTAGTCACATCGTTAATTGGTTGTAAAGTAAAACAACTCATAAACGCATTCATCTAAGTTAAAATTTAGTAAGTATTTAGTGATTTTCAATAAAAACTTTCTTTTTCGGCAGGTTAACTATACTTAGCGTGCAAATCGTGAACAAGATTGGGAGCCAATCAATGAAATTCAATTATTCTCTTATCGCATTAGTGTGCGCTTCGCTCAGTGCACATGCTGACGTGAACATATCAGGATTCGCCAGTATAAATGGTGGTAAAGTGTTAAGTGGTACGGGGGTTCCACATTATGGTGTCGAGCCTACCTTTCTTGCAGATTACCCAATTGTATCGGCTTACACGGAAGACTTTTCTTTTAAACCAGAATCACTCATTGGCCTACAAGTTAGTGCTGTTTTAGGTGAAGGGTTAAGCGTTACAGGTCAAGTGGTAGCCCGTGGTGCAAACGATTATAACGCCGAGTTTGAATGGGCTTATATTTCCTATGAACTGAATGAAAACTGGACAGTACAAGCTGGTAAAAAGCGATTACCATTGTTTTATTACTCCGATTTTTATGATGTAGGCTATGCCTATGTATGGATGCGTCCACCTGCAGATAATTACACGTGGCAGATTTTTAACTACGAAGGGATAAACTTTCTTTACAACGGCTCGATTGGCGATTGGTCTATGACTGCGAACTTGTATGCTGGTAAAGAAGATGATCCAAACAACAAGCTGCTCTCTGATTTCTTTTTCCAATCTCCAACCAGAGAAATTTGGGAGGATATCCTAGGAGGCGTAGCTACTTTCAGTAAAGATTGGTTAGAAGTTCGAGTCACTCACATGCAGTACACAAACAAACGATTTGTGGGCGGGGTAGCCTCGATTTGGGATGGAAAAGATTCTCGAGACGGTAAGTTTTATGGGCTAGCGGCTAATGCTGACTTTGGCGATTGGTTTGTACTTTCTGAATTCAATCGTTTGGATCTAGATGGCAATTTGGATACGTACATGGTCAGTGCAGGCTATCGCATCGGCGAGTTTACCCCGTATGTGATGATTTCAGATTTTAAACAAGATGGTACTGGTGACGTTGAAAAACACAATACCAAAGCCATTGGTTTGCGATGGGACTTTCATTCTTCTGCAGCGTTTAAAGTCCAGTTTGATAAGGTTCAAGATGACAGCTATGACCTTGCTGTTGCAGGGGACAGCGAAGCAATTACATTCGGTGTTGATGTGGTCTTCTAAGGAGCAAAATCATGATGAAATATGCGTTAATTAGTCTCGCCCTCTTATCAACAAGTGCTTTTGCTGGCATCGCCGTTGTTGTTCACCCAAGTAATAACAGTGAACTTGATGCTGCGGCAATTAACCGGATTTTTACGGGTAAAGAAAAAGCGTTTTCTAATGGTAATAAAGTGATCCCAATAAGCCAAGACAGTGCCACGGGAGCTACGGGTGAATTTAACGAAAAAGTATTAAATAAAACGGCCGCACAACTTAAAGCCTATTGGTCAAAACTTGTTTTTACTGGAAAAGGCACGCCGCCTAAAGAGGTGATGAATGACCAAGAAGTGATGCAATTAATCTCCTCTAATCCAGATACAATTGGTTATGTTTCAAGCGGTGCAGTGGACGGTTCTGTGAAGGTTGTTGCAGAGTTTTGAGCTGATACTGCCAATTTTATAATACTACGCCCGGTTTAAACGGGCGTAGATTTTTTATCGCGAGAATGCGCGGACCAAACCAATTTTTAGCTGATTTGCTTCTGACGATTTTCCCAACGGCGTTTCGCAAAACGGCGCATGCTCGGGATCTCATCCGTTTCATCCATGATAGGTTGACCGATGATCGATTCAAATACGTCTTCCATGGTAACCAGACCTTGCCAACTGCCATATTCGTCGTAGATCAACGCCATTTGCTGCTGTTCTTTAATAAATAAGGTTAGCAGTTGCTCCACATTCATTTTATCTGATATTACTTTCGCAGACTTCATAATGTCAGCTGCGGTTTGTTCGCCGTCAAATTGTAACATGTCGTAGCGAAACAGGATCCCTAAAGGGACTTCATCGGAGTCCAACACAGGGTAACGTGAATAACGGTCTTTTTTTACACGCTCAACTAATGTGATCAACGGTTCATCAGGCTTGGCTGTAAAACACACCCCTCTTGGGGTCATGATATCTTTCACCTTGATTTCATGGAGATCCAATATATTGGCAATAACACGCTGCTCATCGTCGTCTAACTTATTTAGCTCACGACCCAGTATCGACATGGCTTTGATTTCTTGACGAATATCATGCTCATGATGAGAGCCACCAAAGAGTTTCATAATTTGATCCGAGATAAAAATAAATGGCTTTAAAATAAAAATCATGCCATTTAAAAGGGGAGGTAAGAATGGCACTAAACTTGGCCAATATTTTGCCCCTATAGTCTTAGGCAATATCTCAGACAGCACTAAAATGAGCAAAGTCATAATACCTGATGCGATGCCTAAGTAGCCATCTCCAAAAACAACTGCGACTTGTGCGCCTACGCCCGTCGCACCAACGGTATGCGCTACGGTGTTTAACGTTAGGATCGCAGCTAAAGGCTGATCTATTTTTTCTTTTAATGCTTTAAGCTTTTCATATAGCGCAGGGCGCGTCACTTTCTGCTGAGCAATGTAACTAGGGGTAATGGATAAAAGTGCAGCTTCTAAAATGGAGCAAATGAACGATACTGATATAGACAGCACAACAAATGCTATGAGCAGGGACATATTAACGTGGTAACCACAAAATTGGTATAAGGAACTTAATTATATCACTGCTGTTATGTTGCAACTAATCAAATTTTGAAGTTTCGTTCACTCCTTTGAATAAAAGCGGGTAGCGTTGAATACGTTTTCCAATATAGTCATCATTAAGAACTTGCTTAGCGATCCGCTCCACATCGTCATCTAAGTAAAATACCCATTCAAGTCGCTCGATCGCTTTTAGTAATCCTTTGTTCATTGAAAACTGTTTTTTGTAGTTTTCGCAATTATTACGGACAATGGCCAGTTTACTAGGATTGACGAGTAAACTATTTACCGCGGATTGGATGTACATGATATTAGCGCGGATTGTTTTTCGTTGATTACGCATTGCGTTACTTGTTTTCTAGGCCAAGACAGAGCTTATTTATATGCATTATACCTTCTAGCAGAGTGTTTTTTTGACGTTCATTTTCATAGTCTAAATGGTATGTATTGTGAAAACCAAAACTCAATGTTGCACCGTTAGATTTAAAATAAATGGTATATCCATCATGGTCAGAGAAGGCCAGCAACCCATTGAGTTGCCTGCCATTTTCTAAGGCATCACCGTGGGATTGGATATAGTCGAATGCTCTAAGTAACACTTTACTGTCTATGTCATTTTTCATGGTAAACTCGCCACTGGTAAATAATGATCCTGTTTTGTTACTTTACACTCGGTCTCTAAAATTAGATCATTGTGAATTTCCAACAAAGTAAAGCATAGCAACTTATGGACCTCCACTTCTTCGGCACGTCATCAGGGTGCCCTAGCAAAACTCGAAACGTATCAGCAACAGGAGTGTCATTCGAGCGTTGTAAAAGCTGGCTACTGGTCGATTGTGGAGAAGGTACTCAACATCAATTATTACACTCGACGTTATCACCTTATAGATTAGGCGTGGTTGCCGTATCTCATGTGCATGGTGATCACTGTTATGGGTTGCCAGGGGTGCTTGCGGCGATTCAAATGTCGGGTCGAAAAGAGCCTGTCGCATTAGTTGCACCGCAGAAAGTAATTGAATTTGTGCGTTGTACCTTTGAATTAACAGACTTACAACTCGCATTCAACTTGGTGTGTCATCCACTAGAAGAAGTACAACAAGCAATTAATTTTGAAGGGTTTATGCTTGAAGTCATTACGCTTAAGCATAGAGTGCCCAGTTATGGATTTAAAATTACGGAAACGGTAATCCCAAACAAATTACATCTCGACAAACTTAACAGGCAAGGTATCAAAAGTGGCTCTCATTATAATTGCTTGCAAAAGGGCCAGGATGTTGAATACGAAAATCATGTGTTAACCGCAAAGGAATATACTTATCCAAGCTGGCAACCAAGGACGGTGATAGTCTGTGGTGACAACGAAAAACCCTCTTTAATCGCGCCGTGGATCAAAGAAGCGGATACGTTGGTACATGAAGCAACCTTTACATCCAAGGATTTAAGTAAGATTGGGTACCACACCGGGCACAGTGATGCTGCACGAGTAGCGCAATTTGCTGAAATGCATGCGTTAAATCATTTAATCTTAACGCATTTTTCAGTTCGATATCATGGGGAAAATGGCTTAGCTTCTATTGAGCACGAAGCTAAGCGATATTATAGCGGGCATTTAACGCTTGCTTATGATGGGTTAGTCGTGAATATCCCCAAGCAACTCAACAAACAATAAATGATCATTTTTCACTGTGTTCGCATATTTTAAAGCTTGCTCGATTAATTCATTAATGTATTGAGGCAGCACTTCTGCTATTTGTTGTTGAAAAGCGAGTGAGCGTCTATCGCCTCGCATATGCGCTAACGCGAGCGCATGTCCACACGCTTTTGCATATTGGCTAAAACCGTCTTTTATTGCTGCTTTTTTGCCTAAAGTAAAATCTTCAGGGTCAATCCCCACTCGAGCATGATGACGAGATCGGATCAAATAATGATGCTCTAGCCATTTGGCGTCATCTAAGATCAAATCTGGACGGCGTTGCATGCGCCGTTGACAATGAACGGTTAAATGAGCAGGATTGAGTAAATTCGTTTTAGAAAGCGATGGAAAGAATCTTAATGGCGCGGCTTCGCGTTGTTGCTTTAATTCTACAATATAGCAAAGGGATAATGTTTTTTTGGTGACATTACTTGGTCCGACAAGTAAATAATATCGTGCCATATTGTTTGAACCAGTTCCTGCGTCTAATCGCTCTATAATGTCCAAAATGTTATCGGAAACGTAAGGTGCAAAGGTTTGTGTTAGTGTTTCAAATAAGTTTGGTTCCAATCGCTTAAACCGGCTTGCATCTTGACGAAATTGCAAAGGAAAAATATGGCAATCGACTTCTTTTGCTAATGTACTTTTAGTTAAAAATGCGACACCATCACTAAGGCGTTGTAATCCTTTTTGCCAACGTTTATATAATATGTGTTTTTCGCTAAAGGCAACCAACGCTGATTGACTCGTAATGTGGCCAGCGAGAGAGGATTGACAATATTCGAGATACGCGGCAAGAAAGTCTCGCATGGCTCCTTCAACGTGTGATGATTTCACCGTTTCTTTATCTCGATCCGGCAATTTTTCATCGATATAGTGTTGTTTAATTCGCAGACCTTCGGTTTGTGCTAATGACAAACTCACTAAATAACGCAACAAGTCCCAAATTGCATGACCTATGCAAGCGTCATCGAAATCATTCGGGGCAAAAATGAGAGTTTCTCCATGAGCGCCTTCTTCACTTAAAAATCCAAAGTTACTTACATGGCAATCGCCCATGATGGTAGTCAAAGGCAATCTTATAAGTGATTGTGGGATATCGATATTTCCGCTGTAAATGTCAGCGTAAAATAACATTGCACTACCACGATAAAAATAAAATGGGCTCGTCGCCATTTTTAAGTGTTTGGCAAAATCAGGCGAAGGACTTGTACCGTCTACGCAGTGGATTTGAGATTTTAGCCAGTTTTTACGATCCATGATCACTCCTTGATAGTTGCTTTTTGGCGAGAGCCAGTAATGCAGGGTCAAGCTCAGGAGGCGTAATAGATACCCCGTCGCTAAGTGCTTTAACTAGTGTTTCTAGTATTTTTACTCGGGCATGCCATTTATGATCGGCAAGAACAATGTGCCATGGCGCTTGTGAGGTATGTGTTTTTGCGAACATTTCATTATACGCTTTTTCATATTCACTGCGCTTTTCTCGATTTCTAAGATCTTCTTCAGTGAGCTTCCAACGCTTGTACGGATTATTAAGTCGTTCTTCGAAGCGCTTTGCCTGTTCGTGATTTGAGATATGAAGAAATAGTTTGATTACTCGGACATTGTCATCATAGAGTAGGCGCTCAAATTCGTTGATTTCTTGGTAAGCTCTTTGCCATTGCTCTGGTGTAGCGAATTGTTCAATACGCTCAACTAACACACGACCATAGTACGAACGATCAAAAATACTAAAACAACCAGGACTTGGGAGTTTATTAAAAAACCGATAAAGGTAATGCTTAGCTTGCTCGTCGGAATTCGGTGCTGCAATCGGATAGACTTGATACCCTCTCGGATCAAGTTTTTCAGTTAGTCGACGTATCGCACCACCTTTGCCTGCCGCATCCCAACCTTCAAAGACGATGAGCGCGCGTCGTTTTTGATGGTAGTAAGCTTGTTGTACATGTAAAAGTTGGTTTTGCCAGTACTTAAGTTGCTGTTTATAAGATTTTTTATCGTCTAATGCAGGATGAATAGATAGCAAGTTTGCGATAGTTATAGTTTGCTTAGTGTCAGGGTGCTTTCTCACTATTCGAACTCCTTTGCATGTACAAAGTTAGTGTCACACCAAGTTGAGTGAATTACAACTTATCGGGTAATTAATACAGAATGATGACAATTGCTCTCTAAATCACAAGGACATTGAAATAAAATAAAAGCGGCCGAAGCCGCTTTGGGATCACCTAAGGTGATAGCTAAACAAGAGTATCAATTTGGTTATCGGGCGTTAGTGCTTTCAAAAATTTTGTCGGCAGATGCAGCAACAAAGCCGGTATATAGTTCACCATCCGCTTTAGGGTAGCGAAGGGCGAATTCATAAAAGCAACTTGGGATTGCGAACTCGCCATCGCTAAAGGCGACTTTATAGTCATCAGCAAGTGTTGATGATTGTTCTAACAGTACTTCTGGTGAACCTTTGATTTCTCCACCAGAGGTATTCAGGGCAAAACCACCTTCTTTTAATGCTTGGTTTACCGCTTCAATCGAGTCAAAATTGTTCAAATAATTAATGCTCACGGTAAAGTGATTTGCGCGGAAACCCCATGCAGCCATCCACGCTGCGTATTCACTTTCTGCTAAAAGTGTTTTGTATTGCGCGTGACTTATTTGCCAATGGGTACCTGAGTACAAAAAGTTGTCTGCGGTCACAACGCTTGTGTCAATTTGATCAATCAGATTGGTAATAATGGTTTGCAATTCATTTGAACATTTTTCTAAAAGCAATTCAGAGATAAACACTTTTGGCTTTGTTGGATCCGAATGCTCAAAATGTTTTGCGTAGAGTTTTTTTGCTTCAAAATGGTATTCGCCACACTCTTTGTAACCAACCTCAAGAAAATGTGCAGCCAATTTCTCTAGGCCAATTTTTGGGTGATTAAACGTACGAAGCGCGATGTGATCATTAATCACGTCGTCCTGTTGTGTAGAACCCAAAAGTTTGTGTACTTCCACAGCTGAGGGTGTAACGGATAAATAGTTGTCCCATAAATTGGCGAAAAGTGTATCTACGTTGTTGTGCATAATGTTCTTCCTAATCGGTGCAGATCTTCTCTGCGAAGTTAACTTGCGTGTTAAGTTAAGCACGACGCAAGGCTTCTTAATTTATTTTCAATTTATAATTCAAAAAAACGAACTTTCTCACCAGAGGCGATATTTAATGCATCTGCAACTTCTTGGGTAATAATAAGCTCATTTTCTTCAACGTGGTATTGTGCTTGCTCGGTATACGTTGCGCGAAAGTCAATCAGACCTTTATTACTGATAGCAAACGTTTTTTCGCTCTTTACTGAACTAATTCGTACAGAGCATTCGATTGAATCACGAATGCTACGTATATTGTTCATGCGACACTCGACCGTCGGTCCTGCGTCAAATAAATCGACGTAGCCACGATGTTCAAACCCTTCTTTTTCTAGTAAACGAAGTGCAGGCTTTGTTTTTTCGTGAACTTGACCGATCACGCCTTGCGCTTCTTCACTTAAAAGGTTGACGTAAATAGGGTGCTTTGGCATTAACTCAGAAATAAATACTTTATTGCCAAGGCCAACTAAATGGTCTGCCACAGGGAAATCAATACTAAAGAAATGAGATTGTAGCCATTCCCAAAATGGAGAGTGACCATCTTCGTCATTTACGCCGCGCATTTCTGCAATAACCGTGTCAGAAAATCGGTCTTGATGATCGGCCATAAATAGAAAACGCGATCGAGATAAAAATCGTCCAGCGAGCCCCCTGCGAAAATCAGGGCGTAAGAAAAGCGTACAGATCTCAGTTGCACCAGTATAGTCGTTACACATTGTGAGTACTTCAACCGTGTTATATACGTTAAGTGCTTTTGAGTGATGCACAGACTTACTTTTATGGTAATGATAAAGGGGTGCATCATAGCCAACCGCGGCTTCAATTGCGGTAGTGCCTAAAATGGTATTGGTTTCTGTATCTTCTAAAACAAACAAATAGCCTTCATCTTTCGGCATATCAAGTGTTTTAAGAAAACTTTCTTCTGAGCGACGGATTTTGCTGTTTAGCTTAGCGTCATCAACTGGCAAAGACGTAAAGCCAGGTCCTGACTCTTCTGCAATCAAGCGCAGTGCTGCAAAATCAGCTGTAGTAATAGGTCTTAATACTTTCATAATCAGCTCCAAAATAGGGTCGCATAAGACCCTACTTTAGTTGACCGGCTAATATTAACCGTTAACAACATCTGCAACGGCTTTTTCGAAGGCCGCAAGACCAGCTTCAATGTCTTCATTAGGGATAACCAGTGATGGCGTGAAGCGCACTACATTCGTTCCCGCAACAAGTGTCATCAGTTTGTGATTTGTACTTGCAACCAAGAAATCGCGAGCGCGGCCTTCGTAGGTTTTGTTGAGCACAGCACCAATTAATAGACCTTCACCTCGGACTTCTGAGAAAACATTGTACTTAGCGTTAATTGCCTCTAAACCTTTGCGGAATAATTGCTCTTTTTCTTTAACGCCATTTAATACTTCTGTTGTGTTTACTGTGTCAAGTGCAGCTTCAGCAACGGCACAAGCAAGAGGGTTACCACCGTATGTTGAGCCATGAGTACCCACTTTAAGATGAGCAGCAATATCCGTTGTTGTGAGAATTGCACCGATTGGGAAACCACCACCAAGCGCTTTTGCCGTTGATAGGATATCAGGAGTGACACCTAAACTTTGATAGGCATATAGGTTACCAGTACGACCTACGCCAGTTTGAACTTCATCAAAAATCAATAGAGCGTTGTGCTTGTCACATAATTCACGAACGGTTTGCGCAAATTCAACATTAGCAGGAATAATGCCGCCTTCACCTTGGATTGGCTCCATCATTACTGCGCAGGTATTGTCATTGATAAGTGCTTTGAACGCTTCAATATCATTAAAATCACAGTGAACGATGTCTTGTGGTTTCGGCCCGAAACCATCTGAATACGCCGCTTGACCACCCACCGTTACAGTAAAGAAAGTACGACCATGAAAGCTCTTATTGAACGAAATGATTTGAGTTTTATTAGCACCAAACTTATCAATCGCATAACGGCGAGCAAGCTTAAGCGCAGCCTCGTTAGCTTCGGCACCAGAATTTGCAAAATAGACTTTTTCTGCAAAAGTTGCATCAGTTAGCTTTTTAGCTAAACGAAGCGCAGGCTCATTCGTCATTACGTTAGACAAGTGCCATAGTTTTTCGCCTTGTTCTTTCAGTGCATTTACAAGTGCAGGATGACAATGGCCTAAGCAGTTAACCGCGATACCACCGGCAAAGTCGATGTATTCATCGCCTTTTTGATCCCAAACTCGAGAGCCCTTGCCTTTTACTGGTACAACGGCTGAAGGGTTATAGTTTGGTGCCATAACATCATCAAATAGTTCGCGATTTACTTGCATGTTTACTTCCTCAATATCTATTTCAGGCTGAGTGATTCTAAGCATATACAAACTTAGAAAGACCAAGATTATTTTTATTTCTCAGCAGTTGAATCCATTATCATGCCTATTCTTACTAATTTGCAGTGTTAATTTGGCAAATTTGAGGTAATATTATATCAAATCGCTAGTTCTAGGTGTCAAAATGATAAGTGAGCAAGACGAAAAGCTATTGAATCTACTTCGAGCTGATGCAAGAAAGAGCATTACCGAGTTAGCAAAATTACTTTCTGTATCTCGTGCAACGGTACAAAATCGAATTTCCAAATTAGAACAACAAGGTGTGATTAAAGGTTATCGCGTTGAATTTGGAGGAACATACGCAAATGCGTTAGTCTCAGCGCATGTTTCAATTAAAGTAAGGCAAAAATTAACAACTAAAACCAATTTAGCCTTAAAACAAATGAGCAATATATCAGCGCTCTATGCCATTAGCGGAGAGTACGATCTCATCGCGGTGGTATCTGCACAAAATTTAGAACAGTTGAGCCACTTACTTGACGAAATTGGCAACTTAGATGGGGTTGAGCGTACGACTTCATCGGTCATTCTAGAAACTAAATTCGAGCGTTAACTTTCAGGTAACCATACGCTAGTTCCAGTACGAGCGACGTTATTTACATTGGCTTTGAGTACTTTGTTATTAACTCTTGCTGAGGATTGTGGTTGGCTGACTAAATACCCTTGCACGCAACTAATGCCCAATTGTTTAACGAGTTCAAACTGTTCAGTGCGTTCTACGCCTTCTGCAACTAGCTTGAGTCCAAGCTCTCTTCCTAGATCTGTTATCGATTGCAAGATTTTAAAGTATTTTACACTGTCGTGTGCTGAGGAAATAAATTGCTTATCTATTTTGATTACATCAATAGGTAAGTCCGCAAGCGTACTTAAAGAGCTAAAGCCTGTTCCGAAATCATCAATCGCAATAATGATACCCATTGCTCGACATTTTTCTAATTCGTCGATTACATTTCGGCTTGCTTGTATGAGAGTCGTTTCGGTAATCTCAATCATCAATGATGTTGCAGGTAAATTAGTCTTTGATAAAATACTGGATACCCAACTATGAAGCTCACGATGACGTAATTGCACACCGGAAACATTCACTGACATTTTTACTTTTTTCATACCTGCGTGATGCCAAGAGCTCATT
This sequence comes from Pseudoalteromonas luteoviolacea B = ATCC 29581, assembly GCA_000333235.1. Taxonomy (GTDB): domain Bacteria; phylum Pseudomonadota; class Gammaproteobacteria; order Enterobacterales; family Alteromonadaceae; genus Pseudoalteromonas; species Pseudoalteromonas luteoviolacea_D. The sequence continues at coordinate 101,980 of CAPN01000032.1, read as the reverse complement.
TGAGAGCAGGCTTCTAGCATTATCCAATCACCCATTTCGAGAATTAAATTCGTTTCTTCGGCAACAGGAATAAACTCAGACGGTGGGATCATTCCTTCAACCGGATGATGCCAACGCACGAGCGCTTCAAAATAGTCAATGGTGCAGTCCTCAACGTGAACGATGGGTTGAAAAGTGAGAGTGAAGTTTTTAGATGCGAGTGCCAACCGCATTTCATCTACCAAATAATGGTAGCGCCTTAATTTATTACTCATTTCCGGTGAGTAAATCTTGAAAATACCCCGCCCATCTGTTTTTGCACGATACATTGCGACATCGGCCATTTGCAATAACGATTGAGGCGTTGCAGCAGAATCTGGATAGATAGCAATCCCCACACTAGCGCTTATTTTGATGATTTTATTGCCAAGCATAAAGTCTGTTTCTATTGTTTTTAGAACAGCTTTTGCGATTTCGATAACAGAATCTTGTTCCTCCATGCATTCAATAAAAACCGAAAATTCATCGCCACCTAATCGAGAAATACTGTAATCCAGTTCTCCATCTGCGTGCGGAAGCAACTCACTAATCCCAAATCGACGAGCGACATCCATAAGACGCTTGGCCACTTTGATGAGTACTTCGTCACCATAGCTATGGCCAAACGAATCATTCACTTGTTTAAAGCCGTCGAGATCGATAAAAAGCAAAGCACATTTGCTTTTGGCTTTCTCTGCTAGAGATAGTTTGCGGCTTAGGTGTTTGAGATAAGCATGTCTATCGATTAGTAACGTCAACTTATCTTGCGAATGCATATGCGTTGATTGGTACTGAAGTTTCTGTATGCCTTTTTGCGCGTTCTCAAGTTGTGCCGAAAGCATATCTACATAGTGACTATCGAGATGATTGGGAAGTTGTTTGTCACCAGATCTTGTTGATTCTAGATAACTATTTAGTAAATGATTGATTCTAAGAAAAACATCTTCTTGAATAGTTTGATGTGAAATGAAACGAACTAATAGTATGGTCATTAGCGCCATAAAGCCACAGACTAGTAAAAAAGCAGGGTCTAATATGACGGCTATAATTGCAATGCTAGAGGGAACGATTGAAATTTGACCAAACACTGGTGAGGTGGCGAGATACGTCGTTTCTATATCCTTAATTACACTAATACCCAAATATCGGCTGTCTATTGTTAAACCGTGAGAGTGGAGTGAACTAACCGGTAAATCTATTCGATGAGCAGAGGTCACTGAATCTTGGCTATTTCCCAAGGTAGAAATAAGCACGTTATAGAACAGTAAAGCCATTGCAACAATAAACCCTACTATCACTAATTGCTTTATTAGCACTCTGTTCACTAATTTATTTCCTTTATTCTCTCTAGTGGGCGAGGAATATACCCAATTAACTTGAAGACGTGTGACTTCAGTGCGAAGTTGCAGGCGTTTAGACAAAGCATAATTGAGGGTAATGGTTTTCCCCGTTATCAAAGGGGAATCAACGCCTGTAAAACTTGCCCTATGGAAGCACCTCCGTATTTCTATTACGTTGTTAGGTGCCACATGCTTGCATACGCGTGCCGACTATTCATAACACGGTTGAACTTTGAACAGTCATCGTCAGTTTGTTAGGTATAAATGAAATTCCTTGTTGCTTAAACTAATGATAATTCAAAGGTACGAATCTGTTGAATTTTTTTCTCACTTTTTGCATTTATTCTGGAGAAATTTGAGCAATTCTTTACCCTTGGTATAAATCAGAGCACCGTTAAATACCTAATTAACCTGATCGTTCAACGAGATAGTGTCGACTGTTAAGCGCGACGGAGGTTAGATGCATTATCGTTGTTTGAATTGTCTAGGTATCAACTTTATACCCGTCACAAGTTTCACCTAAACCTATCGCACTTGACACGTTTTGACTCTTTACTTTTTCAGGGTATCGGCATGGTCTATTGATTTCTTGAGGTAGTTGTAAAGTGAAAATTGATTTCTATCTTGAATCAAGAGCTTTGACTGTGTTGTGAATAGTGAAACAAATAGGTGAGTTACGCGATTTGATTTAGGTCAACGTGCAGAAATAATTAAGTAATTTCACTTTACACACCATTTTTACTGCACTAACTTATAGGTGTCTCTCACATCAATTTGATGCCTCAACTAGGTAGTATTTGTGCTGCGTATAAATTCGTTAGCTGAATTACTATCAAGTCTTCACATCGCTTTTAAAAAAAGCGATGTGGTATAGCAATTGCTCTTGTTCAAAGGATATGGTCAGAAATGAAGAGAATGTGGATTTTTCTCCATTATTGCGCACCAATTAGGTGCAATCTCATTTTTCTGCACTGTAATAATGCGTAAACAATTATTTGGTTTACTCAATGATGGCTCACAGGTCCCCGTTTTGAGCTGTATGTGGCTCTGTGATAAGGATTTCCATAACTATTTCTGGAGCTTAATATGTTGACAAAGCGCTTTTTTAAGACCAAAGACGAAGCAGAAGTAACGTTTGAACACCCTTGTCCTACCGCTGAAAAGGTTGAGTTAGTAGGCGAGTTTACAGGGTGGAAGCCAGTTGCAATGAAATTTTCTAAAAAAGACAATTTATTTCGGCTTAAACAACGATTGCCTGTCGACAAAGCGTTTCATTTTAAATATCTCGTAAATGGGGTTGATTGGCATAATGATCATCAAGCTGATGCCTACGTGCCAAATGCATTTGGTACAGAAAACAGTTTAGTAACCACCGACCGATAATAAGGCTCATAAATGGATAGAGTCGAACAAGCTATGTATTTGCATGGCGTTGGCAATGAGTTCATCAAATATACTGGTGAACATGTTGTGTTCTCCCATGAAACACGCTTAAAAGCGCTAGAATGTTGTGAAGTCGCTGTGGATGATGCCAGCGCCATCGAACGCCATAATTTTGAACTAGATATCGCGAGCTGGGTAAATGGCGTGCCGTCGATTTCGCTTGTCTCGAGTGACGACTTCTTACTTAAAATTAAGTTACCAGAGGCTCAAGCACACACAAATGTTACCGTTGAACTGACTGATGGTAATGTGCAAACTTCACAACCTCAAATGCATTGTTTTGGTGAATATCATTATCAAGGTATTCGCTATGTTGAAGTTGGTATAAAAATAAATGCGTTACCGGTTGGTTATCATCAGGCCAACATAACCATTTTAGGTAAAACGAGTCAAACTGAAATTTGGGTTGTTCCCCAAAGCGCGTTTTACTTAAAGGACACTCAAAAACGACTTGGTCTGTCAATTCAGTTGTATACTTTGAATGAAGAAAATTCATTTGGAATAGGCGATTTTGCAGCGCTGCGAACGTTAATCGCAGTTTGTGCTGATTCATTTGATTTTATTTTATTAAACCCATTGCATGAGCTTTTCCCTAATCAGCCAGAGCGTGCGAGTCCTTATAGCCCAAGTCATCGTTGTTTTTTAAACCCGCTTTACATCGATGTGTTTCATGGATGTGAATATTTAGGTGTTCATAAAAACGAAAAATTATTCGAAGAAATAAATGCACTACAAAAAAAGTCGATTATTACTTCGACAATGATTAACTACACGGCGGTGTCTGAGCTGAAGTTCAGCGCTTTAGCCCTGCTGTACCAAGCTTATTGTGATGCATCTTCCGATCTTAAACGGCTTAGTGTTGAGCAGTACTCAGACTGGTTTGATGCCAAATTAGCACCTGGCCAAACTATATTGGAGCCCGATGCCTTTCAACAGTGGTTAGCGAAGTTGCAATTGAAAGCGTGCCAATCTCTTGCAATTGAGAAAGGCATGGCGATTGGATTGGTTAATGATTTAGCCGTTGGATGCGCGGATGATGGTAAAGAATATCAAGAGTATTTCGACGTGTTCGCACTTGGTGCTAATGTAGGGGCTCCACCCGATCCTTGGGCTGAAAATGGCCAAGATTGGGGTTTACCTGCCCCCGATCCGCAAAGAATGAAAAAAAATAATTTTGCCTATTTTAAACGATTAATCCGTCAAAATTTAGCGGATGTTGGTGCGCTTCGTATCGATCATGTGATGGCAATACGGCGTTTATGGTGGTGTTTTTCACTTGCACATGGAGAGCGGTCTGGCTGTTACATTTACTACCCCTTCGACAACTTGTTGGCAATACTGAAAATAGAATCCCATTTACGATGTGCCATGTTAATTGGCGAAGATTTAGGTGTTGTTCCGCCCGAAGTGCGCACGGCGTTAGATGAAGCCAACATATTTTCGAATATTCTGTTTTATTTTGAAAAAGACCACAGCGGTCAGTTTGTCGACCCGAAGTCTTATCGAAAAGATTCATTGTTAATGGTTGCTAATCATGATGTGCCACCGTTTTTCGGCTGGTGGCAAAACGAAGACATTAAAACTAAATTGCACTTCCAATTAATCGACGATGTGAAGTGTGAAGAGCTTAAGAAAGAACGGCAGATTGAAAAAGAAAAACTGTGTTCATGGCTAGGATGGCATAGCGATGCCCAATTAAACGCTAACAGTCCTGCTTCGCAAGTTTATCAGCGGTTGTTATTTGTCTTAAGTGCAAGTGGCGCAAAATGGCTTACAGTTCAATTGGACGATCTCGATGAAGCGTTGGCACCGGTAAATATTCCGGGCACTAATTTAGAGTACCCAAATTGGCGTCGAAAATTACAGCATTCCGTAACGACAATAATGAAGAATAAAAAGTCGCTGCTTACAGAAATAAAGAGTTTAAGGATGGTTAATGACTAATACAGCAGTAATGATTCCAGAATGTGAAACAACCAAACAAACTCTGGATGCGTTAGCAAATGCCAGATGCAGTGATCCATTTGCTTTTTTAGGTGTTCATCAAGTCAATCATCGGCAATGTATTGTCCGTGTTTATCTACCAACCGCGATCAAAGTTGATTTTGTATTTGGAGATAAGCTATTTAAATCTACACAAATAAGTAAAAGTGCGCTTTTTTGCGCTTTAATTCCAAACGAATTAGCGTCTGCCCCATACAAACTTCAAGTCGATTATGGCAGCGCTTGCATTGATGTTGTCGATCCTTATCAATTCAATTCAACGTTACATGAACAAGATTTGTATTTGTTTAACGAAGGAAATTTGGAAAATAGTTATCGCTTGCTTGGTGCTCATATTATTGAGTTAGATGGCATATTAGGTTGTCGATTTAGTGTGTGGGCACCGAACGCTAAAGCAGTTTCGGTGATAGGACATTTTAATGGATGGAATAAAACGGCTCACCCTATGCGTTTACATCCAGCATCCGGGATTTGGGAGTTGTTCATACCTGATGTAGGTAAAGATGAGGCTTACAAATACGCGATTTTTACCAATGAGCACAAACACCTTGAAAAAGCGGATCCATACGCTTTTAAAATGGAACAATCTCCAGGTACGGCATCGTTAGTACAACCGCTTGTCCCAGTTAAAATACGCGATGAAAAGTGGTTTGAGGGTCGAAAAGCTGCAAATGCCGTAGATGCACCTATTGCAATTTATGAAGTTCATTTAGGAAGTTGGAAACGTCGTGAATTAGAAGGCAATCGTTATTTGACCTATCGAGAGATGGCTGATGATCTGATCCCTTACGTAAAGTCGCTTGGATTTACGCATCTTCAAGTAATGCCAATTAGTGAATACCCTTTTGATGGTTCTTGGGGATATCAACCAGTTGGCCTTTTCGCGCCGACAAGTCGTTTTGGTAGTGTGGAGGATTTTAGCTATTTTGTCGATGCGTGTCACGATTCAGGATTGGGGCTTATAATTGATTGGGTGCCTGGCCATTTTCCGTCGGATCCACAAGGCTTACATCAATTTGATGGTACACATCTTTATGAGCATGCCGACGCTCGTCAGGGTTTTCACCCAGATTGGAATACCTATATTTATAACTATGATAGACCTGAAGTGCAGTCATATCTTCTAGCTAATGCATTGTTTTGGCTAAAAGAGTTTCATATTGATGGGCTGCGCGTTGATGCTGTAGCGTCCATGCTTTATTTAGATTACTCACGAAAAGAAGGGGAGTGGATCCCCAATTGTTTCGGAGGAAGAGAAAACTTAGGGGCAATTGCTTGCTTGAAAAAAGTGAACGCTCGAAGTTACGCAAATTGTGGACACGTCATGATGGTAGCAGAAGAGTCAACGGCGTGGCCTGGTGTAACTGCACCAACAGAATTTAATGGCTTAGGTTTTGGTTTTAAGTGGAATATGGGGTGGATGAACGACACCTTGTCCTACATGAAACGAGACCCTGTACATCGAAAATACCATCATCACGAAATCACCTTTTCAATGGCTTACGCGTATAGTGAAAACTATATTTTACCGCTAAGTCACGATGAAGTAGTGCATGGAAAAGGCGCATTACTTAGCAAAATGCCCGGTGACGATTGGCAGCAATTTGCAAATTTACGAGCCTACTATGCTTTTATGTATGCCCATCCTGGGAAAAAGTTGTTGTTTATGGGATCCGAATTGGCTCAGCGAGAAGAGTGGGCTCACGATACGCAGCTGAATTGGGATTTACTAGAGAGTAAACCGCATCGTGCTAACTTCGAGTTAATTAAAACGCTTAACACTTTGTATTGCCAGGTCCCTGCACTTTATGAAAATGACACGAAACCAGGTGGATTTAAGTGGATTGATTGTCAAAATGCGGAACAAAGCATTTTGAGCTTCGTGCGTTTTGGTAAATCTGCACTCGAAAATGTTGTCGTTATCGCTAACTTTACTCCCACAGTACATCACGGGTTTCGTTTAGGGGTACCTAATGCCGGTGTGTATGAAGTTATTCTTAATACGGATAACGAAAAGTTCTATGGCTCAGGGATTAGTGTTGTCGGTTCTAAACAGCAATTGGTAAAGACCAATTCGATTGATTCACATGGATTTGAACACAGTATCGAGATAAGTATTGGACCATTATCGACTATATATTTGCGTAAAGTAGCAGGCTAGATATGGTAAAGGCAGTTCGAGGTGTTCCTAGACCACTGGGTACGAGTCCATGGCAAGACGGAGTTAATTTTGCTGTTTTTGCACCCAAAGCAACTCGGGTGACGTTATGCTTATTTGATGGCAGTGGTCACAGTGAAATAGCCCAGATCCCTTGTGTTAAACACGAAGGCGGAATTTGGAGCATACGGGTAACACCTTTGGCACAAGGTGCGCTTTATGGCTATCGGGTCGATGGGCCATTTGAACCAGAGCAAGGGTTATTATTCAACTATAACAAGTTACTACTTGATCCTTATGCAACAGATTTTCATGGTGAGTTTACGTGGAGCGAACGTCATTTTTGCCACTTACCAGTGGGTGTTATTAACACGATGGATAACGCCATTGACATGCCAAAAAGTAAAGTAAAATGGTTGGCAAAATATGATGGAGTAAAACCAAATAATCCGTGGGCTAAAACGCTCATTTATGAGGTTCATGTGAAAGGCTCGACGTTCCGTAATTTAGACGTTAAAAAAGAACATCGAGGTAAGTTCTTAGGCTTGTGCAGTGACGCCTTTATCGACCATTTAAAGCATTTAGGCGTGACGGCGGTTGAGTTATTACCTAGTCATGCATTTATCAGCGAGCAATTCTTAACGACAAAAGGCTTACAAAACTATTGGGGCTATAACACGCTGTCATTTTTTGTTCCTCACAAACACTATTTAAGTAACGACGACGTTAGTGAATTCCAATTGATGGTGAAAAAGTTCCACAGTGCCAATATTGAGGTCATTCTTGATGTGGTTTACAACCATACGGCAGAAGCTGGAATTGATGGTCCTACGTTGTGCTTTAAAGGATTTGACAATACAGCCTATTATCGAACGGTTAACGGCGGCTCTGCTCGTTATATTAATGATACAGGTTGTGGGAACACACTTAATATTGATCATCCCATCACACTACGCCTGATACTGGATAGTTTACGCTATTGGGTGGAAACGATGGGGGTAGATGGATTTCGTTTTGATTTAGCGAGTATTTTAGCGAGAAATACGCATGGCTTTAATGCTCAGCATGCTTTTCTACAAGCTGTTGGACAAGATCCTGTTTTACAAAAATGTAAATTGATTGCAGAACCGTGGGATATTGGACCAGGAGGTTATCAGCTTGGGGCGTATCCAGCGCCATGGCGAGAATGGAATGATAAATACCGAGATTGTGTACGTCGTTTTTGGCGTGGTGATGAAGATACGCTTGCGGAACTTGCAAAACGTATCCATGGTTCTAACGATGTGTTTGAGCATAATTTGCGAGGGCCACTGAATAGTATTAATTTTATTACTAGTCATGATGGCTATACGCTTGCCGATTGGGTGAGTTATGAACACAAGCATAATGAAGCGAACGGCGAGCAAAATCGGGATGGGCACAGCGACAATTATTCGTTTAATTGCGGTGTAGAGGGGTTTTCTGCTGATCCTCGTGTCGTCGCGCTGCGCTTAAAGATGCAAAAGAATGCGTTGTTGACGTTGTTATTGTCTAAAGGCGTTCCGATGATAAGTGCGGGCAGTGAGTTTGGCCATTCACAAAGCGGCAATAACAATGCTTATTGCCAAGATAATGTCACCAGTTGGCTCGCTTGGACTAATTCTCATCGCGGTCATAGTTTGAGCTTTTTTATTCGGGATCTTCTTCAATTACGTCGCCAGTTCTCTTTGTTTTCAAATCCATTTTTTGTTCATCCAAATGATAACCGCTTTGGTGTCTTATGGTACACCGAACGTGGGGAGCAAATGGTTCAGGATAACTGGCACGAATCACATCGAAAATGGCTGTTTTGTGCGTTAATTGATAAAAAATTGCAGCAAGCGGTGTTAATAGGACTGAATGGTAGTGACAAACCTGTGCAAATGATCTTACCAGATTGCCCGGTTAACGCTTCCTGGCGGTTTGCGCTAAGCAGCTGTAATTCCAGTTCTGTTAATGATTTATCTAATTTAGTGTTAAGTGAAAAAAGTAGTTGGGTTTTCATCGCAAAGAATGAGGAAAGAACATGAGTAATAAAACCCCAGTGAAATCTCAAGATAGTAGTAATGGTGCAGTATGTGTTGTTAAACACTGGCAAGATGCGCCTAAAATCGATGAAAATACGCTAGCAGATGACCTTACGAGGCATTTTTACTACACGTTAGGTCGAGACAAAGTAGGTGAGTCTCATCTGTATTTATATCACGCCTTAGCTCTGACAATTCGTGATCGTTTAGTTGCTCGTTGTCGTGCGACGAAAAAACACCTTAAAGCAAAAAAAACAAGAAAAGCCGCTTATTTATCACTTGAGTTTTTGATGGGCAGGGCACTGAGTAATGCATTACTTAACCTTGATTTAACTCAAACCACAAGAGAAGCGCTGCAACAATACTGCACGACACTCGAAGAAGTTCAAGATGCTGAACATGATGCCGGTTTAGGTAATGGTGGTTTGGGAAGACTCGCAGCGTGTTTCTTAGATAGCTGCGCAACGTTAGGGTTACCTGTTCTTGGCTATGGTATTCGATACGAATACGGGATGTTTAATCAATCGATTGAAAACGGGCACCAAATGGAACAGCCTGACAATTGGCTTCGTGAAGGCCATCCATGGGAGCTCAGTGCGCCTGAACAAGCGGTGAGAGTGAAATTTTTCGGTCATGTAGAAATCCACAAAGATAAAAGTGGAAGAGAGCATCGAGTGTGGGCGAATACGCAAGACGTGCTCGCCGTTCCTTATGATGTACCAATTCCAGGTTATAAAAATGATGTAGTAAACACCTTACGTTTATGGAAATCAGAGGCAACGGATGAGTTTGACTTAACAGAATTTAATTCAGGCAGCTACTCAGAGGCCGTAGCTGAGAAGAATTTGGCGGAGCAGATCACCATGGTGCTTTATCCAAATGATTCAAGTGAAAATGGCAAAGAGCTTCGTTTGCGGCAACAGTATTTTCTATCAAGCGCCAGCCTGCAAGATATTTTACTTACGTGGGTAAATCAAAATGGGCATAACTTTGATGATTTCGAAAAGTACCATGTCTTTCAACTCAATGACACGCATCCAAGCATCGCTGTCGCAGAATTGATGCGATTGTTGGTAGATGAATATGAATTGGATTGGCAAAAAGCATGGAATATTGTCACAAAAACAATGGCATATACAAACCACACGCTATTACCAGAAGCGTTAGAGCGTTGGTCAGTACCATTGTTTGCGAAGTTGCTACCGCGCTTACTTGAAATTATATTTGAGATAAATGCGCGATTTTTGTTAGAAGTTGCTCGTCACTGGCCAGGTGATACAGAGATGCAGCGTAAATTGTCCATTATTGAAGAAGGGCCTGTACAGCATGTTCGAATGGCGTATTTGGCAATCGTTGGTTCATTTTCAGTGAATGGCGTAGCAGCACTGCATACAGATTTACTTGAAAAAGGCTTGTTTAAAGATTTTTACGATCTATGGCCAAATAAATTTAACAATAAAACCAATGGCGTGACGCCAAGACGGTGGCTTGCGCAATGTAATCCTGCACTTGCTAATTTAATTAATAGCAAGATTGGTGATGAGTGGGTGAGGGATTTTAGTAACATTGTTAATTTGCGTCGTTATTTTGATGATAAGTCGTTTCAATCTCAGTGGCAGTTAGTTAAAAAAGAGAATAAGCAAAGATTGTGTGAGTTTGTAAAAGACAGAACCGGCATTGAATTTGATGCAGCAATGATGTTCGATGTTCAAGTTAAACGGATCCATGAATACAAACGTCAGCTCTTAAACTTGTTGCATGTTGTTCACCTCTACGACCGTATTATCCGTGGTGAAACGCAAGATTTTGTGCCTCGCTGCGTACTGCTAGGCGGTAAAGCTGCACCAGGATATTACATGGCCAAAAAGATCATTAAAATGATCAACAATGTCGCAGACGTTGTGAACAAAGATGAGAGAACCAAAGGCCTGTTACGCGTTGCTTTTCTGCCTAATTACAACGTGTCTGCAATGGAAGTAATTTGTCCAGCGACTGACTTATCTGAACAAATTTCAACCGCAGGTAAAGAGGCTTCGGGTACAGGCAACATGAAGTTTATGATGAATGGTGCGGTAACCATTGGCACCCTTGATGGCGCGAACATTGAAATTCGTGCAGCCGTTGGTGCAGAAAACTTTTTCTTGTTTGGGGCACAAACTGAACAGGTTCCTAGTATCAAAGAAAATTACGATCCAAATGCATTAATTGAAAACGATCCTAATTTAAAGCGGGTTATGGAACTAATTCAAAGTGGTCATTTTAATATGTTTGAACCGGGATTATTCGATGACATTATCAATGCAATTCGAAGTCCAAACGATCCGTGGATTGTGGCGCACGACTTTACTAGCTATGTTGAACAACAGCAGCTTGCGGCCCAAACTTATTTAAACCAAGAAACATGGACTCGCATTAGTATCCTAAATACTGCGGCAAGTGGCGAGTTCTCAAGTGATAGAACAATTCAACAATACAGTGATGAAATTTGGCAGTTGTCACCAATGTAGTGATGACGCAAAGCAGGATAATGGAGAAATTTATGCCTAATTACGCAAATAGATATATCAGTAATTTGACCAAGGACACTTATGCGCTCATTCTAGCAGGTGGCCGCGGTTCACGACTGCACGAGTTAACAAATTGGCGTGCAAAACCCGCAGTCTATTTTGGAGGTAAACATCGTATTATCGACTTTCCGTTGTCAAATTGCATTAATTCAGGAATACGACGTGTTGGTATTGCCACGCAGTACAAATCCCATAGCTTGATCCGACATGTCAATCGCGCATGGGGCCACTTTAAGAAAGAACTAGGTGAGTCAGTCGAGATCCTGCCAGCATCACAACGCTATGGTGATGAGTGGTATTGCGGTACTGCAGATGCGGTATTTCAAAACATGGATATTATTCGTCATGAGCTACCTAAATATGTCATGATCTTATCTGGTGACCATGTTTATCGAATGGACTACGGTGCATTGATCGCAAAACACGTTGAAACTGGCGCAGATATGACGGTGTGCTGTATCGAAGTTGCGTGCGAAGAAGCGGCAGGCACATTTGGTGTAATGACGGTAGATGAGGAAAAGCGAGTTAGACGTTTTGATGAAAAGCCATCTGAACCGACGTCGATCCCAGGTAAACCCGGTACGTGTTTAGCGTCGATGGGAAATTACGTTTTCAATACGGAATTTCTATTTGAGCAGTTAAAACGAGACGCTAATCAAGAAGGGTCTGGCCGCGATTTTGGTCACGATATTATTCCTGCGATTATTGAAGAGCATAAAGTTTTTGCTTTCCCATTTAGAGATCCTCGTCATGAAGGCCAACCATACTGGCGTGACGTAGGTACACTAGATTCGTTTTGGGAGGCGAATATGGAACTAGTGATGCCAGAGCCACAACTAGACCTGTACGATCCTTCATGGCCAATTTGGACGTATCAAGAACAATTACCACCAGCGAAGTTTATCTTCGATGACGACGATCGTCGTGGTATGGCCGTTGATTCGACTGTTTCAGGGGGGTGTATTATTTCAGGCTCAGTTGTACGTAAATCATTACTGTTTTCAAACGTACATGTCCATTCCTATTGTGAAATTGAAAAGTCTGTAGTGTTACCTGGTGCGATCATTGAAAGACATTGTAAGATCCGAAACGCAATAATAGATAGAAGTTGCCACATTCCAGAAGGTCTTCGTATCGGTTATGATGCCGAAGAAGATAAACGAAATGGCTTCAGAGTCTCGAAAAAAGGTATTGTGCTCGTAACGAGAGACATGCTAAATAACTTTGAATCAAAGTCGAAAGATAAAGCGTTGAAGAGCGCCTAATAGGTTAGGTATGCACATAGTTATGGTGGCAGCTGAAAATGATAAGCTGCCAAATTGTAAGGTAGGTGGTGTTGCGGATGTTGTTAGAGACATCCCAACGGCACTGTCAAAGCTTGATCAAAAAGTGAGTGTGATTGTGCCGGATTACGGCCAAGTTGAATTGCATCGTGAGTTTGTTGCCGATATTGGTGTGCCTTATCGCCAACACCTAGAAACAGCAACGCTTTGGCGCGTTTCCTCCGCCGATGATTCTGTTACTCAATATGTGATTGGCCACTCTTTATTTAGTTCGCATGGCGGTGCAATTTATTGCAATGACAGCGGTGACAGGCCTTTTGCAACGGATGCAAGTAAATATGCATTTTTTAGTGCAGCAGTTTGCGAGGTTATAGAACATCAATTGATCCCAAATGCAGATGTAGTGCATTTGCATGATTGGCATGCGGCTACGGTGGCAGTGTTAGCGAAATACAGTGGTCGTTTTAATCGTTTAAAGCAGACTAAGTTGGTATACACTGTCCATAATCTTGCTTTACAAGGTGTCAGGCCATTTAAAGGCGATGGATCAAGCCTTGAGGCATGGTTTCCGACGTTAAGTTATGATGGTCGCTATATCTGCGATCATCACGCGCCTCATTGTTATAACCCAATGCGCGCGGGGATTGTTTTGTGTGACAAAGTTCATGTTGTGTCGCCGACCTATGCGCAAGAAGTCATGCGTCAAAGTATTCCCGAAGAAGGATTTTTTGGTGGTGAACGTCTTGAAATAGACATGCAACACGCTGCTGAAAAGGGAAAGCTCCATGGTATCATCAATGGCTGTGAATACGAAAGGGAAGTAAAACCGACTTCGCTGAGTGCGTTTTACTTGCAGGCCGAAGCGCTGTTGTTTCAGTGGATGTCAAAATATGGAGAATTGCGTACAACGTATTATCTTGCGCATCAGCGTATTCTAAAATGGCAGAGCGAACCGAGTGAAGGACCCCTTGTTACGAGTGTAGGGCGATTAACCGACCAAAAAGCGTTGCTCTTGAGACAGCCTTATAACAGCAAACTTGCGCTTGATGAGCTCGCAAATCGTTTGGCGCAACACAAAGGACGAATGATCATTTTAGGTTCTGGGGATGGTCATCTCGAATATCTCTTTACTCAAGTCATGGGGCGCAATCCGAATGTGTTGTTTTTGAACGGTTATGGAAATGGCCTCGGAGACATGTTGTATCAATTAGGCGATTTATTCTTAATGCCATCGTCTTTTGAACCTTGTGGCATAAGTCAAATGCTCGCGATGCGAGATGGTCAACCTTGTTTGGTCCATCAGGTTGGCGGGTTGGCAGACACAGTTCAACATGAGGTATCAGGTTATTGTTTTGCAGGTAATAATTTTGAGGAGCAAGTTGAAAATATGCTAAATGTATTTTCAAACGCGCTTCATGATTGTGTTGAGAAGCCAGAAAAGTATAACGCGATACGCAGCGCCGCAAAATCAAGTCGGTTTGCTTGGGGACATGTTGCGAAATCGTATATTGATACCCTCTATCATTAGTCGATATCTTTTCAGTAATAATTTACAGGCGTTTAGGCAAGGCATTGATTGTAGGTAATAGTTTCCCCATATCAAAATCAATAATGCGGCATAAACGGCTGTAAAATTAGCCCATTGGGATCACCACGGTGTATCTTCTACGTTGTTAAGTTTTTTTGAAAGGGGCTTACCTCTTAGCATTAGTGTGTCTAGTATGAAAAAGACGAAGAAGATGTGAAACACGTTTTATAAGTCGTTTGGGTTAAAGCTAAGTTACCTCAGTATGGTTGTTCAACGCGATTTTGTTTACTCCGAGGCGCGACGCTAAATTGATACGTAGTTTTGCTACTCCAATCAAAACCTTTGTAATGCAGTGTACTAAATTCAGCGCTGTGCCTCATGCTCTGCATATAATTACTGAAATGATACTTAGATTGTATTTTTGTGTTTAAAAATCTCTAACGTAACCAGCTTCACCAGAGATTCTTCATGAAAAAGGATTGGATATTCGGTAAATCAGATACTTTTCTATCATTAAGTTTTAAATTTACGATTTTATGGTTAAAATGCACTTATAAAAACAAACAAAAGTATTGCAATATCGCATTTTTCGACTCCTTGATTAGTTTTAGACTATTATTGTGGGTGCATAGGATGTTTAGCTTCAACCAAGGAGCCTAACTTGAAGGTATTTGTCGCGCGTCAGCCGATCTTTAATAAAAAGCAACAAGTAGTTGCATACGAACTCTTATTTAGAGATGGAACGAGCAACAGCTTTCCAAATATTTCTGACGATAGAGCGACAGCTCGCTTAATCATGGATAACCAACTTAATCTTGGTACTCGTTATTTGACCTCAGGTAAAAAAGCGCTAATTAATATTGGTCCAGATTCATTAAAGCAAGAATTGAGCTATTTTCTGCCTTCTAATGATGTCATTTTAGAGCTTCTTGAAACCATTCGTCCGACGGATGAAAATTTTGAGCTAATCAGGCGTTTGTTTCATAACGATTTCCGCCTGGCATTAGATGATTTTGAGTATTGTGAGCGTTGGGAGCCTTTTCTAAAACTAATTCGCTTGATCAAATTTGACGTTATGGCAACGCCATTAGATAAAATTGCTCCAATAGTGGAGGATTTAAAGCAACGTAAAAATCTAAAGCTATTGGCAGAGAAAGTTGAAACGCTTGAAGAGTTCGAGCAGGCAAAAGCAATGGGGTTTAATTTTTTCCAGGGCTACTTTTTTGCAAAACCGCGAGTTATTGAACAAAATGACATAGAGATAAACTATGCAATTGCCTTACTTATCTATGCTGAGGTACTCAAACCAAATATTAATTTAAAGAAAATCGCTGAATTATTTGCGCAAGATACGGCACTTGCCTATAAGTTGTTGCGATTGATAAATTCTGGTGTTTTCCCAATCAAAAGCCGAATCGAATCGTTAAAGCAAGCGTTGGTGTATTTAGGTGATGAACGAGTAAGAAAATTTGTCGGCTTGATTATGACTGCACACGTAGCGCACATGAAACCCTCGGAATTAACTCGGTTAAGTATCGTTCGTTCTCGATTTTGTGAACTCATTGCCAAGAAAATACAACCTAATCAAGCTAATTCAGCTTTCCTAGTTGGGCTTTTTTCCTTGCTCGATGCCATTTTAGATAAACCAATGGAACTGGTTGTTAATAAATTGCCTTTTCCAGAGATAATTCATGATGCTTTGATCGGCAAACAAAACATGCTGTATTATATTTTAAATGTCGTCAAGGCATATGAAAAAGGCAGTTGGTGGGCCCTTCAAGAGTCATGCATGCTCGTGAATATAGATGATGATTGTTTACCTGATTTTCATCAGGCTGCGATTCGGTGGGCAGATATGTATAACGACAAAATATAAGGATAGCTATGACACGATTGCATCAGTTAGATGTATTAAGGGGTATTGCAGTACTGGGGTTGTTCATCATGAATATCCCGTATTTTGGTGTGTTTGAATGGGGCTATGTCGCGAGTGATGCCCCTCATTGGGCCGACAAAGGGTTAACGTTATTCAATTCGACGATTGTTGATGGTCGTTTCAGAACCTTGTTTTGTTTTTTATTTGGCTGTGCCATTGCTATACAATATAAGAAATATTCATCAGTCAGTAAAATTAATGATCGCAATCGAGCGCTAATTGTCATTGGTGCTGCCCATGGCCTGTTTATTTGGGCTGGCGATATTCTACTGGCTTATGGCTGTGCAGGCTTACTTTTAGTCAATTACCTCGATAAATCAGCGGAGCAGAATCTCCGTTCTGGTTTTGCCTTACTTTTAGTTATGTCTCTAATATTGTTTTTGCTGACTTTTATTGATCCTACGATTACGCCTACCAGGCAAAGTAGTGAATTTCTCGAGGCCTACTATCGAACCTTCCATGATCCCATTGCCTTGTTCACAGACAACGCCAAAAACTTTTTGATTATGCTTGTTATATTACCTTTTCTGACGCTGTGGTACACATTATCACTTATGCGCTTGGGTCTTGGCGCTTGGCAAAAAGGATGGTTTAACAAAGGATTACCTGATTCAGTATTTGGTGTCGCGTTGATCTTAGCCTTTATGTTTAGTGCGTTAGTTGCCATGTTTAGGTTGTCAAATGATGTACGTCTCGTTTCAATTAGTGAAGCCATTAATTGGCTTGCAGCGTTTTTTAGCGCGGCAGTGATAGTACACATTGTGGCACGTGCAATGCGAACAAAGTCTTTGTTAAGTCGCTTTTTTGCTAATGCAGGTAGAATGTCATTAACTATTTATTTAAGTCAAAGTATCGTCGCCGTGGTATTTTTTAGATTATTATTTCCGGAGTGGATCCTTACCTTTAACCTGCTCGATTATGCGCTATTTTCGACGTGCATTTTAGGTATTCAATTAATTCTAGCGAATGTCTATTTTCGTTTTTATACACAAGGCCCTTGTGAATTCTTATTATCGAGTTGGCTGAGGAGAAAACCAAGTTCTAGTAGTCAACAGTTCTCGAAATAGTACTTCAAAAATCCCTGAGGTCGTTTACAATAGCGGCCTTTACTGCAACTGAGAAATACCATGTCTGAACTTAAGCGCTTAAACAAATACATCAGCGAAACTGGTTTCTGTTCACGCCGAGAAGCCGATGCAATTATTGAGGCTGGTCGAGTTTCAATAAATGGTGAAGTTGCAGTGATGGGCACTAAAGTATCGGATAGCGACGACGTATTAGTCGATGGAAGATCGTTAAAGGCTAAGCCAAAACGCGTAATAATCGCTTACAATAAGCCTGTTGGCGTGACTTGCACGACCGAGAGTAAGATAAAGAGCAATATCGTAAAAGCAGTAAACTATCACGAGCGTATTTTTCCAATAGGGCGACTCGATAGACCTTCCGAAGGACTTATTTTCTTAACGAATGAAGGCGATATCGTCAATAAGATTTTGCGAGCGGGTAATAATCATGAGAAAGAATATCTCGTAAAGGTAGACAAACCAATAGATCCTCATTTTATTGGCAAAATGGCCAGTGGTATTCCAATTTTGGGCACTGTTACAAAGCGTTGCAAAGTCAAAAAGATAGGAGTTGATCGGTTTTCAATTATTCTTACACAAGGGTTAAACCGTCAAATACGTCGTATGTGTGAGTACTTAAATTACGAAGTAACTGAGTTAAAACGTGTTCGAATTATGAACATTAATTTGAATGGTTTAAGGCCTGGAGAGTGGCGTTTACTCACTGAGCAGGAATTAAGCGTTATTGACGCCGCAGTTTCGGATTCCGCAAAAACTGCTGAGGGCAGTGTTGATCCGCGTAAACGCGATGATTGGGTTAATCCGCAAAGTAAAAAAGTGAAAGACGAACGTCGCCAAGAGAAGCAAGCGAAAGAACAAGAATCAGAGAACTTATTGGTGAACGAGAACCGTCCTCAACAACCAAAAAAATCAAAAACCGCAGGTTTTAAGCAGAATCACAACACGCGTGATCATGGAAAACCAAATCGTGCAAAAGGCACGCTAAGCCTTAAAAAGTAGCTTCCATACCAATAGGGTCAGAGTTAAAAGAAAGTTGCTGCGAATACGCATACAAAGCACCTTGCTTTTGCTCTGGGTCAAGGCGTTTCACCGCTCCTTCGTTACACTTCTATAAATTAAAGTTTTTAGAAAGAAGAACAGGAAGTGCTATGAAAGCCGCCGTTGCAACTGAGTTTAAATCACCATTAGAAATTAAAGAAGTCGAGACGCCACAAGTAACCAGTGGCAAGGTGCTCGTTCAGATACACGCCTGCGGTGTTTGTCATACAGACGTTCATGCCTGTCACGGCGATTGGCCTGTAAAAGCAAAATTACCCCTTATTCCGGGCCATGAAGGAGTGGGTCAAATCATTGAGATTGCGGGCGATGTTCACCATTTAGTGGTTGGCGATCGAGTTGGCATTCCTTGGCTACACAGTGCGTGTGGACACTGTGATTATTGTTTGGATGGCAATGAGAATTTGTGTCCTGAACAACAAAATAGTGGTTATTCCGTTGATGGTGCTTATGCGCAGTATTGCCTGGCTGACGCTAATTATGTCGTCAAGATACCAGATAACTTGAGTTTTGTTGAAGCTGCGCCTTTGTTTTGTGCAGGGGTCACCACATATAAAGCACTTAAAGTAAGCGGGGCTAAACCTGGTCAGTGGGTTTCTATCGTTGGAGTTGGTGGCCTAGGTCACCTTGCAATTCAATATGCCAAGGCAATGGGATTTAATGTCATCGCAGTGGATACTGGGAACGAAAAACTATCTCTAGCAAAAGACCTAGGAGCATCCATGGTTGTCGACTACACCAAAGAACAGCCAGAAGCAGCAATTAAAGATCGCATTGGAGGTGTCCACGCGAGTGTGGTAACTGCAGTGTCAAAATCAGCCTTTGCTGCTGCGTATCGCTCACTTAGGCGAGGTGGAACCTGCGTGTTAGTCGGATTACCGCCAGAGACTCTGCCATTACCCATTTTTGATACTGTGCTTAACGGCACGAAAGTAATCGGAAGTATTGTCGGTACTCGTAAAGATCTTAAAGAATGTTTGCAATTTGCCGCAGATGGTAAAGTAAAGTCGATCATTGAAACCGCAGAGCTCAAAGACATTAATCACGTTTATGCAAGGATGTTACGTGGTGAAATTAATGGTCGCGTGGTACTTGCTATGAAGTGATCCAAAAAGTGTGCATTCTTCCCAGTGCAAAACAAAAAGCCATCCAATCGATGGCTTTTTGTTTGTTCAATAATTTTATTTTACCTTAAATAGAATTGCGTAAAGCACGGGAACTACGACGAGTGTAAGAATGGTCGCAAAGCCTAAGCCAAACATGATGGTTACCGCCATAGACTGAAAGAACACGTCGAACAATAATGGGATCATGCCTAAAATTGTTGTAATGGCAGCCATTGACACTGGACGTACACGGCTTATCCCAGAATCAAATATGGCTTGATAGGGTGTCTTGCCGCTTGCTAATTCCAGATTAATTTGGTCAATCAATACAATCCCGTTTTTAATTAGCATTCCCGAGAGGCTCAATAAACCGAGTAATGCCATAAAACTAAATGGCGCATTCATAGTAAGCAGTCCAAACGAAACACCAATAATAGCTAATGGGACCGTTGCCCATATCACTAATGGCTGACGCACTGAATTAAATAGCATCACCGTAATCATAAACATGGCTAAATAACCCACCGGTAGCGAACCAAAAATGGCCGTTTGTGCTTTACTTGAAGATTCATATTCGCCGCCCCATTGCATTTCATAGCCACGGGGTAGTTCAATTGCTTCAATGTCAGAACGTACGCGAGCGAACAGTTTTGCAGGTGTTTCATCACCATTTACATCGTGATCGGCCATAACGGTGATAGTGCGTTTACGGTCGCGTCGCATGATAATTGGATCTTCCCATTCAACGTTAAACTCATCCACGACCTGAGTAACCGGCACAAACACACCATATACTGGGCTATAAATTTGTAAGTCTGGCAAGTTCTCGACGTTTAAGCGTTCCTCTTCTGGTGAGCGGGCAATAATTGGCAGTAGTTGAGTACCGTCGCGATAGAGCCCAACAGTCTTTCCCGACATACTGGTTAATAAAAGCTGGTCAAGATCCGATTTTGAAATACCTAAGCGTCGCGCTTTTTGTTCATTGAATTGGGGTCTGATCACTTTTGTACGCTGACGCCAATTGTCACGAATGTTAAACGCTTTAGGGTCTTTCTCTATGATTGCTTTAGCCTGCGCAGCCAATTGGCGCAATACCACAGGATCAGGACCTGAAAAACGTGCTTCTATTTTCGCATCGGTCGATGGACCTATCTCCATGCGTTTTACTTTCAACTTTGCACTCAGTACGTGGGTTTGTTCGTAGTCGCGTACTTTGTCTATCATGGTAGTAACCGCTTCTCGACTTTTCACACGAATAATTAATTGCCCAAATGCGGCGTATTGTTTTTCTGGTGAGTAAGTCAACATAAAACGCGGAGCACCTTGACCAATGGTTGAGGTAACCTCTTCGACTAACTCATCGTCTAGTAAGAATGCTTCAAGCTCGGCGATATTCTTTGCCGTATCGCGAATATCGGCTCCTTCATAATGCCAATAATCGACATAGAACATCGGCGTATTCGATGCTGGGAAGAAGGATTGTTTTACGGATTTAAAGCCAATTACCGACACAAACATTAACGCTACCATGGCAATAATCGTAAGCCAGCGATGTTTCATTGCGAAGCTAAGAAGCTCTTTATAGGCAGTAAACAAAGCGCCTTGATAGGGATCGATTTCTTCAGTGCTACCTTGCTTAGATTCTTTAAATAATAAGTCAGCAAAAAACGGTGTGAGTGTGATGGCTGTAACCCAACTGAGTAGCAAGCTAATCAATAACACCCAAAATAAGCTGCCGGCAAACTCGCCGCTGGCATCCGAGCTTAAACCGATTGGAGCAAAAGCGGTAATCGCAATAACCGTCGCACCGAGTAGTGGCCATTTCGTTTGAGCGACGATGTTGACAGATGCTTGAACTTTACTCATTCCGCGTTTTAAATTAATTAAAATGCCTTCTGTCACAACGATAGCGTTATCAACAAGCATACCTAGTGCAATGATCAAAGCGCCTAGACTTATCCGTTGTAAATCGATGTTGAAGAGCTTCATAAAGATAAATGTGCCAAGGACGGTAAGCAGTAAGATCCCACCAATTAATAGCCCGCTTTTGAACCCCATAAAAATAAGCAAAACCACAATAACAATGGCAACAGCTTCGACTAAACTGATAATAAAACTATCAACAGACTTTTCGACCTCGTTAGGTTGATTGTAAACCGTGCTAATTTCCATGCCATGTGGACGCTGAAAATCAAGTTCGTGTAGGTGTTTGTTTAAACGATTGCCAACATCAACAACGTTTACACCTGAACTAAAAGACACACCAACTAATAAAGCTTGCTGCTGGTTGAATGTAGTAATGTGTGACGGTACTTCGGCGTATTCACGACTCACCGTGGCTACATCGCCAAGATAAATGAGTTCTTTTGCACCAGGTTTAGAGATAAGTAGATTGTTCATCTCTTCAACATTTTGGAATTCGCCAGTAGGGTGCAAGCGAATGTACTCGTTATCCACCAACACTTTCCCTGCGTTCGATACGGTATTTTGCTGTTGTAAAATTTGAAATATCGTATTGGGAGAAATACCAAGCTGTGCAAGCTTTTGGGTTGAAATCTCGACGATCACTTGTGCTTGTTGTTCACCTGCAACCGTTACCTTGCTGACTCCGTTTACGAGAACGAGTTCACGTTTGAGGAAATCAACATAGTCTTTGAGTTCGTCATACGAATAGCCGTCGCCAGTAACGGCATAAAGTACGCCATAAACGTCAGCGAAATCATCGATTATTTTACTTGGCTGTACGCCTGGCGGTAAGCGTGGGCTTAAATCATTGACTTTTCGACGTAACTCATCCCAGATCTGCTGCAAATCTTTTTTACGATAAGTACTTTTCATTTCAACTGAAATTTGCGATTTGCCAGGAGAAGAAATAGATGTGACATAGTCTACATAAGGTAATTCTTGGATCGCGGTCTCAATCGGAAATGTGACTTCTTCTTCAACTTGCTGTGGTGAGGCACCAGGATAAAGGGTGACAATCATCGCTTTTTTTAGCGTAAATTCAGGGTCTTCTAATTGACCAAGTTGTAAATAAGAAACCGAACCGCCAATAAACAATAATAGGGCGAACATCCAGCTGATCACTTTATTTTCAATAGACCATTTTGCGAGGCTCATATTATAAGCCTCGCTCTTTTTGCCATGGTCTTACTTTTAACCCTTCTTTTAAATGGTGGACACCAGCAGAGACAATAATCTGATCCTTTTCTAGGCCAGAAATTACTTCGATGCCATTGTGATGCAACTTGCCGACAGTCACCGCTTTTTTACTGACAGTTTGAGTTTGAACGTCATAAACCCACACAAAGGCATTGTCTTTTAATGTTTGATCTGGGTTAGAAAAAACCGCTTCAACAGGAACAATATGCGCGTTTTTGTCGATGCTAGAGATTTTGTTGAGATCAATGTAGACATGACCTGTCATACCGGCAAGTAAATTGAAATCTGTGGGTACAGGTAGTGAGAACACCACTTTATAAGTCAGCGTGATAGGGTCAGCTTGGGTATCCCATTCTTTAATAGTAAGTTCATAGGATTTATTTGGAAATCCGTCGAACATAACCGTGGGTTGATAATTTGTTTCTTTGTCGACTCGAGCGACAAGCTTTTCAGGAACTTGGATCACGACGTCCATTAAGTCGCGAGTTTCTAAGCGCAAAATATTTTGTTTGGCTTGAATATTTTCGAAGTTTTTGACAAATACTTTAGCCACCGTGCCACTAAAGGGCGCACGCAGTTCGGCATTCTCGAGGTTGGTTTTGGCAATTTTTAGAGCTGATTCTGCGACTTCTTTATTCGCTAATGCTTGGTCAAATTCTGCTTGGCTAGCAACCCCTTGAAGTTTAAGTTTTTCAATTCGAGCCAATTGAGACAGGGCGAGTTCGTACCGAGCTTGGCGTTCTTCAACTTGCAGCTGAAAATCTTCTGGATCAAGCTTAGCAAGTAATTGACCTTTATTAACGTGCTGACCTGCTAAAGCAGGGAATTCCATTAGTTCGCCACTGACACGAAAGGCTAAATAGGAACCTTGATTAGCCACGACTTCGGCAGGAAAGTGACGTATATTTTCGTTAGACTGGCCATTAACTGTGAAGAGTTTAACTGGACGAATGAGCGCTTCACTAGAGGATGGAGGCGGCGCTTCTTGGCACGCACTCAAAAATACTATAAACGGCACGAGTGCCAATAATCTTGCTGCCATTGAAATACTCCGTATCTAATTTAATTGTAGCAGAATACGAGAATCCGTTATAAATTAAAAATTATAAAAAGTTTAAAACAAAATAAGTTTTTCTTATGAAATTAGCCCAGCTTGAAATGCTTGATGTCATCGCTGATTCTGATAGTTTAAGCGACGCCGCGATAAAGCTGCACAAAACGCAACCTGCATTGACTCAATCGATCAAAAAGCTCGAAGAAGAGGTTGGCTTTACGTTATTAGACCGAACTCATTATAGACTCTCCTTAACGGATAAGGGGCGGCATTTTCATCGTGAAGCGCAAATGGTGCTGTTGCGCTATAAGCATTTAGGCTCGTTAGCCAAAGAACTCGCACAGGGTAACGAACCTAAGTTACGAATTTGTTATCAACCAATCTTTAATTCTCCTGATTATCAGGCGGTGCTAACGGGAGTTTTTCATTTATTTCCGAACACGGAGTTTATGTTAAGTAATGGCAAGCGTTTTGCTGCGCTTGAACAAGTCAACGATGGTTCTGCAGACTTAGGTATTGGACCATGGTTTGATTTGTTTCATGCCACTGGAGATTATGATTCAATGCCAATCGGTGATATTACGTTTGGTATTGTTGCAAAACCGGGTTTAATGCCGACTTCTTTAAGTTATGAAACGCTTTCTCAATATCCATGTTTGGCAATGGTCGAAAGCGATTTTAGCTTTGATAGTGAGCGACTCGCGTACGCAAAAGGCGCAAGCTTAATGAAGATTGATGATTTAGATATGCTGAAATCTTTTGTGCTAAACGGCACAGGGTGGGCGTTGATGAGCTTAACTCATTGTCAAACTGAACTCGCATCCGGATTGTTAGAACAAATTCGCGTCACAGATAAGCAAGATACCTTTCATGCTAAAATCCATGTTTTTCGCCAACCGAATAAACATCATGGTCCAGTAGCTCGAACAATATGGCAAGAGTTTCAAAAGTTGAGCGAAATTTATACCCAATCAACTTGAAGCTACGCCTATTTAAGCTGATTGGGTACATTTAACCGAAGTAGTAGAGCAAAAAACGAAACATGATGAATGATGATTTTACCGACGCCGTTTACAGCGTAATAGGGGCAATCCCCAGTGGCAATGTAGCAAGCTATGGGTATGTGGCTAAGTTAGCTGGGTTCTCTAAACATGCTCGTGCCGTTGGCTATTTGTTAAAGCACCTCCCTAAAGACTCTTCTTTGCCTTGGTATCGAGTGGTTAATAGTAAAAGAGAACTCAGCTTTGAACCGGGTTCGACTAATTACACAAGGCAAAAGAATCGCTTGATGGCAGAAGGAGTCGAATTTGATGGTCTGAAAATCAACAAGCAGAATTATCTCGGTTGATCGCATCTGATTTGCCATGCGTAGTGTAAGCATCATGAGTAAATAGTTTAGGCGAGATGATTAGAGCGTTATTTCCATTGCCAGTGTTTTTGTTGCCAGGTGGCGCGACTCGGCTTCGGATCTTTGAACCAAGATACGTCAGGATGGTGAAAGAGGCATTAAAACAAAACCAAGGTTTTGTGCTTTGTGTTTATCAACAAGATCGCAAAGACAATGTGCCGACGATTGGCACTTATGTAAAAATTGTCGACTTTGATCAAGACACAACAGGTCAGTTATTAATTGACGTTCAGGCCGAATGTCTGGTTGAAATAGGCGAAGTGTGGGTCGAGCAAGATAAGTTGCGACAAGGTCGAGTCGCTGAAATAACCACTCCACCTTGGGATGGTATTAGCGAAGTATGTGATAGTGAGTGGCGTCAACTGAGCAAAGCATTAGAAAATGTCCTTTTAGCCAATCCAGAACTTAGTTCGCTGTATAGCAATAAAGAGTTAAGCAATCCTTATTGGGTGGCTTGTAGATGGTTGGAAATACTGCCAGTTTCGGTGAAACAAAAAGAAAATGTATTGCAGCTCAGAGACTTTGAACAAATCAAAGAATTCCTTCATACTCTAATTAAAACAAGCTAGGTAGTGGTGATCTGTTTTCATAATTAGTGCGTAATGAGTTTATAGGTAAATTTAGAGGCGCAAATAATGGAAAACAGCATCAGTACGTCGTCTTCATTTCAAGAGTATAGGAAAGCCCCTTTGGTTGCAGAAACCCCAACCCAAGCGCTGATTGAAGCGCTGGTGGCTGTATCTGAGCATCGTGATCGGAAAGCGTTTGCAACGCTGTTTGATTACTTTGCGCCCAAAATAAAACGTTTCGGCATTAAACAGCTCGGGTCCGAAGCACTCGCAATGGAATTAGTCCAAGATACCATGACGTCTGTTTGGAAAAAGGCACATTTGTATCATCCAACAAAAGGCGCCGCGACAACGTGGGTCTACACAGTCATGCGTAATGCATCGTTTGACACGTTGCGTAAGATGAAAAGTACCAAAGAAGATCACTTAAGCGAAGAATTGTGGCCACTTATTCAAGAACCTAATGCTTCCTTTATTGAAGACATGGATCATTTGGAAGACAAACGCATCAAACGATTTATCGATGCCTTGCCTCAAGCACAGAAGGAAATTCTTTGGGGGGTCTACTTTCAAGATCTGTCCCAAGAGCAATTGGCAACTCAACTCAACATTCCGTTGGGGACAGTTAAATCGCGGCTCAGGTTAGCGTTACAAAAATTGCGAGCTGAATTAGGGGGTAATCATGATTAAACATCATCCTAATGACAAAATTTTAAGTGAATTTGCTCAGGGTGAATTGACGGCTACTATGTCAATGGCGGTGTCAGCTCATGTAGAGATGTGCCCATGTTGTCAAAAGAAAGTTGCTTCGCTTGAATGTCGTTTTGGTACAGAAGCGCTAGGGGGAGAAGAAGAAGTCGTCGTGGATTCGCGTTTTCAAGCAATGTTTGACGAAATCGTGGTCGATGAAAGCGTTGCTGAAATGGTCGATACGCCTGTTACTACCATAATGTATCAGCATAAAGAAATTGTACTGCCCAGAGCCCTTGGTGGAGTTGATCGCAGTGAATTCGTCAAGATGGGTAAGCTTGGCCGGTCGCGGTATCAGATAGAGGATGGCAGTTTAAGAGCCAGTCTTTTGCATATTGAACCAGGAGGCGAGATCCCCAATCATACTCATAATGGCTTTGAAGTTACTCTGCTACTTGATGGCAAGTTTTGTGACGAAGAGGGTGAATACGTTCCAGGAGACTTTATTTTGTTAGATGGTCAGCATAATCATTCCCCCAAAACAAAAGAAGGATGTTTGTGTTTTACAGTGGTTAGTGCTTCACTTCATTTTAATAAGGGCATTAGTAAGCTACTAAATCCGATTGGTAATTTAATTTACTAGCGCTAATTTAAAATTGACTATGAAAAAGGCTTTGCGGAATATCTGCCAAGCCTTTTTTGTATTCCAATCAAGAAACGACGAATCAAAATTGTGATTTAGAACACATAAAATGTTTTCTAATAGTAAAAACAGAACGAAAAAGCGGTTTTATTCCTAATTTTATTCTATAAATTGATCTAGTTACCTTATTACCTAGTATAGACCGAAGACACCTCAAGGTCTGTGTTTCAATGCTTCGTCTTGCAGCCTAACAATACTCGTTGAACGAGTGCCTTGAGGGAGCATAAGTATAACTAACAATACCTACCGTCATTTATGATTATATCGCGTGAAAGGAGAAGCCATGACGATCAAAATTGGTATCAGCGCTTGTTTAACGGGGCAACAAGTTCGTTTTGATAGCGGACACAAGCGATCAGACTTTTGTATGAATGAGCTCGCAAAGCACGTCGAATATGTGCCGTTTTGTCCAGAAGTGGCTGTGGGTTTGCCCATCCCGCGGCCAACGATCCGTCAGGTTCGTATTGGTGATGTGATAAAGGTGTGTCGGCCAGATGGATCAAATGACGTTGCAGATGATCTATATAAATTTGGGCAAAGTGTCGCCAGTAATCATTTGTCCAAGTTTTCAGGGTTTATATTTTGTGCCAAAAGCCCAAGTTGCGGCATGGAACGCGTAAAAGTCTATAACGAAACCGCGACATGGACAACGCACGATGGCGTTGGTGTGTTTGCGAAAGCGATTATGGACGCAGATCCACTATTGCCGTGTGAAGAAAATGGACGACTTAACGACCCTCATCTTCGCGAAAACTTTGTTATGCGAATTTACGTTTATTCAAAATGGAAAGAGTTAGTGTCTACCGGTGTAAGTCTGCACAAAATGACGACATTTCATGCTCAGCATAAGTATCTTTTGATGAGTCACAAATATCAAGCCTACAAAGCGCTTGGTCGAATGCTCGGTGAAAGCCACGAACGTGATGTCGATCAGGTTGCTCGTGATTACATCATAGGGTTAATGACAGCCATTTCAAAACCAGCGTCTCGCAAGGCGCAAACGAACACCTTGATGCATTTACAGGGCTATTTCAAAAAGCACTTAAGTAAAATTGAAAAGCAAGAGTTGAGCGAGGCAATTGAAGAATATCGTATAGGCAACGTGCCACTTTATGTGCCTTTAACCTTGTTAAGTCACCACACGAAAGTGCATGACGTGGCGTATTTAAAAGAGCAAGTGTACTTTGCCCCTTATCCAAATGAATTAAAACTAAGGTTTGGGATTTAACCAAGAACTATTTGAGGTAAGTGTTTGATGAAAGGGTTGTACTGGTTTCGTCGGGATCTACGCTATTTCGGTAACGAAGCATTGATTTACGCCATTAAAGCGGGGACACGAAATGCCGTATTTTTTGTTAGTAAATCGCAATGGGCAGAGCACGATGCAGCAGCAATTCAAGTCGATTTAATACTTCGTCGAGTCGCTTTTTTAGGTAAAGCACTCGCTAGGTATGGCGTAACTTTGCATATTATAGAAGCGCCAGATTTTAATTTGCAACAAGAGGCATTGATTTCTTTTTGTGAAGAGCATGATGTGAGTGAAGTATATGCCAATGCAGAATATGAAATAAATGAGCGCGAGCGCGATGTAAATATAGCCAATTCACTCAGCGCGCTAAATATGGCGTTTTATTTATACGATGGTGATGTAATAGCAAAACCTGGCACCGTTACGACAAACAGCGGTGAAATGTTTAAAGTATTTACACCGTTTAAAAAAGCGTGGTTAAAGCAACGAGAACATTACTTCCCAAGTATCGAGCCCTGGCCTCTTGCTGAACAGCAAATTGATTGGGCTGTACCAAATTGCTTAGCTTCAAGTGGTGAATCAAGTAAATGGCCAGTTGACGACGAAACGTTGTATGAGTTGGTAGACCGATTTATCACCGAGAAGTTAATGGATTATAGTGCGAAACGTGACTTCCCCAGTATTAAGGGGACATCTGGTCTGAGCCCATATTTTGCACTTGGCATAGTGTCAGTAAAACAAGTACTAGCAGCAATACTGCAGGCCTATCCAGATTTATTGAATCAACCATCACGCCCAGAGTTTAGTTGGATTAACGAACTAATTTGGCGAGAATTCTATCGCCATTTAATATTTACTTGGCCGCATCTTTGTAAACGCCGCAACTTTAATAATAAATACGATTTTGTCGTCTGGCGCTCAAATCAACATGAATTCACCGCATGGTGCGAAGGAAAAACAGGCTACCCATTGGTAGACGCCGCGATGCGGCAGCTTAACCAAACAGGTTGGATGCACAATCGTTTACGTATGGTCGTCGCGAGCTTTCTAACCAAACATTTGTTAATCGATTGGCGTTTAGGTGAAAAGTATTTTATGTCAAAGTTGATTGATGGGGATTTAGCAAGTAATAACGGAGGTTGGCAATGGGCGGCGAGTACAGGGTGTGACGCTCAACCCTATTTTCGAATTTTTAACCCGATCACACAAAGTGAAAAGTTTGATCCTAAAGGCACTTTTATTCGTAAGTATGTAACTGAACTTAAAGAAGTTCCAGACAAATACATACACTTTCCGCATGATTATTTGGTCTTAAAACCGAGCGACTATCCAAAGCCTATAGTCGATCATAAACTGGCCAGAGAGCGTGCATTAGCAGCGTTTAAAGGTGAGTAATGGATACGAAAGTCGCGAATTTTATAGACAAATACAATCAATTGTCTTCGTTGAATTTAGCGTTGCTCGAAGAGATTTACCATGAAAATGTAGAATTTCAAGATCCGCTCCATGCTATATCGGGAATAGAGCAACTCAAGGTGTATTTTGAAAGTCTTTATGCCAATTTGCAATACGCAAAGTTTGAGTTACAAGCGAGTTTTGTCGACGGTGACAACGCATTTATTTATTGGCAGATGACCTATCAACACAGCAAACTGAACAGCGGAAAAGCAACGTCTGTTGATGGCCACAGTCATTTAGTATTTTGCGGTGACAAAGTTGTACGACATCGAGATTACCTCGACCTCGGGGCAATGCTGTATGAGCAAATCCCAGTGCTTGGTTGGGCAGTTAAGAAATTAAAGAAGAGGGCCGGCCAATGAAAGTGTTAATTACGGGAGCCTCTTCGGGAATTGGTCGGTCTTTGGCACAGTTGCTTGCGAACAACAATGAAGTGATTGCTTGTGGAAGGAATCAAGCAGCGTTAAAAGACCTCTCCACCAATCGGAATATCGTTTCGCTAAATTTTGATGTGTCAGTTAAAGCAGATGTTGAACAGGTTTCACACACACTCCCTTCATTAGACTGGGTGATTTTAAATGCAGGTACGTGTGAATACATCAATGACCCTTGGCATTTCGACAGTGCTTTGTTTGAGCGAGTGATCCGCACAAACTTGCTTTCGGTTGGATACTGCCTTGAGTTCATTGTGCCGAAAATAAAACGAGGCGGAAAGTTAGTGTTGGTTAGCTCGAGTGCGACTATTTTACCGCTGCCAAGAGCAGAGGCTTATGGTACATCTAAGGCGGCGTTAACCTATCTTGGCGAAACCCTAGCGATTACGCGTCCGGATATTGATGTGGTCATTGTTCATCCTGGATTTGTGAAAACCCCCTTGACCGACAAGAACGACTTTCCAATGCCCTTTTTGCTGGACAGCGAAGATGCCGCGTCACGTATCGTTGCCGGGCTAAACCGCAATATAAAACGGATTGAATTTCCCAAGCGTTTAATTTACATCATGAAAATAATTTCAATATTGCCTAATTCGTTATGGGCGAGTCTTGCTAGAAGGATGAAAAAGTGAAAAAAGTAGCCATCATTGGTTCTGGAATTTCAGGTATGACCGTCGCTCACTATCTAAAAGACAGTTTTGATGTCACCCTGTACGAGAAAAATGATTACATAGGTGGTCACACGGCCACGATTGATTTAGAAATAGATGGCCGTCAAGTAGCTATTGATACAGGATTTATCGTATTTAACGACAGAACCTACCCGCACTTTTTAAAGCTATTAGCGCGCATAGGCATTGTTGGGCAAGAAACTGAGATGAGTTTTAGTGTACGCAACATGCTTACTGACTTAGAGTATAACGGACATAGCTTCGCGACATTGTTCGCGCAGAAACGCAACTTGCTACGTCCTAAATTTTGGAAACTACTCAAAGACATCGTGCGCTTTAATACGCTTTGCAAGGAAATGCACCACACAAATGAGTTCAACGGTTTAAAAACTTTAGGTGATGTATTCGTTCAGCACCAATTCAATGACTTTTTTCAGCGTCACTATATTTTGCCCATGGGCGCGGCAATTTGGTCAACAAGCTTAAACGCAATGGCTGAATTTGAAATCGAGTTTTTTGTTCGTTTCTTTTACAACCATGGCTTATTGGATATTACCAATCGCCCTCAGTGGTATGTGATCCCAGGCGGCTCCAAACAATATATCAAACCTTTACTCGGTGACTTGGCAGACAAAGTCGTGTTAAACGCAGGTCTTTCCAAGGTGTTCCGAAGTGAAGGTGGCGCACAGCTACTTTTTCAAAATGGTAGCGTGGCAGATTTT
Source organism: Pseudoalteromonas luteoviolacea B = ATCC 29581 (assembly GCA_000333235.1). GTDB lineage: Bacteria > Pseudomonadota > Gammaproteobacteria > Enterobacterales > Alteromonadaceae > Pseudoalteromonas > Pseudoalteromonas luteoviolacea_D. Next base: position 70,291 of record CAPN01000032.1, on the reverse strand, counting down.
GACGAAGTGGTATTTGCTTGTCACTCAGATGAAGTGTTACAACTACTCGGTGATCCAAGTCACAATGAACAGCAAATTTTAAGTCAGATTCCTTACACACCGAATTCCGTTGTATTACACACGGACCTAGCCATGCTTCCAAAGCGCCGCGCGGCTTGGGCTAGTTGGAATTATCGATTAGGTGAGGATAAAGACGCTCCTGCGACAGTAACGTATCAAATGAATATTCTACAAGGGTTGAGCGATACCACTCAGTTTTGCGTGACGTTAAACGGCGACAGCGAAATAGACCAAAGCAAAGTGTTGCGAAAGTTTCGTTATTCGCACCCGGTATTTAATCGTCAATCCCTCGCTGCACAAAAACGCCGTCTTGAGATCAATGGCGTCAATCATACCTATTTTTGTGGTGCTTATTGGTATAACGGCTTTCATGAAGATGGGGTGAAAAGTGCCGTTGATGTGGTAAAAGCACTTGGGGTGAAAGTTGACTAATTCCATATGCTTTGGGCACGTTCGGCATCAGCGTTTAGAGCACGCCGAACATCGTTTTCAATATCCACTTTATATGATGTGGGTTGATCTTGATGACACAACTTCGCTTCAAGAAGCGTTTTCCGCAACTCGCTTTGGCGCGCTGCGTTTTAATGAATTGGATTATTTGAAATCTTTTAACGGTGGTCTCAAACAGCGCGCATTATTAGCTGCCAAAGAATGTGGTGGAAAAGTCGAGGCGATTAGAAAAGTGTATAGCCTTTGTCAGGTACGTTGTTTTGGATTTTATTTTAGCCCAGTTAATTTTTATTTTTTCGAAGCGAACGATGGCAACATGTTATTTATGTTGGCTGAAGTGTCCAATACCCCTTGGAACGAGACACATTATTATCTAGTACCAATGCAGCAAGAAAATGTGAACTTTGAAAAGACTTTTCACGTATCACCTTTTATGGACTTAGCGATGAACTATCATTGGAAGGTCAAAGTTTCTTCGTCTAAGCTCTTTATTAATATAGAAAATAAACGAGAAAGTAATACGGTGTTTAACGCCACGCTCGCTTTGCAAAAAGAGCCTTTAACCGCGCAATCTTGCCGCAAAGTGTTGAAAACGTTTCCGGTAATGACATGGACAATTGTCAAGGGAATATATTGGCATGCACTGAGATTGTTTATTAAACGAGTTCCATTTATTTCGCATCCAGGACCGTCGCATGGAAAAAGTAACAACACTCACTGAACTGGCCGAAAACGGCTCAACACTAAGTAAGCTTTACCGCAACATTGTGCATCGTGTGTTTGAACAACTCGAAATTGGCGGGTTAACTATTGTCGAGGGCAAGCATCGAATACAGTTTGGACGCAATAGCGAGGATATCCGTATTGAAGTGTTTAATATGGAAATGTATAAATCGTTTGCTTTAGGTGGAAGTGTTGGCGCTGCGGAAAGCTATATTGAAGGGCATTGGAAAACCAATGATCTCACTAAACTCATTGAGTTATTTGTTCTAAACCAAGACGTGTTAGATCGGTTTGAAAAACGTTTTAGTTGGTTAAGTGGGATCGCCAACAAAATCAAGCACCGTTTAAACCGTAACACCCAAGCTCAGTCAAAAAAGAACATCGCTGCTCATTACGATTTAGGTAATGATCTATATCGCGCCTTTTTGAGTGAAGAAATGCTCTATTCCAGCGCGGTGTTTACTAGTGTAGAGGAATCGTTAGAGAAGGCTCAATTTAATAAGTTAGAGGCGATTTGTCAGCGGTTGGACTTACAGCCGGGTGAACGTGTTGTTGAAATTGGCACAGGGTGGGGGGCGCTTGCTATCCATGCTGCTAAACATTACGGAGTGCATGTTACAACGACCACCATTTCTGAAGAACAGCACGATTATGTGCAAGAGCAGGTCGTGGTTCAAGGCTTAGAGAAGTCGATAACGCTTCTTAAAAAAGACTATCGCGAGCTCACAGGAGAGTATGACAAATTAGTGTCTATCGAAATGATAGAAGCAGTTGGTCATGAGTACTTGGCGGGCTTTTTCCAAAAGTGTAACTCGCTGTTAAAAGAGTCTGGGGTGATGTTAATCCAGGCAATCACTATCGCAGATCAGCGTTACGAACATTATTTAAAGCAGTCGGACTTTATTCAACAGTACATTTTCCCCGGTGGTTGCTTACCTTCCGTTGAACAAATGGCTAAACATCTGAAAGAACAGACCGATATGGTTATGCATCAACTGTCAGACATTGGCATTGATTATGCACATACGTTAAGGCATTGGCATCAACGTTTTGTTGACGCGTGGCCAAGATTAGACCACAGTAAATTTGATGAACGATTTTATCGTCTTTGGACTTTTTATCTTTGTTATTGTGAAGGTGCATTTCGTCAAAGAGCTACAAGCGCTGTGCACTTAGTGGCTAGAAAACCGCGAGCGGTAACTCGTGATTGCCAACGTTCCCTCAACTACCTTTAAGCTCGTCGCCAACGCCCTGCTTTTTCAGGGCGCGTGGTGGAGTGCTGTATTACTGCAGAACGACGCTTCGTTGCTTTTAATTGGGTTTTCCGTCGCTCTGTTTTTTTCGAATACCGATAGAATTCATGTGGCAACGGATGTATGCATCGTATTTCCTATCATGCTTGTGGTAGAACAGGCGTTGATCGCTAACGGTCTGTTTGAATATACACACGGGCAACTGCCTATTTTTATTGTATTATTATGGCTAGGCTTAGTCATGACGAGTCGGCAAAGTTTAAACTTTATTTGGCGCTATAGTTTTCCGTTGCAACTTTTGATCCTCTGGATTAGCAGTGTATTAAGCTACGTGGCCGCAAGTAAGTTTGGCGCACTAAGCATTCATGTAAGTTTATTTCAATTTGCGGTGTGGTTTGGCGCTCCGTGGGCGCTTTGTTTCATACTGAGTGAGCGAATTTCGAATTGGTTTAACAAGAAATACCAACAGTTAGCGCGTTAGGCAGAACGTATGAACCCATTGTATATTGATAAAAGTGCTGTACGCTGTTCCTATAATGGAATTGCTTCTTAGATAAAGGAAAAGGTGAAAATTGTGGCGCGTATGGGGTTAATTTGCTCATTACTTGGAATGGCACTGGGAGTGTACTTAGCGTTAAGCAGTTTATATTATCAGGTTAACTTAGGTAAAATGACTGGTCATGACGCGGGACTTTTAAGTGCGACAATCGCAACGTTCGCCGGCGTGGTTGTAGCGTTAGTGTGTGTTTCTGTAGCAAAATCCTCTGCGAAATTAAAAAACTCGCGTTGCTAAACCAATATTAAACTTGTCATCAATGTGGGATATAAAGCCTTGCAGAGTTGACGAGGTGTGGCTTACCTGTTGGTTTGTTAACAAATCTACCGATAAAAGGTGCGTCAAATCACAAATTCGTCGATATTCCATAAAATGATGCATTTAGTTGTTGCCAACGCACTAAAAATACATAAGTATAGGATTTGCTAAGGCATAAAAATAAAGAATAGGAATCTAACAATGAATAAAGCTCAACTAGTTGAAAAGATGGCGGCGGACGCAGAAATTTCAAAAGCAGCAGCTGCGCGTGCTCTTGATGCATTCACAGGTGCAGTTACTAAATCATTACAAGATGGTAACGCAGTGGCCCTGGTTGGTTTTGGTACTTTCTCTGTTAAAGAGCGTGCAGCTCGTACAGGCCGTAACCCCCAAACAGGTGCAGAAATTCAAATCGCGGCAGCAAACATTCCATCTTTCAAAGCTGGTAAAGGTTTAAAAGACAGCGTAAACCCATAATCGGTTTTTTACTGCTAAGATTTAAAAAGGGGCGTTAGCCCCTTTTTTAATGAACGAAACCAACCTACTTAACGTTGCGTAGCTTCTGCAAGGCTTTACAGGCGTTTAGGGTAAGGCACTGAGTATGTATAAATAGTTTGGCAGCTGTTTGAATGGTCTGTCAAACTCGTAAAACACTAAAGTTGAGTTTGACAGAGCAAGTGTTGTTAGTTTCTCAACGCTTTGTCGCCGCGTCCGATCCCAACGGTACCGCTTCGAACCACTTCGATAATGTCGGTTTCATGGCGCAGCATATCTAAGAATGACTCAATCTTTTCTTTACCCGAGACCATTTGCAGCGTGTAACTTTGCTTACCCATATCGATGATCTGACCTTGGAACACATCACACACCCGAGTAACGGCTGCTCGGCTTTGTTCATCGCGAGCATAAACTTTAACAAGTAACAGCTCCCGTTCAATGTGCTGCATGTCGGTTAAATCGAGTACCTTAAGTACGTCGACTAGCTTATTTACTTGTTTTGTGATCTGCTCAACAACCCGATCGTCGCCGTGCGTCGTGATCGTGATCCGAGATAAAGTTTGATCGTCAGTTGTGCCAACGGTTAAAGAGTCGATGTTATAAGCGCGCTGGGAAAATAAGCCAACTATGCGTGAAAGTGCACCAGGTTCGTTTTCTAGTAAAATGGCTAGTATGCGTCTCATTATGCTTGCACTCCTTTTTTCAACCACATGTCGTCTACTGCTCCCAGTTTAATTTGCATCGGATAAACATGTTCAGATTCGTCTACACAAATGTCTAAGAAAACCAATCTATCATTGATGCTAAACGCTTTCTCTAATGCGGCATCGAGTTCACTGCGAGAATCAACGCGGATCCCAATGTGACCGTACGCTTGTGCCAGTGCAACGAAGTCTGGAAGCGATTCCATATAAGACGAGGAATGGCGTCCTTCATACATCATATCTTGCCACTGACGAACCATTCCTAAAGATCGATTATTCAAAGAAATAATTTTTACGTTCAATCCATACTGTAAACACGTGCTGAGTTCTTGAATGTTCATCTGAATTGAACCATCACCAGTCACGCACAATACTTCTTTTAGTGGAAATGCGACCTTTACTCCCATAGCGGCAGGCAGACCGAATCCCATCGTGCCAAGGCCACCTGAATTAATCCACTGACGTGGGTTTTTAAACGGATAATGCTGTGCGGCAAACATTTGGTGTTGACCTACATCAGAACAAACGTAAGCGTCACCTTTGGTAATATCATATATTTTACGTACTACTTCTTGAGGCTTTATTTTTTCGCCTGCCGTATCGAACGACAAACAGTTTTGCTCGCGCCATTTCGTTATTTGATACCACCAGTCTTCTTGAGCACCCCGATCAATTCTGTCTTTAGAGGCATCAATCGCATCTTGTAACTGTTCAATAACGGTCGCCAAACAGCCTACGACGGGAATATGTGCGCGTACGGTTTTTGAAATTGATGTTGGATCTACATCAACATGGACAATGGTTGCGTCTGGGCAAAATTTTTGCACATTATTGGTAACACGATCATCGAAACGTGCACCAAGTGCTAAGATCACGTCAGCGTTAGCCATTGCTTTGTTTGCTTCAAGGGTGCCGTGCATACCTAACATGCCTAAAAAGTTTGGGTGTGTGCCCGACAATCCACCTAAACCCATTAGCGTATTGGTGCATGGTGCATTAAGGGACTCTACGAGCTGTGTGAGTTGAGCTGACGTGTCCGATAAAATAATGCCGCCACCAGAATAGATGACTAAGCGTTTCGCACCTAAAATCGCACTAACGGCTTTTTTGATTTGTTTTGGATGCCCTTTAACCTTTGGATTATAGGTTCGCATTTCGATTTCCGAGGGCATATTAAAATCAAAATATTGGTTTGGGTTTAATATGTCTTTAGGTAATTCAACAACTACCGGACCGGGACGCCCGGTTTTTGCTAAATAAAACGCTTTCGCTAGTACGTAAGGAATTTCACTCGCATTTCGGCAATTAAAACTGTGTTTTACGATTGGACGTGAACATCCTACAATATCGGTTTCTTGAAAGGCATCGTCGCCAATGAGATTGGAAGGAACCTGACCTGATAGTACGACCATTGGAATAGAATCCATGTACGCGGTTGCTATTCCAGTTACGCAGTTCGTTGCGCCAGGGCCCGATGTTGCAAGCACTACACCAACCTCACCAGTACTGCGTGAAAACCCATCTGCCATGTGCGTCGCGGCCTGTTCATGGCGCACTAAAATATGCTCTATATCAGATTGTTGAAAAAGTGCATCATATAAGTCTAATACAGAGCCACCAGGGTAACCAAATATGTATTTAACCTTTAACGCTTGTAGCGCTTTTACAACCAACTGAGAGCCATTAAATTGCTCGTTCATCCTCATTCCTCAGTTTATATTTATGAATTAGCCAAAAAAAAACCCCGCATATTTGCGGGGTTGTTTAGCCTGTTGCTACCTAATACGACCCCGCTGGACTTAATACTAAGACCAGTACAAGGACGTTGACGATAGCGAATACGTTTTTCATTTTAGGCGATAAAACAATCTGTTTCAGTGATGGGTTATTTGTATCGTGAGTGAATGTTCATGTCAACCCCAAATGACAAAACATGCATAATTATTTTATAAAAGGTTAAAAATGAGATGTTTAATGCGGGAGCTCTATTTGCAAACTTATTTTTTGGTTTTTTTATCCATATAAATAAGGGCTAACGCATTCGTTAGCCCTTATTCGGTGCTATATGATTTACTTAAAGCATATCAACTGAAATTTCGAAAATTATAGGCGCTCAATCACTGCTTGAGTAAAATCAGTGGTGCCATGTGAGCCACCTAAGTCACGTGTCGTGCGATCACCTGATTTGATCACGTCTGCAACAGCTGCGCGGATCTTCTCAGCAGTTTCTTGCATGCCTAAGTAATCAAGCATTTGGATTGAAGCAAGAATTACTGACGTTGGATTTGCTAAGTTTTTACCAGCGATATCTGGTGCACTGCCGTGTACTGCTTCAAAAATCGCTGCGTTTTCACCAATGTTTGCACCAGGTGCCATGCCTAAACCACCTACTAGACCTGCACAAAGATCAGATAAGATGTCACCAAAAAGGTTTGTAGTGACGATCACATCGAATTCTTCTGGTGTCATGACTAATTTCATACACGTTGCATCAACAATCATTTCTGCTGATTCGATGTCTGGGTAACGCTCACCAACTTCACGTGCAACTTTCAAGAAAAGACCAGAAGTTGACTTTAGGATGTTCGCTTTGTGAACCGCAGTTACTTTTTTGCGGCCTTCACGACGTGCTAACTCGTAGGCAAAAGTAACGATCTTTTCAGCGCCTTCTCGTGTAATTCTCGACATCGCTTCTGCAACAGCACCATCTTCTGAAACTACTTGACCAAGGCCTGAATACATCCCTTGCGTGTTTTCACGCACAGTGATGATATCGATGTCATTGTAACGCGCTTTTGTGCCTTCGAACGATTTTACTGGACGCACGTTAGCGTAAAGATTGAATTGCTTACGTAAAGTAACGTTTATTGAGGTGAAACCTTCGCCAACTGGCGTTGTGAGTGGGCCTTTAAGCGTAATTTTGTTACGCTCAATCGCTTCTAGGGTGTCTTTTGGCAAAAGTTCGCCAGTTTTCTCTAATGCCGCAAGACCTGCATCCACATACTCGTAATCGAAATCACAGCCTGCTGCGTTTAGAATTTCAATTGCTGAGTCAATAATACTTGGGCCAATGCCGTCGCCACGGATAACCGTAATGGTTTGCTTTGCCATAGTGAATTCCTATATCAATAATGCGCTTATATGTTAGACAAACACCAAATAGTGTAGCATCTGGTTTTTAAGCGTGAGGTTCGCTTGAAAAATTAAGCGCGTTTTATATCAATTTATTCCTACTTATTCCAGCTAGAGTGGAATAATAGCCATAAATACAGGTTATGTTAGGTATTGGTACAATGAATTGAATAAATGATGCACAGTTAAATACTTATATTGGATTGGCAGGGCCTTGCTCCAAGACTAATTCTAAAAATTCATTTTGTTGACGTAATCCAAGTAAGTGTAATTGCGATTTAATTAAGCTTTTTTGCCACGCCGAAAAGTCAACGTGTGGCACCAACAAGGTGTATACCATTAACTTAATAAAAACCATGGCACGCGCAAGATCTGTTAGGTTCTCTTTGATTGATAGCTCTGAGTGAATAAAGGCTTTGTGAACAGGGCTAAAAGCAAAATGGTTTTGGATAGATTCGCATACCAGTTTGTTGTCACCACCGTTTATACCAAATATTAACGCATAGCTTAATGCTTGTGGTTGTTCAGCAAAATCAGGCTCTGGGATCTGCCATTTAATGTCCTGATAGGTACTTAACAAATAATAGACGTAACTAGCAAAAGGGCTTGCAAGGGATTCAAAATGGAGCTCAGATTGATGTTTAGAATAAACGTTAATTACGTTTAACGTTGCGTTGTAGCGACTTCTGACCTCTCTCATCATTGGGTGAGCGTAATTCTCTAAACTTTGTTCAAGTAGCACGCGTTGGCTCATGAGCGCTGCATTATCTAAACCCACCATCGTTAAACTATGCCTAAGCCCGCCTGCTTTTTGTTGTTGTTTATTATACTGACTGGCTGCAACGAGCAAACGTTCTATTAACTCAGGGTGGGGGCCAAGAGTTTTTTCGATTTGCTGATAACTATCGAAACGCTTTTTCATTAAACTGACTGCAATATCGATTTCTCGATTGTCAGTTTCTGGAGGCACTTCTAGTTGACTACTCGATTTGGTAAACCAGATCCCATAGGTGAGAGTAGGATCGGCTAGCGGAATTGCAGTCTGCCGAAAATTAAGCGATTGTTGTGTGGTAACGGTTTGAAATTGTTTTTTATCGTTAACTACACACAAATGGGTTTGGTTCGGTGCGCTTCGCAAACAAAACGCATTGTAACCCTTAAATTTGGTTAATTGACCAGGAAAGGGGTAACGCAACTCTTCGACCAACACAGTCAAAATATTGCGAATTTTCTCACTCACACTCACAACGTAAAAAGAAGCAATAGCGTGGCGCAAATCGTTCGATTTGTCCGTGTGGTTTTTGGGCGTAATGAGACGAGCGATATGATCCGCAACCGCTATAGTCGTCGTTTTAAGGTCATATAAATTGATAAAGTCGGGATAAGTTAACGCTTTTTGATATTTTGCTAAGCGCATTAGGATATGGTTTAACTCTGGTAAACTTGAGTTCGACTGGCTTAGCATTTTTATTGCGAGATGATGACGAAATTGCCATTGTTTTTTTTCTTGTGCGCTGAGCTGTCTTCCCGTGGCTTGAGCATTGTTTTCGTTGGTTACGCAAAGATAATTTGCAAGGCTTGCCGCAACAAGTTCGGTCGTCACTTTTTGCGAATATTTATAGTGATGACAAACGGCGAGCACAATCACGGTTTGATTGACCACTAGGTTAGTGGTATAGCCGTGCGATTTTATGAATAATTGCAATTGGGCTTGCAGCGCGACTGGGTTTTGACGATAAAGCAATATGTAGGTTTCACTTAACTGTGCAAGTAACGGGTTGATGTGTTGCCATTTTTGTTTGTTGTAATACAAGCGCAATAACTGATGTGTACGCTCAATCAGTTTTTGCAAAACTAAAGCATTGGGATATGCACTCATTATTCGTTGAATCCGCGCTCATATGCAATGTTAGCGCTAGGACCCCACAAACTAAGTTTACCGTTTTCAAATAATAGGCCAGTGCATTCGTCCACTGTAGTGATCCCATCAGGCTTGGTCAGTTGCGTGCGATAATAGGTGATTTGCATGACTTGGTCGTTCTCTCGTTTGACGTAAGTGAGATCGGGGCTACCCAAGGTTTCAAGTACATCTTCAAGATCCACATTACTGTCAACAGAAAGTTTGTCGATAAAACGTTTATTAAAGGCTTCGCGGTCTTGCCAAATCATCGCACTAGGATCGTCTTTGTAAAAATTAATGACGAGCATGACGATACCCGCGTAAACAGCTAAACCGAGAAAAACATACTGAAGTATTTTCTTTATCATGTGTTTAAATGTACCAATCACCAATATTGACACTATATCAGAGCATTTTATGCGTTGCCGCATCTGTGCGACAAACAATGTTAGTTCTAAGTTTTAATTCTCAAATCACGAAGTGAGATCCCAAGATGAATGTCAGTTCTTAACGTTAACAAAGCGTGGCTCAAGATATAATCGTCTAAGCCCGCGTTTAACTTATTTTTTATTTTTAATTCCAGTGATTCTGCATTGATTGCATGCTCAACGTTGTCAAATTCAGTCAGCAAGCTTTGTGCTGTTTGTTTACCAATTCCTTTAACTCCGGGTATATCATTGGTTTTATCACCAACTAACGAAAAGTAATCAATGAGTTGATAGGGGGCTAAACTAAACTTTTCCCTCACATGTTTGTCACCTAACCATTGCTGCGAAAAATAATCGAATACGGCGACGTGCGGATGAAGTAGGCTTAGAAACCCTTTATCAGTAGATACGATAGTGACGTTTATCTTTGCCGTCTTCGCTTTGTCACTGAGTGTGGCAATCACATCGTCTGCTTCATCATCTCGGGGCAAGTAAGTTTCGATGCCTGCAAGCTCAAAACCGGAGGCTATTTTATCGAGGTTATGAGCAAGGCTTGTTGGCATCGGTGCACGAGAGGCTTTGTAATTTGGGTAAAACTCGTGTCGCCAACTGTTGCGCCCATCAAATACGGCAATGCCGTATTGAAACGATTTTAATTTTAGTAAACGTTGAACGGCATTGTGGACTCTTGCACGGCAAGCTATAGCGAGCGATTTTTCATCGCTAGTATGTTTTTCTTCAACGGCATAGATGCGCCGAATTAAATTGAGCGCATCTATGATTAGTAGTTCTGGATTAGGCATTAATCTTGTAACAAGGGATATATTTACTACCAGGTAGCTTCATTCTACCTTGTTCTACAAATGCTTGAAGTAACTTATCCATTTCTTTCATTAAGGCTTTGTCACCGTGAAGCTGATAAGGCCCATGCTGTTTTATTGCTTTAATACCTTCATCTTTTACGTTGCCAGCAACAATACCCGAGAAGGCTCGGCGTAAATTAGCCGCCAACTTTTGTTTTTCTTGATCAAGATGTAAATCGAGGTTTGCCATATTTTCATGCGTTGGTGCAAACGGCATTTGGAAATCGTGTTCGATTTTCAAGGTCCAGTTAAAATAATATGCATCGCCCTCAGCTTTGCGATATTCACGCACCTTTGGCATCGCTTGCTTAAGTGTTTTGGCTACTCGAGCTGGGTCGGCAACGATAATTTCAACCAGTTCGAGTGCTTCTTTGCCTAAGGTTTTTTCGATGAATTTTGCGAGCTCATCGAAGTACGCGGCTGACTCCTTAGGACCTGTTAAAATAACCGGCAGTTGTTGTTTTGAATTTTCTGGGTGAAGCATAATACCGAGTAAATACAGTAATTCCTCTGCTGTACCAGCACCACCAGGGAAAATAATAATACCGTGTGCAACACGAATAAATGCTTCTAGGCGCTTTTCGATATCTGGTAGGATAACCAGTTCATTGACGATAGGGTTGGGTGGCTCTGCAGCAATAATGCTTGGCTCTGTTAACCCTAAATAACGGTTATCTGTAATGCGTTGTTTGGCATGACCTATCGTTGCCCCTTTCATTGGGCCCTTCATTGCGCCAGGGCCACAGCCCGTACAAATATTTAAGCCACGTAAGCCAAGCTGATAACCTACTTCCTTCGTGTATTTGTATTCAATTTCGTTGATAGAGTGACCACCCCAGCAAACGATCATGTTCGGGTCGGTATTAACCTTCAGTGCAGCGGCGTTGCGAAGCATGTCGAACACCATTTGCGTGATACCTTTAGCGTCGGTAATTTCTTCGTCGTATTTTTGACAAATAAACAAAATGTCTCGGATAACCGAGAAGATATGTTCGTGAATACCAGAAATAATTTGTCCGTCTACAAACGCGATTTCAGGAGGGTTTGTCAATTCGATTTTTAAACCACGTTCGCGCGTAATGAGCTTGATATCAAAATCTTGGTATTTATTATAAATTTCAGAGCTTGAGTCGGTATGACTACCGACATTAAGTACAGCAAGCGCACAGTTTCTAAATAGTCTATAGCGCTCACTGGTCGAGGATTGTTGGAGTAAATCTACTTCGAGTTGCGACAGTAAATTTAGTACACCGGTTGGATTTAATTGCACATGCATAGACTTCTCCTTATTACTGACGGAGGCAAACGCGATCTCTTCCGCTGTTTTTAGCGTCGTAAAGTGCATCGTCTGCTCTGTCAAAAGCGGTAAGCGGTGTATCACCTTCTTTCAACTGGGTTGCCCCAATCGATATCGTGATTTCGACCTGTTTATCCTTAAATTTAAATGGGATGCTCTTTATGGTCTTTCTGATTTTTTCAAGCGGTGCTTGGGCTTCGGTTAATGGCATGCCTGGCATTAACATCACAAACTCTTCACCACCGTAACGAGCAATAAAATCAGACTTCCTTATAGACATTTTTAGTGCTCTTGCAATGACTTGTAAAGTTTTATCGCCCGCACTGTGGCCATATTTATCATTGATAGACTTAAAATGGTCAACATCTAACACCACGACAGTAACGTCGGATTGTGTCGTTGAAAACAAGTGAAATTCTTGATTGTACTTATCATCAAAGGCGGCTCTATTAGGGAGTTTCGTCAAGCCATCCAATAAGCTCTTAAATCTTTGTTCAGAAAGTCGTTTTTTGTAATTTGAGACCTTGGACTCTAATTGGCTAACACGTTCATTGATGTACTCAAAACTTTCGAGTAGTGCTGCTTTTTCTTCTTGCTCTAATTTCTCTCGTTCAAGCAAATCTTGACTCAGTGATTTAAGTTCAACGTCCACAAGTGCTTTTAACTCATTAATGGAGGTTGCCGTTTGCGTTGCGCTCGATAGATTTTGAATTTTGCCTTCGATTTGTTTGTTTAAACCAAGTAATGCCGTATTAACGTTTTTTGACTTTGCAGTTGTCTGGCTAATTGATTCATTCAGTTCACCTAATGTTTGATTTAGCGAAATCAAAAAGCCCTGGGCTGTTTGTCTTTCGCGAGCAATGCTTTTCACCACTACTTGAATGATTTGCATCGCAGAATCGAGCAATTTTTCTTGTGAATCGTTTAGTGATACTGCGTTTTTGATCGCTTTTATCTCATCAGCGACTTCTTCGTCGAACGTTAATTCATTGGCTAAATTAAGCAATTCTCGTGCGGTGTCTGCGTTTTCCGGCTCGTCACTGAACGTGACATCGTCCGCAGGTTTGAGTTTTGCCTGTAGGGCTTGATGGTAAATTTGAACAAGCTTGTCGATCAGCGGAATAAAATCGCGTAATGCTTTTACGTTACCAATTTCATGGTCGAGCAGGTTTCTTAGATTACGGCGTGTATCATCAGGTAATCCTTTGGTTTTTTGTAATTGCTTACCTGCACTGAGAAGGCTGTTGGACAAATCGCGTTCTGAACCCACCAATGCTGCTTCTTGCTGTTTAAGCAGCGCTGATATTTGTTCAATCATTGGCGCAAGGTGTTCAAAATCAACCCCTTTTTGGAGTGCGCTTCGCAATTTTCCTAGCTGATTATCAAGGGCAACATCTAAACCTTTACAGCCAATAGCCAAACGCATGGCAAATTGAGTTAGCGTATCAATTTGTGTTTTTCGTGCTTCTTCGAGAGATTTTCTGGCTTGTATCGCTTGAGCTAGTTTGTTTTCTAAAAGTGCTTGCGTGTTTGACACCAATTCTGACCATTAGGTTTTTGAGTATTAGGGTAAGTTTACAACAATTTATACCGCACGGTAGCAAAAATTCTTAATTACTTGATTAAAAACAAGCAAACATTTTGCTCGCAGTCGCTTTTGAAATTATTTAGTCGATAGAATGTGCGGCTTACCGAAAAATGCGTACGAGAAGAATTAATTTTGTTACGCTCGAAGAATAATTAAAGCAACAATGAGTAACACCATGAAACTGTTGAATACAGGTCTTTTTGTAAGCGCGATGTCGTTTACCTCTTTGTCTTTCGCGGATGTCGAATACACGATTTCAATTACTGAACCAGAACATCATTTGGCTAACGTTACTGTTAATTTACCAAAAGCAAATTTGTCTTTTGTAGATGTAAAAATGGCAGACTGGCGCACTGGTCGCTATGAAATCCTTAATTTAGCCAATGGAGTGCGATTTTTTGAAGCTAAAAACAGTCAAGGTCAATCGCTTAATTGGGAAAAAGTAGACAAAAACACTTGGCGTGTTTTTTTAAATTCGCCGACGGAAGTAAACGTGTCTTACCAAGTCTACGCCAATGAATTAGGTTTGCGTGCGCGCCATATTGACGATAGTCATGCGTTTATCGACGCATCTGGTTTTTTCATGTTTAGCGAAGCATTTCGTGAAGAACCAGTGTCAGTTTCGTTACATGTCCCAAAAACTTGGCGTTCTGTATCGGGCATGGAGTCAACAAGCAAGCATCGCTTTAAAGCAGCAAATTTTGACGTACTCGTCGATTCGCCGATCGAAACGGGTATCAACGAACTCCATACGTTTAACGTCGACGGGATTGACTACGAGTTAGTGATTTGGGGAGAAGGGAATTACGACGTAAACCTGATGCTAAGTGATTTAAAGAAACTGGTTACTACCGGGCATTTAATTTGGGATGATTATCCGTTTAGTCGTTATGTTTTTATGGTGCATGCAACGAGTGGAGCAGGAGGAGCGACAGAGCATTTAAATTCCACAATAATTCAACGCCCACGTTATAAATTTGCTAAGCGTGAGGATTACTTAGCCTTTATTTCAACCGCTGCTCACGAGTTTATTCATACTTGGAATGTTAAAAACTATCGACCAGACGGCTTAGTTCCTTATGACTATACCAATCCGAATTATTCAGATTTACTTTGGTTAGCAGAAGGGTCAACGAGCTATTTTGAAGACCACTTGTTGTTAAGCGCCGGTATTTCTACAACCAAAGAGTTTTTCAAAAATCTAAGCGGCACCATTAATCGACATGAAAAAACACCGGGACGTGAAGTGCAATCGGTTGCAGCAACAAGTTTAGATAAATGGATAAATCAAGGAGGCGATCATGGAAAAAACTACGCAACCAATATTTATTCGGAAGGAGCGTTAGTGTCAATGGCGCTCGATATTAAGCTTCTTGACGAAAGTGAAGGAAAAGTAAGTTACCGGGATGTGCATCGGGAGTTATATCGTCAGTTTAAGCTACCAAAAGGATTCAATAGCAAAGACGTAAAAGCGATTTTACAGCAGGTTTCTGGCAATGATTACACCGCGTGGTGGAGCAACTATGTGGAGCATCCAGCAAAGCTTAACTTTGCACAGATGTTAGAAATCGTAGGATTAAGTTATCGTTATCCAGACGATGCTAACGCAATTGCAAGCCTTGGTGTAGTTGCTAAATCGGATGGTAATGTCTTAACCCTAAGCCATGTAGCAAGAGACTCTTCAGCGTGGCATGGTGGGTTAACGACCGACGATAAAATCGTTGCTATTGACAAAAAGCACATCCGCCAGTCAATTGAAAGTAGCTTAGAGGGTTTTACTCCTGGGCAAAAAGTACGTGTCGATTTTATTCGTCGAGATAAATTAATGTCGACTACTTTGGTATTAGGTCAAGAGATGGATAAAGACCCCAAAGTTGCAGCGATCAAGGAGCCGACAGAACGACAAGCGAAGTTATTTAAAGCGTGGATGGGTGTTGATCACCCCAATGCTAAATAAGTTGCAAAGTTATTGGCTAATAGGCACATGGCGCGGTGTAAAGTCGCGCTTCTACTTAGTAGGGATTAAATAAAGACCACTTTGGATTGGTTGATGTAATCCCCTTTTTTCAAAAGTGGCTCGTTTAATCGTTACAATGTCGATTTGAAGGAATTAACATGACTGAGTTGCTCAAAGGCAGCGGGTGCCCCCAGCAATTGCAAAATACTGGTTGGGATATATTACAAGAACAGGTTAGTTTGCCAGTCGCAGTGATCCATAAACCAACGATTATGCAAAATGCAAAATGGATGGCTGATTTTGCTTCTAAATACCATGCCCGCCTTGCGCCACATGGTAAAACCACGATGTCTGTCGACTTATTTCGTTTGCAGTTAGAATTAGGCGCGTGGGGGATCACCTTGGCGACCATTCCTCAAGTGAGTTGTGCGCTTGATGCGGGGATCACTCGCGTGATAATGGCGAATCAGTTAGTCGGTGCATATCATTTTGAACAAGTTGCTCATTGGTTAGCAACCACACCAGTAGAATTTTATTGTTTTGCAGATTCACTAGACAACCTCAATGCACTCAGTGCGTTCTTCTCGAAAAAAAATCAAGCCATTAATGTGTTACTCGAAGTAGGTGTAAAAGGTGGGCGCTGTGGACTGCGCAGCAAGGATGAGCTTACTCGTCTTGTCGCAACCTGCCAACAATATGATAGTTTAAATTTAATGGGCCTTGCTTTTTATGAAGGCGTAATACTCGGGCAAGATCCTGCAACAAAAGTAGCTGAATTTGTCGCCGAGGTGATGGAGTTCGCGGTTGGATTGCGAGAAGGTGGACAATTTCATTGTGAAAATCCGATCATTTCAGGGGCCGGATCCGCTTGGTATGATATTGTCAGTGACGGACTTGCGTCGCATCCACAGGCAAAAAAATTCACTATTGTGCTTCGTCCTGGGTGTTATTTGACGCACGACTCAGGGATTTATCGCGATGCGCAACTAAACGTTTTGGCGCGAAGCTGCGTTGCGAGTAGCATTCATGGTGAACTGAAATCGGGGTTAAGCGTTTGGGCTTACGTGCTTTCATTGCCTGAGCCAGGCCTTGCAATCATTGGTATGGGTAAGCGAGATGTCTCCTATGATGCGGGTTTCCCGCAGGCTGAACTGCATTATTCGCCTCGTAAAAAGCAACTCAATCCAATCGAAAAAAACTATCAAATTGAAAAAATCATGGACCAACATTGTATGTTGCGTTACCCAAGCGAAGGTAAATTACAGGTTGGTGACATGATTAACTTCTCTACCTCACACCCTTGTTTAACATTTGATAAATGGCGTCAGATAGGTATAGTCGAACGGGAATGGGTGATCTGCAAGACGTTGACCACGCAATTTTAGTTAAGTTTTCTTGCCTAGTGCGCCGTTAATTTAGCTGCGAGAATTGGCTTACTTATGCATTGCGTGTGCAAATTAAAATGACAGCGCTATCATTTTGTATTGAAAATCTATAAACATTTATCGCGAAGGAAGCTGAGTGTTATGAATCGAAAACTAATCATGTTTTTTAGCTTGTTGTTTTTTTCGGTTTCGCTTGCTGCAACAAGCCAGTTCCCCTTGATGCCAATGCCAAAACACCTAACTTGGTCTCAAGGAGCGCTGCGTTTAGGGACAACCTTGTCTATTGAAATTAACGGAATGGCCGCGCAGAGAAAGCAATTTCAACTAGCGCGTTTTAGTCGGCATCTTTCAAATGTAATAAATCAACCAGTGACGATAGTAGCGCATAGCAAGACAAGCTCAAATATCGTTATCAACATTCGCACTGCCGAGCAACACGTTACCACTCCCCAATTTGGTGAAGATGAATCGTATCAATTAGTGATAAATGAGCAAGGTGTCTATATTGATGCAGACACCGTGTTTGGTGCACAACACGCACTCACCACCTTAGTTCAGCTAATACAAGCCACTCCAGTGGGGGAGAGTCAGTTTAGTTTGCCGTTCGTTACCATTGATGACAAGCCTCGGTTTTCTTGGCGAGGTTTATTAATAGATAGTTCGAGACACTTCTTATCGGTTTCAACCATTAAGCGTCAACTTGAGGGCATGGCAGCGGCGAAATTGAACGTGCTGCACTGGCATTTAACCGACGACCAAGGTTGGCGAATTGAAAGTAAGCAGTTTCCACATTTAACCCAAAAGGCCTCTGACGGACAGTACTATACACAAATACAAATCGCTGAGATTGTCGATTATGCGCGATATTTAGGAATACGAATACTGCCTGAAATTGGCATGCCAGGGCACGCCAGCGCGATCGCCGTTGCCTATCCAAACTTGATGACGAAAGCCATGCATTACGAGATGGAGCGACAATGGGGCGTATTTGAGCCTCTATTGGATATTGCGGATCCTCAAGTGTATGAATTTATCGATGTACTGCTTGGTGAAATGACTTCACTCTTTCCTGATAATTTTTTTCATATCGGCGGAGACGAAGTGGAAGCGACACATTGGTTAGAAGACGACGAAATACAAAAATTAATGCAAAAGCGTGGTTTTAACAACGCGCGAGACCTACAAAATCATTTTAATACCAAACTTCAAGCCATCGTGAGTAAACATAAACGCACCATGGTTGGGTGGGACGAGATTTTTCATCCCGATTTACCAAGTGAAACGACGGTGCAGTCGTGGCGTGGGCATGAGTCACTAAATACGATTGCTCGAGCTGGTTATAAAGGGATTTTGTCGACAGGATTTTACATCGACCAACCTCAATACACTGACTACCATTATCGCAATGACCCACTTAAGGAAGCGCTACAACCACCTGTGTCGTTAACACACTCACCATTGAGCACAAAAGCCATTGAAATTGAGCGCTTAAAAGGGAGTAAGGTGGAGGGAGAGCTTTTACTTTTTAAAGAATTCGCCCTCATACGCCTAAACTCAGGGTTGCATCAACAAGCGCAGGTCTCTACGCTCGCACGTCATAATCAGACAGTGATAAAAGTCGCAGTGGACAGTTGGATGGGGCCACTTTCCTTCGAAGTGGATTTAACCCACAATGAAGGTTTTGTATTGATAGGTAATAGCCGCTATCCATTAAAGGTAAGCGAAATAGTCACGCCAAGTACAATTCGCTTAGCAAAAACGCTTAGTCGTGACGATCGTGCACGTATTTTAGGTGCAGAGGCGACGATTTGGACTGAGCTTGTCAACGATGAAAATATAGATGTCCGTATTTGGCCACGATTGTTTGCAATCGCCGAGCGCGTATGGTCGCCTGCCGAAATTAACGACAGTGAAAGCATGTATGAGCGATTGGCAAAAGTTTCTAATCATGGACACCAAATTATTGGTCTTAAACATATCGCGCAGCAACAACAAGGATTTCAGGCGTTATTAAGTGATACGCTCGACAAGCAAGCGAAACTACAGTCTATCGGTTTGCTAAATTTAATAGCAACACTCGTTGAGCCGAGCCATTACTATACGAGACATCATATCAAGTATCTCAATAATCAGTATCATCAACGCGCCCCATTACGTGATTTTGTCGATTTTTTACCGGTCGAAAGCGCAGGAATTAGAGTTATTAGACGCCTCGTGAGTGCCTATGTAAAAGGGGATGCTCGGGCGATACACATACTCTCTCAGCACATAGAACAATGGCAACGTGAAATGAAAGCACACCACATCGCGATGAAAAATCAAAAAATCGTTCATCTTGAGTCGGTGTTAACGCGGCTAATGAAATTCTTAGAGTATTCAGCGCTTATTGTTCAACAATGTAATGCACAAAAATCTCAAATTCCTCGTCTTGATGACTCGCTTTTGCAACTCCAATCATTAACCGATGAGTTGGTTATAGCTGGCATTTATCCAATGCGAGAACTCTATTTTCACTGTACAAAAAGATTACAATAAGGGATAACCATGAATTCTAAAACACGCTGTTTAGCAGCGATTTTTTACTTTTTACCTATCATAGTGAGTGCATCAGAGCCAGTGTTGGACCATGATTCTGTTGATTATGTTACCGATGGCACATTTACACAGGGCGTAGAAGGGCCTGCAGTTGATAAATATGGCACTTTGTACGCTGTGAACTATCAAACCCAAGGTACGATTGGTAAAGTTACCGCGCTCAATTCAGTCCAAACACTGTTAACTTTGCCACATGGCTCAATAGGAAATGGCATTCGATTTGACCAGAAAGGTAACATGTATATTGCTGATTACGTTAATCATAATGTGTTAACAGTGCCGTATGAAGCATTAAAGCAATCTGGCGATTTATCGGCGGCTGTCGCCGTTTTTGCTCACGAAAAAGCAATGAACCAACCCAATGATCTTGCGATCACCGATTCAGGTATCTTGTTTGCTAGCGATCCAAACTGGTCGGATGGTACAGGTAATCTTTGGCGCATTAGTCAAGATAAGGTCGTTGCACGACTTGAATCGGGCATGGGCACAACCAACGGTATAGAAGTAAGTCCTGATAATAAAACACTTTACGTCAATGAAAGCCTCCAGCGAAAGGTTTGGCACTATGATTTGGATGAACAGGGCAACATTTCAAATAAAAAACTACTTATTCAATTTGACGATCATGGACTTGATGGCATGCGCACGGATAAAAAGGGGAATCTGTTTATTGCGCGATACGGAGCGGGACAAGTTGCCATGGTTTCACCGGCAGGGCAGTTGTTGAAAACCTTTAAACTAAAAGGTCAGTATCCAACTAATGTTGAGTTTGGTGGCCCCAATGGAAAACACGTGTTTGTTACCATGCAAAAACGAGGTGCGATAGAAGTCATCGAAGCGCCGTATCCAGGTCGCCTTTTTTGACTGCGTTGAGCGAGACGCAGATTAATCAGAAATGCACCGGTTTATAAAAGCATTTCGTTACTTAGGCCCTTGTTATCGTCTTTTCGTTACACACTTCACGCGAAAAGCGATAATGGGCGTTTAAGCGACATTTCAGTTATCGATTGACTCGCATTCCGTGATTAAGCAAGTGGATTTAAATGTACTCATTAGCGTCGCGATCGAAATTAAAAGTCTACATACCGGATCATCGCATCGCCAGCCTGACACGATTACGATTTTATAACAGTAGGTCTGAAATGAGCGAATAGAAGACGTAGAAAAGCCAAATTTTATTACGTTTCGATTGTCTGCTTTACGCCAAAAATCGACATTAAAATTTTTTTAAAAATCGATTCATTTCGTCTCGAACGCTTTCTTAAACAAAGTAACTACTGCTAGTTGCAGTCTTGTAATTTTTCGTGCAAATGCCCAAAGTCTCACTGAGTTGATATGTATATATGAGCTGAAGTTAGGCTACTGGAATTTAGTGTTTGAAAAACTGACTAAAGAGGGGGTTTATAATCCTCTGCTAATGCTGCAACATCCTAACCCCAAAAACAACCGTATTCATCAACGATAATGGTCTCTATTGCCGCTTCAAGTCTTGTAGCTGTCGGGTTGGGTTGATAGCTATGCCACTTAAGGTCTTGCCGCATCCAGTAAATTTTCCAAACGTTTTGTGACTTAACGAATGTCAGCTTGGCAGTGTCAATTTCGTTGTAGTGGGATTTGTCGCGCCAATCTTGTCGCCGTTCAAAAATGAAAACCGATTGCTTATCAATCCGAAAACGTATATCAAACTCATGGCGCGAATGCGCATGAGGACGACGCTTTTCAAGAGCTTTATCTAATATCATTTCAATACGTTTTAGCTCAAATTCACTGAACGGCATAATTGTCACCTGTCACTTGAGATTAAGGATATACTCATTTGGAGAATATTCTCGAACAGGGGTTTTAGCTTCAACATCATTAACTTCACATTCACCTATACTATATGGGTCATACGATAATCCCACTGCAACTGAAAAACGATAAAACATTTCCATATCAAAATCTATTGGAGACTGAAAGTGATTTGGCGGTGGTAAATCAATTCAATCCTACTGATCTAGCGTTCTACGATTGGAAAAATGGAAATGTATCCAGTCTATCAAACGATACGTTGGAGCGCATATCTTACGTCTTGGGAATTTACAAAGCATTAGGGATTCTATTTCCTACTCGAGAACAAGCAGATGCATGGCCAAATAAGCCAAACTGTGCATTTAATGACAAGTCAGCATTAGAATTTATGCTTGAAGGGAGCATGTTCCATTTAAGAGAAATGCGGCGATATCTTGATAGACAATTAGGTTAATACCTAAGAGGTCATTGAGGTAACCGGCAATTTTAACTTAAGCTTCAAAATCTAGTTGTAAGCCGATTAGTCAAAATTCTATTGATAGAAACTACTTTTTATATAATTTTCGATGCTTTTAGGTCTTTGCGTGAATGAACGAAGTGGCCACATTTGGTTGACCACTACAGGCATGACTTTTCAATAAACTAAATCTTATTTATGTCGAGTCGCGAGAACGTTTGCGACTTCACTTAAGCTGCAGTTACTGCGTTTAAGTAAAACACTCAAATGGTAGAGTAAATCGGCGGATTCGTTTAGAAGTTCTTCTTTGTCGTGCTTCATGGCGGCAAGCGCTACTTCGACGCCTTCTTCGCCCACTTTTTGACAAGAGCGACTTAGATCTTTGGCAAATAGTGAAGCTGTGTAGCTGGTTTCGGGCGATGCGTTGCGGCGCTCATCAATGATCCGCTGCAGCTGGCCAACAAACGCCAGTTCGGGTTGTGCTTCAGGAAAACAGCTTTGTGTACCTAGGTGGCAAGTTGGGCCTTTCGGTGTCGCAAACACGAGTAACGCATCTTTGTCACAATCGGTAAATACACTGTGCAGTTGTAAGTAGTTTTCTGAACTTTCGCCTTTTGTCCAAAGACGCGCTTTGCTGCGAGAGTAAAAGGTTACAAGTCCTTTTTCAAACGTCGTGCTCAGCGCGGCTTGGTTCATGTAACCCTGCATGAGTACTACGCCTGTTAAAGGATCTTGTATAATGGCAGGAAGCAAGTCGCTTTTGTCAAAATCGACCGCGTGAATGTTTTCTGGTGTTATTTGCATAGTCTCGTCGCCACTTGGTTTTGTGCAAGGAATGATTTTAGTTCGCCAATGTCGATAATGCTTTTGTGGAATACACTTGCAGCAAGCGCTCCGTCTACATTAGCTTGCTTAAATACGTCGGCAAAATGCTGCATTTCGCCAGCGCCGCCTGAGGCGATTAATGGAATATGACATAATTCGCGGATCGCCGCGAGTTGTTCTATGTCATAGCCATTACGCACACCATCTTGATTCATGCAGTTAAGCACGATCTCACCTGCACCAAGATCTTGAACTTGTTTTACCCATTCTGCGGTTTGATAGCGAGTGCGGCTTGACGCATTCGGATCGCCAGTCAGTTGATATACGCTGTATTGATTTGTCTCTTTATCAAAAAAGCTGTCAATCCCGACGACCACACATTGTTTACCAAATTCGTCGTGTAATTCTTTGATCAATTCAGGTCTAGCAATAGCGGGGCTATTGATGGAGATTTTATCGGCGCCTTGTTCTAACACTTTCGCCGCGTCGGCAACCGATTTAATGCCACCGGCAACACAAAACGGAATATCAATGTGTCGTGCTATTTCACTTACCCAGTTTACGTCGAGTAAGCGCCTTTCAACGCTTGCACTGATCTCGTAAAACACCAGTTCGTCAGCACCGGCCGCTGAATAGTTTTGGGCAAGTTCTAAAATGCCACCAACCACTTCATGTCCTTTAAACTTAACGCCCTTAACGACTTGACCATTTTTTACATCAAGGCAGGGAATTATGCGTTTTGATAACATAGTGTCACCATTAGTTTAATCTTTTGATATTTAAGGGGTATTTCTTTTTCGGTTTTTGATTTTGATTTAAAATGGATACACATAGGCTACACTTAATATATTATTTATCTAATAATGTTTGAATAACAATTCAACGTCGCATTGCTGAAATCGTCACATTTATTGAGTTTGACTAGGAATATAACGCATAAGAAGCAGTTAGTTAATACATAAGTGTAATAACTGTTATCATTATTCTTAATAACAAAACTCAGCTAATTATAAGGGGAGTGGGCTTATGTTTTCTCGACGGTTTGAATCCTTAAGTCAGTAAATCTTTAGGCTAGTTATTTCTGGCTGACAGATGTACCTTCGCAATTAAAAGTTGATAGTTCTTAAATTCACGAAAGTGTAGATTCGAATCAAGTAATAATTGTTCAAAAAATTCAAGTTAAGACTAATTTCTAGTCATGGCTTTCGGGCTAGCAGATACTATTAATTCAGAGTTGGTTTGGACAGTGTAGGCTTGCACTAAGCTAGCGGCTCTTCGCAGCATTTCTCGTCGCAAGAATTCAGGCTCCAAAACAACGATGGAATCTGAAAATCCACTTAAATAATTTGCAATAAAGAAAGGATCTGGCTCTTTTCTATTGAAGTGAATTGGAAAACTTAACTCCATTTCAATTAGCCAACAGTCATCAGTCTTTAATTTAGTAAAAGTCGCTTTATCAGCTATAGAGGTGGCTTCAAAATTACTTTTAACCCATGTATGGCAAATAGCTGAGATCTTTTCTCTTGTTTCATATTCTGTTTTTTTGACTTCAATAAACTGCTCTTTTGACGCAGTTAAATCATGCAATTTGCCTATTTCAAAATATCTCGTCGTATTAGTATTATGCTCATGAGCCAGTACTTTTAAGTGTTGGTTTAACAGTACAATTCTTTGAGGCGATAAGATTAATTCTTTTGCATCAAAACTCTTGTGAATTGATTGGTAATTAGCAGAAAAGCACTGTTCTTCAAATGTACAATCAAATACAAACTGCCAAGATTTTCTTTCTTCAATTGTGGCTGACTCGTGATCTAATACGCTATGCATGTCATAACCCATCGGATTGAAATCTATTTTAGACAAATATTTTGTAAGCTCTGAATGGTCTAATACTTCTTCAGCTCTTTTGAATTCAGTTTGTAACGCTGAAAAAATATGAGGAGGAATTAGCTCCGGCAGATATTCTTTAATAAACGCAAATGCAAACGCTCTTTCTTCTGACATTTCAAACTGTTCAACAGCATCATCTTTGTCTTTTTGTGAGGTCCAGTAATATAAATAAGCATTTCCCTTTTTTACTCTACAGAGTCCTTCTCCTTCATCATCTAGTATAGAAGTGATAATTCGAGATGCGTTTTTCTTGAAAGAATCAAAAGAGTCTTGGCTTTCTTTTCTAAAGCTAGACAGTCGGTTTTCAATTAAATCTTTTATTTTAATTGCCTTATCTTCACCGACACCAATGCTTCGCACGATCGCGTTTCTAAATTCTGAATTCGATGACTTCATACAAGTGAGTAAACCCTATAGGACAAGTGTTGTCTCGATATTCTTTTAAAATGCCACTAATGTCAATCGAGGAGTAACTTTTATGCTGTCTGAACAACTATTAAATGTCATGAAAATGTTTTGTGAACCCTCGCTTTATCAAGACTTTTCAACGAGTACAGAAATTACAAATGTGATTAATCAACTTTCATTAGGGCAACTAAATACTAATAGAGAAAAGTACGTTATTTCATGCCTGATCCTCTCAGTTCAAGAAGCTTTAGAATCAAGTATACAAAAAGCAGCTGACTCAGCAGTCATGTCTGACCTGACGAAACTGGTCGATGAACTCAAGCAATTTCAATCAACATTACTTTCTGAAGAAAGGGTGATGCACTAATGAAAACTTCCAATCAAGACCTTATTAGATTATTTCACATTAAACGATGTGGACACACCCAGATTGACAATGATCAACATTTAAATATTTAGGAGTGCTTTTATGCAGTATCAACCAAAAGAAGTCTATATTGGGGGCTTTAACCCTGTTTATGAGTGTGTTCAAAACGGCTTTTTCCTAATTGGTGCGGGTAAACTTGGCGTTATGTTTTCTATTGTAGTGATGAGAGGAGATACTCTATTTTGGGTTAGTGCTTTTATCGGAACCATTACACTGCTGAGAGCAAAGCGCTGGTATGATAAATGGCAGGATCGAGAGCTTCGAATCAAGTGTATCGATATTAACTATATCGAAAGATTAAGTGACGAAACTGCGCCTAAATACAAAAAACAACAAGCCATCACAGCTATAACGAATAGAGCTTCGAAAGTATGGTGGAGTTATTTGCTTTTCTTTACTCCTCACATTGCTTTATTAGGCTTTTGTTGGTGGCTGCTTGATGCTTGGGGAGCTTAAGGGTAGTAGCATTTTCTCTTTTGCTGAGAAAATACTCAAATAACGATAGGGTGAATTATGGCGAATCTATTAATTATAGAGTTTAGTGAAGAGGCGACTGAAAATTACTTAAGACTAGTAAGTCGAAAATCTGAAGCCGAAGTTGAAATGGATATGGAGCCATCTGGTGTTAAGCTAGAAATTGATATTGGACCTGCACATTACGGTTATGAGGCTGAAGTTGCAGGTAAGTCTATAGGTGAAGTCTTTGTGAAGCTTGAACATACAGGTTCACCTAAATTAAAATCATAAGATTTCCCACTTTTGGGTAGCAAAATTCCGGCAGGCTTGGCCTGCTCCCGAACCTAGTTTTTGGCCTGTTGGGTTAGTCACTGAATAAGTAAATTTTCTGCATGTTTGGTATAAAATACCTCGTTTAGAATCTTCAAAGTAATCTTCTACATTCACGTTAAATACGTAGCATGTATCTATGTTCGTCCAAATATATTCTTGATCTGGTTCGCCTGATTGGAAAACTCTTGAGAGCTGTTCGAAATCCTAATGCCCAAAAGCTTCATATTGGTCTATTTTGCCGTCGAGATTGTCATCAATGGCGCCATTTATTGGGCCTCTGTTGTATTGTTTAACCTTGCTATATACATCGGCAGGTAAGCCACAGTTAGAGTTGGTAATTGCACAGCCAGAAATGTTTAGAGCAAGTATTATATAGAGGCATTTATGCATCCTTTTCCTCCTGAAATACTACTATGTTTAATCCTTTCTGAATCAAAAACAGTTCAAACTGAGTAACTAAATAGTGATAAATTTGAGACAAGCTACCAACAGCGGCTATTGATTCAACGAAGTTTGAGTCGTTTCCTGAAATGTCATGTATTTCTGCTTGTGCTCTAAAGAATAGATAAGATTTTTGACTTTTAGCCTTATCAATTTGAATATCTGAAATAGCTAACCTGTAACTTAAATCTTCAGAGAATAAGACTCCTGTTTGGGCTATTAACAGATAAGCTGAAGCAACCGTGCTTGGCTCAATGCTAATTAAAAAGTGTTCTTCATTAACTGTTTCGCGATTCATTGATTCACTCATTTATAATTTAACTGTTTAAATAAGCCTACGGAAAAGTTAGGACGCTTTTTGTCCCAATAGCCAGCTAATCTTTTGTTTTGGGAGGTCGCTATGACTAATTTAGAGTTATGTTTAATTTGGGCTGGAGATCACGTAATTCACAGTAAAGTTGAATACGATTTTCATATAGAACAAATCAAACTTTCACTATTAGATAAACAAAAAGATAACGAATACAGTTTTCTCTTTTGGACTTCTGCCTGTGAAGCATTCGAGATCAAAAATGACTTACCACGACGGATTCATGAAGTGTATTCAAATGCATGGTGCTGAATGTCACATATAACTTTATGAAGAAGTTGTAGTTTCACTGTAAATATTCAAATTTTTATGGTTAATTGGGACGTTGCGTGTCCTAAGCTAAAAGTACACTTATGGAAAGACTTGATTTAAGGAAGTATAAAAATGAGCCAACCAAGGTATTTGACCAAATCACGATTTAAGTTAGCTACTGAGTGTCCAACTAAACTGTTTTATACGGGCAAAAAAGAATACTTGGATAACAAGCTTGATGACCCTTTTCTTGCCTCATTAGCTGATGGCGGTTTTCAGGTGGGTGAATTAGCTAAGTGCTATTACCCAGACGGTCATGACATAACTTCTTTAGATTATGAAGAGTCGATTCAGCAAACTAATGAGCTATTAAAGCAAGAAAACGTCGTCATTTTTGAGCCAGCCATTCGCTTTGGCAACTTATTTGTTCGTGTCGATATTTTAGTTAAGCAAGGCAATGAGTATCAGCTTATTGAAGTTAAAGCCAAGTCATACTCTGCTAAAAAAGATAAAGACTTTCTGAACAAGTCTGGAAAGTTAGACTCAAAGTGGAAACCATACATTTTTGATGTGGCGTTTCAAAAATACGTTTTAAAACAGGCCATACCCGGTGCGCTAGTTAGCAGCTATTTAATGGTTGTGGATAAAGACATGCCTTGTCCAGTTGATGGTTTAAATCAGAAGTTTAAATTAACTCGTGATGACAGAAACAGACGCGGTGTGTCTGTTTCTCATTCGTTATCTGCCTCGGATTTATCAGTAAAAATTCTCAAAAAGGTCAATACCGACAAAGCAGTTCAAATTGCTTATGAAACCGAATTGCAAACTGGTATGCCAGTAGAAGGCTTCATCCCTAATATCGAAGTACTAGCAGAGCAGTATTCTAACGATGAAAAGGTGATGCCAGTCATCGGCTCAAAGTGCAAAAGTTGTGAGTTCAAATGCTCGGAAGAAGATGAAGCGAATGGCTTTAAAAGTGGCTTTAAGGAATGCTGGAAAGAGCAACTTCATTGGAGTGATGAAGACTTTAATGAGCCTACGGTATTAAGTATCTCAAACTTTAGAAGTTCAAACCGCTGTATCGAAAATGGCAAAGTAAAGCTAAAAGACCTTTCTCCAGAAGACATCAACTACGAAGAGTCATCAACACCTGCACTTACATTAAAAGAAAGGCAGTGGCTTCAAATAGAGAAAGTACAAGAAAATGATTCAAGTGTGTATGTTGATGTCGATAGCATGCGAAATGAAATGGCCTCTTGGACTTACCCTCTTCACTTTATTGACTTTGAAACTTGTGCCGTTGCCATTCCTTTTTATAAAGGAATGTCGCCATACGAAGGCATAGCGTTCCAGTTTTCCCACCACATATTACATGAAGACGGTCGTGTGGAGCATGCAGGTGAATTTCTTAGTTCTCAGGTTGGTGAGTTCCCAAACTTTAATTTTGTAAGAGAGCTAAAAGCTCAATTAGAAAAAGACAACGGCACCATCTTTAGGTACTCAAACCACGAGAATGCTTATCTTAATATGGTTTATCAGCAATTAAAGTTGTCTGCTGAATTAGATAAGGACAAGCTTTGTGACTTTATTAAGTCAATCACTAAGTCTTCCAACAATAGCAAAGACAATTGGTTGGGTGACAGAAACATGGTCGATCAATGGGAGCTGGTAAAGAAATATTATTATGACCCTGCCACAGGTGGCTCAAACTCTATTAAGGCAGTACTACCTGCGATTTTAAATAGTTCTAAATTTTTACAAGAAAAATACGAACAACCTATTTATGGGACTCATGAGTTGCCTAGCTTAAACTTTAAAAATAAAGCTTGGATTGAACTTGATGACAACGGAAAAGTGAAAGACCCATACAAATCACTGCCAAAAATGTTTGCAGAAGCGTCTGAGCATGACATAGAGCTACTATCAGAATCTGATGAACTGAATAATGGCGGTTTGGCTTTAACTGCATATGCAAGGCTCCAGTTCACTGAAATGTCTGATTATGAAAGAAAGGAACTTGAACGCGGACTATTGATGTACTGTGAGCTAGATACTTTGGCTATGGTGATGATCCAAGAGGCTTGGAGGGAGATGATTAATGAAAACAAATAGAGTCAGAAAGAAGATACTGGCTTAACTATAAAACCGTGGCCAATATTAGTTGACCACTACAGTAACGTTTACCAACTAGTTAGATGTGTATAGTATGGGACATTGTATGTCCTATTAGCTTTGTACTATGCAGACAAATAGATTAGTTAGCCAACACAAGTTGGCAGGAAGTAATAATGAATAAAAAAGAGTACTTAAATCAACCTGTGGTAAAAGAGTTTACATCTTACCTGTCTAATTTAATTGATGGGAACGAGTATTTTAAGCATGAGTATTATTGGTATGATGAAAAAAAAGACATATATTTCGATTCTTTTCTAGATGCATTATATAAATATGAATGGCCATTTAGGTATACAGATCGATTTATTAACGAAGTTAAAACTGGCAAATCGTTACATGATAATAAAACTTGCTTAGAAAGCTTTAGCAAAGGTTTGGTTTCAGCTATAGGCAATGGAGATCTTAAAGCATGCCAAAATTATTGTTTAATGATTTTAGATTGGGGAGGCGTCCTCTATCAGAATGAAGATAAAATATTATCTTTAGGCTCTATACTTCCAGAGTATCTAGCATGTTGCATAAGACTGTTTAATGGTCCAGATACTACTTGTAATGATAAATATAAAGTATCTGTTAATGGTGAATCCATTGATGTAATCATGAATGCAGGGTTTACAAAAATATATTCGCTAATCTGTTCGAGTTTTATTATTTATGATGGTCGAGTAGGCGGGGCGCTGGGATACCTAGAAACGAATTTTTATAAAAAAACAGGTAATGCACAAAGTAAATTATTAAGCTTTCATTATGGCTCTGCGAGAGGCAAACAAATTCGTAACCCGTCAGTAAATAATTTTAAATTCTCAATTCTTTCAGCTGGCAATGTTCATACTAGAGATAACTTAAAGGCCAACTGGCTTTTGGCTGAGGCACTTGAAAATCAAACTAGCTTGAAAGGTGATAAGGCTACGTTAATACGAGATATTGAGTGTGCACTATTTATGATCGGATATGATTTTCCTGAATTAAAACCCAAAGATGAAAGTAAAGACAAGGTAGAGAACTATAGTACTCGCTCAAGCTCTAAAGATTCAAAAGTAACAGCAGATTTAGTTAGAACATTTGCGTTACAACTCATTAAGGAAGGATTAAAAACACGAGCATCTATTGAGTTTACTTCCAGTGACATTAAAAAGGAGCTAGGTGGCGACTTAACTGCAATATGTAGCGCTCTAAAAAAGCCAACGTTCTTCTACCAATCTGGAGTTACTCTTGAAATAATTGACACTCCCCCTTCCGGCTTAGGAAAAGTAACCTATAGGGCCAAAAAGGCAGCTTAAATATTAGGATTCCCCCATGCAATAACGCAATTTATAAAATGAGTAAATTCAAGTTGGGACAATGTTTGTCCCATTTTTTTTATTGTTCTGTATTGGTTTTACAAATCGAGGTTAACGACATGTCTAAAAAAATTAATACTTTTATTGCACTTTTAGCAGGTTATTTGATGAAGAAGATACGTACTGGATTTCTGTATTCACAATCTATCTAATTTTTATTCAATTAGCAGTTACTAAATCAAATCTCAACAACGTAACCACAATCGAAATTATAGTTTTCTAGACTGGAGTAACCGCGTTGATTTGAAATTATTCTCGTATCAGCAATTTGATAGTTTACATTGTGATGAGTGTGACCATGTGCCCATATATCAATTCTATCTGTATATTTTTTAATAAACTCTTCTAAATTAGAAGAGAATGCGGCCGAAAGTAGGTCGCTTTGGTATTGTGTTGGCGTTGATTGAGGAGAAGGAGCGTGATGCGTAATCACGATATTTCTACCTGTATTGCTATTTTTTAATTCGTTTTCTATGTAATTTATTGAATTATTAAAAAATGCGATGGTATCAGATACCTTAAGTTTTTTGTATTTACCGTTATCATTTATTGTAATGTGCTGAAAGTCATTCATTTTAGCACCCGCATCAAATATGCATTCTTGTTTCTTCGACTCACCAAAGAGTTTGAAATCGGTCCATAAGGTAGAGCCAATAAATGTAACGCCATCTATTTCGACACTATCGTTGATTAATACATGAACATTTGAGTTTTTAGATTGTTCTTTTAGTTTTCTATTAATCGATTGGATATTTGAACCATAATATTCATGATTCCCCGGAATGTAGACTACCGGCAACTCAAAGAAATCTTTAGCCCACTGTATGCCATGGTGTTTTGAGTGTATATCATCCGCTAAAATGACCACGTCTGCGTCAATTTTAGGTGGGGTCCAAACCTCAAATTCATTATGAATGTCTGAAAATAATGACAACTTCATAGTATAATTCCTTTAATTAGTTCTGCTGTGCTATTAATAAGAAGAGGATCTAGTGTAAATATTGCTGTAAACCAATAGGTTGCAAGTAATGAAAATAGGTAATTAAATACATTTGCAAGCTTTCTATCAGATAATGTTGCCTCAGAGGTTATTTGGGCAAACACAGCTGTCACAAACCAAAGAGCAAAATGGTAGCCATGCACCTCAAGGTTGAAGACATTAAACTCCCAATAATATGCCGTTCCCAAGGCCAATAGAGAAATGCTACTCAAGAATTGAGTAGTGGCTATAATATCCGGTGATTTTTGCAAATCACCATTGTCGTCTATTTCTCCCAACAAATGCATAGATGAGGCAGTCAATATAAGTAAAAAGTATAGCGCAAGTGCCAACCAGCTTGGCCAATCCCAGTGCGAAGCAGCCCAATAAACACCAGAGATAATAATCGCTAAACCTAATAAATTAGGTACTAGGGCTAGAGCAAAGAAAAGTGTAAGGCCTGATCCAACTAAAAGAACTGGATCAGCACCTAAACCTGTTAATAGCATGACAGCAGCAACAAATAACTTTCCAGCGATTGATAGACCCATGAAGCCATTAATTGCCACTGCACCGATTATGTTTCCAGCGGCAGCCCCTGCGTTTTCTAGCTGATTAATTTCTCTGTTGTATTTCATCCTGACTCCTAGTCAAACCTTATTACATCAATACAACATAGAGGTTGTGGTGTTTCATAGTTAATGCGGACAAATCGTGAACGGCACAAAGAATTGAATACTCATTTTCTTTAAACACGTCGTCATAACCATCCAAGTCACTGATGTAGGGAAAATAAGAATCAAGAAATTCCTTTAACGACTTCACATGTTCTGCTGCATTGAGGTGTGGGGCATGAATATCAAAATCTTCATCGTCTAAAATCAAAACGGAAGCAGGTAACGCTTCTTCTCGTGAAATTGTGTCAAAACCTTCAAGTCTTGATACTGGTTCATATTTATCAAACATGGCTTTAAGAGTATCTTCAGGAATAAATTTACCTGTTTCTTGATAACGCTCGCGACACGTTTTTAAAATGAAGTATTCCTTGTTTTTAAATACAAACTCAATCGCATGAAATTCAGCGTTAGGGTAATGTTTAAAAATCTTTTGCCGATTTGCTTTAGTAAGGTTGGTAAGATCCCAAACAATGTTTTTATATTTTTTTGACTCTTGAACCGACTTAAAAAACAATGATCTTTGCTCGCGGCGGATAGGGTGGTTGAATTCGAGTTCAAAGAACTCTCTGTAAGTTAAATTATGGTCGTTAATTATTTTTTCTACGATGTCATCCGAAGATACGACATAATCAAACTTACTCCGTTGAACAAAGGTAGATTTACCTGTGCATGCCGGCCCAATTAGAACTGTTACTTGTTGTTTAGTCATTTATAAATTTCCTCTTTAAGTTTCTAATTAGTAGCTTACCTTTGGTAGCTGATACACCCGTCGTTGGAAAATTAAATTTATATTTACTCATTGTTTATAAAGACAAAAACGTAAAAATATGATAAGTTGATAACTTAAATTATGGAGTCGCTTTTATGAATGAATTAGCTAGAATCGCGTATGAATATGAGAACTGGCAGAAGGGGTATTTACATGAAAGCGGCGAATCAATTTCCATTGTTCAAGCGCAAATTTTAAAAGACGTTTGGATATCCATTACTCAGGCTGAATTAAGTCACAAAACAGATAGCAGAGACTACAAAAGGGATCGATCAAAAGGTGTTGAGTTATTTACTGCGCTGTTACTTCAATCTCTTGAAGCAAATCAAACATCATATTCAAAAGAGTTAGCTGAGCAGGTTATTAAGTTTATCGATCACCTTATGCGTGAAAAGCTTGATAAGCGATTTCAATTCAATAAATTTATCAACGAACTTAATAAAAACCTAAAGCAAGACAAAACCACTGCTGAGCTAATTATTTCTATCATTGTTAATAATGCCAAAGGAGATCATAAACTTACGGCTGTCAATGTAACCAACACAATAGATTTAACCTTTGTTCATGAGTGTATGAAGCTATCAAGTATTGCATCTTACTCAAGTGCTAAAACCAGTAACAAAGTACGAGACTTAACAACAGATGAACTGGTATTTGAGACTCAAATACGGCAGTTAATATTTAGCTTTCTTGATACTTTAAACTTTTCCAAAGTAGTATTATTACCTAAAGCACTATTGTTTTATCATCACAGAGATTTAACGTCACAGCAAAGAAATAAAATTGAAGGTTGGCTAAGTAGTAGCGAGTGCCAAATTTTGAAACAGGTGTCTTACGCAGACTTACTGAATTTAACTAGCGTTATTAACCTAAAAGATAAAATTAACCAATTACTTAACGATGGCAATTCTCAAAATAAGCCATATACTGAAATCCTTAATGCGTGCCTCACTTGTTTGCCAGCTCAAATAGTGAATAGCCAGAGCTTCACTGCTAATAAAACACAATTCGAAGCTGAGTTTACTCAGCTAATCAACGTTCAGCTATACAGTGTACTCACACTCAACCCAAATACTATTGTAAATGTTGATCTGATTGCACGTCGTGCATTGTATTTATCATCACTGATAAATCTATTGGAATATACTCAAGTAAAATCCGGTTTTGACTACATTTTTAACAAAATTGAGCATAACTTTAACTCATTTAAAGCGGGAACATTTAAAGTGGCTAAAGTCTGGATTTTATATTTGTTGGAGCGTAATGAATATACTTGCAATGGCTTTGCACTAGAGGATTGGTTAGAAGCTCGGTTTAGATATTTTGTGCAAAAGAACCAGCTCATATTTAAGCTCAGTGAACTAAAAAGTAATAAGGCGCAATTCAAGAACTTATCAGAAGACAATATTCGCTCGAAAAGAATTCAAGACAGCTTGTCTGGCAAAATAAATGAAGATTTTGTTAATTGGGTTGAGAGCCATGGTGGTGATGATATTTTCGACAATCGAAACATAGAGGCTATTACTCAGCAACTAGCTAGCCAGTTAAATTTAAGTAACGTTGACAAATTATCTTTAGAACAAGCCGTTACGCATGATGATAGTTATTTCGAATATTGGTGGAATTCAGTTTTTCAAGGACAAGATAAAAATATCTTTGTGACAGAGACAATTATTGATGCATTTCAAACTTTTCCTAAAACGGATAAAAGTGAGGACGGCTTTAAAATGCAACGCACTCGCTGGAATCGAATAGTGTCACAAGTTGGTGGCGCTAGTCCCAAAGTGTATAAACGATTTAATACTGTTTTTTGCAATAGCATTGACCCTTTAGAAAAGCATAAAGTCGTGACCAGTCGAAATAATTCACTTGCGTTAATTAATATGGATAAACGTTTAAATGGCCGTTACAAAGTTATTAATAAACTCGGCTCAGGTGGTAATGGTTATGTAGTTAAAGCCGCGGATAATAATCTATACCGTGAGGTTGCTATTAAGCTCAATGCCACTTCAGAGTTCACTCACCCAGAAGTGTTTAAACGAGAAGCCAGAATACTTGCTACTCTTAAACATGAAAATATTATTCAGGTCTATGATTTTATTAGTGTTGAAAAGTCCATTTTTTCAAGGCATATAAATGCTGATGTTTATGGTTTAGTCACTGAATACCATTTTGGTGCAATGACTCTGGACAAGTATTTGGCCAACAACACTCTGAGCAATGATCAAAAAATTACGTTATTTCAACAAATTTGTAATGGTGTAGCAGCGGCTCATGCAAACAATCTTATCCACGGGGATTTAAAGCCAGAAAACATTATCGTCACCAATGAAGGCGTCGCTAAGTTGATCGATTTTGGTTCAGCGAGTTATGAACATTTGTCTAAAGCAAGCTCAGGCTCACTGGAATGGTTAAACCCGGATGTATTGATTGGAAAACCGCTCCAAAAGTCCTCTGATATATATGCTTTAACTTTACTGTTATTATTTATCTTAGAGATTGATTTTACGGGAGTTGCGGAGGCTGATGAAATCAAAGACCCATTTCTATTTGGGAGTAATGAACAGCAGCAAAACGAAAGCACAGCAGATGAAATAGAAAGCATTGTTACTCAGAAAGCTGAGAAGCATAACGCTAACCACGGTACTTTGTTTAAATTGATACTAGCTAGCCATTATTTACTTGAACAAGGCTGGCACTTTTCTGATGCTGAGTGGCAAAAGTACAACTTAGATAACGGTAAGCCTGAAGAAGCTGAAAAAGAATACTTTATGATTAATGGAATTGGTAGTAAGGCAAATCAATTCCTAAATGCGCTTCACGCAAATGTTTACAAAGGATTTGCTTCGGAACAAAGAGTTAAAAGTTTGATAGAAACTCTGCTCAAAGGGCTGCTGACTTCAGCTTTAAACCAAGAGCTTAGTTATCAAGTTCAACAACAAAGTTGTAAAAAGAGCAAAGGTGTAAAGTTTAACAGTAACTATTTAGATCATGCTTTAATAAAATTAGCAGAGCAAAGTAATAATAAACCACTTGAAACCATCGAAACGGTTGAACAATTAAGTGTAGCTAGTTACGTCTTACTAGACGCCTCGGCAAGTCATGTTAATAATGAAGTTGTGTTAAAACCACAGCTTTTTATCAATGGCCGCCTGTTAACTAAACCTTATTTACAAAGCATACCAGAAGTTTACTCTGTTGATGATCCGCGAATTCAAAAAGTAATTTGCAAATTCAATTCTGTTGGAATGGATTACCTTTTTACTGATGTTATTGTTCAGTTGCATGATGGTTCACCCGCCAGATTATGTATCTATAATGACGGCGTATATATTGATAAGCAGTTCCATCGATTGTTAGATGCTATTGAGCATGCCAAAACTATCGATCTAGTTGCTTAGTGTCAAAATATGATAATCGGATGTATTATACAGTTTCCAACGGTGGGTGCGTAATGGTGAAGTGGTTAAATAATCCTATTAATACAGAGGATTATTTATGCAAAATACTTCATCAAACAAGATCACGATTAAATTAGATAAAGAAATAACGTCATTAGACTTTATTAGAAACTATCACCCTGTTGTAATTAGGCATGCACTCTCAAATTTCCCAAATTTAGATCTCGACACCTGTCTGGCTTACGTTAGCAATAAGACTGTTATCCGATATCTACTGTTATGCGATGTTAACGATGTCTATTCGTTAAAAGATAAATACAAACGAAATTTAACAACTGCGACACCTTCAAGTTGTAAGTTAGAAGTCAGTAAATTAAAGAAAGCACTTCGAAAGTCCAAAAACATTTTATTATCGCGAGGACAAAAGCTAGCGGTAGGTTTAAATTGTAGATCATTCTCTGACATACGAGATCTAGCGGAATATGGGTACGAAAATTTAAAAAATGTCTTACCCTCAATTCCTGATTCGGCATTAGCAGACCTTATCGGCTTTCAAGACAACACTGATTTGTTGTTAGAATGTTTACCAGCTAGCCGAATTAAGACGATTAAGCAGTTATCGCAAAAGCAAATGGGGATAAATAAAGACACGCATTCAACCTTAACATTGATAGCATTTGAGTTGAAACAATATTTGTTAAAGCCAGATTTATATGGTTCAGATCCTTACACTTTTACTTTGAAAACCTACCAAGAAAAAGTCCTTGAATTTTTATACATGATGCCTGAAGAAGTTAGGAGACTTGGAATTTCATCAGTAAGGGATGAATGGGTTGTTGCTGCATTAAAGGTGTTAGAGCCATTCGAGCAATTTAGGTTTTTGTCCATTTTTGAAAACGAAACCGCCAATCGAGTCTTTGATTTATATAAAACTAAGCCAAGTTTTCATGAAGTGGGTTTCAAGTATTTAAATAAAATAGTTAAGGCGATTTGTGTCGGTGCTAAAGCATACAAGCTTAAACAAGAATCGGTACCGATAGACTTAGAGGAATCCAAAATACCATTTAACTTCCATAGGTTGAATGACTATAGCTGGCAAGTTTGGGAAGAATTAATTGACGACGTAACCGAGAAACTAATTTATTGTGCGACTTGTTTTTGTCGCAATGATGTATCGATGAACAATTTTAACGACTTCTTAAAAGCAAAAGATCGTCAGATAAATTACCAGAAATTCGATAACACGATTGAAGTCACTGAGATTGAAGCACTGGATTTCCAAGATAAGATTATTGGTGAGTGTGAGCGTATAAAAGCGTTTATTGATGACGTAAACTTTTCGGCATTAGAAAATGAAATCATGAAATTTCATGGCATTTCAGATGAATCTTTGGAGCGAGTTCCCGTAACACAAGAACCAGTACTATACCCCGATGAAGAATGCTCTGAGCCAGAGACAATCGAAGTCTATAATCACGATGATCTAATGACAAATATTATGTTGGGATTAAAAGAGCATGACGAAAAAATTTTTAATCAGATCCAAGCTAAAGGCAATAAAAAACGCATAGTTAAAGTTCCGTCTGACTTTATAGTTCGATTAAACGACCTAGCGACTAGTTTTCCAAATTGCGCTCATATTGTTGAATATTTAAGAGGGGTCATGACAGAAGCGTTTCTAACATCAAAACCGATCAATTTGCCCGTAATCAATCTTGATGGCGAGCCGGGGTGTGGAAAATCACAATTTGTCTTGGAGTTTGCTAAATTATTTGAACTTGAATCTACCTCTCTGCCGGTCACATCAATGGGGGATAAATTTGAGTTAATTGGTGCGCATCGTACTTGGAATAACGCTTCTATTGGAGCTTTCGCTAAGGCAATGTTGCTTGACGGTGAAACTTATAATCAATGTTTTTTGATTGATGAACTCTGCCAAGTTAAAAATTCCGGCGAGCGTAATTTAGTGCCAACGTTGCTTGGCTTTTTTGAATCAGAACAACGAAAGAGCTTATTGGAGAATTATTTAGATGTGGAAGTTGATTTTTCAGGCTTTATTATTTTTACAACAACAAACAATATCGAGAACTTAACACCTGCTTTAAAATCCAGAATCGTTTCTTTTACAGTAGAGAAACCTTCGCCAGAGCAAATGAAAATCATTGGCCAGAATATATACCAAAAACATATTCAAGAACGTGGTCTTCAAGATATTCTATCCAGTGAAATTCCTGAAAAATGCCAGCACCATTATCTAGGCGTTGTACCAAGGCAAGCGAAGCAAATTATTGAATCTGCGATTAGAAAAGCCATTCAGCGCTATGATGTAAACAATCCTAGAACTATTTGCTTGAGCATTCATGACTTTGTATCAATTATGAATAACCAGTCAAATCCTATTGGCTTTATTCATTAAAGGTGGCTGTTATGAAAATTTTTGATCCTAGATTTTATGGCAACTTAAACTCGTCAAATTTTGATGTGACTGGAAAACTGATCACTATTGATATTGAATCATCTGGCATTAGTAAAAACGGATACCCAATTGAAGTTGGTTGGTACAGTAAGGATTCCACAGGCTCATTTCTCATTAAGCCCGAGCCAGATTGGTTAGAGAATGGATTTTGGTGTAAATACGCAGAAAGTCATGTGCACGGTATTACAAAAAAAATGTTGTTGCGAAAGGGGATTGATGTCGTCTCTGCGGCTAATATGTTAAATGAAGTTTTAGGGGATAGTGTCGTCGTATGTGATGTCGTTGAATTCGATGGAACATGGTTAACACAGCTGTTTGCTAAGGCGAATGTTAACCCTAGCTTTAAACTGATAGGTCATATTGAATTAATCGATTTTAAAAAGCGTACCGGATGCCATTTAATAAAATCATTTTCGGAACTACAGAATACAGTTAATAAGACGCACAGAGCACAAGATGACGCTAAGCAATTACATGAAAACATGCTCAAAGTCACGGAACATATTGCCTAAATAGTTCAATTCATTCACGTCGGAGTTATAAAGTGTTTATTAATATACTAATTAAAACTCCGACGCTTCTATAACCTTTTAATACTAAGCTCACCAAGAACCCAAAACCAGCAATAAGGCAACACAACGCACAAAAACAGTAGCAATTGCGCACACCGTGCGGGGATTAATTTATTTTATGGAATCCTAGTGCTAACGCACTTTATAGTCCTATCTTGCTTAGATAAATCCTAATTCTAAAACTGATATTATTTTCCAACGATGGGTGCCCTGTCGCGACAGTTCAAAATACAGCAACTTGAAGTTGGATAATTCATTTAAATCACGTCAGAGTTTTAATTTAGTTATTTATACAGAAAAAAAACTCTGACGCGGGACGAGTTACTTTCAGCTTCATTAATAACAAATTATTGGAGATGTGTTTTGAAGCAAGTTAAATATTTATGTATAGCAAGGTCAGGTGTTGTATTACCAAATAGTGTCGAAGCAGAACATTTTTATCGTGAAGATTTATCGATGTTTTTGGCCGAGCAATTAAAGCGCCAAACGTTAAGTGAGATAGATTATGTATTGGTTGTAGGTGAAAGTGATGTCGTATTTGGCGCTGAGTTAGCAATTCAATATGGTTTAACACTTTCAGTTTACGGGTATGAATATGATTTTCGCGATCATAAGATTGTTGATACGAATAAAGAGCAAGTATTAAGAGAATTGCTGTCCGTATCTAAAGAACCCAAGTTATTTACTCAATCATTAAACGAACTGCTTAATAAATTAAT
Source organism: Pseudoalteromonas luteoviolacea B = ATCC 29581 (assembly GCA_000333235.1). GTDB lineage: Bacteria > Pseudomonadota > Gammaproteobacteria > Enterobacterales > Alteromonadaceae > Pseudoalteromonas > Pseudoalteromonas luteoviolacea_D. Next base: position 29,886 of record CAPN01000032.1, on the reverse strand, counting down.
TAAAAAAGTTCCATTACAGCTGTCTGAAGTACAAGTCGAAAAACTTATTTTAGCTGCTACCCCGCAGGCACTAAACATAGGTGGTGAGAAGGCGACTGATGTAGCAAAAAGAATGGTTATGGATTTCTTCGAACAGAAGAAACGAGAAGTCAAAGACTTAGTTTCACCGCGTTTGTCAGATCAAGTAAAAGAAATATGTCTTAGCTACAAAAATGAGCTAGTCGAATATATCAAAAAAAATCCCGGATTTTATGTTCTTAACGAGCATATGGGAGCAGGTAAAAGTCAAGATGTGATCATTCCACTCTTTAATGAGTTTTCTTCAACTGATCTAAAACCTATTGTCATTACTCCGACTATTGCGTTAAGCACCCAACTCATCAATGACAAACGAAATTATCAGCATCAAAAAGAATTAGACGTTTCAGATCTAAAGGCTGTAGCCGCTTGCGTAATTTCAGCGACTGCCAACTGGAAATATCAGAAATACGGCAAAGACTCAAAAGTGTGCTTAATTGAAGAATTTGAGGAGTGTGAATCGGCTATTTGTTCTACAGAGTTAATGTACCCGAAAACTTTACATCGTTGCTCTGAAGCTATGGAACAATGGCAGAGGATATTACAAACGGAGACTGTGGTTATAGCCGATGCCATGTTTTCAAATTTTAGTGCACAGCAAATCGTAAAATCAGGGCGTTCAATTACTATTGTAAAAAACACAGATCAAGCTAATACGCAAAACAAGAAATTAACGGTTTTCCCTTATCAGAAACAGTTAAGTAAATTGGTGGACTGCTTAAATTCTGGTGAAAGAGCTATTGCTTTCTGTGACGGAAAACATAGTTATAACGGTAAATTTAATACTATAGCCAATGTCATAAAAGAACAAACAAATGTTAAACCTATAGTCGTGGATAGCGTTTTCATAAAAAAAGACCAACCGGATTATTTTTATGATTTGACAACTCGTATAGAAGAGCAGCCTTGTCATATATTTTCTCCGGTAGTTACGAGTGGCATTAGCGTTGTTACTAACAAAGTGAATTCCGTTAATATCTTTGCTTGTCACACTTTACTACCTACACAGCTTGTTCAAAGTTCTGGGCGTTTCAGAAAGTCGCAGGAAATAATTATTTCTTTTGATAAACGGTCGCGATTCACGACTACAGACAAGAAACTGATTTTCAATGAATTGGCCTATAAAGCCTATGAAGAACAATGTTCAAGCGATCTTTCAGCTTTATTTAAGGATAAACATTGTCAGTTGGTGCTAGACCGTATCGCCCATAATCGCCGAATGAAACTAAATTATGTTTTTACAACATTACAGTTGTTTGAAGAAATGGGTTACGAAATCACCCTAGAAGACATAAAGGATGATAGTGAAGCTATTAGCAAACTCATTAAAAGATTATTCAATCAAAACAAAAGCAAGTTTATTGATGTTGCCGCTAATACTGTCTACGACAAGACGGAGCATGACTTCTTAAAAAATTCATTTGAAATACTAACTAATGAAGAAAAATTTAAACTTCAAGTTTATGAATTGCAGAGATTTTACAACCTTAAAACATTTGATTGCGTTGACTCAGCTAGACGATTAATAGAATTTGATAAAGGCGGGAAAAGCCGCAGGCATCTTGAGCATATTCGAGTATTACAAGGTGGATTTTGTCCAATAGAAAATCCTAAATTGGTTGTTATTCAGAAAATATTTAAACACATTTTTAGTATTCTCAATGTTGATGAAGTCAACCTAACAGCAAACTATAAAATTGATGATATCGATAAACTGGCACAGTACATAAAAACAGCAAAAATAGAGGGCTACAAAGTCAGAAATGAACTTATAGCGCTTGGTTGCTCAACAGATATCGCAGGGGAGTATAAAGATAGAGGATATTTAACTCGGGGTATCCTAAATGTTTTATTTGGTCAGGTACAGGACTACATAAGGGTAGGTTCAAAAGACAAGTTAGGCCATAGACCTGTCGACTTTTATTTCTTGCTTCCTAATAAGAGTGAATTAACCAAAAAGTATTTTGAGCAAAAATATTATTCAAATGCATTACATTTAAGTAATTAGCGAATCGCTTAAAAAAGTCTATCTAGATCAAACTTAAAAGTTGACGCATTCTTAATTTGTAGTACATTGTGGTAATCAAATTGATTATACCAGTGTCATACAAATAAAAGTGCGTATATGAGCTTCATAAGAGAAACCAAAGAGACCGAAAACATAGACAACCTGAGCTTTGCTCAAAAGCAAAGGCTGTCTTTTATAGACTTCTCACTTATGTTCAAAGGAAGCGTGAATCGTAAAGAATTGACCGCCAAGTTCGAAATGGGGATGGCCAATGCGACTCGCGATCTTGCGGTTTATAAAGAGCTAGCACCAAATAACATCGATTTTGATCAAAAAGAGCGCACTTATTTTCAAGCGAAAAGCTTTAAACCACTTTTTAGTTATGATGCTCGCCAAACCATGGCGAAGCTGTCTAACAAAATCAGCGATGGTTTTGACGGTGTGTTAGAAATACCATTTCCTGTTGATGCACCGTATCAGCTCAATGTCCCAGATATCTTTATTGTCGCGAAAATAGTGCAAGCTATTTTAAAACAAAAGCCGATCTCGATCATTTATACATCATTAAGTTCAGGCTCCAAGGCAAGGGAAATAGTACCTCATACCATAGTTGATAATGGCCTTCGTTGGCATGTTCGAGGGTTTGACAGAAATTCAAAGTCATTTCGTGATTTTGTTCTGACTCGTGTAACTAAAGTAACTATTAAAGCAGATACGCCAAGCGCAGAAGAAAACAAACTCGAAGATCACCAGTGGATGCGCATGATGCCACTACAATTAGTGCCTCACCCAAACAATGTGCAGCACCCAACTGCCATAGCACTTGATTATGGTATGACCGAAGGACAATTAGACATAACTATTCGAGCGGCTATGGCAGGATATTTATTAAGGCGTTGGAACGTCGATTGTACAGCTGACGCTGAGTTGGTAGGTGCAGAGTATCAATTATGGTTAAAGAATCGAAAAGCCTTGTTTGGTGCAGAAAATCTTACAATTGCCCCCGGCTACGTACCAGAATTGGAAGAATTATAAATGACTTCAACTAATAACCCGTTAAACAAACACGCCATCAAAACACACAAGGACTACCTTGGTGATTTAATTGGTGGCAGTTTAATGATCAAAGAAAGCCAAATCGTTGCTGAATTATTACTTAAAAAACCATCTCAAGAAGAATGGTTAGATGCAATCGTTAACCGAAATATATTACAAAAACGTTCCGATGCGTCAGCTAAACGTAACGCTGCGACTATAAAAAAACGTATCGAAGACTTGCCAGATGAATATCTTGAGCAGGTAGCATTTGGTAGCACGGAGCTTTCGACTCAGCTGATGTTCGCAGCAACGTTAATAAATAGCACTTTGTTAGCTGACTTTATGCGAAATGTCGTGCTCGACGCAAAACGTATGTTTAGAGAAAGCCTAGACGTTGGTGACTGGGAATCGTATTGGGAAGACCGCTGCCGTCTGTTTCCTGAACTAGCCAATATGTCTGACGCGTCCACTTATAAAATATCGCAAGTTGCCTTTAAGGTCATTGCTGATGGTGGATACATAGAAACAACTCGTAGTAAGAAGTTACAGAATGTTTATCTGCTACCTGAAGTTAGACAACTGCTCCTGTCGATAGACAGAGAGGACATTATTGCAGCCATGGAATTAATCTAAGGAAGGCTACGTAAATATGACGACCTTAAGCACAACAAAGCAACATAAGAACTTGAACGATAGACTCGATCAAATTCTACCTAAGATCGAGAGTGAAGATTTCCTTAAGAACCAAGGTTTAGGCAATGAAATTGGTTTTTATGTTTTTGATTATCCAGCTGAGTCTGAGTTAACGGTAAGAGATCACTTGGCTTTTATCACAGACAAGTTAACCAAGCGCGGACGCAATTTTGCCAGCATTAATTTATTTGAGGCGATTCTAGAATTATTGGATGCTCGTAATCTTACTGAGCGAGCATTTAAAGTTCAAAAAGAGCGTGGTGACGATGCACTGTTTAATGCACTAAAAGGCCCACTTGAACAAAATCGGGTTGCCGAATTCATTGCCTCTAAAATCGATCTCGGTGCCGATAATCAAGCTCAAACAGAATTTATATTATTACACGGTTTAGGCAGTGCATGGCCAATTATACGAGGCCACGGTCTGTTAAATGCCTTACATGCAAAAGTCGGCAATGTGCCAACCGTATTGTTTTACCCCGGCGAATACGACGGTACTGCACTAAAACCCTTTGGCCGTATCGAATCAAACAATTATTACCGAGCATTTAAACTAGTTCCATAAACGGACGTGTTAGTTAAGAAGGATAAAAAAATGCAAATTAAAGACTTATTTATAAAAGACATAAATCGTCCAATCAATGGCGTAGTTAAAGCTGATCAGTTAGAAAGCAACACTGTCTTTACCGAACTTGATGAATACGTCATCACCAAAGAACTCGCGACCCATTTTGAAGAGTTTTTTGATGCTTATATGCCTTCGGTCCGCGATCCTAAGAAAAAGGCCGAATCAGGTAAAATCGGTGTTTGGGTTAGTGGTTTCTTTGGATCGGGTAAATCGCATTTTATTAAAATTCTTTCTTATTTACTGCAAAACATCAAAGCAACGAATGGTGAGATTGACAGATCAGCTATTGAGTTCTTTAAAGACAAAAACCTTGATGGTTTTTTACTTGGTGAAATTGACACAGCCGTAACCAAAGAAAATACGGTGATCTTATTTAACATTGACAGCCGAGCGAACACCGATGAAGGTGTTGATGCCATACTAAAAGTTTTCCTTAAGGTCTTTAATGAGCAAATGGGCTTTAGTGGTGATCACCCGCACATCGCACATTTAGAGCGAGAATTGGATCAACGCGGCGTATTCCAGCAGTTTAAAGAAGAATTTAATACCTTAACTTCATCCAATTGGCTTGAAGAACGCGATGCCTATGACTTTTATCGTGACGACATGGCAGAAGCGTTAGGTAAAGTGACTAACCAATCAACTGAATCGGCTCGCCAATGGGTAGAACAGTTAGAAAATAACTTTACGCTCGATATCGCCAATTTCTGTAAATGGGTTAAAGAGTATTTAGATGCTGACTTAAATCGTCGAGTTTTATTTTTTGTTGATGAAGTGGGGCAGTTTATCGGCAACAACACTCAAATGATGCTAAAACTACAAACCATTACTGAAAACCTCGGCACCATTTGTGAAGGCCGAGCGTGGGTCGTAGTTACCTCGCAAGAAGATATCGACTCTGTTATTGGCCACATGGCAGGCTCAAAAGGCCATGACTTTTCAAAGATCCAAGGCCGTTTTGAACGCCTATCTTTATCAAGTTCAAATACCAGTGAAGTTATCGAAAAGCGTCTGCTATCTAAACAAGAACAAGCTCGTCCGGTTTTACAAACGTTGTACGACCAAAAAGGCGATATTCTTCGTAATCAACTAGCATTTGATAGTACAACTACCGCAGAACTAGCCAATTACAAAGACGCCACCAGTTTTATTCATAGCTACCCATTTGTGCCGTACCACTACAATCTAGTTCAAAAGATATTTGAAGCAATTCGTAAGGCGGGGGCAACCGGGCTTCACTTAAGCCGTGGTGAGCGGTCATTGTTAGATGCATTCCAAAGTGCGGCCAAACAAGTTCGCGATCAAGAAGTTGGGGTATTAATCCCTTTGTATTACTTTTATCCAGCAATTGAAAGCTTTTTAGATACGTCTGTTAAAAAAGACATCGATCAAGCAGCAGAGAAAGACTCAATTTCAGACTTTGCGCTAAACATTCTCAAAACACTATTCTTGATCCGTTACGTTGACGTAATCAAATCGACTATGGATAACTTAGTAACCTTGTGTGTTAGCAAGGTAGATGAAGACCGTTTAACGTTAAGACGCGATATCGAGCAAGCACTCAATGCACTTGAAGCCAACTTACTCATTGCACGCCAAGGTGACGAATACATCTTCTTAACCAACGAAGAAAAAGAAATTGAGAATGAGATCCGAGAAACTGAAATTGAATTATCGGATGAAACTAAAAAACTCAGCGATTTAATTTTTGATGATGTACTGCGCAGAGATAATATCTACCGTTATCCTGAAAACAAACAAGATTTTCCAATAAGCCGCTTCTGTAACGGTATGCCGCGTGATGGCTCTCAGGAAAATGACTTAGTAGTTAAAATCATTTCACCTATCGATCCTAATTACAGTGAATATGATTCTACGGTTTGTGCCAATCAATCACAGGATGGCCTATCTTCTGGTGGAGCCGGAGCGATTATTATTAAGCTTGCTGATAACAGCAAAGTTTTCGATGAAATTCGTACATTCATAAAAACCGATAAATTTTTACGCAGAAACACAGGTAATAGGCCAGAGCAACAGCAGTTGTTGCATCAAAAAGGTTCTGAAAACCAAGATCGCAATCGCCGAGTTAAATTAGCCATTGAAGATCTGTTAAAAGATGCGGAATTCTATGCCTTAGGTTCACAACAAAATCCAAAAGGTGGTGCAATCAGCACCATCTTACAAGAGCTATACAAGTACGTTATCGAAAACACTTTCAGTAAATTAAAACTGGTTAAGCCGTTCGAAGGTGATATACGCAGAGAAATTCAAAACACCTTGGTCGCCGATGACATCGGTCAAATAGGTTTAGATCTGCAAGGCCAAGAAGTTAACCCACATGCTATTTTAGAAGTCGAGAAATTTATTTCGCTTGGTGATGATGCCGGAAGACCAATCACAGCGGAAGACATTGTAAAACGTTTCTCAAAACGACCTTTCGGCTGGAATGATGAAGAAATTGTACTGATCATTTCTCGTCTAGCATTAGCAAATAAAATCTGCTTCCAAAGCCGTCAGCAAGACGTTTCGTTAAAGAGTGCTTATGACAACTTAATGCAAGTGCGTAAACGCGCAGAGCTTCGAGTTCGTCGTATTAAGCAACAGTCAGAAGCAAATCTAAAGCGTGCCGCGAAATTGTTTAAAGACGTATTCCAAAAGAATGCGCCTGAAAGTGAAAAAGAGTTGTTTAACGTTGCGCAATCAAACTTTGCCAATGTAAAAAGCAAGTTAGATGCGTTCGCCAACAAAGCTTCTACCGGTCATTATCCGGGAGTTAGTGAAATTGAAAATGGCCGAGTGTTATTGGCTGGATTAATTGAAACACAATCCAGCTTCCAATTTATTGAGCAATTTCTTGCAAGCGAAAACGACTTACTCGATTTTGAAGAAGACTATCAAGATATAGAAGACTTTTATGAAACCCAGTTTGCAACTTGGCAAAAGCTTCATAGAGCGCTAACCATTGACTTTGATAGAAACCGAACTGCATTAGAAAAAGATAACGATGCTTTAGCTGCATTGAAAAAGCTCGAAAATATCTACAACAAACCTCGTCCATATCGAGAGATTAAAGATATTGAGCCGTTAATCGAATCAGTAAGCAAAGTTAATGATCAGCTATTACAAGACAAACGAGCGCATGCAAAATCTCGCATTGAACACCGTATTGAGCAAGTGCAAAAGCAAATCACGGCGGCACACGTACCAAGTGAACTAAGTAACAGAGCATTACGACCATTGCAATTAGCCTTACAAAGGCTCGATGGCTTAAGTGGAATTGCTGAGATCTTACAAGAACAAGCAGATTCGATTAATTTAGAAGAAGACGCTTATGATTTGATCAACAAGCATATCGAAGATCAGCAAGCGTTAGCAGCAAAACAACCTAAAGAGGCAGCATCTAATTCAACTTCGGATTCAAGCGCTGCATCTGGTTCTACTACAAACACAGGAAGTGGCGGCTACGAATCGCCATCGACTGAGCCTCAGCAAGTCGCAGAGCCAGCGGTAAACACGCCAATTCCAAAGAAAATTGTGTCTATCGATACCGCGAGCATTATTCGCGATGTGAATGCCACTGGCGTCATTGAAACCGAGCAAGACATAGACACTTACCTTGCGGCATTAAAAGAAAAGCTCACCTCGTTAGTTAACAGCAATAACAAAGTGCGCATTCGTTAATCAAGGAAGAGTTAGAGGCAAATTACATGAACACGAAAAATTTAAAAGCATACGCACCTAAAGCACGAAGAGAGTTTATCGCAGCAGTTAAAAAGCGTGCTGCCCAATTTGGCATTTATGAAGATCGTATAGAGGAAGTACGCATAGAAGGTGGCGCTGCCATTATTGAAGGTCGTGCATTTACTCGTAAAGAAGGTGAGCAGCGCAAGAGATTAGAAAGCAAAGTCTTAGTACGTGGCTATGACATGTTCATCCGTGAAATGGCTTACACATGGTTCAACCGTCTTGCGGCCATACGTTATATGGAACTGCATGATTACTTTGACCATGGTTTTCGTGTGCTTTCTAATCCCAGTAACCCTGACGGTTTACCTGAAATTCTAAGTCATGCGTCAGATGTCGCTGACAGTTTAGCGTTAGACAAAAGTCACATTATTGAGTTACAGCTAGCCGGTGATAAAGAAGAAGAGCTTTACCGCGAGTTACTGCTGGGCCAATGTCATCACCTCCATAAAATCATGCCGTTCATGTTCGAAGCATTGGATGATGCAACAGAGCTACTACTTCCAAATAACTTAACCAAGACTGATTCAATTTTAAAAGGGTTTATCAACGATATCCCTGAAGAAGATTGGCAAGAAATTGAAGTTATCGGTTGGCTTTATCAATTCTACATTTCAGAACACAAAGATGCAGTTATCGGTAAAGTGGTCAAATCAGAGGATATTCCAGCGGCTACTCAGCTATTCACGCCAAACTGGATTGTTAAGTATCTGGTACAAAACTCAGTAGGTAGACAATGGTTAGCTACTTACCCTGACTCAGAGCTTAAAGGTAAAATGGAATATTACATTGAGCCTGCGGAACAATCTGATGAAGTCATCGAGCAGCTAAAAGCGATCACACCTACAAGTATTGATCCAGAAGAAATTAAAGTACTCGATCCCGCTGCTGGTTCAGGTCATATCTTGGTAGAAGTCTATGAAGTTTTGCGAGAAATCTATCTTGAGCGTGGTTACAGACTTCGTGAAATTCCAGAGCTAATCCTTACCAAAAACATCTACGGTTTAGACATAGATGATCGTGCGGCGCAACTTGCTGGCTTTGCTTTAATGATGAAAGCCCGTGAAGATGATAGACGCATCTTTCAACGCGTTGAAGACGGTGAAGTGTCGCTTAATGTCTTCTCATTACAGTCCACAGAAGGACTAGATATCAACACCATATGGAAAGGATTAGATTTAGAAGGCAATCAACAAATTGGCTCAACAGGTGGTCTTTTTGACGAGTTATCTGTCGCCCCCGACGACCTCATTCCTGCGAATGCAGGAATCTACAAAGAATACTTTGAATTACTGCAAATGCTTAAAACTGCGTTTCTACAAGCCAAAACCCTTGGTTCGTTGATACAAATTGACGCTAAGCATTTAGATAACCTTTTTTCACTTAAACAGCTTTTATTAGAAAAATTAGCAAATTCTGATACCCAATCAAAACCTGAAGTCGAAAAAACACTGCCTATTGTTAACCAAGCAATTGTGCTAGCTCAGAAGTACGATGCGGTATGTGCCAATCCACCTTATATGGGATCTAAATATCAAACACCGATAGTTAAACAATATTTAAAAGATAATTTTAAAGGTTATGAGAAAGACCTTTTCTCGGCATTTATTATTAGGAATTTACAGCTAGCAAAAAATAATGGTGAACTTGGTTTTATGACTCCATTTACATGGATGTTTATCGCTGCGTTTGAATCGTTAAGAAATCATTTAATTAATAAGGAAATTATAAGTAGTCTTATTCAATTAGAATATTCAGGCTTTGAGGGGGCAACTGTACCGATTTGTGCTTTTACACTAACACGTTCCAACATTGAAGATTATCGGGGTTCATACATAAAGTTATCGGATTTCAAAGGAGCAAATAATCAAGCTCCTAAAGTGCTTGAAGCCATCGATGAGCCTGATTGTGGTTGGTTATATAGTGTAAATCAAAAAAGTTTTAATGTTATTCCATCCTCTCCTATCGCATATTGGGCATCAACTGATTTACTTAAAATGTTCGAAGAAATCAAAGTTGAAAATTTTTCTGTTGCAGAGAGCAGTCAAAATCTTACGGGTAATAACGAAAGGTTTTTACGTTTTTCGTGGGAAGTTAACTCAAATACTATCGGAATTGAAAAGAAGTGGCTTTTCTATGCTAAAGGTGGCGGATTTAGAAGATGGTTTGGAAATTTAGATAATGTTATCAATTGGAGTGATGAAGCAAGAAGTTTTTATAAAAAGGAAAAAGTGCCAAGAATAATACCAGAATATCTTTGGTATAAACCAGGTGTGACATGGGGATTTATTACATCATCAATTCCAAGTTTTAGATTATTGCCAAAGGCCGCAACTTTTGATGTTGGTGGTAGCTCAATCTTCTTCAAAGATGATAACAATATTAACTTTTTTTTGGGGCTTTTTAATTCAAAAGTAACTCTAGACATTGTTGGTATATATAACCCAACTTTAAACTATCAATTAAAAGACATACGCAATTTACCTGTGCCTGCACTATCGCCTGAATTAAAGGATGAAATATCGATGCTGGTGCAGCACTGCATTGATATTTCTGAGAAAGATTGGTCAAGGCTAGAAACATCAAATAGCTTTAAGTCGATAGAGTTTGATTCTACGCATGGACTATTGAAGCAAAACTATTTGAAGCTTGAGGGTAAGTGGCAAGAGGAAGTTTCTAGACTGAAAGAATTTGAAACTAAATTGAATAAGATATTTATATCATCATATGGTTTGTGTGATGAAATTAATTACAAAGTAGAAAATAAACGAATTTCACTTTCTATAAACCCGGACTATCAATATGGGGGTGGTTCTTCCGAGAATCGATTCAGATTGAAGTCAGATAAGAGTGTTCAGCTTTTGTCATATTCAATTGGCTGTATGATGGGGCGCTACTCATTAGATCATGAAGGTCTTGTTTACGCTCATTCAGGTAACGACGGTTTTAAAGATTTGGAAACAAAAGGAGCTTACAAAACTTTCCCTGCCGACGACGATGGCATTATTCCATTAGCTTCCGAAGAATGGTTATTTGACGATGATGCCACCACTCGTTTTAAGGATTTTGTTAAAACAGTGTGGGGCGATGAGCACTTATCTGAAAATCTAGAGTTTGTCGCTGAAAGCTTATGTTTACATGCGCTTAAACCGCTCTCTACCAAAAAGGGAGGGGGCGAAAGTGCGATGGATACTATCCGCCGTTACTTCTCATCGCAATTCTTTAAAGATCACTGTAAGACATACAAAAAACGACCTATTTACTGGCTATTTAGCTCTGGTAAAGAAAAAGCATTTGAGTGTTTAGTCTATCTGCACCGTTATAACGAAGGCACATTATCTCGTATGCGTACTGAGTATGTTACGCCTCTCATGGGTAAATATGATGCACAATTAGCAAGGCTTTCAGACGACATGGTTAACGCCACCGGCTCAGAAGCCCGCCGCATCGAAAAAGACATCAAAGCGTTAGAGAAAAAACAAGCCGAACTCCGCACCTTCGACGAGCAACTAAAACATTATGCCGAAAAACGCATCACCCTCGACCTAGACGACGGCGTAAAAGAAAACTACGGCAAATTCAGCAACCTACTAGCTGACGTGAAAGCCATCCACGGAAAGGCGGTGAAGTAGTGTATTTAAGTATTAATAAATTAAATCATCGCTTATTGAACTCTATGGATGGAGTACAATGATGAAAAGTGATCCAAGTTTTAATTTTGTAAAAAATCAGTTTAGAGGTATTGTTGCTGTCTACAAGTCCAAAAAATTTATTAAAGACAAGACACTAACAGATAGCGCTGTCTTCAGGCAGGGTATTAAATCTTTGCTGCTCGAAAGTAGAACAAAATTTTCTGAAGGAAGGTTTAATGAGGTTATTTCGTGGGTAAACGCTAGTATTAAATCGCAACTTCCTGAGTTATCTCATCAGAAAATAGGTTTTGAAGAACTTAGATTTGCTAAACCGGACACGAACAAAGTGTCAATTTCAACAGAAATGCTCTGGATAGCTAGTCGATTATCAGCAGAAGCACAAAACATAAATAAGTTCTTATCTTTTAAGAAGAATATTGAAGCTCAAATTTTGAAAGGTAAGTACATAGATGTTTTGAGTGAACTAGCCGTTTTAGAGAAGGAGCTTGGTGCGTCACTATGGTCTATCAAGTTAAGAATTTCATTATTACAGACTAGCAAAGGGTTAGAGGCTCAGAAACAGTATACTAATGAAGTAAGGAATGTTTGGACTGGAGGAATTTTAAGTTACATCGCATTGTTCGTCAGTGTTAGGAATGAAGACAGAACAACCATCGCCAAGTTTATAGATGATATCGAAACCAAGTTTTCCAACCCAAATATAGACCCTGAGCTTGTACCTCACTTGAGGTATCATTTACTTACAGAACTACCTAAAGATGAAGATAGCGCAATCGATTTGTTACTTATGGAACAAATGGGGTCGATTTATGACCTATACGAATTGCTAGTTTCAATGTTATTAGACAACCTTCATGCAGAAAGTTGGGCTATTAAAGATAACTCGTTAATTGAGATATTAAAGAAGCTAGGAAATATTCAAGACCTTAGATTAAACAAAATTTCCGAGATAAGGAATTTTCAACTATTCAATTCAACATTGCGCCAACGAGATTATTCAATTTCGGATTATTTACTCGATTCAGACTGCACCTCAAAACTGAGCATATATAAATCATTTAGGTCTAGTAGTGATTCATTTTTAGACGTGTGGAACCATATTTATATAGGTATTTGGCTCGGGTTATTAAGAAAAGACAATGGTTCATTAACTTATGAACCACATAAACTACCAATCTTACTTGGTAAAGCATTATCTGAAGAGAACCTTCTCAATGATGTAAAATACCTGATTAAACTGTCCGTTAACTATCATGGCTTATCTATATTTAAAGGAATAAAAGAGTTCTTACTTTTGTTACTGAAACAATCGACTAATTATGATGCATTGTGGAGTCCTCACACTATTGGGCTGCATAGTGAATTAATAGGTATTGAAGATTATCCATTGAGCGTGAATTGTGAGTTGGGTTCTAAATACCCTAATTCATTAACCAAAAATCTCTGGATGGGAAGAAATTCATCAAAAAGCATAGATGAACTTACGTTTGCACTGATGAGTGGGTTAAGACACATCGAATGCAAAGAGTACGAAATGTGTTTAAGTGTTTTACCTCAGAAAATATCTATGGAAATTCCATTTCCATTTAGACTTATTTTTACTCAAATGAAGCTATCAGCTTTGTCTTTTGAAAGACGTAAGAGTGAAGTGATTCATTTGATAAATGAGACAGTGCCTGAGAGCGCAGACATAATAGATATTGTGTCATTTGAGAGTGAACTAGTTGATTATGAGTATAAGGACTTTGAATGCGAAGATAATGTGCTATCAGCGCCAATTGCTCTTTTCATTGCATGGCTTAAAACAGAAGACAGTAAACTCCTATCATATTTAAGAATTGCAACTAAACAAGCGATTAAAAAGCTTAACCTTGAAAAGCCTTCAGCAATGGTTGCGAGGCCGGAAAAATACTCGAATTCACAATTAGTATTCTTTTTAAACTATATCTGCGTACCACAAGTTATTGATAATATTCGGTCGCTTAATGGAACAAAAGCTGTACTAAATGAGAGGCAATGTATTTGTCGCCTTCTAATAGCGTTAGATCCAATAAACGCAGATGAATACCATCAAGAAATAGCTAGTATTGATGATGATTTATTGATGGAGGAAGGGAAAAGAGTTGTCGATCGAACGCGTATTTATGTTGATATGGACGCTCATAGTCGTTGGATGCTGAAAGAGTTGAAAGAAGACTATGAACGATATAAAGATTTACTAGACATCAATATTACTGGCGAACAGAATTACAGTGAAATAGTAGATGACTTTTTAAAGTCAGATGGAGCAACTAAAACTACTTTTCAACCTGATAACGAAGCCGATGCGGTACTACTTAGTCTCATAGTTAAAGCTAGTAATGACTTTCTTACAAATCCAAAGTATGGCTTAGACTATTATTTAAGTAAGCGCATTAGACATCAATCTTTTATCGGACTTATCAGAAGTCATTTGGAGTTTTCTAATCTTATAACTACTAGGGTAACCGAAGGTGAAGACTTTGAATATAATCATTTTTGGGTCAATAAATTTCATTCTCTAAGCCAAGACGAAAAAGACCAGTTAAACAATTTGTTATCAAAATTTGCAGAGGAATTTGACGATTTACTAATTCATGTAAGAGACAGCATATTTCAGTTGAATACTGAAGATTGCCCAACTGGTCTTATTAAAATTGATTTCAATATCCACGTAATGTCATTGTTAAAACACTTCATCATTGAGACAAATGCCTCTTTTGAGGAGTTTGTTTATTACTCAAATATTTTCATGTGGGCATTTTTGCAGCCTTCTTTGGAGAAAACAAAGGCATACATTCAATCTAATCTTAAACAAACAATAATGCACAGTGCGGACATATTAAAAGCGCATGCAAGAAAGCTAGCAGGTTTAGATCCAGCTTTTGAAGACTTTGAATTGCAATTAACTGACAAAACGGCCGCGGTACAGAGATCGTTAGAAGACGTTATGTCTTGGTTCACTCCATTAACAGGTGTATCAGCTGAAAGAGTTGTGATTAGTGTTGAGCAGGCTCTTAATCTCTCGATCAAAGCAGCATTAGATATGTTGAGACCGTTCGAGCCTAAATTGAACACAAAAATAATAAATGTCGATGATTTAAAGTTGCAACAACTGGGGCTTACGTTCTTAAACGACACCATATTTATTCTCTTTGACAATATTAAAGCTCATTCAGGCTTAAAAAATCCAGAGATTGAGCTTCGCATTGAAGTAAACAAAGACGAGGAAGTGATAACTGTTCATTGTGTTAACAACACAAGACAGTCGGATAGGGCTAGGCTTAAGCAAGAAATTGATAAAATTAAAGTTTTGATAGAGAACGGCAAGATCGGCGACCGAGCAAAGCTTGAAGGGCGTAGTGGATTTATAAAGTTAGCAGCCAGTATAGATAAGGCAACTAAAGGACATTTAGACTTTGATTTGCTTCGTTCTGGACAGTTCAGTCTCACTATTACAAATGACTTGGCTATTAAAGCCTTGCCGATGGAGCAAGTGAGGATTGTAAATGTATAAAGTTTTAATTGTCGAAGATGAAGAACCTAAATATGTTCATATCAAGAATCATATTCAACAAATACTCCCAATTGTTGTAGTGAGTCACGCTAAATCGGTAACTAGTGCAGTTGACAGATTAGAAGACAATATTCCTGATTTGTTAGTATTGGATATGTCTTTACCAACATTTGATATTTCTGAGGAGGAAAGTGGTGGCAGGCCACAAGGCTTCGGAGGCATTGAGGTATTAAGAGAGATGCAAATAGAAAATTGGCGATGCCCAACAATCGTTATTACCGGCTACTCTGCGTTTCAACGTGATGGAGTCCAGAGAGTGAGTTTAGACGAACTGTCAACTGAACTAATGAAAGAATTCCCAGATTTTTTAAAAGGCGTTTTGCATTTTAATTCTTCTTTTAGTGAGTGGCAGGTAGAACTTGAAAAAATAATAGCTAGCACGGGAGCTTGATTAAGTATGAAAATCCTAATTGTAGACGATGAAGCTCCTAGATACTCGGTTCTTATAAAGAGCCTTGTAGATATGGGCATAGAACGCTCAAATATATGTATTAGTGTTTCTAGCTCAGATGCTAGAGATAAGTTGGAACAGACTAAGTTTGATTTGTTAATTCTTGATTTATTAATTCCATTGTGGCCCGAAGATGAGCCTCATGAACAAAACTCAGAAGATTTATTAACCGAGCTAAATGTATCTGATGAACTCAACAAACCTTCAAAAATAATCGGTATTACAGCGGATAAATCAGGATTAACTGGCACTGTTGAAAAGTTTGAGCATGAAACTTGGCATGTAGTGCAATATGAATCATCTTGCTCTGATTGGGTTAAGAAAATTCAAAATTGTGTTCAATACCTGAATGACAACCCGGTAGAAGAGAATGTAAAAGAACACAAATTTGACTTAGCAATCATTTGCGCACTAGACGATCCAGAATTAACGGAAGTTTTAGCGTTAGATTGGAATTGGGAGCAGCCAAAACCCATTGATGACCACACTTTTATTTATGAAGGAAAATTCAAATCGGGAGGAAATGAATATTCCGTATGTGCTTCGCATTGCAGCAGAATGGGAATGGTTGCAACAGCAAATAAATCAGCAAGCATAATTAATTTATTAAGACCCAAAGTCATTGTTATGACTGGTATATGTGGTGGAATTAAGAAGAATACTGACTTTGGTGATGTAATTTTTGCAGAATGCGTATGGGACTACCAATCTGGAAAATTGAAAAAAGAAGGCGAAACATCTGTTTTTGAAATTGCACCTCACCAAATAATGGCATCAACTGAAATAAGATCAAAAATGGAGCTTTTCAAAGCTGATAAAGGTGTGATGTCGCAGATTAGCTCTGAATTTGAATATGATATAAATGTGACTCCCAAACTGTTGATAGGACCTATCGCTACAGGTGCAGCTGTTGTAGCAGACGCTGATTATGTAAACACTATCATATCTCAAAATCGAAAAGTTCTTGGTATCGAAATGGAGATATATGGACTTTATTCTTCAGTTGAAAACACCTCAGGAAACAAACCCAAAGTATTTGCTCTCAAATCAGTATGTGACTTTGCTGATTTAAACAAAGATGATGACTATCAAAAATACTGCTCTTATATGAGTGCAAACGTTATGAGGCGCTTTTTAGAGACTTTTGGCTGTCAAATTCTCTAATATACTATTTAAGTTAAGAGTTACTCATGAATTTAGAACAAATAAAACAAGGCATTCTAGCCAAATTTGATAAATGCCGACTAGTCTTCTGGCAAGATGAAGAGATTGAGTTTCAAGAGCAATTACCGGTAATTGAAACTGAATTTGAATCATCAGGTGTCGAGCTTATCAAGTTGGATGAATATTCGCACTTTGAAGTCAAGCAACGTGTTGAGCTAAAAGAGCCTAACACTCAATTCTTGTTATATAGCAACAAGGCGCTAAACGAACCAACGCGTGATTGGCTTTACGATATTCGCCTTTATGCTGAGCATTTTTATGCTGATTCAAGCTCAATGATATTAAATGAACTTGGTATGCGTATGGAGTTTCGCCAAGACATTAGCCGCTATAAAAAGTTTTTTGGTAATCAGCAACGTTACAGCAAACTTAAGAAGTTATTACCTGAAGGCGCAGATAAGCAAGCACTAGAATTAGCAATGGTTGCGGTAGTTGCTAAGGTAGAATCCGTTAGTTTTACAACCATACTACATCAATTAATTTCACTATTTGTTGAGTCTCCAAATAAGTGTGATGAAGCCATTGCCGAATTAGAAAAATATGATCTAACCAAGATATTTTGGCGTCATGCAGTAGAAGAGTTTGGTTATATTGCGCTGGGTAACTGGATAAATGATGAAGATGCAGACATGCCAGTTGCAAATGTTAAAGACTTAATTACTAAACTGTTAGTAACCGATTGTTACCATGGTTTACAGGCATCTGGCGTTTCAATTAGTAAAACGGACTTTGCTACAAGTCTTTCTGCACATGTATTACCACTTACTATTGATTCCGAAAGCTTGGACAAGCTTCCCAAGGCTATTAGAGAGCTAATAGGCAATGCAGCTGCGAAGCGAGCAGCTGTGGTTAGTTTTGTTTCTTCTTGGCGCGAGAGCCGTACTTTGTCTGCATCGTACAACGACATAGTTAGAGAAGTCGCAGATGAATTAGAAATAAAACACAAGTTAGCTGAGTTTAAAAATCCGAGTAACTTCATAAATGTTGAGACCTTCATTGAAGTTGAACAGCAGTTGATCAAATTAATTGCGACAGACTTACAGGCTTATTCTGCTAATGAAATCAGTGATTGGGTGTCGACTAAATTATACGGCCATTGGTGCAGTGTCGACAAAAATTATCAATACCTGTTCGCTTCTCTTCGCGCTGCAAAAGAGTTCTACGACTTAAGAGATAAGTACTTTGATGGTTTTTATTTCGACAGTGCGAAGGTTCTCTATAAAGCATACGAATCAGAGCTTTATAAGTTTGATCATGCCTATCGGATTTTCTTTGAAAACTTCATTAATTTACGTAAGAACAATGGCGGTGACTTATTACAAAGTTTAGGTTTAGTTGATGATATTGAAAATCTTTATGTGAATTGGTACTTGAATGACTTAGCCATAGCATGGGGTAAATTGGTTGATAGCGAGAGTCTTCTTGATAATTGGAAGATTGTAGGCGTTCATAATCAACAACACTTTTATCAACAAGAAGTGCGTGGCCTATTAAGAAATACTCAAGCCAAACGTATTTTTGTGATTATTTCAGACGCTTTACGCTATGAGGTTGCTCACGATATTTATCAGCGTATCAGTGATGAAGGGCGTTTAAAGCCTGAGTTAAAATCTCAGCTAGGTGTTGTCCCATCTTATACCCAACTAGGAATGGGAAGCCTACTTCCACACCAAAAGTTAACTGCGCATTTAGGTTCAAAAGTAGAATACAAAGCTGACGGTATTTCTGTACATGGTCATGACAACCGTCAAAAGGTGTTGTCCAAGCATAACGGCGTTGCTTTTAAAGCCGATGAGGTTTTCAAGTGGACAAGACAAGCGGCTAAACAGCAAATTGGTGAAGCTGAAGTTGTCTATATTTATCACGATATGATTGATGCCATAGGCGATAAGCAAAGTACTGAAAATCAGACTTTTGAAGCTGCACAAGATACCGTTGTTGAATTGATCGAGTTGATAAAGCGGATCTTTAACCGTTTAAATGGTAGTCGAGTGCTATTAACAGCTGATCATGGCTTTTTATTTAAAATGACCGATTTAACGGATTCAGATAAAACCGCTCATAAGTCAAAACCTAAAGGCGCAATTGAAGATAAAAAACGTTATGTCATCGGTTCAAATTTGCCTTCAGATGATTTTTATTGGACTGGGAAAATAGCCAATACAGCTGGAATTGACCCTGCTTTAGGCGATGATGCAGAATTTATTGTGCCTAGAGGTAGTAATCGATTCAATTTTGTGGGCGGTGCTAAGTTTATCCATGGTGGCATTATGCCGCAGGAGATTTGTGTTCCTGTGCTTCAAGTTCGTGAGCTTGATACTAAAGCACAGACAAAATTAGCTAAACAAAAAGTTGGTGCTGTTCCTTTACAGAACCCCATTAAAATTGTTTCAAATATCGATAGGATTTCATTTTTACAAACTGACCCAGTCGGCGACAAGTTTAAAGCTCGTAAGTTGGAGCTTTGGATTGAAGACCCTTTTGGTAAACAGGTGAGTTCTAAAGAGGAGTATACATTTGATTCAGTTTCAGAAAAGCTCGATGAACGTAAACGTAATATTCAAATTAAATTAGAAGGCAGCGGCTTTGATCGCACAATAAGTTATAAATTGATAATGGAAGATACTGAGAGTAAAACCAAAACAACACACTCCGTTATTATTGATTTAGCCTTCGAAGATGACTTTTTTTAGGGGATAGCGCAAATGGAAAATGAACAATTAGATAATAGTAACATCTCAAGTATCGAATCTTCTCAAATTCGAAGCGCTGACCTTGACGATTTAATGACGACTGAATTTAAAGGTCGTGTTGTTCGTAAAGATTTAACAAAGCAGTTAAAAGAAGGAGCGAACGTTCCGGTTTATGTACTTGAGTATTTATTGGGTATGTACTGCTCTTCAGCAGAGGATGAGTTAATCCAAGAAGGGTTGAAGAATGTTAAGAAGATTCTAACAGAAAACTATGTGCGGCCTGATGAGGCTGAAAAAGCCAAGTCGTTGATCCGAGAAAAAGGCACTCATAAAGTCATTGATAAGGTAACGGTAAAACTCAATCAGAAAAAAGATATCTATGAAGCGAGTTTATCAAATATTGGAATTAAAGATGCCGTTGTTCCTAACAAAATTGTTAAAGAAAACGAAAAGTTATTAACCGGTGGTATCTGGTGCATTATTACGGTGAGTTACTTCTATGAAGAAGGTCAGAAAACATCGCCGTTCTCTGTATTTAGTTTAAAACCAATCCAAATGCCTTCAATGAATATGGATGAGGTGTATCAAGCTCGTCGTAAGTTCTCAGTTGATCAATGGATAGATTTGTTACTTCGTTCAATAGGGATGGAGCCAGCTAACCTTGAACATAGATGCAAGTGGCACTTAATAGCTCGCATGATCCCATTTGTTGAGAATAACTATAACGTATGTGAACTCGGTCCTCGTGGAACGGGTAAGTCTCATGTTTATAAAGAATGTTCTCCGAATTCATTGTTAGTTTCAGGCGGTCAAACTACGGTAGCTAACCTGTTTTATAACATGTCTTCACGCCAAATTGGTTTAGTTGGTATGTGGGATGTTGTTGCCTTTGATGAAGTCGCAGGTATTCGTTTTAAAGATAAAGACGGCATTCAGATCATGAAAGATTACATGGCGTCTGGTTCTTTTTCTCGTGGCCGTGATTCTATTGAAGCAAAAGCCTCTATGGTGTTTGTTGGGAATATCGATCACAGCGTTGAGACATTGGTAAAAACTAGTCACTTATTAGCGCCATTTCCAGATGAAATGATCGACTCAGCTTATTTTGATCGCTTCCATGCTTATATTCCGGGCTGGGAAATTCCTAAAATGCGCCCAGAGTTCTTTACAGACCGATTTGGACTGATAACAGACTACTTAGCAGAATATATGCGTGAAATGCGTAAAACCACGTTTTCAGATGCAATCGATAAGTTCTTTAAGTTAGGTAACAACCTTAATCAACGAGATGTAATTGGTGTAAGAAGAACAACATCAGGTTTGCTTAAGCTTCTATATCCAAATGGTGAATATACAAAAGAAGATGTACGCACATGTTTAACTTATGCTCTTGAAGTGCGTCGTCGGGTAAAAGAGCAACTTAAGAAAATTGGCGGTATGGAATTCTTTGACGTTAATTTTAGTTATATCGATAACGAAACGCTTGAAGAGTTTTTTGTCAATGTGCCAGAGCAAGGTGGCTCAAATCTAATCCCAGCAGGGGTCACAAAGCCCGGAGTAGTGCACTTTGTTGATCATGGCGCTTCTGGAAAATTAGGTGTTTATCGTATTGAAACACAAATGACACCGGGCACAGGTAAACATTCAACATCGGGATTTGGTTCAGATACGAGTGCTAAAGAACAAGTACGCGTTGGATTTGAATACTTTAAAGGTAACTTAAACAGAATAGCCGCTAATTCTCGTTTCTCTGAGCATGAATTTCACATACATTTTGTAGATTTACAAACATCAGGAAATAGTCACCAAGCGAGTTTAGGTGCATTAGTAGCATGTTGTTCAGTATTACTTAATAAGCCTGTGCAAGAGCAAATGGTGGTATTAGGCAGCATCACACTTGGTGGCGTAGTAAACCCAGTTCAAGATTTAGCATCAAGTATGCAGATAGCGCTGGAGGCAGGTGCAACTAAAGTGTTACTGCCTATGGCATCAGCTAGTGATATACCTTCTGTACCTGCTGAAACATTCACCAAGTTCCAAGTAAGCTTTTACAGTGATCCAGTGGATGCTGTTTATAAGGCTCTTGGGGTTCAGTAATAATAAAAAGACTAAGCTAGATACAAGGATTAGTGCTCTATGAATGAAGTAATATATTCTAAGGAAGAACTAGAAGACCGCTCTGAAGCCGAGTTGTTTGCTATTTTAAAGCAGTCTTGGGGTGTGAATGACAACAAAATTGAAGTTTGGGGAGAGTTACCTGCTCTTGGAGACACTACTTTTGGTTTCCTGAGAAATCCTCGTTTAGTTTCAACGGGAGATAGGTTGTATTACCCAGTACAAGGTCTAGAAATAGAGCCTTGCAGGTTTTTTATGGCACCCCAAGATGCATCAAGTTGTGGTTCGAAAAAGCACAAGCGGTTTGTCCGCTGCGAATTGGAACTATCTCCTGAATCAGAGCGCCGTAAACATAATAATCCATTAAGTTTATGCGTAAAAAGTGGTACTGGAGAAAAACTTCTTTATTTGCCTAAAGAAATACCGTTAGAAATTCTAACAAATCCCAATTCAGAAGAGGAAATTTCACAGTTTATCTCAAAATCTATATATGACTTTTATCATGAAAAAGCGATGGGAGATTTAGATGAACTTGTAAAGAAAGAGCAAAGTGAATTTGAGCTAAAAATGGCTCAAAAAGAAAGAGACGCTACCCAATCTCTTGAAATTATTAAAGATAAAATACAAGAAAATGAAGAAAAGCGTGATATTGCTATAAAGCTAGTCGAAAAATTAAATAGCAAGCAAATTGAGCTTGATAAAACAATTAGTAAACTAGCTCAAGATAAAGCAACTAAAAAAACTGAAATTCAAACACTGGTCACCAGCTATACAAGGATAGAAGCAGAAATGAATAATAAAATTAAGCGATTAAAAGAGTATGTAGCTGATAAAGCATTATTTTTAAAAACGTTTGAATTTATCGATGAAGAAGTATTGGAGCTTTTTATACAGGAAAGCCAACCTTCAAGTGATCAAGTGGAAGGAGTTTCGTTTAGTGATATTTTAAATGGTGACTACCAACAAGCCGTATCATACATCCAATCATATTTAGTCAGCCAAGATATTCTATATCCACGTCATATAATTGAAAATTATATAACTTTGTTAAGAACTAAAGATCTTGTCATCCTTGCGGGAGATTCCGGCTCTGGAAAAACTAACTTAGTTAAATCTTTTGCTAAGGCTGTTGGTGGAAAATCAATTATTATTCCTGTAAAGCCCAATTGGACAAGCTCTGAAGATTTATTAGGTTATTACAATCCACTTGAAAAAAAATATTTAGCCACACCATTTTTAGAGGCAATGATTGAAGCAGAGCAAAATCCAACAATACCTTATTTTATATGCTTAGATGAAATGAATCTTGCGAGAGTAGAGTATTATTTTGCTGACTTTTTGTCGCTCCTTGAGATTAGAGATGAGTCTCCTGAAATTACACTTTACTCAGAAGACGAATCCTCACATGTTCTTTCTGAGCTAAAAGCCGTTGTGGATATTATTCAGTCTACAAAGGAGAAATATAGCAAAGAAGGTGTAATTAGCTTTATTGAATTACTCAAAGATGAAACATTAAATAATCAGCTTAGATTAGCGTTTGGCTTTAGTGATAAGGATTCGCTTATTAAATATCATAGTGAGATAAGACGCATGCTTTCGGGAGTTATGACTATGCCTTCCAGTATTAAAATGCCTGCCAATCTGCATATCATAGGGGCTATTAATATAGATGAAACGACACATTATTTATCACCTAAAATTTTAGACCGTGCGCATATAATGCGGTTTGAATCTCCACTTCTATCAAATTGGGATGAAATATTAACTCAAGTCGAATCATACGAATTCGAGGATATCTCAAAGCCATTGCTTTTTAATATAGACCAGCTTGGTTATCGAAATAATTATCCTAGGTTTGATAGAGATAACGCGTTTTGTAAACTCTTTGTAGAGTTAAATAAAGATTACTTCCACAAGCTTGGTGTCGAATTTGGTATGAGGACCATTCGCCAAGGCTTAAATTATTTGGAGCTTTTCCAAGAAGTAAACGACGACTCAAGTATGGCGATCAATAACTTTATGCTTCATAAAGTGTTGCCAAAATTTACGTTTGATGGAAACAAGCATGTTGGAGAGCAAACCAAATTAGAATTAGTTGATAGAGTGTTTGTTGAAAGGGTTAAATCGTTATTACCTAATTTTGAAGAGTATAGTGAAGTATTTTCAGCAGTTCACGCCATTGAAACCGTTGTAAAGAATGCCAAGGCAAATGATGGCGTTGTTAATTTCTGGTCTTGAACGTGAAGCCTCAATTTGAAATAAAATACATAGAGCTTAAGTGGTATGACAAAAATACTTTAGTTAAAGTAACTGAGTCTTTAAATGCCCTTAGTATGGAGTATGATTCGGTGAATCAATGCTTCACGACAGAAACCACAATCTATCCAAAACTTGATGAAATTAAGCGAGGCCAACTCGCTGTTCGTGTTTTAAATGTCGAAGCTGGACAACCATATATTTATTTGCCAAACAATGATAAGAAGCTTTTAACCCAGATTAAAGATCCAGACACTGGCATTTATTGGTGGATACTTAAAGAAAAGTGGGTAAGCGAGCAAAAACAATGGTTTGGAATTGCGCCGAATATTGTTGGAACTTTAAAGTTTTATATAACTAGCCAACTTTGTGAGGTCGAAATCAATGGCTCTGATTTTAGTGTTGAACAATTAGAACAATATCTAAGGGTTTTCAAAAATGATTTATGGGAACTTATTCTTGATGACAGTAGTGCCGTACAGGCAAATGCAAAGCAAACAAATGGTATAGGTGTTAGTGAAGAAGTAATTGAGTGTATCAATAAAATAGTTAATGCAGCTCAAAAAATATTGGAAACACCAAAAGTTGAGCTTCGAGAAATTCAGACCATAAAGCCAAGAAAATTAGTGAAACCAGTTAATCGTACTTTTATGGAGATGGTTTCGAAATCTAATCAACGTTTTCTAACCAGTAGAGCGACCCAACCCTCATATAATGTGCCAGAAAATAGGTATATTCTTTTCGCTTTGGAACGATGCTGCCGCGTTCTTAAACAAATTGTTATTCTTGCCCAGAATAAATCACAACGATTCTTGGATACAGCTAATAAACTAAAAGGGCAACTTGATTCTTTTGACACTAGCGTGAAAGTCAATCGCGATTTAGTGGTAAAAGATTTAGAAAGGGTTAGGGAAAGAGCAAAGCTAGAATACTGGCAAAAGAAGTTAAATCTCAAGATACAAGACAATGACATTCAGCTAACGACAACAAGGTGTTCACTCGATTTATATTTGCATTTAGAGAATAAAACACAACAAAAGGATGGTTTTTTTGTTCTGATATGGAATGGTGAGAGCTGGGTAAAGCCAGATAATAAAAGTGGTATTTTAAGTTTAAGGTATCGTTATCAGGTACTATTAGAAGTATTAGAACCGGGAGATACTCTGAAATTTAATTGTGATTACAATTATCGCACTAGTGAACGTGCCGTTTTATTTAATTTGGATAACGTTCACTCGATTGAATTGATAGACTGTCAATCGATTCAAAAAGCAAAAGAAGCTTTTGAAAAAGAGAAGCTTATAGGTAAAAGTTTGGCGAAAAATGGCTGGGTAAAACCCTTATCTCATCAAGAAATTGAGGAGCAAAATAGGGAAAAAGCCTCATTACTCAATCGAATCAACTACTACTCACAAAATCAAGAAATATCAGAATATATTTACAAACGAATAGAACCAAAATATCGAGAACTAAGAAAATTAATTCAACATATGAAAGGGCATGGAATTATGCCTTCGTCCCATTTCCCGAATTCAATGACATTCGTCCAAAATATTAATTATCAAGCTGTACATAATGGCTATAAGGTATTGAGAGATATCACTAAACTTACAGATGATGAGCTTTTATTAAACCTTGAACAAATAGATGATATGGGGCTGGTAAATATGCCTCTTTTATATGAACGTTGGACTTTAATACAACTCATTCTTGTTCTAAAAGGTTCGTTTAGGTTTGTTCCACAGAAGGATTGGAAATATAAACTTATTGAAGCAGTAAAGTCTAACAAAACAGATATTAACATAAATTTAATTAATGATGAGGCAAAAAGGTACATTTCGCTTTGGTATGAAAAATCTTTATCAAATAATAAGCGACCTGATTTTATTTTGGATCTGACGTGGTTTTCCCATAATATCGACGGTTCTAACGAGCGCCATTTTAAACGCTTTGTATTAGACGCGAAATTTTACGATAAACTAACATTTGATAGAGCGGGAGGAATGCTTTCAAAAATTAATGAGTTATTCGACGGTAAAAATTATAGTGAAAATAATTCAAATCCTGTATTTCTTATTCACCCCTGTAATAACCTAATTGAACATCCCATTACTGCACAATCATGGGGGAAACACAGTTTCCTTGGAGAGCTAAACATTAACGACGATGTTAATCTTTTTTCTCATGATCGGGGTGCTGTTTTTTTAAATCCTATAGATCGCTCGCTTTACTCAGACGAATTACAACGCTTATTGGGTATGTTTCTTCAGTATAAGTTAGAGGATGCTAAAACTAGCGATTTGGATAATGACAGCAGTCAAGCAGTCCCCATTTGCATCAGGTGTGGCTCTAGTGACATCAAAAACTTAAAAAAGACTACTCGCTATCGAAATAGGCATGGTGATTGGGTTGAGCGTACACCTAAGTCGGTATGGATGCAGTGTTGTGAATGTGAACAACTTCAAATATATAACCACTGCGCTAGCGATAAAAGCAGCACTCGTTTGATAAAGAATGGCCTTTATTGGAGCTATCATTCAGCAAGAGCGCTCGAGCCATTTAATATGAAGTGTCCTAGCTGTGGTGAATGGGGCGCATGGTAATATTACTTTCTATTTTGAGAATTTCTTTTGACTATCAATAAATACTCTTCCCATCACATACGGCATTAACTTGATCATATTATTCGCATCATCAATTCCACGGTGATGCGAGCCGGTGTGAGGGATTTTCGCAAGTTTTAACGCTCCGGCCATACCTTGTCTTTTGCGTACTTTTTGAATCTTTGAAAATTCCTTTTTAATGTTTAGGTGCGGAGCTGGAATAGGGTATGGCACATTATGAAAAGCACAGTCTTGTTCAAATTGCTGTTTGTCATACTCTCCCCAGCTGCAAAACAGGTAGTTATCGTAATTGCCTAGCCACTTTTGGAAAGTGTTAATTGCTTCTGGGTAATATGGTGCATGATCAACATCGTGTTGAGTGATGGTTGTTAAGTTCGTACAAAAGTCGGTTAGTTTAGGGTGTCGTTGCGGTTGAATAAACGTGTTGAACTCATCTAGCTTCAACTCTGATTTAAATAGCTAAGCTGATTCCAGTTCATAACACTGCTGTTTAAGCCAACGACCTAATTTCATAATATCAGGTTGCCTAGCTCGTGTTTCCTTATAGACAAAATAGAATTTATCTCCGGTAATAAGTTCGTGCATAGGTATGCGCACAAGACTTTGCTGGCGATCCTGATCATCCATCATGTAATTACTAATGAGGGTAATTCCTAAATTATATCGAGCCGCTTCAGCGGCAAGTAAGACATGACTAAATTGATTAATTTTGACGTCTTTAGGTAATTCAAATTTACCACTCATACACCAACGTAACCAGTCGTCACCAAGACTTTCATTTGTATCTGAGTATTGTACTGATAATAACGGGTGTTGCCATAATGAATCAGGTAGAGGCTTATTTCTTAACTGCTGCCAAAGCTTTTTTCCACACACTGGATAAAGTTTTTCAGTAAACATGAATTGATTGACAAAGTTACGTTCCGGTGGATTCATTGTAATAAAACAATCCGTAAATTGGTCATTATAATCCGGTTGATCCCCGACCATATTTAAAGTTATTTCTATTTCTGGGTGCTGATTTCTAAAATCTTCTAACTTCGGTATCAACCAGTTCACCGCCACAGAGCTATATAAAGCCAAACGAAGATTGCCTGATTCCCCGTGACGTATCATTTGACTGGCATTTGATAGATTTCCTAATGAGTTAGTCACTTCTTCAAAGTAACGTTCCCCGACCTTAGTCAAGGAAAAAGAACGCCCCTGTCGGTTAAACAGAGTTTCACCCAAATAGTCTTCGAGTAATCGAACTTGGTGACTAACCGCACTTTGAGTCACATTGAGGTGCTCAGCAGCTTTGGAAAAGCTATTAAGTCGCGCAACAGCTTCAAAGCATTGCAGGGCACGTAAAGGAGGCAACTTCATTATAAATTTAGCTCATACTAAAAAAATTTTAAACATTATACATCATATAAGGTATGGAATACGCTAATCATATAACCGTTTTACAAACGTAACTCTATTAATTCAGTTCCATTGACATTTTCTAGAATGTAGCAGGAGTAATGAAATGCCCAAAATAACTGTCGGACTCGCGATGACATTACTTATCATCGGAAATATAATTGGTGTTTTTTCTGATGCTTTGATAAAAACTCTGCCAGCAGATACTGCCATATACCAATTTGTATTATTTCGTCAATTGACCGCAGTGCTGATTTTACTTCCATTTTGTCTATTCAGTAATAAACAAAGCCTCTTAGCTGGCCTCAAATGGCACTTTATACGTGGCCACATTTGGTTATTAGGGGCAATATTTATGGTATTCGCTCTGGGCGCTCTGCCGTTAGCTACCGTAAATGCTATTTTCTATACAGCGCCTTTGCTTATGCTGCCGTTAGCCATGATATTGTTTCAGGAAAAGCTGACTAGCCACTCAATTGCTGCTGCTGTTTTGGGCTTTATCGGCGTACTTATCGTGGTTAAACCAACACAAATTAATTGGGCAGCGATTGCCGCCCTTGTCGTCGCATTGACTATGGCTGTAAATAATTTATTGGTTCGTAAATTACCTCAGCATCATAATGTGTTCCAAACTTTAATGCTCACCAACCTAGTAGGTATCCCAGCCGCACTTGGGTTGGCGTTATGGGAAGGCAAACCTTGGAACTGGACTCCAATGTTAACGGCAACAGGCTCAAACACTTTTATCCTAATTTATGCTGGTATATGTGTAATGGTATATAGAGCAATCGAAGCCAGTAAAATTTCCAGTGCCGAATACACTGGCTTATTAGGTGCTGTAGTTGTAGGGGGGCTGTGGTTCGATGAAATACCGGACCTGAGCTTGGCTATAGGATCTTCTTTAATTATTATTCCGCTGATTTGGTTAGCCAAGGTAGAAGCAAAGATAAAGCAAACAAGTAAAATAATATAAATGATAAAGTTAATCTAACTTTCCAACGTGACCGCGTTTGGGAACGAGCGTTTAACAGCACTCCCAAGTGGGATAAATAATAACTAGTTAATTTTTGGAATATTATGACTGAAAATAATTTGATATTTTGTAACTATAGTAACCCTTATTTAGAAGACTGTCTTAAGCTGTTCGATCAAAACTGTCCGAAATACTTCGCTACAAACGAACGTCAGGATTATATTGCGTTTTTGCAAAAACAGCCCAAACAATACAAAATTGGACTTATTCACGGATAGGCCGTGGCTGTCTTTGGGCTGGATATCGATCCTAAAATAAACCGTGCTAGTATCACTTGGATTATGACTTCTCCACGGGTGCAGGCTAATGGCATCGGAACGGCAATGATGTCTTACGCTAATAAAATGGCAAAGGACAGTAACATGAAAGTTATAGATATCGCCGCCAGTCATCTTTCAGCTCCTTTCTTCGAAAAATTTGGGGAAAAGACAATTAAAGAAATCACTGATGGTTGGGGCCTAGACATGCACAGGGTTGATATGGAATTACTACTATAACAATTCAATGACCGCTATTGGCCGATTAACTGACCTAGGTGTGGTGTGAGTTGGCTGTCCGTAGATCGCTCATAGCTGCCTGTCAGATTAAGTCCCAACCTATTCATAGAAACTGTAAGATCAGATATGAGCTACTACAAAGAATGTACTAC